>NZ_JBWDNS010000002.1:0-1516117 GCF_056269305.1 Paenibacillus sp. J22R3 | reverse complement strand
AAGGGCGGCAACCCAAGGGTTGCCGCCCTTATCTACGTTAAAGCTTAAACTTGCTTAGTTACGGCTGATCGTTCGCGCGAAGCAGCAATTGGCGCATCCTGCGAAACGGCAAGCAGCTTATGAATTTCATCGCTCGTTCTGCAGCGGAGAAGCTGTTCGAACATTGCGCGGCATTCCTGCTGCTTCAGGGAGAGCAGCCGTTCCTTAACAGGCAATATCGCATGTGCGGACATGCTCAGCTCGTCGACATCAAGTGCGAGCCAGATCGGCAGCGCATGGAGATCACCGGCCATTTCGCCGCAGACGCCTACGTGAATGCCTGCGCGTTTAGCCGCTTCGATGGTTAGCTTCAGCATGCGCAGCACCGCAGGATGATACGGCTCATAAAGATGTGAAATTTGCTCGTTCATCCGATCGACGGCGAGTGTGAATTGCACCAAATCGTTCGTACCGATGCTGAAGAAATCGACTTCCTCGGCGAGGATATCCGCAATGAGTACGGCAGCGGGCAGCTCAATCATAATACCGACTTCGATATTGTCGGCATAGCCGATCCCTTCTGCCTTTAGTTCCGCTTTGCACTCTTCCAGCAGCGCATTTGCAGCTCTCACCTCTTCAACAGAAGAGATAAGCGGGTACATGATCTTCACGTTTCCGTAGTGACTCGCCCGAAGAATCGCTCTTAATTGTGTTTTGAACAAATCCTTCTTATCGAGACAAATCCGAATGGCCCGATACCCCAGGAACGGATTGCTCTCTTCCGGCAGCTCGAAATAATCCAGCTGCTTGTCGCCGCCGATATCCAACGTCCGAATGATCAGCGGTTTATGATCCAGCTTCTCCGCGACAGAACGGTACACCTCGTACTGCTCTTCTTCCTTCGGAAGACGGTTGCGGTCCATATATAGAAATTCCGTACGAAACAACCCTACGCCATTCGTTCCGCTGCTTAATGCGACATCGAGCTCCTTCAGAGAGCTGATATTGGCACTAAGCTCGAATTCCTTCCCATCCTGCGTGACCGGTTTGACGCTGACAATCCGTTTGAGCTGCTGCTTCTTCTCCCGCTGACGAAGCTGCATGCCTGTATAATGATCGACTAACGATTCCTCTGGATGCATATGAACGATGCCGAGGTCTCCATCGATAATTAGCAAGTCGCCTGTTTGGATCGTCTCTTCCAGCTTAGATTCAATACCGACAACGAGCGGAACGCCAAGCGCTCTAGCCATAATGGACGAATGCGAGGTCGTGCTTCCTGCCAGCGTTGCGATGCCAAGCACGTGATTCGGGTTCAAATGGGCAAGCTGAGACGGCGAGAGTTCTCTGGCGATGAGCAGGAACGGCTGCGTATCGGAAGGCAGCGTGATTTCCGGTGCGCCAAGCAGATGCTTGAGCAGACGGTTGCCTACGTCCTTGATATCCAGCGCGCGTTCTTTCATATATTCATCATCCAATAGATCGAACATCGTCACAAAATGGTCAATGGCTTCTTTCACTGCCACTTCCGCAGCTTTATATTGACGCTGAATGATGCCCTGAATCTCATTCATAAAGACCGGGTCATCCAATATCGCTAAATGGGCATCGAAGATGCTCGTTTCCTCTGGTCCGACAACCTCACGCAGCTCATCCTTCAAATGCTCGATTTCGACCTTCGAGGTGCGAATGCCTTCGTATAACCGGTCAAACTCGCGCGCCAGATCAGCGACATCGATTTTTTGTTCCGGCAAATCCCATTCCCAGTTCGGCAGTACGAACGCTTTGCCGATTGCTATGCCGGATGATGCTCCAATTCCTTGAATCACGCTGTTTCCCCTCCACCGCTTCTCTCTTTTAGCACAACTGACATGACGGAAGCCTGACCCTTTTTAACCCCTTTAAACGGAGCAAAGCTCCAAGAACTGACCAAATCGGAGTTCGTAATGACCATTGGCGTTGCGAGCGACTTGCTCCCTTTGCGTATTTTCTGCATATCAAAGGTAATGAGCAGTTGGCCCGGTTTCACCTGATCCCCTTCTTGGACAACAGCATGGAAGCCATGTCCTTTCATCTGGGAGGTATCGATGCCAATGTGCAGCAGCACCTCAAGCCCTTCCGGCGTGCGAATGCCTATGGCATGCATCGATGGATACACATGAATGATTTTCCCTTGTACCGGTGAAACAAGCTCGCCTTTATCCGGCATGAACGCTACACCGTCTCCAACAAGCTTCCCCGCAAAAATCGGATCCGGCACTTCGGAGAGCGGCATCATTCGCCCTTGAACAGGTGAACAAAACAGAACCCTAGATATATCCCTTCGTATCGCCTTGTCCATTTCCTCCCGTATGAGCTCGGAATAGGTACCGAATACGATCTGAACATTGCCCCCGCCAAGCCGAATGACGCCTGCTGCGCCTAAATGTTTGAGCGCATTGATGTCAACCAGCTTATCACTGGAGACCTTCAACCGCAGACGCGTAATACAAGCTTCCATTTGCACGATGTTTTCTTTGCCGCCGATAGCTTGCAGGATAAGCGGTGCGCGATAGGGGATATCCCCTGCCCACTCGTCGAGCTGCGAACCTTCTTCCCGCCCAGGGGTTGGAATTTGGAAGCGCTGAATCGCCCAGCGGAATAAGAAATAATAGAGCAAGCCGAACAGAATTCCGATCGGGATGAGCAGCCAGCCCCTAGTAGCCAGATGCTCATTAATGAGGAAGTCGATCGCTCCTGCTGAGAACGAGAAACCGTGTCTGATACCAAGCTCGTATGTAACCCACATCATCGCGCCTGAGAGAAGCGCATGGACAACGAATAGATAAGGCGCTACAAACAGAAACGCGAACTCAATCGGCTCCGTTACACCGGTTAGAAAAGAAGCAAGCGCCGCGGTAGTAAACGTTTTGCGAATTTTCGGTTTCAAATCCTCACGTGCCTCATGAATAATCGCAAACGCGATCGCGGGCAGCGCAAACATCATCGTCGGATACAAGCCGGCCATAAATCCGCCGGCTGTAGGATCCCCTGCGAAGAAACGGGGCAAATCCCCGAAAACTACAGAACCATCAGGAGTACTATAGCCCCCAACCTGAAACCAGAATACATGGCTGACCAGATGATGCAGCCCGAATACTACCAGAATTCGAAGGACGAAACCGAACAGAAACACGCCGAAGCCGCCGCCGGAATCGATAATTTCACCAAGCTCGATTAAACCGTTATGAATATAAGGTGCGATCTGCACCATGACGATGGCCCATAGGGTTGAGAACACACTCACAATGAGCGGAATAAACCGCGGCCCGCCAAAGAATTGGATATATTCCGGAAACTTTATCGACTTGAATCGTTCGTTTAGGATGCTGGTCACGATCCCGATTATTACACCTGTAAATACGGTCGGTTCCAGCTCATAATGACTTGCATTGATAATGCTGGTATAAATAAACATGCCGGCAATGGCTGCCAATCCTGCCGTGCCTGCATTGCTCGTCATCCCCATCGCGATGCCAAATGCAAATAAATAGGGCAGAAACGTAAACAGCGTATCCCCTGCGGTTTGCAAATGCGTATGGATGCTGGGAAGTCCCATCGCTTCCCATGGCAATGCACTCAAACTTAGGAATATGGCTGCGCCCGGCAGCACGATCGTCGGAAGCATGAATGAACGGCCAAGCTGCTGCAGATGCCCCATTATGTTCATAGGTTCCCCCCTCTCTTGAATACGACATTCCCAAAAAACCTCTACTCCTGATCGTAAGGGTTGCAACCGCCTTTGTCAAAATAAAACGGCAGACCCCGTGGTCCGCCGCTTCATTCGATCATTCGATTATGAGCCGTACTCTTCTATGCTTTGGACTTCCCTTGCGGCAGCAAGATGGAGTCTTCCACCTTGATGCAGCGGTCCATAATGACTTGCAAACCGCCGCGCTCCGCAATTTCCGCCGCTTCATCGTTTGCAATTCCCAACTGCAGCCATAAGGTCTTCGCACCGATTGCGACTGCTTCTTCCGCAACAGGAGGTGTATGCTCGCTGCGACGGAAGACGTTTACGACGTCTACCGGAAACGGAATTTCCTTCAGCGAAGCGTAATTCTTCTCACCGAGAATCGTGTCCGCCCCTGCCGGGTTAACGGGAATGATGCGGTAGCCTTTCGCTTGCATCGCTTCCGAAACCATATACGAGGTACGGTCCGGTTTGTCAGATAATCCAACAACCGCAATTACCGAGCTTGCTTCGAGAATCGACTTGATTTCATCTCTTGAAGGATTGGTATGAGCCATGTGAATATCTTCCCTTCTAACATTTCATTGCCTTAGCTTAGACTGCCAATTTCCTACTCAATCCATTCGACATTCGCGCCGAGTGCCTTCAAATGATCGAAGAAGATCGGGTAGGACTTTGCCACATGATGGGCGTCACGAATACGAAGCGGCTGCTTGGCACGAAGACCAACGACCGTAAGAGCCATAATAACGCGGTGATCATAATGCGCGTTAATTTCTACGCCGCCTTCTACGCCTTCCGGACGACCGTGAACGATAATCTCGCTCTGACGCTCTTCCACGTTCGCTCCTGCTTTACGCAGCTCGTTCAAGTAATCTGTTATGCGGTCGCACTCTTTATAGCGCAGGTTCTCAACATCGTAGAAACGGGAAGTGCCCTCTGCGAATACCGCTGCAGCAACCATGGCAAGTACGGCATCCGTCGCTTTATCGCCATCAAACTCAACGGCTTTCAGCTTGCCGTTCCCTTGTACATGTACGATCCCGTTCTCGTGCGTAAGCGGTACTTCCATCATACGCAGTACGTCAACGATGGCGCGCTCGCCTTGCTTGCTGTTCTCTTCCAAGCGATGCAGGATCACATCGGATTGCGTAACCGCAGCAGCTGCCAGCACAGCG
The DNA here is from genome assembly GCF_056269305.1 of Paenibacillus sp. J22R3. NCBI lineage: Bacteria > Bacillati > Bacillota > Bacilli > Caryophanales > Paenibacillaceae > Paenibacillus > Paenibacillus sp. J22R3. Next base: position 1,511,227 of record NZ_JBWDNS010000002.1, on the reverse strand, counting down.
GCAGATCCCGGGTAATCGCCTTGCACGATGTATTTCTTCGCTTCATAACGTTGACCGCCAGCAATGCGATAATGCATCAGGTCTTCGCTTGCTTCGATTACGATGCCTGCTTGCGCAAGAACTTCAAGGGTTTGTCCCACAACGACCTTGGATTTAAGGTCATGCAGCACTTCGATTTCACTGTCTTCTTCAAGCAGCGGCGTCAAGAACAGCAATGCGCTAAGGAACTGCGAGCTCACATTGCCGGATACTTGAATTTTGCCGCCTTTGGCTGCGCCGCCGCGAATCGTAATCGGCAGTCTGCCATTATTATGTTGAACGTCCACTCCGATTTGGCCAAGCGCGTCGATCAAATCATCATGCGGACGTTTGCCGAGTGAATCCGGGTACCGGTTAATGAACGTAACGTCAGGTGCAAGGGCCGTAATGGCCATGAGGAAACGAAGCACAGCTCCTGCATTGCCAACATCAAGCTCTTTCACGTCCTTGGGATTGCGACCAAAGCCTGTAATCGTAATTTTCTCGTCATCTTCTTCAATAATTGCGCCAAGATCGCGAATGCAACGGCGCATAGCATCACTGTCTTCACTATGTGCAGGGTAATAAATGGTGCTGGTGCCCTCTGCAAGAGCGGCAACAAGCAGGTAACGCGTCGTATAGTTCTTCGAAGATAGCGCTTGAAGCTCGCCTTGCAGCTTCGGTGTAGGGGTTACGAGTACATCCATCTTTAGTCGGTCTCCTTTATATGTAAGTGCTAGAAACGCATCTTGATGCCGTGCTCAATTTGCTCTACGACTTGCCTGACGCTGAGATTCGACGTATCAATCGTCAAATGTGCAAACGCATAAGCATGTTTCCGGTCTTCGAGCAATCTATATACGCGTTCACGCACATCGCCTTGAAGCAGCGGACGTGCAGAATCTTCGCTCACACGGGCAATGATCTGTTCGGGGTCCGCCGTTAAAGCAACCACGAAGCTATTTTCAAGCATCATCGAACGGTTGCGCTCCGACAAAACAGCACCTCCGCCAGTCGCAATCACCAGAGGCTCCGAACTTCCCAGTACCTCTGAGAGTGCAGCTGTCTCGGCAAGCCGAAAGTCCACCTCGCCTCGCGCTGCGAAAATGTCTGCAATCGCCTGACCTTCTCGACGGACGATCTCGGCGTCAATGTCAGCCGTTCCGCATTTCAGAAGCTCTGCCAGCTGCTTGCTGACTGTTGATTTGCCGGTTCCCATAAAACCGATGAGAACGACATGATGAAGCAGTTTTTCCTTATCCAATGAAAAAACACCATCCCAACCTGTACGTTAACAAAAAACATTTTCCAGTGATTATATCATTATTACAGATTAACGGGTATAAAAAATTGGTTTCTTCCGTAGAGTTGATAGTACTGATGCCCACAAATCCATAAAGGAGTGACCTCCATATGGCTCCAATCCCCGAGCCCTTCTCCGCCCAGTACCACGTGGCCAGAATCTATAATCCCGATTATCCGCTTTCCCGAGAAGATGTGCTGTGGACCCTAGAGTATATGAAAAAGAAAATGGCTGACGAAGCGCCTGAATTAATCAGTCTTCCTCAGCCACTCTTATTAAAAAAATTTCAAAGCTTTGCGGAAGCATCGTTATTCCTGCTCAAGCAGCAGCGCAGCGGATGCGGTCAAGAGTCCGATCGGCTGCGAAGCTGCTTACAGGATGTAATAACGGGTCTTACGATTGAATCCAATTGAAGTGGAATGAGCCTTCTTTGTCCACACGCTTGAACGTGTGTGCGCCGAAGTAGTCGCGCTGTGCTTGAAGCAGGTTCGCAGGCAGACGTTCTGTGCGGTAGCTGTCATAGTAGGACAGCGCGCTCGAGAATGCCGGTACCGGAATACCTTGCGTTACCGCAGTTGCGATTACTTCACGCCATGCGCCTTGGTACGATTCCACGATTTCTTTGAAGTGGTCGTCAAGAAGCAAGTTAGTCAAACCAGCGTCTTTATCATACGCATCTTTGATGTTTTGCAGGAAGCCGGCACGGATGATGCAGCCGCCGCGGAAAATCATCGCGATATCGCCGTAACGCAGGTTCCAGCCGTACTCGTCGCTAGCTGCGCGCATTTGTGCGAAGCCTTGTGCGTAGGAGCAAATTTTACTTGCGAACAACGCTTTGCGAACCGCTTCGATGAAAGCAGCTTTGTCGCCTTGATAAGGAGCCGATTGTGGTCCTTTCAACAATTTGCTTGCCGCTACGCGCTCGTCTTTAAGAGCAGACAAGAAACGGGAGAAGACGGATTCTGTAATGATGGATAGCGGCACACCAAGATCAAGCGCGCTTTGGCTTGTCCATTTACCGGTACCCTTCTGTCCAGCGGAGTCAAGGATTACATCAACCATAGGTTGTTTGGTTTCCGGATCGTATTTGGAGAAAATATCTGCAGTAATTTCAATCAGGTAGCTGTCGAGCTCCCCTTTGTTCCATTCCGTGAAGATCGATTGCAACTCTTCTGTGCTAACGCCAAGAACGCGTTTGAGCAAGTCATACGCTTCGCAGATCAATTGCATATCGCCATACTCGATACCGTTATGCACCATTTTCACGTAGTGGCCGGCACCGTCTGGTCCGATATATGTGCAGCAAGCGTCGCCGCCTACTTTCGCGGAGATCGCTGTAAGAATAGGCTCAACCAATTTATAGGCAGACTCTTGACCGCCTGGCATGATGGACGGTCCTTTCAGTGCGCCTTCTTCACCGCCGGAAACGCCAGTGCCGATGAAACGAAGACCTTGTGCTTCAAGCGCTTTGCTGCGGCGCTGTGTATCAGGGAAATAAGCATTGCCGCCGTCAATAATAATATCGCCTTGATCCAGAAGCGGAACGAGGGCATCAATCGTTGCATCTGTGCCTGCGCCAGCTTGGACCATAATTAGAATTTTGCGAGGTACTTCAAGGGATGCTACAAACTCCTCGACAGTAAAAGTGCCTACAAGGTTTTTGCCAGCCGATTCTTTCAAGAGATCGTCTGTTTTCTCGCGGGAACGGTTATAAACCGATACCGTAAATCCTCTGCTCTCAATATTAAGTGCAAGGTTCTTACCCATTACGGCAAGACCGATAACGCCGATCTGCTGCTTAGACATTATGATTCTCCACACCTTTTCTCTGTTATAGTAAAGACACAGTACAGTACGGCGAAGCAAGAACCCTCGCTTGCGAATACAATACACATATTTTACTCCTTTTGAACAGGAATGAAAACCTTCTTCACCAGAAATTTGTCGATTCCTCCCTATATATTACCACACAAACAAAATAAACCCCCGGTTTGCTAGCATCCCGGAGGTTTATTTCCTATCTTTAATCTTGGTTATTTCAAAGCTCAAGCTGTATCATCTCAGTTCTAAGGGATTGCAGTCTTTCCTTGGACTGCGACATGTCTGCTTCTCGCCCTTCCGTGATCGCTTCATGGAGGACCGAAAGCTCATAATCAAGCTCATACCGTAGCACTGACGCTCGCTCCTCAGCCCTTTTCGACTGAAACGCCTGAATGACTTCCTCTACCGTAACGAATGGTTTCTTCTGATAGATGATGCGATGTTCCATGCCGGACACCTCCACAAGTCGAATGATTTCACCAAACATAATGCTTTCAATGACAATTTGCCTGTCTTTGAACCGTTTGACAACTGCATGACCGCGGGAATCGTTAATCAGCTTCTCCAATAAATCCGACAGCTTCTCATCCTTTATTAGATAATCACCGACGATTTTGTAACGATTGCGGACACGTTGAAACCGAAGCTTCACAAGCTTGCGACCGCTGCGTACCGAGATGAGAAAATAGACGTCCGTTTCGCTCCAATAAAGCGAATATCCCTCCTGGATTAAATCCCGAATGAGATTTTGGATTTGCCGTCTGTCGAAACGCAGCTCCAAATTGCAGTATTCAACCTCATAACTTTTGTTCATCGGCAATCCCTCCCTCCGTTTGGCTTCATTGACGAAATGTTCTGAATATTCTCTCATATGATTATCTTATACTCCATCTTATGTTCTGGCAACTTGGATTATTGACTATTTTTCGCCTTTTCGAGCCCAATTGGACAAACAAACTTTTTCGCGCAAAAAGGCTGCCTCAGACTTCGTAATGAAGTCGCTGAGACAGCCTGCTTTGTACCCTTATTCCAACTAATTCGAGATCAGACAAACCATTGTTTCAAAATAACGCCGAACGAAACCGCACTGACAACCGCTCCGGCGAAGCTGTAAACGCCCGCGCGAATCCGCTGCTCGAACATCTTCACGATACCGAAGCTCAGCAATCCGAATATCAGCATAATAAACACCGCGCCTGTTATAAACAAGGCAGCAGAAATGGCACTAACGTCAACCAGAGTCACGAATAACACTCCCTATGCAAGTCTTTACTTGCATTATAGCCAAGCCGGTGCCGTATAGCCAGCAGGGGAAGATAGGAAGTTCGAACAAATTCGTGACATTTATAAGGTAAACGGGCTGCTCTTACAGCCCATGAATGGTTGCATGGTGTACACGTTTACTTGACGGACGTTTACGCAGCTTGATCTTGAGCACTGCGCCATCGTACTCCGCATGACAGGAGCGTGGCAGCACAAGCTTCGGCAGTTTAATGCTTTCATCACTTTTGCCGGCCATGCCGCTTAGCTTCACGCGATCCTCCTTCACGACCAGACGAAGGGCGGAGAGATCGGCCGATTCTCCGAGCGGATACGTTACGATCACATATCTCTTCGTTTCTACAATATTAGATGAAGCAGAATTTAGTGCCGAGGAAACGGCGGGCAATGCTTTGTTCATCATACTGCGGACGTAATTCTCTATCCAATCGGATTGGCGGAAGATATCGAATCCTTTGGGAAGCTGCTGCCCATCCATCCAATCCTCTAGTTCTTCCCACTTTGATTTCGATGACATACTAGCGCACCTCCGCCTAACGCCGTTATAGCATCCAGTTTATGCGGGCGGCTCCATAGGCGCTACTGCCGAATTGTGTCTTTACGCATCCGTTAGGATGAATGTGCTGCAAATTCACATCTGGGCATTTGCCGCATACGATGTAACAAATGCTCGCTGAAAACCAGACTAGGGAGAGTGAGACATCATGCCCGCTATTGTAGGCTTCGTTAAAGTAATCAGTGTCGGATCCAGCGCTGTCGTTCAATTCGGTGATTCTGTTCAAATCTCTCCGTCCAGCTCATCCAAAACGTATGCGGGTTCAGGCTCCTTCCTCACCGGCGGTTTGACCAACTCGAACAATGCTGTCAGTTCGACGAACACCAGTGATCCGGATGTCCAAGACAATACGAATAATGAAGTTGCTAACGGAGTGAACATCTAATGCAGCTTACGGTTCATCAAACCATTACGATCCACCAGCTTCGTGTAGACAGCGTAGCAAACTCCTCCGTCCTGCAGGTTGGGACGGCTGGAGCGATTTCTTCCCTCTCGCAGATGTACAATTCAGGAGGATTTACAGAGCCGGCACCGTTGCTTAACGAAGAGCTCAGCACGGAGAATCCGCTGAACTTCGTTCCGCTGCCCAATCCGAATTAACAAGGAGGTGCCTACGAGCGTATGCAACCGGCAAATACACCGCCTACTCCTTGGCAACTATGGAACGCGTTTAGCCAGCATATTCATAAGCTGCAGTGTCAGCTCGACGAGCAGCAGGCTGTAATCAACCGGCTTAGCAAGCAGCTCGAGGCGCTGAATGTACGTTTGGATGCCGCAGAATCAAAGCCAAGCTATCACATCGATACCATTCAATATCATTTCGACCAATTAAAGGTCGAGAAGCTCGATGGTACATTGAACATCGGGCTGACACCTCCTAACGAGGAACAAATCAAAGAAATCGGTCAAATTGTAATGCCAAATGGGAACAGCACGGTAGTTGTCAATGATCCCGGCCATAAGTCGGTAACCGACAAACCGCCCGTGAACAATCTCAAGCCTAACGTATTCCCGGCACAACCCGGGAGTGTTGGTCCCGGCCCCGTACCCGGACCCGGTTCTGTATTGCCCGCTTCTCCCTATCCGGAAATCCGCTTAGTGATTGATCGATACTTGGATCAGAATGCACCTCAGCAGCTCAGTGAGCTTGAAGCTGAGCTCGGCCTCTCGCTCGATCCCTATCACCGCAGGCTGATCATAGAGGATATTCGCAAGCAAATGAGTGCCCGAATTCAATTCTATATCCAAGCCGCTGAACATGAGGCCAAGAGCGGCAGTTCATCCCCTGAAGGAAGCCACGCGCCTAGCGATGCCCAGATCCAAGAGGCGATTATTGGGAAGACGACGCGTGACATCCACGCTGCGCTTCGCAGCTATTTGTCCCGATTGCAAAATTAGTAAGAAGGAGCCTTCTTTCTATGCAAATGCAGATGCATGTAGTGAACCATGTGCTCGCTGTCGGCAGTATCCAATTAACCGGTGTAGCGAGCGCCTCGATACTTCAAATCGGCGATACCGAGGAGATTACGCTCATCTCCATGTTCGATACACCGCCGGAGTCGGTTATCGTCGGCCCGATTGCACCGCTAGACGAACCGCAAGGTGCAAGCCGCGCAGAAGGCGAAGCAGACGTGTTCAAGAAAGAAACGATCGAAAAGCTGGAAGAGATGGGATTATGAGAAGCAACCCCGTTCTTACGGCTTACAGCGAAGAAATGTCGGACTACCCTGTACGGGTTTCCGAGGTAGGCGGACTGTACTTAACGAACGTAGGCAATGCATCAGTCGTGCAAATCGGTGATCGAGCAGAAGTAAACGCTTCGCTTCGTGCTCTGGCTGTACAACGAGCGGCTGATCATGCCGAATCAGGCAAAGTTTATTTCGAATCGTATTCCATATTCGATCGTAAGACACCGATCTGGGACCCGCTTGGAACCGCGTCCGATGACGTACCTACGTTCATTCGGACTACCAACCTGCAGCCTGCCATCAGCGTCGGCTGTATCGAAGTCATCGCCGTCAGCAGCGCGGCAAACGTGCTAATCGGCAACGGTTTGAAGATGCGCGCGGAATCCAGAGTCAAACATATCCGCCAATATGCCCGTTCCATGCCAACGGGCAGCGCTATTCCCGCTTCTCCTTGCTAATGTTGGGTAGGCTGCTGTCGTAGAAGGCTGTTCACCCTGCGCAACCGCTGCTTTCCCCATTGGGCGAATGCGTAATTACGAATGCACCCCGTACAAACGTCCAATCGATTCCGTCTCCAAGGCATATATTACAAATGTGATATGAAACATCACAAATTAACCACTCAGGAGGTATGTACAGTGGGATATATGCAAGGTGTAGGCGGCGCAGGAGTCGGTTGCGGTGGCGGACCAGGCCTTTGGACTAGTGCAGGCGTAATTCTTGTACTTTATATTTTGCTCGTAATCGTTCTTCGCGGCGGCTTTTTATGATCTCGATCTCCCAATAACCAAAAACCGGTCTTGCCTTCGGGCAAGACCGGTTTTTGCTATCCGTGCGTTTCAGCCATGCCAGGTCCTAACTTGCTATAGCAATGGTACGTACACATCCACCTCTGAAGGCCATAGCGGCTTATGGATCTGATAAACCTCCATTGCCATCCCCCGCTTATTGTTGCTTAAGCCTTGTGCCTTGATATAGGCATGAAGAAGCTCATAAGGATCACCTTGTAAGGCACGGACCAACACATAACGCTGGGGTGGAATCGTAAACCCGATCATCCCTTCAGGAACTTCAGGCAGCGAACGAACCTCCATGCAGGATAAATATGTGAACAGCTGATCGCAAACGAACGATGGACAAACATAAGAGCCGGCGTCCACAAGATTCTTGATTTCGAACCTGCGGGCAATAAACGACTTTAAGTGCTGTTCAACCCGCTTGGGATCGTGATTGGCAAAAACAGACGTAATCGCCGTTCCTACATAATGCCGCTCGGGAAGCGAGATTTCCTGTACATCATCAATTGAACTCACAGCGTAATACCCCCATTCACGAGATAAGCCGAGACCTTCCAATCTTTGGTGTTCAGCAATAGACTAGCCTCCCGCATATCCTCCGTCAAGCTAAATTTTCCGTAAGGCTCAAGGCTTACGACAAAGCACTGTCAACGCCAGTTTGCATCAGCGTTACTTCTTCGCAGCAATCTCCTCGCACAACCGCTCAATCAAGGCTTCTATTCGCATGGAGCCGATGTCGCCATGCCCCCGCTGCCTTACTGCTGCTGTATTCGAATGGCGCTCCGTTTCACCAAGAATCAGCATATACGGTACTTTCTCAAGCTGCGCCTCGCGAATCTTATAGCCCAGCTTCTCGCTGCGATAATCCACTTCAACACGCATACCGGATTGTTCAAGCTTCCGTTTCAACTCATACGCGTAGTCTTGATCAGCTCCTGAGACCGGGATCACCTTCACCTGAATCGGCGCCAGCCAAATCGGGAACGCTCCGGCATAATGCTCAGTCAAGATGCCGATGAACCGGTCAATCGATCCATAGACAGCTCTGTGGATGACGATCGGGCGATGCTTCTGACCATCCTCCCCGATATACGACAGATCGAATTTCTCCGGCATTTGAAAATCAAGCTGTATTGTCGCGCACTGCCAGCTTCTCTTCAGCGCATCGAGAATATGGAAATCAATCTTGGGCCCATAGAATGCGCCGTCGCCTTCATTCACGCGATATGCAATTCCGCGATTGTCCAGCACCTGCGCAAGCGCGGCTTCCGCTTGATCCCACAGCTCCGGTTCCCCCATTGAATCCTCCGGCCGAGTGGAGAGCTCAATTCGATATTCGAAACCGAACACGGCGTAAATGTCGTCAATAAGCGATATAACGCGGCCAATCTCGGCTTCGATTTGATCCGGCCTCACGAAGAGATGGGCGTCATCCTGGCAGAAAGTCCGTACACGCATCATGCCGTTCAACGCGCCGGAGAACTCATGGCGATGCACTTGACCGAATTCGGAGATCCGAATCGGCAGCTCGCGGTACGAGTGCAGGCTGTTTTTGTAAATCAACATATGACCAGGGCAATTCATAGGCTTGAGCGCAAAGGCAGTCTCATCGACTTTAGTGAAATACATATTGTCTTTGTAATGGTCCCAATGCCCCGATTGCTCCCATAGCCGCTGGTTGAGCATAAGCGGTGTCCGCACCTCGTCATAATCGCGCTCCTGCTGCAGCTGCCTGGAGAACTGCTCCAGCTCATTTCGAATTGTCATTCCTTTAGGCAGATAGAACGGCATGCCTGGCGCTTCTTCCGAGAACATGAACAGCCCAAGCTCTTTGCCTAACTTTCGATGATCCCGTTTCTTCGCTTCCTCAAGCATACTCAGATGCTCGTCAAGCTGCGCTTTCTTCGGAAACGCAGTGCCGTAAATCCGTTGTAACACGGCATTCTCGGCATCTCCCCGCCAGTATGCTCCTGCGACCGACAACAGCTTAAACGCCTTAATCCGGCCAGTGAATGGCAGATGAGGTCCGCGGCATAGATCCGAGAACTCGCCTTGCTCATAGATCGAGATCTCAGCCGAGTCCGGTAAGCCACGAATCAATTCCACTTTCAATGACTCTCCTTGCGAATCAAACCATGCCAGCGCATCCGCACGACTAACCACTCTCCGTACGATCGGTAGATTCTGCTGTACGATACGCTCCATTTCTTTCTCGATGGCAAGCAAATCAGCAGGTGTGAGTGGACGCTCAATCGCGACATCGTAATAAAACCCATCTTCGATCACTGGGCCAACTCCTAGCTTCACCGCCTCATTACCATAAATCCGCTTAATCGCTTGCGCCATCAGATGTGCAGTGCTGTGACGCAGAATGGCCACTCCCGCATCACCATCGAGTGTAACGATCTCTACCTCACTATCCGCATCCAGCCGATAACTTAAATCGACCTCCCTGCCATTTACCTTGCCTGCCACCGCATTCTTCCCGAGCGCGGAGCTGATTGCCAGTGCCACTTCAACTACCGAAACCCCTGCTTCAAAGCTCCTTACACCACCGTCTGGCAGCTTTACCTTAATCCCATTTTCCACGAGTCTTCCTCCATTCGATAAATTGAACGCAAAAAAACGCACATGTCCCAAGGGACGAGTGCGTTCAGACTCGTGGTTCCACCCTAATTCGACCCAGCCGATCGCGATCAGTCGCGGGGTCCTTCTTAGCATCCGGTAACGGGGATTAATCGGTGCCATTTACAACCGCGACACAGAATCGACGGGTTCAATGTTACGGCTGCAAAGGGGTAACTCCGCATCTCAGGGCTGAAGGAGCTTGCAGCAATCGCTCCTCTCTCTGTGCAGCCTGACGTATGGGAATCCTGTCTTTGGTCTTCGCCTGCTATGTTGCTGTGTTCCATATTATAGAGTCCATCCGAACAAAGTTCAAGAGGCATTCGCATAATTTTCTGATTATTTCAGATTATGCGATAAGCTCTGCTCGTTCATAAGCAGTTCCATATTCGCTTCATGACGCTTCCGGAATCCGATTTTGAACCGATAGTCTTGCAGATCCATAAAGGTCTCGAATCGGCTCGTTCCTTCTCCCAGCTCAAGCTGCTCTTCACAAAGACTCAGATATTGTTCCGAAACTTCGGCCCGATGCAAGATTTCATCTTGATCTGCCGTCACACTGCCATGACTGGGGAGCAACAGCAGACCGGGAACTGACCATGCATAAGCTGCAATCTTCTCCAGCGTGCTCCGGTATGTGGCGAAGGTGTCAAACACAAAGGGAAATTCGATGTCCGACACATAATCACCCGTAATGAGTGCCCCGTTTGGTTCCACAAGGCACATCAATCCATCTCCGTTATGTCCGTATGCCGTTCGGAAGGTCAGAACGGTTTCGCCGATAACCAGCTGTTCGCCATCTTGCTCGATGACATGATCTACATGCGGAAATGCAATGCTGTATGGACGGCTGATATAGAATTCATCGTCCAAGCGCTCGACAACCGATACCCGCTCCACTTTGTCCGGGTGATTAGCGAATGCCGTTCCCGCAATAACGCTGCAATCTGTGAAGGAACCATAACCGACGATATGGTCAAAATCGGAGTGGGTAAAGAACACATACAACGGGCGATTACCTTTCATTGCATCCACATGCTTCCGAATGGTCGCCAGCTCCGATGGCAAATAATTCGGATCTACGATCAAGACTAGATCCTTCGTCTCGATGACAAAGCAGTTGGTCTGATAGAGCTCACTTTGAAAAACAGAAATGCCATCCGATTGATAGGTTAACATGACTCACTCTCCTCCTCGCCGTCGCATTTTTCAGACGTTGGAACTTCAGCGTTAAACGGATACGGTTCAAGCGGCGTTTGAAGCAATGAAGAATACATATCCGCATGCTGCCAAGTCAAGCTCTCCAGCGACAATGGATCCAGACTTACCTGCAGGCCGAGCCCATTGGATATGATCTCCAGCCGCTCTCCGTTGCGCGTTCTAATCTTACGAACCGTCACGCTGGCAAACTCATTGGCAATCCGAATCTCTTGTTCTGCCGACATCCTGCCGCCCCCTTCTATAAGAAAATACCTAAGCTGCTTATTCCCATCGTAGTATGATCCAGCCGCACGAACCGTTTCGCCAGCTTCCACTCCCCTGCGCTGCCGCAAGCCCGAATCGTGTCTTCACGCTCACCTGACACTAAATCGTATGCCGGGCTGTCAAAGCGACTTCGGAACAACAGCAAATTGCTGATGACGACCATCTCCAGCGCACCTTCACTGCTCTCTCGAACATCTGCCAACCGGAAATTCGACAGAAAATGTCTGGTCCGAGACGGCGGATCCTCTGCCCAGTTGTAGTCAGAGAATGTCCGCTCCACACGCATTTGGATCGATGCCAGATTCTCGTTCATATGAAAGGCTTGATCGCTGAACGGGCTTGGCGCATGACGTTCCCGCGTTAGCCTGATCGGAATTTGATAGCGGATATCACTTGTCAGCAGGGTCATCCAATCTGCATAGTTTCCGTTGTCCAGCAGCTCTGCCTCGTGTATCAGGAAACGCTCTCCCTCCTTCAGCAACTGCTCGGTTCCACGCTCAACAATCACGGTTTCTTCCCCCATAACAGCCCATTCCTTCCCCCTAATGCTAGATTTCATCTTCATCGTCAAGCATCGTATTCACGTACGATTCATAGAAATAACGCTGATTGCCTTCCCCATATCGCGGATAGTAGGCGACGCCCGGGAGTGGCCATTCCTCGTCTCGTTTCGCCTTGCCCATCCCGTTCATCCCCATTTGGAAATTGAGCTTCAAATTATTCTTCGCAAACCGATTGCCTGCCGTCTGCGTAATCGTCTCCCATGTCATCGAATCATCCATCTCGAAAATCCCCGCCAAGCTGAATGTCGCTGAACCAGCACGATAAGAAGCTTCTTTGAACGCTTGCGGCGTATTCTTAAACATGAGGAACCAGTTCCAAATTTCGATTTGGTCCGGGCCCTTCGGACGCCACTGTCGCATACTGATGAACGGCACAGGGGGCAAATTCCGCTCCGGCGTGACGGTCATAAGCAGGAATGAGCTGTTTGGAAATATATTACCGAGCATTTCCTTGGAGTCTCGAACGATCTCAAGTCCTTTCGGCTCCAGCCGATCCAAGCGGAAGGTATCGACGATTTCCTGCGGGAAATTCCAGTAAGGCATCTCAATGACCTGTTCGGTTTTATCGAGCGAAATGTCGACGCAATGTCCGTTCCCGGCAAGAATCTGCTCGCCGTTCATATTCGCCAGCATGGAGAATGGCGATGAACCCACTTCATACGCGGAATGGTGCAGGAAGATCAGGTGATACGCGTCGCCGCTGAAGTTTTCCGCCGCAACCTTCCAATTCGCATTCACGATCCAGCGCTGAGGTTCGCCAATGACTTCGAGTCCCTCATCCTGCAACCCGAACAGCAGATCCAGGTAGTACTTGCTGTCCGCAAGATATTCCTCAAGCGGCGGCGTCTCCTTATCCAGACACGCGAAAATCAATCCGTGAATCGTATCGCAGCGCGCCGCAAGCATGCCCCAATCCTTCTTGTTCAGCCCGTTGTAGGCATGCTGCTGCGCTGGCATTCCGATGAGGTTACCGTTGTTTTTATAAATAAATCCATGGTAGGGACAGCGAAAATGCGATGCGTTCCCTTTCTCCGCCCGGCATACTCGAACGCCGCGATGAACGCAGGCATCCAACATGACACGAATTTCTCCGGACTCGTCACGGTTCACGATGAACGGATCTTCGCCGATATAACGAAGCACATAATCGCCTGCGGATGGAATTTCCGATTCATGGCCCACATAGATCCATTTTTTCGTAAAAATTTTCTCCATTTCAAGCTCATACAGCTCGCGGTCATTGAAGATACCTACTGGGATTATGCCTTCCTTCAAGCTCTCTCTCATTTCGCGGAGCAGCGATTTGGCATGGCTGTATGCTGGTGCACCCTTCGTCTCTGTTTTCATCGTCTTGCACCTCGCTCTTCTATTGGGTTAGTAAGGATTAAACGTCAGCCAGCTCGCATATTCGCGCACACTATCATAGAATGGCCGCGATGGCTCGTAGCCGATTTCTTCGCGCGCTTTCGTAATATCGAAGGTGCCATAATGATCCAGCTCCGAGAATCGGCCTTCCCCGACTTCGATCACGGCGTCCGGGTACAGCTCCTTCACGAAGGCGATCAGCTCGCCGAACGTTGTTTTATAGCCAGCCGTTATGCTGTATACATAGCTCTTCATGTCCTTCGCTTCCATAGCACAGATGCATGCCTGCGCCACATCTTTCACGTGCACATACTGGAAGCCGTAGTCGCGGCCTTCTTTCAGGTAGGTCGGCACTCCCTTAATGGCATTCACGATTAGATCCTTCATGTAGCACTGCATAAACTGTCCTGGCCCATAGAGCCAACCCGGCCGCAACGACGGGATTTCTAAGCCATACAGATTGCGATAGCCGTAGGCCAACTTCTCCGTGAACACCTTCGTAGCACCGTATACGCCGCTCGGATGAAGCGGTACATCCTCCGTCACTGTGCCTAGCTCAGCATTGTTGCCGTAGGCGTATTCGGAGCTCAGGTTAACCACTCGTTTGATGCCGGACAGTCTGGCCGCTTCGAAAATATTCGTCGTGCCAACCGCATTGGTCATTACCGTCTGATACGGAATATCGATGGCAGTCACGGGATGGGAGATGGCAGCCGTATGAATGATGCGATCGATCTTATACGTGCGAATCGTCTCCAGAATAAGAGGCAAATCCAGCAAATCGCCTTGTACATAGGTGAGGGATTCATCTCCCCCGTTATCCTTCACTCTGCGATCGTAGCTGACGACGCGGTAGCCGCGCTCTCTCAGCATCGGAACCAGATTGGAGCCCAAGAAACCCATACCGCCGGTTACTAGAATATTCATTTATTAGTCCTCCCTATTTCTCGTCTGCCAGTTGATTGATAAATGTTGGATTGTACAGCTTGCTCATATCTGGTAACTCATCGATAAATTTCAGATCCTTCAGAAAGGCACCGACCTGCTCGCCGTTATATTTCACGGAGGTGTAGGCTTCTGCTTCCTTCTGAGCGGCTACATTATCGTTCAAATCATATACTTTCACACCTTCTAGGGAGATCTTAAATTCCTCCGGCGTAATCTCTGCATGTTTCGCCATAATGGCAATTGCCTCATCCGGACTGTCCTTGAGGAAGCTTACGGCGTCGAACCAAGCCGCCATGACGTTCTTAACGTCCTCTGGGCGATCCTTGATGATGCTTTCGCGGAAAGCGATGGTGTCCATCAGGAGTCCCGGTGTCTCTTTCGAAGAGAAGAGCAGCTTCCCCTTTCCCGAGCTTAACGTTTCGCTCAGGAATGGCTCCCAGATGACAGCGGCGTCGATTTTGCCTGCTAGGAAGGATGAGCCAGCGTCCGCAATCGCCATATTGAAGTAGTTAATATCCTTTTCTGATAAACCGTGCTGTTTGAGGACGGTCAACATGAAGAATTGATCCACCGTGCCCAGCTCTGTTGCAATTCGCTTCCCTTTCAAATCCTCAAAGCTCTTAACCGAGGGGTCGACCACAAAACCATCTGCACCGTCGGAGTAATCAATAATCATCGGAATTTGCAGTTTAATGCCTTTGCCAACCGGTGGCAGCGTGTCACTGAGGGTTTGGCTGTTCGCATCTACATTGCCGGAATTCAGTGCCGACAAACCGTCGCTGTAGCTAGGGAACCATTCGAGCTCCACATTCACATCGCGCTTCTCGAAAAACCCCTTCTCCTGCGCCACATACCAGAGAAAATAGGTCGGGAACGGATTCAGGCCGATTTTGAGCGGATCACTGGATTTCTCCGTGCCGCTGCCGTTACTGCTCGCGCAGCTGCTCAGCAGCAAACCTGCCATCATGCATGTCGTAATGATCGATAATACACGCCTCTTCATGGTTTGTTCCCTCCACTCGATTAACTTAAAGCGATTGTAAACCTTTGTGCTACACAAAAGTCAATCGCAATGTTATATTTTATAACATGATCGTGTGAGAGAGGTGTTTTTCCCATGAAAGAACGGCTATCTATTAGCGAAATGGCGCAGCTGCGCGGGATTTCTGCCGAAACGCTTCGTCATTACGACAGAATCGATCTGTTTAAGCCTCAGCATGTCGATCCCCATACCGGCTACAGGTACTATTCGATTTTTCAATACGAGGTTCTTGGTACGATTAAAGAGCTGCGTCAGCTTGGAATGAACACGAACGAAGTGAAACAGTATTTCAATGAGCGCAATATAAAGAATTCAACCGATATCTTAGCAGCCAAACACGAAGAGCTCGTCCATAAGCTGAAAGAAATGACGGCGCTCGAGGAGAATATCCGAGATAAGCTGGCTTTTCTAAGGGAAGTTATTGCCGAGGTAGGCAGCCCAGCCGTTACAATACGTCAACTGGAGCGCCGGAAGCTATTTACGCTGCATCAGAAGATTAACAGCAACCTGGAGCTGTGTTATGGCGTGCTGGGATTGGAGAACAGACTCACGGAAACGGCTCCGTTGCTTGCCAGCAACAGGCTTGGCGTCCTGCTGTCACAGGTAGACTTGGGGGCTCGTCGATTCGAGTCTCCGTCTACGATCTTCGTAGTGGCTAAGCGAGCTGCTTCTGTTCCGAAGGAGAATTTGATTATCATCCCCGCCGGTTCGTTCGCTTGTATTCGGTATTACGGGGAACTGTGGAATCGCAGCGAAAGTCTCGATACACTGTGCCGCAAGCTTGAAGAGGATGGATACGAAATAACAGGCGATGCACTGCAAATCATGCAAGTCGACATTACGATTACCGATAATCCAAGCGAGGTCATGTTTGAGATTCAAGTCCCTATCCGTAAGAAATCAGAAACAGCAGCTATTACGGCGGATGAGCCGTAATAGCTGCTGTTTTCATTTGTTCTATACTTTGGCGGAGAGCTCCGCATATTTCTCTGCATACCGCGTAACCGACTGCACATAAGTCGCATGAGACCATGTGAGCGGCGCTACGGAGAGCGGGCTGCCGTCAAGCGGATGCAATTGCTCCGGCAGGACACCGCTTGATAGTGCGTGTTCGACTACCCAGTTGAGCGTTTCGCGAGGACGGACCAGGTCGCTTAATTGCTTCGCCGATTCGATCTCGAAGTTCGCAATCCACAGCGTGCATATGATCCATGGATTACCCGGCACATTCTCGATATCTCCAGACTGCTGGAAGTAATAGTCGTTCGTGTAACGCGCAACGCCGCCGACACTTGTACGGATCGTCAGTCCATCACGAATCGCATTCATTGTCTTAATGACGCGTTCGTCCTCGACAGGCAGCACACCGAATTCCCAGATACCGAATAAGCTGCTCTCCAAAGTCATATCCTTCACCCAGCGGTTATCCTTCTGGATTAAGCCGCGCGCGAATCTGCCAGATTCTTCATCCCAGAGATGGGTAATCATCCCGTGTTTGATGGATTGCGCCGTATTGCGAAGATGATCGCTGCGTTCGTAATCCCCGAACAGCTCTGTAAAGAAGGCCGCCGCCATTAATCCGCCGTAAACGGAAGCAACGGTATAGGTCCATATGCCGTAACGTTCTTCCCACAGATCATAGCTAGGCTTCGGAAGTGACAGGCTATGCTCCATATATTGACTCAAGAAGGCTGCGCCTTTGCGAATCAAATTGTTATAAAGCGACTGGGGCAGCTCGATGACTTGATGCCGCGTGTAATCCCTCCACAGGGCAAACAGCACTAACGCTGTTTCGTCCTCTTGAATCGGCAAGCGCCGGCTTCCCTGCACGATATACGGATGCCAGCTGGAGCCTACCGTTCCATCAGGATTGTATTTGTGAAACAAGTATCCATCCGGTGAGAGCGTCTGCGCGCAGAACTGGAAGAACGGCGCGATTACGCTTTGGAATCCTGCAGCAGACATCGCATCGGCAATCAATGCTCCGTCACGCGGCCACATATAGCTATAGTGGTCACGATTATATTGCAGAATATCCGTGTCATTCGCTGCTACGATTGCTCCCCGTTCATCGGTTTGCGTCCGAACGAGCAGCAAGCTTAAGCGAAACATGTTCGCCGCTTCCTCATTCAGATCACCCAGATTATTCTCCGCGCGGTGGAGCCAATGCTTCCAATAAATCACGATTCGGCTCAACAATTTCTCCGGGTGGCTCTCTTGAACATATTGATTAAGAGATTTGACTTCTTCTAAATTCTTGCCGATCGACATCCAGTAATAGACTGTCTTCTCTCCGCCTGCAGGCACAACCGTACGGAAGCTGATCGTACTGTCAACAGAACCTTGCGCGATAGAGTTGCCCATCAGCGTTCCGTCCTCAGCGTCCCGCCAGGTTCCTTCTGCGGATTGGAATCGTTTAATCCCCGTCGTATATTGCATGATGCCGCCTTCATCCGAGAAGCCGTTGAACATGAAATACGAGGAGCGTTTATAGTGATAAAGCGTATGGTTCTCCGGATAATAGGCTGCCGTGTCTCCTACCTCCGAACCGTCAATCATGAGATCATGATGGAAGAACAACCGGAATTCACGCGGATCTGCACCTAGATTGCGCACGACTACGCGTTTGATGTAGATGCATTCCCGCTGATGAATGCCGTCATTCATATGCAGCTCCACAGCGAGACGTTCGTTACGCGCGATGACATTTGTTACAAGTGAGTCCTCGACGTAAGACAGCTCAAACTTCCATTCCGGATCTTCCAGCCAGGAAAACTGTCCCCCTGCCCATATCCCAAATCGACAATATTGGCCGCCCACATGATTCAGTTGACCGACGAAAGGATAGTAGATGTCTCGGATGTAGTTGTTTCGGTCCAAATTAATCAGTATTTTACCATTGCCAATTACGAGATGACGGGCCATTGGTGACTCTCCTTTCGATTAGGCGCAATCGCACTATATAACGACATATAGGCTTTCGCTGAACGCGTCCAGCTGATATCATCTTTGGCACCATTGGCCACGATTCGCTGCCACACTTCTTCATCTTGATAGAACTCGAGCGCTCTGCGTATCGTAAAGAGAAGATCATGCGCGTTATAGTTAGTAAAGCTAAAGCCGTTTCCTTCGCTTGTAAACTCGTTAAACGCCTGAACAGTATCCTTCAAACCGCCAGTCTCTCGGACAATCGGAACAGACCGGTAACGCAGCGCCAGAAGCTGGCTAAGTCCACAAGGCTCGAACTGCGAAGGCATCAAGTACATATCGCTGCCGGCATAGATTCTGCGAGCCAGACCGTCGTTAAACCCAAACCAAGTCGTAACCTGCCCGGGCTTCTTCAGCTCTGCACGGCGAAACATTTGCTCGAAGTTCCAATCACCGGAACCTAGCACGACCAACTGAACATCTTCCTTCAGGATCTGCTCCAGTACCGCTTCAATTAAATCAAAGCCTTTCTGATCGACCAGTCTGGATACGATACCGATTAACGGCGTTGACTCCGATTCCGTCAGGCCCAGCTCACGCTGAAGCGCAAGCTTGTTCTTCCGTTTGCGAGGTAATGATCCTCGATAAGGAACATCCACAGCCGGATCATTCATCGGATCAAACAGTTCCGTATCGATGCCGTTCACGATTCCGACCAAATCCTCTGAGCGGTAACGCAGCAGCCCTTCCAGCTTCTCTCCATACGCTTCCGTCTTGATTTCCTCCGCGTAAGTAGGGCTTACCGTCGTCAGCTTGTCCGCATACCGCAAGCCACCCATCATGCAGTTGCCGGCACCATAGAAATCAATGCCTTCCGAACCAAACAATTCATCCCCGGAACCAAGCAGATCCTTCAGCAGCTCTCGCCCGAATACCCCTTGATATCTCAAATTATGGATGGTGTACACAGAAGCGATGTCCCGGCATGCCGGGTCGTGTTTGTATCTGGTTTTGAGCAGGAACGGAATGAGTCCGGTTTGCCAATCATGGCAATGAATAATATCAGGCCGGAAGTCCATATGATACAGCGACTCCATCACGGCAAAGCAGAAAAATACGAACCGCTCCGCATCATCGCCATATCCATACAGCACGCCGCGCTTGAAATAAAATTCGTTATCGATCAAATAGTAGACAATGCCGTCGATTTCGGCCTTGAGCAGGCCGCAGTACTGGTCCCGCCAGCCCAGCCGCACGTTAAAGGTGGCAATGGTCTCGAACTGTTCCGCCATTGCAGCCGGAATCGTATCGTACTTGGGCAGAATGACGCGCACATCGGCGCCGACTTTAGAACGCAGTGCTTTCGGCAATGCGCCGGCTACATCAGCGAGGCCGCCCGTCTTCACGAGCGGCACCGCTTCAGAAGCAGCGAATAATACATTCATTGTATGGTTTCACCTCTACTCAACTTTCTATCTCTCTAGATTTGCAACGAATGCCGACAACAATAGGATTTAGATGACTTTCCGCTTAACTGCCAGGAATGGCGACACTTCGGCACCGCGCAGCTCACGGCTGCGTTCCACGGTGACATCCTTGTCGAGGATGACATGATCCACGAAGCTATGCTCTCCGATAATACCGTTCTGCATAATGATGCTGTTGCGCACAACGGCACCTTTGCGTACATGGACGCCTCGGAACAATATGCTGTTGATTACCGTTCCTTCGATGATACATCCGTTTGCAACGAGGGAATTCGACGTCTTCGCCCCTTCTGCATAACGGGCCGGCGGCTCATCTTTGACTTTGGTGTAGATCGGGCCCGGCTCATAGAACAGGCTCTTCCACACCTCAGGACGAAGAAGCTGCATGTTGTTTTTGTAATAGCTGTTCAATGTATTTACGACGCCAAGATAACCATCATACGCGTAGCTTTGAATGTGGAGATCGTTTACTCGCGACATAATCGCGTGGCGGACAAGATGATCCTGTCCTTGCGCAAGCGAAGTATCCACAAGCTCAAGCAGCAGCTCCTTGCGCATCAAGTACATCTCCATCGAGATCAGATCGCTTTCCAGCCGGCCGTAATGATCCTGCATCGCCGTGACGCGTCCTTTCTCGTCCGTTTGCAGTTTGCGCGCTTTACCGCCAAACAGCTCCGTCTGCTCTTTCGTAACGACCGTAATGTCCGCGCCGCTAGCTTTATGCGAAGACAGCATGGCGTCATAATCCACATTGCAGACCATATGACTGCGTGTTACCAGCACGTACTCTTGCGACGAGCGCGTAAAGTAATCACGGTGCTGATAGAAGTGATACAAATCGCCGCGACGCACTTCGTTCACGTCATCCGTTACCGGTGGCATGATGAACAACCCGCTCTGACGATGATGTAGATCCCAATGCTTGCCGGAACCCAAATGGTCGATAAGGGAACGATATTTGGTTTGCGCGAACACGCCAACCTTCGTAATCCCTGAATTCACCATGCTTGAAAGTGTGAAATCGATAAGCCGGAAGCGCGCTCCGAACGGAACAGTAGCCAAGCAGCGGCTTGCCGTCAAGGACTCTAGTTCATCTGATTCGTGGATAAGATTTATGACACCTAGTATGTTGGAGTTCATGACTGCTCTACCTCCTGCAACGAATGAGTAGCCGTAACGAGTTCATCACTTCCAATAACCGTAACTGAGCTTGAATCCGGACTTCCGATCACGACCCCGTCGCCGATGATGGCTCCTTCGCCAATAATGGCACGATAGATACGAGCCCCTTTGCCGATCTTTACGTTCGGCATAATGACCGATTCGCGCACTTGACTGTCAAGGCCGGACTGGACCCCATGGAACAGTACCGATCGATGAACAAGCCCCTCTATCAAGCAGCCCTCCGTAATGAGAGAGTCTACGATGTCTGCGGTAGCCGCAGAATAATGAGCCGGTCGATTCGGGTTAACGGAATATATCCGCCAGTCGCGGTCGTTCAGATCAAGCGCCGGTTTCTCCGAGAGCAGATCCATATTGGCTTCCCATAAACTCTCAAGCGTACCGACATCTTTCCAGTATCCGTTGAATGTGTAGGACTGAAGCTTCACGCCGTCCTGCAGCATAGCCGGAATGATGTCTTTGCCGAAGTCATTGCCGGACAACCGATTCGCTTCATCGCGAACCAAATACTGCTGCAACACCGGCCAGGAGAAAATATAAACACCCATCGATGCCAAATTGCTGGTAGGCACTTTCGGTTTCTCTTCAAACGAAGTGATGGCACCTTCATCGTCAACATGCATAATGCCGAAGCGGCTTGCTTCCTTCCAGCCTACTTCGATACACGCGATCGTAACATCGGCACCACGCTCCTCATGCTCTCGCAGCATGAGCTCGTAATCCATCTTATAAATATGATCGCCTGAGATCACTAATACATAGTCGGGGTCGTACCGATCGATGAACCCCATATTTTGATAGATTGCATTCGCGGTGCCTTTATACCACATACCGCCTTTTTGCTTGACATAAGGAGGAAGTATTGCCATTCCGCCGTCGCGTCGGTCTAGTCCCCATGGACTGCCGATTCCGAGATAGGTGTTCAGGACCAGCGGCTGATATTGCGTCAGAACGCCGATTGTGTCGATGCCCGAATGTGCACAGTTGCTTAAAGTAAAATCGATAATTCGGTACTTCCCGCCAAAATGGACCGCTGGCTTTGCTACATCTTTCGTTAGCACGCCGAGTCTTTTTCCTTCTCCTCCGGCAAGAAGCATGGCCACCATACGTTTTCTGCCCATGGACACACTCTCCTTCTTTACTGCAACGGCTTGCTGCAGTAGGTGTAATGATTGCTGTCAATCAGTGATGCGTGGTTTAGCGATCAATGCGGTCAAGTGACCCCTTGGCAAGTACCAGCAATTGAATCGATAGCGGTGGAAGTTCAAGCGAAATGTTGCAAGGCCTTCCATGCCATGGTGCCGGTTTGCTATATAGAACTTCCGGAATGTCCGTTAAGACACCGCCGAAGGCTGCCGCCTCACTGTGTAAAACGATCCGGTATTCACCGGATTCAGGTACGCCGATTCGATAGTCGGAGTAGTGATGATAGGAGAAATTACAGACAACAATCATGAACTCGCCACTCGCATGTCCGCGGCGCATGAAGACGATGACGCTCTGCGCGGCGTTGTGGACGTCAATCCATTCAAATCCGCCGGGATCGCAATCCCGCTCCCAAAGCGATGGCTGCTCGCCATATATATGATTAAGGGATTTAACATAATGGTGCATGCTCCCGTGAGCACGATATTCAAGAAGCTGCCAATCAAGTGCCTCAGCATCTTTCCATTCGTCGAACTGTCCCCACTCACCGCCCATAAAGAGCAGCTTCTTGCCCGGATGCGTCATCCAATAGCCGTAGAATAAGCGGAGCTGTGCGAATTTCTGCTCATAGGTGCCGGACATTTTGTTCAGGAGCGAATGTTTTCCGTGCACGACCTCGTCGTGTGAAAGCGGCAATACGAAATTTTCAGAGAATGCATATACGAGAGAGAAGGTGATGAGGTTATGGTGTCGCATGCGATCATTCGGATCAAGCGCCATGTAGCGCAGCATGTCATTCATCCAACCCATGTTCCATTTGAAATTGAAGCCAAGGCCGCCCATGTAAGTTGGTGAAGTAACGGCTGGCCAAGAAGAAGAGTCCTCGGCAATCATTAAGGCATCCGGAAAATACTGAAAAACGGTTTCGTTCAATCGTTTCAGAAAACGGATGGCATCGGTATTCTCCGTGCCGCCAAATGCGTTATAGGTGTAAAGCTCAGGAGGTTTGTCAAAATGAAGATCGATCATACTGGCAACGGCATCCACTCGCAGACCGTCGATATGGAATACGTCCATCCAATAGATCGCATTAGAAATGAGAAAACTTTGCACTTCCGTGCAGCTAAAGTCGAAAGCCAGTGTTCCCCACAGCGGTTTCTCCGCCAGCTTCCAGTTCTTTCCTTCGAAGATCGGTGTCCCGTCAAACTGCCGCAATCCATGATCATCCTTGCAGAAATGACCGGGAACCCAGTCTAAGATGACTCCGATGCCGCGCTGATGGCAGCGATCAATAAGATGCATAAGCTGCTCTGGCGTCCCATACCTGCTTGTTGGCGCATAATAACCGGTCGCTTGATACCCCCAAGATTGATCGAGCGGATGCTCCGTAATGGGGAGCAGCTCGATATGGGTATAACCCATATCAACGACATAATCGACGAGCGCACCAGCCATCTCTTCGTAGGTCCAGAACAGCTCCTTGCCCCAATTGCGCCATGAACCAAGGTGGACTTCATACGTGAGCATTGCTTCGTGATATGGACTGTCTTCTAGCTTACGCTGATGCCAGTCTCCATCATTCCAGTTAAAATGGAATACTTCAGCAACAACGGATGCCGTGCTTGGCCGCAGCTCGGATTGAAACGCATAAGGATCCGACTTTAGCAGCAGAGCGTCGTCAAGGGTTTGAATTTCATACTTATATACCGTTCCCGGCCCAATACTTGGTACAAATAAGCTCCAAACGCCGGTTTCGCCAAATAACTCCATTTCATGTTGGTACCCATTCCAATCGTTAAACGAACCAACAATTCGGACATGCTTGGCATTGGGAGCCCACACGGTGAATCGTACGCCGGTTTCGTCGCCGAGGCGAATCGGATGCGCACCAAAAGTTCGGTAACTATGAAACAAATTTCCTTTGTTAAAAAGGTATATATCGCGCAAAGATAGACCGATTGCAGCCGCATTAGCCATAATTGGCATGCACCTCCCCTAGTGTAGCTACTTGTAAAGGTATTGTCATGTTTACTAACGCAGGCGCGATTTTTATTTCATTATACACTCTCTTTTTAAAGTTGGCATCCTATTTTCAGAAAATTTTGATTCGTCCACTATTTCACTCTTTGTTATCTAGATGTTAGATTTGTCAAGAAAAATTTTTGTCAAAAAATGGCGTAAAATAAATAAAAACTGTTCTGATAGGAACAGTTCATATCTTAATATATTGGGAGAATTAGGACCATATTTCTTCATCCGATACTCGCGCGGCGTCAAGCCGAACCGTTTGCCGGTCGTCATTCCCTCGCCTTGACTTCACTCCTCCACTATCGATAAGATAAGCATGGTGTAACCAACTTATGGAGGTGCGACATGAATTCATTTACTTTTCAGAACCCAACGAAAATCGTCTTCGGCAGCGGTACGGTCAGTCAACTGGGCAAGCTGGCGGAAGCGTACGGCAAGACGATTCTACTCGTTTATGGATCCGGCAGCATCAAGAAAACCGGCCTATATGATGAAGTCATGACGCAGTTGAAGTCCATTGACGCTAAGGTCGTGGAACTGTCCGGCATCGAGCCGAACCCTCGTCTAACTTCCGTTAACCGCGGGATCGAGCTGTGTCGCAGCGAGAAAGTAGACCTCGTGCTTGCTGTCGGCGGAGGAAGCGTACTCGATGCAGCCAAAGCGATTGCAGCAGGCGCGCTCTATGATGGAGATGTTTGGGATTTCTTTATGCAGAAAGCCGTTATTCGCGATGCGCTCCCAATCGGCACGATCTTGACTTTATCGGCAACAGGCTCCGAAATGAACGGAAATGCCGTTATTTCGAACTGGGAGACGAAGCAGAAACGCGCATTTGGCAGCATGTATGCCTATCCTCGCTTCTCGATTTTGGACCCGACGCTTACGTTCTCGGTACCGCGTGACCAAACCGTAAACGGATCAGTCGATATCATGTCTCATGTGTTCGAGCAGTACTTTACGCTGACGCCTAATGCTCCGCTGCAAGAACGTCTGTGCGAATCCATCCTGTTAACGGTTATCGAGAACGCGGAGATTGCAATGGAGAACCCTGAGAATTACGAAGCACGCGCGAATCTTATGCTCTGCGGAACCATGGCGCTAAACGGCGGATTAATTAGTGTCGGTACGCAGAACGACTGGGCTTCCCATGGCATCGAGCATGAAATCAGTGCCATCTACGACATTCCGCATGGCGCCGGACTATCGATTGTGTTCCCGAACTGGATGAAATATGTATATAATGAGCGGATTGACCGTTTCACGCAATACGCGCAGCGCGTATGGGGAATTGAACGCGGCAACAAGTCGGACGAGGAGCTGGCGCTGGCCGGCATTGAAGCAACTCGCGCCTTCTTCACACGGATCGGCGCACCTGCAACACTTGCTTACTACAACATCGGCCGCGAGAATATTGACACAATGGCGAAAGAAGCCGTGCGCTTCGGCCCGCTTGGCAACTTCAAGAAGCTGAACGAATCAGATGTGCGTCAAATTCTAGAGCTATCGCTTTAATAAACGCAATTGAAAAAGCTGTCCCGAACGCGTTCCATCTTGATGGATGCGGTATGGGACAGCTTTTTTCGTTTAGATCTGAAGCTGCTTCAGATGATAAAATTCCCCTTTGCTCGCAATCAACTCATCGAATGTGCCAATCTCCGCAATTCGGCCCTGCTTCATCACGACGATGCGATCGGCATCGCGAATCGTGGACAAGCGATGCGCGACGATGAACGTGGTTCTGCCTTTGATCAGCTCCTGCATCGCTTTCTGCACATGGTATTCCGACGCATTATCGAGCGCTGACGTCGCTTCATCCAAGATAATGACTTTCGGATTACGGATAAGTGCCCGTGCAATCGCAATCCGCTGACGCTGCCCGCCGGACAGCTTGCCGCCATGCTCGCCGACCTTCGTATGGATGCCGCTCGGCAATCGCTTGATCATCTCAGACAAATTCGCCATTTCAATCGCAGCATAAATTTGCTCATCTGTAATATCCGGCAAACCGTACACGATATTGTCGCGGATCGTACCGGAGAACAGAATATTCGTTTGCGGGACAACCGAAATGAATTTGCGGTATTCCCGAAGATCGATATCATCGATGTTCACTCCGTCGATCGTCAGCTTGCCGCCTGTAGGCTGCAGGAAACCTGTGACGAGATTAAGAATAGTCGACTTCCCCGCCCCGGACTCCCCGACAAAGGCGATACATTCGCCGGCTCTTACCGTCAGCGTCACTTCCTCCAAGACATGATGCTCAGAGCCCGGATAAACAAGCTGAATATCTTCCAAAGCAATCTCACCGCTAATCTCGCGCAGTTTGATCTTCCCATCGTTACGTTCAATCTCCGGCGAGTTGAGAATTTCCGTAATGGAATAGATAGACTCGAAGCCTTTGGCCATATTTGGGTAGGTCGTAATCAAGGCAGATACCGAGCCTAAGATCATGCTGAAGAAGCCTTGATACATCACGATATTGCCAACTTCGATCTGTCCTTTGTAAGCAAGGAAAGCCGTGAACAGCAGGCAGAACACCTGGAACAGCTGGAACGTGACCCAGTTGGAAGCGCCAAAATACGCCTCGGCGATATCCAGCCTTAGCCCCTTCCCTTGCAGCTTGCGCAGCGTCCCGTCAATGCGCTCGATCTCCACTTCTTCCAAGCCATGTGCTCGCGTGACCGGAATCATCTCGACCATCTCGGACATTTTGGAGGACATCTTCTCGATTTCTTTACGGAATTCCTTATTGGTCGAGCTGATTTTCTTACGGAATATCCGCACGAGCAGAATAGCTGCCGGAATCGTCATCACGAAGAAAAGCGATACTGACCAGCTGTTGCGCACCGTAATGATAATGGAAACGATAATATTAATGAGAGCAGGCATCAGCGTCAGCATCACTTGCTTGGAAAGCTGCTCGACCGCCTCAACGTCCCGCAGCACCTTCGACTGAAGCCGTCCTGCTTGCAGGTCGCGATGATACGTAATCGACAGCTGCTGCAGCTTGCGGACAAGTGCGCTTCGTATGCCGGCTTCGACATGTCTGATGGCGCGGCTCATGTACGAGACATACCAAGTATGCGTCGGGATATTTTGCAAAATAACAACTACGATAACAGCAAAGTTTATCCATAATTCCCGTTCCGAATGTGCGCTGGGCTGGCTGACAATGTTGATAATGTTGGCCGTCACAATCGGCAGTACAAAAATCGGCGAGCTCTTCACGATGTAAAATAACAACGAGAGCAGCAGGTTGGTGAAGTTTCCGCGGTAAAGTGCAATCAGAAATTTCACGGGACTTTTCTCTTCCAGCGTAGCAGCCTGCTGAAAGGCGTGTTCATAATTCAAACGAGCTTTCTCTATTTTCTCCAATGCGTTCCCATCCCTCATCCGGCAACAAATACTAAAACGTCTTTGGCTATCTTAATTGAAAATATCAGGTTCGTAAACAGGCAAAACACAAGTTAAACAACTTGATACTCTTCAACCAAAAAACCTGCCAGCCCTCGAACAAGCGAGGACCGGCAGGCTGCCGCATGTCTATTACTCTCGATCAAGCGCATGATTGCGCATATCAAGCATGGTTTGTTTATCCCTGCTGCTGCCGGTAAAGCGCTTCCGATAGGAAAGCGGCGTAATCCCGACATGCTCGGCGAAGGAACGCGAGAAATGCGGGGTTTGCTTAAACCCGGTTTCATCTGCGATTCTGGAAATCGGCCAATTGGTCTTCATAAGCATCAGCTTCGCTTGATCCATCCGATAGGAAAGCAGATACTGCTGCGGCGTGCAATCGAATACTTCGCCCATGCAGCGCGCAATATAGTTCGGATGCAATCCCATCACATCACCAAGCTTCGCATTTGTTACGGTTGTGCGGAAATGCATTTTCAAGTAGGCAGCTGCCTCTTCGGCTACGGCAATCGGAGCTTTAGCCGCATCACTGCGCCAGCCCTCATCGAATAGCTGCAGCAGATGGAGGAACCACTGCTGTCGCTGCCAGAACGCCGCATGCGATGTACCCATAGCCGCATCGTGCAGCTTGCTGAAGAGCGAAATCGCTTCATCCGGATAGGAGAACGTCATCGTCTTCGGCAGTCTGATCGCGTAGGAATAATAATCGCCGCGAAGTGTGCCGCAGTTCGTATCGTTTAACTCTTCCCAAGGACCTGCAGTTTGAAAATGAACCCAATCAAACACGGTTTCTTCTGTACATGGTTTCGTTGGATAATGCCATAAATCCGGTCTTAAGATCAACATTTGTCCTGGACCGATTGCCCAGGAATTCGATTCTTCGCCAATGTATAACGTTCCGCTATGCACAAACAGCAAGTCGAAAACGCCGATATTCCGACGGTTAGGATGTTCGCCGCCCGGCCCATAAGAGCCGCGGTTGGATTCAATAAAGTAAGGCAGCGGCGGTGACAGAAAGGTGAGCAGCGGTTCGGACGACAAGGTAAGGCCTCCTAGCAAAAGTGTTGAGTCCGTATATTCTAACAGACATTCGCTTATGGAGATACATCTATTCTACGATTCTTGATAATTGTTTATTTAGTCAGCCACTATTAACGCAAGCAGCTGCTCGTCTGTCCAATCAGCAAGCTCCAGCAGCTTCATATAGGGATCTCCTTCAAGCTCGAGCGCCTTCGCGAAAGCCGGCTCTGTTTTGAAACCATTCTCTTTCAGACGTATGATCTCCGATTGAAAAGCATGGCCGAACAATGCCAGCATCCGTGCCTCAACAACCATGTGCCGGTAACCGTTCTGTTCGCTAGTCCTAATGGATTGCGCAAATATCTCAATCGGCCAATGCTCAAGCGTGAAATTCACCTTGATGCGTTCAAGACCGGCAACGATTCTTCGAACGATCGTACATTGCTGCCGCTCGAACTCCGCCTTCATCGCAGCTTCAAAGGCATCAAAGTCAGTCACTTCACAGATGATGTCCAAGTCGCTGCATGCAATGTTAATTCCGATCGGTACAGTTCCTACAAGGATCGGTGCGTATGGTTTAAGCTTCTCTAGAAGCAGGTGCTTCTTCAGTAAGTTATATACTTCGACTTGGGTAGGACTTCCCGCCAGTAAATAAGCAGGGTCCTTCCAATCCACGGAAAGGAAAGACCCTGCAGTGTGCCTAGTGCTCATGTCGTTGCTTTAACGGAGCTGATTCTCCGCCTTCTTTAATGCCGCCAAGCTGGGTTGCGAGGAAAAGAATAAAGAGGAGCAGCACCAGTCCAATCCCGATGACGGAGCCGTTAACGGAAACATCCATTTGGCTGAGCGTTAAATAAATGACAAGTCCACTGACCGTAAGAATATTCTCCACGAAGTTCTGCACCGCAATTGTCTTGCCAGATCCAATCAGTGCTTTGCCTTCTTCCTGCAGCATCGTATTCAGCGGAATAACGAAGATACCGCCGAAGACGCCGATTAAGAAAAGAAGAAGAATCGTCATCCACAGCACATAAGTTAACGATGCCACCATAACGGAAGCGACCATAAAGAGACCATAGTAGAATGCTCGGTGCAGCCTGCCTGCCGGCACAAGTTTAGGTGTTAGGAACGCGCTGCAAACGACGCCGATCGCCGTAACGCCAATCATCATCGACTGTTGATCGGTATCTTCGATTCCAAGATTAAGCGGCAACCAAGCAATGAGCGCAATGCGGAGCACTGCTGCCGTAAGCCAGAACGATCCGGTGCCGATTAAGGAAAACCGAGCACGCGCATTGCGGAACAACAAGGAGAAGTCGCGCAGAAATTGAACGGCTTCTTTGCCGTAACGCAAGGAGCTGTTTCCTGCTTTGGCCGGGATCATAAGCGTCATGAACAACGACAACAGATAGACAGCCATACATGTCAGTACAGCCGGCAGATCCGAATTCTGGGCGAGGAACCCGCCCGCCACTGTCCCGAGCAGAATCGCCAGAATCGTGGAGCCCTCGACTTTGGCATTTGCCCGCAGCAGCTCGCTCTCATTCGTGGTTAGCTCGGTGAGGATGCCATATTTCCCAGGCGAATAGACAACAGCCCCAATCCCGACGAACACATAACACAGTGCAGGCGGTAGACCGAAAAGCAGCAGCCCAATTCCGATTGCTTTCAGTACATTACCGAGAAGCAGCACATTCGATTTGGCCTTCTTATCAGCGAATGCGCCAACGACCGGAGCCAGTATAACATAAGCGCAGAGGAACGCAATCTGTATGTAATTGACGGCGATATCCGGATTGGCGACCCCTTGTCGCTTGACCATGCCCACGATGAGAAAAAAGTTCAAATTATCCGCGAATGCGCTCAGAAATTGAGTAAGTACGACCGTATTCAGCGGTGACAGCAACCGTTTCATTCCAGTTCCCCTTCCTATTACAAGCAGCCATTATGATCTCTCCATCATACCTAATGCCGCAATCGAATTAAAGTAAGATCATGCCATATACGCAAAAAAAAGACCGGATAAGCAGCTCCACTTTCGTCTGCTTATGCCGGTCTCTTCGTTTTCGTTTATCGTCGTCTCGAAATTCTGCCGAATCCGACTCTGGTCTTCGGTTTCGAGGATTTGCGCGGCGTAAGCCAGCTGCTCGACTTCTTGCTGCCGCCGGAATCGCGCGTAATTTTGCCGGATTGGGGGGGAGCTTTGTTGAAGAGCCCGCCTTCGCCCACCTTGCTGGTATCGGCGTTCTTGGAGCGTTTGAAGATCGATCCGGTCCGACTAACTGTCATCGGGGGAACGGCTTTCTTCTCCTGAACCGACGGGGCATGATAAGTGCCGCCCTTCGGCTTGTACTTATCTCGGTCGGAATAACCACGATAATTGCCATTCCCATAACGACCGTTATCGAATAAATCACCTAAGATGCTGGCGATCAGATAGCCTTGCAAGAAACTGGAGCTGTAGTTATTGCGGACGTACTCTTTGGAATCCACTTCGATCAGTGTATCTTCCGGCTTTGCTGCATCCTGCTGCAGATGGACAACTCGGTCCGAGTAGACGAGAAACATATGATCTGTTTTCTCAGGCGATTGCTGCTGCGGCTTGGACTCATCGATGAGCGCCTTCGCTACTTCAGGTACACTGACACCTGCTGCGCGATACACATAAGACGTTTCATTGCCGCTTCCGTTGACGGACTCCAGCGGATAGTTCTCTTCAATCGTCTTATTCATGCCGCAAGCGGCAAGAAGAGGAACAATGAGCGTTACAACAAGCAATAATTTGATTAAATAACTGGCTTTGCGCATCCCACTCATCATCTCCTAACTGCCGCGGAGAACGCGAACATCGGCCGGAAGCACATCTTCACCTTCATATAGCATGAATCGGCCATCCTGCCATTCAATACGCAGCAGCTTCATATCATCAGATTGATACTGCCAGACGTATTGCTCTCCACCTTGCACAAACGGCGTCTTACCGGATGCGGTAACGAGGCCTGAATACTGCTCCTCCAAATGGAACACACGGTCATCCAATTCGATTTCTGTTGGTACTTCCTCAACGGAATCGAGCCGCCCATCGATGGAATTGTACAAAGCATACTCGGTACGCTCCCGTTCTTCAATGGTTAAGTATTGGATCGCGGAACCGTCTTGAAGCGTTAATACAATCAGATTACGTTGGCGGTTATGCAGCCTGCCAACGACCTGGTACGTAACAAGCGACACTTCGACTACATCCCCGGGACCAATCGTCAGGACGCTTTTCTCCATCTTCGCCGGTTCCGGTTTGGCCATTATATTCTTAATTCGTTTGAATAAGCTCATGACGATAACTCCCTATTGTTCAAGATTACAGACACGAACCGATGATCAAGGCACCTGCCACGTGGAGCGATCCCGCCAGCAGCGCATGCGAAAGCTTGTTGTCTTTCGTGCCTTCACTCAAGTCAAGTCCGGTTGTGGAGCGAAGTACGAATTCAACAATACTCTCCACGAGCAATAAGATGACAAACGAAATGACGGATACGAGCAGCGCTTCCCCGAGATGATTCGAAGTCGAAATCGACTGCGACAGGATATAAGCTTGCGCGAGCAGCTTCATGACAAAACGGCTCGTCACCGCTACGTTGCCCTTCTTGATTTCTTCCAAATCCTTATACCGGGTAAACAAGGAATCGACCGCCATTAGCACAACCAGCAGTACTGCACCGGCCCCGGTCCAAACGAAAATCGCAACCATCTCATTTAATGTCATTCCATTATTCCTCCGTCATCCATTGTGCCGCAGCCCATCTGCAAAGAAAAAACGCCGCAGGGCCTGGAATCAAGCAATGTGCGTGATTCCGGCCGGCAGACGTTCTTCCCTAAACAGCCACTTGCGGATTAAGCTCCACCTGTTATTCTTTGTTCTCGTATTTCTTCATCAGCGCCGCGAGCTCATCGTCAACGGCTTTATTCTTGCCGAGCGCTTCGAACTCATCGTCCAGCGACTTGGCTTTGCTGTTCATTTCATTGCTTGCTTCGGCTTGGGCTTCAGCTTGCAGCATTTTCTCTTCCATACGCTTCAAACCCGACATTGCCGTATCGGAGCTGAAACCAGCCATCGACTTGTTAATCTCAGCTTGTGCTTTCGCTGCTTTGTAACGAGCAACGAGCGTCTCACGCTTGTTCTTCATTTCAGTCAGCTGCTCGCGCATTTCGCCCAGCTTGGAGCGAAGATTGTCTGCGGACGCTTTATTCGTATCGTAGCTGACTTTGTATTCATCACGCTTCTGCTCAGCTGCTTTCTTCTCTTCCAGCGCACGTCTTGCCAGCTCGATATTCTGCAAGGAAGCGGCTGTGTGTGCCTGCTCTTCGCGTTTCTTAACGAGTGCATCTTGTTCCTCGTACAACTGCTTGAACCGTTTCTCAATTGCGATCTGGGATGCAACAGCTTTCTCCGCATCCTCTAGATCCTCTTGCATATCGCGGATATATTGATCAGTCAGTTTAATCGGGTCTTCAGCTTTCTCAATAAGTGAATATACGTTCGATAACGTTAGGTCCCGCAATCGTTTAAATACAGACATGTTTCGTTTCCTCCTCAAAATGGTGTTCGTATGCGTTCATGCTCTCTAATACGACAAGTGAATTCATTCGTTTCACAAATATTCTCGTTTGATTATATTTCCTACAGTCCCTGCTGCAATTTACGCCAATCGGGGCGGCGAAGCACCTTCCTTCGTAGCCTTCCCCTAATTTACCATAGGAACGCAAGACAAGAAAAGAGTCTTTCGCAGTTAACTACGAAAGACCCCCCTGTTTATTCTATACGCCCCATTTTGCTCTTGCATCCTCCATGCTGACCGTCGGGCCGGCATGCCAAGCATAATGGCCTTTGGGCTTGGCTCCGATCCAGCGCTCATCAACCGGCTCCGACTTGAGCTGATATCTCGTATCGGCACTGAACCGGTAACGGTTCGTTTGATTCGTTAATGAGCCGTGCATCGTATACATACCGAACAGAATGGCATCTCCAGCCCTAAACTCCGTAGTCGCCCACCGTCCGCCATATTTGTTAATCAGCTCGAGTGGATCAGATGAAAACCAACCATCCACGCGGTCTCGATCCACATCCATCTGTCCATACGTTTCCCGAATGCGATCAAAGTGCTGGGAGCCCAATAATATGGCCAGTCCGCCTAATTCATAAGGAATGTCATCAAGCGGTGTCCATAGCGTGTATAAGTTCTTCGTTCCGCGTCCCATATAGACTATGTCATAATGTGCCCCGGTAAATCCGCCTGTCTCGACAGCTCGCACCCATTTGTAATCATACGTGATACATTCGCCGCCCAGAAAACGTTCGAAGAACTGCATCGTCGAATCGCTGTTCACGACATCAAGCAGCTCCTGGGGTTGATTCTCGCTGCCTTGGAAGCCTGCTGCTTTATTACTGTCATTGATGATCCCGTCTTCTAGCGGCATTCCCGGCATCAGCTTCCCTTGTTCATGAATTCGCTGCAGGAAGGCCAACCTTGCCTGCTGTACTTTGGAGCGATTATGAAAATCCCTGATGAACAGATAGCCGTCTTCTTTCAGCCTTTCCCGCAGCTTGATCTCATCGTCAAGGATATCGTTTGATTCCCTCAGCTCCGTCAAATAAGGGCCATTCATCTCCAGCTCACATTCGCCGATTTTCACCTTTACTGTCATCTCAAGTTCCTCCCAAGATATCGTAATCTTTGCTTTTCCAACCTGTAAGCAAGCAATTCGGCACCGGAATGTATTTATTGAAACCGCTTTAAAATGTATGCAAAACTATGGAGTCAGTCAGTCTTGCGTAGAACGTGGTACTACTCTCGTTTGCTGTCCTTCTCGTTGCCGTGTTTGAAATGACCTGTCGCCTTCGCCATGACGAGCTGAATGGTTTTAAAATCCTGGCCGCTGATTCGGGACAAGAACTTGTCCGCCTCTTTACCAGCTAACGACGTAACCTGCTTTCCTTTGTACGATATGAACACCTTATTGTCCTTCGTCACCCGATAGGTGAAAACTTCCTCATCAAGACGATTCCTCTTATCGATATTGCCCATTGCGATCACCTTCTCCAGCTATTCATGATTGCAAAAATTTCGTACGATTATTAATTCGATGGTCTGTTAATAAATTCCTTGAACAAAAGCTTCACAATAAGAAAACGTCCCGGATTAATCCGAGACGCTGCGCAAGTTATTCTTATCCATTGTTCAGTAAGAGCGTGGACCAATATTTTCGCGCATTGGCATTTCGCAGGTGGAGCGTCGTAAGCTTGGCGTTCCCAGCCTCTCCAGGCGGTGCAAGCAGCAATTTGTCGCCGCTTAAATCCTCGATGACCCCTGCTATGCGATACCCCTGCTCCAAATATCCGTCAATTGCTGCCTTCTCGGCCAGAAATTCGCTGTGCTCCGACATTATGCCGACTCACCCTTTCTCGCTCGCGCGCTCGCTTCCGAACTTATTGCGCCGCAGATAGTGCCCGCTTCCCGGACTGCCAACAAACTGCTGATTGCGGATAATAAACTCCCCGCGGCTAAGAACAGAATTCGGGACGCCAGTTACAGCTACCCCTTCGAACGGATTGTAATCGACGTTCATATGATGCGTTTCGGCAGAAATAACACGCTTTACTGTAGGATCGAAAATGACGATGTCCGCATCGCTGCCGACGGCAAGCGTCCCTTTCTGAGGGAAGATGCCGAATAGCTTCGCAGCTCTGGTCGCTATAATGTCAACGAACTGATTGAGACTGAGTCTGCCTTTCTCGACTCCTTCGGAATACAGCAGGCTGAATCGGTCCTCGATGATCGGTCCTCCGTTTGGTATTTTGCTGAAATCGCCTAAGCCAAGCTCCTTCTGTCCGTTGAAATTAAAGGAACATTGATCGGAACCGACCGTCTGCAGCTGCCCGTTCTTCAGTGCATTCCATAATGCCGCTTGATGCTCCTTCGCGCGAAGCGGAGGCGACCAGACGTATTTCGCCCCTTCAAAATCCGGTTTCTCCAGGTACGAAACGTCGAGCAGCAAATATTGCGGGCAGGTCTCCCCCCACACACGCAGTCCATCTAGGCGCCCCTCTGCGATTTGCTTTACCGCTTCCTCACATGTGACATGCACGACGTACAGCTGCGAATCCGCTAATCCGGTCAACCGGACAGCTCGCCCCGTCGCCTCCCCCTCCAGCACGGAAGGGCGCGTCAATGCGTGATAGATCGGCTCTGTATGGCCTTGGGCTAACGCCTGACGGATCAAATAGTCGATGACATCGCCATTCTCTGCATGCACCATAACCAAGGCACCGTGCTCCTTCGCGCTGAGCAAAGTACGGTACAGAATGCCGTCATCGGCTTGAAGGACGTTTTTATAAGCCATAAACACTTTGAACGAGGTGATCCCTTCGTTGTTGATGATGGAAGGCAATTCCTCCAACACCTCATCCGTAATTTCACTGATCATGAGATGAAAGCCGTAATCAATGACAGCCTTCGCTTGCGCTTTCTCATGCCAACTGCGGATCGCGCTGCTGAGCGGCTTCCCTTTGTCTGTCAGGCAGAAATCGATAATCGTCGTCGTGCCGCCATATGCTGCTGCTATTGTGCCGGTCTCGAAATCATCCGCTGTAATCGTACCGCCGAAAGGCATATCCAGATGGGTATGGGGATCAACCCCGCCGGGAAACAGATAGCAGCCCGCAGCGTCGATAACCTCCGCCTGAGGCGCTAACCGAAGCAAGTCGCTGCCGATTGCCGTTATGAGCCCGTTCTCGATTAGCAAATCTGCGCGGCTGATATCTGCGGCGGTTACAATGGTCCCATTCGTGATAATTTTGGCCATTCTGCTCATGCCTCCTTTTGCTGCTTAAGCATCGCAATCGCCGCCTGACGCTCATTCCATGACATGGAAATGCCGGTTGCAGGCTGCTCGATCATTGCAATTGCACCTTCGACAGGACAGACAATCGCGCATAAATTACAGCCGACGCAGTCCTCTTCCCGCACCTTCAAGTAACTCCGTCCCGCGTCATCCGTTAATCGGTCGATGCATTGATGAGACGTATCCTCGCAAGCGATATAACATTTGTTGCAGGAGATGCATACTTCGGTATCAATCTTCGCCGTTACGGCATAGTTCAAATCCAGGTTTCCCCACTCGGTGTACCGCTCCACAGACCGACCGGTCAGCTCGCCGACACTCGCAATTCCTTTGCTGTCGAGGTAGTTGTTCAGTCCATCAATCATATCCTCGACGATTCGAAAGCCGTGATGCATCGCAGCCGTGCAGATCTGCACGCCGGTTGCACCCATCAGCATAAACTCGACCGCATCCCGCCAATCCGAGATGCCGCCAATGCCGGAGATCGGTACATCAATACGCGGATGCCTTGCGCATTCGGCTACCATGTTCAGCGCGATCGGCTTCACCGCAGGACCGCAATATCCGCCATGCGAACCCTTTCCGCCGACATGCGGAATCGTATTCCAAGTGTCAAGATCGACGCCTGCAAGCGAATTTATCGTGTTAATAAGCGAGATCGCATCCGCACAGCCTCTAACGGCAGCTAGCGCCGTTGCCGTAATATCGGTAATATTCGGCGTCAGTTTCACGATGACCGGCGTGCGTGCCGCTTCCTTCGCCCAGTAGGTTTGCTTCTCGACTAAGTCAGGCTGCTGACCAGACGCTGAGCCCATCCCCCGTTCGGCCATGCCATGCGGGCAGCCGAAATTCAGCTCCAGACCGTCGACGCCGACGGCCTCCACCTTCTTAACGATTTCATGCCATTTATCCCGCTTCGGCTCTACCATGAGCGATACGACCAGTGCCCGTTCGGGGAACAGCTTCTTCGTCTCTGCGATTTCCTTCAGGTTCACTTCAAGCGGACGATCCGTAATCAGCTCGATATTGTTGAAGCCTGCCACTCGTTGTCCGTTGAAATGAACGGCGGCAAACCGAGATGATGTGTTGATAATGGGATCGCCGAGCGTCTTCCACACAGCTCCGCCCCAGCCTGCTTCAAACGCACGCTGCACCTGATAGCCGGTATTCGTAGGCGGAGCGGAAGCAAGCCAGAACGGGTTCGGTGATTCGATTCCAGCCAAATTAATGCGCAAATCAGCCATATGATCGCCCTGCCTCTCTTTGGAATTTAGACCTGGTCCGCCACAAGCCGGCGATAGATCGCATAAGCAGCAAGCTTCCCTTGCTGCGCAGCCGAGACGACCATCGCTTCGCCTTGCCCATCGCCGAAAATAATATCGCCTGCCGCATAGATTCGATCGTTCGAGGTTAAATAGGTAGCTGGATCGACCGTCACGATGCCGCGTTTATGCACGAGGCCAAACTGATCGACCAACGACGCATGTCTGGACTGTCCGATCGCTTTAACAATCGCATCTGCCTCGATAGTGAACTCACTGCCTGGTATCGCTACTGGCCGAGCCCTGCCGCCTTCCTCAGACGCCTCAAGCTTCATGCGAATACATGCGATCCCCTTCACACGACCCTGCTCATCGCCAATAATGCGAAGCGGCGCAGTCAGCCATCGAAAGGCAACACCGTCGCTCTTGGCAAACTCGTACTCAAACTCGTAGGCCGTCATCTCCTGCTGTGAGCGACGATAGCAGATCTCCACGCGAGATGCACCCATTCGCACGGAGCAGGTTGCCGCATCAATTGCGGTGTTGCCTGCTCCGATGACTACGACATTGCGGCCGCTCAGCTCTGCAGTGAGCGATACTTTGGTTAACTCAACCAGCTCGATCGCATCATATACGCCTGCAAGCTCTTCACCGGGAATGCCCAGCATCGGCACCTTCGACATGCCTGCGGACAGTAACACCGCATCATATCCGTCGAGCAACTCCTCAGCAGAGACGTCGCGACCGACTGCCGTGTTTGTGCGGATATCGACGCCTAACCGGCGCACTTGCTCGACCTCCCACAGAGCAATCGGCTGCGGCAGCCGGAACGACACGATTCCATATGTGTTTAGCCCGCCTGCCTGCTCCTTTGCTTCAAATACGGTCACCGCAAATCCGAACCGGGCCAGCTCCCGCGCAGCAGACAATCCTGCCGGCCCGCCTCCGACGACTGCAACGGAACGCCCGTTGCGGGCGCCGGCAGTGAATAACTGCTGCTCGTTCTTGATGGCCCAGTCCGTCGCATAACGCTGCAGGTCGCCGATCCGGATCGGTTTGGAGGAATGATTCAGCACGCATGCGCCTTCGCAGAGCTCTTCTGTCGGGCAAACGCGCGAGCAGCTGGCGCCAACGGGATTGGCGTCCATGATGGTGCGGGCCGAGCCGGTAAGGTTGCCGGTTGCTATTTTTTTGATGAAAGAGGGAATGTTGATGCCTGTCGGACATGCCTGTATGCAAGGTGCATCGTAGCAATAGAGACAGCGATTGGATTCTTCGATGGCTTCCTTCGGCCGCATCCCCGCCTTCACTTCGGCAAAATTTCGCTTTAACGCTTCAACCGAAATATACAAGGCTTATCCCCCTTCCTCTTCCCCATCGACTGAAGACATGCGCACAATCGTGCGATACAGCAGCTCTACACCTAGCTCGATATCCTCCGGCGTGGAATATTCCAGCGGATTATGGCTAATTCCGTCCTTGCACCTTACAAAAATCATTCCATACTCACATACATGCGACATGGCAAGCGAATCATGGAACGGACCGCTCATCAGCTCAGGCGGCGTGTAATCAAGCAGCTGAGCTGCCTCTTCCCGCATCACTTGCTTGATTCGCTCTGCGCAATATCTCGCCTCACTGTTCGTATCTTCGCGCACCGTGTAGGTCAAACCATGCTCGCTCGCCGTTTCCTCCAGAATCCGCCACAGCTGCGACTCCCGCTCTCTACGGCGCTCCATATCGATATCCCGGAGATCAATCGTGAACGTTACTTTCTCCGGAATGATGTTGCGCGAGTTCGGGAATACGCGCAATGCGCCAACGGTCCCGACTGTCGGCGCCCCCGGCTCTGAGCGAGCCAGCGCATTCAGCGCCGTAATGACGCTGGCGGCCCCGACCAGAGCGTCTCTGCGCATCGGCATCGGCACGGAACCGGCATGTCCCGCAAAACCCGTCATCTCGATCGTCAGCCAGAGCGGACCGGAGATCCCGCTTACAATGCCGATCGGACGCCCCATTGCTTCCAGCACCGGTCCCTGCTCTATGTGCAGCTCTAGAAATGCCCCTACTGACCCTTCACGATAGCGGGCCGCTTCGAATCCATCCGGGTCGCCGCCGAAATCCAGCAATGCTTCGCGTCTTGTCACACCGGCAGCATCAGTCCGCTCAAGCTCCCCTTCCTCCAGCTTCCCGGTGATGCCCCGGACACCGAACAAACCCTTGTTGAACCGACAGCCTTCCTCATCGCAGAAGGCAGCTATTTCGATGGGCATTTCAGGCACAATACCTCGCTCCGTCATTGTCTGTACCGCCTCCAGCGCACCGAGCACGCCGATGACGCCATCGAATCGTCCGCCATAGGGCTGCGAGTCAATATGCGAACCGGCCATCAGCAGCGGTTTACCGGAATCGTTGCCTTCAAGCCGACCGAATAAATTGCCGAAAGCGTCGATTCGTGCCTGCAAACCGGCTTCTTCCATCCATCGTTTGACTAGCAGCACGCCTTGCAAATCCTCTTGCGACAGCGCGAGCCGGCATACGCCGGTATCGCCAAGCTTGCCGATTTGTGCCAATTCATCGATTCTGCGATGCAGTCTCTCTCTGTTGATCGCCAAGCTCCCGGATGCTGTCATGCTCCTTCGACTCCTTTCTTGTTCAACCGGCTGGTTGAGTAGTTGCTAAAGCCCCGATTGCCGCGATTACGGTTCCTGCTATAAATTCAAGCTCTTCATCCGAAGTAATAAGCGGCGGGCAGAGCGTAATAATGTTGTTGAAGCCCGGAACGGTGTCGCCGTTCTTCCCAACGAGCAAACCGCGGCGCCTGCATTCTCCGATGACGCTGAGCACCTTGTCTGCA
Organism: Paenibacillus sp. J22R3; assembly: GCF_056269305.1. Classification (NCBI taxonomy): domain Bacteria; kingdom Bacillati; phylum Bacillota; class Bacilli; order Caryophanales; family Paenibacillaceae; genus Paenibacillus; species Paenibacillus sp. J22R3. The sequence goes on along the minus strand of NZ_JBWDNS010000002.1, from coordinate 1,470,515 downwards.
GTTGCCGGGAGCTTCGACGCTTGATCCTCCACAAGCTCAATCCCACATGCTGAGCCGAACAATCTTATGTCGCCGACGTTTGGATGCGTTCGCAGGACTTGAAGGCGCTGACCGAGCTCTTGCCCCAAATAGGCCGACCGTTCCACCAACCGTTCCTCTTCCAGAATCGCCAAGTTCGCCAGCGCAACCGCGCACGATACTTGATTGCCTCCAAATGTATTCACATGCCGGAAGTGGCTGTTCGCTTCCTTCGTCTTAAAGCTGTCGTACAAGCTCGCACGCACAGCCGTAGCCGAGAGAGGTGAATACCCGCTGGTCAGTCCTTTCGCCATCGTTACGATGTCCGGCACTACGCCGTAATTGTGATGACCAAATCGCTCACCCGATCGGCCGAATCCACAGATGACCTCATCCATGATGAGCAGTACGCCATACTTATCACAAATCTCGCGTACCTTCGGCAAATATTCAGGCGGAGGCACGATCATGCCGCCACCGGTAATGACCGGCTCCATAATGACGCCTGCGACGGAATCCGCGCCTTCCCAATTAATCGCGTCCTCGATCGCTTCTGCACATTCCAGCTTGCAGCTGCCTTGGGTTTGTCCAAACGGGCAGCGATAGCAATATGGCGGCGGCACATGCTCGAAACCTGCACCAAGCGGCTCGTACTTCAGCTTGCGCTGCGCTTGGCCGGTTGCGCTTAGAGCACCGAAGGAGCTTCCGTGGTAGGCACGATGCCTGGCAATAAACTTATGGCGGGTCGGCTCCCCATTTTGATGAAAATGCTGCCTAGCAATCTTGAAAGCTACTTCGTTCGCGTCCGAGCCGGAATTAGAATAGAAAATACGATAATCGCTGCCCAGCCATTCGTTGATCTTCTCCGCCAGCTCAATTGCCGGAACATGAGTCTGCATCATAGGCGAGTATGCAATCGTCTTCATTTGCTCATAAGCAGCCCGCGCAATCGACTCTCTGCCATGACCGACATTCACGCACCAGAGTCCCGACATGCCGTCGAAATACCTTTTGCCCTCCGCATCCGTTATCCAGCAGCCATCCCCGGAAACAAAAATCAGCGGGTTGTCATTATGAGGCGAAATATGATGCCATACGTACTTCCGATCCTTCGAAAGCAGCTCCTCCGTGCCGGATACCGATTGATCGCCGCTCATTTCCCCACCCCTTCATCCATCTCAATCTACTTCTTAGTTCAGTTTATTCGGCCTCTTTCGTCGATATGGCAATAGGTTGTCATTTCTTATTCGGATGGACAATAATATGTACATACAGGTATGCTCATCCAAACCGGGAGGTCACTGATGATGATCGAAAACTGCATTCATAGGCAGATGGAGCTCATTTCAAACGACAATTGTTACGTACACCGGATTGTGCAAACGCGGCAAGGCGATTCCGCCATTCTGTACTCCCCGAATAAGGGCTTTGATATCCATGCGAGAATTGTGTTTGCATCAGGTATTGCGACCAAACGTCATCGGAATGACCTCAGTATGTACATCACTTCTATTGAAGGTCAGTGCGCTTGGATTCTCCAATACATTCGCATTCTGGGGGAGAAAATCAATCAAGGCTACGGCTCATTAATGATGGAACAGTTATTAACGCGGGCTGTGGAGGAGAATATTCGTCATATCGAGGGACGTATGCAGGCTGCCGAACATAAGGAGCATCTGGAGAGGCTCCGTCATTTCTACACCAAGTTCGGCTTCACGATCGATGAGCAGAATCGAATTCATTGGACTAATAAAAATTTTTAAAATGGGACTTGCATAAATTATTTTCTCTGTGGTAAGATACGTCTTGTGTTTCGGTAAAAACGCGCGCCGGTGTAGCTCAGTTGGTAGAGCAACTGACTTGTAATCAGTAGGTCGGGGGTTCGAATCCTCTCGCCGGCACCACTTACCGCGGGACGTAGCTCAGCTTGGTAGAGCACCTGGTTTGGGACCAGGGGGTCGCATGTTCAAATCGTGTCGTCCCGACCATATATACATAATGTATCATAGAATAGAGTCATAGAAGAGAACCTTGAGCGCTAAGCTCAAGGTTTTTTTTATTGTTTGAATATCACTACGACGCATTGACGCTTCAATTTAGCACATGCTATATTCAGGAAATGATAGAAACGCTTACATCAGCTTCGCAGGAAAGGATGACCATTGTGGCAAAGCAGCCCAAGATATCGGTAGCAGGAAGCTTGAATATGGACCTCGTTCTGAAAATGCAGCGGATGCCGAAGGTTGGCGAAACCGTGCAAGGCGATGAAATCCACTACATTTCCGGGGGAAAAGGCGCTAACCAGGCCGTCGGTTGTGCACGGCTCGGCGCAGAGGTTAAGATGATCGGTGCCGTTGGCGAGGATGCCTTCGGATCGGAAATTATGGAACGGATGCGGAATTTCGGTGTGCATACGGAAGCCATCTCCGTGCTTGAAGGTGCTTCGACAGGCACGGCGACCATCATGCACACGTCAGAGGATAATTGCATCGTCATCGTGCCTGGCGCAAACGGGCACAATAGCGCTGAAAGCATCAAGGCGCATGCTGAGCTGATCCAACAATCGGATATGCTCATCGTTCAGTTGGAAATCCCGATGCCTGCTGTAGAGACCGCGCTTCGGATTGCACGTGAAGCCGGCGTGCGCACGGTTCTGAACCCGGCCCCTGCCCTTCCGCTTACGGAAGCGCAAATTGCGCTGGCGGATTATTTTACGCCGAACGAGACTGAGTTTGAGTTGTATTGCGGTGTGTCGATCACTTCGGAGGAGCAGCTGTTCGAACGAATGACCGACTGGCAGAAACGGTATCCGCACCAAACCTTGATTGTCACACGCGGTAAACATGGCATTTCATGCGCCACTGCTGATGGCATCGTCACCGTGGCTGCCCCAATTGTGAAAGTCGTAGACACGACCGGTGCCGGAGATTCGTTTAATGCAGCGCTCTGCTTCGGCATCGCAAGCGGCTGGCCACTTGACCAGACGCTGCCGCTGGCTGTCAAAGCAGCCTCCTATTCCGTAACCGTATTCGGCGCGCAGGACGGCATGCCGACACTTCAGAACTTGAGTTAGTTTGTTTGATGAAAAGGAGCTGAGCGGCTTAGGTGCGCTTAGCTCCTTTTTGGCATCATGAAGACTAGCGTTACACAAGCTAATGTAGACCTCTGGGTAAGCTACTTTCTCCCATTTTCCAGACTTCCTGCTAATGTAGACCTCTAGGTACGCTACTTACCGCTCATGTGCGGTTCCCAGTACCTCTCATTTGCTCCAATCCACCTTTCTTCGCTCATGTGCGGTTCCCAGTACCTCTCTTAGCTCCAAACCTCCATTTTCTCACTTATGAGCGGTACCCAGTACCTCTCTTTCGCGCGGCTCCCCCATCATCTGCTACAACGCAAAGAGAGACCTTCTCAAAAGTCGCTTTGCGAACGTTTGAGACAGTCCCTCTCCTAAACCCTATATATAACTTTTCAATGAAGGCGCCTTTCGCACCTTGCTGCGCTGCTCATAAGCATAAGCCAATTGAATCAGCCGCGGTTCGCTATAAGCCTTGCCTGAGAATGTAACGCCGAACGGGACGCCGGCTGAGGTGTAGCCAGCCGGGACAATTATGGATGGATACCCTGCCCGGGCCGTTATGCGTGAGCCAAAGTCCGCCGGGAACAACAAAGCGTCCAATCGATCTTCCCTCATAACGGCATCGATGCCTTCAACCTGGCATAGCCGGAGATCCGTTAGTCGATCCCTTAAATACTGTGTCTCCGTTAGTGTGCCGGAAGTGTTTTTTTCAGCGAGCAGCAGTAAGGATTGGCCGTATTTCAACGTTTCCTCTGGATGCGCTTCATTGAACCCGATGATCTCCGCCAAGGAGCGGACCGGTGCGTTCGAGGGCAGCGCGGACAGATACGCATGAAGTGAGCCTTTGAACTCATTCAAGATGACTGAGGAATAGGCAATTTCCCTAGCTGTCGGAATATTGGCTGGATCAATAATTTCGGCACCGAGCTCACGCATCGTTCTAAGCGCTTGGTCGAAGATGTCCAACTGCTCCGGCGTTAACTCTTCAAAATAATAATCGCGCGGAACACCGATGCGAGCCCCTTCCAATCCGCCTAACTCAAGAAACTGTGCGTAGTCCGTCTGACGCTTCCCTAAACTGCTGCCCATGGCCGGATCTGCCTCATCCACCTGCACCAACGCATCGAGCAGCAAAACAGCATCCGTAACGGTTCGTGCCATCGGGCCTGCCGTGTCCTGGCTATTGGAAAGCGGGAGAATACCTGAGCGGCTAACGAGTCCAACCGTCGGCTTGATGCCAACGGTAGAACTCAAATTGGCCGGATTAATAATGGAGCCGGATGTTTCAGTGCCGATTGCCGCCATGCAGAAATTACAAGAAACAGCAACCCCTGAGCCTGAGCTTGATCCACCGGTAGGCGTCGAAATATTATAAGCATTTAGTACTTGTCCACCTCGGGAGCTGTATCCGGAGGGCATGCCTTCTGTCATAAAATTCGCAAACTCAGTCATATTCGCTTTGCCCAGTATGACTGCCCCCGCTTCACGAAGCTGCTTTACAATGAAAGCATCTTCACCGGCATAGAGGCTTGCAAGTGCGAGTGAGCCTGCGCTTGTGTGCATTTTGTCACCGGTGTTAATGTTGTCCTTCAGCAGGATCGGAATGCCGTGCAGCGGACCTCTAGCCCCGCGATTCGCTCGCTCGGCGTCAAGTGCATCCGCGATAAACAAGGCATCGGGATTCAGCTCAAGCACAGAATTAATGGTGAGGCCATTCTTGTCATGATCAGCAATGCGCTCCATGTAGATCAGAACTAACTCTCTGGATGTGATTTCACCGTTTTCCATCGCAGCCTGCATATCAGCTATGGTGGCTTCTTCGATTACAATGCTCATCTTCTTCCCCTCCGGCTATGGATAAACGTCACTCACACACAATCTAGTTCTATTGTACATGATCGCTATAAACTTTGTGGGAAGAAAAAGAGCCTAGATTCGGTAGTAGTGTACCGCATCTAGGCTACATGTCTTTGATTGTCTCGTATCACTCGTGATTACACTCTCCACGATTCATAGCCGTCACTCCAGTACGGGACAGCTCCAAGATTTCATACGGTTTCAGCAGCTCGATTAAAGAAGCTATTTTATCTTGTTCGCCAACAACTTGAACAATTAGACTCTCTACTCCAATATCGACAATCGAAGCACGAAAGGATTCAACAATACTAATAATCTGCGGTTTCACTTTGGACAGTGCGCTTACTTTGATAAGTGCAAGCTCGCGATCAACCAGCGGATTTGCAGTTAACTCATCAATTTGAATAACATCAATAAGTTTATTAAGCTGTTTGTTCACTTGGTCGAGCATTTTATCATCGCCGGATGTCAAAATAATCATACGAGATAATCCTGCTTCTTCTGATTGTCCTACCGTTATACTGTCAATGTTGAAGCCTCGGCGTCCGAATAATCCGGCAACTCGCTGCAATACACCCGGATGGTTGTTTACAAGAACAGAAATCGTATGTCGTTTCATGATTCATCCCCCATAATCATGTCATCGATCGTGGAACCGGGGGTAACCATCGGAAAGACATTCTCATCTTGACTGATAACAAAATCGATTAGAACAGGTCCCGGTGTTTCCAAAGCTTCGTTCCATACTCGATGAGCCTCTTCTTGATTGGATGCCCTGAGCCCTTTAACGCCGTAGGCTTCTGCCAATTTCACGAAATCCGGACTGCCAGAGAGATCCATATGACTAAAGCGATTGTCATAAATAATTTCTTGCCATTGCCGGATCATCCCGAGGACCTGATTATTCAGAATGACGATCTTCACAGGAATGTTATGAGCCGCGCAAACCGCAAGCTCTTGTGCACACATCTGAAACCCGCCGTCACCATTGACGGAAACTACAACTCGGTCCGGGAGACCTACCTGTGCCCCAATCGCAGACGGTAAACCAAAGCCCATCGTGCCAAGTCCACCTGAGGTAATTAACGAACGCGGGTGCTTAAACTGATAAAATTGAGCAGCCCACATTTGATGCTGGCCTACGTCCGTTGTGACGACTGCTTCACCATTGGTCGTTTCGCTGATCATTTCAATGACGAATTGTGGTTTTAGCGTGATTTCGGAATTCGTGTAACGAAGTGGATACTTATTTTTGTTTGCTTGAATTTCTGACAGCCATGCTTCTGATTGGCTGGGCTTGGCATGATGAAGATTCGCCTGTTGAAGTACGGATTTCACATCGCCGATACAAGGAATGGCCGTTTCAACGATTTTTCCAATTTCCGCCGGATCGATATCGATATGTGCGATCGTTCTCGCCTTAGGAGCAAATCCACTGGTTTTCATCGTTACTCTGTCATCAAAACGTGCTCCAATACTGATGAGAAGATCGCAATTTTGTAACGCTCTATTGGCTGTGTAAGTTCCGTGCATGCCGGGCATACCCATCCATAATTCATGCGCACTCGGAAATCCGCCTAAACCAAGCAATGTCGTCGTAACGGGGATCCGGGTTTTCTCGACAAATTCAAGTAAATCCTTGGCTGCATCGGAATAGATAACGCCGCCGCCGGCCAGAATGACAGGACGTTCGGCTTCTCCGATTGCGACAAGCAACTTCTCGATTTGCGTCATATTCGGTTGAATGTCCGGACGATATCCCCTGACCTCAGGCTTATCTGTCGTCGGATGTTGATAGTTCATCATTTGACTGGATACATCCTTTGGAATATCGATCACAACAGGGCCTTTTCGTCCAGTGGAAGCAATGTAGAAGGCCTCATGAATAACCTTGGGCAGTTCATTGACATCATGAACTAAATAGTTATGCTTCGAGATTGGCAATGTAATGCCTGTGATATCCGCTTCCTGAAATGCATCCGTACCCAGTAGAGCTGTCGAGACGTTGCCAGTAATAATAACCAGTGGAACAGAGTCCATATTAGCAGTAGCAATCCCCGTAACCAGATTAGTTGCCCCAGGTCCCGAAGTTGCAAAACAAACCCCAACTTTACCCGTTGCACGCGCATAGCCGTCTGCAGCATGGATCGCCCCTTGTTCATGACGAGATAAAATATGCTTAAACTGCGGCATCTCATGAAAAGCGTCATAAATGTTTAGGACACTTCCTCCCGGGATTCCAAACACGCACTCCACACCTTCAAGCAGTAAACTTCGGATAAGAGCCTCTGAACCGGTAACCCTATCGTTCTTTGTGAGATTATTCATCCATTCATGAGTCGATTGCTGGATCTCTATAGGTTTCATTTATTTATCCTCCCATCGAAGCTGCAGTGTTACCACCCGAAGCCGTTATTGCTCCTGTTGCCCCATTCTATGAGATTCAAAATAATAGATCAATATCGTTGTTTCTATGCAAATGATAGATAATATCTATCGTTCATTTGAATGACAACAAAAAATCCCTCCGAAGAGGGATTCTCAATTGTTATTTGTGTTTAGAACGTGCTCGCAGGCGTTGTATCCGAGCACCAGCGTGTATTGAACAGCTCTTGAATCAACACTTCATGCGCTTCCGGCGTGCCGATATAGCGCAGCGCTTCAAGTGCGTGGCCGCGGACATAACGGTTCTCGTGTGCCAGCTGCTCTGCCAATGCCGGAACAGCATCTGCAGCGTCTTTGCCGATTCGAACAAGCGACAGACCTGCTGTGAAGCGAACTTGCGTATCCTCGTCCTGCAAGCCTTTGATCAGAGCGGGAACGACTAGCTTTGCATTCGCGCTGATCATACCGAGGGCGTCAACTGCAGTGCGTCTTATTTTCGCGGACGGGTGATCCAGTTGAGCCGCTACGTGAGAAACAGCTCGATCTGCGTAACCTCTTAGCTCCGACAAAGCGAAGATGGCATGGTTAACGACATCTTCATTCTCAGCGCGAAGCGCTTGAAGCAATCCTTCAACAGCTTCCTCGCCGGCTACGGACAATCCGTAAGAAGCGATACGGGATACTTTCTTCTCCAGCTCAAGTGCGCCTAGCAAGGCTTGAACGCCTGCTTCGCCTCTTGTCGCAAGCTCGTAGGCGGCATTCAAAGCATCCTGCTCTTCGCTTCCGTTCAAACGAGTTGAAAGGCTGGCAATTTCTGCAGCATCAGCTGGCTTCGTGCCCGCAAGCGCCGCAGTATTGCCGGACATCCAGTTCCAAACCTCTTCGGCAATCGGATTGTTGCTCTCATCTCCTGCAACAGCAGCCCAGGACTGCTCTTGATTGTCCCAAGTCGGCGATTGCGGAGCTTCCGTACGCATGAATTCGAATTTCAGCATGAAGCGCGGCTTGCCGATCAAGTTCGGAGTCGAACGATGCCAAATATCATAGTGGATCAGCGCAAATGTCCCCGCTTCTCCGTTTGCAGTCGCTTCCTCTGCCGTTTCATCCGAAGCAAAGGTGCGGCTGTCTTGATATTGCGTGCCAGGCATAACACCTGTTGGCCCAAGCTCAATAGGCGTATCTTGCGGGAAGTACATAATCATTGCCCACCATGGGTGATGATTGCGCAACCGGTTGTAGCCCCAGTAGCTGTCTTTGTGCCAGCCGCCCGGCTTCGGTACGGAGTTGTAATGTCCGTGTCTGTGCGTATGGAGCAAATAATTCGGGCCAAGCACGCTGGTCAACGCCCCGGTGATAACCGGGTTCTCAAATACGCGCTGCAAGTCGCGAATCCGCGGCAAAATGTTGTTGCCCGGGTTGCCTTCGGTATCATAAATACTATTGAGCTGCTCTACTAAACGCTCGTGAAATTCACGCGGGAAATCTGTTTTTAGAATAAGAAAGCCATCTGTAATAAACGATTTGACTTGTTCATCAGTCAACAAAAGGGGTTGCGCAGTCGTCATTTCTGTTGAGCCTCCTATAGGATTACTTCTTCAACTTGATTATAGGAGGATGCTGCCACCGATGTAATGGCTAGAAATAAGAATGAAGGTGCTAAAACTAAGATTGCGGTTTCATGAACCCTCGAAATGCTCTATGATAAGAGAAAATCATTCAAATGCCTTATAGCCGGGAGAATTCCAATGACGATATTACGTGCAGATCACGCCTTAACCGATCTCTTACGCGCACTTCAAATCGACGTCATCACCGCTCACAAAACACAGGTGACCACCGAGTGGGTCGATATGGACTACGTGCCCGAATATAATAAGTTCTATTATATTGTGGAAGGAGAAGGCTGGCTGAAGGTGGACAATCAGGAGATGCTGCCATCCCCTGGCGAGATCTGCTTGATGCCTGCTTTCACGAAACAATCCTATTCCGTTCTTAATGGGAAGAAGCCGTTCCTCAAATATTGGTGCCACTTCACGGCTTCAATCGGTCCCTTTGACTTATTCCAATGGATCGGCGTTCCGCTGTACATTGGCATTGCCGATCAAGAAGAAATGACCGCCTTGTTCAAGCTGCTGGTCAGCCTGCGGCAAAGCGATTCCGTCATCTCACGGCTGCGTGAGAAGTCGATTATGCTGGAGATTATTGCGCGGTATTTGGAGCATGTGCCGATTACGATTTTGCAGCATCGCTCGGAGGATCTGAAGCGAATTCAGTTCATCCAGGAATATATCGACAGCCATATGGCCGGTCATTTGCGCATCGAGGATATGGCGAAGGCGGCTCATTTGCATCCGAATTATTTTATCGCCTATTTCAAGAAGCATTTCGGAGTGCCGCCGCTTAAATACGTCAGTCGCAAACGAGTGGATAAAGCAAAGATCCTACTGACGAGCACGACACAGAGCATCAAGGAAATTGCGGATCAGATCGGTTTTAAGGAAACGAACCATTTCGCTAAATTCTTTCGCAAAGAAACCGGGCAAAGCCCGACGGAATATCGCACACTCCATACGTAGAATACAGCAAAAAGGCGTTCCCCTGCAGATTAATAGCTGCAGGTAGGAGCGCCTTTGTCGTTGCATAAGCTACAAATTCTTCATCGTCGACACCATGACCTCGCCCGTCAGCCATCTGCGCATGAGCAGCAGGATCAACAACGACGGGAGCGATATGATGGCGCCGGCGAGCAGCAGGTCAGCCTGCGAATATACAGGTCCCGCATCACCGATCTCATTCATCGCGTTAACGAACGTCATGAGCGGCGGAAACGTCTGCGGATTCGTCAAGTGGACGAAAGCCTGCGTGAACGAGCTCCACAGCATAACGAAATGAAGAGCTCCCAGCGCGAGAAGCGGCTTCCAGATGGAAAGTATGTAAACGTTGAAGAAGATAAATGTCTCTCCTCGACCCGCCGCGGCTGCCTCTTCCCTGCGATTGCCGAATTTACGGTTAAAGATGCTCTTCAAGATGAAGATAGGCAGAATCGAGTAGAACCCCGTGAAAAACAGCGGGAATATCGTATTGCTCATATGTAAGTCCCGATAAAACAAATATTCATGAAACGTTGAGCTGCTAATAGTCAGCAATGCCAGCAGCATGAGCTTATACAGCCCCCTTCCCGGCAAATCCGTGACGGTTAGCGGGAAAGCAAGCGCCGCCGTAATGATCATGAAGACGGTGACCGCAACCAAGTCCATGACCATATACAGCACATAGCGATAAGGACTTAGCAAATGATCTGGCACGGAGCCGGACAATTGATGCATAAATGGATAAATGAAGAGCAAGTACAGCAGGATGAATACGGCTGAAGAAAGTACGATACTGATCAGGATGCCGGCGGTATTTTTCCCTTTGCCGGTTGATTGGATAGCAGCAGCACCGCTAGCTGAAGGAAACAACTCACGCGCGAACAGACCTCTAATGAGAAAGTATGCAAGCAGGGAGCAACTAAATTGAACGACAAACTGAAATAGGGCTAGCGGTCCGGCCAGATTGTATTCGGCATTCATAAACACCGTTCGGAAACCAAAGCTATCCAGTGTATCCCCTGTCTCCATTACCAGCGGATTGACCAGCAATCGCTGCAGCTCCGAATCCATCGTCAGAAGCGATCCCAGCTGCATAAGCATGAATGCCGTAACAGCCTTCATTGCAGGGATGACGTTGCGGTGCAAATAGCTGCTGCGAGCTCGAATGCTTCCGTTGTCCATTGCCGCTTGTCTTGCACCTATCGCCGTAAGAGCGATCAGAATGGGAATGCCGCAGGTTTTGAACACTTCTACAAGAACGAGTGTCATTGGAAACAGCTCCGAATGTGCGAGCGGCATCGATTGGATACCGAACGGAGACTGGCTCTGCGATAGAGTAAGCATCGTAATATAGACGATAATTGCCGATGGAATGAAGTAAGGGATCAGGAACAAGGTGGTTAATCCGCCTCTAAGCCTGCGGAACCCTATGCCGCTAAGCGCGAGAGCTGCACCGAGCGCGAAGATGCCGCCGACTGCCGTATATGCAAGCTTCATCGATAACGTGTTGCTTAGTACGGACGTAAACGCAGGCAGATTAAACAGGTTACGGAAATTCTCCAACCCTACCCAGTCGCTGCCGTATAACCCTTTAAAGATGACAAAATTGACAAATGAACCGTACAGCATCATGAAGAATGGAATTCCTTTGAAAATCAACCAAAGCAGTAATGGCGGGATGACGAGTAAATAATGCATCCGGTACTTCCAAATCCGTTGCAGCATTGAAGTAACTTCCTCCTAATGGATATTCATCCGTGTTCTTCCTCTCTTCTATTCGACAAAAAAGAGGATTGTCCCTCCGTCACCTTCCGGCGACTTCAGAACAACCCTCTTCTTTATTACTTACTATCTACGAATACGGTTACCGAAGTATTCTTTGGAATCGGAGCTGAACCCTAGTGTTAGCGGCCCTAGCAGCGCGTCATCGTCTGTTTTATAAGTAACAAGAACTACGTTGCCTTTCTTAGCTACATAATCCTCGTATGCTTTCTTCTTGTCATCTTGTGGGAAGAGTGCTGCATCAGAAGCAGGTACGATTGTAACTTCTGCTTCGTCTTTCTTCGTTACCACATGTTTCTTCTGATCATCGGAAAGCTGTTTCCAAGCAAGCTCACGATATTCAGTTACTTGTGCCGGGGATAGCGCAGCAGATTGCTCTGTCACTACCAGGAATTGAAGCGGGCTGATTGGCGGAAGGCTCTTCGTCATCGCAGGACCATAGTAAGCGCGAACTTTCATGCCAGCTTTCAAAGCCGACCATTCAATCGGTTGACGCTCGGTATCACGGATCGTTGTTTCTTTACCGGAATTAAGAACCAGTGTAGTTTCTTTGGCGTCGCCGAATTTCACTTGCCAGCCTTCGCTTGTTTTCTCGACGGATTGAATGACATCTTCTTTAACCAAGCGTTCAGTACCAACTACAACCTTCACGGCATGCGATTGACCTGGGTAGCTCATTGCAACGATTGGGCCGTATTCAGCCGTAAGCTCGAAGCCTGCTTTCAAATCTTTAGCAGCAAACGGCTTGCCTTCTTGATTCGTAAGTACGGTTTCTTTATCGACAGTCAATACGATCCAGTTGTTTTGGCCTCTGCCAACTACACTGATCTGTACGGAACCATCTTGAGTAGGACGAACATCTTCGATAATGCCGGACACATTAATCAAATTCGACTCGCCTTCCTCCGGTTGATTTTTGGAAGTAAGTTCAAGAACTTTCGTTTTTGCGTTATAGTGCAGCTCGTAACCAAGCGCTGCCGCTTCGCCGCGTGCTGGGAGATAGGCTTGGCCATTAATAAATACCGGCTCCAAGGAAGTTGCTTTACCGTCTACAGTAACATCAATGTCACCGCGGAGGAATCCATTTACTTTCTTCATAAAACCGGATGCTTCTACTGCTGCTGTTGTGCCAAGTAGCCCCGCAATCGTTGCTACAATGATGAGTTTCTTCTTGTTCATTATTTCGTTCTCCCTTCGCGTTCTGTTCTAGTGGTTGTAGGCCTACATGATCTCCAGACGCGCCTACCTACAGAAAGGTTGCAATAAAAAATAAAAAAACGATCTGGACGCTATCGTCCAGACCGAATCAAGCTAATGGTGATCATCCTCATACCATGGATTTAAATGAACGAGCACTTCATCTACTTCCGGATGGGCGTCCATCAATTTCTTCTTGATGGTTCTAATAATATCATGTCCTTCTTGTATGGAAAGCGTTCCGAGGACCGCGACCCTAGCATCCACTAGCACGTAATGACCATGCTCTCTTGCACGCAATCGATCAATCCGTTTCACTTCAGGAACTTCGCGCAAATGCTCCGTTATATCCTCGATTTTCTCCGGACTTAGACTCTTGTCCATCAGGACATCAGCCGTCTCTCGCGCCATATCGATACCCAGCTTCAATACGAGGAGGGATACGATCACCCCTGCCGCGGGATCACCGTAGCTGAGCCAGCTAATGTCCATCCTCTCTCCCAACCAGCCAAGACCAATCCCAACCGTTGCTGCCAATGAAGCATAGACATCGGCCAAATGGTCGTATGCGGTAGCGAGCATGGCTTTACTCTTCGATTCCTTCCCGATGCGCATCGTGTACATATATAGAAATTGCTTGGCGATCAAGGAAACGATTGCGGCTGCAAGTGCGATGAGATGCGCTTCTGTCGGCGGCTCGAAGAACGTGAGTACGGCATGATAACCCATATATAAAGCGGCGGCAATGAGGATAAAAGCAACAATTCCCGCTCCAAGCACCTCGGCCTTGCCATGTCCGTAGGGATGATCCTCATCCGGCGGTTTGCCCGAGACGCGCATAGAGCTGTACGCCGTAGCCGTTGCGATAACGTCGCCGGCATTGTGAATACCGTCTGCAATGAGAACTTGACTCTGAAACAATATACCGACGATTAGCTTAATACCAGTCAGAAGCACATTGCTGATCAGAGAGATCCACATCGCGACGATGGATGCTTTGCTTTCCATGTGTCCCTCTTCATTCCCCTCTTCTGCCATCGATCATAATAATGGAGATATTACACTTTATGACATTCAAACGCAAGGTACGGAAGCACAAAACAGGCTCTTCCGAGGAAGTCGGAAAAGCCTGTTTTGCTTGAAGCGATTATGGCTGGGTTGCGGCTGCTTTCGCTTGTCTGGCGAGCTCAGGCAAATGTGCTTGATTCTCTTGAATTTGGCGCAGATGGCGCAACCGCTCGCTGCTTGCACCACGCAGCACGGCTTCGCCATGGAGCTCTTCCACCCAATAAGGGGCGAATGTGCTCACATACTCATGCAGCTCAGCCATATGCTCTTCCGTATAATGTCTGGAGAAATTAATCAATAGCACACGCCGATTATTCCCGCCGCCAAAAGCAGCATGTTTCATATAGTTATTGAAGACCAGCAAGTCCCCGGGTCTAATCTCGAGCGGCACAGCCGGCAGGTCTGCGCGATCAACGCCCCACTGTCCCTGCATATCCGCCTTATGAATGTGCTCTTTAAGAAGTTCGGTAAACTGATCACCGATATAATGGCTGCCCGGAATGACGCGCAGCGCACCTGTTTCTTTGGTAACCGGATCTAAGTAGAAGGATACATTGAGGCTCTTGAGATTACCAGGCCAACGCTTATCCATCGAAGTATCGGAGTGCCAGCCCGTGTCCCCGACATATTTGTTACCCGCACTCGTCAGATAGTTGTAGTCGTCACCAAGCAGCGTGGAACAAATCATGTGTACGCGCGGATCATCAAGCAGCGAAGCCAGCTTCTCGCTGTGGCCCAGAAAAGCGACGATCGTGGATGTTTTCTTGAAATTATGCGGCTTGCCGTTGAAGTTTCCCCCGTGTTTCGTAAATACGGCATCAAACTCTTCCGTAATCTCCATGATACGATCCTGCATTAACCCCCGAAATACCAAATACCCGAACGTGTCGAAGAACGCTTTCTGCTGGCTCGATACAGTGAATTCCTGCATAACAGCTACACACACTCCCGCCAATAATTTGAGAATCGACTACTCGCATATGGTTCATTGTCTATCCTCAACCTATTTCGACTCGTTCAAGAGTATTCCTGCCGCTTGGCTCTGTCGGGCTTATGCCTGCCGAACTAACTGCTGGCTTATCTATGAATCAACTGCTCTCTGCGCGGCCCAACCGAAACGGTCGACACGCGAACACCTATCGATGCTTCTACAAAACGGACATAGGCCTGCGCTTCTTGCGGCAGCTCGTCGAAAGTTCTTGCTTCGGATATCGAACACTTCCAGCCGGGCAGCGATGTCCAGATCGGTTTGGCCTCTTCGAGCTGGGCTGTAACGGGAAACCGTTCGATCTTCTTGCCATCCGCAAGCAGATAACTTGTGCAAATCGGAATTTGATCCAAGTAACCGAGCACATCGAGGTTGGTAAGCGCAACCTCAGTTGCGCCCTGCACCATGCAGCCGTACCTTGTTGCAACGGCGTCGAACCAGCCTACTCGTCTCGGACGGCCGGTCGTCGCACCGAACTCGCCTGCGTCTCCGCCTCGTAACCGCAGCTCATGTGCTTCATCGCCGCTTAGCTCCGCCACGAATGGTCCGGCGCCAACGCAGCTGGAGTAAGCTTTGGTAACGGCAATGACATGCCCAATCGCATAGGGAGGAATACCAGCTCCAACGGCAGCAAAGCCGGATAAGGTAGAAGAGGAAGTTGAGTACGGATAAATGCCATGATCGGGATCACGGAGGGCACCGAGCTGACCTTCGACCAGAATGGACTCGCCTCTCATCCATGCTTCATGCAGCAGACTTGTCGTATCCGCCAAATAAGGGCGAAGCTTCTCCCCATACGCCATGAGCTCCGAGATATAATCATCGGCTTTCACAGGCAATTGCCCATACAAGTGCTGCAGTGTCACGTTCTTCGCTGCGAGCATCTGTTCCAAGCGTCGATAGAGGCGATCCCTATCGAACAGCTCTGCTGCTTGAATACCAAGCTTTGCGTACTTATCCGCATAGAAAGGCGCGATTCCGCGTCTGGTCGAACCAAAGCTCCGCTCGCCAAGTCGATCTTCCTCGAGTCCATCGAATTGGACATGTATCGGCACCACAACCTGCGCCCGCTCCGAAACGACCACTTTCGGCTTCGGCACACCGCGCACTTGCAGCTCTTCGATTTCTCTCATAAGCATATTCACGTCAACAGCGGTACCCGGACCAATCACATTCGTCACGTTTGGATAAAACACCCCGGATGGCAGCATGTGTAGAGCAAACTTCCCATAGCCGTTAATGATCGTATGACCTGCGTTGCTGCCTCCTTGAAATCGAACGACATAGGAAGACTGTGCTGCCAGTACATCCGTCAGCTTTCCTTTGCCTTCATCTCCCCAATTTGCACCTACAATGGCCGTTACCGTCATAGAGCCACGCCTCCTAATTGTTGATCCTTCCTTACAAATTTGATTATAATGGTTGTGAATGTATCAAAATAATTGATATTACTTATATCAGATATTAGGTGAGTTAATGACTATTAATTCGGAGTGGTATCGAAGCTTCTATTGGACAGCCAAGACAGGCAGTCTATCACGCGCGGCGGAGAAGCTGCATATTACGCAGCCTGCAGTCAGCCATATCTTAAAGCAATTGGAAGGCGCACTCGGCGGACAGCTATTCTTCCGCTCTGCTAAAGGCGTAGTATTGACAGCGGAAGGCGAGGTGTTATTTCGTTATATCGAGCAAGCCTTCAGCTTCATAGAATCCGGCGAGAAACGTATCGCCGAGATGCATAACCTGGAAAGCGGAGAAATCCGAATCGGCGCGAGCGATACGCTATGCAAGCATTATCTGATGCCTTTCTTGGAGCAGTTTCATCACCAATTTCCGCAAGTGCGTATCCATGTCACTAATCGGACTACACCGGAAACGATTGATCTGTTAACCGACGGCAAGATCGATTTCGGCATTATTAATCTGCCGGCAAGCAATGCCAAAATCGATATCAAACGGAGTCTTCCTCAGCAGGATTGTTTGGTAGGCAGCAAGAAGTACGCGGATTTAGCGGGTTCGGCTTCTCCGCTTAACGTACATGAGCTTTACCGGTATCCCTTGTTAATGTTAGAGCCCGGAGGCAGCACAAGACGCCGCCTCAGCGAATGGGCGGCTGAACAAGGCATCCAGCTGCAGCCCGAACTTGAGCTTGGCAGTATCGATCTTCTATTGCAATTCGCAATCCGAGGGTTCGGGCTTGCCTTCGTTATTCGCAACTATATCGAGCACGAAATTGCTTCCGGTGAGCTGTTCGAGATCCCGCTCCAACCACCGCTGCCCGAGCGTTATATCGGTATCGCTACATTGCGAGGCGTCCCGCTCTCCGCAGCCTCCAATCGGTTTCTATCGATGCTCCCGTTAACATAGAAAAAACCCACCTAACGGTGTAAAAACCGTCTTAGGTGGGTCTTATTGGGTCGGAAGCGGCGGGAGCCACTCCCCTTGTTTAATTATCCGAACTCCTGCTTCGCAGACACCGTAGCTTCGCCACTGGCAGGTGTAACACAACGTATTAATATCTTCCGGGACTACGTTCGACCTTACCCGCTCAATAACGTCAGACCAGAGCAGTTCCATGCCAAAGTCTAACCCGAGCTTTTGCAGAATCCGCTCATCGTGTTTCGCAACGGAAACATTATGGCAATGCGGCTCCACATCGGATGGAAAGCACGCGCATAAGTCATCCGGACCTTTGACAATGGCTACTCGTGAATCAGGCTCATCACGCAGCTTGTTATAGACGACGGTCATATTCGCCGAGAAGTCCGCCGAATACCCCATCCCCCGAAAACCTAATAAACATAATAAATGATGCCCGCGCAATTGAATCGACATTATATCCCACCTTAACAAAACTTACCGCTTCATCACTCGATACCAATAGGGATAACTCTCTTGATAATTCAGTTTCCCGTACAGACGGTTCGCTGACGCATTGCTCTGGACGACTTGCAAATACCCCTTCGCTGCACCTTGCTCTCTCGCGAAGTGGAGCATATGACGGATCAACTGCTCCCCATACCCTCGATTACGCTGTGCTTCCGCGGTTACAATATCATATAAACCGATGTACCCTCGTTCGATTACGCCTAATCCACATGCGACCGGTTCACCGTTTACCTCTAATGTGAAATAACCTTGCTTCTGTTTCGAGCTTGTTATGATTTGAGCAGCGATCCGTATGTTGGTACCTGTTATTCGGTTCATTTCGCACATTGTATGGAGCCACGTCTCGCTGAGCGAGCCTTCCATCTTGATGTCTTGCAGCTCCGGTGCCGGCACGTCGGCTAAACTTTCTATTATCATAACACGGGAGGGGTCCGTAATGGCATACCCGCGCTGCGCTAGAATTTGATCCAGTTCGGGCGGACCGAAAGGCGTTATTTTGAAAATCGTATCCTGACCTGCTTCGTTATACAGCGATTCGCAAGCTGCAATTCGTTCTTCTAATTGATGATTATCGCAGGCGTATAGTGCGCTTACGGAATTGGATCGTTTCGTATACCCATAAGCAAATCGCAGCAGCCATCCGTCATAAACGACCGTCTGTAGGGACGGCCAAGCGTTCAGTGTCAATTCTTCTATCATTTTGTTCATAGGCATGCGGCTCCTCTCCCAAATCAAATTTAGTATAAATATACATATTTATGAGTAATTATTCAACTCTTCTTTACTTCATCCTAAGCTGAAAAAATGTTAAAATGAGACAAGCATTTACTAAGAAAGGCGGAGAAGAGATGGCACAACTGATCGCACCTCTTACATACACACCCTTCGAGAATGAAGAAGAGCAAATACAGAAGTTGAAAGAATGGGGCCTGCTCTCCGAGAAAGCCTCCAAATCGAAAACATTTATCTACAAAAATAACGCCGTTCATACCGTCTGCTCCATTGTTGGTTATGTCGATAAAATGACAGCAGTCCTTGAGCTGGGCGACAAGCAGCACTGCATTCATCCTTCCTACTTGAAGGAAATGCAAACGGCAAGCTTCGGACAAAGACAAGCGACAGCAACTGAAGATGAAGGCAGCGATACGGAAGATGCTTCTGCTGCAGTTATCGCTCCAACTGTTGAAGCGGAGTCGGAACAACCAATAGAGTCGGCTACGGCTACGGTGGCTGCTGCTTCGGCCATCGAAGAGGCGCCAGCCGAATCGACAGCAGCGAAGTCCGAGGAGAAACCCGCTGCCAAGAAAGCGAAGAAAGAGAAAGCGCCGAAGCTGGAGCTTCCGGAGGAGAAGGTGAAGATGAGAGCAACGGTTAAAGAGTTTACGACCGTTCCGAACAATTTCTCCGATACGGATGACGAGGTAGTCATCTACGAGGAAGTGTCGATTGAAGAGCCGACCCTAGAATTAGGCGCAGCCTGGTCCAGCCATAGCAATACGCTGAAGAAACTAGAGCTTGCTGTTGGCGATACGATTACGTTCGAATGCAAGATCGTCGCCAAGAAATTAACGAAACATCCCGTTGCCTACAAGATTAACAATCCCGGCAAAATCACGAAAGAAGAATCCTAGTCGACGATTCTGATTTGCAGCTCGCAGAGAGAAGCCATGTTACATGGCTTCTCTTTTTTATGTTTTCCAGAAATTTCGACCTTTTTCAAGCTTTATCTTATGAAATCGCTGCTGCAAGGAAATACTACTACCTACGAAGGATAACCATTTGCATGCCCGTCAGTCGATGCATTCCGATCGGCCAGAGAAAGGAGCTCCTCCAACCTATGCAATCGAACTATGATCCCGTAAACGGAGAAAATCTTTCAGGCCCCGCTTCAAGCCCGGGCTCAGCTTCTGCCGTGAAACGCAAGCTGCACCCGAGCGTAGATTTGCAATTCGATCGCACATGGCTTCATCAATTGCAAGAACGCGTCGACCGTAACGGTCCTTGGGACGAGTGGACGATGTACCAATTGGCTATTGAAGCCGAACAGTCGAAGCTGGTTGAGAGCTTCGATGATTTGCAATGCTTGCGCAGCCTCCCTTCCTTCGAGCCGATGCCGCATCAAATCAGCACGGCTCGAAAAGTACTGCATGAGATGAGCGGCCGTGCGATTCTCGCCGATGAGGTCGGACTCGGCAAAACCATCGAAGCCGGCTTAGTGCTGAAAGAATATATGGTGCGCGGGCTTGTAAAGCGCGCTCTTGTGCTCGTTCCGGCTTCCCTCGTCCTGCAATGGGTGCGTGAGTTGAACAGTAAATTCGGTATCTCTGCCGTGGCGCAGAAGAAGGACCATTCATGGGCCTATGATGTTGTCGTAGCTTCCATGGATACGGCGAAGCGAGAGCCCCATCGCGAGAAGCTGCTCGGTCAAGACTACGATATCCTCATCATCGACGAAGCGCATAAGCTGAAGAACAAGAAAACAACCAACTATCAATTCGTGAATTTGCTGCGCAAGAAGTACTGCCTCTTGCTTACGGCTACTCCTGTCCAGAACGATTTGGACGAGTTATATAACTTAATTACGCTGCTCAAGCCGGGACAACTAGGCGGCCAGAGTGAATTTGCCGCTAATTTCGTCGTGGACAAGCGGCTGCCGAAGAACGAGGAACAGCTGCATGAAGCGTTATCCTCGGTCATGATTCGGAATCGTCGCGGAGACGGCGGCATTCAATTCACCAAACGAATCGTGAAGAATATCCCGCTTTCGCTCTCCACAGAAGAACAGGCTCTATATGATGCCGTCACCAAATTTGTGCGTGATCGGGTCGATGAGAGCCAAGGCGATTGGTCAAGCCTCCTCTCTCTCGTCACGCTCCAAAGAGAAGTTTGCAGCAGTCGCGATGCCGTGTTCCTCACGCTGGTCAACATGTTCAAGAAGACGGCAGAAGACTCTCCGCTGCGAGCGAAAATTTGGGAACTGGTCGAGGTTATCCGCGGCATCACCGCCAATACCAAAGCGGAGAAAACGATGGAGCTCGTTCGCGAGATGAACGATAAAGTAATCATTTTCACGGAGTATCGGGCAACGCAGGAATATCTGCTGCAATATTTCCGCTCCAATAATATGGTTGCTGTCCCCTATCGAGGCGGGATGAACCGCGGTAAGAAGGATTGGATGATGGACCTGTTCCGCGGACGCGCGCAGGTGCTGATTGCAACAGAGGCCGGCGGGGAAGGGATCAACCTGCAGTTCTGTCATCACATGATCAATTTCGATTTGCCTTGGAATCCGATGCGGGTCGAACAACGGATCGGACGAGTCCATCGTCTCGGGCAAACAAGCGACGTGCGCATCTATAACCTCTGTACGATCGGCACCATTGAAGAGCATATCGTCAGTCTGCTGCATGAGAAAATCAATCTGTTCGAGCTTGTAATCGGGGAGCTTGATCATATTCTGGAGCGTTTCGAGAAGAGCGAAACGCTGGAACAGCGCCTTGCCCGATTAATGCTGGAGTCTGGCGGCAATCAAGATCAGCTGCGCATGCAAATCGACGAGCTTGGTAATTCACTCAGCCGCATTCGCGACGAGGTTGAATTAGAGGAGCCTATGGAAATGGGCGCAATCAATGCAGTCATGAACGCCGTTGGGCAGACAATTGAGGTGAGACCATGAATGAACGTCAAATTCACAAGTTTGTTCAGCGTTATTTAGAGACGACGGGCTGTCAGATTAACGAGAAATCACCTGCCCATTTTCAGGTGAAGCTTTCACCGAGGGCCGACCGTGACCTGACGAATCGGCCTTACTATTGGAGCTTCGTCGACCGTACAGGTGCCGATCCGGAAACGATGTCCATGCTGCTCGTAACCGATAAGCAGAAGTATGAGCAGGCGCAGGCAGCAGCACCGCCTCCCCCAGCCCCGAACGCTGCGAATGCGGCGGCAGATGCGGCATTAAGTCGCTCTTTCGGCCATATTCACGGCACGCTCAATACGAATGTTCGCGTTCCGCGCGAGGATTTGTATTATGGCTCCCGCCGATTGAATCAGCTCTTCGAGTCAGCTCGCAGCGGCGGCAGCTACCTATGTTTGTTCCAAGAACCGGAGAAACGAAGCGCCCACCCTCTACACTCCACTGCTTACAGCGCTTGGCTTGGGGTTAATATGAAAGTAGAGTTCGCCTGCGATATGAAGCGCGAAGAAATCCATTCCTTCGGCGTGTCGCTGGCAACGGGACAATGTATCGAGCAATTTCATGATCGGCTGATGACTCATCGCATGACCCCGAAGCTGCCGCCTAATGTGCATACCGCCAAAAACGCGCTATCCCTTAATAAAGCAGCTACCATCGCAGAACAAACACTGGAACGCAAGCTTCGCACCTATGACTACTCGTGGGCCCAGGCAGCAGCTGAACGTTTGGCAGATGAGTTAGCGACGATCAATCATTATTATGAGCCCCTTCTGGCTTCCGCGGAAGAAGAGAATAAGCAGCTGATCAGCGAACAGTTCGAACGCAGACAAGAAGAAATCCGCTGGCAATATGAGCCTCGCGTCACGGCTTCTGCCATTAACTGCGGGATTTTCTATCTCCAGGGCATTGGTTAACAAGATCTCTCTTTATCCGGCAAAAATAGAACATAGCTTGTCCCAATCTCCTGACATGTTCCTACATCCTTTTCAACTGAAGGTAAGGTACAATGACGGTGAATCGGCTTTCCCAATCTACAGGAAGCAGCAGGTGATGCAGATGATGCGAAAATGGATATCGATTTTTGCCATAGCAGCCGCTTTCCTCTTGACAAGCACACAGGTCTCAGCAGCAGCTTTATCGTTCAAAATAGCTCCCAGCGAGCAGCATGCATCCAAGCTCGAGCAGCAAGTTCAAACTTGGATGGACGCACTGTCGGATCAGCCCCAATTTCAATCCTGGAAGCGCGCTACCGCTGCAATCGTCCCCCTTGGACCAGGTACTCATGGTTGGTTAGTTACATTTCGGCTGGATCGTCTGCCCGTTGGTTATATGATTGTTCATGCAACTGCGGAAGGCGGGTTTGTGCTCGGCGAATACGGCGCAGGCATGCATCCGGCTTTTGACCCCAATACGTTGTACAGCTCCATGGTGCGACAAGGCTTGTTCACCACCTTCGCTGAAGCCATAAAAAAACCGCTCCATTTGGAACGGCTCTACGTATCGCCTGTACTTGCAGTTTGGAAGTATGTCGCGGCCAATCAGGAAACGTATTATCTGGATGCGTGGACGGGAGAGGCTTTACCGATTACAGATCAACTATGGCAAGAACAAACGAAGGCGCTGGTCGCGAATACGGACAAGCCTGCATTAAGCATGGCGAAGACGACGACTGCAGTTCAGCTAAAGAAACTGTATGCCGCTACTGCCAATCAAGTGTTCGATCCTTATGAGCGATTGCCATGGCTGACCAAATCTCCTTTGTCCCAGGAGCAAATCAAGCATCTGCCTGACTTGCTCGACAAGCGGAATCAAATTCGATTTACCGCAGAGTTGTTCCGCGAAACGGTATTGTTCGTTTATCCGGCAATCGGGTACCATAACTGGGATAATCACAGCCTGTTTGTCGCTTTTGATTCCGCGGGTACCCGATATATCCCGATTGACCTGCTAAACCAAGAAGGCCATTTCTTCGATTAATGGGTCATTAACCTTCTTCTCGAGGCTTAGAACGGATGAGCTGCATGACACCAAGTCCGCCCATACCAAACCAGCGTGTCAGCCAAGGCTCTCTTGTAGCTTTGGCTATTTTGCGCTTTTCCTTCCGAGCTTCCTGCGGCGTATCAATGATCTCAATCATTTTGCCAGTCATGAATTTAATGTATTCTTCGGGTTTCTCGACAGCCATATCCTTCATCTCCTTCGTTTCATTCTAGTGTACCTACAGTGTCCCCGTTAATCATTTACTTCAAACATGAATGAGTTTCCTTGGTCTGTGCCACGCTAACGATAGCCATTATGGAATTGGAGGTAGGGTACAGCATGCTGGAGTACCGATCTGGACGACGGGTATGGACTCGATTGTTCCTGATGTTCTGTTCTGTTGTCCTTTGCTCGTTTACATTAGGTTCGACGAATCAACTGGCAGCAGCTTATCCGCTGGATGCGCCTGCGGCTGATGCTCATCTGCAAGCAGAAGCACCGCCAAGTTATCAACGTGCGCTTCCTTCTGCGGAAGTCCTAATCGATGTTGGTCACGGTGGAATCGACGGCGGTGCGCACCATGAAGATATTCTAGAGAAGGATATTAACTTAGCGGTAGCCAAGAAGCTGTACTTGCTCCTAAGCGCTAACGGCATCCGCGCCATCCTTAATCGCGATGCCGACTACGCACTAAGCGACGATAACCGCTGGAATCCTTCCGGTTCTCGGCATCGGCGGGACTTGTCTCAGCGCAGCCAGCTCACCAAAGAAATCCAGACGAAGATTCTCGTCAGCATCCATGTCAATTGGGCACCGGACAGAACGGAGCACGGACCGCTCGTCCTCCATCAAAACGAGGGAGAAAGTGCGCTGCTTGCATTCTGCATCCAGGATGCACTGAATCGCAAGCACAATACGCACCAACTCCCCCGTGTAGGCTCGCCGTTTTATTTGCTGAATGTCGTGAAGCAGCCTGCCGTTATCGTGGAAATGGGATTTCTAAGCCACGAAGGCGACCGGACCATGCTCCTCGATCCCCGCAAGCAGCATCAACTGGCTGAGGCGATATCATCAGGAGTGCGGAATTATATCCTTCTCCGCTGAAGGCACCACCATCTCGGATAACTTCACGAAGCTTGTCGTAGACTGCAGCCGCGGAATTGCGTCTTTCAGCACCGCGGCTGTCAGTTTACCCGGTGGTCCGACATGTCCGATAATGACGCAGCTGTCATTGGTCTCTAGGTACTTGCGAAGCACGCCGACTTGCTTAGAGATATGATTCGTTGTATACACATCGTCTAAGAAAACTTGATTGGATAACAGCGGAACGCCGAGCTCTGCCGTCACCTTTGGGAGCACCGTCTTGTACGTTGTTCTGCTATCCAAGAAGAACATCCCATGCTTCTTAACTACAGACAGCACTGCTCGCATGACGCGCTCATCGGCCGTTACTTTAGAGCCCATATGATTGTTCATGCCCACTGCATGCGGGACGGCGGCAATGGCTTCCTCCACTCGTTTGCTAATTTCAGCATCGCTCATGCTTGTTGTAATAGCGCCAGGTCCCAGCCATTCCGGCTTGCCGCGAACCGGCTCCATCGGCATATGAACGATAACATCGTCACCTCTCTTGAAAGCGAACTCTGCGTCCTGTTTCGTTGTTGGCATGAACGGCATAACAGCTACGGTAAAATGTACGGGAAGCTCCATCATCTCCGGAGTGCCCGTCATGCCGTTGCCAAAATCATCGATGACAATCGCTACCTGACGATGGCCCTTTAATTCTACTTGCTTCTCGTTTACGGGAGCGGCTGTTGCTGCACCGGTAATTGGAGTGAGCAATACAGCGGCGGCTATGATGATACTACCCGCCAGCCCAGTTTTAACATGCATCTCTTTTAAGTTCTCCTTTGTCCATAAGGTAATGTCCATACATACATTCATTGTTTGTAAATGATGGGAAATATATGTAATCCAAACAAGAAAGACGAGGTTGACCTCGTCCTTCAAGCATACTCAACTTATTTTCTTAAACCGCATAGACGGTTGCGCTGAGATTGATTGGGCCAATGACAGCAGCTTGGCCGCCCGCGTTAAGCTTTTCCACATAAAGCGAATAGCCATGCGCGCCGGTTGGCACATTGATGTCGATGACTTGAAACGATACCACGCCATAATGCTCGAATCCTGCCTCAAAGCCTTGCAAGGCATAGAAGATTTCTTGCGTGCCGCGGAAAACGCGGAACAAGACATCTACAACACTAAAAGTGCCGGATGCACCGATTGTAGCAATCAGCTCAACGCGATTGTTATGGTGTTCATGCGGGATAAAGATACCCAGCTCAGCCAATATGGTTTTGGCAGGTGTTTGCGGAACCGGAATATGCACTTGATTCGTAACGACTGCCGGTACACTTACGTTATAATCAATGATTTTCGCCATGAATAATCAACTCCTTTCCTAAGAGATACACTATTCTATGAAAATAAAAATGCTTTGGTGTGGACGAGTTGTGTGTGTTTCATGATTCGAATATAAAAAAACTGCCGGGTTCATTGGGAACCGGCAGTTATAGATTGTATTTGAGACTCTATATAGTCGTAAACTTTGACGATTTCATTCTCGTAGTTTTCGTTAATTTCAAAGTAGGCAGCACCGCTGTCCTGACATAGCTCTCTAAACGCGTCTTGCTCGTTTATGTAGTCAACAATGAACTCTTCTTCTGCGGGTTCTCCTCGTTCTTCAATTACATTTTGGTGCCAAAAAATTTGAGATACAAAGCTAGCTTCAATATACGCTCGCGAGAAACCAAGAAATACTGAGACGATTTTCTCCGCATATTCTTCTTCGAAGTCATTGATATACTCAGGTAAGATATAACATCCCTCAATGATAAGGTTCTGCTCGTTCTCAATATTCGTCATTATGATCCCTTTGAGGATCGGCCATAATTTCTCACCGATATGTTCCGTGCTATCAAGAGGCGTAAATCCGCACTCCGGATTCGCTCTATACAACCCCATCTTCAGATGGTCTATGGACAGATACGGAATGTGATAGTTCTCCAGCAAGGTTTGAGCCATTAATGTCTTACCGGTGCGGCTGCTGCCACTGATTAGAATAACCAATGCATCATTCTCCTTGGCTTGCATGATAAAATCAGCATGTCATTAAAGAAGTGAGGTGAGTTAAATGAAGGTTTGCGGACGCACTTCAGAAGCCATTAAAAAATGCCCCCGACATAAAGTCAGAATAGCCAGGTGATTGGGGCTAATAAAAAATAAACCCTTCGATCTTCATCGAAGGGTTATCGTTGTAAGGTTGGTGCGGTCGAGAGGACTCGAACCTCCACGGCTGTTACACCACTAGAACCTGAATCTAGCGCGTCTGCCAATTCCGCCACGACCGCATCTGGCAGTTCCTGATTCAATCTATCGTTTGAAGCAGTAAAAACACTTTACCACGAATAGAATAGCAGTGTCAAACATGATTATGCTGCGCGATTATTTTGCCGCTACACAATTGTTTCCCAATCCTTTGTCGATCGCATCCAACAACCGGAACGTCGTATCGCAGCAGTACTCCCAGAACATGACCCCGCGAAGTCCTTCATTCTTAACAAATTGGCATTTGTGATGAAGCGATTCTTCATCCTCGTAGGAAATAAATTGATTGCCATTGTATAGGAATGGAGCTTTCGCTTCATCATCCCAGTGGCGTGTGTACCCATTCTTCTCAATATAGTCGTTAGCCAAACGGGTGAAATCCGGTCCGTAACCGCCAGCTCCTGCGGTCATTTGCAGAAAACCGTTATTGATGTTCGGCACGTCCTTCCACATCCGCGAGTAGAATGCGGCGCCGATGACGATCTTCTCCCGAGGCACACCGGCTGCAACGAACAAGCGAACTGAAGCCTCCACGCTAATGCGGAACAAATCACCTGTCGATGCAAACAAATTCGTATGGTGGCCGGTCAATGTCTGGAACCCGCCGCGCATGTCGTAGGTCATTAATTGCACATAGTCCAAGTAGCGCTGAACTTGGTCCATCTCGGTTCCGTCAACGTAGTATTGATCAGCTCCTGCCGCGATGGTCAGCATATAATGCCTGTTGTTTCGTGCACCTAATTGATCCAGCGCTTCTCTAAGCTCTTTCAAGAGCAGCGTGAAGTTGGTTTTGTCAGCCGGGCTCGAGGCGATCCCCGCTACGCCGTAACAGGGGTATTCCCAATCCAAATCAATGCCATCGATCGCGTAGTTCTCCAGAATGGCTACAGCAGTATCTGCCATCCGCTTCCTACCCGCTGGCGTAGAGGCTGCTTCGGAGAACCCGCCTGCACTCCATCCACCAACGGACAGCAAAATCTTCAAATCAGAATTATAGGACTTAATCGTTGGCAAACTGGCCAAATGCTTCAGATGACCGATGGAGATTTCATCGTTGACAACATGAGCGAAAGCGATGTTGATATGAGTTAGCTTTAATGCATTTTCTCGGGATAGTTTGGGAAGCCATGAATCGCCGACATAGCCTACTGAATAGTAGTTAGAAGTTACTGTCATACGTATATTTCCTCCTCATTTCTTATCGTTTAGCTGTGTCCCTACTCGAAGTACCTCACTGCCAATACCCAGCTTATAGCCCGCAGTTACATACCGGATGCCGCCGCCTTTGTCTACGACAACTACGAATGGCAGAGAAGCCGTACTTGAATCTAATAATGCCGGAGCTGCCTGCTGAACGATTACATCACGGTCACGAACGAAAGTGAACGCAAGAGGAAATCCTTCATAGGAAGCCGGGTCAAAGGACGCCGTCCATCCTTCTTCACCTATAGCCATAATAATAGGCATGCCTAGCGCGTCATAGGCACCGGCCAGCTCCTTTAATTCACGAAGCAAATGCTTGGAGGGCTCTCGTTCCGGCTCGATCCATGCCAGCACTGCACCTCTGCCCTGTGCCAATTCACCAAGTGAAACAGCGTCTCCATTCTGGCGAATGAATCTCCATGCCGGATCAGCTTTCCCAATGACAGGTACTTCACGATTCGGATAGCGGAATGACAGTGGCAGCTCACCACGTTTGTTTTCCAATACCGTAAAATAAGTCACTCGAACCAGCACGGAGCCGTCCTTCTGTCTTGTACCGGCTGTCATGCGATAACGTCCCGCTTCAAGCTCAAACGGCTGATCATACACATTGGTCTGACCATGCGGATAAAATAACGATTGATACCAGCCGTTCTCCAATCTGGCGAACGAGAAGTTACGGAAATACGCCGCCTCTTCCGCCTCGGCCGGAGCTCCCGGATCACGCTTCAGAAGCACCTCACCGATTGCTGCAGCCGGTGTGGCTATGTTTTCTTGTTCGAAACGAGCATCATGCCAGACATCATTCAGCCAATACTGCGGCTTGCGCTCACTTGGGTGAAGCCTCGCCGGAATACCGATGCTGCGGCAAATTGCCACGAACAGAATGTCACGCGATATCCGATCACCTTTCGATAGACGATAACTGCCGGAAGGCATTGCGGATCCCTGATAGTACGTCATATCCTCGACAACTTCGAATTTCTCAAGCAGATCACTTACGAGCTTAGTCGGGTCCAGCCGATAGTCTGCGATTTCCTCGGCGAGTAGTGTTTCTTGAAAAAACTGCTTATAAGGACCGATCATCTCGAACAAAACACGCGGACGCAGCACATAACGCGAGAACAACTCTTCGTCAAATGAGTCTGCATAAGGCAGCGAGCTTACCAAATGATCGATCAGTGCGGGGCGGAACGTATCGGTCAAATCTTTATCGTTTAAGCTCTCAAGCAAACGCAGCGGCCATTCTCCATACGTTTCCGATTGCTCCTGCAAGAAAGCAGCGATTTCATGACTGTTCCCACGCGCCTTGCGAAGAACATCCCATACCCGTTCTACGGGCAGACCAAGCTCAACAGCAATCTCGCCCGACTGCACCTCACTAACGAACGTATCCTCGAAGCTTTTACGAATCGCTGCGCCTTGCTGCAAACGATTACGATGCTGTTGTAACACCTCTTCCGATACAGTTGATGACTCATCAGCCGGCAGCTCCGGCGGAGGAACCATATCGAACTCGACAATCCCGTCTTGCTGCTCATCTTCATCAATTGTAATCGTATAATATTCCTGCTCGGACACCGATAGTTTACTTTCGCCCCACCTGGCTCCATCCACGGCACGAACGAGAAGATCTCCATAACCAGTCGTAAGTGAAACTTCACCTTGGGCATCCGTCGTTAGTTTGGCGATCGGTGTAAATTCAGCGAAATTATAGACTTGGAACGATACGACAGCACCTCGTACCGGCTGACCTTCACTATCCTGTATACTTACAACAATACGGCGGCTTGGTGCATACCCATCCAGTAAATTGATTTCCGTGTACCATTCATGAGCGAGCGTTATCGATTCCGGCCCCGGATATTTCGAAGGTACGCGTGTATTAATGAGCATCGCCCTTCTAGCCGGTGCGCTGAACCATCCCTCATTAAGCCTCGGTTCAGGCTCACAGGCGCCGATAAAATGCCAGCTGCCATCCGCCCAAGCTTCAACCCAAGCATGGTTTGAATCCGAATGTGCCCAGCGCGGGGTATAGCACTGCCTCGCCGGAATACAAAGGCTGCGCAGCGCCGCAACAGCTAACGTAGACTCTTCCCCGCATCGCCCCAACGTGGTACGAATCAGTGTCAATGGCGAGACCGTGCGCGGATCATTGCCGACATACGTGGCCTTCTCATAGCACCAATGATTCGTTTCCAAGATCGCATCTTCCATGGATAGATGCTTCACGCGACTATACAGCTCATCTAGCAGAATGCCTCGACTATCCTCTATATTCTCATTGTTCACGCGATACGGAAGAACAAAATGAAGGAACAGATGGTCAGGCACTCGATGGCCCCAAGGCATCTGCCCCCGAATCTCCAATGTCTTGCGGACATGGCTCAGGAACAGGCTGCCCTCGTAATCAGCCAGGTCGTTCAGCGGCATATAGGCATACAGAAACTTCAGCGCTAAACGCTCTTCTTCGCTCAGTTCTTCCTCAAATACGCTAAACAGCTCACTCTTCCTTGCATTTGCCAGCTGCTGCTTCTCCTTGAACTTGCGCTCTATTGTGATTAGTGTTTCTTCATCCAACGAAAAACCTGCTGTTGTTAAGGACATGCCGACTCACTCCTTCCATAGCTTCCCATCTTCTCGAATATAGAAAGTCGAGCTGCCATCCATAGAAGGCGCCGCCATTTGAAAGAGCCGTGAAGTCACTTCGATTTGAGGCTGAATCATCCATGTGTCC
Source organism: Paenibacillus sp. J22R3 (assembly GCF_056269305.1). Lineage (NCBI taxonomy): Bacteria > Bacillati > Bacillota > Bacilli > Caryophanales > Paenibacillaceae > Paenibacillus > Paenibacillus sp. J22R3. Next base: position 1,439,657 of record NZ_JBWDNS010000002.1, on the reverse strand, counting down.
TCACCCATAAGCATGGCCAGATCCTCGCTAAACACGCCGAATTCCGCAAAATGATTGCGCTGACGATAATACAGCTTGCGCAGCTGCCACTTTATCGTTTCGTCCTGCGGCAGTGTAAAATGTTCGTCGCTTCCTTCACCTGCAAATACAACATATCCCCATAATTCCGGGTAATGCATATTGACGATTCCCATCGGCGACCATACCCAATTGTCTTCGGGGTATGACTTGCCGGTTGCAGGATTAATCACTTTCTCATATCGTCCATCTTTCACCTCAGCCTGCCATTCCACACGAGAGAAATTGACACGCCAGAATTGTCCGGGTGTTGGACGACGCCCCTCGGAAGCGCATTCCAACAGGCTCTTCCATGGCATGGCGACTTCAATGCTCCAGCTGCGATTAGCGGCAAGTGGATTGCCCAGCTCCCCGTCAATGTGCACCGCGGTCTTCAGTCCGGCGATGTCCCATGCGTTGACTGCCGGTCCACCGTCACGGTATGGCTTCACTAACAGCAAATCCCACACTGTGTTCAGGGCATTGATTTCAAATTCATAGTATTGGTGCGAATCACCGTCGGGATCAATGAAAATCTCAAAATCGTTATCGTAGAAAATAACGGAGTCTCTCTCCGTCAGCGTAGCCCAAATTTGGTCTTCCACCAGTTCCGCTCCGAAATAGAAGTACTCATCGTCCCATAACATTTTGACTTTCGTCCGTTTGCTAGGCTTCGGTCTCAGGTCGCCTTCGATATCAACAAATTCAGCCGTCCACGGCGCATCAGCCCAAAATGGTTTATCCAGTCTGCCATCCAGTACGAGCGGCTCAGTCGCTCTTCGGCACATGTAATGCTCAGGTGCATACTTCTTCATGTGTGGTTCCGGTACTCCGCTGAAATGCATTGATCCTGCCTCCATTTATATTTATGTTATATCTTCTTCGAATATAGCTTCCATTTTCATACTTATTATACCGTTATTACACCGAATGTGTAAATATTAGATATATCATATGGCATATCCTTTTAACAAGAGTATAACTTAAACGCAAAAAAGCCTCCTTGCGAGTATGAAGCTCACAAGAAGGCGAATACCAAACCAACCCGGACTTAATCGGCCAGGTCCGGTCCAGGGCCGATGGACTGTCTTGATACCCACTTAATCGGAATAACAGACCGTTCCCGTTGTATAACATGGTTCTCCAATTGATCGATAATCATCATCGCTGCACGTTTTCCGATTTCCTCGTAATTCTGTTCGATGGTTGTGATCGGAATATCGCCTTGCTGCGACATCTCATTGTTATCGAATCCTACAATCGACAGCTCCTCCGGGATCTTGATTCCCAGATCAATAGCCGCCTTCATACAGTCGTAAGCGACCATATCATGTTCGGTTTGAATCGCCGTCACGCGCAGCTTCATCAATTTCCCCAGCAATTCCTTGTAGAATTCCCGCCGAGTCGCCGGAACGCCTTCTGCTTCACGCGGCAAGTCGCTCAAGATCAGCTCAATATCCACCGGTAGTCCGTTGTCGCTTAGTGCCTTACTATAACCGAAGAAGCGGTCACGTACCGTACTGCGATACTGAATTCCGATCGTGGAAATAAACGCAATACGTGAATGACCCAGTTCAATCAGCTTGGATGCCGCCTGATAACCACCTTCATAATTATCCGATACAGCGCTTCCCATTGTCAGCAAGCTGTAATATTGGTCGAGCGTTACAATCGGATATTCGCTGAGATGTAGCGCGTGGACTACATCCAAATTCTTTTGCGTGCTGACTGGGTACAGAATAATACCTGACGTCCCTCTCTTAGGCAGCGAATGCAGCAGCTCTCGCTCTCGTTCACTGCTCCAATCACTGTTATGGATACTTAGGTAATACCCTTTGGATTCTACATATTTGGCCGCACCCTGCATATGCTCAAGCGTATTGTGAGCGGTAACAAAAGGAAGGATCATGGAAACGATTCGGCTGGACGGAGAAGCCTCCCTCACTTCCGATTCAAGGCGAGCTTCATCTTGTTTCTTGACGAAACTGCCGCTGCCTCTTCTACGATAGATCAGGCCTTCTCTTTCGAGTTCTATCAAAGCACGTTTGGATGTAATGCGGCTAACGCCGAATTGCTCCGCTAGCTCAAGCTCCGTTGGAAGCTGCTGACCGGTAACATATTCCCCTTGAGAGATGCGTTCGCGCAAAACTCCGAGTATTTGACTGTATAACGGCTTATTATCGCTCAGCACAGAATTCACACCTCAGCCTAATTAGTTCTATTTTTTTCAGTATATCTATTATTGTCTTACTAATCCAACAGATTTTATACGAATTATGGACTAGCCCGTAATCCCCGTCCGCTCTACGCTTTCTACAAAGTACCGCTGTACAAACAGATACATGGCAATAAGAGGCGCGATCGTCAATAGTACTCCGGTATTAAGAAGCATGGACGTATAGACAGGGTCCGGTTCCTTGATGCCAACCCCCATATCCATGAGGCTCGTGGACAGCACTTTCACTTGTTTCAGGAACAAACTGACGTAATAGCTGTCATTCCATTGCCAGACGAATGAGAATAGAAGCACGGTTACGATGGCTGGAATGGCGTTAGGCAGCATGATGCGGGAGAACGTGCGAAGCACCCCTGCGCCGTCAACCAATGCAGCTTCCTCGACTTCCTTCGGAATCCCTCTAAAGAACTGCCGGAAAATATAAATATAGAGCCCGTTCTTGAGTCCCATTGCCGTACCGGCCGAAATAATAAACGGCCAGAAGGTATCGATTAGATTCAGTCCTTTCTTGCCTGTAAACAAGTGAATGAGACCAAATAGATCGAAGTACCGATACGTCAAGTAGAGCGGAATCATGATCGTTTGCGGCGGCACCACAATGGTGAAGATGACAAGCGCGAATAAGATCTCGCTGCCTTTAAACTTCAGTCGTGCAAACGCATAAGCAGCCAGCGTACAGGAAGCCATCTGGATGATGGTTGTGCTGGACGTGATGTAGAGCGTATTGAGGAATGAAGTCAAGTAATGCGCAGATTCCATGGCGATTTTGAAATTATCCAGCGTAAAATGCCTTGGAATCCAGAGCACCGTCGGATCGTAAATGTCGGCCTTGCTGCGAAATGCAATGGAAATTCGCAAGAATAACGGAAACAAGATGACGAAACAAAAGCCGAGTATGAGGACAGCTCGTATCAATCTCCATACGAATCCTTTCGTCTTCTCCACCGGATTGTAACGTCTTACGAACAAATCGGCGTAAGCTGTAGGCGATTTCATAGACTCACCTCCCCATTTAGTCATAGTAGAACACTTTGCGTGAGATTAGACCGACTGAGACGGCCAGAATCAAGCCGACGCATAGGAAGAACACCCACGACATCGCGGCGCTAAGACCGAAATCGAATACTTTGAAGGCCGTTTCCGATATTAACAAATTGATCTGGTTGCTGCTAAAGGTATCCGTTATGGAGTAGACCATGTTCGTTAGAATAAGCGGCGTAACCATCGGGAACGTAATTTTCCAGAAGCTCTCGTACCCTGTCGCGCCTTCAATCTTGGAGGCCTCGTACAAGGACGGAGAAATCGACTGCAAGCCTGCTAAGAAAATAAGAATTTGCACACCGGATGAGCTGATAATCTCATAAATCCGATCTACCGCCCCGGTAATATAATTCACGATGACCGGCGATAAGCCGGATTCGATCATCATTTTACTTAGCTCGAAGCTTTGCAGGGCATTCGATCCCCCTTCTGCTCCATTGCCTGCAGGAATCGCACCCCCGCCGACAAAACTGCTGATATCCAGATTCGCGATTGCGCTGGAAGCCAGAATAACCGGCAGGAAGAAGATCGCCCTGGCGAATGGACGGCCGACAAACTTCTGATTGAGCAGCACCGCTGCAAACAAACTAAAAATAAGAATGAGCGGAACGTTCACGACCATGTTCCCGAGCGATTCCGCCAAAGTTCGAGGGAAATCCGGATTGGACGTAAACAGGCTCGTATAATTATCAAAGCCTTCATACGTGACCTCAAAGCCGCCATCGACCATATCAAGAGAGCTTAAGCTGTAACGAAACGACTGAATCAGCGGCAAAATGAACAGCAGGATCATACCGAACATAAGCGGCGATGCAAACAGAACACCGAACCATGCATTTTTCTGTTTTAAAGTCATTGGTTTCTTAAACATCGTCATTCACCGCCTAACCGGTAGCTTTCGGCGCCGATCTCCATGCCGTTCACCTGTACTGCCGTTTGATTGTAATTCACTATAATGGACATGCCGTTCTCGAACGTAGTCTCCACGACTCGATTGGCAAGTGTCCGATGACCGGTAATAATCTGATTGCGCACCTGTTTCAATATCGGGTTAGCCTCGTTGTATAATTGGGCTGCTTCATCGAACCAATCCGCATAATGGAGCGCGTACAGATCGTTATATGCGGTATCTTTGACAACGGATGCTTCGTTATAGTACCAGGCGTAATAGATGTTCGAGCCGGTTTCCAGCGCTTTGAGCATCGAAACGCGCGGATTCTGAACCTCATCCATATTGAACGGCGCACCAGCCAGATCTACATAACCATGAAGAGCAATTTGATAGAACATGACATCCTCATCGGTAATGTTTAATCGATTGCTGGATGTAGGTGCATTTACGACGACATTGGCATATGGAAGCGTATAAGCATTGCCTCCGCTTACCATGAGCTGGCCGCTTTGCTGCTTCAGCTTGTCCGTTTCCTGCAGGATCGTATTCCGTGCAGCCTGACGGTCGACCGATGCATCCGGATCAAAATCAGAATTCACTTCATTTCCCATATCCCGCAAAGATAAGCCGCTTATACCAAGCTTCGCATAATCGTCCATAAAGGCATCCACCGTATTCGGAAGCTTGTTCGGGGACAACTTGTAATGCGAGAATGAAGCGCTATCCTTCACGTACATGACCGGATTGTAATTATAGACGGCTGCACTGCGGCGATCAAGCAAATCCGCGCTGTCGGTGGCTCCCTTATATTTCTCTAAGAATGCCACATCCGGATACAAATCGATCCCATTCTGTTTGGTGTAATCGACCAGACGTTGAAGCCCTTTCTTGCCTCCGAGAGCACCTTCGAGCTCGATATCTTTCGGAGAACTGTGACGGATGCCATCATTAAACCAGCCTATATAGCGCAGTGCAATATCATCGATTCCCTGCGTCTTCAGCAGCTTGAGCATGGAGCCAGCCTCGTCATACGCAGTTAACGATTCCGTTGCCGTATAAGGGATGCCAAGGAAAGATTTCTTCTTGCGGAACGCTCCTTCAACCTCAAGGATGAAAGGCGCATTGGCCTTCTCTTCGAGCTTCTTCAGCTTATACTTGTCGGTCAAGTAATTCCGATAGACACCCGCCATCCCTACGTAATCGGCAGCGCTGCCGGATAGGAAGCTGTATCGGATACGAAGATCACCTTGATAAGGCTGCTGTTGGAACATGGGAACAGAGCTGGTTTTGGTCCCTGAGCTGAGCGTATAATAGTCCATTGCGACAAATTGAAACTCGGAATTGACACTATTATAGCTATCATGTCTGCCGCTAATATCGGCGAGCACGCTGGATAACGCATCCCCATCCTCGATTATACCCAGCAAAGCATGATCATTCTGCTTTAAGCCAAACACAGGCAAGCGCACCGGCGAGCTGGTCACCACCCGTTCTTTCACATCAAATGTGCCATCCTCACCATAAACCGGCATGTTGAAAGGTTCTGCGCTTAACTTCTTATTGTTCAGTTGAATCAACGCACCTGAACCATCCGGAACGAAAATATAGCCTTGCTTCTTATGATCTGCCGCCCCGAAATGCTTAAGCACCTGAACGGAGGCAAGCGGAAAGTCCGGACTGTAGCGGACATCCTTCGCAGCGATGGCGACAACGAATTGATTCGCGTCCAAGGAGAATGTAACCGGAATCGTGAATGCAGCCTGTTCATCGGAAGCTTCCACTTCAGCGCCATTCTCTTGATTATCCTGAGCAGCATCTTTCTTCGTATATCCCGCCTGGGTCAGATAACCAGCAAGCTCCTGCTTCACGTTATCTTGCAAATTACGAACCTCGTAGACCTGCTTCTCCTGATTGAGACGGAACTTATACGTGACCTGCTTTCGTGCATCGTCATCCGGCAGCTTGTCCAAGATGAGCTTCTGGAACCGTTCTTTACTGATCACCGTCGGAATGTTATCGGTGCCGCCGGAAGCTTGGCCGAACCGGTAGACGATTGTTACGCCGTTCTTCGCAGCTGTAATCTCGAACTGTTTCTTAAGGACGCTGTCATCATAGCTGTTGAATTGATAGACTTGGCCCTTCTCGTTATAATACTTAAGCAGCAGCTGCGACGAAAGTTCCGATTGATAGAGTGGTGATGCAAGCGAATCCTTCTGATGACCGACTGGATTCGAGAACCATACATAGCCATCGCGCTTGTCCTTCACCGCAATCTCTGCTGTTTCTTTATTGATGAACAAAGCAAGTGTTTCCGTCTCCGATACCTGCTCCATCTGCTTAAGTGCAGCCAGCTCTTCCGGTGTATTAATCGTATGCACCACCGTATCTGAAGCTAGCTCCATAGAGGCAATCGAAACCTCGCCTTTAAGAGACTTGCCCCCACCGGAAGTTGCCGATGCCAATGCCGATGACGCGTCTCCCGCCAATCCGTTAGCCACTTTGTCCCCGTCGTCGTAATTGATAATGGCAGTGCCAGCTGCCAAGCATCCGCAGAGGGCAGCAATGACGACATGCTTTCTATTGATCACAACCGTTCCCCTCCAAATAAACAAGATTCCTCGGCAATCATCGTACTCTAAACGAAAGCTCGTGATAGAGTGACATAATGAAACTGATCATCTGCTGCAGCATGCTGAAGAACAGAACGCCTAGGAACAACATGATCCCGATGACAACGAGCGTGAGCAGCATCGTTAGTACCGTTTTACCAGCCGAGTATTGATGAATCGTCATCGTCCCAACGAACAGCAATGCGATGAACCAAACAATCGCAACGGTATCCAGCAAATAATAAAAGGAACTCTCATCAGACGTGATGAACCTGCTGTACAGCGTTTGCGGCAAATAAATAATGACAAGCGGCATCAAGGAGTACCCGGTAGCCATTATTATTTCTTTGAATTTCCCTTCGCCATCCATGAGCGTTGTGAGCGACCAGTTGGCTACACACCAGAGCAGGAACGGCAGTATGATGTATTTCAGTTCATTGATGCTGTTCAGCTCGGCGGGATTGTTGAAATTGACAACGAATCCGCTGTATTGCCGCTTCACGATGGTGAGCAACACGAGTAGAAACAAGATGATGGCTGCAATCTTGACTCTTCCCTGTTTCTCAAACTTCATCTCCCAGAAGCCGTTAAACGGATGCAGCATGGTGTAGAATGGGTTCTTGAGCGGGCCGACTTCTTTATAATAGCCGCTCGCAGCCCTTCTTCTCATAAGCTTGATCATGGCATAAATGATTCCGATTGCAGCTGCTATACTGACAACAATGGTGCCGAAACGATCCATGACGATCTCTTTTCGGTAGCGCTTGAAGGCTTCCGAATAGTTCTCCCGATTGTTGCCAAGCTCGAAATACGTCATCGCTTCTTTGTTATCGCCTTGCTTCAGCAGTGATTTACCGATACCGATGTACGCGACCTCGAAATTGCTGTTTAGCTTCAGCACTTGCTTCCACGCGGTAGTAGATTGTTCCACTTTGCCGTTATAGAGCGAAGTAACCGCATCCCGAATCAAACTTCCATAACGCGTCGGCTCAAAAACAGTTAATCGATTGTTATCCTTATCCAGTACGATGACGCGATCGCCCTGCAAGCCAATGGCCGAAGGGGTACGGAATTTCCCTTGCTCCGCGCCTAATCCGCCGAACATGTAGAGTAAATTCCCGTCTTTGTCATACGAGAAAATACGTCCGCGCTTCGAATCCAGCGCACTGTACATGCCGCCGGCATCCTGCGTGACATCGACGAAGATCGAGCTGCCCGGGAAGCTTCCCACTTCCATCGTGCCGATATCCCCTTTAGGCGGAAAATAACCTTTGCTCCGTAAAATATCGACACCGGACGGATTCAGCTTCTTAATCGGGCTGTTCGAGTTTTCTTCCACTGTTGTCGTATACATAAACCCGTCATCGTCAATGGCGATGTTGTTGAACTCCAGCGGTATAAACTGCTCCATCTGATCACGTTGTTTCTTAGTCGAGATACGCTTCCAGAACAGATCCATTGGACTGAATTTCACTCGATTCGTACCAATAAATCCACTGAATACACCATCCGAATCAAATTCCATGATCCCTTCATAAGAACCGCGGCTGATTAAGTACAGCCTTTCAGCTTTATCTACGACAAGTTTAATCGGAGTAAATTGAAACCCCTCACGAATCAACGACGACTTCGGCTCGTTAATCTCACGCACAAACTCGCCATCGGCTGAAAGCTCAATGATTCTCCGATTCTGCGTATCTGCCACGAAGAGATGCCCTTTCGCGTCCGCGAAAACCCCTTCGGGCTGATTGAATGTATCTTTCTTGCCTGCATGATCAAATTCGGTAATGACGCGCTCTACGCCCAGCTTCTTGCCCAGCACCAGAATACGGCTGTTGCCCGTATCTGCAATATAAATAGTGCCCGAACTCGAAATATACATATCCTGCGGCGAAACCATCGGTCCGATATTCAGATCCGGACCGTAAATGACTTCAGCAGCGCGGTATGGATCCGGCGCCGGCACCGCTTCTCCCCAGTAGGAGTAGTTATACCCATCCGATGAGGCAGCGGACGCAGGAGCGCATATACCGAGCATGAGCATAACCAGCATTAACGTTACGATCGTTCTTTTGGCTGTCAAAATCCGGCTCCCCCCTGCTTACTCTTTCAGCCCCGATGTAGACATCGTTTGAATGACTTTGCTTTGCGTGATGATGAATACCGCAATCGGAACAGACATCATGAGCAGCGTTACAGCTGCAACCGGACCTGTTCTTGCTATTCCCCCGCTCGCAATTTGTCCGAAGACGGCATCCACCGTACGAAGCTGTTCGCTGTAAATATATTTGTGGCTCGTTACGGATCCGTTCGTCCACAAGCTTTGTAGCGAGAAGATAATGAGCGTCATCCAAGCCGGTTTCACGATCGGCATGACGATTTGCCAGAATATCCGGTATTCCGTCGCGCCGTCGATCTTCGCAGCCTCAATTAAAGCATCCGGAATCTGTTCCATAAACTGCTTCATTAAGTAAAGACCCAGTGTGGAACCAAAGGCCGGGAGCAAGATCGCCCAATACGTATTGATCATCCCAAGCCATGAGATCGTCATATAGTTCGGCACCTGGGTCACGTAAGGCGTGAACATAAGCGACATCACGACAAGGCTGAACAGCGCATTGCGGAAAGGGAATTTCACTTTCGCAAGCGGATACGCAGCTGCCGAAGCGATAATGACGTGCCCCGTTGTTCCCGTTATCGCGATAAAGAAAGTATTAAATACATACCGCGAGAACGGAACCCAAGAGTCGGCGAAGATGCCGACTAAATCCGTGAAGTTCTTCATCTCCGGATGCCGAACGATAAACCTTGGCGGGAATGCGAAGATTTCGTCCAGCGGCATAAAGGCTCTGTTTATCGTATACACGAGCGGAACCGCCATAAATGCCGCGACACCGGCCAGCAGAATAAAGAGCAGAATATCGACTGACCAGGAGCGATTAAGCCGTTTTCTCAATAGGAACTTCAATGCCATCGAACTTACTCACCTACTTTTTTGAGAAGCTTCTGCGTAATTAAATTCGTTAACATCATAATCGCAAACAATATCGTCGCGATTGCCGATGCGTAGCCCATCTGGAAACGGATTGTTCCATAATCGACCAAATGCGTAACGATCGTATGAGCGGCGTAATCCACACTCGGGAATCCGATCATATAAATCGAAATTTCAGCTACCGCAAATGCCGATGTAATCTGAATGACGGCACCGAACATCAATTGCGGGCGCATAGCCGGAAGCGTAATAAACCACAGCTCCTGCCACCGATTACGGATTCCGTCGATCGCTCCCGCTTCATACAAGGTCCGATCCACGTTCTGCAAACCGGCGATAAAAGCAAGGAACGATGTGCCCAAGCTGAGCCACAATTGAACGGCCATCAGAATCGGAAGCATATACCGCGGATCCTGCAGCCATTGAATCGGCTCCAGAATGAAGCCCCACTTCATCAGAAACGAGTTCATGAAACCGTAAGAATCACTGGAGAACAGCGTTTGCCAAATCAAATAGGTATTGCCTGCAATGGATGGGGCGTACAGAATGAGCGTCAGCACTGCACGCAGCTTAGGCGGTAATTCATTAATCAGCCATGCGAATATGAAGCAGGCAACATAGCTGATCGGACCCGTAATAAAGGCGAATAAGAACGTGTTCTTGACTGCAATGAGAAACACATCATCCGCTACGAATAGCTGCGCATAATTGTCCCAGCCTACAAAACGCGGAAATTCAAGCATATTGAAATACGTAAAGCTGAGAATGACTGACATAAATACCGGTATGACGGTAAACACAGTGAAAATCAGAAAATAGGGGGCCATCAAGACAAGGGCATGTTTGTTCTTGAGTAATTCCGTCTTGATATGGCTTAGTTTCTTAAACGTCATCGTACTAATTGGGAATCCCCTCACTTCTCATAGGGAAGATTGAATTCTTTTCTTCTGGCGTTGATCTCTTCGTTCATGTATCGAACGTAGAAGTCCATCGTTTCACGCGGATCTTCGCCTTGCACTACGACGCGACGGAAGGCATTATCAATGTTCCGGCCGGTCAAATAACCCCCAGGCACTTCAGGAATTCCCCGAGTCCATTCCATTTGTTCGAGCAGCGTGTTTAAATCCTGGACAGGCCATGAAAGCATCTTCAGCGCTTCAATATTAGCGGTCGGATAACGAGCAGATGTCCCTAAACGAACCTCCATCTCGCGGCCAAACGCCAATTGGGTCTCTTTGCCGGTCCACCATTTCATAAAGGACCATGCTGACTCTTTGTCCTTCGTATGCTCGAACATGACAGCCGCTGTGCCTCCCGTACCGACATCGCGACGGATCGTTCCATCGAGCTTCTTCACTCCGGGAACGGGAGCAAATCCCCACAGTCCTTTAATTTCCGGCGCATATACAGAAAGCTTGTTATACATCGTATAGTCCACGATGCCGATTGGCATTTCTCCGGTACGGAATCGGTTCGCAAAATCAGTCTGGATCGGCAGCTTGTAATTCACGTACAGATCCGTCCATTTCTTGAACTGCTCGATAGCCGTTTCTTCGTCCAATCCCGTGGCCTTGTCATTGTTCTTATAGAACTGTCCATCATTCTGATAGAGCAGCATCGCAAACGTAGGACTTGGCGGGAGCGTAATGATATCCGTCGTGACGACATCATTGCCTTGCGCGTTTAGCCCTCTCTGCGGTAAACCGAATTGCAGGTTATGCTTCTGCAGCTCCGGAATAAGAGCATACACATCGTCCCATGTTTGCGGCACCTTCAGATGCAATTCATCTTCAATGATGTCTTTCCGGTAGAACAAGACAGGGAACGTCTGCTGCTCAGGCAGCCCATAATACTTCTCGTTATACGCGTACGGCACCATGACACTGCTCTTAAACCGTTCGGTTACCTCTTGGAAGTCAGAGAATACGGACAAATCCTGGAGTGCATTACGTGTTGCAAAATTGACCGGGACTTCGTTCCCGACCTGCAGCGCAACATCAGGACCTTTACCCGCAACCGTGGATGGAAGCAAAATATCCGCGGAAACCAGCTTCAGGTTCACTTTAATTCCCGTGTCATGCGTAAAGTTGTCATCAACCAGTCGTTTCAGGATTTGCGCTTGGTCGCGTCCGGATGTCACCCAAACGGTGATGACTTTATCACCTGCGTCATTACTGCTGAAATCATCATAGTTCTCGTAGAACGAAGCAGCGAACGATGCAAGGCTTGATTTGAACTTCGCAAAGGTTGTCGCTTCCGGACTCGGGAGCTTCACGCCGGGTTCCGAAACGATTAAATAATCGATCGCAACCGGCTGTTCATTAATCATCAGCATCCAGGTACCCAATGCCCCGACATTGCTTTTGAAAGCATCAATTCGGCTAGGTACTGTATCCGGTCGATCTGCCATGTCTTTCAACTGATAGGCCAATGTATTCAATAGGGCTGAACGGTCGTTGCCTCCATCGTCAGGACCTTGAATCATGCGGGCAATCGCATAGAGACGATCGCTTTCCTCGCGGAATACTTTAGACATCTCAGGAATACGCTTGTCCAGCGCATAATCGCGGAACTGATCCGGCACAACACCTGTAAAGCTGATCACCTTTCGATACATTGCATTTAAGTTCAACACACTATTCTCTACGGTCCGCAGTACAGGCGCTAATTCGCCTAGTGTTACTTCAAGCCGGATGGTGTGTTTGCCCGCAGTCATATAGAATCGGTAAGGTTTATCGCTCTGCTTGCCCAGCACCTTCATCTGCCAATTACGGTCGTATGCGAAACCGATTCTTTGGGCTTCCTTAAACGGAAGTACACCGTCAATCGTAAGCGTACGCAGTGCCGACATCGCAGTTAAATAGTTCTGCCGGTTCTTAAAGGCGATTTGATATAACCCATCCTTCTGAACTTCGACTTCCCATTCTATCCACTGTCCCGGCATGCGCCAGGTCCAGCCACCCATCGCATTGTTACGCAGCTTCGATGCGTGGAAAGGCTCGACTGCCGGGCTTGAGCGGTCATTGTAAGGGAGGAGCATTGGCGTTGATTTCAGCGAAGAGGCTTCCCCTTGAATTTTCATAAATGAGCCTTCGACGGGTTTGTAGCCATTCTGCTTGTACAGTATCTCTAGTTCATCGTAGGCAATGGTCTTACTCGGCTTGGTTAATTTCAGATAATCGATGACCAGCGGTTCTTTACTGGAGGTCAGCGTCAGCTCATGTTTCCCTTTGCTCAAATAAAACTGATACGGCTGCTCATAATACCCGCTTGCATCTTCAAACAGCGATTCTTGCCACGTCGGCACCTCGATCTGCTTCGGCGCCAAATCATTGCCATTATCATCGCGGTCAAATACGGCCTTCTCATCTTTCCAGATTCGACTGAAGACAAGACTTCTCGCTTCATTAAATGGCGTTTCCCCGTCAATCCTCAGACCTCTCTCGATGTCCGAATCTTTGCCCTTCACGGTGAAATATTTCATATCGATCTGGTACAAACCACTTTGCTGGATATCTACGGACCATGAAATCGATCCTGTTTCTTCCGTTAGAACCATCTTCCCTTGTTCACCTTCGTAGTTCTCGACAATAGAAGCGTTCATCTCCGAAAACTTGCTAAAGCTCTCAGCTTCAATCAGGATGTCTGACGCTGGATCAGGCGTGTCTTTGTACTTGGACAAATACTCATCGTAGCTGCCCTTCTTGAAGGAAGATGACAGCTTCATTAAGCTTGCGCTGTCAAGCGGGCGATCTTCGGCGGAAGCCGTTCGATCGGAGCTGCCCCCTATCGTTGTTGATGCTAAATAGATGACAGCAGATAAGATAACGAGTATCGAAATCATTTTGATATAGGATCGCCTCATAGTTCCCCTCACAAAAACGGACCCCCAAATCGCCTTACTGTTAAAAGCAAAGCCGATTTGAGGGTGTCCCGTTCAAATTACATGAAATATGCTAATTGGAGCTGGTTACTTCGAATCTGCTTGCAGCTTCTGGATACCGGCATCAAACTGATTTTTGATTTTCTCTACAGCCGTAGCAGGTGCTACTTTGCCTTCTGTAATATCCTTCAGCACGCCGTCAACCAGCTTGTCTGCATCCGGAATGGCGATGTAGCTGCCGCTGTAATCGATCTTATCGTACATTTGCGTGCGAGTATCAAGTCCATCCGGCGTATATTGGTTTTTCCAGCTTTCTACCGCAAGCTCTTTGTTTTTACCGTGCAAGCTGATTTCGTCCATGATTTTCATAGCGATTTCAGGGTTCTTGGAGTATTTGGAAACCATGTACATGTTGCCGTAAGGTGTGAAGGACGTGTAATCAGAAGCGTTAGGCGCTTTCGGGAAGAAGACATAACCAAGCTCTGTATCCTTCATGTTGTCCTTCAAGCCGCCGAGTTCCCAGCTAAAGCCGCCATACATCACGCTTTTACCAGCGATAAACGCTTTGTCATTGCCGTCCTTCGGAGCTGGCTGCAGGATCGACTTATCCACGTTGTACATATCCGCTACTAGTTGAAGGCCTTGGATCGAGTTTGCGCTGTCCATCGAGAACTTCATGTTGCCGCTCTCGTCTTTATCGAAGGAGCCTTTATTGCCATAGACGAATTGCTCCGTACTTACCTTCATGTCCCCGATGTAACCGAACACGTCTGTTTTGCCATCGCCGTCTTGGTCCTTCGTAGCAGCTTTAGCTAGCTCGCGGAATTTATCCCATGTCCAAGCGCCGCTCTTCTGCAATTCGTATGGATCTTCAACGCCGAGCTGTTGAACCAGCTTCTTATTATAGAAAATACCGTATGGAGAAGGAGGAGAATCAATGAATCCGTATTGTTTGCCTTGGTAGCTGCCGCCGTTCTTCATCCAAGCAATGTACTTGGAGTCGCTCATATCCAGCATGTCGTCGATCGGCAGGATGAAGTTCTTGTTTACGAGTCCCGGGAATGACCAGAACAGCTCAAGTACGACTACATCTGCGAACGGATCGCCTGCAAGCGAAGTCGTTGTCAGGTTCTCTACATATTTGCCGTAATCGCCGAACTTCACGAATTCGATCTTGCCGTTATATTTCTTCTCAGCTGCTTCGATTAACGCGATTTGCTCGTCGTCTGCCGGAACACGGTCTTTCTCTTCCTTCAGACGCGGGTCAGCGCCGTCCCACCATAGACCAATCTTGATTGTTGCGCCTTTAAGATCGCCTGCACTCTCTACAGGAGCAGTTTCAGCTGTGTTCGTGGCATTGGTTTCGTTCGTCGTTGCCGCCGTGTCTGTATTTGCTGCCCCTTCAGAAGCAGTGTTATTCGTTGTGTTATTCGTATTGTTGTTAGCGCCACATCCTGCTACCGAAAAAGCTACCATCAATGCTGCTGCCGAGACCATCAAACTACGTTTGTTTCCATTACGCATTTTGTTTTGTCCTCCCCTTGGTTAGAAAAATGAATTTGCATCTAAACCCTTGCCAAGCTGCTGCTAAAGTATGGATTGCCTCCTCCCCGGATGCTCTACTTGAAGGTATACCTTGATTATATTAAATAGGTATAACCTGACATTTGGTTGCGTTTTCATTTTATGTCTAATTTACAGAAATGTAAATAGTGAATATATCTTTTTATCAAATTTTTAATAGATTTTACATTTTAGAACTAAAAAGTGGCATAAATATACAGGTTTCGCCGATAAAGATATACTCCATTTACAAAAGGTTCAATTGGATATGGTATATAAGTCGTATGTGCAAATTGATTATCTGATGGATTTCGAACTAGTAAAAGAGGAAAAAGCATATCTTCCATTCTGTTTGCGGCAACAAAAAAAGGGCTCAGTAAGCTCAACTGAGCTTACCGAAACCCTTGTTCGTTAAAAGTTGGTGCGGTCGAGAGGACTCGAACCTCCACGGCTGTTACACCACTAGAACCTGAATCTAGCGCGTCTGCCAATTCCGCCACGACCGCATCTGGCAGTTGTCGCTTCATATATCCGAAGCGGCGTTTATAAAAATACCATATTAGCTAATACGAAGTCAATATAATCTTAACAATAGAATCAATGTTCGAGCAGCGCAAGCACTCGAAGCCATGTCCCGGTGCTTCGTTCATCCTTCTGAGCTGCATTACGCACCGTAATCCTCATCGATTCCGCCTCCGAACGCAGCACCAATTGCACAGGTACTGGCCGCCAAAACATCGGGCACCACTCATCAAACGGATTCACGAGCTGGAACGGACCGCCATTGACCGCAAATTCCAGCATGCCGGAATCCGGCCCGCATATGAGCAGCAAACCTGCTCCACGTCCGTTCACGTCGAAGCTGAACGCCGCCTCCGGAGCATCTGATGCCAGATGATCGGCAGCATATCGCCAGTTGACCATGTTATCCGGTCTCCCTTGCGGCTGGAACAGTTTCTTATCGTAGACGGCGGACAAGTCCCGCATCCCAGCGTGCTCATATGAGCCGACAAGCAAAGGCGCCGGAAGTCCGGAAGAAATCTCAGTCAAAGTCTCAGTCAAAGCCTCAGCCATATCCGTCTCAATAGCATCCTCCAGAAATGCCAGCAATAAATCCGCATAGAAAGCATACCCGTTATCATTCGGATGCGTACGATCCGGTGCAAGCTCCTCCCATATCCCTCCGCCTGCCCACAGCCAATCACGTACCCTCGCGAAGAACGACACGGATGGCAGACCGTAATGAGCGGCAACCTCTTCATGTGCCGCAATAACGTACGGATCCTGCTCTCTCAGATTGTTCTCGTCTGCCGAATAGAGAAACACAATATCGGTCTGCGGCGACAATCGGCGACATTGAAGCACAATGCCCTCCATGCCCCGGATCGTCTCCGCTTTTCCTTCGAGAGTTTGTTCCCTGTGCTGGCTGTCATTCACTGCGAACTCGATGAACAGCAGGTCAATGTCATGCTCCAGCATGACATGGGATTGCAATCGATGTGCGCCAAGAGTGGAATTCGTTCCCCCAACCCCGGCATTGACGAAAGTCCAATCCGTAGAAGGATAGGCAGTTTGCAAATATTGCTCCGTTAGCGCTCGCCAGCTGGAACGATCGGGATCGGTAGCTCCATAGCCTTCCGTTATCGAACCGCCGAGAAAAGCAACCGTAACGGGTTCTTGCAACGCCAGTTTCTTCCTGAAACGCGGCAAGCCCCCGCGAGCTGTGCAGTATTGATTTCCGTTTACCTGAATCACATCATTCATTCCTTTTGCATAATTAGCATAACAAAACCGGGCGCTTATGCATGGATAATGCGCCCGGTTGTCTTGCTATGCTTATTTCTTGAACGTGGAGGAATCATACGCCTTTTGCAAAATTTCCAGGTAGCGATTGAGCTTCAAATCTTCAAGCCCTTTCACGTAGCTGTCCCAATCCTTGTCAAGGCTCTTGTGACCCGTGATGAATTGCAGCGCGTTCTCATCAATGTACGTTTTGATGTTCGTTTGCAGCATCGTAGCTTCGTCTACTTCAGTCGGATCAAGCCAGATTGCCCACAGCGGGAACAATTCCTTCGGCTCATGACCTTGGTATTGAAGTGTCGCTTGATACAGACGACGCTCGTAGTTCGCGGAATCGTAGATGTCTGTGCCTTGTACGTAGCTGTCACGGTATTCTTTAGGCATGTAGAAGTGAGCCATACCGCTCCAACCTGCGTTACGAGGAGCTTCGCCTTCCGCTTTCGGAATCGGAGCAACCATCGGTTGTACACCTTCGCCAAGTGCAACCTCGCCGTCTTTCGGATCTCTCCAGTCAATGTCTTTCATACCGGATGCGCCGTTTGTTTGTCCTTCAGGGGAGAACATGTAATCAACAAGCTGAATCAGAGCGACTTGAGCTTCTTTGCTTGCTTTGCTGGTGATTGCGAATTTAGCACCAGGGGAAACACCGCCGCCGTCATGTGTAGACAGCGAAACGCCGTTCGGTCCTGTAAGCGGCGGAACCGGGTTGTAGTCTTTGGAGTTTTTGTTGCCGTGATCGATGTTTACGAAAATAGCCGGGTGCATGCCTGCGCCTGCGCCGAGAATTTGCGCATCGCCGTTTTCGCCGATCTTCTTGAATGCTTCCGCATTTTGCGTGAATGCACCCGGATCGATCAAACCTTCATCGAACAACGACTTAATGTAAGTCAACCCTTGTTTCCATTCGTTTGTTACTGCAGCAGAGCCGACTTTACCGTCTTGCATCAACAAGTGGTTGCGATCGTCGTCATAAACGAATGCATCCATCAAGTAAGGAACGACGCGAACACCGAAATCCTCTGTCGAGCCGCTAAGCGGTACTTCGTCTTTTTTGCCGTTGCCGTTAGGATCTTGATTTTTAAACGCTTCCAAAACCTTCTTGAAATCTTCCGTTGTTTTCGGCATTTCAAGCTTCAGCTTCTCCAGCCAGCTCGTATTCAGCCACATTTTGTTCGGGTACGAACAGTGGAAACATTGGGAATAAGCAGGAAGACCATAGATGTTGCCGTCCGGTGCGACGCTGAATGCTTTGAAATCCGCGTTGGTGTCCAGAGCTGCTTTAATGTTCGGGGCATATTGATCGATCAGATCGTTCAGCGGAATCAATACGCCTTGTTTACCGTATTTGATCAGATCCGCTTGTGAGAATTGATCGATATACGCAGTCAGCATGTAAGCATCCGGGAAGTCCCCGCTCGCAAGGGAAATTTGACGTTTCTCTTTAGCGCCATCACCTGGTATGGCTTCGAAGGTGAAGTTGATCTTGAATTTATCTTCTACGAATTTCGTGAACTTGTTCGTTTCCAGGTTAATGTCCTGCTCCTGTACAGCGAACAGCTTGATGTCGACCGGTTCTGCAGGTGTAGTCGTGTTTGTTTCAGCAGGCTCGTTCGTATTCGTCGATGCGGCATTTGTCGGTTCGGTGTTTGAAGCCGTATTACTGTTTCCGTTGTCTTTGGAGCAAGCCGACATAACCATCGTGGTCATCATGACCACTGCAAGCAAGCTTACCATTCTCTTTTTAAACACGTGTAATCGCTCCCTTTTTAATTGTTCTGCTTGGATTATTTCACCTTCACCACTATCATCAGGATCAAGCACAGCCTTGTAACAGTTGCGCTTTACACCGGCATCCCCCCTTTCAATACCTTCATCTGATTTAGCCCTTAACCGACCCGACCAGCATCCCCTGCACAAAATAACGCTGCACGAACGGATAAATAATGAGCACCGGAAGCGTGGCTACTACAATCAGTGAATATTTCAGAAGCTCAGCCAACTGCTGCCGCTCCACCTGCTTCATAGCGTCCATGTTGGAGCTGCCGCTGTTGTTCTGAATGATGATACTCCGCAGAATCAGCTGCAGCGGGTACTTACTTGAAGTTTTGAGATAAATAAGGGCATCAAAGTACGCATTCCATTGACCGACCGCGTACATGATGACGAGAACGGCAATAATGGGCTTGGACAGGGACAGCACCACACTGCGAATGAAGCGGATGTCCGTGCAGCCGTCGATTTCGCTTGCTTCCACCAGCTCAGCCGGTATGGACTGCTGGAAGAACGACCTCGCAATGATGACTTGCCACACCCAGACCGCGTTGGGAATGATGAGTGCCCATCTCGTGTCGATCAAGCCCATGCTCTTCACGACCAGATAAGTCGGAATCAGTCCTCCGCTGAACAGCATCGTGAATGTTATGAGCATCATGATGACGTTGCGGCCGAAGAACGTTGACCGCGAAAGCGGATAGGCCAGCATGACCGTCAGTGTGACACTGATAAATGTGCCTGCCGCGGTGTACAGCAAGGAGTTACCGTAGCCTGTCAGCACTTGCGGATTCTTGAACAGCGCTTCGTAGCCCTTAAGCGATATGTCGACTGGCCATAACCAGACACGTCCCGCCGACACAGCAGCCGGGCTGCTGAAGGAACTGCTGAAGATGTAGATTAAAGGATAGAGCACCGCCACCAGCACGAGGGCCAGGATGATGTAAACGACGGTTAGAAACACCTTATCGCCGGATGATTCTTTGATTTTATTGGTTACCTTAGCCACGAAAACACCTCTTCATTACCAGATGCTGGATTTCAAAAACCGTCTTGCCATTGCGTTTACTGCAAACAACAGGACTAGATTGATGACAGAATTAAATAGACCTACTGCCGTTGCAAAGCTGTAATTCGCATTCAGCAAACCGATTTGATACACGTATGTCGCGATGATCTCTGAGCTGGCGATATTCAGTTTATTTTGCAACAAATACACTTTCTCGAAGCCGATTGCCATGACGTTGCCGACATTCAGGATCAAGATAATCGAGATGGTGGGCAGAATGCCCGGCAGATCAACGTTCCAGATTTTCTGGAAGCGTGATGCGCCGTCCACTTTGGCAGCTTCGTATAACGTTGGATCTACCCCTGCGAGCGCCGCCAAGTAAATGACGGCGGAATAACCGGCTGTCTGCCAAATATCCGACCACACATAAATGGATGTGAACATGTTCGGGTTACCAAGGAAGTTAACCGATTCCAGCCCAAAGTGATTCATGAATACGTTTACAAATCCGAGCCTAGGTGCTAAGAAAAGCATAATAATCGAGACCATGACGACTGTGGAAATAAAGTACGGTGCAAAGGTGACGAGCTGCACGAATCGCTTAAACTTCTGAGCGCGTATTTCATTTAGCATCAGCGCCAGCACAATCGGAACCGGAAATCCGGCAAGCAGCAGATAGAAGCTGAGCGTAAGCGTATTCTTCACGATCGTACCGAACACCGGGTTCTCAAAGAACATTCTAAAATTGTGAAAACCCACCCAAGGGCTTCCCCAGATGCCCTTCGTTACGTAGTAGTCTTTGAAGGCTAATACAGCGTTCAGCATCGGATAGTATTTGAAAATAATAAAGAATAAAAGCGGCGGTGTGACGACGAGATACAATTGCCAATGTCTTGCGAAACTCCTTCTTGCGCCGAGACGTTTGCCAGCGGCCTCCAAAACAATCCCCTCCTATGAATCGAACCTTGATGTGTGACAGCGCTTTCTACAGGATCGATCATAGGTGATTTTCGGCATCTCTAGGAAGGTACAATTTCGTCTTTTACCGTACAGATCTCCCGAATTCAGGGGGACATTTCCCC
This sequence comes from Paenibacillus sp. J22R3, assembly GCF_056269305.1. NCBI lineage: Bacteria > Bacillati > Bacillota > Bacilli > Caryophanales > Paenibacillaceae > Paenibacillus > Paenibacillus sp. J22R3. The sequence continues at coordinate 1,418,720 of NZ_JBWDNS010000002.1, read as the reverse complement.
ATAAAACGGCCATCTGAGCTGCCGCACCTTGCAAATAGGCGCAAAAAAAACCGACCGCATCAGTCGCGGCCGGATAAAGTACTTATTTCGTATTTTCTTGTGCAATCCATCTATTGTACGCCTGCTGCAAAATCGTAACGTACCGGCTTGCGCCAAGTGCTTGTAGTCCGTTCACGTAGGCATCCCAGTCCTTCTCGAGGTCTAATTGGCCTGTTATGAACGCCATTGCGCTTTCATCAATCTCGTGTTTCATATTGGATTGCAGAAGACTCTCTTCATCTGCATTCGAGGAGTCGATCCAAATCGACCACATCGGAAAAACTTCCTTAGGTTCATGTCCTGTATACAATTCCGTTGCTTGATAAAGCCTTCTCTCGTAGCCGTTTGGCGAATAAATGTCCATATCCTGCACCCAGCTGTTTCTGTAGGACTTCGGCATATAGAAATGGCCCATCCCGCTCCATCTCGTATTATGGTGAGCATCAGACTCCTTCACTACTATGCTAGCGAACTGTGCCGGAATATTAGGGTCAAGCGCTTGTTCGCCATCGAACGGCCGTCGCCAATCAAGGCCTTCCTTGCCTATTTCCGCATCAGCCTGTCCTTCAGGCGTATACAGATAATCAGCGATTCGAATGAGCGCGATGCGTTCTTCGGGGCTCGCTTTATCTGTAATTGCAAATTTAGCTCCCGGCGTGCTGCCGGACTGATAATAGACGGCGTAAGAAGCATAGGGCCCTTGAAGCGGCGGAACGGGCACATAATCGCTGCCGCGTTTGTTGCCAAGCCCCGTGTCAACGAATATAGCCGGATGCATGGCCGTCCCCGCTCCCAATATCTGCGCCCCGGCATTCTCGCCGAGCTGCTTATAGGCATCCGCATTTTGTGTAAAAGCACCTAAATCAATTAAGCCTTCATCATATAAGGATTTGACGTATTTCAGACCCTCCCTCCACTCAGGCTTATCCGCTGCCAGACTGACTTTCCCATCGGCAACTTCTACATAGGTGCGATCATCGTCATAAATAAACCCGTTCATGAAGTAGGGAAGCACGCGCACACCGAAATCCTCTGTTGATCCGCTGAGCGGAATTTCGTCGGCCAATCCATTCCCGTTCGGGTCGCCGTTCTTGAACGCCCTAAGCACCACGCGGAATTCTTCGGTCGTCTTCGGCATCTTCAGATTCAACTTCTTCAGCCATTTATCGTTTAGCCATAGCTTGTAGGGATAGGAGCAATGAAAACAGTCGCTGAATGCGGCCAACCCATAAATATTTCCGTCCGGCGCCGTATTGAGCGCGCGAAGGCCAGGCTCATGGTCGAAGGCTGCTTTAATATTCGGTGCATAGTGATCGATCAAATCATTCAACGGATAGAAAAGCCCCTGTTTGCCGTATCGGAGTACATCAGCCTGCGTGAATTGATCGATATAGCTCGTCAATATATAAGCATCAGGATAATTCCCGCTCGCCAGCGATATTTGTCTCTTCTCCTTGGCGCCTTCATAGCGAATCGTTCTCCAGTCGAAGGAGACGTTAAACCTTTGTTCCAGTGACCGCGAGAAATCATTCGTTTTCAAATTCTGATCCGAATCCTGCTGCGCAAAGATACTGATTCGGAGCGGTTTATCTGCGGACTTGCCCTGCTGCTTCACATAATCACAGGCAGGAAGTGCTAAGAGGAGTGCGCATAGTGAAATAGCGGCACAAGCTGACTGAGCAAACGTCTTCAAAGCAAATCCTCCTTTCATCCCTCGGCTGTCTGCCGGTACGAGCTTGGTGACACACCTGTAACGCGTTTGAAAGCTCTGCGGAATGAATGAGAGCTGTTATAGCCAACACGGGAAGAAATTTCATCAACCGTATACCGATTCTCACGCAGTAAGGTCACGGCATGCTCCATCCGAACCTGCTCCAAATAATCGGATAGATTGGAGCCTGTTACTTCCTTAAACAGCTGCGAAATGTATTTCTCCGGCCGTTCCACTTGCTCCGCTATGCGGTATAATGTCAGCTCGGCATCCGAGAAATGTTCGCCAATGTAAGCTTTAATACTTTCAACCGTTCTTGTATGACTATCATTCTTGCGGCTGACGACTACTGCGCACATCGCATCGGCAATATCCTCGATTTCCGTCTGGAAGGTACGTTTATCGTGTGCTTGAATGGCAATAATCCGATCCTTCAGCTGCTCGAATATGCCGGATTCCATGAATGTCTTCTGATCGAGCAGCTTTAGAAGCGTCCCCTTTACTTCTCCGACCAGCTGCTGCCACATCTCAACCGACAGCTCGCGCTGCTCGGTATTGAGTGAGAGCACGGAGCGGACGATACGCCGTGCTTCTTCGGTTTCCCCTGCCCGGATCGTCCCGATCAAACGAAGCTCGAGTTCAAGCGGATAATAGTAAGTTGCACTCTCCATGCTCGTTTCGTCATACCACACGACACCTTTGCGATCGGCGTGCAGCGCATGCTCCAAGGTCTGTTTAGCCTGTTCATAGGAAACGCTGACTTCCGTTTCCGAGCCGAATTGATCACCGAGTGCAGCTGCAAATGTAATGCGGTATTCAGCAAAGGCCTGCCGAGACAGCTGTTCCAGCAGAGAGGCGATCTCGCTGCGTCCTAATGCATTACCGGTCTCGGCTTCCTTGGAAGCGAACACGATAACGATTCTGTCTGAGCCCCAATCCGTTGTCAGCATAAAGCCGGCAATATCAAGAAGCGCTTGCTTTAAGATGAGTCTCGCAGCATGCAGCTCATTCAGTACCTCAACACTGTCCATCCCGCTGTAGCCTTGTACGTGAAGGATGCACACATATCCGGAATGACCATAAATCCCGGTATTCGCTTGTGAAGCAGCGGCGAAAATCTCCTCCCGCGTCTGCAGCTCCCCGGAAATTAACCGTTTCAAGAAGGCATCTCGAATGAGGGGAAGCTGCCGATGCAGCTCAGACTCCAGCTGATTGCTGCTGCGGATCATTTCTGCGATATTCCCGTGCAGAAAATCGTATTCATTCCGCTCGGCCGTCTCAACCTTCCCGAACTGTTCCTTCACAACCGACACCAGTTTATGAATCGGCACGCTGTTGCGGTAAGCCAGCAATAATCCGACCAGCAATCCTACGGCTAATGCAATGCCGGTAATCGTCCATGTCATGAACTTGATCTGATTCGCGTTCTCTAATAAGACATGTCTCGGGATGCCCGAACGATAAACCCAGCCGTTCGTCTCCGAGTGAATCGTAATGACGAGATCATCCTCATAGAATTGACTCGTTTGATTCGGATCGAATTTAGCGTCCTTGGACAACGCGTTCATGTCTGGCAAACCGGTGCCCGTCGAAGCAATCGTTTGGCCGTTGGCATCGCTGATTTGCGTCCATCCGCCGTATTTGTCTGTAATACCCGTTAATAGATTCGCGATCGTTTTCTCGTCGATAATGACGACGGCAACGGCAGGCGAGGAGCCGCTGAAGCTATCGAGCGGGAAAGACTGCATGTACGTAACAACAGCAGTCGGCGTACCTTTATTATTAAATTTGCGAAGGGGCATGATTTCGCTGCGATGCGTTTTCCCGAGCACAGTTTGCTTCCATTCTGCAAGCGTTTGATCTGTATAACGGAAATTATCATAATAATGCTCCGGACGGAAATAGGCAGAACCCGGCGTCAGGATGACATTGTAGTTGCCCAAGTAGATATAAAACTGCTGGAGAAAATCATTGGTTTGCCCGAACGTCAGCACACTGCGCAGCATTTTCCATATCCCGTATACATTCGTTTGGTCCCCTGCGCTCTTCTCGTTCATCAAGATACTTAAGTCCGGATTGATGGCGAGCTGTCTCGTGAAGCCTTCAACCTCGGCCATCCGCCGCTCCAACAACTCTTTGCTCTTCTGGAGCTGTATCACATTATTCTGGATAGACAGTTTCTCCGTAACTGAGATGGAGGTGCGATAAGAAATGAATCCAGCGATGCTGGGAATAATTAATATGACGATATAAGAAATTAGGAAGCTTCGAAACACGCTTGAAAACTTCTTCATCCAACCTCCCCCTCCCCTTTTTATGTTAGCGCTACCACGCCTTTTCATTCTATTATCGTATAAATTACAGCTCACCGCACGACATTTATATTAAAGTAAAGCAAACAAAAAGATAGTTCCACACTCTCATCTTCCTCGATTTCCCATATATTCTTGTCGCTTCCTAGTAACTTACAATTTGAACCAATACCTTGCTAGAATTTCCTATCAAAAATAACCACTTCCTTCAACGGTTATTTCTACCGGAAGAAAGTGGTCTTACGAAATCAAAAAAGGGTCTGGTCAGCCTAATCATTGCTAGGCATCCCAAACCCTTACGATTTAAATAATTGGTGCGGTCGAGAGGACTCGAACCTCCACGGCTGTTACACCACTAGAACCTGAATCTAGCGCGTCTGCCAATTCCGCCACGACCGCATCTGGCAGATGTTCCTGCGGTACAAACCGCAATCACGTTTGTAATTATGGCATCCGGATCAGCCGAAGTCAAGATGAAGGATTAATGTTGAAAATTTCTAACTATAGTTTATTCGAACAGGTCTCCGAAAACATCAAGCATTGTTTTCTTCTTGCGTGGCTTGCCGTATTTATCATAACCATGTTTATCATACCCATGCGAGTCATAACCGTTCTGACTGTAGCCTTTGCCGGTGTTATAATTGTGATCCTGCCCTTGACTGCGATGCCGATCACGATCTTGATCGTAATGGGACTCATTCGGCGGATAAGCAGGGTTGACTTGAACGTTGCGCTCCAGGCGGTCGTAGTCATCGCGAACTTCTTTGACACCGCGTACAAGCTTGTCCAGCTCCCCGCGATCCAGCCAAACCCCTTTACAGTCCGGGCAAACGTCGATTAGAACGCCGTCCTTCTCTATCTCGCGCATACGAACATCTGAACATACAGGACATTTCATTCGAATAACCTCCAGTAACGTTTGCTACACCAATACGGATGATCCTGCATTTCGTTTCAACTTTTTCTCATTTACAGCTCTGTTCGAGGCGCCGTCACCGGTTCATAGACATAGCTTCTGCTTAGTTTGACCACTCTGCGGCTGCGCTTGCGAATGACGACGGAATCGGCATCCCATGCGACGACAATACCGAGTACATCATTAGCTTCTATCCCATCTCTTACTACGCGCAACGGTGTTCCGTCTACACGAAATTGATCCAGCTGTGCTTCTGTTATCATTCTCATTCTCTCCATTTCTATAAAAAAACCTCAATACGGCAAGGAATGCCAGCATTGAGGTCTCTCCATTCACTTGTTTCGTTTCTACGCTCAGCTAACATGTTCCTTCGAATCATTCGTTTCGTACCATTCATCAAGAACCCGAGACGACATTACGCGGCTAGTGATATACTCCGCTTGTTTCTCTGTGAACTGTTCTTTCCAATCCATCTCAAGCTCGGTAGAGAGCTTCACAATCGTAAGGAGTTCGGACCATGCAACATACCGTTTATACCAGAAAAACTGCGGATGCTCAATCATATAAGGATACAAGTCATCAAAATCCGTATGCTTGCAATCAAGAGCACGTTCGAAATGGTTCTTCGCTTCCGACAACTTGGTTACTAAATAATCAGCAGATAATTGTCCCATATGTTGTGCCTCCAATCCGTCACTTACGATCATTATAAGCCAATTCATTCAACTCGAAAAGATGATGATCATGGAATTTATCTGGAACCTATTCGAAACGAATTTTTCCGCCATCCAGCGAAGCGATACGCACCAGCGATTCAACACGAATGCCTTGTTCACGAATCGTACGTGCTCCCGCTTGGAATGATTTCTCCACTACGATGCCAAGTCCTGCCAAGGTTGCACCGGAACGCTCGATAATTTTGATGAGACCACGGGCTGCATCGCCGTTAGCGATGATATCGTCGATGAATAGTACGGTATCGTCCGGCGTCAGAAATTGACGGGAAACCATAATGTCCGTTACAATGCCTTTCGTGAATGACGGGACACGTTCGCAGTAGGCATCCGGATCAGCGATGAGCGTTTTCTTCCGACGAGCAAATACGAGCGGCACCCCAAGTGCCAGGGCTGTCGTAAAAGCAACCGGTATGCCGGATGATTCCACCGTGATGACTTTCGTAATCGGCGTTTCCGCATATAAGCGCGCAAATTCTTTACCCATCTCTTGGGTAAGGATCGGGTCGACCTGATGATTTAACAGGGCATCCAGCTTGAGTACATCTTGATTTAGAATAGAGGCTTCACGCAGTATGCGTTCTTTTAGCAGTTCCATTCGCTTTCCCTCCACCAGAAAAAATCTTTTCCGTTAAAGGTATCATATGGAACACCAACAGCGCAACTAATCGGCAAAAAATATAACGAAACAGCAGCTTATCATTGCAACTTTTTTCCATTATCGACGTCTAACTGTTTAACAACGATACGGATCGGATACCAGACGTACATCTAGGAGGTGTGACACGCATGACACGAACGATAACGAGTTTAACAACCAAACAAATCGCCTATGCCGCCGCTGCCTGCACGATGCTTCTTCTGCTCTCAAGCTGCTCGCTTGGCGTCGCAGGGCTTGAAACTACAAATACAGGCCGGTTAACGGCTGAACAATCCGGGTCACTCATTGACGACCATTCCGACAGCCCTCAGAAGGCCTATGTTTCAAAAGGCGACGGTCAAGAGACTCTATTCGAAGAGACCCCTTCTCAAGACACAACAATCGCGGATGCGCAGACAGAATCCTCCACAGGTAAAGCCGGAACGAAGCAGGCTGCCGTGAAGGAAGAGCCGAAGTGGGATCCCAAAGCCCCTAAGCTCCACGGCATCTCGATTGGTGATGCAAAGACAGTTCTGGATCTACGACTGGGCAAACAAACGGACAGCTATACGATTAAGGATGAGAAAGAGACGATTACCGTTATTGAATATCCCGGGTTCTCCGTCGGATATGGTTCGGATAAGAAAGTTCGGTTCGTAGAAGTTTTCGAGAAGAATGTCTCGAGCAGCTTGAGCGGTCTTCGTGTAGGTGACAGCGAGAGCGCTGTGACTACAGCTTTAGGAAAACCGACGACGCATACCGCAAGCGTGCTCGCTTATCAGGCTACAGGGGCATTGCTGAAACTGGACCTTGATCCTCAAACGAAAAAGGTACTTTCAATGAAGCTTTTCTTACTACCAGATAAGCCATAAGGTTAGAAGTGCACTCAACAATATCGGTACGGTCAGTAGCAGTCCGTATTTGGCGTATTCCCGCCAAGACATATCGATGCCGCCTTTGCGCAGCAGCTGCAGCCACAGAAGCGTTGCGAGAGAACCAATCGGTGTCAGCTTGGCGCCGACGGAAGTACCGAGTAAGCTGGCGTAGGGCAAATAATGCGGCCCTGCCATCTGTTCGATGGCAAGTGACGATACGAGCACAGCCGGCAAATTATTAACTGCCGCGCTGAGCAAGGAGAACAGCGCACCAGAGCCGAGGATGCCGATCAATGGTCCTTGTTCCGTCAACGATTCGATTGCGTGAGGGAACCAGCTCACTGCACCATGAAGATACATACTGTAGACGATAAGATTCATCGACAAGGCGAATACGACGATTAGCCAGGGCGCTCCGCGGAGCGTCTTTTTCACGTCTCCTTGTCCGACAGCCATACTTGCAAGCCACTGTACTGCAGCTCCCGTCAAGGCAATCGCCGCAACCGGAACTCCGATTTTGTCCGCTACCAGATAGCCGCCCATGATGGCCGCAATGATGACCCAAGATAAGTAGAACAGCCCTTTATGGCCGATCGCTGAAGTTGGATCAGGAAAGGATTCAGGCGCGTGCGGCCTCTCTTCTTCTGCTCGAATGCTGCGTCCGAAGTAGCCTGCCGTAACCGCAATCGTCACCACGATCGCGACGATTCCCGGAAGAATCATCGTTCTGGCATATTCCCCAAAGGACAGATCAAAGAAATCCGCGGTCAGTATATTCGTTAAATTGCTCATCATAAGCGGCGCGCTTGCTGTGTCTGCCATTAAACCTACACCAAGCAGGAAGGCGATACTGCTCCTGCGAGACAGTTGAAGCAATGCCGTTACTTCCAGCACAATCGGAATCATAATCAGGATCGTGCCGTCATTGTTGAAGAACACGGTGATTGCCGCAGCAAGCGCGCATAATCCGATTAACAGGCGCAGCTGCTTATGATGAAAGGTTCGAACGATATGGAGTGCTGCCCAACGAAAAAATCCATTCGCGTCCAGAAGCGCCGTAAACAGCATAATGCCGATTAAGGAGAAGGTCGCATTCCAGACAAAGCCCCATATGTAAGCCGCATCCTCCGGCGTAAGCAGCCTGGCTACGAATAACAATGCGGCGCCGAGAAGGGCGACGATTGCTTCGTGAATTCCTTTTGGCTTCCATACAATCAGTACGAGGGATACAGAGAAAACACTAATGGCAACTACCATAGCCATAACAGTAAATCCACCGCTTTCTCTTATAAGAAGGATAATAGTCATGCCTGTCCCTGATTGGACATACCTTTACTAGTAGGTATTGTATGAAAGGCAGGTTATGTGTACGTATGAAAAGAGCGAGTAAAATCATGCAAATCGCGTTTACGTATATGGGTACGGTAGTCGGCGCAGGTTTTGCAACCGGACAAGAGATTTTGCAATTTTTTACTCGATTTGGTGTTCTGGGTGCCGTTACCATTCTAATGGCCACGATCATGTTTGTGTGGCTCGGTGCCAAAATGATGCTGATTGCAAGCGACGTCAGGGCAAAATCCTATGAGGACGTCAATAAGGTGCTGTTCGGCGATCGTTTCGGCCGCTGGATCAGCCATTTCATGCTCATCGTATTATTCGGCGTTTGTGCCGTTATGCTTGCCGGTGCCGGTGCGATATTCTCGGAAAACTGGAATTTCTCCTATCAAACCGGCCTGCTGATTACGATGGTCGGCTGCTTCTTCCTGCTGCGCAAAGGGATGAATGCGATCTTGACCGTGAACGCGATTGTCGTGCCGGTCATGCTGCTCTTCACGGTGCTCATCATCATCGATACGGTCAAAACGCCGGGCTCGGATCGGTGGCTGCTTCTGACAAGCGATCATTCGCCCATCTCCATCTGGGCCTCTCCATTCCTCTACGCCGCTTTCAATTTATCTATGGCTCAAGCCGTGCTTGTCCCGCTTGGCGCAGAAATGCGAGATCGCAAAACGATCGTTTACGGCTCATGGATCGGCGGCATCGGGATCGGCTTCATGCTGCTTGCCGGCCACATCGCATTATCGGTGTATATGCCTGGTATCCAGCAATTCGCAATTCCGATGGGCGGTATCGCGCGTCAGCTTGGCCATGGCATTCAGTGGATCTATATCTTCTTGATTTTCGCCGAAATCTTCACGACTCTGATAGCCGATGTGTACGGGTTAACGCTGCAAATGCAGGAACGACTCAAACTCTCCCGTACCCTGCTCACGATTCTGACGTTAGCCTCCTGTTATGTAGCGAGCCAAATCGGATTTGGCCCGCTCCTCTCCACGCTCTACCCGCTGTTTGGGTTGATCAGCCTTGGCTGGCTGGTGCTGCTGATTAAGCAGCGGCCTCCTGCTGGGGAGTAGCCGCGTTCAGAGCAAGCGGAGAGCAACGAGCCCTTTCATTGATTAAGATAAGTGAATTAGTTGGGCTTGCGGCGGGAGGGTAACACAATCTATATCTACTAAGATAAATGAATTAGTTCGGCTTGCGGCAGAATGGTACGTACTAAGTCTCTCATGTGATCATGGCAGGTAAACAGCACAATTTGGCGTCGTTCTGCCAGCTCGCCGAGCACTTCGACGGCCGCTGTCTGCCTGATCAGATCAAAATTAACGAGTGGATCGTCAAGCAATAGTGGCAGTTCCATTGAGGCTGCCGCCTCATCGGCGAGCGCTAGTCGCATCGCCAGATATAACTGCTCAGCAGTTCCTCTGCTGAGCAGTTTGCTTTCAACCAGCCTTCCGTCTTTCGTTTCCAGTGAGATCGTTTGCTCTCCTTCCGGAATCGAAATCCGTTTGTAGCTTCCTTGCGATAGCCTTGACATAATCCGCGACGCTTCGCGAAGTACGCCCGGCTGTCGCTGCTCCTCCATGACTCGTTTGGTTCGGCGAATCATCGTCATGCTAATCGCCCCTACCGCATATCGCTCTATCAACTGTTCCAGCGCAGCCGTTGCCTGCTCCCGCTCCATAATCAGCCGCGATCTGCCGCTGCTTTGCAGCAGCTGCTCCAGCTGCTGGCGCTTGCGTCCGCTCTGCTCGAGCAGCTCGCTTCTGCGCCGCTCCAGCTGCTCAAGCTCGCGCTTCGCTTCCTCTTGCATCTGCGCCAGCTGATTGCCATCGCTAGCGGAATACCAAGTCTCCAGCTGTTCGCGCTGTCCACTTGTCAAACCCGCCGTAAGCTCCGCATCGAGCCGATAGCGCTCCGCTTCGATTTCCGCCAGTCGCTCAGAACGCTGCAACGCTTCCAGCCATTCCAGTTCATTGCTCACGCGCGCGGCAGCGAACCACTGCCGCTGCTTCGCTTCCAAGTCGAGCGTGAGCTTGGCCAGCTGCGCAGCCTGCTGCTCCAGCTCCGCGAGCCGCGCTTGCAGCTCCTCGGCGCGGCTGCTTGCCGCCGCATGCCGGCTCGCTTCCGCGTGCAGCATCCGGACGGCCGCGGCCGCGTCGCCATGCGCGCGATTGACCGCCGCGGGGAATGCCGCGCTAAGCTGCAAGACCGCGTCTTCGAAGGCGGCCACCTCCGCCTGCAGCCGCGCAGCCTTGCCTGCTGCGCGGTCATACGATTGCAGCCGCAGCAGCGCCTGCTCGGCAAGATCGAAGGTTTCCGCGGCCGCTTCCGGCGTGAGCGAAGCCGGCAGGTCGCACGCGGTCAGCCATTCGCGCCATCTGGCCGCGATGGCTGCTGCCGCTTCGGCCGCGTGGTCCACCGCGGCGAGGGCGGCGTCCTCTTGCGCGCGCAGACGCGCATGGCGGCGCGCAAGTTCTCCGCGGCGCTCAGCGGTGCCGGCGCGCAGGCGGAGCTCGTCCTGCCGCGCGTCGATCGCAGCGCGCAGCCGCGCGAGCACTGGCGCAGCCGCGCCTGCTGCGCCACCGGCAGCGTCCAAGACGCGGCCGTCTCTTGCAGCGGCGGTCTGCCGCCATGCCGCGGACAGCTCTGCCTGCTGCATCGCAGGAGCTTCGTGCTGCTCCCGTGCCAGCAGCGCTGCCAGAATACCCGCAGGCTCGCGGACAAGCTGCTGCACCGCAGCAACAACGCGCTTCTCCGCTTCGGCACGCAGCGCGTCAGAAGCATCCCTCCTCCCGAAGGAGGACTCCTCCTGCACGCGCCTGCGTCCTGCTCGGCTGCGTCCGCCGTCTCTACCTTGCGATACGCTGCCTGACGGCCTACCAAACCTCATCAATCCCGGCGCCGCGAGCGCCACTGCGGCAACACCAGCGACAGCTGCCGCTACCGGCTCGCCGACAACGACAAGCACGGCTGCGCCGGCCGCCGTAACCGCTACGGCTGCCCAATAAGCGCCGCTTCCAACCCGCAGCTGCGAGGAGTGCCCCTCTCTCGACCGCTGCTGCAGCTCATCTTCGGAACGCTGCAACGTCGTTGCAGCGTCATGCGCAGCGCGAAGCTTCGCCAATTCCAGTTCATGCCACGCTTCCTCAAACTGTCGTGCAGCAAGCCGAAGAGTCTCCGGAGAATCCGGCAGCAGCTCGATTGCTGCCGAATTCCCACGAGCCCGCACGCCAATATCCCCATCCACCTCAGAAAGCTGCGCGGCCGCTTCCTTAGCCAGCTGCGAGGCTGCGCGCAGCTCCGCTTCCGCATGCCCGTGAACTTTCGAGCTGTCCTGAAGCGCAGCTCGGAACACCCTCGCCTGTTCCCGATCTGCGACTCCATTTGGGAAGGAGCGCAGCTCCGTTTCGGTCCAGTTCGGAGAGATACGATGAATCAGTCGGCTAGCCGTCTCCTCGTGTTCGCGCATTTCTGCGGAAAGCTCAGCAGCACTCTGCCTGGAAGCCGCAATATGCTCTGCTGACAGCAGCAAGGCTTCAATCTCATGTTCACTTGCGATCAACTGATCGTCGTAAGACAATAACGCCAATTGCTGCGATTGCCTCTGCGCTAGTTCCTTATTGTGCTGTCTTTCCCCATGCAAACGAATAAGCTCTGCCGCTATTGCCTCTGTCTTCGCGCGCGCATCTGCTACAAGCCTTGGCGCATCGCCATAAGCCTCTTGCTCTTTCAGCAGCGCAAGCCGATCGATCCACCTCTGACGCAAGTGAACCGCTCTTGTCAACAACGCTTCCTTCTCCCTCACAGAAGGGAGCAGCTCTTCCACATAAGACTGATCACCTTCAATCTCGGCAAGCGATGAACTCAGCTCATTAAATACGGCAATACTATCCTCCGATTGACGGAGCTGCGCATCGAGTTCGTCGAGCGTCTTCATCAGCTTATTCATTTGCTGCGTGCTTCCACGCGGACGATACAATTGATCCAGCTGTGTATTTAACAGCTTCTCCGTCTTCGCGATCGCACTGCCGCCATTCCAGCCTGCATGATACAGCTGCTTACCCAGTTCATCGCCTTCCAGCATTCCGATCGCCTGCAGCTCTGATAATGAGATCGCAAACAGCTCTCGGAACAATCGCTCGTTGACGCCGCCCAGAAACAAACGCTCCCACATCGACTGCGTGAGTGTCTCAATTCCACCATTCCCGCTGCTTCCCACCGGGTCAAGCCGGCGAAGGTTCACTTTCCCCGCAGCACTGCTGTAACGCTCCAGCACAAAAGGTTGTCCTGCATGATTGTCGAAGAACAATCGGCCGCCATGTCTGCCGCCATTAACCGGCTCCTGTCGTTCAGCCGGATTGCCTTTATTCGCAAAACCGAACAGCATCGCGCGAACGAATCCGAGCATCGTGCTTTTGCCTGCCTCGTTATGTCCGTAAACTATGGTTACGGGTGCATCAAATTTGCAGTGAAGGTCGCTCAGCTTCCCGAAGCCTTCTACATGAAGTCCTTGAAGCTTCAATTACGCCCGCCTCCTTGTCCTGCTTCTTGCTCGGGTAACGACTCTATCTGTCCATCTGTTTCCTCAGTCAACATCCCGGCCGCAAGCTCCCTAGCTTGCTCGAACCATCCTGCAGCTCGTTCTGTTTGCATGGCTCGTACCATCTTACGAATTCTGGCATTGCTCGATAAAGATTGAAGCGCTTCTTCGAGCAGCTGCCGCATCGCTTGCTCGTCCACTTGCGCGGCGTTGCTGCTTCGAATCAGTTCACCTGTAAAACTATCTTCTACGGACAGAGCATCCAGATCCAATTCTGCTCCTGTTGCAGCTTCTAGACTATGGAGCCAGCTCCACTGCATGCCGGCCACGGCGTTCAAACTCTCATCAAACTCTCCGATTCGTTCTCTTAGTGCGCCCAGCAGTTCCGTGATTACGACTGCATCCGTTAATAAGCGATGCATTGGGCCTCGGCCCTCAAGGTGCAGCTTGATCATAAGCGACCTGCCTTCACCATTCGCCACTGCCGAAGCGACAGCTTGTTCCAATGCATGAAGCAATGCCTGCTCGGACTGAATACCTGCGATGGATACACGCAAAGTCTCCCACCTTATCGTGTCTAAGGGAAGAAATCGCAGCTTCGTCTCCAAGGTATCGCTGACGTCTACGAGATAACAGCCCTTCGCACCAGTCTCGTTGGCATGTCTGCCCTGCGTATTGCCGGCATATACGACATGCGGATAACTATGTAGCACAGCACGCTGATGAATATGTCCGAGCGCCCAATAGTGGAAGCCCGCACCAATCAGCTCCGCCAAGCTGCAAGGCGCATAGGGATCATGCCCGGCATGTCCGTCCACCGTGCCATGCAGCAGCGCGATTTGATACGAACCATCGGCTATAGGCTTGTAACGTGATGCCAAATTCGCAGTTACAACCCGTGTCCCATAGGAGATCCCATGCACATGAGCAGCCAATTCGCCTTCCTTGGTATATACGGGTACAGCTTCCACCGTATCCGATCCGAAGAAATGAACCGAAGATGGCCATTCCAAATTAGCCTGCGTGCCTGATAACGAATCATGATTGCCATGAATAACAAATAGCCGCACGCCTTGGGCATGCAGCTTCTGCCACTCCCGCTGCAACGATAGTTGCGCTCGGAGCGATCTGTCGGCCATATCATAGAGATCGCCGGAAATGACTACAAAATCAACTGCTTCGCGCAGTGCCGCCTCGACCAAATGGCGAACAGCCTGAAAGGTCGAGGATCCAAGTCCTTCCCTTACATGGGAAGGTACCTCCGTCAATCCGCGAAAAGGACTATCGACATGCAAATCCGCAGCATGAATAAATCGAAATGAGACTCCCATGTCCTAACTCCCTATTCTGCCCTGTCCGCTTCCGGATTTATTTCCGTATACACTTGCTTCAATTGAGCGATTACCCGCTGTAAGGAGTACACGCGTTTCGCTTTATTCCACGCCGCCCGGGCCATATTGTAGCGGAAATCCTGATCGGATACGACCTTCTCAAGCGCGTTCGCGAGCGCTGTCGGATTCTCCGGCTCCACCAAGAGACCGTTGATTCCATCGTCGATCTGCTCGGCAATACCGCCTACATTCGTACCGACCAAAGCCAACCAGCATAACGCTGCCTCAGCGAATACGGAGCCGAATGCTTCCGCTCGTGATGGCAGTACGAAGACATCGAAGAAAGGCATAAACTCTTCCGGGTGCAGCATGTAGCCATAGAAGATAATATCATCATACAAGTTTAACTTCTGTGCAAGCTGCTCCAGCTCAAGTCTGCTTGGTCCATCGCCGATAATATGAAGGACGAAGTTCTGTCCGCGCGCTTTCAGCTGGGCACAGGCATGAAGCAGAATATCCAGCCCTTTTGCAGGAACAAGGCGACATACCGTAATCAGTTGTACGACCTCGTTCTCATGGGAAATCGGTTTAAACCGTTTCTCATCAAACCCGTTCGGAATGACCTGAATGCGATCGGCATCGTTCACATAAGGCCGCATATAGCTGCGGAATGCTTCGGAAGGCGTCAGAATCCGATCCGCTTTCAGCTCAAGCTCCCTGTAGATCGAGGTTAAGAAACGATGCTCCATGCCGCCTTCAATGATTTTGCCATTCAGAATCAGCTCACGTTCGTAACTGGAATGAATCGTCATGACTAGCGGCGTATCCGGGTAAAGCTGTTTCATCACCAGCGCCGGAATAGGATGATGAGCATGAATGAGATCATACGATTTCTGAATGCGCAGCTTCGTCCACCAAACGTAATCGCGGTAGGTTTGCAAATATTTATCGATAATGGGATTACCCTCGTAGTTGCTAATATCGAATGTTTCGAACGTAACTGGCTCTTGGCCTTTGCCCCTAACCCGTTTCGGAAGGGAGAATAACTCCATCGGCCAGCCGATTTTATTAAATCGTTCTTGAATGTAAGGAACCATTGAGGACACGCCGCCCGGTTGCTCCGGAGGGAAAAACAATGCCTGCAAAATGTTCATGTGCAAAGCCTCCTCAATCAAAACTTGCATGATTACGACCTATCGTAAAAGGCCAATTATCCACGTTCATTGGGCCTCTCTACTTTACCATATTTCATTGTATGCTTCCATGTACGACAACGTTGCATGAGCACAAATGTCAGCATACCCTCTCGGAGGCAATATGTAAATCTATTCATACAAAGATGCCAAATAACCCACTTCTTAGTTGGGAAGTAGGATCCGAGTTGAGGCGGTTATAATAAAAAGCCTTGAATTGCATGGCTCTTTTACTTAGAATATAGAGTATAACAGAACATACGTTTCTGTAGTGCAGTGTTAGGTTCCCTTCACGCCGTACATACTTCCTGCGTTTACACTCTTCTTAGGTGGTCTTAACATGACGATTCTTCAGTGGCTTGCCGGTACGACCGGACAAATTTTTGCATCTGCTTGTGTAATGACCATACTCGTTCTCATGCTGTTTATGGCAGTCAAGCTTTATAAGAGTTACAGACGCAACCGTACCTACTTCATTCTAATAATCGTGCTTCCGATTGTGATTATCCAGAACGGCGCACTCATTGGCCTGTCTTTCCCTGGTCAAATGAGCTCCTATTACTCAGACTTAGCGCAATCATTTGTCAGCCTGCTCTCCTTTATTATTATTAACTTTGTTTTCATGAAATTGTATACCGGACCTAGCACAAGATTGAAAGGCATGCCTTTCCTGCTCATGTTTATCGGGCTGATCCTTGTAACCGGTGCCCAGATTTCGCTCTCACCTGAAACCAGTACCGCGCAAGCACAGCTGCTGGCGGTTGACTTTTATGGACTCATTCTTAACTTCATCATTTTGCTAAATTTAAGAGGCATCGATCAACGCTTCAACTATTCAGCCAGCCTGATCGTTTACTTCATCTATCAGCTGTCTGATTTGGCAGACGGCTATGTATTTCACGGGAAAGTCCCGATGCTTGTCATTCTGAGCCACTTGCTCCCTGTCATCTATTATTCGCTTCTTTTCCTGCTCTTGTTCGAATGGGTGCTGGAACGGTTGTTGATGACCTTCCAATCTTCGATTACGGACGGCTTAACGAGCTTGTACAATCGTCGCCATTTCACTAAGAAAGCCGAGCAGCTGCTTCGGGATACGAAACGGATCGCGATTATTTTCTGTGATATCGACAACTTCAAGAAACTTAATGATACCCAAGGACATCATAAAGCCGACGGCGTCCTTAAACAGGTCGCAGAAATAGTAAGGGACGAAACAGCAAGCATCGGTACGGCCGGCCGCTATGGCGGTGAAGAACTGCTCGGTCTGGTCGCTGCGCCTAACGTGAAGCCGGAGGTCGTGGCCGAAACCATTCGCAGCCGGGTAGAGAAAGAGACGATGGTCACAATCAGCATCGGCGTAAGCGCAAGTCGAGAAGGCGCATCCATTGCAGAGATTGTAAGTCAAGCCGATGAAGCGATGTACCAATCGAAGACGACCGGTAAGAACAAAGTGACCCTCCACTCCTCCATGCGTCAACGGACACGGAGTTCGGATGATACCGCCAAACGAAGCTCACAGCAGGCTTAACCTTGTTCAGCTCGGAATATTCGCATAATAAAAGAAGACAGTTCACGCGGTAGGATTCTCCCTGCTCGCATGAACTGTCTTTTTATTAGGATTTATAAGGAATTGGATCTGTTGTTCCGGCTTCAGCAAAACCCTTCAAACGCAGTCGGCAGCTGTCGCACTCGCCACATGCCTCTGGTTCTCCGTTATAGCATGACGTTGTCAGGTTATAAGGAACGCCCATACGCATACCTTCTGCTACGATGCCGGCTTTCGTTAGATGTATAAGAGGCGTCTCGATTGAGATCGGCTTGCCTTCCACACCTACTTTAGTTGCGATTGCAATAACCTCTTCCACCTTCGCGATGAATTCTGGCCGGCAATCCGGGTATCCGCTGTAATCCAGCGCATTTACGCCAATATAGATCGCCTCAGCTCCAACGCTCTCTGCGAACGACGTAGCAATCGACAAGAACAACAAGTTACGTCCCGGTACATATGTAACCGGAATTTCGCCGACTTCATCGGGTACCGGATCTGCTCCCATCTTCGGCACTTCGATCGAATCATCCGTCAGTGCGCTTCCGCCAAAATCACGCAAGAAGCCTAACTCAATGATTTTGAAGCGTTCGCTTACATCGTAAAACTCAGCAACCGCGCGCGCATTGTTCAGCTCCATAATATGGCGCTGTCCGTAGTTAAACGTGATCGGGTATAGTTCGTAACCTGCTTCTTTGGCATAACCCATGCAAGTCGTACTATCCAGACCGCCGCTCAAAATAATAACCGCTTTCTTCATAACCCTTACACACCTCTCTTAGCCGGATCCCAAATGATCTTGTGCAGCTGTAAGTTCAGCTTCACCCCTGTTAGTCCGCTAGCGAGCAGCTTCTCCACCAGCTTAGCCGGAGGCATGCTCTCCCACACGGGACTAAAGAGCGCAAGCGCAGCTGTCGGATATTCCTTCAGCGTTTGCACAGCAGCATCAAAGTCACGATCCGTTGCAATGACAAATTTCACTTCATCCTGCTCCCGCAGCAATGCGAAGTTATCATGCAGCATCGCCGCATTCTCCCCCGAATCCGGAAGCTTATAATCCATAATGTATCTAGCCTTCGAAGAATGGATATCCCGGAGGAACGGTGCAAGATCAATTGCCCCGTTTGTTTCCACATGTACGTCTTTAATCCGCTCGATATCACATAACGCCTGCAGCAGCGCTGCTGAACGACTGCCGTACAGAAGCGGCTCGCCCCCGGTCATGCAAATATATTCGGCTTTATATTGCTGCTCCACTTGGGACACAATATCTTCAATCGTCATTGTAAATTCTGCCTCTGCCGGTGGATAGCTGTACTTCGTATCGCACCAAACACAGCGCAAATTACAGCCAAACAGACGTACAAAAACGGTCGGAAACCCGGCACGTGTGCCTTCGCCTTCGACCGTTTCGAAAATTTCCACCATCGGAAGCCGAATGGAGCGCCCCTCAGTCGGCGCTGTATCCTTATCCGGCATTCTCGTCCGCCTCCATCATGTCGCGTGTTACAGCCGCATAGCTCGTCGGTGTTTCCCATAAGCGAATCTCTTCGATGCGGATATTCGGGTAATGCCCTTCCTCCAGAAGCGCATCGTGGATTTGCTCATAAATCCAAACGACCATATTCTCTGCCGTCGTATTCATCGGAGGCAGCACTTCGTTCAAATAGCGATGATCGAGCTTATCGATTACCCGCTCTTTGGCAATCCGTTTCATATCGGCAAAATCGATGGTCAGTCCGCGATGATCGGTCTTCCCGGACATAATCGTTTGAAGCTTATAAGTATGGCCGTGCAGGCTTTTGCACTTGCCTTCATATAAATGCAAATGATGCGCACTATCAAATGTAAATTCCTTGGAAACGATCACCCGTCGGTTATGATATCGGAGCTGATTCTCCTGAATATCTTCGCCGAACTGCTCGATATGTTTCGGAATCTCGTAAGTCACGTTCCACACCTTCCCCTTTATGCAATTGCAATATGCAATTATAGCACAAGTTGCGGCTTGTATCTAGATAGGGATTTCTACCTACTGACCTGTAAGCTGCCCCTTCACTACGGTTACCGCCTGACCGGACAACAGAACTCGATCATTCTCGAGCTCGATGTACAGCTCGCCTCCTCTTGGAGATGCCTGATAAGCCATGAAAGCAGACTGACGCAAGCGTCGCTGCCAATAAGGTGCAAGCGCGCAATGAGCCGAACCGGTAACAGGATCCTCATTGCATCCGGATGCCGGATAGAAACAGCGTGATACGAAATCATAATCGCCCGGCTTCCCCGTTCCTTTGCTCGTCACGATAATCCCTCTTGCTTCTACCTTTGCCAGCATTGCATAATCAGGCTTTAATGTCTGCACGGTTTGGACGCTGTCGACCTCCACCAAATAATCCATGCGGTTCTTCCCGACATACCTTGGAATTAAACCTAACCCTTGTATGAGTTCTTCCGGCGCTTTCATCGGCTCTGCGGGCTCTGATGGGAGATTCAGCCTAATACCATCCTCTGTCCGTTCCGCGGTGAGCAGACCGCTGCGTGTATGGAAGGAGGCTGTACAATCTAGTAGGAGATGATTATTCTCCCATAAGAAATGAGCGCTGGCCATCGTGGCGTGACCGCACAGATCCACTTCTACCGTCGGTGTAAACCAACGGAGATCGTAGCTTCCATCCTCTCTCTGCTGCAAGAACGCAGTCTCGGACAAATTCATCTCCGCAGCCACGTCTTGCATCCACTGCTCATCACGTGCCTCAGCAAGCAGGCAAACGGCAGCCGGGTTGCCACGGAATGGTACGGATGTAAAAGCATCTATAATCGAAATCGGAATGGACATCGTAATAATCACCTCTTCGCCATAATGTTCGAGTCATCACACATTAAACCTATTCAAGCTTGATCCGCCTTCACTACGCGTTTACGCCGGTTCACGATGACAATCCCTGCGGAAACGAGCGCCAAAGCGCCTATTACTGCAGCGGACAGCGGTTCGCTAAGGAACATGGCAGATTGCAGCACGCCGAATACCGGAATGAGGAATAGGTACATCGAGACGCTGCCAACACTGTTGTATTTCATAACATTATTCCAGAGCATGAATGCCAGCGCAGATACGAGTGCCAGATGAAGAAGCATGAGCAGTGCGATTCCATCAAAACGAAAAGGTGCCAAGCCCGACTGCCATGCTCCGATGACGGTAAGCACAATCCCTCCGACGAGCATTTGATACCCGTTAATGTACGGGATGCTATATGAAGCCGCAGCGCGTTTGGAAAGTAAATTCGCAATCGCATTAAACAGTGTTGCCGCAATTAGCAGCACTTCACCTAACGAGAAGTGCAGCCCGCCGTTTCCGTCATGCTTGGATAAGCCCAGCACAAGAAGTCCCAAGAAGCCGACTAGAAGCCCAAGGCCTTTGGTTCCGTTGATACGGTCATTTTTATATAGGAAATGCGCTAATGCAATTTGGAAGAATGAAATCGTCCCGGCAATGACTGCACCTACGACGCCTGCGCTCTTCGATAATCCCGCATAGAAGAAAATGTACTGCAGAACCGTTTGGAACAACGCAATCGACGCGACCATGCCGCCGCTGCCCCGCTGATAACGAAGCGTCTCCTTCCGTATCAGCATGTAAGCCAGAATAAGCAGACCTGCCAATGTGAAGCGGTAGCCTGCGAATAAAATTTGTTCCAGCGTGTCATGCGATTCGATGCCTAGCCTTGCGTAACTCAGTTTAATAAACGGATAAGAGCTTCCCCAGAGCAAAGTTGCGCTGACGGAAGCTCCAATTATGCCTAACGGGTGGGTGAAAAATTTGGCTGCTGTCATGATTGATTCTAGTTCTCCTTTATACGGTGCAGGCAGCCAGTTGAACGAAGCTTTATTGTTCTACAATGGGAATCAGCAGTTCGACCTGCTCCTCCTCCAAGTGTTCATCAATATAAAAGATTTCAAGGGATACGGCATTTTCCCTCTTCAACAGCTTCTCCTCGTTCATCCAAGCCGATAGCTGCTCGTAGCCTTCACCGATGCGTTTATTTGTACATGCTGCCATGGCGTAGGTGCGCTGCGGGATTGTAAACTGCACCATGCCGTCCGGCACTTGACTCAGATGGGGGACTTCAAAACATGCCCAATACGTCGCAAATACTTCGTTGCCGAAATATGGACTGTACAGCACGGTTGTCTTTACTTCGCCTTCGATTTCATGCTTTCTGGAGAGAAACTCGCTTTGCAGATGAATCGCTTCATCCGGAAACGATGAATATGGACCGCAGTAGCTGATTCCGACCATGTTTAAGGCAGGTTTCGTAACTAAAGTGCAATTATGCATCGCGAATGACCTCCCACAAAGTGTAGTGACGCTTTTAGGTTGACCCGTAATCAGTTTACCATGTCCACGGGTTTGTTTGGTAACTATTTATTGCCTTTCTTACGGATATATGACAAGAAAAAAGCAAACTTTCCTAAGCGGAATAGTTTGCTTTACACTTTCGTAACCGATTAGTTCTGTTGGACGATATGGGTAAGCTCATGGCTGAGAAGTTGGAGCCCGCTTGCCGTACCCGGTTTGTACTCGCCTTGACGGAAGAAGATGTCATTGCCGGTTGTAAAAGCTCTGGCGCCGACCTTCTTCGCAAGATCATCCGCCGCATTATCGGTGTGAATCGAAACCTTGCTGAAATCAGCTCCGAAAGAATCCTCAAGCTGCTGGCGCAGACGATCCGGCAATGGCTGTCCCTTACCGCGAAGATCGTTGATCGTTTCCTCAACTCCCGGACTGGCTTCCGCAGGAGCGCCATCCTCTGCTCGCTGAATCACCGAGAACGGATCACGCTTCAGCTGCAGCTCTTCTTCCTCCGACTCGCCTTGCTCCTCGCGCTGAATCGCTCCGGCGCTGTCAGCCTTCAGCTGCAGCTCTTCCTCCTCCGACTCGCCTTGCTCCTCGCGCTGAATCGCCCCGGCGCTATCCGCCTTCAGCTGCAGCTCTTCTTCCTCCGACTCGCCTTGCTCCTCGCGCTGAATCGCCCCGGCACTGTCCGCCTTCAGCTGCAGCTCTTCCTCCTCCGACTCGCCTTGCTCCTCGCGCTGAATCGCCCCGGCGCTGTCCGCCTTCAGCTGAAGCTCTTCCTCCTCCGACTCGCCTTGCTCCTCTGTCCGCTGTGCAGTGGAATCGCTATCCTTCGAATCGGACTGTAAGTCGCTGGCCACGCGAAACGCGACTTGATCCGCTTCCAGCTCGTACGCATCGGTTGGCTGATTGATCGTCATTTTGGCCATGATTGGCTTCCCGCTGCCTGCGGTCAGCTGCTTAGCAGCCGAGTTCCCGATCGACCGCTGCAGCGTATGCATGTCTGATGCCTGAAGCGGCGCTCCACTAGCCAGCGCACGCTGCACAGAAGCCACCGAATTGGATTTGGCTCGTTGGGCCGGAGCTTGCTCGTACGTGCTTTTGTCCATTTTACGAATCGATTTGCCTGAACCGAAAGTTCTCACTGAAAGATTGCCTCCCCGAATCCGCTAACAAGCCGCTTTTCTCTTAATATACCATAATCTATGAAAATTTTCGTCATGATTCACTAGATTCTGCAGGCCATCACTACTCTCACGCTCGCATCCCTTCCATGCAAAACAAAAAGCTGCCTCAAAAGTCACAATCAACTCCTGAGGCAGCTTATTCAATTTCGATTAACGACGGACAGAGCCGTGCGGATCGATAACAAACTTCTTGGAAGCACCTTGATCGAATGCCGTGTAAGCGTCCGGAGCTTGATCGAGCGAGATCAATGTCGCGTTAACCGCTTTCGCGATTTGTGCTCTGCCGCTAAGAATCGCTGTCATCAGATCGCGGTTATATTGCATAACCGGCGTTTGACCTGTAACGAATGTATGGGATTTCGCCCAGCCTAGACCGAAACGGATTTTGAGCGTGCCGATTTTAGCATCCTCATCCACCGCGCCTGGGTCGCCAGTTACATACAAACCCGGAATACCCAGTCTACCGCCGGCACGCGTAACTTCCATGATGGAGTTCAGTACGGTTGCCGGTGCTTCACCATGCGATTTACCGTGGCCGTGCGCTTCGAAGCCTACGCAGTCAACGGCGCAATCCACTTCAGGTGAACCAAGAATTTGATCGATTTGTTCAGCCAAATTCGCATGCTCACGCAAATTGACCGTTTCGCAGCCGAAGCTTCTCGCTTGAGCAAGACGCTCACTGTTCAGATCGCCCACGATAACAACAGCTGCGCCAAGCAATTGTGCGGAGTGAGCCGCTGCAAGGCCGACAGGACCAGCGCCTGCGATATAAACCGTGGAGCCCGGCTTCACGCCTGCACTGACAGCACCGTGGTATCCAGTTGGGAAGATGTCAGAGAGCATTGTCAGATCAAGGATTTTCTCCATAGCGCGCTCTTTGTCCGGGAATTTCAGCAATTGGAAGTCCGCATAAGGCACCATAACGTATTCCGATTGGCCGCCAACCCAGCCGCCCATATCTACGTAGCCGTAAGCCGAGCCCGGACGATCCGGATTCACGTTCGAACATACGTTAGTGTTGCGTTCTTTACAGTTGCGGCAGCGTCCGCAGGCAATATTGAAAGGCACGGATACGAGATCGCCCTTCTTGATAAACTCTACGTCGCGGCCGACTTCAATTACTTCACCCGTAATTTCATGACCCAGCACGAGACCGCTCGGTGCTGTTGTACGACCGCGCACCATGTGCTGGTCACTTCCGCATATGTTAGTAGTAATTACTTTAAGGATGACGCCGTGCTCACATTTTCTGCCGACATTAAGCGGATTAACACCGGGGCCGTCACGCAAAACCAGATCAGGATACGAAATATCCCGTACTTCAACTTTACCGGATTCTACATACACTACTGCACGATTTCCTGCCATTCGTCAGCCTCTCCTCTTATACTGGAATAAATAATCAGAAAATTATCACCCTACCATTGTAATCGCTTGCAGATTGAAAAGCTATGCTTATTCTCCTGTCTTTTACAATCCGCTTCTAGTGTCCAATTTCTACAATCCCATTTCATAGGATATACTGTTCCTGAAGGCAGCTTTCATAGTGAAGGAGTTTGGATATGACCGAAATTTGGGAATCAAGTTTTGTACAAAATCAACTAATGTGGGGATTTGAGTCTGCAGATTCAGCAATCGTAACCAAAGACTTTTTCCTTGCGAACAAGGTAAAAGATATATTAATACCCGGCATCGGTTATGGTAGAAACGCCAAGGTTTTTATAGACAACGGGATTCATGTAACAGGAATTGAAATCTCCCAAACTGCGATTGATCTGGCACGACAGGAAGGGCTCGATATTGCTATTTTTCATGGATCCGTAACCGAGATGCCGTTTGATAACAAGCGCTATGACGGAATATTCAGCTATGCATTGATTCACCTATTGAATAAACAGGAGAGAGCCAAGTTTATTCAAGACTGCTATAATCAGCTAAAGCCCGGCGGTTATATGATCTTTACTGCGATTTCGAAGGACGCCCCCATGTTCGGAAAAGGCAAACAGCTGGATAAAGACTATTACGAAATCGTCGAAGGCATGAAAATGTTTTTTTATGATGCGGACTCCATTCAACAAGAATTCGGACATGTCGGACGGTTAGAAATCTCCGAAATCGTAGAGCCGCATAAGAACATGGAAGGTAAACCACCTTTCTCGTTCCTCATGATCAAATGTCATAAATAACGAACAAAAAGGGAACTTCAGCAAGTTCCCTTCACGTTCCGTTCTATATCCTGCTCAATCAGCCTGATCGAGCGATCATATTCTCAAGCATTCGCACGCGAGCGAGCGAGGCTTTCAGCAAGCCCATTCCAATTTCCGGATGAAGCCGAATGAGCTTGGCCATTTCATCGCCCAGCAATGTCAGGATGCGAACTTCTCCTGCAGATCGAGCCGTCGTTGTAGCTGTCGTTGCATCGATGGCCGAGGTTTCGCCGAAAACATCCTTTGGACCAAGCTCGGCAATGATGCCGTTCTTCCTGCCTGATGCGAGCAGCTGTACCGAACCGTCTACGATTACGCCCAGCTTGTTGTTGACCTCCCCGCTTGCTACCAAACGAGTACCGCTCGGATGTTGTTCTTCCACCGCAATGCCGGCAATATAACCAAGCTCCTCCAATGAAAGATCACTAAAGAACGGGACTTGCTTCAGAAATACGACTTTGTCCAGCATCCCCATTAACGCCAGTTGTCCACTCAATGATCCGTTCTCCTCTCGTTGCAGCGCATCGGAAGCGAGCAGCTGCAGCCACATATCCTGTAAACCGGCCGCTGCCCGCAGCACCTGAACGGCTTGTTCATAAGGCAAGTCAGCATGTGGAGCGCTCCAGCCTTCGAACAAAGCGAGCAGTGCGACGGTCAACCGCTTGTCCGCCGATCCTTCCGCCAACGCTTCAAGCCCGCTCTCTCTGACTTCCTCGTCTTCATCTTCAATCGCTCTGCGAACCGCATTCACTACGTCACCTTCAGCGGTACGTTCCATGACGGCCCATACGCCATCCAGCAGGAACGCCTTGTGTTCAGTCAATCGCATCCGTGCCAACTCAGCTCTCGTGCTCAGCTCCATCGTGTACAAGGCCGCCTCAATATCGCGACTCTTCCAAAGTTCATCCAGTTTCACCAGAGCAGCGCCTAACAAGACGGACTTCGATTCTGCTTCTTCCAGAAGGGCAGCAAGCGCGCGGATTGCAGCACTCCATACCTTCGGCTGTGCTTGCTGCAAGACATTCTTGAGCGGCACTACAGCCCCGCTTCCCATAGCGATGAAAGCTTCTATCGTCACTTCGTATAAAGCCGGCTCTGCCCACTCCAACTGCTCAAGCAGCCACGGAATAGCGTCGACATGCCGCAGCTTCCCCATACAAGCAATGGCTTCAGCCCGGACAGCAGGGTCGGTATGGCCAAGCAGCTGCTCGACATCCGGAAGAAAACTGTACATTTCCAGCTCGGCAATAACCCGGCAGATATAGACGGTCTGTTCCCCGCCTTCTTTCAAGTACCGTTGAATGACCTCATAACAGGCTTCGAAACTTTGCTCATTTTGCAAATAATAGAGTGCTTTGACCGCTTCCGCTACAACCTTCGGGCTCGAATCCAGCAGCTTCAGCCTGACAAAATATACGGCTTGATGCCGCATATGATCGGCTCTGCCTAGTAAACGGACGCCGGCAGCCCTTACCTCAAAGTCGGGATCCTCCAGGAAAGAGGCTACCTTGACAAGCGCTTGGAGCTCTGCCCGCTCGAGGTTCATCGCCCTTAGCGAAGCAATACGAATACGAGCGCTGCGATCATCTACAAGTGCCAGCAGCTTCGGAAGATACGTATCGTCGCCCGTTCGGCCTATCATCCCAAGTGCGACCTCGCGGGCATAGTCGTTGCTGTTCGCCAGCAATTGATCCAGCATAAGCGGCGATTTGTTCTCACGCATATACTCATCGAAGGCGAGCGCGAGATCCTGCCTCGTATCCGACATCGTCTGAACACTGCGAATCAGTTCGCGTATATATAAGGATTTGCCGATGTAGGTTAGCAGCACAAGCAGTACAGCCCCGCCTCCTCCAACCCAGGCAAGCAGCCTTAAACTAAACCCAAGCTCAGCATGCAGCGACTGCAGGAGTGCACCAATCAGAATACCCAGTGAAGCCGCAACACCTTGCGCGATATAGCGGTATCCATCTCGTTGAAGCATCGGCAGCAGCTTGAAGAACAGCTGATTGGCAGGCTCCGCGAAATAATAGAGTAACAGGTAAAGGAACATATACCCGATCGACAACGAGTAGAGAATGAACGATGTGCCGAAGGTAGCCGCCGCTGCCACGAAACCACAAGTAAATATAATGGCGATCGCAGGCAGCATATTGCTTTGTCCAAGCCATGCCATTAAGCGATTCGAGACCAGCTGGAGCAGCAAGGCAATCGTAAACAGCAGCGTTGTAACTAGTCCAAAGAAAGACGCAAACTCCGATTCCGTCTTATAGATCGTACGAGTGACATTCAGAAATATATATTCCATTAAGAAATACAAGGCTGGCATCAGCGTCATAATGCCGATAGCTACCAGCAAATAAGGCGTGGTGAAGGAGCGTCTGAAATAATCTCCGGACGACAATCCGCCTTCTGCAGCACCTGATGCGACACTCCGCTCTTGCTTCAGCGTCAGCGGCACAAGATAGTGTGCAATAGATTTCCAGTAGTTCACTCCGCCAGCAAGAAGAAACAGCGGTGCTAACATATAGACAGCGTCTGCTCCAAGCCATTTACTCACAACCTGTGCAAGCACCCCTGCAGCAATACCGCCAAGCGCGGCAGAGGAAACAAATACGGGCATCAGCCGTTTCGCTTGCTGCGTCGGACACAGATCTACCGCGAGACTCCAGAGCAGAATCGTTTGTTGCCTTACAACGAAGCTAGAACTAAGGAAGAGAAATGGATAGTACGCCCTCGGACTGATATCTAAGCCGTTAAACAGCAGCAATGCGACAGCATTAACGCATATAATGACGCCCATGATGGCAAAGAGCGCGCGCATGAGCTGCGGTTTGGTAAGACGATTCGTCAGCCAGGACATAAACCAAGCCTCAAGCGGCATGATAACCGCTTCCGCTCCGTACACATATGGCAAATATTCACTTCCGAAGCGCTGGTTAAACAAGGTCATATATCCGTTATAGTTCAGCAGTTCCGAAATCCCGCACAGAAAAAAAACAGGCGCCATCATGGCCAGCTTTCGCCGATCCTCGAATTTGACGCCGATCCATCGTAGTATCATTGCATTCATCGTTTAAGCACCATTTTACTTCTGGATTTGTTTGTGATCATGATCCGATAATTTCTTCATAACGTACGCTGCTCAGCTTTAAGCTGTAGATTAACCGGTCTTCGCCTTCAAAATAATAATCAGGACAGCGGCCGGCAAGCATAAACCCTTGACGCTCAAACAATCTGCGCACCGGCTTGTAGGCATCCGTATCGCATGTATACGTCAATACGTAACGAGCTGCCCTGGAACGCAGCACCTCGATCATGTCGGTCAGCAGGAGAGACGCGATGCCATGATTGCGGTACTTCTTATGGACAACGAGATAATCCAAGTAGTACCCGCCGGTCTGTTGTTCATTTTGCAAATACCCGATAACGCCAATGATGTCGTTCTGCTCATTTTGAACAAAACGGTATTCATAATCCGATGTCAGCGCATTGAGCGGGTTGGTCAGATAATGCTGGATTTCACCGGGCGTGTGGTTGTCATCGTCGAATGAGTCATCCGACAGAAAGAACGAGCTGATTCCCCTTGCTTCTGCTTCCAGCTTGAGCGGTCGCACCTGAAAGATCGTTTGTCGCATCATTCGTTAATCCTCCCTTTGCCTTATGAAACGGCTAACGTGCCGTTCCAATCGACAGCAGTGCCCCTTTGGAAATACTCATCGCATAGATAGAAGTACAGCTTCGCAGTTTTGTCGAGTCGGTTCCACTTGATTACTTCAACGAAGGTTTCCCGTGCGTCGAAGAAGCGGCCTTCTTGGTAAAGCTGAATGCCTCGCTCGAACAGCTTCTTTGTCTTGTCCTTACCAGAGCGCAGTGCCTCCGTATCGCCTTCATAAACATCGTAAAGCTCGATCGGTTCTTGATTGCCTTCGATATGAACGCGTCCCAGCCAGCGGAATTGGAACCGTTCCGGCGCTTCCATCGACTCCAAGGCGGATCGCGTCACAAGAATGGAAACACCAAGCGTCTCGGAAAGCTCCTCCAAACGCGAGGTCAGCGTCACATCGTCCGAAATGACATTGCTCTCCATCTTCGTCTCTTCGCCGATGATCCCGAGCATGAGCGGCCCTTTATGAATCGCAATCCCAATTTCGACCGGAATATAATTCACTTTGGCTCTGTGACCGTTATAGACGAGTAATTCTTTACGAATGGCAATCGCCGCTTTAATAGCATCTTCTGTTCGACTCGGGAACAAGGTCATGAAACCGGCACCCAGATAGTTACTGATTAGACCGTTCTCCTTGCGTACCAGTGGTCCAAATCGACTTAAGAAAGAGTTCATGAAATTGAAATTCTCTTTGGGCGTGAGCCCCTTCGACATTTCATAGAATTGTCTAAGCTTGGTCACCATGACAACCATGTTCTGTTGAACCTGATCACCGAGATGCACATCGAGAATGCCTCTTTTACCCAAATACTTAAATACCTGCTGTGGCACGAAGCGGAAAGATGCCTCGCTGAATGCGGTAATGTCGCTGATATATTGACGAATATGGCGTACCATGAGATTAAACTGCTCACCGAGGTCAGCCACCTCATCGCGTGAGCGAATATGGACTTCTGCGTCCCAATTGCCATTCGTGATATCTGTAACACTCTTGCGCAGCTTCCTTAAGGACGCTAGCAGGAAGTAGGACGATAGCATGAACACGAATAGGATGAGCACCGTGATGATCGTGATATTTTTGAAAATCGTTTGGTTAATCGTCGCATTCTCCGCTCGCAGGACGTTCAGATCGCGGCCTGTCTCATAAATACCGACAATCTCGCCCTTCGAGTTGTACACGGGAGCGATCGCATAGGTCCATTGCCCATTCGCATCTACCCAGCTGCCGCTTATTACCTGTCCCTGCTCTACGACCGGAAGGTTGTCCTCCGATAACGGAAAAGGCTTAAACATATTAACGCCATCGTCATCATCCGCAATGATATAGAGCTTGCCATTCTCGTATTTGTATACCGTGCTGTATAAGCCTCTGCGGTCAATGCTGTTATCATGCTGGAAAAGCACATTCATCCGCTCTTTAATCTCTTGATAGTCAGCGTTCATGAAATCATTCGGTGAGGTCAGCTTCTCTAATCGGTCGCCATCAATGATGTACTTGCCGCTCTGCGCGAGCACGGACAGCTCCCGCTTCATTTCCTCTTCCATTTTGCCGGAGAAGCCGTCGTAGATCGAATTGGACAGCAGCACCATCGAGATCGTAACAAGGGGTACAAAAGCTACCATTTGCTTGAGGAAGAACGAAATGCGACGACGCATGATATGGATGTATACGAGACGTGCCGATGCTACAAGCAGGAGAATGCCCGCTGCTGCAGCCCCCCAGACAAGCCATTGCTGGGTTCGTTCTTGATTGCTGTAATGAAGCTGAGCAAAGGACGGCGTTACTGCCCCGTTGCTGCTCTGTTTCATCATACGGTCTGCCAGCAGCAGCTCACTGCTCCCATCCGCGTGCAGCGTATAATCTGCGATTTCCAAACTCTCGGCTTCCGGAGCTGCGGCGGCTAGTGCTGGTTCTTCCAGCAGCAACGTGATCGGATTCGCTGTGTTTGGCGTAAGCTTCGTCAGCGCGTTAATGGAACGATCGATGAAGAGGATATTCCCATTGCCGTCCAGCTTCAGACGCTCCGGGAAGTTCTTGCGTGTCTTCTCCATGCCTGCAACCGGGTAGAGCGACTTGCTCGTTCCATCCGCTGCTACTTGGTAGATTGCGCCTCGCTTGGTGGTGAAGTAAATCGAGCCTGGTTCCGTTCCATACACCTCGGAGAGGAAACGGTTCGGCGGCAGCTTAAAAGCAAAAGGCTGTGTCCATTTCCCGTTATCAAGTGAAAGCTGCTTCTGCTGAACTTCATTCGATTTGCTTATGTAAAAGGTTAATAGATTGGCTTTAATTTGGAGTGCTCTAAGCTGTCCGATTCGTTTGCTTGTCTGATCGCCCTTCCACACGAAGAGCTGTTTATCGAACTTGCCCTCTGCGGTATAGCGCACGATTTCCTCTGATTCTACATACAAGCCGTATTGATCGAGTACCGTATTGATGGTATAAACTCGGCCCTGATCGTCGACTGCCAATTCGCTGAAGTTACTGCGATTATTACTCGATTGTTTAATTCGGTACTTAAGCTTTCCGTCACGATCAATGGCTTGAATTTGCTGCTTCGCGTCACTAATGACATAGACATCGCCACCGGTTCCCGCCGCAATCGCCGACAAATTCGAAAGTGCAGTCGCATCCTTCGTTGGATTCTGAGTGAGCTCGTTTCGGTGCAGAAACAAGTAAACCGATAATCCTATCAAACAGCATAAAAGTATAGTCAACCATAAACGGGGATAGCTTTTTCTGTTCGAGGATTTACTTGGCCTTTGCAGGTTCATCTGTGGGACGCTCCCTTTCAGAGAGAAAAATAGCGATTTATTACCATACTACTACAAAGTGCGTTCGGAGACATCAAAAAACTGCATATTTTCGCCAAAAACCGACATCTATTATTGAAGCTTTGAAATGCTTTATAGTACTATTAACTAGAGAGAATATAGTGCGGAAGACATGATTGAAAGTCTATCAGACAAAGGGGAACGTTTATGGGTCAGCTTGTTTGTCAAGGCGCTATGCTGCAGTGCTCATTTGGTGTAGCACCTAGCGCACTCAATGTCTTGCCCGCGAATCGGGTTATGACGGCGATGCCGATTGCCAACATTATGGACAATAAGCCAATGGTCAATATTATGCCTTTCGGAATGTGCAGCTCGCTGGCGAATCCGCAGGTCGCGACAGCTACTGCTGCGGCGCTTGGCGCGTTGACGCCTATGCCCTGCATCCCGGTCACGGCAGCCCCTTGGGCGCCTGGCTCTCCGACTGTCTTAATCGCGAATATGCCGGCATTGAACAATTCATCCAAATGTCTGTGCAACTGGGGCGGCATGATTCAAATTACAGTGCCCGGTCAGTTCACAATCCAGGTGCCCTAATGAAGATGCTGGAGCAATTCCTCAAACCTTTTATTAAACCATTCAAGAAACTGTTCATGATCCCCATGAAGTATGCGAAGCAGCTGCCTAAGTTTCTGCTCGTATTCCTAGGTAAATGGGTCAAATCCATCCTCAATCCGGCGGAACAATCGGTCAAAAATTATATTCCGTTCGGCCGCTTCTACATCGCGAAGAAGCTTGTAGTCATCCTTGTTCTTGTCGGACTGGTAATATTCTATTTCGGCTTCATCAAGCCTCCGAAAATACTGAACAAGCTGCTTGCACGCACGCCTAAGATCGAAGCGACAGCAGCAAGCTTGGCCTCCTTCACAGGCACGGCCAAGATCGTTAATGCCGATGGTTCGCTGCTCTACGAGGGCGGCATCGCTGCCGGATTATATGAAGGTACCGGCAAGCTGTATAGCAAGGACGGCAAGCTGCTCTATCAAGGCGACTTTGCCAAAGGGCTCAAGAACGGTATGGGTGAACTGTTCGATCAAGACGGCAAACTGCTCTACCGTGGAACATTTGCACTTGACCAATATGGCGGTCCCGGGACTCTGTTCTTCGGCGATGGAAAGACGCATTATGAAGGTGACTTTGTCGGCGGTAAGTTCGAGGGCAACGGTACACTCTACAACGAGCTTGGCGGCATGCTGTATGCGGGCGGGTTCCTGCAGGGGGCTTATGGAGGCGTTGGCAAATCGTACGATACCGAAGGCGCTGTCGTCTATGACGGCAATTGGGCTAACAATGTATACGAAGGAGCCGGGAAACTGATGCGTCCGGACCAAACCGTGCAGGTTGAAGGCGAATTTAAGAACGGCGCACTATCCGGAGAAGGCACTGAATATTATCCGAATGGGGTCGTGAAATATAAAGGGTCCTTCCAGCTCGGCTTATACAATGGAATTGGGTCCTTGTTCACCGAGAAAGGAACGGTCGCTTACACCGGCGGTTTCAGCAGCGGCGTGAAGCATGGAGACGGACAATCATTCGATATTGCAACGGGAACCGTGCTCTATGCCGGTAAATATAAGAACGGTCGTTATGACGGCGTTGGTGCGCTCAATGATACTGATGGCAATACGGTATACAAGGGATTCTTCCAAGGCGGCCAAATCAACCTAGCCGGTTTCATCAGCCTCACACGTAAGAAGCTGCAGGATGTACTCGGCGAAGCTGATGCTCCGCCGGAAGCAGCTGTTAGTGAAGTCGCTGAAGATGCATTGTTGGAACCTCCTGTAGAAGAAGAAACCCCAGCTGAGGACGGTGCCGGTGCGGCTGAAGGCGAGCTTAGCGGAAGCGCAGTTGGCGGTGATTCTGGTGCAGGTAGTGCTGATGGATCAGATGCTGGTGCTGGCGCTGATTCGAAGGCAAGCGACAATAAAGAAGCAACAGGTACCCCTTCTGCAAGTGATGCTAAAGACGCAGTTGGCACCGGCGATACGAAGAAGAATGATGAGAGCGCGAAGGCTGCTGCTGAGGACGATAAATCGAAGCCGGTGAAGACAGCATCCGCCGCGAAGTCGACGACCACGGAGAAAACTACCGCAGAAAAAGCTTCTAATGTAGAGCCTCCTGCTGACGAGCAGCCGACCGTGGATGAAGCGCTTCCTGCCGGCGATGCTGCTGTACCTGCAGGTCCTTCGTTAATGACCTATGCCGCTTACCAGCTGTCGTTCATGCTCGAGCCGGACGAAGCGAATCCCGAAGAGGCCTATGTAGCCGAAGTTAACCTCTGGAACAAGTTCATTATTGCCGAACTTCTAAAACAGGTCCAAGCGTTGAAGATTGCAGGCTCTAAAGAAACCATCGATGCCGACAAATCCATCGTCGTTTATCCGCTTGGCGACTTCTACCTCACCTTTACTTATTTTAAAACAGAGAAAGTACCTGTTCGACTTAGTGTCACGAAATCGATGCTTGTAACCGAATAGAAAAAGGCGGCGCAGCGTTTAATCTCTGCACCGCCTTTTTTCTTTTACCGAAGATTATTAAGTAATGCAGCTAAATCCAGATGGTATCAGCAGGCCAACCTATTTATCCGTCGATGCTGCCGCTTCTTTCATCCCCGATTGAATCACCTTCGCAGCAGTTGTCGCTGCCGATTCGACTACAACAGCCGATTCCGTTCCCGGCAGCTTCTTGAACGCCCACCAGCGCAGCTTGATCGCCGAAGCTTCTGTTGCTTGACCCAGCTTCATCCCGATGCGGAACGTCCCTTTGCTCGGATACACTACTGTTCCGAATGTAACGTTAGGCAGCTGCGACTCGAATTCGCTTCCTTTGAACACATCGGAAGATCCATAGTACACTTGGTCGCTTGCTTGCAGCAGATCAGATGTAATATTAACATCCTTATCCTCGAGGCCGACCATCACATAGAGCTGACCTTCGCCGAGCCCGCTCTCGATCTCGCCTGTAACATAGTTCTTCTGTCCGCGAGAGAAGAAATACAGACCGCTCTTGGCGTTCGGCTCCAGTTCCACCGTTACCGTACCGGTAGCCATCTCATCTTGCAAATGCTGCGGCTGTGGAACGCCAAGCTTGAAGGAGAACTCGCTCCGCTCCGGATTATAGTCCACATCCAGCCGTGGTTCTTGTCCGAACGGCACGGTGAACGCTTCCGAAGAAGTGAAGAACTTGGACAGTTGGTCTTTCGTGCCAAACGCCCCGACACGCTGCAGCAAAGATGGATTATACACATATTCGCCAAAAGGCACACGCTCGACGCCCTCGATCATATAAGTCGGCCCCATCTGAAGCAAGCTGATCTTCGCCAAACAGATGCTTTGCTCAGCAACACCGTCAATCGCTTGATCAAGCGTACGGTCAAAATAATCACGCATCATCCGCTCAACCGCCGGTTCACTAATAATCTCAACTTCATGTGCCGGGTTACTGTCAATCGGAACGCGCAGGTCGCCAATATTGAGGACGATGCTCTGGCTATCGATACGAAGCGAGGCTTTACGCCCATTCGCCCAATTTGCTGCTTTCACGGAATACGTGTATGTATATTCGGTTTCCTGTCCGTCACCCGGCTCCGAGAACGATACCAAACCGTTCTCCAGTCCAACCGGCGTCAAGCCGTCCGCTTCCACTTGATACTCAAGCGAAATACGCGGTGTTTGCAGCGTTTTCTCAACAACAAGCGTTACATCGACTACCGCTTCCTGCCCGGCATACTTTGACATTCGCTGATAGATGCGAACTTGTCCATCCTGATAGATTGGCGCAATGACCTCAGATAGACGAACATGCTCGAAGGATGCAGGATCCGGCGCCTCCTCCTTGATGAACAAACGGTAGCTCTCCAATACGCGATTATATTCGCTGACATCCTCGGAACGAACCGCAGAGTTAGCAATCGCATGTACCGGTTCTTTCCCTTTCTCATCATAAGCCGCGTAGAGATAGACATTCTTCTTATACTCGTTGTTCGTGAATCCTTCGATCATCGACAGCTTCAGCGTCGTCGGCGACGGAATAACGATTTCGCGGCCGGCATAATCGATTGCCACGCCCATCTCCACGGTAATGGATTTGTCGTCCACCGCCACAACATGCATGCCGGACACGACCCCGCTTCCAACAAGAAGCCGATTCAGCAGACGGCGTTTGTCGCCGACATATTTTTGCTCGGATTCGAAATCCCGAACCGTCAGCAGTTTCCCATAGAAATAACGATTCCGTTCAAACGGGTAATATCTGCTTTTTTTCACTCCATCAGCTCCTAATAAAATAGTCGAGGATCATTCGTCTGTTCAAGCTCTATTCCATCTCTGAATCCAAGCCTAAGCGGGTATGCAGATCAAGCCGTCTATCGCGGTCGACATCGACGATGATCGTATCGCTTGGCATCGAACGGTTCGGATCGATTCGCAGCAGCGACGGCTCCGATAACAGGGTATTGACTTCCAGATACGTATGCATATCAAGGTACATCCACGGCTGAAGCACAATCAGATGCGCGTCCGTAAACGCCGGTTTATGTTCATTCAGCATTCGCTCCAGCATGAGCCGCTGTTTCTCTGTATTCGCCTGCTCCGTCGTGACGAGGACGGAGAAGCTGCAAGGATGCATGCCGTATAGTAAATCGGTCAGCTCGCGGAGCTCCGCGGATTCCCGCATCATGCGATATTGAAAATATTCCACTATGTACGGCTTGCTGCCTGTGTAGATCTCGACCATCTTCTCAATGCCTCGGCGGGTACCTCTGTACCGATACAGCTGCGGCGCCTCGCGAATGAATCGGCGTATCTGCTCATCGCTCCAATGCTCATCCACCTCGATGCCAAGCCAGCTGCCCAGCCATTTCAAAAACGGTCCTTCCGTCAGCTCGCTGTCCAAGTGACGCGGAATATCTTGAACCTGCGTCTCGATACTATCGAACATCGTGCCGAACAAAGCTAGGAATCGTTCCGTAAAACCGGTCGGATCCTCTTGATAGACAGCTGGCAGATGACTCAGATAGGTGGTGCGAGGAAACACAACTCTCAGCTTGGAGAGGCACGGCGTTTTACGCTCGCTGCCAATCCATTCGATCTTGAGCCACATATACCGGCCTTTGGCATCGAAGAACAGTGCGTCCTTCGGATTGGTTACCGGTGCCGACCAGAACGGCTCCAGCGTTCGCGATTTCTCCAGCATGTCACGGTTCTCATCACGTATGAAATCATCCATCGCCATAAACCTGCCGCCGATGATCATCTGCTTCTGATCCGAGCAGAAGTACGAGATTCGCAGCTGCGTTTCATCCGGGATGTCAGCATCCAGCACCATTTTGTGCCAAACGGTTTCTGCTTCCGTGCTGTCTAGTGCAGTTGTGAGACAGATTCCTTCGAGAGCGCCGGTTTCCATTCGTTCCATCGTCCTTGGCTGCAGCTCGAGCACCGTAACCGTACCTTCTTCGGCGTTCAGAATATACATGCGGTCGCGTGCGTCGAACATCAGCTTGTCTGCTTTGCCCCGGGAGCCCGGCACCTTCGTAATGAATTCCCCGGTTTCGCCGAGGTTCAATACGAACCGATCGTCTTCCCCCTCATCTGCGATATGTCTGGAGTCGCCGATGTAGAGCTGGTTCATCGAATCAACAGCCAGTCCGGCAAATCTCAAGGAGGGAAGAAACATCCGAGAGAGCATTTCCCCTTCGGGAGAGAAGCCGCGCAGCGTATGCGCCTCACTATCAAACACATAAACGCTTCGCTCCTTGGATACAGCAACGTAGAAGCGCTTGTATAAATAGTGCAGCTTCACGGCCGTTGGAAGAACCCATTTCTCCTCCGTTACAATGCCTGCACATTGTCCGTTCCGATCGATCTTCACGATCCCAATACCCGTGCCTGCCGGAACGATCAGGTCCCCTTCCGGATTCCGCTGGACCGCAAGCGGTGTTACCACATAGAAGTGATGGTCATCTGAAGCCGCAGCGATGGGATAGAGCTCGACTCCGTTACATTCGCTTAAGCTCCAGTACGTCTGGGAGTTACCAATTGCATAAGCCGAGCATTGCTGCCGCTCCGGATCCGCCACAAGAAGCGTATCACCGATGACTGCGAGCAACGATCGGATGCCGAACAGTCCATGACCGCTTGGAAACAGCTTCTCGTGATGATGGTATTCCGAGTCATATAACCACACGTCACTGGCCCCATCCAGGACATAAAGTCTGCCGTAAGGCCCGATAACGAACTCGTGGACATCGCGAATGCCGTCTAATTCGTTCAGATGCAGCGTGCTGCGAATGCCGTATTTTTGCGTTTGCGTGATGCGCAGCCCGGCTTCCGTCCATTCCAAGTTAGCCTTGCCGCTTAAAGCCCAGTCACTTTCCTTATTCATTGAGAAAAATAACGTCCCCTGCTCCAGTCCGTCTCCCCCCTTACGTTTCCTAATGTCCTGCTCTGCTCCGAGGCAACTCAACTTACAGGTTCGTTCTACTGATTAGTTCGATCTCATGCCCGGCGGAGTACACCAATCCATATGGAGGAAGCTCGATATCGCCACCGGAAGTTTTGGCCCAGCCATGTCCTTCAGCGTCTAACCATAATTCCTGAATATAAGCGACGCCTTTCATCTCATTCATGAGCCCGAACAAATCTCCTTTGTATACCGTTCTGCCAAAAGGCCACCCTTTCGAACCGTCTCGGCCATCAAGCGGCCTTAACAGCCTATTAAGCGCCATGACGATCTGCATGCTTTCATCTACAAAATGAGGCTCGACGACGATAATGGCATGTACCGTGATGCCGATATATTCAGGTGCAATGACATGGACTTCCGTCGTAATCAATCTTCGCTCATCCAGATGCCGTTGCACGCTCTCCAGAAATCCAATGCTCGGAGTCGGCGTAACTGCCGGACTGTATGGCACAACCGCTACGGTCAGTTGGCCCGGCGCTTGGTTACGCGGATAATCCTTTAGCCCTTTCATGTAGAGCGGCAGCGCCTTAACTCTCGCTACCCGAAGTCCTGGCGTATGACGAACGATATGCTCGACATCATCCGCCGTAACGGCCCGAAACGGCTCATGGAGTTCTCTTCGAACGCGTTCGATGCAGGCTTCAAGCGATTCCGCTTCCGTTCCCCCTACAGCAAACTGATGATTCGTTACGGAAAGCGCTCCGAGAAGCTGCTCGCTTGACTCATTTAGCGAGACGATTTCAGTAATTAGATGGGGCTTCACGTTGCCGCGAGTTCCACCTCCCAGCAAACAGGCAATGACCCAAATATTCGGCTCATCGCATGCTTGCGGAACACTTCCGCGCTCATTATCGCCGAATCGAATCTCATGCTCCGCTGCGTCGAACAGGAAATGCCGATCCGTGGATGTCGAGTTGTCTAAGTTGTCCACTTCGGTCCAATCCTCCCACAGCCAGCTTCCGTCTTGAAGCTTCCGCCCGATCTGGAGTGTAAATCGGTTATTCTGCAACGGATAATCGTAGACAACTAACTTCTGTCTCGGCAACCCGTTGCTCTGCCCGATGATACACTGCTCACGGAATGCCTCAGTCTGGGCGATCACCCGAAGGGTTGTCTTATTTTGTTGTGGAAATGCCGGGCTTGGACTTCCCGCTCCGGCAATCAAGGTGACCACCGCTTCACCTGTTTCTATGTTCTGGTGCAGCTCGTAGTCTGTCGTTTCCCACAAATCGCTCCATCCGCCTAATCCTTGCTGGGATTGTACGCGTATGCAGCCGTTAGCGGCAAGGTACGACGAAACGATCACTTCATTGTTCTCTTCGCCGGTTAACTCAGCATGAAACAATTCACTAAATGTATATTGTTGGACGGCTTTTACCGTATTGAAGGCAATATGTTCGATCCGCGGCGGATTCTCGTAGCCCGATTGCTCAACCGTGCAGCAGAACCAATAACGTCCTCTGTCATTAGCCGGATGGACCATGACCGGTTTCATTCCATGAGGTACACGGAACGTGATCATCCCATTGTACATGAGCTGAACCGTATCATCGTGAATGAGCTCAAGCGGCATCCACGCGGATGGACCGCTACCGGCAGCGCCAATCGTACTGTCTTGTTGAATGTGCTCTGCACCGGCGAGTTCAGGAGGCGTACCGTTATTCCCATAAAACTTCCACGATACTTTAGCTGAGGGTACGATTGCCTTGCTTGCGTCGTCCACAGGGATAAGCGGAACCAACCCATCGTCGAATAACGAAATCGCCATGGTCAGCTCGTCCCCCGGCATCAGCTCAAGGTCAAAGGCGATGTACAGTCTGCTGCCTTGACGAGCTTCAGGGCCAAAAGCATAGAATGAAACGCCGACATGGTCGTTAGTAGATGTGTAATCATTCGCTTCTTTTTCTGTTCGAACGATGATGCGATCTATTCGGGCCGGATGCAGCCGGATCGCTTCTGTCGTTTCGAAGGGTTGATCCTGTGCCTGCAGCTTCGTGCCCTTCGGCAGCATGAGGGGCCGATCGGCACCTTGGAAGCTGACCTGCGTATGCGCGCGATGTGCCAGCTGCGGCTTTGCGCCGAGCAGCTTCAGAAACTTAAGTTGATTGCGCTCCGGAACGCGATTGATATAGAACTGCTGCATTTCGCTTAGCCATGCGAACAGCTCAATCATCGTAATGCCGGGATCATGCGCATTCTCGTCCGTCCACTCCGGCATAAACTTCGGAATTGCTTTACGCGCTTCCTCTACGATTTGCTGAAAGCGGCGATCATCTAAATTGGGTATCGGCAGCAAGACGTGCACCTCCTTTCTTGTTCGGTGCCGGAAGGCACGCTGGTATTAGCTCGTTGTTACTTTCACGGTATGCGTGCCGCTGCAGAGTAAAGCATGCGGGTACATGGATTGCTTGGACGGATCAATTTCGATGGTTGTGCCGTCTTCCGCCTTCAGCATGGAGATGTAGAGTTTATCGATATTTTTGATTGCACGAACAGATTTAAGCAGGGAATAGAAGAGCGATTCATGCAAGGTTTCGCCAATCTCCCAGCCTCGTCCGTCCAGCTTACCTCGTATTGGATCCAGAAATTGCGCAAGTCTTGTTTGGCACGCTGCCTCTGTAGGCAGCACATCGTCAAGCGACTCGACTGTAACGGAAACCGTAACAGATACATATAGAAATGCCGGCGCAATGACTTGAACCGACGGCAGATGAGAAACCGTGTTAGCAGCACGTTCGATCAAATATGCTTCGATTTGGCGTTTCAACGCGGGAAACAGCGCGAAACCGGAATCGCCCGGCTCCGATAATGCTACTAATGTAATCGAGCCTAGGCTGCGCTCCAGATGAACGTTCCGATTGGGCAGACATTTCACTTTAGCGAGCCCCGGATACGCCTCTCTTGCCAGCCATTCGAAGTCCTCAGCCGTTACGGCGCGACCTTGATGCTTCAGTCGCTGCGGTCCGCGAAGCAATGCTGCCTCGAGGTGCTCTGTATGGCAGCCTCCACCGGCTGCACTTGGATTGGTTGCACCGGCTATGAACGCGATGGATTGCAGCAATCCTGTAATCTCACCTGCCCCGACA
Source organism: Paenibacillus sp. J22R3 (assembly GCF_056269305.1). Classification (NCBI taxonomy): domain Bacteria; kingdom Bacillati; phylum Bacillota; class Bacilli; order Caryophanales; family Paenibacillaceae; genus Paenibacillus; species Paenibacillus sp. J22R3. The sequence goes on along the minus strand of NZ_JBWDNS010000002.1, from coordinate 1,377,747 downwards.
TTGCCTTCTGCTCCTGCCGTCACTTTGTAATTCACTCGAATACTGTCCGGACCGCCGCCTGGGACGGCGCGACCTCTAATTCCTTCACCGAAGGTAATGGTTCCTGCAGAACCGTCGAGTACATAATGACGATTCATTGCAGATGAAGTGAGGAACGATTCTACCCCGCTCCATTTAACCCATACGCGCTGCACTTGGCCTTCACTGTCATATAAGACCTCGATATCAGCAGGTACCAGCGACAGCTTCTCTTCTAATTCATGCATAGGCATCGTCTCGGTTTCATCGACCCAAACTTCCTCCGCGATGACCGGCGATCTGGATAATCGATAGACACCGCGAGTTCGCTCCGGCGTTTCTCCGGTAATCGTTCGCTGCTGCAGCACTTGAACGGCGTTCATATCCAGCCGCTTTGCAGCAGGTTTCGCTTGGTCCTCTAAATCATAACAACCGTCGCGGTTGACAGCACGTAACCAATAGCGTTCTCTGCCATAGAGCAGCGTCTGATGGAGCTCCGGCGGGCCTGCAAATTGTACGAGTCCGCTTTCTGTGAATCCGTTCGTCTCATCGATGACGGATAATGGCTTCCAATGTACCGATGTACCTTCGCGAACGAGCGCCTCCCACTCGATCCATGGCCGCTTCGAAGCGTCCCACTTCGCTGGCTGCAGCGAAACCTGCATGGTAATCGGCCCTTTTAGCGGAGGCGAATCAAATCCGAATATAACAGCAGGATAGCTGCAATCAATGGGGTCAAATGGCCGAAACGGCTTGCCGCCGCCGCTTGCTTCTCTCGTCACTTCTCTCATTGCCGCATTATTGAACACGATAGCGGATGCTGCCGGGAAAGTGCGGTCCTCGTAATGGTATCGGAGCTTCAATTCATCCATCCACGGCGTGACATAAATCATTTCCGGTGCGTACATGTTGTCCATCGCGACGACACGTACACGAATCCAATAGTCAAACTGTGCATTGACGAAGGTTTGCTCTAAATCCTGAGGGCAATGCAGGGAAACGTTGCAGTTCAGGTCTTCATGCTCGGGCAGCTCGCTAAACAAGCTCTCATAACGTTCGCTTCCGGGAATTCGTACCCATCCGCTGCCGTTCCAATACTCCCATAGGACACGCTGAATCCGAATTTTCGGCGGATCCTTCTTCTCCAGCTCCGTACGACGCATAATCATGCGCCAACGAATTTCTGGGTCCGGCGCCGTGCGCAGGGCACTCGGCAATGTTTTCATCCTGAAGCTTAGATCAAGCCTGCCATCCCGTTTGCACAATGCTTCCTCACTGCTGATATAAAAGGTCGAATACGGCGCAAAATGCTCACCGAACGGATAAAATCCGTCATGGCTCAGCTCCATATCATTATGAATGAGCATCGTTGGCGGAATGCCGTCAACACCTTGGTTCGGGTCGAAGGCTGATGTTAACGACAACTGATCCAGCTCCAAGTCTTGAGCCAGAAGCGGATTAGCGCTCGCATCCATCACTTTCAGCCTGCAGCGGATATAACGGCCTTCGACGCCGCCGATTTCCACCGGATCGATCGGTCGAACCACTGTTTTATGTAAGGAAACCGTGTTTCCCGCACTCGTAATTTCGTCAAAAGGAACCCATTCGCCTTCGGAATGATACGTCCATTCCAGCAGCTCCGTATCTGCCATAGCAGCAGCCAGCTGAGGCTGTTTATACTTCTTCGCGGAATGGAACAGATTCACACGGATTGTCGCAGGATGGGTCGCTAAGAACAGGTCATCCTCACGGAAGTAGATGGCGTGCTCCTGCAGGTTCATGCCGTAGGCTGCCTGGAAGAGCGGCACTTCACCTTTTCCCTCGGCAAGCTTCTCCGTATACGATTCCGCGGATAACGTTATTGCATCTAGTGCCGGACTAATGCTTATGACATCTGTCAGTTTAGCCGGCGTTACGAGCATGGCCCGCTCACTCTCGAAGAGAAGCTCATCGCCACCGCTTGGTGATGGAGCTGTTAATTGCGTTCCGCGCGGAATCCATACCGGCTCCGTGGCCCCTTCATTAATTCGAAATACAACATGGGTTCGTGCAGGCCGCGCCGACTGAAGCTTCGTTTCCAGCATGTTAAGGAACGCAATAAAGTTCTTCTCCGGCGTCCGGTTAAGCCGTTTCGCATTCTCTTGCAGCATGTTCGCCGCCAAATAGAATAGTGCCGTGCCGGGGTCCGGGTCTTCAGGCGAGAATCGCCACTCCGGGGTATAGAAAGGGGCTGTCTCCTTCATCCAGCGGGCAAGAGCAGCCAGATCGCGCTTATCAATTGCCTGCGGCGCGCCTGCCCCGCTTCGGGTATTGTTCATCATGGTCTCCTGCTCCACCCTTTGTCATCTACTTCGTTCCTTCCTCCAAATAGAAAGGGTAGACCTGATTGAATAGATTGTTCGTGCTCCGGACGACATACGAAATATGGAGCAGCAGCTTGCCGGCTTCAGCACCGTCATGCTCCGCGTGAACCTCGACCTCATGTACGCGCGGCTCCCAGATTCGGATCGCCTCTTGAATGTTTGTCTCCAATAATCGCAGCGTCGTTTCGTCCGTCGTCTCGAACACGAACTCGTGAATGCCGCAGCCAAAATCAGGCCGCATGACACGCTCCCCTTTATTCGTCCACAGTATAATGCGAATGGCCTCCGCGATATCGTCTTCTTTCTCGGCCGTCTTGATTCGTCCCGTGGTGGAGTCGACTTCGATGGGAAATTTCCAGCCTCTACCCAGAAATGATGCCATGACCGCCTTCCCCCTCTTCTGCCTATCGCAGCCTAATTGATTTTGACCATTGCGCCTTTAATGTTGACGATGCCGTCAGACTTGATATCGACGGTGCCGCCGCCTTTAAGGTTCAGTGCTGCACTAGCTTCTATCTTGATCTGCGTCGATTTAATCGTGACTTCTTTCGAACTCGATATCGTCACATCGCCGGTGCCGGATATTTCGATCTTGGTGGACGAGCTCGTTAAGGTCAGCTTTCCCGAGCCGCTTCCCGCGATGGTGAGATTGTTTTTGCCGCTTTTGTCGGTCAGTTTGATTTCCTCGGTGCTGTCCGTAAATTCGATCTTGCTGCCTTTCTTGGTTTGCAGCGTTACTTTCTCTTTGGAGGACGTATCGTCGAAAATAAACTCATGTCCCGCTTTCGATTTAATCTTGCGGATATTGTTGTTCTCATCGCCTGCCGGTGCCGGATTGCTCTTGTTCCACAACGAACCGATGACATACGGCTGATTGAAATCGCCCATATGAAACGCGACCAACACCTCATCGTTTACTTCGGGAACGAACAAGCTTCCTCTGTCTTTGCCCCCCATAAAGGTAAGGCAGCGCACCCAGTCTGTCTCTTGCGTAATTTCGCGATGCGGAAATTTGAGCTTCACGCGGCCGATTTTGTCAGGGTCCTTATTATTCGTGACGACTGCAAGCATAACCCCTTCAATACCGCCTGAACCGCCGGAGCCGCCGCCGTACATGCCGTTACTCATATTGCATTTCCCCCTACCTCAAAGCTTGTCGTATATCCGGATGCGGAGATGGAGTGGCTGACTTCGGTGAGATACATCGGTTGATTGAATTTTGCGCCAAGCCCATCCAGTTTGATATAGCGGCCCGCACGAATTTCCGGAATCCCGATACTCTCGCCTGAGCCTGTGACCAAATCCATTGCCCGTTCATTCATCATCGCATCTGCCAGATCCTGCGCTTCCTGCATCGTCGTTGCATTGGTGTACACATATTCCTTGGTATAGTCCGCAAGCGCGCGCATAATGTCCTTCCCTGTACGGGAATTCGAACCAATGATGTCGACTTGACCGGAATTAGCTTCGATAGCCGTGGACGTTTTCGGATCAAACCCTCTGACGATCACTTGGCTCACCTGATTGGATATATCAACGCTGGTGGAGTAGCTGCGCAAGTTTTTCCCATACATGAGCGTAATGACCGGCGTCTTGGAGTTCTTCGATTCGCGAAAATACAGCGTCTTGCCCACGACAAAAAAATCGTAATCGTTCGACTTAGCCAGCTGTTTCAGAAACTGATAATCCGTCATCCGAATTTGCTCGATGATCGGCCTCATCACTGTCGTTGCATCCACAGACAGCTTCGCGCCATATTTAGCCCCGATTACCTTCACCACGTCGCTGTCCTTCTTCTCTTTCCAGGAGTTCGAGTGGGAGCCCTTCATCATGAGGAAAGAGATATCCATACCCGAGACGCTTACAGTCGGATTGCCGTCTGACGGATACTCCAGATCTACAGACGTAATAATGCCGTAGAACACCGTTTCCAGCTTATCGGTGTAGCCCATCTTAATCTCAACGTACTTGCCGACTGCCAGGAAGCTGTTAATCCATTGAAATTCACGGCGAACCGGATCGAATGCGTTCTGAACCGTAAAATGAAAGGAGTCCGCCTTCTGATTTACCGTCGTATTTACTTTGACCGACGAAATGGCTACACTTTGCCGAATCATGCTGTTGCCATCAATCACAATCTCAAAAGCAGGCGCAAAAAAATTGCGGTACTTCTGCTCCAGCGTGTCAAATTGATAGGTGCTGTTATCAAACTTTACGTCTGCCATAAGCTAGTCCAACCTCGGAACGATAATTTTGCGGCCGGTTCGCAGCTGTCTTGGATTGTCGATCCCGTTCGCTTCCGCAATGGCCCGCCATTCACCCGGATCCTCGTACTCCTCGGCAGCGATCATCCAGAGCTGGTCCCCTTGCTTCAGCGTCTTCTGCTTGGTCCGGTCAGCGGACTGGCGCGGAATATTCTGATACTGCTCCTTCATGCTTTGCAGGGCACGAAAGGTAACGTTCAGCGTTGCTCGAACAGGAAGACCGGAATCCAGAAACATCGTAAACTTCTGCGATACCCGTTCTACTACGCCTTTAAAATCCAACGAGCCCCATACGAATCGGCAGCTCGGAGGTGCATGCAAATCTTTATCGACATCAAGCAGCCTGGATACCTTTGCCGTAAGCAAACGGACATCCGTTGCTTTCTCGTACGTATCGAAGAACAGGTCCATGCTAAGCGTAGTCGCTTCGCCGCTAATAAATTGGGCAATCGGAGTTTGCAGCCCCGGTATGGTCTGCCATGCAAAATTGTTAGCCGATTCCAATGAATATTCGGCGGGATTGAACAGCACTTCAAGCTGCTCTTGGCCCGTGCCTTTTGTGACGATGATTTTTGCTTTCTTCAGTGCCATACCGCATTCGCTCCTCCTATCCCGTTATCGCTAGTAACCACTTCTTCGCTGTTCGAATTTCATTTTCTTCTCGAAAACTTTAAACACTTTATCCGCGATCGCATCCGGCTGCATCTGCGGCATATTCATCAGCATCTGCTGAACCTGCTTCACGTCGATGGTCGGCGCTGGCGGAGGCTTCATCGCAGCAACGCTTTGCCTCACCGTTTCGGCTGCCGCGGCTGCGGCCGCAGCCTTGGAAGCATGATGCTGCATCACCGGCGAAGAGATGCTCCTCGTGAAATCCGGCTCCGCCTGAGTTGAAGGCTTCGCAGCGTAATGAAGCGTAGGCTGAGCCGGCAGTTTCGCAGACTTAGATTGTGAGTCCATTTGCCGCTGAGTTAACGGAGCTTGCGTCGATGGCATCATTTGCTTCGGCACTGCTTGATGATTCACTAGTAAACTAGCAGGTTTGAACGGTGTCATAGCTGTCTCAGTTCGTGCAGCCGTTTGTCGCTGAATGAGAACACCGGCTTGTCTGGCTGCTGTTGCTGCAGTGACTGCCAGTGTCGCGGCAGCCGCTGGCGGGTTCGTTGAAGCTGCGTTCCGCTCTGAAGCCGGAATCCGTGACGTCGCGGCTGACCTCGTTCCGATCACCCTTGGTGCTTGAGCAATCATGCGATGCTGAAGCATTCTCCCCGTTGTTGTTAAGACCGCTCGCTGCAACGGTGCAGAAGAGGCCGATTGGTTTGGCATTGTTTGCTGTGCGCGACCGGCGCTGGCTGGTGATGTAGCTCGGCCGTGGATTATCGCAGCGCCATCGCCTTCAGATTGCGTAGCCGCGCGACGTTGTACCAGCTCATCGCCGCTTGGCTGCGAACCGTCTCTTCGCGTCGTAACTGTCTTCGATTGATAGACAACCTGCGATGCTTTGCTGGCAGCAGCTGCTTCCGTTGAATGCGATTCTATCGAAGCCGGCGCTGCTTGACGGCGCTGTACTAGAATGGAACGTGAGGCTCCATAATCTGCGGTATCTGCTTTACCGTGTTGAGTACTTTGCCGGCGCTGAACCAGTCTGCCTGCGAATTTCGCTGCACCGGGTTGATTTAATCCGTTAGGCTGTTCCCTAATGATAGCTTGTTGCATCAGCTTACCGGATCTATAGATGATTCTCCCTAAAGATCGGGATTCTATGTCAGTTACATTCGATGCAGTCGGTGAAATTGCTCGTCGTTGAACGAGCGGTAGGGCTGGGTCGGAAATCGATAGATTCGAATCCGAAGTCGGCATTGCTTGAGCATTCGTTCGTCCGTCGCTTCTTTGCTGTTCCTTAGTTTGATGCTCCGAAACAGATGCTTGGTTAGTGCCTATTGGTTGAACAATATGACTTTGTTGAACTGAAGCGCCATGTGAATGCCGTTGCTTCGCCGCAATAACAGTTGTGTTCGCACCTGTCTGTGTGATAGGACGACGCTGTACGAGTACCAAGCTTTTGTTTCCGGCGTTGCGAGCGCGCTCAACAAGTGATCCCCTTGCAGATGCTGCTTTTATCTCTCTTCCATCATTGAACTGCACTTGATTCATAGTAGTTCTACTAGTCTTTGATGGAGGCTTCAACTCCGTCTTATCTGCACTGCTGCCAGTTTGGTTTCTCGCTTCTGGCTGCGTAAGATCCCTTGAAGTCGTTTCAACAGAACTGCTCCGTTGAACCAGCATCAATCCCTGATCACCTGCTTTGCGTACTCTTTCGGCAAGTGTGCCGCGGGCTCGCTCCAGCACCTTATCCCATTCTGCGAGATCGTTCTGAGCTTCAACTTTCGGTTGAATCGGGACCCTTATACTTTCCTTATTGCCTGTGAAATCTATGGATGGCGCATCCACAACCTGCTGTTTGTCTCTACGATCGAACTTCTTTGTTTTGTTCTGCTTCTCTGAGAGAGCCGAATCCATATGTGATGATTTCGGTTTCGTAGTGTTCGCTGATAGACGATTGACAATCCGTTCCGTACGAACGCCCCCCGGCGTTGTTGGAGTTGTCACGGTTAATAAGCGAAGGCGATTGACAAACAGGATCGTGCCCCATTTTGCCCCATCCGTTAATGCACCTTTTGCCGAAGGCCCTATGTTTGTTTGTTTGGAAGGTGTCTCATCGGCAGGAAGAGCGCTGGATATTTGTCGTTTGTTGTTGTTCGGTAGATTCAATCTGTCTAATTCAGTTACTCGGCTTGATTTTGCTATAATCACTTGGTTAGAAGGTTTAGTTTCGGAACCGTTTGTCGAAGCACTACTCGATGTCAACTGTTCAAGTGGCCCGGATTTCGCAGCCGGTAACGCTGTATGATCTCGATTGACCGAGAAGGAAGTGCTAGGCCGATCACGATGTAGAATATGCGTTGGAGCTATTATTCTCATTTGTGAAACGATAAGTTTTCCATGAACCGTCTGAAGCTCTCGACGAACTGCGTTGTGAAGTTCTGAATTCGTTCTTAGCGAATTCTTTCTTAGCGAATTCGTTCTGGCCGAAGCAGTTTGAATAACTTGAATTCTCTTCCCTGACAGCGGCAGCGCGATAGGACTATCGAAACCTGCTGCGTTTCTGCGCTGTATCATTGCAAGCACAGGATGAACCCATCTATCAGCAGTTTGATTGTTATTCAATTGCTGAATAGGAGTCACATGAAACTGCTTCACAGACCTGCGAACCATAGACAGCCTCTCAGCCGTCAAGGATGTGTCGGTGGAAACTGATTCCCCCAACCTTCTGCGGAGTGTCATCGTTACCGGTTTGCGATTTAATCGTTGCTCGCGCTTCGCAGTAGAATCTAACGGTCGCCGCTGCAGTGTTTCTGAAAGGGCTATTCCCTCATTCGGCACCGTCTTGTTGGTATCCGTAGATACTTGTCTAGTACCAGCTGGTAGACTGGCGATCGTGTTCTCTGCTCGCGGTAATTCGGAAGATTGTTGCGCATCTTGATGTCGTATAGCTGCTGAACGAGTAGTTCTAGAAGCAGCTTGTTGACGATCTTGCACGATAGGTAGTGCTTGCTTCGCTTTCTCATCACGTGCAGCCAGCGCAGCGGCTAAAGGCAATCCTGCATCTCCGATGCGCCCAAGCAAGACGCGAACTGCGCCTTCCATCCAATTGGGCTGTTGATTGTGCTCGCCGATAGAGGTCATCCGCCAAACCATGCCACTGGCATCACGCTGCCATAACGGCTTCTGTGTCTGCCAATTCAGTTGCCCTCGAACTTTACCAGCCTTCACCTCGGATTCATCCTCGGACTTCATTGTAGGACTCGGGCTTCCTGTTACGATGTTTCGAGGCGCATTTGACATACGCATTCCGGCATATCGGTTTAGCAGTGACCCGATTTGAAGCAATAGAACAGCTGCCTTCCCTTCATCCTCCTGTGCCAGGCGCTGACCGATTACCGGTGAAGCAGCTATTGCTCGGAGTCTGCCTGCCATTCGCTTCGTTTCCGTCCAGTCCAGCACATCACCGAACAAATCAGCTACGCGATTGTCCTGATCTAGCGAAACCTGATTAGCTAACACGCGAACGCTATCGTCACCTCTTGCTCGATTCGAACCTTGAAGCTCAACCTTCGCTGACCCAGCACGCTCTACTGGTGTCGTTTCTGATCGTGATTGCTCCGTCCGTCTCGCATCCGCATGCGCCTGCTCCGAACGCGCTTCATCCAACTTCGCCCGCTCAGACCGTATCACATCCGCACGTGACTGCTCTGTTCGCGCTAGATTTGCCTGCACCTGCTCCGTTCGCGCTAGTTCCGCCTGCGCTTGCTCAGTCCGTGCTTCATCCGCTCGCAGCGACTTAACCCGCGCCTCTTCCGGCTTCAATTGCTCCGTCCGTGCCGCATCCTCCCTGGACAGCTCGCTCCGTTGCTTCGCTCCCTTAGCGTTACCTGCATCCGTCCGCTCCGCTTTAACTTGTTCTGCCTTCGCAGCAGCAGCACCATCGGAGCTGATTTCCTTCCGCACTCGCTCGGACCTACGATCCAGTGTTCGAACATCCAATCTTGTCCCGATCGAACCCGTAATCAGCCGTTCGTTCGCTTCATGATTGGCGATCGCCTTTCGCTCAGACTCCTGCCTAACTTGCACAGCAGCCTGGCGGATGATCTTCTGCGCCAGCGTCAGCCATTCGCGCTCTTTCGCTTCCCATTGCACGTTGAGTGGCATGAGCAGCTGCAGTTTCAAAGCAATTTGCTGTAGAATCGTCGGCGGTAATTGAGGAAGGGTCTCTCCTCCGGAATCAGACTCGCGAAGCGTTAACGGTAATCGTCCCCACTGGTCACGGCGTACGAAACGATACTTATCACGGATGGAAGCTCCGAAAGCCTGATTTGCCTCTGGCCCGTCCTGTCGCAATTGCAGCGGCTTCCCTATTCCCCCGTGTTGTCCTCGTCTCATTCGCTCGCCCCCTTCCGGTCTGTACGCACTGACTCTCTTCCATTACGATTTACTTCTTATAAATGGTCTTCAGCCCGTTATGAACTAGCTCCAACGTTTCAATCGCCACATCACTCTGCGATGCATTCAATGTAGGTCCACTCCATTTCACCGGATAGGCATCAAAGAAATTCCATCTACAAAGCTCTTCACCCGACAAATGCTGCAAAATAATGGAACCGCTCTTGCGAACCACTTTGCCTGCCATGACGCCCGCATACCAATCCCATAAACTGCTGGAGCTTGTAATGCCTCGTCTTAGCATAATAGGTGAGAATCGGGTCGATTTAGGCAGCTTATGAACAAAACCGTTCTGACCGCCTTCGCGAAATTCTTCAATTTCAACCTCAGCTTCCAAACCGCTGACCTCGGTGAAACCGCCTGCAAGAATCCCGTCCAGCTCTACCCAGAAACGAAACACGCCTCCGACGACATTAACTCCATGCGCTGCAGCACTCAATCGCTATCGTCACCTCTTCTTAAACACATCAAATACGTTCGGTTTCTCGGAATCGTCATTCAGCTTCCGGTTAATTCGCGAAATTTCCTCACACCATCGCCGCCGCTCCCGATGCTCCATATTCATGATGTCATCATGCGGCCAGTGAAAGTAATACGCGATAAAACCAGATTCCTCATACAACTTCTCGATCGGATAGCCCGTTAAAGGCTTTCCGTTACGGACAAAAAATCCACATCCACCTCAAAATCATGCTCGCATTTCGGGCAAGCGGTATGCACCTTCGGTGCTTCCATGTCATTGATTTGGCGGTATACATGCTGTAAGTAAGCGAGATCAGCCGTGAACAGCCGCTCGATAATTTTCGTATCAATATGCTTCAAATCACCTAATCGCGTGATGACGCGAGCAAGTAAAATGACAGTCAAGTAACCCGGGTTTTGTTGAACGCGCGGATCGCGCATCGGTAAAATTTCATCAGCTGCAGTAGCAAGCCGAATGACGCCGCGCTTGTGCAGCGTGCCATTATCGTCTACGTAGCCCCGAGGGAGCTCAAATTCATATTCCGTTTGAAACGCCATGCTTGGTTCCCTCCGTTATCTTTCATCAAATTGCAAATTACCAAGATACACCATGAACGAGGCAGAAGCGGAAAACAAGAGATGAGCGGAGCTTATATACGCCCGCATCCATCCCTTGTTCTCGTCAAAAAGCTTCTGTATTAGCGTTGCTGTTATGCTGTGCGTGTCATGCCTTCATGCGCCAATTCCACGAATTCAATCGCTACTTCAGCGCCAGTACCGTTAAAGCTTGGAGCGGAGTATTTCACCGGCCATGCTTCAATAACCTGCCAAGTAGCAACGTCGCCGCCTTCTTCATCGATGGCGATAATCGTTACGGTTTTGCGCTCAATCGTTCCTTCGATGCACTCCTGCATCCAATCGTACAGATCCATGGAATCTGTCGAGCCCCATTTAAGAGAAATATTGCCGTATTTCGCTAGGCCCGGAAGTTTGCGCGGAGTGATGACTTCATTGCCTTCACGGTATTCGATTACGTCAAGAGACGCTTCAAATCCGGATACTTCGCTGAAGCCGGCTTGTTGAATGCCTTCAATTTCAATTCGGAATCTAAAATTGCGGTATGGATCATTGCGTTCGCCTGGCATGGTTATCCCCTTCCATCAAAATGATCTGAACTGCTCTCACTCAAAGTGCCGTACTGCTATAACTGACGAATGCTGCATGTCCGATCTTTGGATCGTGCACGCAAACCAATCGTCAACTGACGAATGCTGCATGTCCGATCTTTGGATCGTACACGCAAACCAATCGTCTATTCGGAGCCGGTTTTCTGAGTGATGCGGAATATAACGAACTCTGCCGGTTTCACAGGTGCGACACCGATTACGCAAACAAGTCGGCCGTTGTCGATATCATCCTGCGTCATCGTTTCGCGGCCAATGTTAATGTAGAACGCTTCCGATGCACTGTTCCCAAGCAAAGCGCCGTCACGCCAAACGCGTGTCAAGAAGGCGTCAATTGTCCGTTGTACACGTGCCCACAGCTGATCATTGTTCGGTTCAAAGACGACCCAGTTCGTGCCGTTCTTGATGGATTCCTCCAAGAAAATAAACAAGCGGCGTACGTTGACATATTTCCATAAGCCATTGGACGAACAGGTGCGTGCACCCCATACGCGCGTGCCTTGACCTGTGAAATGACGGATCAAGTTAACGCCAGCCGGGTTCAGAATGTCCTGCTCCCCTTTGTTGTATTGCACTTCCAAGCCCACTACGCCGCGAAGCACTTCGTTGGCCGGAGCTTTCTGGACGCCGCGCGTCTGATCGGAACGGGAGTAAATCCCCGCAACCGTACCGGATGGCGGAATGAATATATTGCGTTTGTCCAGCGGATCAAACACCTGCAGCCAAGGATTGTACATCGCACAATAGCTGGAATCGAAGATATTCCGGTGCGTCATAACGTCCGCTACTTTTGTTTTCTCACGCGGGATATCAAGAATGGCAAAGCGGCTGCCAAGATTCTCACAATGGGCAACGAGTGCCAATTGTACGTTAGGATCTGTTACACCTGGTACAGCCATAATGCTGACAACGTCGTTATCGATGAATGCCTGAATACCCGTTCTCTTACCAGGACCACGGTCTTCACCCATAAAGTCGCCTGCGCTAAGATTAGCAAGGGAGCCGTCGCTGCCACCGCCGAAGATTACATCGTATTTGCCCGCTTCTTCAGGCAATCCGCTGATGACAGTGAAAGGCGCTATCGCTTCTCCTGCAGTACCTTGGCTCAAATCTTGCGCCGTTACGATACCGGAACGGGCCAGAATTTTGACTACATGGTTTGCTGCGGATACGTTCAGCGACAGCTTCTCGAAGGTCTCGATTTCGTCGCCGGAGAAAATATGAATCGTAAACTCGCTTGTCGTAAGCACTTTAGTCGGAAGCAGCTGGTTGTCTACAACATCTGCTTCTCCGGAAAGCGGTGACTCAAGCTCGATTAGGTTGTCTTGTGAGGAGAGGATGCGATTGTATTGCTTGCCTGTGCCGTCATCGAATGCAACAACATCGCCGGGGTTAAAGCCAGCATTGTTCTTGACGCGGTAACGCTTCGACTCGCCCGGCGTACCGAGCACTTCATAAATTTGTGTCTTTGCTTTGCTTGACGGAACGATTCCGACGCGAATCTGATTGCCCCACGCACCCGGGTTCTTAGCCGTAAGCGCAAGAACTGCCGATTCCGGTGTAGTGTTGCTGGCTGGCTTAGCATCCGAAGGTGCTACGCGCATGACATAACAACGTGAGCCCCCGTTCGTAAAGAACTGATCCACTGCGTAAGCTAGAAAACGATACGATCCGAAAGCATTCTCGGACAAGTAAGAGCCGAACACCCGCTGGAATTCAGCGATACTTGTTACGAGCTGCGGCAAGCCTTCCACGGCACCGCGTTGCGCAAGACCAATAAATCCGGCCGTGCTTGTGCTTGCCCCTTCAAGCGGCTGAGCACCACTCTCAAACTCTTCGACATACACTCCAGGCGACAAATATTCTGCCATATGCCCCTCCCGCTTACTTTACTTTATTTAAGATAAACTGATACCCCGCACCTAAGGCACTGGACGGCATCAATGAACCTACACACAGGTCAGATGTTGCTCTATGTAAGAATTAATGGATCTAGAATTGGATTTCGTCCTGCTTGAAGGTTATGTACGCTCTCATGTTTGAGCCGTTGACTGTTGACGCTAACCTCAACCTTAAGCGTCGAACTAGCCATCGGATGACGAAACACGATACGGAACTCACCTGAAGCATCACAAATTGCGGTTATAATCGGCAGCAGCAAGCTTCCTCTGGGGACGGAGGATTGAAGCGGATTGGATAACTTAACTTTACGTCGATCCGCACCGAAGCCTCCAATTTCACATTCTTCTATTACTTGCCCATCTCTGCTGCGAATCTCATAACGATCGCCTTCGGATACCTTTCCGAGTATCGGAGCCGTTTCAATTTCGGTTGAACCGGGTAATGCATCAGCAGTAAGTCTGGCCTTCGCGCCGCGCTCGTCACAGAGAGCGGCCCGCACCGCAATGCCTTCAAGGGACTTCCCTGCTGCACTATGCAATCGCCCTGTCAATACAGTGGCATCAGGAGGCAGCGGATATGAACGTCCGGGAAGCAGAGAGACCGTAACGATCGGATCAAGCGGATTAAGCTCTGCCAGATTAATCGTGAGCACCTGCTTGCTATAGATCGTCGAGTTAATCGTGATGATTGCCGGATCCCGCACCAAATCGGTAAATACCCAAAGCCCTTCTCCCATCTTCACAATCGGTTTGGTCAAATGAGCGCCTTCCACTTGAAGCGAAACAGAAGAAGGAACAGGCTTCAAACCTGTATAAGCATCCCGCAGCAGAAGCACTACAGAGCAGCGCGTCTTGTGTATTCCCAAAGAAACGCCCTCCTTACCCTTTCTCTTCGAGCTTGATATGACGCTCCACGACACGTGTAGTCGATTTCAATCTGGTGGAGTCCACGTTCACCGGTCCTACCCGAATCGGCAGTGACATCTTATAAGGCATATCGCCGAAGTTCCAAAGCCCTGTCAGAATATCTACGGGAAGCGATTCCACGACAACCCTTAATTCCTCATTGCTTTCTGCCAGCGACCCTTGCAAGTAGCCCCCGCGAACGATTGCATTATCATGCAGCACCTGCATGGCACGTCCGATTATGACATGTTCGTCAAGCGTCCTAGACTGCAAATCTGCGCTGGAATAAGGAGTCAAGATATAGTGCAAATCTACTGCCATAGGAGGAAATTGCAGCATACCGCTTCCCCGAGCTTGCATTTCGTTGCGCCTAGCCTCGCTGTTCTCCGTAATTCGATAGAGATAGAGCGATAGAACAAGATCGCCTTTATCTGCAGGCGATGCCATTCCGATCAGTTCGGATTGTGCTACAGGTTCCGGTGTCATATTCTCTCGCAGCAGCTTAAGCAGTGACGCACCGGCATCTGCGATCGCGGAATAAGTCCCGATAACTATCCCTCCGTAGCCGCCAAATCAGGCAATATGTAATTCGTCAATATTCAACAAAGTTCATCAAAATATACCAAACTATTTTCCTATTATATCGCTTAAAATGTCGGATGACCACGGAAATTTGCTAGATTGCTGCCAATTATTAAAAAAAGCTGTCCCACTCACTGTTTACAAGTATTTTCCCTGTTTTTTTCAGTTCTTGTCGTGCGGAAGCGACCAGTTCTCGCATGCCGACGGGGCGACCTGCAGCCGCCGCCATGAAGGCTGCCGTAAGCACAATATTCTTGATATTTCCGCCTGCGACCTCGATTCTGGCAGCCAGGGCAGCGAAATCAACATCGCTCGCAAGCGGCGTCGCTGCTGGGAACATCGTACGCCACAGCTTCTCACGATGCTCGGCGTCCGGAAACGGAAACTTAACGACTATGTTGATTCTTCTAAGGAAAGCATCATCTATATTTTGCTGGAAATTAGTTGCCAGTATGGAGACACCCTCGTATTCTTCCATCTTCTGAAGCAGGTAGGCGGTTTCCACGTTGGCATATTTGTCATGTGCGTCTTTTACCTCAGATCGTTTGCCAAACAGGGCGTCAGACTCATCGAAGAATAGGATGGCATTCGTTCGCTGGGCCTCCTTGAAAATTTCATGCAGGTTCTTCTCGGTCTCCCCGATATATTTGCTAATCACTTGAGAGAGATCGATTTTGTATGCCTCAAGTCGCAGTTCATTGGCTGCAACCTCAGCTGCCATTGTCTTACCTGTTCCGGGCGGTCCGGCGAACATCATACTGAGTCCTTTGCCATAGGACAGCTTCCGGTCAAATCCCCATGTTCCATATACATCGCGCCGGTACTTCATCATATTGCAAGCCTGTCGCAACAAATCGAGATGCTCATGCGGGAGGATCAGATCCTCGAACGTATAACGCGGATTCAGCTTCTTCGCTTTCTTCTCTAGTTCATGGTTCAACTGCACAGCTGCCCCCCGCTCGAAATGCACCTCTTCCGTATAATCCGCACCTTCATGCTCGGCAAGCCGCTTCGCCTCATGAATAGCACGATTAATTTGCCCGGGAGTGAGTCTGAATTTATCCGCCATCGCTTCCGCTGATTCGGATGCTGCAGCGCTTTCCTCTCCCCAGATCCGCCACAGCATTCGCTGCTCTTCAATCGTTGGCGGCGTCAGCTCCACCTGGTAGATAACGGACTGTTTCGGCACAGGCAATTCGCTGTAATGAGCACGTTCCCGCGAAAGCCACAGCAACAGTCCGCCGCTTCGGCGGATCCATTGCTCGATAACAGTACGATACATCGCCAGCTTGCCATCCGGAGCCATGAAGTGATCGCCTCCGGCAATGCCGACAATGGCATCTGTCAGCTTCGCCTCACGAAACAATTGATGCAGAACCATGGACGGCTTGAGGCGCTCGGCTTCCAGGCTATCCCCTTGCAGCAGCAGCAACGGACGATTCAATGCGGCAGCCAAATGCTTGGCATGCAATTGCTTCCCTGATCCGCCGGCACCATACAAATGCAGTACGGCCGGTTTGCCTGCCTCAAGATGCAGCTCCGCAAAGCGGCGCATCTCACCTTGCTTGGATGCGCCGATAAGAAGCGGTTGAAGCTCTGCGACTTCACCACCACCATCTATTTCGCGGTCAACATCACCTTCAAAACGATTGACCCACCCCTCAAGCCGGCCATCACACGACTCGGCCTCAAGCAAGAATGAAACGATACGTCCATCCAGCCGCAGCGGCCGCGCAAGCGTTGATATTCCATCGCCCTCATCGGCCATGAGCAGCCAGCGCTGCAGCGGCTGATCCGCTTGGAAGGATGACCTTGCGGAATAACGCTCCGATTCACTGTCGCATAACAGCCGAAGTGCCAAATCAACTGTCGGCAGCTTATTTGTCACATCATCCTGCAAATACCCGTACAGCTTCTCGTATTTGCGGCTATACTCCGGCGCAAGGGCCATAACGACAACTGCTTGCTCGAATCGATTGAGGTTAAAGCGCCTCACAAGCAGCGCTAAAGCAGGCTGCCAGCCATCAGCCGTTTCTTCGGCTAAGCGGAGCCGTTCAGCTATAACCTCGCTAAGCACAGTAATTTCGTCTTGCATTCCTGCAAGTGACGACGGCAGCTCCCCAATAATCCCCGCTTCACCATTGCCATTAGTCCGGAGCAAACGCTGCACTTCATCATCCGTAATGAGCAGCCCTCGCATCGGATCCAGCGGGTTCTCATCGCCCTCCAGTTCTATCTTGCATTGCAGCTTGAATGCTATCATGAGGTCGAGCTTACGAAGCTCGTCGCTCCAATGCTCCAAGCCGCTCGTATAAGGTTGTAGCTTCATCGCTCTTTATCGACTCCATTCGTGCAGTTTCGTCAACATTCTGCTTCTATCTTACACTGAAAGAGAGCTCTCTACGAGAGCTCTCTTTCAGTCGTTTATTCCATTCTGCCGGGCATCAGCTAAGCTTAAATCCGTTTAGAACGGCATGCAGATCGTCAGCCAGCTTCGTCAGCTCCAAGGAAGCAGATGAAATCTCCTCCATCGTAGCCAACTGCTCCTCAGTTGCTGCCGAATTGTTCTGACAGGAGGCTGCTACTTCATTGCTGGCTGCAGCAACGGTCTCCGCCATGCAAACAATACTGCGGCTAGATTCCGCTAGTTCGCTTGTTGTCTCAGACGTATTCTGAACACGCGTAGATACAGCTTCAATGCTGATTTCGATCGATTGGAATAACCGGTCAACTTGTGTTGTTTTGATAAGCCCGCTGCTTGCTTTCTTCGATACATTGTTCATGCTCACAACAGCCTGATTCACGCGGCTTAATATCTCTTGGATCAGTTCAGTAATCTGCTGTGCCGACACTTTCGACTGCTCTGCCAGCTTGCGGATCTCCAGTGCGACAACGGCAAATCCTCTGCCATGCTCCCCGGCACGAGACGCTTCTATCGATGCGTTAAGCGCGAGCAGGTTCGTCCGGTTAGCCACTTCAGAGATCATGCTCGTTATCCCGCCAATCTCTTGGGACTGCTTCTCTAGCGATAAAATAACTCCTGAAGCATCCTGTACGTGCTCATGGATATCTTTCATTTCATGAAGCACTTCTTTAATAGAATGGGTCCCCTGCGTCGAAGATTCGGAAGCGGCGGATGCAAGCTTGGCTACTTCCTCATTGGCTTCCGATACGCTGCCGATACCCTCGGACATGCGAGAAATGGCATGGATAGCAGATGCCAGCTGCTCCTGCTCCCGCTCTGCACGAATGGCAATAAACTGCGTCGCCTCTACGATATTCTCCGTCGCTCGCGTGGTCTGTTCCGCGCTCTCACTAAGCTGCTCGGAGGAGAATGACACTTGTTTGGCCGTCCCCATTGCTCTGGTAAGAATCGATCTTAAATTTGCAATCATGAGATTGAATGATGATGCCAGTTCGGCCAGCTCTCCTTGCGTGCGAATTTCAAGATCGCGGCTTAAATCGCCGCGTCCATCGGCAATTTCACGGAGCTGGTTATTAATTACTTTAAGCGGTCTTGTAATGGAGCGAGTGAGCAGCAATCCCAGAATAATAGCGGCAAGCAGCGCTGCTACAAATAGACTCAACATCCATAGATTTTGAGTTTTCTCCTCTTGATCGCGGTCAATGACATCAGCAGCCATCTCAGAATCGATGCTGGCTAGCAGCGCATCATTAATCGTCTCAATGTCTTTGCGCTCTGACCGTTCATCGCCCAAATGCAGCTCCAGCGCTTCCTTGCTCTTACCCGCATTCATAAACGTCAACGATTGCGTACTGGATTGATAGAATTTCTCAAACATCACTTTTATTTGTTCAATGGCTTCTTTATTCTCTTCATCTAAAGTCGGGTTAGCGAGAATCTTCGCAAGCAAAGCTTCAACTGCTTTGTACTTATCCGCGATTTGACTTTCAAACTGCTTATCTTTAGACAATAGGAAGGCACGCTCATCGTTAGACATTCCGGTAATCGTATTCTGCAATGATTTGAGCTGATATCGAATATCCCCATCCTGCAGCATCTCTGTATACGCCGACTTGGTGTGAGTCATATGCGTATAAGTAAGTAAACCAAGCGTGACCATCAGAACAATAACAATTGCAAAAGACCCAAGCAGCTTCGTACGAATATTCATACCAAATTACCCCCTATTGTTGACTGACTGTTTAGCATTGTACTTCCTCAGGAATGGAATCTAAAGTCTGGCGTAATATGCGTTGAACCTCCAGCAATTGATTTTTGCAGTTTGCTGTGTCTTCGATCAACACCTCCTCGAAGTGCGCCGCAGCTTGTGCAAGCTCATCCGCCATTAAATTGCGCGCAACTCCGATTAACGTATGTACATCCCGCTTCACTTTCGTAATATTTCCTTCTTCCAAATCTACTAAGGCATGTCCTGTAAAATGTTCATACTCCTTCTTAAACAGCTTCAGCACATGATTCATGATGGCTGTGTTGCCATCCAATCGCTCTCGTAGTTTATCCAGCGGAATTCCCGCAGGAGCACTCTTCATCGGCAGCCATTTCTGAATGACGGTCAGCAGCTGGTTAATATCAAGCGGTTTAAGTATCACTTCGTTCATACCTGACGCCATGTACATCTCATGATCTTCTTTGAGCACATTAGCCGTTAGAGCCACGATTGGAATCGTTTTGAATGCATCATTGCAGCGAATCTGCGTCGTTGTCTCCACGCCATCCATTTCCGGCATGAAAATATCCATCAGAACCAGATCCACCTTAGTCGTCTCCAGCAGCTCAAGCGCCTCATGTCCGGAACTTGCCACGGTGACTTGAAATCCATGCATCAGCAGTGTTTCACGCGCTACCTGCTGATTAATGAAATTGTCTTCAACGAGCAGCAAATGGATCGACTTGCTCTTTACGATGAATGAATCACTAAGTTCTGATCGATGCTTGAGCGATGGATACAGCAGCGAATTTAAAGTGCGGAACAGCTCCTTGCGGCTAATCGGCTTAATGAGCATGTCATCGGGATAATCGTCCTTCATCATCGAAAGCAGCTCTTCTCTCGCATAAGCTGTCGATAATGTAATGATATGTATGCCTCGTTTTCTAGTAATGCGTATTAGCTCTTCCCAAGAATAATGACCGTACATATCGTCAATTTCCATATCCAGAACGATGCAGGATACCGGTCCAAGCACCTCATTCTTCTCTTCCAGCTGCTTGAACATACTGCTCCAATTGTTCGCTGCAGAGACCAGGCACGAGAAAGACTCCAGCATCTGGCTCAAGCTCTCTTGCGCAACTTCATGGTCCTCGACTACAAGCACATGAAGCGGTCCGCCGATCAGGGTTAGATCCCAGCTGTCCGGGTTACAATTTTGCACGATCGGAAACTCCAGCGAGAACGAAAACTTGCTCCCGATTCCCCACATACTCTCAACTTGCAGCTCACCGCCCATCAAGCTGACAAGCTGATAGGCAATCGACAAGCCGAGTCCGGTTCCGCCGTGCTGATTCAAATAATTGCCCTGCCAGAACGGTTCGAACAGCCTGCTAATCTGCTCCTCCGAGAGGCCGATTCCGGTATCCTCAACAAGGAAACGCAGTGACAACGCACTGTCTGTCTGCTTCTCAAGCTCCACTCGAATGCGAACATACCCAAGCTCCGTAAACTTAATCGCATTGCTGCACAAGTTCAGCAGGGTCTGCTTCATGCGAAGCGGATCACCAAGCACAAGGTCAGGAAGCTCAGCTGGGGTATCCAGTATTATTTCAATTTGCTTCTTGTCCATTAACACACTGAGCGTATTTGTAATTTCACAAAGCATGTCGTCCATATTGAACGAGATTTGCTCCAGCATCATCTTGTTCGCTTCGAGCTTGGAAAGATCCAATATATCGTTAATCAATCCGAGCAGCAAATGCGAGGAAGAAATGATTTTGTCCGTGTAATCCTTCTGTACGAACGACAACTCCGTATTGAGCAGCAATCGTGAAAGTCCAATGATTCCATTAAGTGGTGTTCGGATTTCATGGCTCACTTTGGCCATAATTTGGCTTTTTGCTTTATTAGCTTGATCGGCTTCTTGTCTTCGCTTTAATGCGGATAGGTCATGCAGTGTCGCCGTAAGGCCGACAACCGTTAGATCAGATCCAATAATCGGTGAGAGCGTGACATAATAATCGATCGTTTGTCCTGTTTTCACTCTGATCGTCGCCTCAAACACTTCTACCTGCAAGTTGGAGAGCGCGCTTGCAAACTTCGCGTCCCACCCTGCCCAATCCTCGATGTTGAGCACCTCATGCACATTGCTGAGCTGCGGCATTTCCTGGCATTCGAATACGCTCAAGCCTTTTGCATTAATGGAAATAATCTCGCCTTGCGGGGTCAAGCTTACGATGCAATCCTGCGAGCACTCTACAATGACCTTGTAACGCTCCTCACTCTCCTTGATGCGATCTTGCGCGGCTTTCAGCTCAGTAATATCAGTGACCGAGCCAATCACACTTGTAACAACGCCATTGGTATAGACGGGACACAGACGTGTCATGAAAATCCCGCCTTCTATGCTCAATTCATAACTTTGCATCCTTCCCTTCCAGGCATCGATATAACGTTCCTCTAGGAAACGGTTTGTTTCCTGAGAGAGCGCTGTTACTTCTTCTATCGATTTACCAAGAAAATCGGATGGCTTCATTGCCATATGCGGCATCAGCTGTCCCCCCATGACGGAGAATACGAAGCTGTTTTTACCGCGTATTAATTTAAAAGAGAATCCGGGCTGGTTGGTCAGCATTTCGGATAAATCGGTTTTGACCCCTTGAAGCTCCGCCCGATAGGCATCTGAGCTCAGTAGATATTGCAAGAAAGCGGCAACAAGCGCACCACCTAACAAGACATAACAAGACCAGAGAATTAATTCAGATTCAAACGTGATTGCATCAAATAACAAATTATAAGTGAGGATTAAAAGAAGGGGGGATATAATCATCAGACACCATCGTGCCCAATAATTTGCGACAAATCGGTTCAGAACGGCGCAGATGAAGAGAATTAAGAAACCGATACTCGTAAAGTGGTAAAAGTAGATAGCATTATGCATGGCTCGGTACACCATTATCGAGATAAAAGTAATAATCGCTCCGAACGGTCCACCAAGCTCAGCAGCTATGAAGATAGCAATTGTCCTCAGATCGACTGATATCCCATGTCCGATGTCATAGCCGAACTGACCTAAGAGAATAGCAGCCAAGCCGTTAGATATACCCATGACGATTATGAGCCGCAAGCGGGAGCCCGACTTTAGTTTGACATATAAGCGCGTAATGAGGAATACGCACAGTCCCAATAAGGTAAAATTAAACAATAAATCCTGATACATGTAATTCCCTCCTCTTATTCGACGCGAAAGGAGATAGACTGACACGATTCGACATTATATAATGATAGTTACAACGATACTTAACCTGTCCGAAAATTACAAGACTATGTTTAAGTGCAAGGGGATGTTATTGTTTGACGAATTTGTTGATTGTTGAAGACGATATCATTTTCGGCGATATGCTCTCTCTTTATTTAAGGGAAGAAGGCTATAACGTGACGCGGGTGTCGACTGCCGCAAGTGGAATTGCCTCCCTTCAGTCTGAGCCGCCGGATCTCATTGTGCTGGATCTGATTCTGCCAGACACCCAGGATGCTAACCCCTGTATTTTGTTTAGACAATTTACGACTATTCCCATCATCGTCATTTCGAGCGAAACGAAAATTTCTATGAAGATCCATTCGTTGACCGAAGGGGCCGATGATTTCATATGCAAGCCCTTCAGTTTGCAGGAATTGAAAGCCCGCATCGAAACCGTGCTGCGCCGGACCGCCCCTAAGCCGGTAGAGTCAGACAATGAGCGTCTGCCGAACGATGCCTCCAAACGCATTAACCTGGATATGGACAGCAGACATATTCTCATACACGGTGATATGATCGAAACCACTTTCTCCGAATTTGAAATTATTCGTCTGATGTTCCACTCTCCCGGGAAAGTCTTCAGCAGAGAGGCCCTCGTGAATAGCCTTCGCGGATACGATTCTTTCATCAATGAACGGTCTATTGATTTCCATGTGACGAATCTGCGTAAGAAGATCGAAGAGAACCCGAAGCAGCCCGTCATTATTAAGACTGTATGGGGCGTCGGCTATAAACTGATCATGTAACCGGATGAATTCGCTATTGTTCTCCTTAAAACAAAGAATCCAGTAACTTGCTGTTACTGGATTCTCGTGTTCGATCTATACATCTTCCGCAGCTATACAAGCTGTTCTGTAGCCAGCAGCTCCGATACAGCTCCGGATTCCATCGGATGACCAAACAAATAGCCTTGCATGGTCATGCAGCCGTATTGGAGCAACAGCCTGCATTCCTCTTCCGTTTCGACCCCTTCAGCTATAACCTGTAGATTTAAGTTCTCCGCCATTGTAATAATGGTATTCACGATAGAGGCATTTACGTTGTGCAAGTTCATCCCTTTAACGAAGGATTGGTCAATCTTCAGCTTGTTGATCGGCAATTCACTAAGATAGCTAAGGGAGCTGTATCCTGTTCCGAAATCGTCGATCGCAATCGAAACACCCAGCTTCTTCAGATTTCGCAAGAGCGTCAAGGCATGATACTTATTCATAGTCATGCTCTCTGTAATCTCGATTACCAAATACTCCGCTTCCAAACCGGTCTCATTCAATATATTCTCAATTCGTTCGATGATTTTGCCATCGTTAAATTGCCGCGTCGATAAGTTGACCGCAATCGGAATTTTAGGCAAACCGTCATCCTGCCAACGTTTATTCTGCCGGCAAGCTTCCAGCAGCACCCATTCCCCAATTGAATGAATCAGTCCGGTTTCTTCCGCAATCGGGATGAATTCAGCCGGTGACACCCGGCCGAGCTCCGGGCTTTGCCAGCGAATCAAACATTCCAGGCCTGTAATAACGCGATCTCTGCCATTGAGGATAGGTTGATAATGCAGCAAGAACTCCTTGCGTTCAATGGCTTTGCGAAGCCGGTTCTCAATATCCATTTTGCGATGGATTTGTTCATGGAAACGCGGCTCATAGAATTGAAGACGGTTGCCGCCATCGGCCTTTGCAATATTCATTGCCATATGGGCATAACGAATGAGCATCTCTTTGTCTCTATGATCTCCGGGATATTGGCTGATTCCAATACTTGCCGTCATATGAATCTCTTGACCGTCAAGCATAACAGGCGTATGAATCGTATCCAATAAATTCTGAGCCTTCTGATAGGTTATTTCCGCGGAGGCATCACCAATAATGCAAATAAATTCGTCGGTTCCCGCCCGAATGATCATCGTATTCTCATCTGTTATCCGCTTCAAACGTCTTGAGAACAGCTGAAGCAGCGAATTACTCTTCTGATGGCCAATCGAATCATTGATCAGCTTAAAGTGATCGAAATTGAAATACATCACGGCAAAACGGTCATACAGCGTATTGACACGATCCATTTCTTCATAAAGCTGATTCCGGTTAGGCAATCCTGTAAGCTGGTCATGATTAAGCAGGAAATGAACCTTCTCTTCCATTCGCTTCTGGTCCGTCACTTCGAAACAAACGCCGATAAGCTCCTTCACGACCCCATTAACACGCAAGGGCCGCAACACGAGCAGGAAACAGGCTTTCTTCCATTCCATTTCAAAGCTGATGCATTGCTCCCCATCCCAAGCCCGCTGAAACTGCTCATTCAGTTTCAAGGCATTCTCAGGCTGGAACACGCGATCAATCGGCTGCCCGACAAAGCATTGACTGGATTTTCCAAAACGGTACAGCAGTTCGCCCTTGAAGTCCATGAACGTAAATTGTCCATCAACCTTAGTCACTGAAGCATAAATTCCATTCATCAGTCTCATCGTACGGTTCAACTCTTCATGAATCGTATTCTCGCCGACAAGACAGCCCGTCATAAACTCCAGCAGCAGCTTGAATTCGCGATTCGTCAATTCATCCTGTTCAAGTTTCTTCCAGAACGGTTTCGCCTCAATCGCCGCATGGCAGCGAAGCAGAAACTCTTCCTCTACCTGCTCATTGTGAGGGAATTGAAACAGCGTATCTTTATGAAAAAAATCTGCGGCACCTTTCGAAAGTGCCGCAAGCGCAGGCGAGGACCCTTCATCCGTATAGCTGCTAAGCATGATGACAGGGATCGGATAATGGATCATCAATTGACTCAAGGTTGTAAGCCCATCCAGTACAGGCATTTCGATATCCATCGTCACTAGGTCAGGCTGGAGCTCAACCAGCTGGTCGAGCGCCTCCTGTCCGTTTGCGGCTGTGCCCATGACCCATAATTTCGGGTCTTTCTCAATTAACATCGTGATCATTCGCCGCATTACGGCAGAATCATCAACGACCAATACACCGTATTTCTCCGGTCGTTCCATCAGACCCAAAAATTTACGCATGGATTAGATCCCAGCCCCTCGACCTCAGCATTCTATCGAGTTTCAAGATGATAACAAGTTGGTCATCGGTTTTACAAATGCCGCCAATATATTGTTCCGATATCATCGCGAAATCCTTTGGTGCTGATTCTATCTGGTTATGACGCACATGCAGAACTTCCTTCACGCGATCAACCAATATACCGATATCGCGTCCATCCTCGTTCAAGATAATGATGCGAGAATGCTGATCAGGCTCAGTTGGATACATACCCAGGCAAGTTTTGATGTCTATTACCGGTAACAGCTCACCGCGCAAATTCATCAAGCCGAGCACCTCGGAAGGAGCATTAGCCATTCTAAGGATCGAAGGTACCTTGATGATCTCTTTCGCCCGGTTAATATCCAGCGCATAGTGCTCTTTCTCCAGATCAAAGGTGACTAGTTTTACCTTGCGGCCGGAAGCCTGCTGTTCACTGCTATCACTCTTCCTTATCGTAGCGCCGGAATCCCGAATGACGGCATTGATGTCGAGAATTAATGCGATTCGTCCATCTCCGAGAATCGTCGCACCCGAAACATAAGCGACTTGTCCTAAATACGAACCCAATGATTTCATGACGATTTCTTGATTGGCAATCAGCTTATCCACATAGAGGCAAACCCGCTTCTCAGCCAGACCAATCATGACTGCATACCCTTTGGCATTGCTATCATTCTCAGAGGTGCCTAAGCGACGATGCATACGAACGAGCGGCAAGATTTCACCGCGAACGACGCAGACTTCTTCACCGTTCACGATCTGCACATCACTTGGTGTTAATCGGAAGGTTTCCACAACGTTCGTTAACGGAATTGCCAATGTATGTTTGCCCATCTGTACAAGCAAGGAACGAGAGATTGCTAAGGTAAGCGGCAGCTTGATCGTAAATACAGTGCCTTCACCCGGTGTTGTCTCTATATTGATAATACCGTTCAGTTTCTCAATATGGGTACGAACGATATCCATGCCGACGCCGCGCCCTGACAGCTCTGTCACTTGTTCCGCAGTGGACATGCCTGAGTGGAAAATCAGACTGATAATTTCTTTATCCGACAGCCGAGCTGCTTCATCTTCGGAAATAAACCCTTTCTGAATCGCTTTCTGCTTGATTCGATTCAAGTCAATCCCGCGACCGTCGTCCGCGAGCGTGATTACGATGGCATTCTCTTGATGACCAGCACGAAGCAAGAGATTCCCTTTGCGGTTCTTGCCGAGCTTCTCTCGTATTTCCGGCGTTTCCAAGCCATGGTCGATCGCATTGCGAATGATATGAATGAGCGGATCGCCGATTTCTTCAATTAATGTACGATCCAGCTCGGTTTCTTTTCCTTCTAGGACAAACGATACTTCTTTCCCGGATTGATCCGCTACGTCACGCACCAAACGAGGGAAACGATTAAACAATTGCTCGATCGGCATCATTCTTGTCTTCATCGTGCCTTCTTGCAGCTCAGCGATCACTCGGCCCAGATGATCCGTAATTTCGCCTAATAACAAAGTCTCCGGCTCTTGTTTAAACCGTTCCTCGAACCGTCTGCGCACTTCCCTGATTCGTGTGTTGTCGATAATCAGCTCGCCAACCAGATTGAGCAGATGTTCCAACCGGTTGACATCTACGCGTACGGTATGTTGAATCTGCACCTTGGTATCAGACTGTACGCCTCCGGCTGCCGACTGATCACCTGTGGAGGATACGCCAGATGCTGCAGTTTGCTCTATACTAAGAATCGGCTGATTCACGATCTTCGTCGGAATTGCAGCCTGTGCACCTTCTACCATCAACGACTTCACGCTGAATTCGGAGATTTGAGATGCCTCTTCAACTTTACGAATAATATCCGATTCAGAGGACAGCGTTGCAAGCAAGAAATAAATCGGTTCCGAGCGCAGCAGATCCTCTTGCTCCCACATGCCGATTGGCGGGGTAGTTCCAAGCACTTCGCCCAGTTCCCCGAGATTTCGCAGGATAACCATCGCTTTCACGGTTGGCATGTCCACATGCTCAGCCAATGTGATATTGACCTCGTATGATGGTATACCTTCATTTTGTTTCTCGTTACGAAGTGCGATTTCAGTTTCGCTCCACCCTTGGAAAAGCTGCGACTTCACTTCATTCCCCGTGTTAATACTGCCGAGAGCTCCCTGAACCGTTTCAGGCTGGTCGTTCATAATGCCGTCAAGCAGCTCGACCAGTGTTTCGATCGGTTCATCATTGAAGTCTCCTTTGCGCAGCGTTTCTTTCTTTGCCTTCAAGTAATCGATGCATTGGAATAATACGTTGATTAACCTCTTGCTGACCAGAAGGCGATTCTGGCGCAGCAATTCGAACACACTTTCAACCTTATGCGTCACTTCTTTCATGGAGTGGAAGCCCATTGCGGCGGATGAACCTTTCAAGGTATGCGCTGCACGGAAGATCGTTTGAATCGTCTCAGGTGAATTGCCGCCATTCTCAAGCTCCAGAATCGACTCATCCAACACCTGCAGCTGTTCTTCCAATTCATCCAGGAATACGCCTAAATAAGTCAGTGCAAAAGATTCATTCATCCTAGTCCACCTCCTGTATTTAGGATGGCCGGCAAGTGGAGGATGCTGACCAATTGATCGTTGATTTTGCCAATCCCGGATAAATAGCCGGCGTTGGCACCGCCGATACCGTCAGGCGTTGGCAATATTTCCGAGAAGAAAGCGACTTGTTCGACACGATCAACATAAAGTCCAACCGGTTCCCCATCCGGTGTTTGCACGATTACGATTCTCGAAGCAGCTGAAGGAGCACTCTCCATCATACGGAATTTGGATCGTAGCCCGATGACCGGCACTATCGTCCCTCGCAGGTTAATGACCCCTCTGACATGCGCCCTCGCAGCCGGAATCTCAGTAACTGGCATATCCTTAATGATTTCTTGAATAGCTGTGATCGGAAGTGCAAACTTCTCTTCATTCAACCCTACTACGATATAATTCGACACCGTCTGGACCTCCTACTGGTTATTATGGGATGCTTATGGAATGTATCTCTCGGATTCTTTCATATGAGCGACGTCTACTGTCAATATGGCACAATCAAATATATTCATAATCTCGCTTCTGGCACGATGCACAAAACCCAATACGGAATGCTCCATCTTACTTGTACATAACGAAGCATTGACCCAAATCTTCTGGTTCATGATGACGATCGACATCTCATTGTGCGTCGGGTAGCGGTACACTTCATCAAACACATTCGTTTCGGCATACATATCGGGCAAAGCAACCGAGAACATGACAATCGGCGGTTCATCCCCCATATCCGTAATGCGAAACTGCTCATGAATCGGGTAATTTTCTTTGGTCCATCTGAATCCATGTGTATAATCTTCGTCGACTTGCCAAACAGGTTCAAATCGACTCGTAGCTTCATCAAACAGGTCTTTGTAGAAATCCAGCAGCTTCATAACTGTTCACCTATACGCATGCTCTTTTGTGTCAAGATTGCGTACCTCCTTCGAATGACCACTATCCTGATTATAGAACCTAAATATTTGGTAAGTTCTTAATCGTCGTTTGAATTGTGTGATATTACAGCGATTTTATTTGGAAAGTGTTAGTATGCGGCCCGCGAATCCAAAAAAGCCCGAACCTCCTATGAGAGGTTCGAGCTTAATCAATTGATATCGTTACATCATGCCTGTATTAGCGTTGAAATCCCAGGTACCGGGTACCTTGAAAGGTCAGCCTGCCAGAGTCACCTTCAGCCAGCAAACCGGATTCTTGGCCGCTCACTTCGAACTCCATGCGATCGCCGCTCTCCACTTGGAAAGTAATGTAGTAGTCCGTGCTCGTGCTGGATGAGTGATTGATAATGCCATCGTTGTTGTGATGATGGGTTGAACTGCTTCTCACATTCGTCCGTTTATTGACGATATTCGCTTGAACGGTCAAGATCGGCTGCTTGTTATTGCGCTGCGATTGACGAATAGAGGCAATGACGCCGTAGATGATCAAACCAAACACAAGTAGAAACATCAACGGAAAAATAATACTCATAAAGCTGAACATACGATCGCCTGCCGTAAAAGGATCCATCGAACCCATTTGATCACCCTCTCCTCACTTGTAAGAACATACCTCTTTTACGAGTGATTCCCGCAGAAGGTTACAACTTCATCGTACGATAAATTACCGCCAAAAATATCAAGTGCACTGCCGATTGTAATATCAAGCTTGCCCGAAGTAAGCGAACGGAACAGCTCCAAATCCTCAAAGGACCTGGCTCCACCGGCATACGTCGTAGGAATGGTCACCCAGCTTGCAAGCTGCTGCGCCAAGTCTGCCAAAATACCTGTACGTTTACCTTCAACATCTACCGCATGGACCAAGTATTCGTCGCAATACTCCGCCAGCTCGCGAAGATGCGCTTCATTGACGCGGAATTCGCTGAACGTCTTCCACTGATTGGTTACGACAAACCATTCGTCATCCCGCTTCTTGCAGCTTAAATCAATAACCAGCCGCTCTTTGCCTACTTCCGAGACGATTCGCTGTAAATTGTTCATATCGAGCTCTCCGTCTCGGAATATATACGAGGTCACGATGACGTGAGTAGCCCCTGCTTCCAAGTATTGAGCTGCATTCTCAGCATGAATGCCGCCGCCGATCTGCAATCCCCCTGGATAAGCGCGCAATGCGGATACAGCCGCTTCCTCGTTGCCGCCGCCAAGCATAATTACATGACCGCCGGTCAGCTTATCGCGTTTAAACATCGCTGCATAATAGTCCGAATCATGCTCGGATACAAAGTTCTCGACAACCTGCTTATTGCTTGCTCCGAGCGTTTCTCCGACGATTTGTTTTACTTTGCCATGATGCAAATCAATACAAGGTCTGAATTTCATGACTGTCCTCTTCCTCTCTCTCTACTGCTCGTTTGGTACTGCTAATAGCGCATTCAGCTCATATAAGGAATGAATGGTAAAAGTCGGTCGGATCTCCTTATCCACTGATCCTCTTGCGGGATTGAAGTAACAGAAATCGATGCCAGCATTCTGCGCGCCTATGTAATCATCGGTTAATGAATCACCGACAAACAGCACCTGCTGCCGGTTCACACCAAGCGCTTCAATGGCCAGATCAAATATTTGCCGCTCCGGCTTACGGCATTCCACTTCATCCGAGATGAACAGATGGTCAAAGAAGTGCGCGAGGCCGCCTGCAAGCAGCCGTCTTCGCTGCGCTTCGCCAACTCCGTTAGAAATGACACCGAGCGGATAACGGCCGTGCAGCGTGGAGAGCAGTTCTACCGTTCCATCCATGAGGTGACAGTTGGAGCAGAAGAACTCCCAATACGTCTGAGCCAAATCTATCGACATGGTGTCGTCATGACCCATTTGCACGAGCGTATCGCGAAAGGAATAGGTCAGCACTTGCGAGATATGAAGTTTTCGCTCCATGCGCTCGATCCAATACGTCCAATTAATCGAAGCATACAAACTGCAGAATCGTTCCCATTCAAATCCGGCAAGCTCAGAGAGCCGATGATGCATGATTGTGTTCTGCATCGACTCGAATTCGCTGGTGTTATAGTCCAGAAGGGTTTGGTCCAAATCGAACAAAATCGCTTTATACACGGCTAATTCACCCGCCTTCGAATCATGCTGTAGAATCCCGCCCCGACAAGCACTCCTACCGTATTTAACAGAATATCGTCAATGTCGAAGCTTCCTCGATGAAGAAGCAGCTGCAGCAGCTCAAGTATGAACAACGCTGCGATGCTGAGCAAATTTAACCGTAAAATTTGAACACGGTATAAATACGGTATGGAAAGTCCGAATGGGACAAACACCGCCACATTGCCTACGATATTGACGAGCCAGTGGGTAGGCGTAAAACTGTCCGCATGATCGAAATACAGTCTTATTGTACGCATCGGAACAAGATTGTAACGGTAGCCGGACCACGGAGTTCCTGAACGGCCAAAGCCGATAAACATCCAATACAAGAGCAGCAATAAATAGAGTAGAGTTATAAGGCCAATCAGCTTCTTCACCCTAAGATCCGTCCCATTAATCGACATCGTCAATCTTCCAACCGGCTTGATTCACATTCGACAGGACGTAGGCGTGAACTCGTTCATCTGCCTTGATCGCATTCACAATGATGATGCGATTTGTTTTGCCCGGCTTCTTGTAGATCGTCTCTCCTTGAAACATTAGCTTGGTATACGAGAGCTCCGGTTGTGATAGGATGGTTTCGATAAACCACATGGTTCTCACGCGATCGGCAAAATAATCGCCCCATACTTTATCTGTTGCTTCCGGCTTTAATTGAACCGTATGTATGAAATCGAATAGAACCGCAACGGCGTCAGCTGGAATTCTCTTATCAACCAAAGCTGCTTGTTCACCTTCATCGGTAAGCCGTTCTGCTTGCGCGGTAAGTTCCTTCGTCTGCGCGGATAGCTGATCCTTCTCCTTCGCTAACGCTGCAATTTCACCTTCCGACTCCTTCAGCCGGGCAGCGAGCTTGTTGTTTGATTCCTGCAATTCCGAAAGCTGCTTCTGTTGTGAAGCCACCTGGAGCTCCAGCTGCTTTGATCTGTCGCTGCAGCCCGCGGCTATTAAGAGGATAGCGGCTATAAACACCAGCCTGCCTGCGATGCTCATTCGATTGCCAAGTATCATACAACATCCCGCCTATATCTATCATTTTCAAGACACGAGTTATCTCAATATCTTCTGGAAGGACGCCAAGTCGAGCCAGCGGTCGAATTTGTAAGCAATTTCTTTATAACACGCGACTTGCTCGTAGCCTAACTTCTTAAACAACGCCATACTGCTGTCATTCTCGGTACAGATCAGGGCTACCAAGGAATGGAATTTCAACTCCCTCGCAACACTTTCAATAAACGCCATTGCTTCTCGGCCAATCCCTTTACCGGTATAATCCGGATCAAGATAGATCGTTACATCCGCGGTTACATGAAATGCCGGTCGCTTCTTATGCTGCGTGAGCAGAGCATAACCGGCGTATTGCCCATTCAGTTTCACGATATAAGAACGGTAGATATCAGCCGTCGGCTCGATCAACTGTTTCATCTGCTCCGAAGAATAAGGAAGCATATCGAACGAAACCGTTGTATGTTCCACAAAATAATTGTACGTCCTGCGCACTTGTTCCAAATATTGGTCCGTATAATTCTCAAACGCTAGTTCTCTCATGATAGTTGCACCTCGTAGGTTCATTCGTATTTAGTTGCAAGGAAGGCAGGCATACCGCTCGGTTGGAGCCGTCGCCTGCCCGCCTAATGAATGGCACTCTATTCCCATCGTTCTATACTGTAAACCTTGTACGACTTATTGCTTATGTTCTCAGTGACCGTGTAGATCCAATTGTACTCATTAATAGAGGAGCGGCCATCCGAATAGTAGATGCCTATTTTCTCGATAATATAAAACTTGAATTCACCGTTGATCTTCTGGATATTCTTAATTTGATAACGAATGAGCTTTTCTTTAATATTCTTATCGCTTAGTCGCCTTACCAGGCTTTCTTGCTGTTTATAGAGGGGTCCGGCCGGGTCCAGCAATCCTTCCACCAAGGAAAACCGATTCTTATTGATAGCTTCGACCATCGATTCCTCATAGGCGTTCATGACGCGATTGGCGCCGGTCTCTTGATAGTCGATTGGTTCTCCGGTAACCGGGCCTTGATCATTATCAGGTTCGTCTTTGGCTGTACAGGCACTAAGCAGCAGAAGAAAGCTTAGCAGCAAGCAAAGCGTCGCCGTTCTGTACATGTCATGTGTGCTCCCGTCTTCTAATTTCTTGGTTATCCATCTCAATCGACGGTTCGTTCATAAATCATAATGTCTTTACCATCAGGCAGCACTGCAGGTTTGACTTGTATGCAGCCATTACGCTGCCAGAAAGCATGAGCCGCCGCATTCGAAGCCAATACACCCAGCCTGTGTGAAGTCACGCCGCGTTCGCGCATAATGGAATCGAATAGAGCCAGTGCTGCATTCCCATAACCGCGCCCTTGGTATGATCCATGAATAACTAGCAAGCCGATCCACGTGCAGGAATCCTTAGGGTTGTTCATGAGAAACTCAAGAATACCAATATCGTTTCCTTGCTCGCGAATGATATATCGCTCAGCCCCGACATCTTCGGCATCCTTCAACTCAGCAGCAATGTCTTCAACCGTCAGCTGTTCTTTATCTTTGGAAATGACATTAAAATACGGATTAGAGTTCAGAACCGCAAGCTCGCGTGCTATATGTTCATGCATAGATTTCATCAGTGAGAGCATTTCTACGATACCTTCGCTTCCTATATATCCAACTTAGACACGCAATCTATTTTACCATGAAATCCGCTGCAACTGGAATGCCCTTAAGTTGCATTCTCGCACAACCGTTATTGCTCCTCCCAGTAAGGATTAAGCAGCACCATATGAATATGGTCCTCCCATTCCCCGTTTATTCGGAGGTAATCCTTCGCCAGCCCTTCATGCTTGAAACCAAGCTGTTCCACTACTTTGAGAGAAGCGGCATTGCGCGGCATAATGTTCGCCTCGATGCGGTGTAAATTCAACTCTTCCCATGCATACGAAATCGTATGGGCCAGCGCTTCTTTCATATACCCCTTACTGCGTTCCGCAATGTCCATCCGATACCCTAGGTGACAGGATTGGAATGCCCCTCTGACGATATTGTTAAGCGTGACGGTCCCGATGAGATTCCCATGCGGCTGATCATTCAAGCATATCCAGAACTTTACGCTTTGTCCGTTATGAATGCTTTGTATATCGCTTTGTACAAGCTGTTGCTGAAACTCCATTGTATAGTATTCGTCACTTCTGGCTGGTTCCCACGGGATCAGCGCTTCTTTATTCCGCATGACAAAATCATAGACCTTCGTCATGTCGGATTCGTCAATCATCCGCAGCATAAGGTGTTTCGTCCGCAGTGTTACAGTTCGTTTGTTCATTCGTCCATCATCCCTCGGGTTGCTTTGTTCGCTTACATGGAAAGTGTCGTAATCTTACGACGAGAACACCTGATAAAGTGAATATACCCCGAATGCCAGTAGAATGAATGCCGAGATTCGATTAATCACACGCATCCCGCGAGCATTCAACGTTTGTCTGATAGCGCCGATCATCGCACTTAACAACAACCACCAAAGCATGGAGCCCGCAAACACCCCGAGTACAAGTGTTACTGAGTCCGCAGTTGAAGACTGCATGATGTTGAGCCCTGCAAAAATTCCAAGGAACGACAAAATCGTCATTGGATTCGTAATGGTTAGCAAGAAGGTCGTGATGTAAGCAGCCGTAGCATTGCGACTCATTCGCGGTTCCACATTGGCATCTGCCGCACTTGCTCGTAAGGATTGATACCCCAAATAACAGAGAAATAACCCGCCAATCAATCGAATCCACATCTGCTGCGCGACTAACCCGCTAGTAATCGCATCGAATCCGAAAGCAGCAATCAGCCCATAAATGCCATCGGCTGTCGCCGCTCCCAAGCCGGCAACCGCACCATACAGGCGCCCTTGATTAATCGTTCTCTTCATGCACAAGATGCCGATTGGTCCAACCGGAGCCGCAATCGATAATCCGATCATAATCCCTTTCATCACCATGCTCATTTGGTAAGACCCCTGTATCTATCTGGATGTATATATTAAAAGTTATTCTTATTGTAACCGAAAATCATACCTTCTGAGCATCCGATTCCCATTTATCTCAATCTACAACGATTATCTTCGGCCATAGCGTGCGCCATGCTTTCCGCTCAATACGCTCCAAGTAATAGGCATGATCTTCAAAATAGGGACTTCGCCTCACCTGCATCTTGAATAGATCGGATAAACCATTCGGGCAGCACAGCTCCAATTGACCGCGATTATTCAGCTGTGCGCCAATAGAAGTGACAGTTTCCGGCCAGCGCATGAGCGCGTCCTCAGTTGAGAGATATGGTTCAATACCATTGCGAATATGCATTCTGGCTTGGTTCTTGACCGACCATTTCGGATTACCGGTGCTGCTCACTAATTGGCGCTCGATTTCGCGATCCTTCTCTTCATCGAGATGCTCTGGATCAAAGTAGACGACATCAATATCGTCATGTGTCGCCCGATAAGGATATTCATGCAGATAATCCCAAACCAAATTACGCAGGTAACCTGCTGCAATGTAACTTTGAGGAAGCTGCAAGCTCGAAACGAGCTGAAGATCACGCATCAAGGATTCGTTCCCGCGCAAAATCAGCTTCAATTGTTCCGCGAGCGCAGCCTCATCAACCAATCTGACTTCATCTTGTAGCTGACTATCGCTTTGGATACTCCTGTTATCACTCTTCATCTGCCGAGAGCTCCACCCCTATCGGTGTCAAATAGCCATCCATGCTGGTACTGTTCTTGTTGGCACGATACTGCACCAGCTTCTCTTCTCCTTGGTTGACCGCCCATTTAAGAAGCAAATCCCGTTCGCCTTCATAGGAATAATACGGAATGCTGAAGCCGCACGATGTTTTCACAATATCAATATCGGCCACGATAATTTGCCTATAGCCCGGATAGAGCTGGAACGGCGCTGATGCCTCCTCCCACTCCGGGGAGCTTGGAAGAACAACACGTCCCGTGCCATATAACCTTAGAATAAGCGGCTTTCCTTCAAAAGCTACGAACATAAAGGTGATTCGTCCGGTAGCCGTCAGATGCGCACTCGTCTCGTTCCCGCTTCCGGTTAAGTCCAAATAAGCCACTTGATTAGGCGACAAAATGCGAAAGGCATCATGACCTTTGGGCGATAGATTCACATGCCCTTCAGTGGCGGCAGTGCCGACAAAGAACATTTTCTGATTCGCGATAAACTCGGCATGCTCGGGAAGAATGGATGAATAAGCTGTGCCCATAGGATCACCTCTATAATTTATGGTCCTCTTGCTCTTGCTTTCTCCTTGCTCGCAGATCCCGTTTCAAGACTTCTTGTCCCGGGTCACGTTTCGGACGTTTCGGCAGTTTGCTATTCATTTCAATTAACAAGATAACAATGAAAATGAGTAAAATGACTATAATAACGTTCACATTACCGCCTCCATAACCCTCACCGTCGTTAGAGCTCCTTCACAAAAAAGAGTTCGCCAACGCCGCCATCATTGATGCCGCTCAGAATGCCGCATTCCGTAAAGCCCATTTTGCGATGCCACATTTGCGGTGCGGGTTCATCGGCTTGCGAAGAGCTATAAAGCTTCGCCGCTCCCTGCTGCTTGAGATGGGCTTGCGCGAATTGGAGCATTTGCATGCCGATTCCATTGCCGCGCAGCTCCTCTTTTACTTTAATTAAACCGATATAGGGAAACTGTGACCATAGATGCTCCAGCTTCATGTAGCCTACACATCCATTCAACTGCTCTGCCAAAATAATATCCTCGTGATCAAGCTTCCATGACAGGATATGCGCTGGCGTATGGCGATCCCAGCTCACAGCTTCATCCAAGTCACCACGGTTACCGAATCTAATCGTAAGCATCCTATTTTACCCCTTTACTGCATCTAGTGCATCCACAAAACCACGAATCGCCAAGTAACAACCGTCCCTCTCGGTACCCATAAGATCATGGCCCGAGCGAAGAAATCCCTCGACTTTAAGATGCTGGAACTTGTCATGATAGCGCTGCAAATCTGAATCGTTAATGAGCGATCCTTCTAATTTCCCTCGCAAAATGAGTGCCGGCAATAAAGATGGAGAGTCGAGGGAGACAGACTTGGATTCGCGTTGAATGCCCAGCACCGCTTCTGTTCGTATATTCGAAGTTCGCTGAAACGGGATCAAATAATTATGGATATAGTCGTCGGCCCAGCCGCTTGGCATTTGACGATGCTCCGGTGGATAGTCGCTTAATAGTAATGAACGAATATGGTGTTCATTCTGAGCGGCAGCGTAGCCAAGCGCATAAGAGACACCTCTCGAATGACCGAACAGATGGAATTTCTGTATATCAAGCTTATGTATGACAGCTTCGATATCACTCACATGCTCATCTAAATGATAGCCGCTCTCCGGCGTATCGCTATTTCCCCTTCCTCTGAACGAGAGGACAACACATCGTCTGGGCAGCAGAAATGCGAGTAAATCCGCATATTCTTCTGCCGTTTCCGATAGGCCCGGGCAAATTAGCAGGGGCTCAGAATCCGGGTCTGCTTGGTTGATTGAATCATAATAATGAATGCGTACACCTTCGTTATCAGCAAATCCGGACGTGAAGTTCATTTTGTTCACCCCTTGCGCTCTTCTGCAATACGTTTCACCTGAAGATTCCGATCCTCCAAGAATCGACGCATGTATCGTTTCAATACGAGTCGTTCCACTGCCCAGCCGAGCGGACCAAGCGGAGCGGCAAAGGTTAGTCTATCTTTCATAAGCGTCTTGCCTTCTTGGGATTCAAGCATATGCTCATGACGCAAATACTTGAAAGCGCCGCGCTGCGTCTCGTCCACAAAGTAATACGGAGCTCGAAATTCCGTAATCTTCGATGTCAAACGCTGTCTCACAAAGAAGTGAGTAGCTTCGAAGGTGACCGTCTCGTTTAGCCCGATCGGACCGCTGGTTACACCCGCGACTGCTTTCTCCTTCGTATGCTGCCATACGGTACGGGTATGTACATCGATATCTCTCGCTAAGTCAAAACACACCTCAATTGGTGCGTCGATAAGCACTTCCGTCTCTACAGTTACCACTGCGAAGTCACCTCGTTTATGAATACCGGGTTGCTGCTAGTTTTCGAAGAAAGCATCAGGATATCTCAATTCTCCACCTTGTAATACCTGTAATGCTCCATCGGTTAATTCTACTGCCATATACACTTCATCCGATACTTCAAATTGCTTGAGCACAAGTCCGAAAGTACTTGCAGGCCGAAACCCGAAACGAGGGTAATATTCCGGATGTCCAATAAGAAGCACACCTGGGTATCCAAGCTCACGGCAGCGTGTTAAGCCCTCTTCGATCAGTTTCTTACCAACACCTTGCTTCTGAAACGCGGGCAGAACCGCGATCGGCGCTAGCACGATGACTTCATGGTTCGTATCACCGACAACAATGTAAGCTTTACTGAATAATGCATGGCCAATAATACCCTGCGCAGATTCGGCAACTAGGGATAAGGAATCGATAAACGATTCCGACAGTCGAATTCGTTCCACAAGCTTCGCTTCATATTCCCTCTGGTCGAAGGCTTCTAGATTCACCTGCCGTACTGCTCCATAATCGGCTTGCTTTTCTGTACGAATCGTATTCAAATCGTATGTTCACTCCTCATTCTTAGTAGCTAAACCTTTTTCTCCCATTCCCACTTATTACCTGATTTTCCTAGCATACTTGACCATTCCGCAAACGTCTATAGGCATTATAACGCCTTCATCTGTCTCTGGTATGGCTGTCTTAAACCAAAGACATTCTACCTACGGCAAATGCCCAATTGTGAGAGAACGCGGGCATCTGTCCAATCGCTGTGCCTTAGATTTCATACAATACTGTATACCGAGTGCCAAGAAAACCAACCACAAGTTGCAACATTTGGCAACGGAAATCACCTTTAAGGGAGGAAATTGCATGTCCGGTATGCACGGAGGTTTTACTTCTGCTGGCGTAATCCTGGTACTTTTCATACTGCTGGTCATCGTATCCCGCGGGTTTATGTACTAATCCTGTAGGAATATAGCCACAATCTGTTATGCAAAAACCGTCGAAGGGCTTAACCCCTTCGACGGTTTTTCATGTTATACGAACGCATACGTTTGCAATGCTGCGGCAACGCCATCTTCTTCGTTCGATAAAGTAACGACATCCGCCGCTTCCTTTACACCATCAGGTGAATTGGCAACCGCAACGCCGAGACCCGCAAACTTCAGCATGCCCACATCGTTGAAATAGTTCCCAATTGCCATAACCCGGCTTGGATCGACACCACGCACTTCGGCCAGCTTCCGCAGCGCCGTTCCTTTGCTCGCTTCTTTGTGCTGAACATCAATGAAATAGTCACCGCTGCGGATATGCTGCAGCCCATGCTCCCAGCCATTCCATTCCGCCTCGATGAGATTGAGATCTTCGATGCCGCCGAACAATGTGAATTTAACGAGTCCATCCGGCAACGGTTCTTTCGGATCGCGCATGACCGGCTTGGCTTCGTACTTTCGGTACATCTCCGCCGCCTCCGGGCTTACTCCTTCGACCAACATATCAAACGCGGTATTAATGTCAAAATGATGGCCGCCTTGCAAGCTATAATCGCGGAACCGAGCGACTTCAGACGCGTCAATGCTATACTGATGCAGCACTTTACGCTGCGCCGCGTCAATGGTCGCAGCACCATTATGAGTAATCATCGTACCCGATAATCCAAGTGCATCCAATACAGGCAGCGCATTAGCCGGCCCCCTGCCTGTGCATAAGACGATTTCTGCGCCTCGCGCGTGAGCTTCTCTAACCGCCTCTCTTACGGCAGGCGTCAGTACATGATTGTCCGTTAACAGCGTTCCATCAACATCCAGTGCGATAATATCGTAGTTGATCTTTCCCATCCTGTTGTCAGCCTCTCTTTGTCTTTGTTATTCTTCTGATGCATCCGCCTTCTTATGGACGGATTGCAGCTGCAATAATTCATCTTCTGTAAGCAGACGATAGGAGCCAAGAGGCAATTCAGGATCGAGCTGCAGCGGTCCCATCGCATTGCGCCGAAGATAGACCACCTTCTTGCCGACGGCTTCGAACATCCGCTTGACCTGATGAAATTTCCCCTCATGAATAGTCAGCGTAATCCGGCTGTATACACCGTCTTCCTTCGTTTCCTTCTCACCGATGACAAGCTCAGCCGGCATTGTCTCATAACCATCGTCAAGCGTCACGCCGGCAGCGAACGCCGCTTGATCACGCGCATCCACGTCACCGTGTACTAGTGCCTCATATAGCTTCGGTACATGCTTCTTAGGGGATAACAGATCATGTGCCAGCTTCCCATCGTTTGTCAGCAGCAGCAATCCCTCTGTATCCTTATCGAGCCGTCCTACCGGAAAAGGCTGCAAAACCCGATCATCGGGATCCAGTAAATCGATAACGGTACGGTCACGCGTGTCCTCGGTTGCAGATACGACTCCTTGTGGTTTATGCAGCATGACATAAATCGTCTCGCGATAGATGACTTCTTCATCATCGAAACGAACTACCGCTGCCTCCGGGTCAAGCTGCAAGCCAAAATCTTTCACCACCGCACCATCCACGGTCACTCTGCCAAGCTTCACAGCTCGTCTAATTTCACTGCGCGTTCCAAATCCCATATTAGCCAGCAGCTTATCCAGCCGCATCCGTTTCGCCATTCCCTTTACGCCTCCAACATGCTTTATCTTCACCCATTGTATAATAAAGCCGCTAGCTTGACCAATACCTGCCACATTGCTTCCGAACAAAACAAAATAGTCCCCGCCGGCTATCAGCCGCAAACGGAGACTATTCTCAAGTTATACACCTTAACTGCTGGCGCTCGTATAAGCCCTTAAAGCCCGCTTCCATAACATGCGAGCTGCCAGTAGAAACACCATTGCCAACAGCAGCGCGCCAATTGCGTGTGAGGCATCGAAACGACCGATCAATGCCTCAGCCGGAACCGTCGTCACGAGTCCGATTGGCATGACATACAAGAGTGCCAATCGAAGCGCGCCTTTATAAACGCTGACTGGATAACGTGATGTTTCGAATAACGAACCGAACAAGAACGCCAAATTATCGACCTTAACCGCCCAGAAGG
This sequence comes from Paenibacillus sp. J22R3, assembly GCF_056269305.1. Taxonomy (NCBI): domain Bacteria; kingdom Bacillati; phylum Bacillota; class Bacilli; order Caryophanales; family Paenibacillaceae; genus Paenibacillus; species Paenibacillus sp. J22R3. The sequence continues at coordinate 1,336,744 of NZ_JBWDNS010000002.1, read as the reverse complement.
ACATCACCATCATGCCAGTCCAGAGTGCATAAATAATGACAAGAGACGCTATGAACAACAAACCAAACATCACTACACCACCAATGCTGGGAAGACCCATTACCCGCCACACGGCGTAGCCGGTCAATCCAAGACCTAAACCAATATCGGCGAAACGCCACAGCACGAGATGCCTGAAGCTGACGAAGAATTGGCTGTCTACAGGCTTCAGCAAGACGAAGTCGAGCGTTCCTTGGCGAATATGCGCGACCAGACGCGACATATTCGGCTGTAGAAACAGCTCCACGAAGCCATGCAGCGCATTGAATACGCCAAGAAGTGCAAGCACCTCATCAAAGGACCAACCCCCAAGCGAAGGCGAACGGTAGAAGAATAATATGACCGTCAGTATCGACATCGCGAGCGAGAACAAGGTGGAGCCTAGGTTTGCCGCGAAATTAGCCCGATACTCAAATTCTTCTGCCAGACACGCGTGGAAGAATGTCCGAAACAATCGATAAGCTCGCCTCATGTCCCCATCATCCTCCCGACGCGCCGTATCGTTTAAGTCCTTGCCGCCACATGACACGGAACAAGAGCAGCAATGCGAGGAGCCAGCCTAGCTGCTGTGCAAATCCAACTATGATTTGCTGCGGCTCACCTTGCAATCGACCTGTAAGCAAATCGACTGGGAACGCCACCGTTACATAAAAAGGTAAGTATTTGGCCGCATAAGCAACCCAATCCGGAAACATGGACAGAGGTGCGATTCGGCCGGATAGAAACAGATGAACGCCTTCATATAAGGCATATACCGCCGTTGCTCGATTGCTCCAGAACGCGAGCAAGCCGAACATATATCCGATCAGAAACCGCAATGCCGATGAAAGCGCAATGGCTAGCAGCACCAGACCGAACGTCCCAAGTCCCACTGTCGTACGCATCGAAGGAACGAATAGGGCAAGAACAAGCCAGGACGGGATCATGAGTGCCGCGAAAAATACTTTGTAAACGAGATTCCCATTTATACTCCAATGAATCGGATGAAAAGGCCGAAGCAACTTGCCGGAGAATGTGCCTTGCCGGATATCATTATCCAGTTCGTAGACATCCCATGATCGCGTGAGACGGTCTACGACCAGCACCGCGCAGAAATAGAGCACATAATCGGATGCCCGGTACCCGGCAATGGAGCCGCTGCCGCTAAGTGATGTCCATACCGCCAAGCTTACGAGCGGCTGTACGAACGCACCGAACATCCAGATCAAACTCTCACTGCGATAGGCCATCATAATTGCCCAATCCGCCTTGAAGACGACCGCATACTTACGCCAGAAAGCCCCTGCCGCAAGCATCATACACCAATCTCCTTTGGCAGATGAACCTGCTCCTGCCGCTGCGGGTCTTCAGCTTTGGCATAGGCCATCCCGATGACCGATTCCAGGGAAGGATCCTCGATCGTCAAGTCGACAACCGGCAGCGAGGTGAGCAGCTTAGCGGATAAGCCGGTTACATCCTCTCGCGGCGCTTCCACTTCGAGCTGCGGGTATGCATACGATACTAGCCTTCCACCGCCGCTATGTACCGCCGCCTCAACCGTTTCAGCCGCTACCGGATCACCTAATACGAGAGCAATCCGTTTATAAGGCGAGAACCGATCGATGAGCTTGCTAATCGCCCCATCATAGAGCAGCTTGCCGTGGTTAATGACCAGCACCCGCTCACATAACGCAGAGACGTCTGCCATATAGTGGCTGGTCAGTAGAATCGTTGCTTTATATTCGCGGTTATACGAAGCGATGAACCTGCGCATCGCTTCCTGCATATTCACATCAAGTCCGATCGTCGGCTCGTCGAGAAACACCAGATCAGGCCGATGCAGCAAGGCAGCGACTAACTCGCACTTCATTCTCTCCCCGAGTGACAGCTGCCGTACAGGCTTATCAATCACCGCCGATAGATCGAGCATTTCCGTAAAATAATCAATCCGCCGGCGGTAATCTGCAGGTGCAATGTCGTAGACTTCCTTGTGAATCAGAAATGTCTCAGAAGCCGGAATATCCCAGATTAGCTGACTTTTCTGCCCCATAACGAGGCTCACTCGTTTCTTAAACGCATTTTGCTGCTGAAACGGAATAAAGCCGCCTACTTTGATCTGACCCGAAGTGGGATGCAGAAGACCTGTTAGCAGCTTCATTGTCGTTGTTTTGCCCGCCCCGTTCGGCCCAAGAAAACCAACAATTTGTCCCTCCGGGATATGAAAATCGATTCCGTCAACCGCACGCACCTCACGATATTCCCTGTGCCACAAGCTTCGAAGAGATGCAGCAAAGCCGGGCTGCCTGACGTGAACGCGGTACACCTTCGTTAACCCTTGAACATCAATCATTTATTAATCCTCTCCATGAAGACGATTTTCAATCGGAATTTCCGCAAGCGCTTTCGTAAGTTCACGCAGCTGAGCATCGAGCACAACGAGGCGGAAAGGAGAAAAGGCAGGCGGTGACTCGCCGGAAGACGCAGTCCCCTGCTCCAGCCACGTACGAAGCGGTTCCAAACTGGTTGCGATATCAGCCCGAAGCTGCTTTAAGTCCAATCCCATCAGCTCGTCCGGATAATGGACAAGCTTATTCTCCGCCTGCGTGAACAGCTTTACCGCGCCGGAGAAATTGTCATTGCGGAAGTGGTGCAGACCAACTGCCGCCTGCAGAAGCCCTTGATAGAGGACATTGCGGCCCTCCTCGAGCCACAGTTCCTCCATCACTTCATGGCATTCAAAATAATCCTCGTCTACATTAAACAACACGACAAAGTGTACGAACCGCTCATCATACTTATGATCCGTTCCCACTTAGTTCGTGCCGCCTTTCTTCGCCCGATTGATCGCTGTACGAATTTCATCAGACAGCATCCGGATACCGTAGGCGTCTTCCTGCTCCCACAGCTCGTTAAACCGCAGCTGGAACTGCACGGCTTCACGAACACGATGGAAGAAATAGAGCTCCTGAATGTCGCTAAGCACGCTTGATACCATATTCGATTTCTCTTCAAACTCCCGCTGAGCGTTAAGAATTTCTTTGTGAATGCTCGACATTTCCGTATCCAGCACAGATGCCGCTTCAGCAGCTTTCTTCAGACGATCGCGCACTTCATCCGGCAAGCTCTCTTTATATTTATAATTGAGCGAGTGTTCAATCGTCGCCCAGAAATTCATAGCCAGCGTCCGTATTTGAATCTCAGCCAGTACATGCTTGAGCCCGATTGCCGTTTGAACCGGGTACTCCACAATCATATGGTAGCTTCGATAACCGCTGTCTTTGAAATTCGTAACATAATCCTTCTCATAAACAAGCTTCAAATCTTTGCGTAACCGAATAAATGACGCTACACGATGAATATCATCGACGAATTGGCACATAATGCGGATCCCCGCTATATCTTCAATACCCGTATCGATATTCTCCATTGGCACCGACAACCGCTTCGCCTTCTCCAATATGCTGGAGATTCGTTTAACCCGACCGGTTACAAACTCAATCGGCGAATAAGCTTCCCTGTTCTTCAGTTCGGTGCGCAGCGTCTTCAGCTTCACCTTTAATTCTTCTACCGCTTGCTCGTAAGGCTGCAAAAAAAGTCCCCAGTCTCTACCGTCCATCCGGCCGCCTCCTGTCTAAGACCGATGATCTGCTCCTACTGCTTCATTAATTGATTTAAATCCATCTCGGCGCAAGGCATCCTTTAGCCCGTCCGCAAGTTCACGCAGCAATTCCGGCCCTCGATAAATGAGTGCCGTATAGATTTCAACAAGACTTGCACCTGCGCGAATTTTATCGTATGCATCTGCAGCAGTAAAGATGCCGCCTGAACCAATAATAGGCAGTTTGCCGCCGGTTTGTCGATATACTTCGCGAATAACCTCCGTCGATCGGTCCTTCAACGGCTTGCCGCTTAGGCCGCCGGTTTCCTTAGCATTCGAATGCTGCAGGCCATCGCGGCTAATTGTCGTATTTGTAGCGATAATGCCGTTCACGCCGCTCGCTTTAATCGTATCGACTGTATAGCCGAGCTGCTCGTCCGTCATATCCGGCGCTATTTTGACCAGAACCGCCTTGCGAGTACCGCCGTTCTTCTTCGCTTGAGCAGCCATTTCTTCCATTACGGTCGATAATAGAAGTCGCAATTCATCGCCATGCTGCAGTGCCCGTAAATCCGGAGTGTTCGGCGAACTGATGTTGACGACAAAGAAGTCGCCATATGTATATAAGGCTTGCAAGCAAGCACGGTAATCCTCGTGAGCCAGTTCATTCGGTGTTGTTTTGTTCTTGCCAATGTTAACGGCTATCGGTATCCGTCTGTTCGTATCCAGTGCCAATCTTGCTGCCATCGCAGCTGCACCTTCATTATTGAAGCCCATTCGGTTAATCAGCGCTTCATCGGAAGGCAGCCGGAACAAACGCGGGAGATCATTGCCGATCTGCCCTTTGGGTGTTACGGTTCCTACCTCTGCAAATCCGAAGCCGATATTGGCAAACATATCGACAGCCTTTGCATTCTTATCCAGTCCTGCAGCTAGTCCAATCGGATGGGCAAAATGCAGGCCAAACAGATCGACTTCAAGCTCCTTTGCTTCCGGTACACCGTACATCCCACGCATCAGTGCCGGTATTCCCGGTACACGGCTTGCGGTATGAAGGCCATCAATGACCATATGATGGGCTTTCTCGGGGTCCATTCGGAAGAAATAAGGCTTGGCCAATTTTGAATACAACAACGTAACTCACTCCGTTCTTCGTGTTAGCTCTACCGAACAGTTTAACGTGTTAGAAGGGAAAAAGAAAGAGCCTGCCGCGGCTTTCCTGCGTGCAAGCCTCTTATTTACAAGCGGTGGAGTAGTTGTATCTGGGCAAGAAAACGATTACAATATAGGTACAAACCCATTTAAAGTAAAAGAAAGGTTGATCCGCGTGAGCCAAGCCAAGAAAAGACCTCCCATTATGAAGAGCAAGCCTAAAGAACAAATCAATAAGAAGGCGCTCGTTTGGATTGGATCAATTTTCAGTGTTGTCGTCATCGTGATGGCTGTACTGCTAATTCTTGATAATAACTAGGTTAACCAGCGATAAACAACAGCGGTGTTCGTCTCGTCCTGCACCGGCTTCAAGCGGAAACGCTCAGCAGCCGGAGTCGCAGCGCCGGGAAGAACATCGCTTTTTATTTCTACTTTAGTTCCGAGCGGTACCAGATCATATAGCTCCTCCAGATCCTTCTTGTTCATCCGCACGCAGCCATGCGACTCATCCTTCCCGATACTTTCCGGTTCATCCGTACCATGAATCGCATAAAGGGTATTGGAGAGCGTCATGCCCCGACTGCCAAATTCGCTGTCATCGCGACCATTCGGATTTTTCACTTTCTCGCTGATGAAGAACTGACCTGATGGTGTCTTCTTCCCACCTAGACCCACTGTATAGCTGCGTACAATAACATCGCCGGAGACGACGGCAAGCTGATGACTGTCCTTATCTACAATAATGGATAATGGTTCATCGGAGAGTCGCGTCTCAGAGGAACTTGAAGACGCGGATTGCGAGGCCGAAGTGGAATTGGAGCTTCCACTTCCTGCTTTTCCTCCACTTGAATTCGCCCCATCACTTGCGGGTTTATCGGCCGATCGTTCCTTCGCTGCCTGCAGCAGCCCAGGGAATAGCTTCTTCATCTGCGGTGATGTTCCGGACAGGACATTATTCGGATAAGAGCGGGTCAGATCATCCATGCCGGAAGGCCAAGATTTCGTTCGTTCGTGATAGTGTGTAATCGCACTCGCCAGCGTCCAGCGCATTTCTTGCTCACGGCTCCACTCGCCGTAAGCTTTGTAGGCTGCGGATGCATTTCCCGGCTGACAATCGCAGGTTTGACCGTCCAGGAGTCGAACTGCTGCAGCATCAGCTTTCCCGTCCCGCTTCGCCTCAGCCAATATCCGCGTCTTCCCGGTCCATTTGCGCCATTTCCCGTCCTGCTGCAGCATAACCGCTAATCCTGCTTGCGAGGTACTTCCTTCGCCGGATAATAGAGTACCCAGTGCATTTCCCAATGTTTTCTGCCCTGCTGGTTTAATGAAGGAAACATTGAGCCCCTTCTCAGTAGTTGCCGCCTGATTTACATGGTCATTGCCGCGATCTTGTTCTGCCTCATCTTTAGCCATGCCGAAAGGTGCTGCCAGTACAATCCCAAGAAAAAGGACGGAAGCAACGGAGATGCGGAACAAGAGCCGCCTATTCCTTCGTTTCTTGTTCCACTGCTCCAGGATAACGCTCGGATCATGAGCCAGCTCATGCTGCTTGCGTTCATAGGCTTCATACACGCTGCCCGACTGCAGAAAACAGTAGTTGGCCTTCTTGTCCTTGCCTTCTTCCATATATTGTTTGCCTAGTAGATACCACGCCATTCGGTTAGTTGGATGGTTCTGTACGTAGCGCTTCAAATAGGATTTATCATTCTGATCCTCGAACATGAAACTGAACCTCCGGTTATTCAAACTGTTGTAGCTACTATATCGGCAAAAAAAGCTGTACGGTTTGCACCGCACAGCTTTTTTGTGAAAATTTTAATGTAACTACCCTAGAACTTCTTATCACGCAGCAGTACCGCCTGAGCATCGGATAACCATTGTACATCAAGTCCAAGCTCCTCCGCGAAGAAGCGGACCGGCAAGAATAATCTGCTGTCAGACGTGAATGTTGCCGAGCGAAGGGTCAATGTTTCAGCTGCTCCGCTTGAACGCTTCTTCATGATTTGAGCTGAACCGCTCTTCACCGTATAGCTGACACCATTAAGCTCCAGAACAGCCGACCCGCCTGCATATTTCACTTTGAAACCAAGCTTCTCCGTTAACACTCGAAGCGGTACGAACGTTGTTCCAGCCTTGATGATCGGCGCCACATCGGCGTCCAGCACGTTCTGATGATAGAGCAAATGGATGCTTCCATCTGCCTTCACTTGCTCCGGAACCGCATAGGGTACCACAACTCTTACCGTGTTGCTTCCAGCATCGGCAATTGCGAATGCGCCTTGTCCCATCCAAACCACATCGGTCGGCCGATTAAGCGTCGCACTTCCCGCAATTCCGCTGGTTCTGCCCTCTTCGCCAGGCGTACCCGCAACCGTTGTGACCACACCATGATTCAAATAACGGATAACATGATTAAGCGAGTCCGCGATAAGCACGCCGCCCTCAGGCGTAACGGTCAAACCACGAGGTGTTTGAAACTTCGCACTCGCTGCCTTTCCATCCGCATACCCGCCTAATGAATAGGGGGCATTGGATTCATAGTTGACAGCGGTACCCGTTATGCCACCTGCAACCGTTGTAACCGTCTGCGTTTTGAAATCAATATAACGAATGCGATTATTGCCTGTATCACTTACGTATAAATTGCCTTTCGCATCTAAAGCAAGGCCGCTCGGTTCATTGAACTTAGCCTTACTGAGCGGACCGTCCGCATAATCCCCGACTCCTTCAACTACGCCGGGGAAATACTCGACAATACGTGCCGAAGCCGCGTTCAATGTCGTCACTTTACCTGCTTTAATTTGACGAATGACATGATTCAGTGTATCTGCTACATAAATGACACCATCGCCCGTAACGGCTACATCCAATGGATGATAGAAGCGAGCTGCTTCACCATTACCATCAGCCAAACCCATAACTCCATTCCCTGCAATCGTTATTACTTTGCCTTCATTCGTAATTTTGCGGATTGCATGGTTCTCGGCATCTGCAACATACACGGCACCGCTCGCATCTTCAGCCAAACCGGAGGGACGATTAAATGCAGCTTCTGCCGCGGAACCATCAAGCAAGCTTCCAATCGGTGAGTGAAGCTCATCGTCTCCGATGTATATCCCAGCTGCTGTTGCAGTCTGCGATGGTGTCACAACACGCAAATTCTGATTACGGGAATCTGCAATCAGAAAGGCATCTGCGCCGGAATCGTATAGCAGTGAGGTCGGTTCACGAAATGCTGCAGCGGCGGATTTGCCATTTGTCAATTCAGAAGCACCCGTGCCGGCTGCCGTATACACCTCATAAAGCGGTTTATTACTAAGCACGGTATCAGCCGTGGACGAAGCAGCATTTACGCTGCCGCTGAATGAACCAAGCAGCACTGCCGCGGCAAGCGTTAGCGCAGCGGTATTCTGTTTATTGATCATGAGATGCTTTTCCCCTTACGTTAATTATTGGCGGGTTTAACTTGGAGCGTTAACTCCGGCCCTTTAACCGTTGCCACCGGAACACCGGCTGCATCAACAGCGGTAATGGACTTGATCCGGAAATGAACCGGCGTTGCCATTGTATCTGGGCCAATCTCTTCATTAGCAGGCAGTATCGCTCTGACCAGGAACGGCAGCTTCAACACCGATGTGGCATTAATGATTTGAACCGAATCGCCTGAGAATTTCGCCACCGTATAAACTAACGTATTGCTGGTTTCGCCTTCCAGGATCCGGAAGTCGTCTACACTATTTGCGCCTGATACTTGCTGTCCTTCAGGCTCTACTACGAAGCCGCCTCCACCGGAACGGTAGTTCAGCGAAGTTGAACCACCATCAAAGCTGCTCGTATTGAAAGTTGCAGCTAAAGAATCATATTGGATCTCAATCTGATACCCTTTGATTTTGCGAGAATCGCTAAAACCGCTAAACTCAAGTTCGAGATCGACTGCTCCGTTAGAACCCGAAACAATAAGCGGCGAGGTAGCGTATGCAGCTTGACTGAATTTCAAGCTGGCAAGCGCATTTGTTGTTGTTGGAATACCGCTGTTATTGCTGCCTTTGTTATCCTCTTTAATCGGCGCTTTCTCGATCTCTCCGCGGCTTGCATTAAACTTATCCTGCTCGGCCTTAGTCAGCTTCTCGAAGTAGAGCAGCTCCAGCTTCTTGGTAAGCTCGTCCAATGCCTTCCGATTCTCTTCGGCTATCTTCGCCTGTTGCTCCTTTGCCTTCTTTACGGCCTCAGCTAGTTTTTCCTTCTGTTCCTGAAGCTGCTTCTCTTTGGCTTCGCCGAGCTTCTTCTGCTTCTCCTTGAGCTCTTCTGCTGTTTTCTGCTTCAGCTTATCCGCTTCAGAGAGCTTCAGCTCTGCGGCAGTGTCGAGGTCCAGCAGCTTCTCTTTGGCATCTTTATTGATCTGATCGATCACAGACGAATCGACCTTCTTCAGATTCACCGCTTCACGAGCCATAATCGACAACAAGTTCGTCAGATTATCGGTCGCAGCCTGGAGATCCTCAGCTGATTTAATCGTTCCCCCGAAATTATCCTTGCTCGCCGGACCATTTAGACTGTCTTCGGCTTTCTTCAGCATTTCATCTTGCTCCTTGCGAATATTAGCTGCGTCCTCTAGGATGGCTTTGATAATGTCCGGAGAAGCATTATTAATGAAGTTTGTAATATCCATAATCGAAACGGATGTCATCAGCCCTTCTCCGTCCGCAGTGTTTGCTTCATCAAGCTGCTGAGTCGGATACAAGGTGACGGTATCATCTTGCTCCGTCTCTCCATCTGCCTCAAGTCGAATTCCGCCTGTAATCGCCTCAATAACACCTGCTGCCAAGAACACGCTCGTCAAACCCGTTCTCGGATTGACGCCGACAAAGAACTGCGTTCCGCGCACACCCATGATCGAGGTTGGCGTTTCCACTTCAAATTGATCATTCGCATTGGATACGGATTTCACTTTCACCCACAACGAGCCCGCCCACACACTCATTTTGGTTTTGGTGCCACTGGATTCCTTGAGCTTCGTAAATGTAACTTGCGAGCTTGGACCGATCGTAACGCTATCCTTATCTGCCTCATCGCTCGCCAGCTGGAGTACCACGTTTCCATCATTACTTGTGGCAATTTGGTCGCCTTCATTTAAGCTCATGTTTTTGAACGCCGCGAATGGCTTGGCTCCGCCTGATTTAAGTACCGTAACGGTACCTTTCATCGAATTTACGATGGCTACGCGCATCACTTGAGCTGAAGCCTTACCGGCACCTGCAAAAAGCGATGCCGGCCCGAGCGCGAGCAGCAAGCATAACATCGTGAGCAGCCTGCGGTAGTTGGTGCTGATCATGTTCCTACTCTCCCTTTCAGCTGATCATTCATGATCGCTTCATTATTCGTCGTAACCAATTCGGAATGTTCATCAGCCTCGCCTAACACTTCCGTAACTAGGACAGGCAGCTCTTTCCCCTTCACTTTCACTTCGCCTATGGATTGCGTAATGAACTTCCCTTTCACCCGAGCGAGTGTTTCTTCACTGATCAGAATTTGCCCCGGCTTCGCGTTGGCTTCCAGTCGCGCCGCCAGATTCACGGTGTCCCCTATCGCCGTATAGTCAAGTCGCAGCATCTGAGAGCCGATATTGCCGACGACAGCAGGGCCGCTGTTTACACCGACGCCGAAACGAACGGGAACACCGATCTCACGCAGACATCGTTCCTCGAGCTCGGCCGATTGGCGCTTCATCTCCAGTGCCGCACGAACAGCGAGCTCAGGATGGTTCGGTTGCGAAATCGGTGCGCCGAAGATGGCCATAACACCGTCTCCGATAAACTTATCTAACGTACCGTTCCAGTTGAACACGGCCTTCGTGCATATATCCAAGTATTCATTGAGCACTTGAATGACCTGCTCCGGCTCCAACTTCTCCGACATTGGGGTAAATCCGCGAATGTCGACGAATATAACGCTGATGTCGCGGCGTTGACCGCCTACGGTCACTTCCTCACCGGATGCGAGCATTTCATCCACGACCGTTCGCGGTACGAATCGGCCGAAAATATTCGTGACTCGGCTGCGTTCTCTTCGTTCCGCAACATAATGATTGACGACGGACCATATAAAGACCGTTGTTAAGGCCAAGAACGGGTATGTAAACGTAATAAATAAGGATTTCAGCTGATAGAGCTCGATCCATGCCAATATAAGCACAACTGCAAGCAATCCATATACCGCAAACGCCTTGCCACCGGTAAACCGTTCAAACAATAGTGTTGAAAGGAGCGTCAGCAGAATGATTAATACGTAGTTCACAACCGGACTTGCTTTCGTCGAAAATTTACCGGCAACCAGCGATTGAATCATGTTCGCGTGAATCTCAACCCCGTACATCTTCAGCGTCGTGCTGAGCGGAGTAAAGTATTCGTCCTGCAAGCCGGCTGCGAATGGTCCGATCAGAACAACATCACCTTGATAGTAATCAGCTGGAATATTGCCTGACAGCACATCGAAGAAGGATTGCGAATCATACCCTGTTGCAAGGCTCATCTCTTCACGAGGCTCCGTGTAGAATTCCGTGGCGATCTGGTTGCGACTGTCCGCCGGAATTCGCTGCTCCCCGCGATACCATTCTTTCTTGTCCTCATTCCATACGATCTGATGCTCTTGATCCAGCAAATAATTAGCCAACTTTACACTGAACGCCGGAATCACATGACCTTGATCATCCTTCAAACCGATCGTAAGCTTACGAACTGTACTGTCTTTATCCTGCAGGACATTGATATGTCCTAATTGATCAGCCCCTGCTCCGATCGTTTCGGCAGGATAGGAAATCGATTCCGTCTCAAGCTCACCGGCCTCATCTTGTCTGGCCTTGAAGTTAAATACGACAGGTAAAATGACATTGGGGTACTTCTTCATCGTCTCCGCCATAAGCTTGTCGCTCTCCGGATCATTCCCCGGCTCGGCCAGCACGACGTCCAGCGCGATTGCTTTGGCACCCGCTTCAGCTAACATCGAGATTAGCTGTGCATAGAGTCCGCGATCCCATGGAAATTGTCCTAAATTGTCGAGCGAGGCCTGGTCGATTTTGATAAGCTTGATGTTCACATTCGGCGCACGATCCGCATCTGCTTTCTGCATGATCTTATCTTGCAAAACGGACTCTACCTGCCCCAGTGTGCCGCCTGTTCCCAAACTGCTTAGAAACGACCAGAACAAACAGATCAGCAGCCCTACGGCTGTTGTTATCAACCACTTTCGCCTAAGCATATTTTCCCCCTAGTTCCGCAAAAATCAGTAAATTTTTCCTAGTAATCTTCCTTCTATTCTAGTTCACTTTCAGAAGATATGGCAATATAAACATGTCGAAACAACAAGAAAAATCCCACCTCTTGTCGAAACAAGAAATGGGATTATTCTTCGTTCATATTTAGCAGAATTAGTTGTTAAAAGCTGTGTCTGCGATTTTGATGGAATCCGTCGGGCAGCCGTCTGCCGCGTCTTGCAAATCATCATATAAATCCGATGGGATTTCTGTGTTGCCGTGGTTACCGTCGCTGCCGAAAATAACCTCTGCTAGACCTTCATCGTCGTAGTCGTAAATGTCCGGTGCCGTTGCCCCGCATGCTCCGCAAGCAATGCACGTATCTTTTTCAACCCAAGTAAACTTCGACATCGTATTCCCTCCTATTAATTGTAAGCCAAGAAACTTACGATTGTGTGGTTTTTTAGCGAACAACCCTCACTCATCACTATATAACATATGCTCGTCAGTTTGCAAGGATGTCCCTCTAATTCGTTTGTTACGAATTAATGCCGAAGGATCGTCTCCAAGCATGCCTGCTGTCAGTACGGCATCCTCGCCAAACTTATCGCGAAGCATATCCATAGCCTTTGTTAAAGCAGCCTTGCGAGGCTGTTCTTCAAATTCGAACAAGTCTAGCTGAACGGCCGTTTCATCCTGCAAAGATAGATTCTGCAGTGTAATTCCCAGTAGTCTGACAGGCTCGCCTAGCGGCCAATGTTTATCGAATAGTTTACAAGCTTCTTTATGAATATCTGCAGCGGAATCTGTCGGTACAGGAAGTGTAATCGATCTGCTTACAGTGGTCATATCCGGTCTGCGGATGACGATTTGAACGGTGGATGCCATCATCTTCTGATGGCGCATTCTGCGCCCGGTTTGATCCGCCAAATTCAGCAGGATACGATGCACTTCCGTGCGTTCCTTCACATCCTTGGGCAGTGTCGTCGTATGACCGACCGATTTGTTACGTTCTCTGGCTGCATTAACCGGTGCATGATCATACCCATACGAAGCGGACTTCATCCATGTACCAAGTACGCCAAAATGCTTCGTCAGCATGACTTCATCGGCTTCCGCCAGTTGCCCGATTGTGCGTATATTCAGTTTCAATAGTTTGTCTGCCGTCTTCCTGCCGATACCGAACAGCGAGTCACAGGGTTTATCCCACAACAGCTTCGGAACGTCGCGAATACGCAGCACGGTGAACCCGTTAGGCTTCTGCATATCGGAGGCCATCTTGGCCAGCAGCTTATTCGGCGCTACACCAACCGAGCATGGAAGATTCCATTCATTACGGATTCGATCCTGAATGGCATGCGCAATTTCCAGCGGTTCTCCGAATGCGGAGGAACCTGTAATATCCAAATAGCATTCATCGATGGACATCGCTTCAACTAAAGGCGTATATTGCCTGGCGATCGACATAAACCCGCGCGAATAAGTGCGGTACAGATCAAAATCAGGGCGAATGAGAATCAAATCCGGGCAGCGGCGCATGCCTTCGCGAACCGTCATCCCCGTCTTCACCCCTTGCTTGCGGGCCGCATAGGAAGAAGTGACAATAATGCCTTTGCGCAGCTCCACACTGCCGGCGACTGCTGTAGGCTTTCCTTTATATAGATGCGGTTCTTCCGCTTCATGTACCGAGCAATAGAATGCATTCATGTCTAAGTGCAAAATAATACGGTTCTTGGCAGCCGGTTTCTGATGATCCGTGGACATTACTGACTTCCTCCTATTCCGCTAAATTTGCTTCTAACCTCAGCATACAATTGCCGATAGAGCCAGTCAACTCGCGGCTTTTCGGTGACCGCAACCGAACATTTACGCACTGGACAAGTAATGCTATAATAAAAAATTATGACTACGCATAGGATTAGTAGTGAAGGGGGCTTCTGAAAATGATGGCAAACACAATCTCCATTTTCGACACTACGCTGAGAGATGGCACGCAAGGCGAAGGAATCAGCCTCTCCGCAGACGACAAAATAAAAATTGCCCAGAAGCTTGATTTACTTGGCGTTCATTATATTGAAGGCGGAAATCCAGGCAGCAACAGCAAGGATATCGAGTTCTTTCAACGTGTCAAGCATTTGAAGCTGGGTGCTAAGATCACCGCTTTCGGCAGCACAAGGCGCAAGAATTCTTTGGCAGAGCAAGATAGCAGCCTGCTGCGAATTGTTGAGTCCGGTGTTCCTGCTGCTACGCTGGTCGGCAAGTCATGGGATTTCCATGTACATACCGCTCTGCAGACGACGCTTGAAGAGAACCTGGCAATGATTTACGATTCCTTTGCCTTCCTTAAACGCAATGACGTTGAAGCCATCTTCGATGCGGAGCATTTCTTCGATGGGTACAAGCATAACCCTGAGTATGCACTCTCCGTACTGCGCAAAGCGCAAGATGCAGGCGCGGATTGGATCGTGCTTTGCGACACGAACGGCGGCACATTGCCATCCGAAGTACATGATATCGTTACACGCATCCGAATGGAGCTTAACGCTCCGATCGGTATTCATACGCACAACGACTGCGAGCTTGCCGTAGCTAACACTTTAGCTGCTGTACAGGCCGGTGCCCGTCAGGTGCAAGGAACAATCAACGGTTATGGCGAACGCTGCGGCAACGCGAATCTGTGCTCGATCATCCCGAATCTTCAAATCAAAATGAATTATCGCTGCGTGAGTGATGATCAACTTCAGTCCCTTACGAAAACAGCCCGCTACATTAGCGAGATCGCGAATGTTCACATGCCTGTTGCACAGCCTTACGTCGGTAACGCTGCTTTCGCACATAAAGGCGGCATTCACGTTTCCGCGATCATGAAAGACTCTAAGACGTACGAGCATATTCGCCCTGAACTGGTTGGCAATAAGCAGCGTGTACTCGTCTCTGAACTTGCCGGTCAAAGCAATATCATCTCCAAGGCTCAAGAGCTCGGACTTGATATTAACGCCAATAACGACAAGACCAAAGAAATCATGGAACGAATCAAAGACCTTGAGCATCAAGGCTACCAATTCGAAGGTGCCGATGCATCGCTCGAGCTGCTGCTGCGTGATGCCTTTGGCGAAATGAAAGAAATTTTCAAACTGGAATCTCTCAAAATGATCGTGGAGAAAACAAACGGCAACGGAATGAATGCCGAAGCGATCGTAAAAGTGAAAGTTGACGATCAAACCGTCTACATGGCGGCTGAGGGCAATGGTCCGGTTAATGCACTTAACAATGCGCTTCGCAAATCACTGGAGCAGTTCTACCCAAGCATAAACGACTTCCACCTCTCCGACTATAAAGTTCGGGTCATCGATGAGAAGGACGCAACGGCTGCTAAAGTCCGTGTCTTAATGGAATCCACCGACTTCAAGAATACTTGGAACACGGTCGGCGTCTCGAACAACGTAATTGAAGCGAGCTGGGAAGCGTTGGTCGACAGCATCCGTTATGCACTGCTCAATATGTCCAAGATCGATAATGCCATGGATGAGCCTCGCGAACAGTTCGGATTGGTTAATCACTAAACGGCAAGAACGCCGTATCCGCCATAATTGGCGGATACGGCGTTCTTTATTTTACGCTGCGGTAGTAGTTATGTGCCTGTATGCTGCTCTTCTTGAACATCAATCCATTTGTCGATAATCGCTTCCCACTTGCTCTTGGAAATAACCCCGCCTATCCGCTCTCTCACAATTCCGTTGCTGTCAATCAAGAGGGTCGTAGGGAATGTGTTCACTTTGTACAAGTCAGTCGCTTTGCCGTCCCGATCCATCAGAATGGGGAATTTAAGCTTCTGCTCCGTGACAAACTCTCTTGCCTGACGCTCTTTATCCAAGCTTGTTGCATTAATGCCGTAGAGCTCCAGCTTATCGCCATATTTCTCCGAAAGTGCCTGCATATCAGGCGCCTCCATCTCGCAAGGCCAGCACCACGAAGCCCAGAAATTCACCATAAGCAGTTTCTCGCGTTTACCGCCGATAGGTGTTGCCTGATCTGTTAAGTCAGGAAGCTCAAGTGTGGGGGCCGTATAGCCCGGCTTGGGCAGCATGTCGCTGGAAGCGGCAAGCGCTTCGTTATGTTTTCCTCTATTTTGGTAGACTGCGGCACCGGCCAATACCAGCACGATGACGATCAGCACGATCGAACGTTTCATCCTTGCGCCTTCTTTCTTCTATGCAATATCTGTTTCGGACAACCTCCCTACATGTTACCACGCTTGGGAATGGATGCTCAAGTTCGTGGGAACATTACCGTCGAGATGACACAATTTCGCCATGGGAGCTGTTCTAATGAAACAAGCAACTAAATCCGGATGGGCCGCAAGGAACCCAGGCAAGCTGCGCACAAGCGGTTCGAGCGGCGGCAGCAAGAATAAGGCTGATCAAGGTGAACAGGGCAAGGGCAAATGGCTGCAATACTGCGCGCTCGCAACTGTCCCGCTCGTCCTCGTATTAGGCAACTCCATGCTCGTCCCGATCTTGCCGGATATGGAGAAGGAGCTTGGCATTTCAGGATTTCAAGCAAGTCTTGTCATTACGTTGTTTTCGGTGGCAGCCGGCCTCATCATCCCGATCTCCGGATACTTATCGGATCGTTTCACGCGTAAAGCCGTCATTCTGCCTTCTCTCGCTCTCTATGGAATAGCAGGGATAGTGGCAGGCATCGGAGCAGTTATGCATGCCTATTGGCTGCTTATTGCGGCACGCGCGCTTCAAGGAATCGGTGCTGCCGGCACTTCCCCAATCGCAATGGCACTTGTAGGTGACATGTACAAGGACGGCAGTGAAAGTGAAGCATTAGGGCTCATAGAAGCTTCGAACGGCGCAGGTAAGGTCGTAAGCCCGATCATCGGTTCGCTGCTCGCCTTAATGGCTTGGTATGCCCCTTTGTTTGCCTTTCCATTATTCTGTGCAGGGTCATTCTTCGCCATGATGTTCTTAATCAAAGAACCGCCCAAAGAAAATAAAGAGAAAACACCGGTTAAGCAGTATATTGCGGGCATCGCAAAGGTCTTCAAGGAGAAGGGGCGCTGGCTCATCTCCGCATTCGTTTCCGGTTCACTGGGGCTCTTTATTCTGTTCGGAGTCCTGTTCCGGTTATCTGATGTCCTTGAAGAAGCTCCTTACAATATTGACGGTGTAGCTAAGGGGGGCGTTCTCGCGATCCCGCTCCTATTCCTAGTTATTACAGCTTACTTGACCGGACGCAAAATCAAAAACAACGGCGCACTCATGCGCCGGCTCATGATCATCGGCTTATCCGTGATGGGCTTGGCATTGGCCGCGGCTGCTTTCATCCACAACAGTGTGTATGCGTTAATCGGCTTCGCAGCGCTCAGCAGCGCCGGCACCGGACTATTGCTTCCCTGCCTGAATACGCTCATTACCGGCTCCGTAGATCGCGAGCATCGGGGTATGGTCACCTCCCTCTACAGCAGCTTGCGTTTCTTCGGTGTCGCCTTCGGACCTCCTTTATTCGGCTGGATGGCCAAACGTTCCGATACACTGTTGTACAGTGTTGTCGCGGTTCTCTCATTTGGTGCCTTGCTCATTATTATTTTCTTTGTTCATCCCCCGAAGACAGCTGGTGATGCGTAGTATAATGGAACAATGACCTTCGAAACGAAAGAGGCATTGTGAATATGAACAAAGTGACAATTACATCCGATGCCTATCAATCCCTCGTGGAAATCTGCCTCAGAGCATTTCCAGAAGAGGCATGCGGGATACTGACCGGCACCGACACATCCAGGCAAGCACAGCAGCCTGAAGTAACCGTAACAGGTATCCAGGCCATACGTAATCGATCGCAACAGCCGCTCAATCGGTTCGCATTCGATCCCGAGGAGTGGATTCAAGCCTATTTCAGCATGCAAAAAAACCGACAATCGCTTGTCGGCTACTTTCACTCCCATCCATCGTCCATGCCGATTCCAAGCACTGCAGATTGGAATGGTCTCCACGCGACGGAATCGGGCATAAACTATTGGATTGTTTCGCTTCAACAGGTGGACAAGCCGCTCATCCAGCCCTATTGGGCAGAGAACGGCCGCTTCACCCCATTAATGCTGACTAAGATAAGCATATAAGTCCTCAAGCGTAATTACATTTCGATTATGCATTTGCTGCAAATAATGTACCCACAGCTTCGCTGTCATAAGGGAATCCTCCAGCGCATGATGTCGCTGCGTGATCTCAATCCCGCTTAATGTCAGCATATCGTCTAAGTTATACGTGAGCCGATTGGGCTCCAGCCATTTCGCGACCAGCATCGTATCAAGCACGCGATGCGTCAGATTGACTTTCGAAGTGCGCCATAGCGCCGCATTCAGAAACTGCTTGTCATGACCGCTGGCGTGCGCGATTAGCAATCTTTTACCGACGAATTCCATGAAATCATGAAGCACCTGCATCAAATCCGGCGCATCCTGGGCCATTTCATTCGTAATTCCGGTTAACTCCGTGATATGCTTGGGCACTTTTCGTTTAGGATTAACCAAGCTGTAGAATGTTCCGCCTTCTACAAGCTGATCTCCTTTCACGAGCACAGCGCCAACCGATAGGATCTCATCCCCGTTCGTCGGATAGAATCCGGTCGTCTCCAGATCAAAGACAACGACCTCCATATCTTGCAGCGGCTGATCCATAATCGATTCCTTGCGCTGCTCCTTTGACATCGAACGGATAAAGGCCATTTGCTGTGCGTTTTGAGCGCCCATCATCGAAGCAATCGCCGGTGTAATTCCGCCCATTTTGTATAAATGCCACATCCTGCCTACACTTTTTTGCTCCTTCATGGTTCTCCCTCCGCTGCCCTAGAGCCTACCCGCCGTCTGCTTATGAACGAAGCGTTGCAGCTTCTTAACTCCCTTGAGTCCGGATTTCAGCTCATCGATTAATTCCTTTGTCAGCTTCACTTGCGGCAGCTTCCCATTGTTCGTGTAAAGCCCATCTTCCCGTTTCTCCGTACTCATCAGCCGAAGACGCATGAACAAACGAAATATTCCGGAATACATGACACAGTCTTCTTCGGTTAAGACGGCTAGTTGACGCAACCGGTTTATCCGCGCAAGTGTCGACGTTTCTCGTACGCCTGCTTGAATGCTTAACAATCGCATCGCATTCACCATTGGGATATAAGCACCGTATTTCAGATCCAAGCTGCCGGCGTCTGTGCCGTATTGTTCTTTAAGCAGCTGACCGAATACGCCTATCAACACCTTATGACGCATCGTATTATTAAGCATGTGATGAACGATAACACGGTGATTTAACATATCGGAATAATAATGATCCTTCATCGCTGTAAGCAGCTGGTTCTGACCATAAATGATTCGGCTGTCAGCAATGATGAGAAGATACCTGACACACTCCCAATCCGGATCCTCAAACCAACCGTCTAACTTCGCTTTCCACTGCGAGAGTGATTGGCACCAGATCGGATTAGAGCTGATTACCTCTCCTTCACATGGCGGATAACCGAGCTTCTGAAGCATATCGACAATCGTTTCGGCGAAGATATGAAAATAAGCCGTTACTCGCTCACGCTTCGACTCTTCCTCCGGATCGTCGTAAATCATGCCGCTGTCTTGGTCGCTTGACAGCGTTTGTTCCGCCCTGCCTCCGCTGCCGAACAATAAATACGCGTATGGCACGGGTGGGGAACCGTGCCCCAGCCGTGCCATTTGCGCTTCTGATAATGAGATCGCCCGACGAATTAACGCATCATGTACCTCATTCAGATCCGTATTAAATTGTTCAATCGGCTGCTTCATATGCAGAGCTTCCATTCGCTCGTGGATTTGATCCCGCAAGCCGCGCAGCGTCACCACATCATCGGTAGTCCCGATGCGTGTAAGCAGCTTCGCACGAACCGGATCGCTCATGCTGTGCTCACCCCTATGTCAGTATATCGAACAACTTTTTAAGGCTGCTTTTGCTGCTTACATGTTTTGTTGTGCTTTTTTCATTTGCTCCGGGTAACCGAAAGTACCATGCTCGGAAAGGTCAAGACCGATAATCTCTTGCTCTTCCGTAACGCGAAGACCCATAACTACTTTCATGATTCCAAGCAATACGAAGGAAACGAGGAGGACGTAGCCGCCGCAAACGAGTACGGATTCAAGCTGTACCCACATTTGATGCCAGTTGCCTGTGTCGATAATACCGCCTTTACCAACGTTAAGCTTCGTTGCCAGTTCATCTGTTGCAAAGATACCATTCGCCAATGTACCCCAAACCCCTGCTGCACCGTGAACAGAAAGTGCATAGATTGGATCGTCGACTTTGATTTTCTCGAAGAACTTAGCGCTGAAGAATACGAGTACGCCTGCAAGTAAACCGATTACTACAGCTGCCCAAGGATCTACGAACGCACAGCTTGCAGTGATAGCAACAAGACCGGCAAGAGCACCATTCAACGTTGTAGGGATATCTGCTTTGCCGTTTACAAGCCAGGAGATCAGAAGTGCTGCTACTGCGCCGCCCGCTGCGCCGAGTTGCGTGTTGAATGCAACGTAACCGAAGAACCCGTCGCCTACACCAAGAGCACTACCTGCGTTAAAGCCGAACCAGCCAACCCATAGTATAAGTACGGACAAAGCTCCAAATACTTGGTTATGACCTAGAATTTCATTTGCCGAGCCGTCTTTATTGAAGCGGCCGATACGCGGCTTCAGAAGTACGGTTGCCGCAAAGGCTGCAAGAGCACCGGTTAAATGAACAACTGTGGAGCCGGCATAGTCTTGCGCGCCTTCAGCGAACAACCAGCCAGTTGGGCTCCAGATCCAGTGGGAAATAACCGGATAGATAAGTGCTGTAAACAATACGGTAAAGACGAGGTATGCAGATAGCTTAGCGCGTTCTGCGAAACCGCCCCATGCGATGGAAAGTGATACTGCTGCGAAAGCTAATTGGAATACGAAGAAGATTGTCGAAGGAAGTGCTTCGCCTTCTGCTGCCGATACTGCAGGAGCGAATAAGTAGCTGCCCCATCCGATAAATTTACTGATTGAATTCTCAGCGTTATCTGCACCGAAAGCAAAAGCATAACCTACAGCCCAGTAAACCAAGGTACAAAGTCCCAATGTGAAGATTGTTTTACCGGCAATATGCCCGGCATTCTTCATGCGTGTCGAACCGGATTCAAGAAGAATAAATCCACCTTGCATCAAGATTACCAACACTGCTGCGACTAGAACCCAAATCGAGTTCAACCCCATGTTCAGTGTTCCTGCAGACGGGTCGTCTGCGAAAGCCATTGCTGGAAATAACAACATAAGAGCACCTAAAGACAAAATCAACTTTTTGACCACTACGACCACTCCCTAATGTAATGTTTCTTGACATGCTAGGAAAGACTTAATGTCATTATAGTCAGAAGTACCACTTTTGACAATACAGTTTTTTCATTTTCTCGAAAAAAATCTAACATTCGCTTCTTCGAACGATTCGAATGTTAAGTTTTTTCACAATTTTAACACCGAAACGGCCTTTTTACCGCTTCATCCTTCGCGTTTTGAACGTTTTTCTATCCTATTCTATGTCACACTCTTCCTATAAATTACGAAATTCCTTTCTAGTAGCTAAGTCTCATGTTAGGTTTTATACTTACATATTTCGTCAAAGCATTACGTTTGACTGTATGGTTATAGATTCTGTATCATAGGTACTAGAAGAATAAACGCCTATACCCGTTTAAAGAGAGAGGTGATTCCATTGTCCGACCATGCGCTGCACCGGATTGGTGAATTATCGAAGTTAGCCGGCGTAAGTCCACGTACAATCGATTTCTACACATCAATGGGTCTGATCGAACCCGAACGGCGATCAGCCAAAAATTATCGTCTCTATAGCGATGAAACCTTGAATCGGCTCAAACGTATAGTACAGTTGAAGAAAGACAAATATACGCTCGATGAAATCAAGGCTAATTTGGCAGGCTGGCGCAAAGTTTCTACTGAGGATCAAGTGTCAGGCAGGCTGATGGATCTCCAGCTTCATCTAGAACAGCTGCAACGCGAAGTACAGGAGATTGAACCAGTCCTAAACCAATTGAAGCCTCAGCAGGCCAAGCAGGTGTTTAAACGGCTTGCGCCCCAAACAGCTGCATGCGTTGAAGCCTTAATGCTACTCATTAACAAAGGCGGCTTAATGTAGGATTTCAACACTAATGGAGGGAACTATTATGTTTTTTCACCCAATGGATTTTCTAATCATCATCGCCTTCCTATTATCGTTATGGGCACAATTCAGAGTTCGCGGTACATTTAATCGCTGGTCAGAGGTTCCGATCAACAGCGGTCTTACTGGTTATCAAGCCGCTAGGATGATGCTCGATCGCAATGGACTACATGATGTACCGGTTGAACCGGTTCCAGGAACGCTTTCTGACCATTACGACCCGATTCACCGCATTGTAAGGTTGTCAGAGCCGGTTTACTACGAGAATTCAATCTCAGCGGTTTCTGTAGCCTGTCACGAGGTCGGCCATGCGATTCAGCATAGTGTGCATTACCCGATGCTGACGCTGCGCCACAAAATTTTCCCAGTCGTTAACTTCGCCTCCGGTGTGGCGCCTTTCTTGTTAATCGCCGGTTTTCTGTTTCAAGCCACTGGATTGATTGGAATTGGCATCTTGTTCTTCTCTTGTGCGGTTGCCTTCCAGCTCGTTACACTGCCTGTAGAGTTTAATGCAAGTAGTCGTGCTCGTGAAATCATGATCTCCGAAGGTTTCATTACGAACGAAGAAGAACGCGGGGTAGCGAAAGTCCTTAATGCTGCAGCATTGACGTACGTGGCGGCAGCATTGATTTCATTGCTTGAGCTGGTCAAGTACATTATGATCTTTACGCAAAGCCGAGATTAATAACAGGTTGAAATCGTAAAGAGGCGGGGATGCATCCCCGCCTCTTTCTTGTTCTGCCCATGTAAAAGGCTGACATCCATGATGTCAGCCTTTGCTCTTTCCTTACGTACGGAAACGACTAAGCGTTTCTTTGAGCCCCGTTGATACCGTCTCAAGTTTATCGGACAGTCGAACAAGCCCTTCGCTAATGCTGTTTTGCTCATTGCTCAGCGATGCCACTTCCTCGGAAGTAGCGGATGACTCTTCGGCTACTGCACTGACATTACCCATCGCTTCGGAGAGGACCACTTGCGAACGCTCCAGCATGCTGATGGAATCCGTAACCGAGCTTAAGCTGCCAACGAAATCGCCCATTTGACCTTGAACGGTCAAGAAGATTTGATTTGCTTCTTTAACCGATTGAATTTGCTCTTGGAAAATCGGATAAGCATCAGACAAGACGTGAACGGTTTCGTCGATTTCCTTCTGGATGGTCTCAGTAATCTGACCAACGACATCGATGGACTGACGGGATTGATCCGCCAATTTACGAATTTCATCCGCCACAACCATGAAACCTTTACCAGCCGCACCTGCACGAGCAGCCTCAATTGTTGCATTCAGAGACAAAATGTTCGTTTGTTTCGTCATATTATTGAGTACATCTAGAATTTTACGAATCGAACGCGTGCTTTCTTTGAGACGATCAACCTTCTCTACCATTGAACGTGTCATTTCTTCTGTCATTCCTGTTTTCTCGATCAAGCTGTTCATATAGGCCGTACCTTGGCGGCTGGCTTTCTCTACTTCGCTGGCTGCTTGGCCCATATCTTGATTTGCATTCATAACCTGCTGCATCTGTTGGCTGATCTCAGAAGTAAGGTCGCTGCCTTTCTCCGCTTCCATCGCAAGGCTCGTAGCGCCGTTAGCGATCTCTTCCGTAGCAACTGCGATTTCACGCGCAGATACGGCAGTTTTCTTCGAAGCGTCGGACAGCTCGCCGGCTGTTGCCAGCACGTCCTGCGCAGATTGATTCGTTTGGGCGACGAGTACGGTAATTTGCGTCATCATCTGGTTGAAGCTTTGCGCCAGTTGACCGATCTCGTCTTTCTTATTAATCGTCGAACGTACAGTCAAGTTGCCGCGTTCGCCTTCGTTCATCAGATTGCGCAAGCTAACAAGCGGCAAGGCAACCATGCGAATGACGAGCAATCCGATGCCGATTGCCAGCAACGCTGCAATCCCTGCAATAATATAAGTTGCATTGCGGATTTGCTTCGCGTCCTTGACAAGCTCATCTACCGGAACCGATCCGACCAGCTTCCAATCCACCGTTGAGAATTGGTTGTAGATGGCAAGAACTTCTTCACCGCCTGCAATTGTCTCTGTTGTTGATCCTGACTTCTCTTTGGAAGATAGCGTAATCGGGGATGGTTTCCCGATTAGTGCCAGATCTTTGGTGAAAACTAAATTATTCGCGTTATCAACAATCGTAATATCGCTATTGTCTCCGAGCTTCAGATCTTCAAGCTGCTTGGAGAACTCTTTCAAATAGATCTCAACGATCATAATGAATTTGCCTTCATTCGTTACCGTGTTCTTCATAACGCGGCCCATCGCAATCGTTGGCTCCGATGCACTGCCGCTGTAGCCTTTCACTTGAGCGGGCAGCCACATCAACTTACCGCCGCCGTCTGCGATCGTCTTCATCCACGCCGTATCCTTTGCATCTTCCGTACTGATGCTTGAAGATCCGACAGTTACAGATGCCGAATCACCGCTCATCGGGATAATTGCAGCTCCGACAATGGTAGAGTTGCCGAGTATGTAGGATTGAATGGAGTCACTTAACTTCTTCATTACATCGAAACGCTCATAATCGTCTGTCGTTTGATCGTATTTCATCAGATTATCTTGAACCGTCTTGTCGAGCAGAATTTGCATGGATAGAGCCTCATAGTTCTTAAACATCAAATCAAGCTTGCCTTTGGATTGTGCAATCGCCACCGCGCTGGAATCCGCAACTTTCTTCTTAATGATGCTCTTGGAGGTCGAGTAGGAGAATAATCCGACTACAAGTACGCAGACAAGAATCGCGCTGAAGATAATTAGGAATAACATGAGACCGACTGACTTTATCGGATTCGTCAGCTTGACATTCTTGATCCCATTTATGGAGGAAGAATATAAGGCTTTCACATTCGCCCCGCTACCTTCACCTTCTGTTTGCGTTTTCAGCTTATCTTTCTTCGAGTTCAACTTCAATTTCACTTCATGACACCACCTAATCTGAGGATAATTTCCGTGTGTGGAGCTGGTGCGTTTGTGTGGGTATGTGTCTGTTGACTTACACTAGATGCTAAATGCCTACGTCACGCTAATCCATTTATCGACAAAATACACGCAATAAGCTTAATATCGGCTTAACATCACCGTAATGTTAGGGAATTAGGGAATATTTTCTCAAAAAAAATAATCCCAATCGATCGCTCGATTAGGATTATTTGGGTCCAATTGCTTATTAACGAATACGTTTACGCATCATATCCATCGCTTTCACCGGATGCTCCGTCTTCAGTACAATGTGCTGAAGCGGATGTCTTGCGGCATCCAGTACATTACCGCTCTCGTCCATGATTTCGCCGACAGTTTGTGTGAAGAAGGTACCGTTAGGTCCGAAAAATTCCACGACTTGACCCGGCTTGAAATGATTCCGCTGCTGAACAACAGCAAGTCCGGTTGTCTCATCATAAGAGATGACAACACCGGCAAAATCATAGGGAGCTGCTTTATCTTCCGGCCCGTAGATATGGTCCTCAGGACCCGGAGTATCGTAGAAGAACCCCGTATTAACCGGACGGTTAGCCGCCTTCTGAATGTCATCCTGCCACACTTGTTTCAGCTCATAATTGTCCGGATCCGCCATATAGGAATCAATCGCTTGACGATAAGCATTGACGACTGTTGCTACGTAATGCAAGCTCTTCATCCGGCCTTCAATCTTGAAGCTGTCTACGCCAACCTCGATTAGGTCCGGAATGTGCTCGATCATACATAAGTCTTTGGAGCCCATCGTAAATTTATCCGCTTCAGGACCGACCATTTGCAGGTCATCTTCGTAGATATCATACTTCCAGCGGCACGACTGGCAGCAGCCGCCGCGGTTCGAATCCCGGTCCGTGAAATGGTTCGAAAGCACGCAGCGACCTGAGAAGGAAGAACACATTGCGCCATGAATGAACGCTTCAATCTCAATATCGACATGTGCTTTAATTTGCGAAATTTCTTCGAGGCTCGTCTCGCGGCCTAACACGACACGCGGCAATCCCTCTTCTTTCCAGAACTGTACAGCCTGCCAATTCAGTGTCGACTGCTGCGTGCTCAAGTGAACCTCGAGCTTAGGAGCTACCCGTTGCGCCGTCTCGATAATGATCGGATCAGCAGCAATAATCGCAGCAATTCCGGCTGCTTCGAGCTCACGCAAGTACTCTTCCAGGCCGCCAATATCTTCATTATGGGCATAAATGTTGGTTGCAACAAACACTTTGGCGCCATAACGTTCCGCGAACTCCACGCCTTCCTTCATCTCAGCAAAAGTGAAGTTATCGGCATTGGAACGAAGGCCGTACTTCTGCCCGCCAATATAGACCGCATCTGCGCCATAATGGACCGCAAACTTTAGTTTCTCCAAATTACCTGCCGGGGCAAGCAGCTCCGGTTTATCTAGACGATTTCTTTTCCCCGTAAAGCGGGGGGATGTTTTTGTGGTCACCTGCTTCACCTCCACAACTTCTTTAGGTGACAATTAATATACTTGTTCCTTATAGAAAAATCCGTACGAAAGCTCACGGGACGGATCCTGTACATTCACAATGCTATCCAACCATTCTTCGTTGAAGGCATAACCTTCCGGATCCTCGCAATAGGCATCAATTGCAGCACGATACGCTTTAACGACCGTTTCATTGTACTCCATTGATTTTAACAGCCCTTCAATCCGAAAGCTATCGATATTAACTTCCATTAGCTCATGTAAGTTCTCAATCATGCATAGATCATCAGAGCTCATAATATGGGTCCCGCCAGCATCCTCATAGATCGGGAAACGTTCATCCGGCCGCTCCGTTTCCACTAAATACAAGCCATCTTCCCGCTTGCCGTGAACCGGAACCTCCTTTGTTTCTCCATCCTTCGTCTGATGCTGGAAATAATTTTGAACAAGCGGACGCTTGGAATGATAAATGTTCGTTAAACCATGCACCTGTACCTGTACTTCAAGCGTCGTATTGGTTTTCACATCGATAACTTGATCCATATTAAGCTCACGTGCCAGAACGAACCTTGTTGCGCCGCGTCGTCCCCAATAATTCGCTGTCGCATAGTTCGTCGAAGTCATCTCCGCGTTCCAGTGCAGCTTCATGTTTGGCGCTTCAACGCGCGCAACCATCAAAACTGCTGGATCGCCGAACACTAAGCCGTCTACACCCGCTTCAGCC
The DNA here is from genome assembly GCF_056269305.1 of Paenibacillus sp. J22R3. Classification (NCBI taxonomy): domain Bacteria; kingdom Bacillati; phylum Bacillota; class Bacilli; order Caryophanales; family Paenibacillaceae; genus Paenibacillus; species Paenibacillus sp. J22R3. The sequence continues at coordinate 1,309,347 of NZ_JBWDNS010000002.1, read as the reverse complement.
AAACTACGAATGTAGCCCGGCAAAGCGTCGACGGTTTCATTATCCATTAAGTTATTGACTGCTGCATATACGGAAACTTGATGGGAATGGGCAAGCTTTACTGCTTCCGCCATAAGTGCCAGGTCAAATTCACCCGGCAAGCGCATGCCGTAACGGGATTCACCCAGAAGGAATGCATCCGCACCCGCAGCAATGAGCCGCTCCATATCAGCAAGAGAACCCGCATCAACGAGCAGCTCCGGTTTTGTTGCCATTGTAAATCCTCCTATTGTCCAGCCGTTTGATTGCTCTTCTCGATGTTACGGTTATGCTCCTTGAGCGTTTCCGCAAACAGATGCTCGTGGCTGCCATCTTTCTTCGTCACATAGAAATAGTATTCCGTCTCTTTCGGGAAAAGCGCAGCTTCGATCGATTTCAAGCTCGGAGATGCGATTGGCCCAGGAGGGAGACCATTAACTTTGTACGTATTGTAAGGGCTGTCCACTTGCAAATCGTCAACAAGCAGCCGTTCTTTCTGTTTATCAAGCAAATATTGCACGGTCGCATCAATTTGAAGCGGCATGCCTTTCTTCAGTCGGTTGTAGATAATGCCTGCAACGATTGGACGTTCTTCATCCACGACAACCTCACGCTCGACGAGCGAAGCGATGGTCATCATACCATGAAAATCAATCTTATTAGCTGCAAGCGAATCCTCCCAATTCTCGGGAAGCGTGTCCAGCTTATGATCCAGCTCTTGAAGCAGACGTTTAATGATATCCTCCGGTTTGCTTGCAGTCGCAAGCTCATACGTGTCCGGGAATAAATATCCTTCTAAACGATGACGAAGGTCAGGATTCTTCGGAATATTCTTCACTGCATCCACGTCGCTCCACACTTGATCCTTATCTGCAAGCGCCATGAAATCCGCTTTCTTCGCATAACCTGCTTTATCTAGTGTTTCCGCTATTTGCTCAACCGTAAACCCTTCCGGTATCGTGAAACGCATGGTTTCTTCCTTTAACGTCTCTCCGGCATTTAATTTTGCAATAATGGCATCCTTATCCATCCCCGGTGACAGCTCGTACACACCGGCTTGAAAACGCGGTCCTTCGTTCTTGTAGCGCAAGTAATATTTAAAAATAAATGCATTGCGAATAACCCCTTGATCTTCGAGCACTTCAGCAAATCGAAATGGAGATGTCCCTTTCTTCAGCTCTACTTGAACAACATCGCCTGACGAAGCAGGCCGCAAGCCATTCCATATGTAGAGATAAAGACTTCCCGCAGTAATAAGCATTAAGCTGAGTATCGACACAATAACCCAGAATGTAATGCGTCCGCGTCTTGGTCCGGAGGGCCGCATGGCTCCCTCATTCGGCAAATCTTCTGAATTCTGATGCTCTGCTCTTCTCAAGCGACCTATCCTCCATTTCTATATCAGCGCGGAAAAAGGGCGACCCGGCGCCGCCCCATCCGAACTCCTATAAGTAAAACCGGGCTCTTGCCGCCCTGTTTAAAGCTAGAGGTGCATGTTAAGGCTGATCTTCGCCTTCGAACAACAAATCGTCATAAGCTTCAGAAACAAGCTCCCACTCTTCATCGCTTTCAATGGATTCCAGCTCCGGCTCGGCGCCATCCTTGAATGTTATGCGGAAGAATGCGATTTCGTCTTCTTTCTGCATGTCATGCGATTGCAAACCGGCATAGGATTGGTCTCCCATTTGGAATTCGGCGATAATTTGGAATGGTTCCGTAGCGCCTTCTTCTCCAATGAGATCCACTTCCGTACCGTAGATGTCCTTCAGGACGGAAATACGTTTTATTTCAGACACGCTTTAAGCTCTCCCTTCGACTATGGACATCATATGAATCCAACAGATTCACGAGTCCTAGTCGTTATCGTCGATTTCGGCAAGAAGTGTGTTAAAGGTTTCTTCCACCATGTTCCACTCTTCTTCATCCTCAATGGTATACAGTTTCAAATCATCGCCGTCTTCTTCATAACGGAAAGCGTAGACTTCATCGGAGTCTTCATCTTGCTCGTCTTCGGAATCCACGTTGAGCGGAACCACCATCATATATTTCTGATCAGAGCCGTCTACCTCGAACTTCATGACTACCTCGAATTCTTCTTCGTTGCCGTCTTCATCCGGAATGTAGATGATTTCCGGCTCTTCAAACTGCATGTCGTCCTTTGTCATCGTTACCCTCACCTTTTCGTTTTAGAATCGAGATAATTTTGCAAAATTAGCGCTGCCGCCATTTTGTCCACCACTAACTTTCGCTTCTTACGGCTAACGTCAGCCTCGAGCAATGTACGCTCTGCGGCAACCGTCGTTAGTCGTTCGTCCCAAAGGTGTACGGGTACATTTAGCTTTTGCTGTAAATGTTGTGCGAATGCGATGCAAATTTCGCCACGCGGCCCGATGGTGCCATTCATGTTCTTCGGTAAACCGACTACAATCTCGGATACTTCGTGTTCAACCATAAGCTTGGCAATGGCTTCGTCTTCGCTGTTATCGCGGCGTTTCTCAACGACGCCTAAACCTTGCGCGGTCCAGCGGAATGCATCACTGACGGCAACGCCGATTCTGCGGTCACCGTAATCCAATCCCATAAGACGCATACGACAGATTGCCTCATTTCCTTGAAGGTAATTATTTGCTGTGCTGACTCAGGTAGGAACGGACCAGTTCTTCAATTAGCTCGTCTCGCTCTTTCCTGCGAATTAAACTTCTAGCATTGTTATGCCGTGGAATGTATGCGGGATCTCCGGACAATAGATAACCCACGATCTGGTTAATCGGGTTATAGTCCTTCTCGAGCAGCGCATCGTATACAGACAGCATAATTTCCCTCGAGGAAGCTTGAAGCCCTTCCGCCTTCACGTCGAATTTCATTGTCTTGTCCATCGAATTCATCGCCAGCACCTCACTTTCCAAGCCGCTTAACAGCCGTTTAATACTCTTATCATATCACACTTGATTGTGATAGAACCAGTTCTTCGGCAATTTGGAGCGCTTCACCCAATTTAGAAGGATCTTTTCCTCCGGCTTGGGCCATATCCGGCCGTCCGCCGCCGCCGCCGCCGCACGCCGCGGCTGCTTCTTTAATGATTTTGCCGGCATGGAAGCCCTTCTTCACGAGCTCTGGCGAAACAGCCACAACAAGGTTTACCTTGTCTTCTGCAACAGCGCCAAGCACGATTACCGCATTGCCCAGCTTCGTTTTGAGCTCATCCACGATACCGCGGAGCGCATCCATCGAAGGAGCATTAACTTCTGCAGCAAGCAGCGTGACGTCGCCTACTACCTTTGCCTTTGATTCCAAGGAACCCGCTTCGATACGGCTCAGCTTGCTTTGCAACGACTCATTGTCGCGCGTCAGCTCTTTCACTTGACCGTGCAGCGCTTCGATGCGTTTAGGCACATCTGCGAGGTTTGTCTTCAACTGCGCAGCTGCTTGCTTCAACAGATCAAGCTGACTCTCCATGTACAGGTATGCATTACGGCCTGTTACAGCCTCAATACGACGTACGCCTGAACCAATACCGCTCTCGCTCACCAGCTTGAACAAACCGATTTGCGCGGTGCTTGTAACATGGCAGCCTCCACATAACTCAAGGCTGTACTCCCCTACGCGAACGACACGCACGACATCGCCGTATTTCTCGCCGAATAGTGCCATAGCGCCCATCTCTTTCGCCTCGGCAAGCGATTTGTAATCGATTTGGAGCGTCGTGCCCAGCCAAATCTGTTGATTGACGCGGCGTTCGATCTCCGTAAGCTCCTCTTGGCTGATGCTGCCAAAATGCGAGAAGTCAAAACGAAGACGATCCGGTTCTACTAGGGAACCCGCTTGATTAACATGCTCGCCGAGCACATCTTTGAGCGCACGGTGCAGCAAATGCGTTGCCGTATGGTTCTTGATCGTATCCTCGCGCGTTTGCGTCGAAACAGCCGCTTGAACCTGATCACCGACAGATACGGTACCGCTTGCTACAACTGCATGATGCACCGACTGTCCATGAGGAGCTTTGGTGACATTCTCGACTGTAAGCGTGAAGCCTTGGCCCGTAATCGTACCGCTATCGCCTACTTGACCGCCGCTCTCTGCGTAGAACGTTGTACGATCCAAGATAACAAGCACTTGGCTGCCTTCAACAGCTGAATTCACAAGAGCATCGCCACTCACGATCGCAATCACCTTAGCGCCTTCGAGCGTCAGATCCTGATAGCCCACAAATTCCGATTTCACAGTGAAGTCAGCAAGCGGTCCGCCTTGCACATTCATGCCGCCGGTGTCCTGACGAGCTGCACGTGCGCGTGTACGCTGCTCTTCCATCGATGCATCGAAGCCGTCACGGTCCACAGTCATGCCGTGTTCAGCGGCATAGTCTTCCGTCAGATCGAACGGGAAGCCGTACGTATCGTAAAGCTTGAACGCATCTGGACCGCTGATCAGCGTTTGACCGCCGGCCTTTGCCGTCTTCACAAGCTCACCCAGCAGTGCCAATCCGTCAGAAAGCGTTTCGTGGAAACGTTCTTCCTCTGTACGGATCACCTTCTCGATAAACTCGCGTTTCTCGACAACCTCCGGATAGTGGCCGCCCATAATGTCGCCAACTACTTTCACCAGATCATGCAGGAACGGACGATCCACACCGAGTGTTTTGCCGTAGCGCACTGCGCGGCGAAGCAAACGGCGGATGACATAACCGCGTCCTTCATTTGAAGGCATTACGCCATCGCCAACAGCGAACGCTACTGTACGGATATGATCGGCAATGACTTTCAGGGCGATGTCCGTATCCGCATTCGTATGGTACGTTACGTTTGCGATTTGACTGGTCCTGTCGATGATCGGACGGAACAGATCCGTATCGAAGTTGGAGTCTACGTTTTGCAGAATCGACGTGATTCGCTCCAGACCTGCGCCTGTATCGATGTTTTTATTCGGAAGCGGAGTATAGCTGCCGTCTTTATTATGATTATATTGCGAAAATACAAGGTTCCATACTTCCAGGAAACGTTCGTTTTCTCCGCCTGGCCAGCATTCCGGATCATTCAGATCGCCGAAAGCTTCGCCTCGGTCATAGAAAATCTCGGTACAAGGACCGCAAGGGCCTTCGCCGATGTCCCAGAAGTTATCTTGCAGACGATAAATGCGCTTCTCCGGAAGACCGATTTTCTCATTCCAGAAACGGAACGCTTCTTCATCTTCAGGGTAAACCGTGACGGAAAGTCGCTCCGGATCGAAACCGATCCACTCTTTACTGGTCAGAAACTCCCATGCCCACGTGATTGCTTCTTCTTTGAAGTAATCGCCAATCGAGAAGTTGCCCAGCATTTCAAACATCGTTTGGTGACGACGCGTTTTGCCGACATTCTCAATATCATTCGTACGGATACACTTCTGTGAGTTCGTAATCCGCGGATTGTCCGGAATAACGCGACCGTCAAAATAGGACTTCAGCGGTGCCATCCCTGCATTAATCCATAGCAAGGAAGGGTCATTATGAGGAACTAATGAAGCGCTGGGCTCAATCTTGTGCCCTTTGCTCTCAAAAAATGCAAGCCACTTGGAACGGATTTCACTTGCTTTCATCACGGTTCAGCCTCCAATTATAGAATAAAAACAAAAAAACGCCCCCAAAAAACAGGGACGAATCATTCGCGGTACCACCCTGGTTATCGCCCTAGCCGCCAAGAATGAGCAGCATAAACGATCTCCTTAGACAGACGTTAACGGGTCTGATCCGGTGAAGTTCATTCACACTCCGAAACCAGCCTTCAGTCATCCTTCACCCCTAGAATTCTCTCAGCCAACGCGGGCCCAATCGGCATACGCGAAGGAATTCTTTCTCTGCTTGGCGGTCTATGACCTACTACGGTTTCATCAACGTTTTTATTGATAGTCAGGCGTAATTGTCATAAGTATAGCGACTATTGGCATGGTCTGTCAAATCGTCTTTCGCCTAACATAATACGCGAAGATATGCTGCACGATGACCTTCACCGCGGCAAAGATCGGCACAGCCAATATCATCCCGACGATACCCGCCAGCTCCCCGCCAACCAACAGGGCGAAAATGATCGATAACGGATGCATATGCAGCGTTCTTCCCACCACCTGCGGCGAGATGATGTTCCCCTCGAGAATTTGGCAGAGGGTGTTCACGATTGCCACGAGCAGCATCATTTTGATCGACACAGTAGAAGCCACGATAAGCGCAGGTGCTGCGCCGAAGAACGGTCCAAGATAGGGAATAATGTTCGTAACCGCAACAACGCTTGCCAGAAGAAGCGGATACGGAATGCCGATGATCAAATAGCCGACATAAGCCAGTGTACCGACAATGACACAAACGAGAAATTGTCCCCGTATATAGCTGCCAAGCGCATGATCGATATCCTTGAGCAATCGAACCGCATGCTTCCGATGTGGTTTAGGCACATAGGTAAGCAGCGTCCGTTCAAACACCTCGAAATCCTTTAAGATGTAGAACGCCAGAAACGGGATAATAAACGCGATAAAAATCACATTAATCATTTCACCGATATTGTTGATGAAAGCAAAAATCGCATCAGATCCCTGCTTCTCCAGCTTATACAGCGACTTCTCTATTCCTGATCGGATGCTCTCCGGGAGAAAGGAGGAGTTGTTCAGGTCGTTGACCATACTCCGCGCCTGCATCGTGATATCCGGCATATGCCGATTCAGTTCCTTGAGCTGATCCATAAACATCGGAATGGCGTTCACAAGCACAACCGTAAGCGACGCGCAGAAAACAGCATATATAAGCAGTACCGCAATCGTACGAGGCACTTTGCGTTCATTCAGAAGGCTGACTATCGGATTGAGCACATACGATATGATCATCGCAATCAGAAACGGTGCCAGAACAGCACGCAAAAAAACGTAAATGTGGATGATGATCGGTTTTATCAGCAGCAATAGATATAGAGCCGTCAATCCCAAAATGAGATAGACAAGCCATGTAAACAGACGGTTGTTCGTAAACCGTTCCACGGCTTCACTCCCCCTCGACTCGCGATACCCTTTACTGTCAGTATATGTACAAGTTGTTCAATTCATCCTTCCGTTTATTCCGCTACGCCTGAAAACATAAAAGAGGCGACCTTGGGCAAGGTCGCCTCTTTTACTCCGCTTAGTTTGCATGAACCTGCGGCATTTCGTCTTCAAAAAACAGATCATCCAGTGAGCTTAATGTACCGTCTTCTTCTACTTGATAGACCGACATCTTGTCACCGTTAACTGTCAATTCAATGAAGCAGCCCCAGCAGTAATACTGGTGTGATCCGATCTTTCCGATATCCTTCGAACTACAATTTGGGCATTTCATCATACATTTCTCCCTATATCCGACTCAGAAACTGCGACCGGTGAGAGGAAAGCCTCACTTCCGGCCGGTACTATGATTACATTTTCACCAAGCATAACCTCATCAGCTTGCCGTGGAGCAGGAAGCCACTTGCGCCCTTCCATAATATCCGCGATAAATCCGTCAGTCAGCTCATATCCTACTATTTGTGTACCCTGTATCTCGTCAAAATAAACATCAGATACACGACCAAGTTGTTCTCCATCCACCGTAATGACGGGTAAATCCTTCAATCGGATCGATCCGGTATGAAAAGAGCGCTGAATTTCGGCTTGTTTGGTCTTCCGGACGGACGCTTCATTCATAATAATGACCGCATCCTCACCGCAAACCATTACTTCCTTCCAGATCACTGATTTCATCGCAGTCAGAAACCGTCTGCCGGCGTCCAATATGATTCCGCCAAGCTGCCAATGCTCATCAAACCATGCATCCTTCACATGTCCGACTTGCTTGCCGGCACTCATTTCGATGACAGGAAGACCAATCAAATGCTGTAAACGCAACATCGATGGCAGAGCCTCCTAGGCATTAGTACGAACGCGCTCCATAAAAGTTGCAACTTTCTTGGCGGCCAGTTCGAGTTCCTCCATAGTATTTCCCAAACCAAAGCTGAAACGTACAGCGGAAGCTTGTCTTTCTTCCGAAACATTCATCGCTATAAGCACATACGAGGGTTCGATGGCTCCTGATGTACAAGCAGACCCTCCGGATGCCGCTATCCCGGCCAAATCCAGATTCATCAACATCGACTCTGTGCTTATTCCTACAAAGCTCACATTCAGAATATGAGGAGCATAGTGTTCGGCATGGCCGTTGACGATAAGTCGATCTGCACCTGTAATCTCACGCAACCGCTCTATCCAAGTATAACGAAGTTTGTCCAAGAAAAGTTTCCGTTCTAACATCGAATTCACAGAAAGTTCAAACGCTTTGCCGAATCCGACAATGCCGGCGATGTTTTCGGTCCCTGCGCGCCGTTTGCGCTCTTGCGAGCCACCGCTTAGGAGCGGTTCCACAGCCGTGCCTTTACGGATATATAAAGCACCAATGCCTTGCGGACCGTTAATCTTGTGAGCCGAGAAGCTCATGAGGTCAACCGGAAGCTTACGCAAATCGATAGGAATGATGCCTAACGCTTGTACGGCATCAACATGTACAAGCACACCACGAGACCGGGCGAGTTCACCGATCTGTGCAATCGGTTGAATCGTACCGGTCTCATTGTTGACATACATGACGCTAATAAGCGCCGTATCAGCTTCGATCGCTTGTTCTACATCCGACACACTCACTAGGCCATGCTCATCTACCGGCAGAATCGTCACGCGAAATCCTTCGCGCTGTAACGCCTTGCAGGATTGGAGCACCGCTTGATGTTCCGTTGCGGACGTAATGATATGGGACTTGCCTTGTTTGCGGGCAGCTCTGGCAGCGCCAATGAGCGCTGTATTGTCACTTTCTGTTCCACCGCCGGTAAAGACCAGCTCAGCGGCCGTGCAGCCGATCCCGTGCGCAATGATATCGCGCGAACGGTTCACGAGCTGCCTTGCCGCACGACCGAAACTATGCGTACTTGAAGCATTGCCGGGAGTACCGGTCATAACCTCAAGCATCGCTTTCGCTGCTTCGGGATGCATAGGTGAAGTTGCTGCATGATCATAGTAAATTCGATCCATTATACAATCATCCTTAAATATAGAACATGTAGGAGTCCTGAGGCTCCTCTTCTTTATACGTTACGAGATCAGCGAGCGTTGTCGAATCAAGCACTTCAGCAATGCTGTCACGAATTCTGAGCCACAAATTCCGCTTGGCCGGGTCATCCTCTTCCGTGAAATCGACAGGAGAAATCGGCCCTTCCAGGATACGAATGACATCACCTGACGTGATTTCCTGCGGTTCCTTCGACAAAATGTAACCGCCGTAAGCGCCGCGAATACTCTTAACCAGACCCGCATTGCGTAGCGGTGCAATAAGCTGCTCGAGGTAATGCTCTGATAGATGATTCCGCTCTGCGATGCTCTTCAATGATGTTGGACCTTCTCCGAACTTACCTGCGAGCTCCATCATAATGGTTAGACCGTACCGGCCTTTGGTTGAAATTTTCAACTACGACACCTCTTCCCGGGCTAAACTGTATCTTATTTTAAATGCTGGAGCGATCATGGATTACAATTCATGGTATTCCCATATCATATCTATGTTAACATAATGGAAACAGAATTTGTTGAAAAAACGATGACACTTTCATGAAAATCATACGCAATCTATGCTACAATAGATGAATTGAATCGGTCGCACGGTGGAAATGATCCTCCGCAAGCGACTTTGAACTATCAAGGCGGTGGTATTAAGATGAGCAATTCTTCTATTCGAGTCGTTGTTGGCATGTCCGGCGGTGTGGATTCGTCCGTTACCGCATTGCTGCTCAAACAGCAGGGTTATGATGTCATAGGCATTTTCATGAAAAACTGGGATGATACCGACGAGTTCGGCCATTGCACGGCTGAAGAAGATGCGGAAGATGTTCGCCGCGTCTGTGACCAAATCGGCATTCCTTATTATACGGTAAATTTCGAGAAAGCTTATTTCGATAAGGTGTTTGCTTATTTCCTCGATGAATACCGTAATGGTCGTACGCCAAATCCGGATGTCATGTGCAACCGCGAGATCAAATTCGGCGACTTCCTGCAGAAAGCGATGGAACTTGGCGCTGATTATTTGGCTACCGGCCATTATGCTCGCTTGGAGCGGACAGCTGACGGAGAAGCTAAACTGCTCAGAGGAGTAGATTCCAATAAAGACCAGACCTACTTCCTGCACGCGCTTCGTCAGGATCAGCTGGCCAAAGCGATGTTCCCCATCGGTCATCTTCCGAAGCCGGAGGTTAGAAGAATTGCCGAAGAATTCGGTCTTCATACGGCTAAGAAGAAAGACAGCACAGGCGTCTGCTTTATCGGTGAACGCAATTTCAAGGAATTCTTGAGCGGCTACCTTCCTGCTCAGCCCGGTCCGATGATTGACATTGAATCAGGTGAAACGAAAGGCCGTCACGATGGACTAATGTATTACACACTTGGGCAGCGGCAAGGGCTTGGCATCGGCGGCTCCGGCAATGGCGAGCCGTGGTTCGTCGCTGACAAAGATCTCAAAGAAAACATTCTGTATGTCGTGCAAGGCGATCAGCATGCAAGCTTGTATTCCACAAGCTTGACCGCAACCGGAATCAATTGGATTTCACCGCTTAAACCGGAAGGCTCACTTACGGTTACGGCGAAGTTCCGCTACAGACAAGCAGACCAAACCGTCACATTGACGCTGCGCGAAGATGGCACAACTGGCGATGTTATGTTCGAGAAACCGCAGAAAGCTATTACTCCTGGGCAAGCCGTAGTCTTCTACGACGGTGATGTATGTCTGGGCGGCGGTACAATTGATATCGTGAATAAATAAGTTCGCATCTACATGAAGAAGCATCTCCGATCTGTTGATTTCGGAGATGCTTCTTTTTTATGAAATCAAACAAAAGCTGCCCCAAAGTCATCTTGCACTTTTGGGGCAGCCTATTATGCGTATAATGGCGGTTAGCCGGTTTCTGCTTGCAATTCGATACTTTCTTCTTCGATTCGGCTTCCTTGCTTGCGGATGATGATTCTGGATATCCGTAAGTGGTCGGTCTCCTCAATCACAAACTCAAAGCCGTCCGGATGCACGACACGTTGGCCTTTAGACGGAGGATTCTCGATTTGTGCGTAGAACCAGCCGCCGATCGTATCGTAATCGTCGCTTTCGATTTCCAATCCGAAGTAGCTGTTTACCTCTTCAATCAGCATCATGCCGTTGATCGAATGGGATTGGTCATCTCTTGGCTCGATATCGGGGCGTTCTTCATCAAATTCATCCTGAATTTCACCGACGATTTCTTCCATGATATCCTCAAGCGTTACAAGTCCGGACGTTCCGCCATATTCATCGATAAGAATGGCGATTTGGGTCTTCTTCTTCTGCATCAGCTTAAGCAGGTTGCTGATTTGCATGGAATCAGGCACTGTAGTCATTGGACGTGTAATCGTGCGAATATCCGGCAAGCCTTGATGTGTTATTTTAAGTAAGTCTTTAATGTGGACAAATCCGATGATATTGTCCTTGTCGCCGTCGCAAACCGGATAACGAGTATGCATTTCTTTAAGCGCAATGGCCTGGTTCTCGTCGAACGACAGATTGGCATATAAGCATATCATTTCGGTACGTGGAATCATAATCTCCCGCGCATGGGTTTCGGCAAAATCAAATATATTATCGACAAGCGTTAGCTCCGTATTATCAATTAGTCCGGATTTATGACTTTCTTTCATCAGGATGCGAATTTCTTCTTCGGTGTGGGCGGATTCATGTTCTGCCGCAGGCTCAATACCAACGCGCTTAAGCAACCAGTTGGCTGTACCATTAAGCAGATAGATAAACGGATACATGATTTTGTGAAAACCTATGAGCGGCATAGCCGTCCATAATGTTACCGTCTCAGCTTTGCGAATCGCAAACGTTTTGGGGGCCAATTCTCCAAGTACAATGTGTAACACCGTAATGATTGTAAATGCAATAATAAAGGCAACCGTATGAATGGCCACTGGGCTAAAATGGAACTTCTCCAACAAAGGCTCAAGCATCGCTGCAATGGCAGGCTCACCGACCCAACCAAGACCAAGTGATGCCAACGTAATTCCAAGCTGGCAGGCCGATAGATACGCATCCAAATTACTAGTTAGTCTGGATGCAAAATGGGCACGGCGATTGCCGTCCAGCGCCAGTGAATCAATCCGGCTGCTTCTTACTTTCACCATGGCAAATTCCGCAGCTACGAAAAAACCATTCAAAAAAACGAGAAAAACGATTAAAAGTAAGTTCAAAAATATGGGTAACGGGTCACTACTCAACGATTCCCTGTTTGCCGCAATTGCGACGAACAGGTGCACCTCCTTCTGGGACTTAAAATTATAAAGAAACGTTATAATACTAGAGTAGTCGATGAAGCAACTTTACGTCAAATGCCGTCATCCCACCTTCTGGCCCGTATTCGCGGTTCTAGTTATGTTTATTCCATAAAGGTCGGCCTTTATGCGCTATTTTCTAGCTCCTGCTTACGTTTTTGAGGATTCAGCTGTTATTTTGGTCATTTCCGCCGCTCCTGATTTTGTCGAATCTTGTCCTCCATCCCCTGATTGGTGGCATGGTAGAACGTTTTCTTCGCTATCCGTTCAGGCAAATACACCTGTTTCACATAGTGGCCAGGGTAATCATGCGGATACTTATAACCAACATGCCCAAGACGTGCAGCACCGCTGTAGTGTGTGTCTCTCAAGTGATGCGGTACTTCGGCTGCTCCAAGCTGCTCGATAGCATTCATCGCGTTACCGATCGCGACAGCCGCGGCATTGGACTTCGGACTTTCCACAGCAAACAGAATCGCCTGTGTAATATTGTATTTCGCTTCCGGCCAGCCAATCTTATGATACGCATCCATGGCCGTCACCGCTTGAACCATCGCCTGCGGATTCGCAAGCCCGATATCCTCGCTGCAAGCCACGATCAGCCGCCGTATGAATGTCATCGGATCCATGCCCAGCTTCTCGACCGCATACAGAAACCAGAATAAAGCAGCATCGCTGGATCCCCGAACACTCTTATGGAAAGCAGACAAGACGTCGTATTGTGTCGATTCATCTGCGCGAATGGTCGGCTTACGGATGGACTCCTCCGCCACTGCCAACGTTACAATAACCGAGCCATCCGGTTGAGACGGCGTCGTCACGGCTGCCAGCTCAAGCGCATTCAGCGCGCGGCGAATATCTCCGCCTGCCATCGAGGCCATGTGCTGCAGTGCTTCATCCTCGACAGTTAAATCCATGAATCCAAGTCCACGATCTCGGTCTGCCAGTGCACGGCGCATTGCAGTGAGTGCATCCTCGCGCGTCAGCGATTCCAGCTGAAACAGCGTTGATCGAGATAGGAGCGCTCCATTCACATAATGAAATGGATTCTCCGTAGTAGCCCCTATGAAGATAATGATCCCCTGCTCCACTGCCGGCAGCAGCGCGTCCTGTCTTGCCGAGTTGAAGCGATGCACCTCGTCTAAGAACAGTATTGTTTTGCGGCCATACATCGACTTGGTGATCCTTGCCTGCTCGATTACTTCCCGTACGTCTTTGACGGACGCATCCACGGCATTCAGCTTCACAAACTCCCCTTGCGTGCGTTTCGAAATGATATGTGCCAGGGTCGTTTTGCCGCAGCCTGGGGGGCCATACAGCAGAATGGATGTAATTTGATCCGCTTCAATCGCGCGTCGAAGCAGCTTGCCGGGTCCGACAATATCGGACTGGCCTATATATTCTTCAATCGTTTGAGGGCGCATACGATCTGCAAGCAGCTTCGCTCGCGGTGCTTGTTCCTCATTCTGATAGGTAAATAAATCCATCGCTCACCCATTCCTTTCCTGCCTATCATAGCACACTAGCACAAACGTTCGCTATCAAGGTGCGCAGCTGTTATACGCAAGAAGACCTTCCCCTGTACGGAGAAGGTCTTCTGAATCGGTTAGCGATGATTAGCCAAAAAACGTCTGGAAGAGCAAATAGATGTTCAATCCGGCAATGACGATGGCAACAAACCACGCGAGTATTTTGAGCCAAAGCGGGTTAGCAAACTTACCCATCTTCTGTTTGTCGCTTGTGAATTTAACAAGTGGGATGACCGCAAATGAGAGCTGCAGCGACAAGATGACTTGACTCAGAATAAGCAGCTGCGCTGTTCCGCTTGCACCGTACAGCCAAGTTACGATAACGGCCGGGATGATTGCAATGAGCCGCGTAATCAATCGTCTCAGCCATGGAGCCAGTCGAATGTTCAGAAAACCTTCCATGACGATCTGACCTGCGAGCGTGCCGGTCAAGGTGGAATTCTGGCCGGCTGCGAGCAGCGCTACCCCGAACAATACACTTGCCGCCGTTGTTCCCAGCATCGGTGCCAGCAGGTGATAAGCTTCGCCAATCTCCGCGATCTCGGTATGACCTGCCGCATAGAAGCTAGCCGCAGCAATAATGAGAATAGCTGCATTAATGAATAATGCGAAGAATAATGCAATTGTGGAATCCCAAGTCGAATATTTAATCGCTTGGCGTTTACCAAGCTCCGTCTGTTCGAATTGACGCGTCTGTACGATAGATGAGTGCAAGTACAGGTTATGCGGCATGACTGTCGCGCCTAGTATGCCAATCGCGATGTAGAGCATCGCTGGGTTCGTTACAATCTCCGAGCTTGGAATAAAACCCTTCATGACTTCGCCGACTTGTGGCTGCGACCAGAAGATTTCAACCAGGAAACAGCCGCCGATGGTGACGATCAGCACGATTACAAGCGCTTCTATATATCGGAAACCCTTATTCTGCAGCAGTAGTATGAGCAGTACATCCAGTACCGTTATTATGACCCCTGCTATAAGCGGTATGCCAAACAATAAATTCAGAGCGATCGCAGTTCCGATAACCTCTGCAAGATCACAAGCAGCTATTGCAAGCTCACAGAGCACCCAAAGCGACATTGCGACAGGTTTGCTGTAATGGTCCTTACACGCTTGCGCCAGGTCGCGTCCTGTGACGATGCCAAGCTTCCCGGCAAGTGCTTGAAGCAGAATCGCCATTAGATTGGATAATAAAATGACGGATAAGAGCGTATAGCCGAACTTTGAGCCGCCCGCTAGGTCGGTCGCCCAATTGCCCGGATCCATGTAGCCGACGGCTACGAGGTAGCCCGGTCCGGCAAAAGCTAGAAATTTGCGAAACCACGAACCGTTCTTCGGAATCTTCATGGAACGGTACACTTCAGGAAGTGTATTCGACGTTCTTTGATTTCGCCAGCCTTTCTCAGCTGCCAGCGGAGTCGATTGTTCACTCATTGTTCTCACCTCATGTAAACACTAATATGTCGTATATCACTTACACATATGCAGGACTGAAACTGTTGTTGCCTAATTACATTGTACACATACAAAAAAGTTTGTCAAAGGCAACTTTTGTTGACTAGGACAAAACTCCGCGCAAAAAAAGCCCGAATCTTCAGGATCTACCTGCAGATTCGGGCTTCTGATTATTATTTATCCGATGGGCGTTTCAACTGTTTTTCCAGCTTTTCCGCCATTTCATTAATGCGTTTCGTACGTGTCACTTCTTGCTTTGCTTCATTGATCCAGCGAATGTACTCTTTGCGATGCGAAGGAGCAAGCTCTGCGAAGAACGCTGCTGCTTCAGGCTTTGTCGCAAGTGCTTCCGTGACGTCATCCGGAATAACCAGTTCTTTCACTGCAGTAGTCGTCGTACGGCCGATATCAGCAGCACGGCTAGCTCTCGCTGAGGTTTGCACCATACCTACAGGACGGAAGCGCATAGCTGACCAAGTCTCATCGACAGACACAAGTGATACGCCTTCCCAGCCTTCTTCCTTGACGACTTTCCAGCCGCGGTCGCGGTTAATGTCTGTCCGAATTTTGGCCGTTCCTTTCGGGTAGCAAATCCAGAGTAGACCTTCTTTCTTGACCGCTTTAAGCGCCTTAGGTGCATGTTCATTCAAGCTTGCAATGTCCTTTGCGAACAGCATGACAAAATCATAGGTACCGCTGTCCATTTCATCAAAAGCCTCGTGATCCTCAACACCCAGCTCTTCCTCATAAGAAGGAGCAGGCGCTTCCAGTACCGCAATGCGCATATCGAGCGATAGACGTAATTTGTTAACGAGTTCCGCATTCATCTAGGAAATACCTCCTTTAGCGAGCAAGTCTTTCACCACTACACTCACCATAATTAGTCCCGCAACCGGAGGGACAAAAGCATTGCTGGCCGGCGGCTGCTGTGCCTTGCGAATTTCAGGCGCATTCTCAGGCACGATACGCTGCGTGACATCCTCACGGGGCTTCATCGGCTCTTCCGTCGAGAATACAACCTTAACGCCCTTCTTGATGCCATCTTTGCGCAATTTCTGGCGAACGACGCGTGCAATCGGATCCATCGAGGTTTTGGAAATATCCGCTACCTGGAACCTAGTCGGATCCATTTTGTTCGCTGCCCCCATACTGGAGATGATCGGGATTTGGCGCTCCAAACATTGTTTGATCAGATGGATCTTGTAGGCTATCGTATCCGAAGCATCCACAACGTAATCCAGCGGATATTCGAAAAGCTTCTCATACGTTTCTTCCGTGTAAAACATCCGCAGCGAAATGGCATCGCATTCCGGATTGATCAGCTTAATGCGATCGCGCATGAGGTCTGCTTTGGGCTGGCCGACCGTCGTTGTGAGCGCATGAACCTGGCGGTTAATGTTCGTAATATCCACCACATCTTTGTCGATGAGTATAATGCGGCCAACGCCTGTCCGTGCAAGTGCTTCTGCGGCAATCGCACCGACACCGCCGATACCGAGCACCGCAACCGTGCTGCCCTTCATCAGCTCCAGACCTTCTGGACCGATGGCGAGCTCCGTTCGTGAAAATTGGTGCAGCATAATGGAAATACACCTCTTGGCTTAAATTTGTTCCTGCTCTATAAACATAAAGAATCCGGCTCTCGCCGCTACACGCGGACGAAAGCCGGTTGTTGGATTAGTTAGTTTGCTGTGCGGAAGCACCGGCTGCTGCAGCCTCAGGCTGTTTTGCAGGCTTTTGAATGGTACGGATATGCAACTGTTGCAGCTGAGAGATGTCCACTTCGGATGGCGCATCGCTGAGCAGGTCTGTTGCACTTGCTGTTTTAGGGAACGCGATCGTTTCACGAAGATTCGTGCGTCCGGCCAGCAGCATCACAAGGCGGTCAAATCCGAATGCAAAGCCGCCGTGCGGAGGCGTTCCGTAATCGAAAGCATCGAGCAGGAAGCCAAATTTCTCATGCGCCTCTTCAAGGGAGAAGCCAAGTGCTTTGAACATAAGCTCTTGAACGTCACGTTTGTAGATCCGCATCGAACCGCCGCCAACCTCGTAGCCGTTAAGAACAAGGTCGTATGCTTGTGCGCGGATAGCGCCCGGATCTGTTTCGAACAGCGGTAGATCTTCTTCGTTTGGACGTGTGAACGGATGGTGTTCCGCTACATAACGTTTCGCTTCTTCATCGTAGCCGAGCAGCGGGAAGTCAACAACCCACTCCAGCTTGAATTTGGACTCATCGATCAAACCAAGCTGTTTACCGATCTTCAGACGCAGATTGCCCAGTACATCCGCAACGACTTTCTTCTTGTCCGCAGAGAACAGCAGCAAATCGCCTTCTTCTACGCCAAGACGCTCCGTCATCGCCGCGATTTCTTCAGGCTTGAAGAATTTCACGATCGGACCGCGCCATTCGCCTTCCTTCACTGTCACCCAAGCCAAACCCTTACCGCCGTAACGCGCTGCGAACGGCTGCAGATCATCAAGCTCTTTACGGCTCCAGCTTGCACAGCCCTTCGCGTTCAGCACCTTAACGACGCCGCCGCTTGCGCTGACGGATGCAAATACTTTCACGTCACTGCTGGCTACGATATCTGTAATGTCTTCCATCTCCATGCCAAAACGCAGGTCTGGCTTATCGGAGCCGTATTTGTTCATCGCATCTGCATGCGTAATACGTTGGAATGGCGTAGGAATTTCAACGCCAACGGTTTCACGGAACAATTTAACGACAAGCTCTTCCATCAGGTTCAGCAGTTGATCCTGCGACAAGAAGGAAGTCTCGATGTCGACTTGCGTGAACTCCGGCTGACGGTCTGCACGAAGATCCTCATCGCGGAAGCAGCGCGCGATTTGGTAGTAGCGCTCTAGGCCACTAACCATAAGAAGCTGTTTGAAAATTTGCGGCGATTGCGGCAGCGCGAAGAATTCGCCCGGATGAACACGGCTTGGAACCAAGTAGTCACGTGCGCCTTCCGGTGTGCTCTTCGTCAAGATCGGTGTTTCAACGTCGATAAAGCCTTGACCGTCCAAGTAGTCGCGGAACACTTTTGCCGCTTTGGAGCGAAGAAGAAGCGTCTTCTGCATTTCAGGGCGACGCAGGTCCAGGTAACGATATTTCAGACGAAGCGACTCATCGACTTCAACACCATCCTCGATTGGGAACGGAGGCGTCTTCGCAGCATTCATGATTTCGATTTCCGTCACGCGGATTTCAATTTCACCTGTCGAGATGTTTTTGTTTACCGTCTCGGCATCACGTTCGACCACTTGGCCGCGAACGGCAAGCACGAATTCATTACGAGCACGGTCTGCAATTGCAAGTGCGTCGCCCGAGAAATCAGGGTTGAATACGATTTGTACGATACCGGTACGGTCGCGCAGGTCGATAAACAATACTCCGCCAAGGTCGCGGCGGCGTTGTACCCAGCCGTTCAATGTAACCGTTTGTCCTACTTCCGCTTTCGTCAGTGTTCCACAAGAATGAGTTTTCAACATCATGATAGGTTAGAGGCTCCTTTTATAATGGGATTATAGGGCAATGCCTTATTTCAAAATTTCATCAGCAAGCTGATCAAGTGCAACCGATTGTTGTACGCCGGTCGTCATGTTCTTCAGCATGATTTCACCGCGGCCCAGTTCGTCGTCGCCGAGAATGGCTGTGAAGCGAACTTGAAGGCGGTCAGCAGACTTCATTTGCGCCTTCATTTTACGACCTTGATAATCCCGCTCCGCTGAGATGCCGCGCATTCTCAGACCGTGCAGCAGACGCGTCACTTCGCGATCAGCCGCCTCGCCAAGTCCTACCATGTACACATCAACCTGATGCAGGTTATCGAGCTGTACGCCTTGACTGTCAAGCAGCATAACCGTACGCTCCAGACCAAGCCCAAGGCCAACGCCCGGTTGATCCGGTCCGCCGATATCGGCTACAAGGCCGTTGTACCGGCCGCCGCCGCCAATGGTATCGATAGCTCCGATACCTTCAGCTTTGTACTCAAATGCCGTGTGCGTGTAATAATCAAGACCGCGCACAAGACGCGGATTGATGTAGTACGGAATATTCATTCCCGTCAGATGCGTTTGCAGCGCTTCGAAGTGCGTGCGGCACTCCTCGTCCAGGCTATCCAGAATGGAAGGCGCTTCTTCAAAACGATGCTGATCTGTCTTGCAATCCAGCACGCGCAGCGGGTTACGATCCATACGCGATTGGCAATCCTTACACAGGATCTCGCGCATTGGCTCTAAGAAACCAAGCAGCTTCTCGCGGAATACTGCACGAACAGCCGGTGTACCTACGGAATTGATTTCAACGCGAACGTCCTTCAATCCCACTTCGGCGTAGAAGGTATAACCCAGTGCAATGACTTCCGCATCCAGCGCAGCATCTACAGCACCAAGCGCTTCGATGCCGAATTGGTGAAACTGACGGTAACGCCCTGCTTGCTGACGCTCATAACGGAACATTGGCCCGATATAATACAGCTTCGTCAGGTCAGGCTCGCCATACAGCTTGTTCTCGACATACGCACGAACAGCGCCTGCCGTACCTTCCGGACGCAGCGTTAGACTGCGATTACCACGGTCGGTGAACGTGTACATTTCTTTCTCCACGATATCCGTCGTTTCACCGACACCGCGCTTATACAGCTCCGTCATTTCAAACATTGGCGTGCGGATCTCACGGAAGTTAAAGCGACGGCAAATCTCACGCGCTTTGCTCTCGACAAACTGCCATTTCTCTACCGAGCCCGGCAAAAAGTCCTGCGTGCCCGGAGGCTTCTGAAAGCCCATGTCCATTCCCCCTAAAAAGTGATGCTATCCAGGATAATCATCAAAAAAAGCCCTCGTCCTCCGCCTCAAAAAAGGCAAAGGGACGAGAGCTTGTTAGATACAAAGCTACCGTGGTACCACCCACATTCCGAATCAATGCAATTGATTCGCTTCAATCGGTTAACGCCCGACTACGCAATACAGCTAATGAGCAAGCATATAGCCTGCAGGTTCACCGCATGTCCTCTGGGAAGTCTGTCCGCTCAAGCACGCCAAGGATTCTTCCAGCCATGGAATCCCTCTCTGAATCGGTGCGGGTAGAACGAATCGGTCCCTTCAACGGATCGACATAATATAACCTTTATTGTATCGTTCACATCACCATGTGTCAATAGATTAACACACAATCATTTCCACTCCATTATGCCCACTCCACGCCGCTGCATACCTGCTCTTCGCTTTTCGCACACGATCTTGCTCTAAGGTCGCGATAGCGGCCGTCTCGATCCTGCTCTTCGCTGTTAGGTCACGCAGTGACCAAAACTAACTTCCCCGCGGGCTACGAGCGGGCCTCCAGGTTACCGTGCGATTGGCAAAGCCGCGAGCACCTGGTAACCATCCCGTCCCTTCCGCGCCGAAAGTAAAGCGTGTCCCGTATGGGACGAAAGCGAGCCTAAGCACATACCTGATCACATGCGCCTCTGAGGCGGCAACGTTATGATGGTCCCGTGAGGGACACCAGGTCGATAAACCCCGCCAAAAGTTAAGCGTGTCCCGTATGGGACGAAAGCGATCCTGCGCACCAATTGATACTCGCGAGCGGTACTCTGTAACTCCGACGTTATTCCAATTCCGGGTGTCCAGAGGGACGGGTCCCTTGGGGTCCCCCTTCTAGGGGGATTTAGGGGGTCAGCCAGCCCAGCAAAAGAAAAAGGACCTACAAACAAGTTGTAGGTCCATCAAAGTAATATATTCAAAAAAGGGGGTCGAGGTTCATTATAGCCCAGCTTTGTTAGAGAATCATTTTAAACACATTACAGTTTAGTTACAAAAAATAAAGCGATTTCTTATGTTTCTTTCCATTTCGGACAGCAAAGGACGGGACGCTTCGACAAGGAAGCGGCCCGTCCTTCCTGTTCAGCTACATATGCTCGCCAACCGGAGAACGCCTAGGCGTTGCAGCGAAGCCGCCAAAGTCAGCGGATGCTTCAATATTTTCTTCCATTTCTGCGAAAATCAGCGCTTCGCGGCGATCCGCATGAAGCAGCCTCCGCGAAATCCGTTCGACACTCTGCTCCTTGCGAGACTGATGCATAACGAGAATCCCTCCACCGTTGTCGTGCACGAATAGAGCTGTGCACTTCTAAGGCTAGTGTTCCCGTTCGAACCTATTCTAACACTCCAACCAAGAGAGTCTTGGCTTAAGCTTTACTGTCAATAATCAAGGTAACCGGTCCCCAGTTGGTCAATGCGACATCCATCATCGCACCAAATTTGCCGGTTTCCACAGCTAGTCCACCTAATTGGAGCTGCTTATTGAATGCGTCATATAGAGCTTCTGCTTGTTCCGGTCGCGCAGCAGCCATGAAATTCGGTCGTCTACCCTTTCGGCAGTCGCCATATAGAGTAAACTGCGATACCGAAAGAATCCCCCCGCCTACGTCTTTGACGGAATGATTCATTTTACCTTCTTCGTCCTCAAATATACGTAAGCCCGCAATCTTCTCCGCCATCCAGCGGATATCGGATTCATCATCCTCATGGGTAATGCCTACGAGCAGCATCAATCCCATATCGATCGAACCGACCGTTTCCCCATCTACGGTAACGGACGCCTGTTTGCTGCGTTGAACAACTACTTTCATAACCGAACGAACTCTCCCTGCTGAAACAAGATCAATAGCTTCTGTTATTGCATAATCCGCTGCACGGAATAAATATCTTTCACCCGTTTAATACGTTCCACCACGGACTGTAAATGCTCGATATTACGAATCAGAACCGTCATATGGATCATGGCGAGTTTGTTCTTGTCCGAACGTCCGGAGACGGCGGAAATATTCGTTTTGCTCTCCGACACGGCTTGCAGCACTTCGTTGAGCAATCCCGGACGATCATGACCGGTAATTTCGATATCAACGCTGTAGTTCGCCTCAACGGATTGTTCCCAATCCACCTCGATAACGCGAGCAGCCTCTTCACCATCCGCATTTGGGCTCACATTCAAACAATCCAAACGATGGACCGATACACCGCGTCCGCGTGTAATGTAACCGACAATGGCATCGCCCGGTACCGGGTTACAACAGCGTGCGAACCGGACAAGCAGATTGTCTACCCCTTTGACAGACACGCCATGCGTCGGACGGGTTTTGCGAAGCGACGGAGAGGATTTCATCTCCTTCATCTCGTTCGTAAGCTCGATCTGATTCGCCTCTTCGGCTTCCTTGCGCATTTTCTCTGTCAGCTTCGTCACGATCTGTGCAGCGGTAATCCCGCCAAATCCAACAGCAGACAGCATATCGTCGATATCGTTAAACGTAAATTTATAAGCCGCTTCCTGCAGCTGTGAATCAGACATGAAGCTCGATGCTTCAAGACCCAGACGTTTGAGCTCGCGCTCAATGTTGTCACGGCCTTTTACAACGTTCTCTTCGCGTCTTTCTTTCTTAAACCACTGCTTGATTTTGCTGCGCGCATGAGACGATTGTGCAATCTTGATCCAGTCCTGGCTTGGGCCGTACGAATGCTTCGAGGTCAAGATCTCAACGATATCGCCGGTCTTCAGCTTATAATCGAGCGGAACGATTCGGCCGTTAACCTTGGAGCCGATGGTACGATTCCCAACCTCGGTATGAATTCTGTAGGCAAAATCAAGCGGCACCGCGCCAGCCGGGAGCTCGAATACTTCCCCTTTGGGCGTAAACACAAATACAAGATCAGAGAAAAAGTCCATCTTCAGCGATTCGACAAATTCGGAAGCATCGCTGGCTTCATGCTGAAGCTCGATGATTTCGCGGAACAAGGTCATTTTCTCCTCGAACGAACCACCTGGTACGACGCCGCCTTCTTTGTATGCCCAGTGGGCAGCGATCCCGAATTCAGACGTACGATGCATATCCCATGTCCGAATCTGCACTTCTGTCGGCTCACCGGTAGGTCCGATGACCGTCGTATGGAGGGACTGGTACATGTTCGCCTTGGGCATCGCAATATAATCTTTGAAACGGCCGGGCATCGGTTTCCATAAAGTATGAATGATACCAAGCGTTGCGTAACAGTCTTTAATATTGTCAACGATGATCCGAATCGCCAGCAGATCGTAAATTTCTGTGAACTGCTTGCTGCGTGCGGTCATCTTCTTATAAATGCTGTATAGATGCTTCGGACGACCGGAAATGTCGCCTTCGATCCCCATATCCTCAAGCTTCTCCGTGATTCGGGTAATGACATCTGCGATGTATTGCTCCCGCTCCGCACGTTTCTTCTTCATGAGATTGGCGATGCGATAGTATTGCTGCGGATTCAAATAACGAAGCGCAATATCCTCCATCTCCCACTTGATGGCCGAGATCCCTAGCCGGTGAGCGATCGGACAGAAAATTTCCAGCGTCTCGTACGCGATACGCCGCTGCGCTTCCTCGGATTGATATTTCAGCGTCCGCATATTATGAAGCCGGTCAGCCAGCTTGATGAGGATAACCCGCATGTCCTGTGCCATCGCAACGAACATCTTGCGGTAATTCTCGTTCTGTTGCTCTTCCTTGGAGCGGAATTGAATCTTCTCCAGCTTCGTGAGTCCGTCTACGACAGCCGCGCAAGCTTCACCGAAACGGGTTCTGACCTCTTCAAGCGGGACAGTTGTGTCTTCAACGACGTCATGAAGGAGCGCAGCGATAATCGACAACACGTCCATCTGCATGTTGACGAGAATTTCAGCTACGGCGACAGGGTGTAAAATATACGGCTCTCCCGATTTACGCACCTGCCCGTGATGAGCTTGATCGGCAAATTCGTACGCTTCTTTGATCCGTGTCAAATCTTGCTCCTTCATATAGGTCGATGCTTTGTCGAGTAACTGCTCTATGCCCATGAATGTCCCTTTCCGGAAAAGCACGCTGCCTCGCGTTTTGCTTCCCAAATCAATTAAAGTGATGACGCCCGAGTTTTCCTATTATTATGCCTGTTTCAAAGCCTTTCCGTCAACCTCTCGCTATGCAGCCATATAGGCAGGTATAGAGAACGCCGGACCACAGAAGGATTCCCCTTCCGAGTCCGGCGCCATGGTGTGCAGCAGCGATTAATACGTCATTAGTGAGAAAATGTCGATTCCATCAAGCTTCTTGCGGCCATCTAGGTAACCGAGCTCAATCAAGAATGCGGCTCCGACCACTTCGCCGCCTAGCTGGCGAATAAGGTTGATCGTAGTTGCAATCGTACCGCCTGTAGCAAGAAGGTCGTCTGCGATCAGCACGCGTTGACCCGGTTTGATCGCATCCGTGTGAATGGCAAGTTTGTCATTGCCGTACTCCAAATCGTAGCTGGCTTCGATTACTTCGCCCGGCAGCTTGCCGCTCTTACGAATGGGGACAAAACCAGCTCCAAGTGTTACAGCGAGTGGCGCACCGATGATGAAACCGCGGGCTTCCGGTCCAGCAACCAAATCGATTTGTTTGTCGGCCACTGCTTGACGAATAGCATCAATTGCATGTGCGTAGACAGGTCCGTTGTTGGTCAGTGTTGTGATGTCCTTGAAGCGGATTCCCGGCTGTGGGTAGTCTTGAATGATGCGGATGTAGTCTTTGTAATTCATGAAATAACGACTCCTTCATTTAGGTGTAATAATGAGTTCTGAACTTCTTTGATAATCCAATCGGTCAACCGTTTAATCGGTGCGCTGATGATTTCGTTCCATTCTGCAACACGCTGCGCATCGCGATATTCCGCCGAATGCGATAGCTCTCTCTTAACCGTGACAGGGCTAAGCTTTACTTGCCCCTCTTCCGTGTGAATAAATTCCAATTCCGTAAACACCTTCAACATGAACGTAATCGTCGATTCACCGGTTCCGCTTAGCTTAGTTACCAATTGTTTACTTATGCCCTCTTCATTAAGCGGGCATTCACGACGCAACAATTTATACATGTCTCCGAACTGCTCCCGGGTTGGGAACGACGGCCTTGCAAGGTTTGTGTCGTAATGAAGATGGACGGCTTCCAGGCCTTCACAAGCTGCAAGGACATAAGATAGTTTCTCAGCGGATGGAGGACGGCCAAATACGAATAAGTGAGAGCATGAGATCTTCTGCTGCTGCACAAATGCATCATAAGTCATGAATGAGACATCTGCCCTTGCTTCCTGCGAAGTTTGAGCCGCAGCTTCGAGCCAAGCTTCACTTGGAACCAGTACAATCGGTACTCTGTAACTGCCTGCAGCAAGTTGTTTCTTAAGTGAAGAAAGCGATTCACTGCCGGCATCCCCACGTTTATCGAAGATTTGAATATGCGGTACTCGCAAATCGTTCACCATAAACTGCGCTTTTCGCTGACCGTTCCACTCGTTAACCGAAAGCTCCCCAACCAGCTCGATGGAAGCGCCATGCGAGAGATGCTCAGTGAGATGCCCGCTGCCGAAGCAGATCGCATCGAGCATTTTACCTTGTCCGCTGATCGACAGCTTCAAATGCTTGCTTTCTTTCCCCATCGCTTTGCGATCGGCAAGTGTAACGCCTGTGAGAAGCAGCTTCGGTGCTTCATTGCCGATACCGAATGGTTCCAAGTGAGCGAGTTGCTCTCTAACGCGCAATGTTGCATCTTCCATTTTGCAGCTCAGGTCGATCATTGTTTTGGGAATCCAGTCTTCCTCCGTTAGCCAGCTGTCAGCAAGAGCACCGAGCTGCGCTTCAAAGGCTTCCAGGTTGTCACGGTGCAAGGTCATCCCGGCCGCAGCTTGATGGCCCCCGTAATGATCCAGCAATGCATCACATTCGGTTAATGCCGCATGCAGATCATAGCCTTCAATGGAACGAGCAGAGCCTTTGCTTTTGCCCGTCACGGTGTCGATTCCGAGAATCAGTGTCGGTTTATAGTATTTTTCAATAAACTTGGATGCTACGATGCCGACAACACCAACGTTCCAACCTTCACCTGCAAGCACGATAACAGAAGGCTCCGGAACGCCTGCTTCTGCGGCAGCTTTACATTTAGCCGTCCACATTTCCTGCGCTTCTTGCACGATCGTCTCTACAATGAGCTGCCTTTGACGGTTTAACGCATCCAAGCTGATTGCACTCGCTGCTGCGGATTCATGATCGGTTGAGGTAAGCAGTGCCACAGCCTGCTGTGCATGCTCTAGTCTGCCCGCTGCATTGATCCGCGGCGCCATCCCAAATGCCACATTCGACGATACCAGTGATGCCAGCTCGATGCCTCCGACCTCGGCCAGTGCTCGGAAGCCCGGTTTCTCGGTTTGACGAAGCTGCTCCAGACCCAGTCTGACAAGTACGCGATTCTCATCCTTAAGCGGCATAAGGTCGGCAATTGTGCCGAGCGCGACTACATCTGTCCATTCAATCGGTGGCTCGTCCAGCAGCGCCTGCGCAAGTTTAAACGCAACTCCGACACCAGCCAGTCCTTTGAACGGATATCCGCAATCCTCCTGCTTCGGGTTAACGATTGCGTAGGCTTCCGGAAGCTGATGCGGCGGCTCATGGTGGTCGGTGACCACAATATCAATCCCAAGCTCATTCGCATAGGCAATTTCTTCTACTGCACTAATACCGGTATCGACGGTCACGATAAGTGTAATGCCGATATCGGCAGCGGCGCGAAGCGCAGCTTTATTGAGTCCATACCCCTCCAACGTTCGGTGGGGAATATAATAATCGAAATTCAGTTCCAGCCGCGTGAAGAGGTAGGACATGAGTGTGGTCGACGAGACGCCATCACAATCATAATCGCCATAAATCCGCACCCGTTCGCCGCGCTGGACAGCCGCTCGTATTCGCGTAACGGCTTCATTCATGCCCTTTAGCAGAAAAGGATCATGCAGACATTCGATGCCCCCGTTCAAAAACTGACGCGCTGATTCAACCCGGTCGTAGCCGCGCTGAACCAGCAGTCTCGCGACAAGCGGAGAAAGGGACAAGCTGCGTGCTAAACCGGCTGCACGCGCCTCTCCCTCCAAATCAAACGAAGCGAGACTCCAGCGTGTTTTGGATTGCATCAATTGGCTGACACCTCTTTTCTCAAAAAAAATCAACGCTGCTGCTATTGCAGTAGCGTCGGTAGTTGTTCCTGACTTGGATCATGATTTGTTTTGTACGGATATCCCGGATCATACGGTTCTACATGTACGGTAACTTCCGTCATATGACTGAACCGCTTCATCAGAAAGTATTTCACGCGTTTCGCGATCTCATTGCCTTCCAGCACCGAAATGCGTGGATTGACGCTGATGACCACATCAGCAACCGCGTAATGACCATGCTCTCTGGCGCGAAGCACCTCGACACCGATTACGCCTTCCATACGAAGCACAACTGCCTTAAGCTCCGACATATCTGCCGGCTCGACTTCCAGGAATCGACTGCGCATGACGGAAGCGGAAGCGACTCGGTACCCGCTGGAGAATACAATTACTACGATGATGAGCGATGCCGCCGGATCCAGGTAATACATAACAGGCATGCCAAGCGGCTTGCCCAGCATCGCACCGCCTGTTCCTACAAGCGCCGCAAGTGAAGCATATAAGTCCGCTCCCCGTTCCTTGATTGGGAAGCGAACCTCTTTCAGAATAAATGCAAGAAATACGACAAGGACTGCCAGCCAGCCTGGTGCTTCGTCAACACCGTCTGCGATGGATTTGATGGCCGAGATGCCAATTTCCAGACCTAGAATCATAAGCAGAATGGATGCCAATACGCCGGTAGCTGCCTCCGTTCGCCCTCTGGTAGCCGGCACAGGCGCATGTGGTGATCCCAGCTGCCTGCATCGACGAACACCTGTTAAGGAGACGAATGAGGCCGCTGCATCCGAAGCGGAGCGGCAAGCATCAGCCATTAACGCTTTGCTGCCTGCCAACATGCCGATTCCGCCTTTAATTACTGCTATACAGACGTTACCTATAAGTCCGGTCCATGCGGCAGACTCGGCTTTGGCATAACGTTGGGTCGCTGTCATGGACGCCTCCTGTTCAAGCATACTCGCTTAGGTTGTGTGCACGTGGATGAGCCTGGTTCGGTCACCCTCTACTTATCATACTACGATGCAGCCGGAGACTTGACTGCTGCTTTTGGTTTTTGTTTCTTCTTCATGACAAGCCACAGCTGACTCGCAATAAAGATGGACGAATACGCTCCGCTTATTAGACCAAACAAGATTGCCAGTGAGAACAGTCTGATAGACTCGCTGCCGAAGATAAGCAGGCAAAGCGCAGCCACGACTACGGTCATAACCGTATTAATGGAACGCGTCAACGTCTGCCAGATACTCTCATTCACCAGCTTGGCGATATCCGCTGCATTCTTGAGTTTAGCGAACCGCAGATTCTCTCGAATCCGGTCAAATATTACGATCGTATCGTTGATGGAGTAACCGATGATGGTCAAGATCGCCACGATGAATGGGAGATTCACTTCGAGCTTAAAAATCGAGAACAAGCTGATTACGATAAAGGCATCATGCAGCAAAGCTACGATCGCTGCAATCGCGAACCGCCACTCAAACCGAATACTGACATAGATAACAATCCCGATACTTGCTACGAGGATCGCATACAGCGCATTCGTCTGAAGCTCTTTGGCGATTTCAACGTCTACCGTATTCACCTCGGCGGAAGCATCCTTGTCGAATTTCTCGGCAAAGCCTGCCTTCAACGCCTTCTCCTTCGCATCTGTCAGTACATCGTCGAAACGAAGCGTGACACGGCTTGTACCGACCGTTAAACCAGGCTCACCAAATTCATTTTCCTTTAGATACTTCTCAATCTCTTCTTTCTGACCCGTCAAATCCTTCTTCACGGCAATATCAACGCTGGAGCCGGCACGGAAGTCGACGCCATAATTCAAGCCATGGATGCCAAGCGTGATGACACCAAGAACTGTAATAATAATCGAGAAAATGAAGAAGTATCGAGCCTTCTTCACGAAATCGAACTTACGATCCGAAATCTCTGCAAATCCACTAAAGCGCACGTACTTCACTCTCCTTGACACCGAAGTAAGATTTCTTCTTCACAATGCCGCTGCGGATAATCAAAGTAAGGAGCAGGCGAGAGAAGAACACGTTCGTCAATACACTGATGATGATACTTAGAAGCAGGATTACCGCAAAACCTTTAACGGAACCTACACCGATAAAGAATAGCACGAGTGCAGCGATTGTAGTCGTAACATGCGCATCGATAATGGTGCGGAACGAATGTTTGGAGCCTGCTTTCTGTGAAGACAGAATGCTCTTGCCGCTGCGCATTTCTTCTTTAATCCGCTCCGCCATAATGATATTGGCGTCAACCGCCATCCCGATTCCGAGAATGAAGGCTGCGATACCCGGCAATGTCAGCGTGGCATCAATCAAGTTGAAGCCGAGCAATAGGAGCCAAATGTATACGATGATACAGAAGCTCGCAATAAGGCCAGGCAACCGATAGAACAACATCATGAAGAGCAAAATCAGCACAGTACCGATAGCACCGGCAACAACCGTCTCTTTCAGGGACAATTTACCTAGTGTAGCACCGACACTTTGTGTGTATTTCTCGGTCAGCTTAAGCGGCAACGCACCTAAGTTGATTGTATTTTTAAGGTCATTCGCTTCTTCACGCGTGTAATTACCCGTAATAACCGCTTCGTTTTGGTTAATTTCAGCCGCAACATTTGGCGCAGACAACTCCGTCTCATCCAAATAGATGGCGAGCTGGTTGTTCGGGCTCAGCTTAGCAATTTCGCGTGTTACTTCAGCGAACTTACTAGCGCTCTTCAGCTTAATTGCAATTTCATAAGCATTCAGGTTCGTTTGATGAACGGAAGCTCCGTTCTGTTTGAAGTCGATGCCTGTAAGCTCGACTCTACAGTATCCTTTATCAGCGGCGCATCCGCGCGCACTGCGGAATGTCAGTTCTGCAGGTTTCTTGAGGACATCCCTTACTTTGTTCTCGTCAGAAACTCCGGCAATCTTGACGCGAATCCGATTGCTGCCTTCTGTCGTGACTTCCGGCTCTGCTACACCTGTTGCATTGGCACGTGCCTCAAGGCTCTTAGCCGTCTCAATCAGAGACTCCTTCGTCACTTTACCGCCAGCCTCAATAGGCTGAGCTTCATACAGGATTTCAAATCCGCCTTTCAAATCAAGTCCTAGTTTCACGTCGTTGAAAAGCCAAGAGCTTGTTCCCGCTACTACGCCGGCAGATAGCACGACGATGAGTACGAATGCTAACAGACGATTCATAATACCCTCAGTTCCCCCTTAAATTCTCTTGTGTCAACATTCCTATTATAGCGATGCCTCAAAAACGAGTCAAAAAAAAGAGCCCACTCGTTAAAAATGGGTCCCTTTATAGGCACTTACCGTCAAAAAGTTCATAAATTTTGTCACTTTCAGCGACAAAATATCGTTGACGACCTGATGCATGGCCGGTTCGCCTGTTTTGGTATACCGGTCCTTCACACACTGCCATATATCATTCCCAGTTACATGCTCGTAGCCGATCAAACGAAATTCTTCAGCTTTGCTATCACATAAATGTTCGATGGTCGCGATCCATTCTTCATTCGTTAATGGTACTAATTCGCCCGTCATACTCACGACCTCCTCACGTTACTATGCCCTTTATCCTATATTCATTCGCTACCCGCTTACCGCTTTCCTGCTTCTCGTAACCGCATTTGAAAAAATGACATGGATTCGGACATGCTGCGCATAAGCATAAGGATAGAACAGGACAGGTCTTGCTGGTAAGGGAAGTGAAGGAAAGGGATCGAACGTAAAGGGAGAGGAACCGACTGTGACCAAGCAATCTTTTATTAAAGGCGCATTAATTCTGCTGCTTGCAGGCATTGTGAATCGAATCCTAGCCTTTGTACCGCGTATTGCGCTTCCCCGCATTATCGGTGCTGAGGGAGTAGGTTTGTACCAGCTCGGTTACCCGTTTCTGATCGTCCTGCTCACCTTGATTACCGGCGGAATTCCATTGGCCGTTGCCAAATGGATAGCTGAAGCGGAATCCAAGGGCGATTCTAAGCGGGTTAAACAGATATTCCGTTCAGCGATGGCACTTACGGTGCTGCTGTCACTCCTGCTTACCGGCTTATTTGTTTGGCTCACGCCATGGATTACGACGCGGCTGATGACTGATCCGCGCGTTTATCAGACCTTCCTCATGATGACTCCGCTTCTGCTCATCATTGGGATCTCCTCGGTATATCGGGGTTATTTTCAAGGGAAGCAAAACATGATTCCAACTGCACTTTCGCAGACGCTCGAGACCGTGATTCGCATTGTATTTGCCCTGTTATTCGCGAAATGGCTGCTGCCATTCGGACTAGCCTGGGGTGCGGCGGGAGCGATGCTCGGCGTGGTCGTGGGTGAAATCGGAGGGCTTGTTGTGCTGCTCTGGCAATATGCGAGTGATCGTAAACGAGTGAAGCTCGCTATTATTAGAGAGAATCCTGTAGCTGAGCTCTCATCACTGGATACTACGCATGCTTCTGTCAAACCTCAATTCCACATCCCGTTTCATAAACGTCGTGTCCCGGTCATGCGACGATTGATCAGTCTCTCTGTACCGGTAACAGGCAGCCGAATGATCGGATCCTTATCTTATCTAATGGAATCCATTTTGACTGCACGAGCTTTGCTCGCGGCAGGGATCGCTGTCGGAATGGCAACTTCACAATATGGCGCACTGCAAGGGATGATCGTCCCTATCCTGCTTCTTCCCACAGCACTCACTTACTCCCTTGCCGTTTCACTTGTTCCTTCACTCTCAGAAGCGGCTGCCAAAGGTGACCGCGCAACGATCCATAAACGTCTCCATCAATCCATGCGCCTCTCCCTTGTTACAGGAGCTCCGTTCGTAGTGGTGATGCTTCTGTTCGCGGAGCCGCTGTGCCGTATCCTCTATAATCATGTTGAGATCGCCCCCATGCTGCAATGGTTGGCCCCTGTCGGCTTATTCATTTACTTACAGGCTCCTCTTCAAGCAGCGCTGCAGGCTCTCGATAAACCTACTACCGCTCTCATGAACACCTTTATCGGGGCCGTTGTAAAGCTGGTACTCATTGTTGAGCTGGCATCTGATCCGTCCCTTGGGATCTACGGAGCCATCATTGCTATCAATGTCAATATCGTACTTGTCACGGCATTGCACTGGATCGCCGTTGTTCGCTCCGTACGTTTCAGCATGAATGTACTTGATTTCCTTAAAGTCGGAGCCGCAATGTGCATCATGGGTGCTGCTTCATTATGGGTGATGAACCTGCAAGCATTGCCTGCCTTGTGGCATAACTTGTTTGCAGCCTGCACAGCCGGCATCATCGTCTATCTCATTCTAATGGTAATGATGCGCATTATTGACCGCTATGACGCGGAGCGCATTCCCCTTCTCGGCAGATGGTTCAAATCCTAATAAAACACCGGCTTGTACAAGCCGGTGTTTGTCGTTTACTTATGTGGATTTCTCCCCCGCCTTGCATCGAGAAAGATTTTGCCACGATGATCAATCGTGAGTAAGAATACTTGCTTCACATCTGTAACTCCGCGCTGCCGCAGCTGATTATTCAACCAGAAACGGTCTTTGCCGAGCTGCTCCAAATTCGTTTTCTGAATTTCGCCATCCATGATGAGTGGAACGGGCAGCGTTTCGAATCGGTAATTTTTAGGAAACGGCTTGGGGAAATGGGAATCATTCCCTTGTCCTTGTCCTTGTCCTTGCCCGCCATGTTCACCTGATGCCCCCGGTTGGCGATGCTCATGCCGATCCTTCTGAATAATGGATAGTTTGCCCGTCGTCTCCAATATGGCAAACTCGACGTCAGCGATATTCGTTTTGTTCTCCCTAAACTGCAGCATCAAATCATCTAAATTATATCGTTGCTTTCGCATCGCTTCACGATTGAGCTTGCCGCGCTCCACGAGTACAACCGGTTCACCATCGAACAAGATGCGCAGCTTCCGGTTTTTCAACGAAATGACGGCAATGACAATCTGAATGACGAGCAGAAACACCATTGGTAATATTCCATCCAGTAGCGGACGCTGCGTATCCTCAATAACGAATACGGCAATCTCGGCAATCATGACGGAAATGACCAGGTCAAAAACAGACAGCTTGCCGATTTCCCTCTTCCCCATAAGCCGCATAATGAGAAACACGATAAAGTAGATGAGAAGCGTCCGGAACATCAGTGTCAAGTATTCCACATGAGCCGCCCTCCTTGGATGTTGTGCGAGGTTGGTTGGTACTGCCCCGCATTCGCATCTGGCTGTTTTATCGCTGCCGGCTGTAGTGATTCATGCCAGCACAAAGTACAACTATTGTCACCTGATGCAAAGTACATCATACGAAATGACGATGTTCGAATATTTGGTAATCACGCGGAATGCCTGCTGCTAATGGCCAACTTGTACTATTCTGATCAGCTTGACCATATCTTGTAATAATCGTGAACACGAGCGCAAATAATTGGAGGGATAGCGATATGAAACCAATCAACGCCATGAAAAATGTTCCTAAGGTACACATGGCTTCACCGATGCTCGCTGGCATTTTGTATGCATCCATTTGGCTTGCATTAGGGGCTATTCTGCTCTCAACAATGCTGAGGTGGGGGAGCATGCAGGAAACGCAGCTACCGCTTTACAGTTTGATCGTGCATGGCTGCTCATCACTTGCAGGCGGTTTCGTATCCGGCAGAAGATCCGGGATGCGCGGATGGTATTACGGCGGCATGCTCGGCATCGCCTACGGCCTGTTGATTCTGCTTGTCAGCTTTCTTTCTACAAACACCGGCATTAGTGGCAGAACGTTCACAATGCTCATCGAAACCTTGCTTTGCGGCGCATTTGGAGGCATGATTGGCGTGAACACCAAACGGTCCTGACAGCTTGTCCCGTTTGTGAACACTTTTGGAAATGGTCTCACTTAGGTATAGTTTGTGATATACTAGATCGAGCTGAAATAATGAAGGTGCTTTTAGGAGGAAATAACGTATCATGACTTTGTTTGACAACATGACGACGGTCGCGATCTATTCGGCCATTACGGTGACGCTTCTGATCTGGTATGGAGCTGCAACGAACCCGTTCAAGGTTGGTGGATTGTTTCTCAGAGAGATGGTACTAAACCGCAAATATATGCTGCATTTCGGCGCTTTAATGTTGATTCTGTTCATCAACAAGCTTGAGATGCGCATCGAACATCATATGACCTATACTTATGATTTCGCAACGTTCTTCCAATCGATCGAAGGAAACTTCGTCGCCAATCTTCAACATATGTTTGAGAATCGTTATTTGACTGTTTTTCTGGCTTTCATGTATGTGGTTGTCTTTCAAGCGATGCTTATTGCATCCATCGGAATTTATTCCAAACGCAGCAAAAACAAACGAATGTTTTATGCTCTATGTTACGCGATTATGATTAACTACTTAGTCGCGATCCCGTTCTACTTGTTCTTGCCGGTCAACGAGGTCTGGTATCATGATCCGACGAACGTTTCATTCCTCATGTTGAACGTATTCCCGGATTTCGAGAATCAGTATCGTGCATTATCGGGCCTTGATAACTGCTTCCCAAGCTTGCATACGTCGATATCGGTTACGCTCGCGATATTGGCCGTACGCTCCGGCATCAGACGATGGGCATGGTTCTGCTGCATCTGTGCCGTAATCATTATCTTTGCGATCTTCTATCTGGGGATTCACTGGTTGATTGACATGTGTGGTGGACTGGTGCTTGCTACATTTGCTTCCACGATGGGCATGCGTCTAAGTGCGATGAACCTATCGCTCCGCCGTGGTCGCCGCAATGGTTCCATTACCCCGGCGAATATTACTTATTTGCGCGAGGATGCAAAATAAACAAAATAGAGACAGCCGGTTCATGATGTTCTGAACCGGCGGTCTCTTCTTGTTTATTGATAAATAAGCGGCCTGACCTCGTCAATTAAATGCTGGAGCTGCTTGGAGCAGGCAGCATACTTCTGTTTCTCGGTTTCGTCTGCCGACAGCAGCCCGTACATCTCCATGTC
The DNA here is from genome assembly GCF_056269305.1 of Paenibacillus sp. J22R3. Taxonomy (NCBI): domain Bacteria; kingdom Bacillati; phylum Bacillota; class Bacilli; order Caryophanales; family Paenibacillaceae; genus Paenibacillus; species Paenibacillus sp. J22R3. The sequence goes on along the minus strand of NZ_JBWDNS010000002.1, from coordinate 1,273,971 downwards.
CGCTTCACATTTCTTCAATGCCGCAAGCAGTGTCGCTTGATGCTGGCTCTTAGGCTGCTTGACCTTGTCATCGTACAGATCGATAGTCAGCGTCCCGAAATCATCCAATTGAGCCAGAAACACATCCTGAACGCGAAGATGCGATTTCTTGAGCTCTTTGACCAACCAAGCCTCGTTAAACCCTCTCACTTGAAGTGGATCCACCAGCACGACACCATCCATGATGACTGCGATCGGCTCTCGCTCAGGTGTCACTTTAATGCCGAGCTGCTTCGGGGTAACTGGTAAATTCTCAGTCTTGAGGAGCACATTAATCGCCCCGCTCGCCTCCATGATCGCAAACTCGACGTCAGCCGCTTTGAATATATCTTTCATTCGAAGCTGCTGCAACAGTTCATCGGTTGTCAGGCGCTCTTTCTTTAAGTTCTTCTCTAGTATTTTACCCTTCTGAATCAATACGGTCGGAGTCCCGTCAATCCAGTTTCGGACTCTCTTGCTCTTTAATTGTAGCATCTCGATGCCGAGTGACACCGATACCCAGACACCTAAAGACAAGAAACCTAAGTACCATTTCTCATCCGTATCCAATGAAATATACCCCGCCAAGTTACCTATAGTGATGCCTGTAATATATTCAAATACGGACAACTCGGTAACTTGGCGTTTCCCTAGCAGCTTCGTCATCAAGAGCAAGAAGACAACAGCCATTAACGTCCGCCACGTGATCTCCATCCAATTGCCCATTATTCTCCACCTCCATCGGCGCCTGGCATGTACGTTCATTATGCGCGCAAATGCTGGAAATTATGAGCGAGTTCCGACTTATGCCATGAAGCTAACAAAAAGAAGCCGAAACGAATAGGACTCTTCGTCCACATTCGTTCCGACTTCTTTTTACTAGTTGGATTAAGCTTTAATATTCTCTGCTTGATCTTCTTTCTTCTCTACTACAGGCGCAGTTGGTGCTGCAGATACTGCGGCGCTTGTTGTAATCGTGTTAATCGCGCTGCGGTCGAATGTAATCTTCGTTGCATCGTTGACACGAAGGACAACGACATCATCCGAGATTTCCATGATCGTTCCGTGCATACCGCCGATCGTTACGATTTTATCGCCTTTCTTCAGCGAGCCGAGCATCGAGTTGCGTTGCTTGGATTTACGCTGCTGCGGACGAATCAGAAGGAAATAAAATACCGCAAACATAAGTACAAACGGGAGTAAAGATGCTGCTGATCCCATATTAGTTCACCCCTTTCCTTAAAATCCTTTATTGTTCTCGTGCAAGCCGTACTTATTGAAGAAGTCATCACGGAAGTCAAGTAATCTGTCTTCCATGATTGCTTGTCTCACGCCCCGCATCATCTCTAGAAGGAAGTGCAAATTGTGAATGGTAGTCAATCGAATTCCGAACGTCTCGTCAGCCTTGATCAGGTGACGCAAGTACGCACGGGAGTAATTCGTACAGGTATAGCAGCTGCATTCCGGATCCAGCGGACCGAAGTCCTCGGTAAATTTCGCATTGCGAATGACCAGTCGACCGGAGCTCGTCATCGTTGTACCGTTACGAGCAATTCGAGTAGGCAGCACGCAATCGAACATATCGATTCCGCGAATAGAGCCTTCGAGCAGGGCATCAGGCGAACCTACGCCCATTAAGTAGCGGGGTTTGTTAGATGGCAGCAGCGGAACCGTACAATCAAGTACATTGTACATGAGATTCTTCGGTTCTCCGACGCTTAATCCTCCAATAGCATACCCCGGGAAATCCATGGAAGTCAACTCTGCCGCGCTCTGACGGCGCAAGTCTTCGTACATGCCGCCTTGCACAATCGCGAACAATCCTTGATCCTGCGGACGAGCATGAGCAGCCAAACAACGCTCTGCCCAGCGAGTAGTACGCTCCAACGATTTCTTGACATAATCATAGTCGGCTGGGTATGGCGCACATTCATCGAATGCCATCATAATGTCCGAGCCGAGCGCATTTTGGATTTCCATCGCCACTTCCGGAGACAAGAACAGCTTGTCGCCGCTGAGATGACTGCGGAATTCTACGCCTTCTTCTTTGATCTTACGCATGTTGCTTAAGCTGAATACTTGGAATCCGCCGCTGTCCGTCAGAATCGGGCGATCCCAATTCATGAATTTATGCAGACCGCCTGCTTTGCGGACGATTTCATGTCCGGGCCGGATAAACAGATGATAGGTGTTGCTCAGAATAATATGAGCATCCATCGTCTTCAGCTCTTCCGGGCTGATCGTCTTGACAGTAGCTTGCGTGCCTACCGGCATGAATGCAGGTGTTTCGATAATTCCGTGAGGCGTATGTACGCGTCCGAGACGCGCCCCTGATTGCTTGCAAGTCTTAATTAACTCATATGTGATTGCCACTCGTGCACTTCCTCTTTCTGTCCTAGTAAATAAACATTGCGTCTCCGAAACTGAAGAACCGATATTCTTGTTCAATCGCTTCCTTGTACGCATTCATAACTGCCGTCCGTCCGGCTAATGCACTGACGAGCATCACCAGCGTTGACTTCGGCAGGTGAAAATTCGTGAGCAGCGCATTAACCAGCTTGAACTCGTAGCCTGGGAAAATAAAAATATCTGTCCAGCCGCTGCAAGCCTGTATACCCTCATACGTAAACCGAGCCGCAACGGTTTCAAGAGTTCGTGCAGATGTTGTGCCAACGGCAACAATTCTGCCGCCTCGTTCCTTCGCGGAGCGAAGCATGGCTGCTGTTTCTTCGCTTAATTCGTAATATTCCGAGTGCATGGTGTGCTCCTCGATTGTATCCACTGACATCGGCCTGAACGTACCAAGGCCGACATGAAGCGTAATATATCCGATATGTACGCCTTTAGCCTTCAACTGATCGAGAAACGGTCTTGTAAAATGCAATCCAGCTGTAGGTGCCGCAGCTGATCCTTCATGCTTGGCATACACGGTTTGATAACGCTCGCGATCGCCAAGACGTTCTTTAATATAAGGCGGCAAAGGCATTTCTCCGAGTCGATCCAGCAGCTCAGGGAAGATCCCTTCATAATGAAACTCGATCTCGCGACCGCCCATTTCACCTTCCCCTACCACGGTTGCTCGCAGCAGCGGCTGACCGATACCATCATCACCGAAAGAAAGCTGAGCGCCAACCTTTAACCGTTTGCCGGGCTTCGCCAGCGTATCCCATCGATCCCCTTCGAGCTGCTTGAGCAGCAGCAGCTCGACTTTAGCGCCCGTATCGGACTTAATCCCCATCAATCGTGCCGGCATGACACGAGTGTCGTTGAGGATTAAGGTGTCTCCCGGCTGAAGCAGCTCGGCCAGCTTCGTAAACGTATGATGCTCCACTGCGCCCGACTCGCGATTAAGCGTCAACAGCCGGGAGGACGTGCGGTCTGTAAGCGGAGTTTGTGCAATCAGATACTCCGGTAATTCAAAATCAAATTCATTTACATTCATCGACTGGTTCTCATTCCTTAACGATCGTCACGTCTTTGTAATAGTATTGCATTATATATTTATAGTCATACCCAAGCTCTGCCAACCCGCGCGCTCCGTATTGAGACAAGCCTACGCCATGTCCATTGCCGGAACCGACGAATCGGAAACCGGGATCTTTCGTTGCCGCTCGCACTTTGCCATCGCCATTCAGGATGAAGACATTGCGATCTTTCAATTCTTGCGTTTGTCCATCTCCACCGATGAGATACATCGTACCATTATCGGATATAGTCGGACGTTCACGTACGGCTTGATCTCCGCCTGCTATGGTCATTCTGGCTGTTTCATCGATTTGGAACAAGGTACTTGGCAATCCTCCGAATGCAGCGCGATAAACATCCGGATATTTGACCTGCATCTTCTGTCCATTCACTAACAGCTCAGTAGGACGCCCCGACGGACCGCTCTGACTGACTTCCAGCGTCGCGATCTTGCCTGAGATAGGTTTCTGCAGCTTACCGTTCGTGAATGCCAGTATCTCTGCAGCCGTATACGTGCCTCGTACCCATGACATCTCATTGGATTGCGGCACTTTCTCCAATTGGACAGCCATCGTTCCGCGGTTAGCCTGATCCACGACAGGCACATTGTCTTGAATAAGCGGTATTGGACGCAGCTTCGCTCCATCGGTATTCACGCGCAGAAGAGGTTGTCCGACCTTTGATTTCTGGTCGGTAACATCCAGCAAATCCTCACGCATGTAGCCTACTGATCCATTCGAAAGGGCGATCCGGTACCACTGAAAAAGCCCTTTCTCTGAGGAGGAATCCGGACTCTGCGCACTCTTCAAATAAGTGATGCTATTGCCCCATATCTCACTAGAATCGGCTGTAACGCCGCCGGCACTTGAAGAGAATACAGCCTCGATGACCTTGCCGTTGAACATGGCCACTTCGCCGTTAGTCGCATCTACTGCTGCAATCGTGGACGGCTTCTCGGAACCGAGGCCTCCGTAGGCTTGACTGAGCGTTGTATCTACCACATGCGCAACTTGAAACCCAAATCCCTGATAGATTGCATATGTACGTGCCGCAACCGCCTGCGACTTCAATGCTTCCGCGGGCCAAGATGACGGCATCTCTGCGCCGACGACCGCATACAGATACTGCTCGAATGGTAATTCATTAATGACAGCAAGCTTGTTGTTTAATCCGCTTACTTCAAACTGCCCGCGATAGCTCCGATTATAACGTTCCATCAGCTTAATCCCTGAAGGAGCGGAAGTCGAAAGCCATAGTTTCGCTCCGGTAGTTGGCACTGAATAAAGCGAAACCGGCGGTTTGGAAGCAGAATCAACCGTCGTATAATCATCCCGAATAACAAAATAAGCGGAGGTCGCATCCGTCTGCTGCAGCGACAAAGCACCATTCACCTTCTGCGCCTGGGCTTTAACCTGACCAAGCGCCGTCTGATCGCTCTCTGAGCCGACCACGACGGTAAACACGCCTGCATCCATTCCGGTCTGTTTCATAGCGGCATAAGCCTCTACTCCGCTTGCGCCGAGAGACTGCGCTGCTTTCAGAGCTTCATCCTTGGAGGCATAGACCAAACCGGTATCCAAATGAAGCGGACCGATCAGCTCTGCTTTACTTGATTTGCCGGCATAACCAGCCAGCGTTGCATCCTTCAACCACCGGTCGCCGGCAGCTTTCGCTTCTGCAGCAGTGGCATAAGAACCTTCTTCGATTTGATAAACCTTACCGCGAGAGTCGCTGGCTGCTGTCATGAAACCTGCTGCCCCCATTGCCTTGAGCCGTTTATAGGCGGCCAGTGCCGTCATATAATCGGTTGTCTCAAGCAGTAATGGCTTGTAGTCGTCCAGCGTAAATCTGGCCGTTTCGCCGTTTGCCGTCTGAAACATCGGGACAACGCCGGAAGGCTGACGAACGCCTACTTGCAGCGCAGCAGCAGAGCTGAAAGTGGCTGCAGCCGTATCGAGCTTGTACTTACTTGTATTCAGGAAGATAGCTACACGAATATTATCGAGTTTAGGCACCGCCGCACCGCTTGATGGCACAGATGTCCAAACCGAGAGGCCTACAACTCCGGTCAACAGCAGCGTAAATGTTCGCATCGTCTTCGGCAGCCTTGATCGCTTCACTGCCGGCTCTATGGACTCGTTCGCATGAACGACGTTTATGCCTTTCATCGGCAAAACATCCATTCCCCCTTACCATTAATCTTTTTTGGGTAACGCACAGACTCCTTCATGACAGCTGTCATCGGTCCGGCCGAACCAGTCATAACGTTTCGCGGCAATCACTCGGTAGATTCCATCTGCAGCGAGTCCCAGACCTGGAACACGGTACAGCCAAGCCAGCCACCTTAGGCCTCTGACCGTCCGCATAATTCGAATGACGCCGGCGGCTCCCGCATGCAGCGTCCCATCTGCTTCAACGACATGCATCTTCGTTAGCAATGTCTCTGTATTTAACGATGCCAGACCCGGAATTGTTTCGTAGGTTTCGTCTAACGACTGAACCGGAATGAATCGCAGCACGGCTGACGACTGCAGCTCCTTCAACTTACGAACACTGCCCAGACATAAGTTGCAGGTACCATCATATAAGACAATAAGCTTCTCACGTTTGCTCTCATCCGTACTGCGTTCTTTCTTGGCCATTATACGGAGCTGCCTCCCTCACCTTGATCGGCGTCAGCGCCGGGCTGCTGCGGCACAGGAAGGCCTAAATGCCGGTAGGCAAGCGGCGTTACCATACGACCGCGCGGCGTGCGCTGGAGGAAACCGATCTGCATCAAATAGGGCTCGTAAACATCTTCAATCGTTTGACTTTCTTCACCGATCGTTGCCGCTATCGTATCGAGCCCGACAGGACCGCCGCGATAGATGGAAATCATGGCACGGAGCATTTTGTGATCGATGCTGTCAAGACCAAGCGGATCCACTTGAATCAGACCAAGCGCCGACTGGGCCAGGTCATGTGTAACAATGCCGTCATTGCGCACTTGCGCAAAATCCCGAACCCGCTTCAGCAGTCGGTTCGCAATCCGCGGCGTCCCGCGGGAGCGCATGGCAATTTCTTGCGCCGCTTCTCCAATAACGCTTACGCCGAGAATTTCGGCTGCCCGAGTCACGATAAAGGCAAGCTCATCCACCGTGTAGAACTCCAGCCGGCTCACTACTCCGAAGCGGTCACGCAGCGGCGCGGACAATAAACCCGCTCGCGTCGTAGCGCCAATCAGCGTGAACGGCGGCAGCTCCAATCGAACCGAGCGCGCACTAGGGCCTTTGCCGATCATAATGTCGAGCGCAAAATCCTCCATTGCCGGATAAAGCACTTCCTCCACCGTGCGATGAAGACGGTGAATTTCATCAATAAACAGAACATCGCCTTCCTGCAAATTCGTAAGAAGCGCGGCGAGATCGCCTGGCCGCTCAATCGCAGGACCGCTCGTGGTTCGTAAATTAACACCAAGCTCGTTGGCGATGATATTCGATAACGTTGTTTTGCCAAGTCCCGGAGGACCGTAGAGCAATACATGATCGAGCGCTTCTTTGCGCAGCTTTGCCGCCTCAATGAATACTTTCAGATTCTCTTTCACTTGAGTTTGACCGATGTACTCGGCCAAATAGCGAGGGCGTAAACTCAGCTCCACCGCTTGATCTTCCATCATGAGGTTGGCGGAAATAATCCGATCGTCCATTCACGCTTACCCCTCTCTGCTAGCCTTTAAACAATTGCTGCAGCGCCCGTTTCATCAGTGCATCCACAGATTCATCCTCTGGCGTAGCATCCTTCATGCCCTGCCATGCGCGATCCAGCTCAGCCGCCGTATATCCGAGCGTTGTAAGGGCTTCGCGCGCTTCCTTCCAGTTCGTATTGCCGCCGAACAAGGTTCCGTTGTCAGCTCCATCGTCCAGTACAATTCCTGCCGCTGCGAAGCTGAAGCCGCCCGGAATAGCATCAAGCTTATCCTTCAAGTCCAGAACCATCCGCTGCGCCGTCTTCTTGCCGATGCCTGGCAGCTTGGTCAGAAACGTTAAATTCTCCTGCTGGATTGCAGCCGCAATCGTCTCCGGTTTGCCGCCTGCCAGAATTCCCAGCGCGACGCGCGGTCCAATACCTGACACTTCAAGAAGCTTGCGGAACATCGCCTGTTCCTCGCGGGTTGCGAAACCAAAGAGCAGCGTCGCGTCTTCCCGAACATGATGATGCGTATAAATCGTCACAGCTTCATCACTCTTGGCAAAAGCGTACGGATTCGGCGTAAACACCCGATAGCCGATATCTCGTACATCTACGACAACAAACTCTGTATCCAAATGGACGACGCGTCCTCGTACATAATCGATCATTTCCGGTTCACCCCGTTTATTTTATCCGTCAGAACGGAAGAATGGGCGTGGCAAATGGCCACCGCAAGCGCATCGGCAACGTCATCCGGCTTAGGTATTGCGCTCAGCTTCAGGAACATGCGTACCATCTCCTGCACCTGACGCTTCTCCGCTTTACCATACCCGACAACCGCCTGCTTCACCTGCAAAGGTGTATATTCCGTTACAGGCAAACCCCGCTGAGCCGCTGCCAAAATCATAACACCACGTGCTTGACCAACTGAAAAAGCCGTCGTCACGTTTTTATTGAAAAACAGCTTCTCTACGGCGACGGTATCCGGTTTATAGCGATCCATCAGCGCACAAGTAGATTCGTAGACCTGCTTGAGCCGCTCCTCTTGAGGGGTATGCGCTTCGGTTTGAATACAGCCGTATTGGACGGGAACGAGTTTACTCCCGATTTTGTCAATGAAACCAAATCCAACGATTGCAATCCCTGGATCAATCCCTAAAACACGCAAGCCTCTTCTCTCCCCATGCCAAAAAATAGTATGATCAAAAATTGGCTTCCATCTATTATAGCAAATGATAGGCACGATGAGAACACGCGTTTTGTCTTTTGGGTACGCTCCTCCTTAACAAAATAAAAGACGAACGCTGCGTGCGTCCGTCTCTCTGCGATTCGAATATGAAGCTGGGCTGGTAGGAACCGACCGGCTAGAAGTCTCGTTTCATGACTTTCTCGGACCGATCGACGGCATAATCACTGAATGTGGACAACACACTGTTATACTCGTCTTTGTCGGTGATCCGAATCCCGTTCACGAGCTCCTCGATCCGTTCCTTCGGCAAACTGCTCTCCATGTAGTTGACATCCAGTTGGAAAAAGGTCCTCAGCACCTTTTCTTTCTTCGGCGAGCCGTCGAATAACGTTAAGTTGCCTGCCTTATCCATACTGATATAGCCGTTATGCTTGCAGGATTCCGACAGGTCATCAATTCGCTGCTCCATTACGACAGCTGACTCTGTATCAAGCACAGCCGTCCATTCCGGATGCTCCTTGAGTAAACGAAGCGTTTCTTTCGATGTCATCTGCCCCAGCGTACTCATCTCCTCACCGCATAAGAAAATACGGTGAAGCTTGACGGTCACCTGCTCTGAAGGTGATGCCAGCACTTCGATAACGCTTCTTGTTCCTGCTCCGGTGGAAGGTGGATTCATCTGCGGCATAGCTTGTACAGATTGAATGCTTGTAAGCGATACGAAAGTCACGGCAAGCAGGCAGCCTAATTGCCACATTGGCCGTCGATTCCGCAGCAACCTTTTTTTGATTTTCTTCCAGAGGCTGAATTCCATCATCGGGAACTCCCCTTTTTACCTTTTTTGTTAGTCTCTCACCTCTGTTGGAGAATTATGCACAAAAATAACCCCGGCATCCTCGCATGCATGAAATCCATGCAAAGAAGGATAGCCGGGGTTATTTCCAACTAGCAATTAACGATTAATCCACGGTAAACTTCCGCGGCGTTTTGGTTTTACTGTGCGTGTTTGGCGAACGACAACCTTTTTGGCTGTTTTACGCGGAGGGGCTGATTTGCTCGGGGCTGCACTCAGAGCATTCTCTTCCTCAAACTGGTCCGCTTCATCCTCACGTTTCTCATGGCAGCCGCAGTTGCAATTTTTTTTGCCTGTTGAAGCTCCGGCTACGACAGGCGCCATTTGACCGCCGCCCATGTAACCGTAACCGCCTTGCGGACCCATATTAGCCGGAGAGACCATTGACGGATCATAGTAGCCGTAGCCGCCTTGCGGACCCATGTTAGCCGGAGAGACCATCGACGGATCATAGTAGCCGTAGCCGCCTTGCGGACCCATGTTAGCCGGGGATACCATCGACGGATCGTGGTAGCCGTAGCCGCCTTGCGGACCCATGTTAGCCGGGGATACCATCGACGGATCGTGGTAACCATAGCCGCCTTGCGGACCCATTTCAGCAGGAGAGACCATCGACGGATCATAGTAGCCGTAGCCGCCTTGCGGACCCATGTTTGCCGGGGAAACCATCGACGGATCGTGGTAACCATAGCCGCCTTGCGGACCCATCTCAGCAGGGGATACTGCCTGAGGACCCCAACCGTTGCTTGGTGCTCCCCATGGCAATGTTACCGGCGGACACCACTCCATGTCTTCTGCAGGACTAACAGCAGATGGATAGCCATAGCCGCCTCCCATCGATGCAGGGGATACCGCCGACGGCTGCCCATAGCCGCCTCCCATCGATGCAGGGGATACCGCTGACGGCTGCCCATAGCCGCCTCCCATCGATGCAGGGGATACCGCTGACGGATAGCCATAGCCGCCTCCCATCGATGAAGGAGATACCGCTGACGGATAGCCGTAGCCGCTTCCTATCGACGCCGGAGATACGGCTGTCGGCTGCCCATAGCCGCCGCCCATTGACGCCGGAGATACCGCTTCCGGCATTTTCGGCATATCATATAGCGACATTACCTCAGTAGCCGGCACGCCGTATTGTTTGAATAAATCAACATGCTGCTCATAGGAATTGTATACCGGATATTTCTTCTCTGCTACAGGCATGATTTCCGGTAATGGCATCGGCATTGGAGCCGGCTCCGGCATCGGTGTCGGCGCGATTTGCTCCGGTACCGGCATAGGCGTTGGAACCGGCATTGTGCTCGGTTTTTGGCCCGTCGCTTTCTTACCGCCGAGTAACGAAGGCGCAGTCGACATTTTGCCCATCAAGCCTTGAACGCCTTGCATCACCGATGAAGGGTGAAGCGGATGATGCCCTGCTCCTGAGTTCTCGTTGCCACTTTGCATATGCGTCTCATGCATAGGATGTGATGCGCCTGGCTTAGGTATATTTACGACTTCGCCTGTCAGCAGCACGTTTGGATTCTTCAGCTGCGGATTAGCTTTAATCATGTCACTGAGCGGGATTCCCCATGCCTTGGAGAGCTTCCACAATGTATCACCCTGCTGTACAACATGCTGGTGCATAAAGTCCATATTTCCCGTTTGAGAAGCAGGTACTTTGATCTTCATTCCGATGTCAATCATATCCGGATTGGTGATAGCAGGATTCAGTTTAATGATTTCTTCCTGCGAAACATTATACTTCTGGGCAATGAGGTATAGTGTATCGCCTTTTTTGACAATATGAATTTTCACCCGTCAAAAACCTCCTGTCACGTTTGTACGCCTTGGGCAGACGTGGTAAACGCCCGTTATCAATCCCTACATCCTATGCATGAGATAGGCGAGTGTCACCCATCCTTACAAAAAAAAGTTAAAGCCCTACCTCCATTACAAGAGGCAGAGCTTTAACTTTCAGGACGGATCACAGCTATTCGGAGGCTGTATATTTGAAACTCGGATAACTCCCCAGCACTCGGACCTGACAGCCAATCGCTTCGATTTCAGCAATTGCAGACGGCAGCAGTACCGTATCCAGCGACATTTCGATGTCGATCAAGAAATAATAATTGCCGAGCTGCTTCTTCGTCGGACGGGATTCAATCCGCGAAAGATTGATTCGGCGCCAAGAGAACGCAGAGAGCACCTGATGCAGCGCACCCGGATAATCCTCCGGCATCGTAATGAGGATACTCGTCTTATGGGTCTGTGAGTCACGAAGTGTAAACGGCTCAGTCCCTACCAACAAGAACCGAGTGAAGTTGTTGTCATGGTCAGTTACCGCTGTCTCCAGTACGGCGAGTTCATTATCAGCTGCCGCCGACACTTGTCCGATAGCTGCCCAGCCGCGTCCGGGATTATCACGCACAATACGCACAGCTTCCGAAGTACTGCCGACATGCTCAAGCTCTGCATGCGGGATATGTTTCTTCAGATATTGGGTACACTGCGCCATCGCAACCGGATGACTGAGAACCTTAACGATTCTGTCATAGGCAAGCTCGCCGTCGACAGCCAGCTCTTGCGCATTGCCAATCAAGTTCTGGATGGAGGGATACACCCACTCCGCTTGAATCGGCAGGTTTACTTCATCTACGATCCAATCGGTATGCAGACCAACCGAACCGTCGATTGTATTCTCAATTGGGATTATAGAGTAGGTTGTCTTGCCTTCCGCGGTGGAAAGAAACACATCCGCAATCATACGATGATAGGAATAGTGAATATCGGCACCATGACCGTTTAATAAGTACCGTGCTGCTTCGTCAGACGTTGAGCCTTTTGTCAAACATGCTACGCTAATCATGCCCTGACTTCTCCTTTAATCCGTTCCATGAATGATTGCTCCTGCTGCTTGCTGCTCACCGTGATCTCCGGACCTCCCGCACATGGCTTCAGCCACATCGTCTGTGCTTGAATACCATGTTTACCAAGGGTTTCACCGAGAAAAGCTTCCAGCTCCGCCTTGCGCGGACTGTTCCGGTCAACAAGCGTCAGAAGCGTCGGTCCCGCCCCGCTTAAGGCGACACCAAGCGCACCGCGGTCCGGTGCTTGCTCTAAGATTTCTGTCATGCCCGGCACCATCGGAGCGCGGTATGGCTGATGAAGCCGATCGCGCATCGCAAACCGAATCAGCTCCAAGCTGCCGCTTGCCAGTGCCGCGACCAGCAACGAGCTGCATCCCACGTTGAAGACGGCATCCTTCATCGAGATTTGCGTCGGCAGCGCATGCCTTGCTTTCTCCGTTGACAGCTCGAACGACGGGATAGCAACAAGCACCTCCAGATCGGCATGCGGCTCGATCCGGACCTTCTCCGCACGCTGGCCGTCCCAAGCCGAAACGACGATGCCGCCGAACAGCGAAGCACTGACATTATCCGGATGGCCCTCAAGCTCGCTTGCCATCTGGAACAGCATGTCCTCGCTAAGCGGGCTTCCGATCAGCGCATTGGCGGCAACCAGAGCGGCGATAATAGCGGATGCGCTGCTCCCTAGTCCGCGCGTCAGCGGAATATCGCTGTACATCGAGACGTGCAGGTCCGGTACTTGGACGCCTGAAGCCTCGAATACCTGCTGCGCTACGGTATAGATTAAATTAGATTTATCGGTCGGAATCCCTTCCGTCCCTTCGCCATGCAGATCAAATGACGTGACACTCTCACCGGGAATCGACATCTCAATCCAAATAAAGAGCGACAACGCCATTCCCAGTGTGTCAAAACCCGGACCGAGATTCGCCGTGCTGGCCGGGACCTTTACCATTACCCGGCGGTTCATCATTTTGCCGCACCCTCAAGCTGACGGATCGCGTTCATAACCGCTTCTTCGTTGTCTTCTACGACGATAGGCTCGGCTTGTACACTCTTAATGGCGATGTTAGGATCCTTCAAGCCGTGGCCTGTCAATACGCAAACTACCGTTTCGCCGCCTTTAAAAGCGCCTTCGCGCTTCAGCTTAAGAACACCGGCAATCGATGCTGCAGATGCAGGTTCTGCAAAGATACCTTCGCGGCGTGCAATCAGCTTGTACGCATCCAGAATCTCTTCATCTGTCACGTAGTTAATTTGGCCTTGGGATTCTTCGGCTGCAGCGACAGCTGTTTTCCAGCTTGCAGGGTTACCGATACGAATCGCAGTTGCGATTGTTTCAGGCTCAGCAATAGGCTCGCCCTTCACGATTGCCATTGCGCCTTCTGCTTCGAAGCCGACCATCTTCGGCAGCGAAGAGATTTTACCATGTGCGTGAAGCTCCTTGAAGCCTTTCCAGTACGCCGAGATATTGCCCGCGTTTCCAACCGGAATCGCCAAGTAGTCAGGCGCTACGCCGCCCAGCTGGTCCACTACTTCAAATGCAGCTGTCTTCTGGCCTTCAATCCGATAAGGATTAACAGAATTCACGAGTGTAATCGGGTGCTTTGCCGTAATTTCGCGAACAATTTCGAGCGCGCGGTCGAAGTTGCCGTTGATTGCGATAACTTTGGCGCCGTAGATAATCGCCTGAGCCAGCTTGCCAAGCGCGATATTGTTATTAGGGATAAGAACGATACAGTTCAGACCACCACGTGCTGCATAAGCAGCTGCCGCTGCCGAAGTGTTGCCTGTAGACGCACACATAATCGTTGTGCTTCCTTCTTCCATTGCCTTCGCAACCGCCATAACCATGCCGCGGTCTTTGAAGGAGCCGGTCGGGTTCAAGCCTTCATATTTGAAGAACAGGTTCAAGCCAAGCTCCTTGGACAAGTTCTCTGCGCGTACAAGAGGCGTGTTGCCTTCTTGTAGTGTCAGCATCGGTGTGTTTTCGTTGACTGGTAGAAATTCTTTATACGTCTCGAGCAAGCCTAGATATCTCATGGGAAATAGGACTCCTTTATGTGAAATAATATTTAGCCTTCTACGCGGTACACACTCTTAATAGCTTTCACGACTTCCATGCCTTCCAGTGCTTGAAGCACTTTCTTCGCAGCTGCTTTGTTGGCATCATGCGTAATGATGATGATTTCCGCTTCCGGGATGCTCGGGTTAGGCTGTTGAAGCACAGACTCGAGGCTCACTTCGTACTCGGCAAAAGCTTGCGTAATGCGGGCAAGAACACCTGCACGGTCATCCACATGGAGCAGCATAAAATATTTCGAAGCGATCTGCTCGTCGGTTTTGAGTTTCTTCACTTTATAAGCGAGCTTCTCTTGTTTGCCGTTCACGCCAAGCTTCAGGTTCTTCACGACAGCGACAAGATCCGCTACTACGGAAGTGGCCGTCGGCAGCTCACCTGCGCCTGCTCCGTAGAACATCGTTTCGCCTACTGCTTCGCCATATACATAAACAGCATTGAATACGCCGTTAACAGATGCGATCGGGTGAGTTAGCTTGACCATCGTTGGTTGCACGCTGACACTGATATAGTCGTCCTGGCGCTCGGCGATACCAAGCAGCTTTACTTCATAGCCGAGGCGCTTCGCGTAGAGAATATCTTCCTTTGTGATCGAGGAAATACCCTTAACATCCACATCTTCCAGTGCTACGTTAGCGCGGAAGCCTAGTGTCGCAAGGATCGTCATTTTACGAGCAGCATCCAACCCTTCAACATCCGATGTCGGATCGGACTCGGCGTAACCAAGATCCTGCGCTTCCTTCAGCACATCGCCGTAAGCTGCGCCTTCTTTGCTCATTTTCGTCAGGATATAGTTCGTAGTACCGTTTACGATACCCATAATCTTCGTGATGCGGTCGGACGAGAAGCCCTCTACAAGTGTACGAATGATGGGGATACCGCCGGCAACACTCGCCTCATACATCACGTCACAGCCATTCTCTTGGGCTTTAGCCAAAATCTCCGGTCCGTGCAAGGCCATCAGATCTTTGTTCGCTGTCACGATATGTTTGCCGCGGGACAATGCTTCAAGAATATAGTTCTTCGTTAATTCAATGCCGCCCATCACTTCAACGATAACGTCGATATCCGGATTATAGATGATTTCCCAAACGTCCTCTGTCAGCTTCTCCGGAGAAACGCTGATGGAACGGTCTTTATTTTTATTTTGCACGAGTACTTTCTCAATGACGATCGGGGAACCCACTTGGCTTTCCAAATCGGATTGATGTCCTTCTACGATGCGCACCACGCCTGTACCGACTGTTCCCAGCCCTAGCAAACCTACTCTGATCGGCTTCATTATTCTGATATCCTCCAATTCAACTCTCAAATTCTCTATCCTTGCCCAATGATCGCTGCTTTGCGTACACCGTCATGCTTGCGGATGCCGTCGATCAACTCAGACAGCGCTCCGTTCATCATGGAAGTATCAACGGAAATAATGACATTGGCAAGTCCTTGCAGCGGGATGGTTTGGTGAATCGTAAGTACATTTCCTTCCGTGCCGGCTACAAGGCCAAGCACTTTCGAGAGGACGCCGGACCGATGGTCGAGATCCATGGAAATGGTTACGATCGCTTCCCGTTTCAATTGATTCTGGGTATAGACGCCGTCTTTATATTTGTAGAAGGCGCTTCGACTTAAGCCCACCCGTTCCGTCGCTTCATGAACGGTGGCGGCTTCGCCGCGCCGGAGCATCTCTTTCACTTGGATCGTCTTCACGATCGCTTCCGGCAACATGTCCTCACGGACGACAAAATATCGTTCCTCCACTTGCCGTCCTCCCTCAAGAGACATTTGTTCTTCCATAGAGGACATTATATCGAATAATGACGAAAGCGGCAATAGGCAATCGATAAACACAACATTCTCATTATACCTATTTTAACCTTAGAATGAACAAAAAACTGCTGCAGCATGTCTGCACCTTTGTGCACAGACACCGCCGCAGCAGTTTACATTACTTATTCATGATAGGAGAAATCGCTGCCCTCGAAGAACTCGAACGAATAATCGCCGATACGGACGATATCGCCGTCCTTCGCACCGATCTTACGCAGCTCCGCGTCAACGCCCATCTTACGCATCGTCCGAGCAAATCGCATAATCGCATCGTAGGAATTGTTGAGGTTAACACGCTTCATGAACTTCTCGATCGTGGCACTTTCCACGAAGAAACCTTCGTTTTCCTTGCCCACTTTGAAGGAACGATCTTCTTCTTGCTCCAGCGTGTACACTTTACGCTCCGCTACATCCTTCACTTCCTCGATCAAGCGGGTATCCGGAACGGTTGCCAGCAAATCGGCAGCCTTATACAGCAGTTCTTGAACCCCTTGCTTCGTGAGCGAGGACATCGCAACCAGTTGATGCTTCTCGGCATCGCCGCTTGCTTCAAGCTGTTCGCGGAACAATGCAAGCTGCTCCTCTGCATCCGGCATATCCATCTTGTTCGCCACGATAATTTGCGGGCGTTCTGCCAGGATCGGATTGTACATCTCGAGTTCTTGGTTGATTTTCACCCAGTCGTCGAAAGGATCGCGCCCCTCTGACCCCGACATGTCGAGAATGTGCAAAATAATTCTTGTACGTTCAACATGCCGCAGAAAATCATGGCCTAGACCGACGCCTTCACTTGCGCCTTCGATGAGACCCGGAAGATCCGCCATAACGAAGCTGCGTCCGTCACCAACAGCAACTACGCCAAGATTAGGCGAGAGCGTTGTAAAGTGATAGGCACCAATCTTCGGTGTTGCAGCCGATACAACGGACAACAGCGTCGATTTCCCTACGCTCGGGAAGCCGACAAGGCCAATATCCGCCATGACTTTAAGCTCGAGCGTAATCGTGCGCTCTTGACCTTCCTCACCGTTCTCGCAGAAATCCGGAGCCGGGTTGGCTGCAGTAGCGAAACGGCAGTTGCCGCGTCCACCGCGTCCGCCTTTGGCTACAATAATCTCCGAGCCGTGCTGCGTCATATCCGCAATGATCCCTCCGGATTCATCATCGATGATGACCGTTCCCGGCGGGATACGTACAACCATATGCTCCGCGTTAGCGCCGTGCATCGATTTCACTTTGCCGCGCTCGCCTTTTTCGCCTTTAAAATGCCGCTGGTAGCGGAAATCCATCAGGGTACGAAGCCCTTCATCCACGCGAAAAATAACGTCGCCGCCTCTTCCTCCGTCACCGCCGGCCGGTCCGCCGTTCGGTACGTATTTCTCCCGGCGATACGAAACGATTCCGTTTCCTCCGTCGCCGCCTTTTACGAATATCTTTGCTTTGTCGACAAACATGTCCTAGCCTCCGTTTATTTCCCAAGCTGCGCTTGCAGCATGACACTTGCTGATTGCAGGCCGTTCTCCGCCAGCTTAAGCGGTGAATTATCAAGCGCCCGCTTGCATTTCATCTTCCAATCATCCATCTCTTTAATGATTCCTTCACAGTGGAAAGATACACTTAGCTGCTGCTCGTCCCGCGAAATCCGTACGATGAGTCGATCAGCATCACCTGTGCCGGGTCTGATGGCGAATCGATAGGCATTGATAATGCCGACGATCGATTCCGCAGCAAGCTCACCGTCAAGAGGCAGCTCCGCCAAATTCACATCACCGTCAATCTCCACATCAATTACCAATGAGTGCGATATCGTGCGAAACGACTGTATAAACAAGACAAGCGACGGAATTCCGAGCTTCGCGATCTTGCTCTCCGTTAACATCCGTTCTCTTATCTGTTCCACGTACTGAACGGTCTTATCCGCTTTACCCATTCGAATGTATCCGTATATGACCTGCAAATCATTCATCCAATCATGGCGATGATGATTAAGCGTTCGAATGGATGCTTGCTGCATCGCAGAAGCAGCCCTAGCCATACGCAATTCTTGTTCCCTGCGTTCCGTATGAACCCAGAATACAGCTACAAAGACCAGCCAGACTATAAACACAGCCAGCAGCCAGAGTTCCGCCGGCCAAATGAAAACAGCAGCAGCAGGAGCCAAAAGGGATGCAGCCGCAAAATGTTTGGTCATTCCGATGCGATTCATGAGCCGAGCCTACTTTCCTGTTCTTTCCTAGCCTTAAACAGTATATCACGAGAAAGTAGAAAGATCATCTTTGCATATCGCTTTGTTCATAAAAAAAGAAAACCCCGGTCTGCATGCAGACCAGGGATCTTTCACTATTCTGCTGCCGCTACCGGAGCAAGTGTAACTGGGTAAACGCTGACTTTCTTACGATCGCGTCCCCAACGCTCATATTTCACAACGCCTTCCACTTTCGCGAATAGCGTGTCGTCTTTACCGATGCCAACATTGTTGCCCGGGTGAACTTTCGTTCCGCGTTGACGAACTAGGATGCTGCCAGCAGTTACCGTTTGACCGTCAGCGCGTTTAGCGCCAAGACGTTTGGATTGGCTGTCACGTCCGTTCTTCGTGGAACCTACACCTTTCTTCGAAGCGAAAAGCTGAAGATTCAGTTTCAACATGGATGTTCCCTCCTTTATTCCCGAAATTGTTGACGAATATCAACATACTTCCCGTACGAGGCTGCAATCGAATTCAGCATAACGATCATACCTTCCAGCAGCAGCTGCGCCTTCTCGTTAGAGCTGGCATCTTTCGTTACCGGAATATCTGATCGGAGCCAGCCGCTCTTCATGGAAGCAGGGAGAGCTAGTCCCGCCAACTCCTCAATCGCGTTCACTGTACCGACCGAGACGGCCGATACACCAGCACAGACAATATCTTTGCCCGGCTTCGCAAACTTGGCATGTCCTTCTATTGCAAACGCTACGATCCGTTTATTAACGGCGGATTGCCGTTCAATGGTGACCGTAATCATAATTTAACCTCTTAAGCTTGGATTTTGCCAATCGTTACTTTGGAGTACGGCTGACGGTGACCTTGCTTACGGCGGTAGTTTTTCTTCGCTTTGTATTTATAAACGATGATTTTTTGACCTCTGCCGTGTTTTTCGACTTTAGCTGTTACAGTAGCGCCGGAAACAACCGGAGCGCCAGTTACTAGCTCGTCGCCTTTAGATACAGCCAAGACGCGGTCAAACGTTACCTCTTCACCTTCAAAAGCATTCAGCTTCTCAAGAAATAGAACGTCGCCCTCTTGAACCTTGTACTGTTTTCCACCAGTTTCAATAATCGCAAACATATGTTGCACCTCCTTATATCGAAGACTCGCCTGATGCAGGTGCCGACCTCAGAAGGTCGAGCTTAGAAACCTGTTCTGCGCGGTATTTGACTGCAGATCAGTTATCCTCTGCAGACACCATAACATAATAGCACATCCAAATGCCCAATGGCAATTACTTTTTATTAAATCATTCGCATGTACGAATTATGACTGCTGCGAAGATGAAGAGATGAAGATTAGGTCATCTATAGGATTGGCGATGTTGTTTGCTCCCGGACCTTCTTGCGCGTAATTTCGAGCAAACCAAGCCTTGTCCAGCCGACAACCTGGCATTTGGTTCGATCTGCGCGAACAAGCCGCTCAAGCAGCTGCATCACTTCGTCCCGATGCTCTTCTTTCTCCATGTCGATAAAATCCACGATGATGATGCCGCCGACATCGCGGATCCGCAGCAAGCGGGCAATCTGCTCCGCCGCTTCCAGATTCGTGCGGAATACGGTGTCTTCCAAATTGCTCGTTCCAACGAATTTACCGGTGTTTACGTCGATTACCGTCAGTGCTTCCGTTTGATCCCAGACCAAATCCCCGCCGCAGCCTAAGCGAACACGCCGTTCGAACGCTTCATGCAGCTGCTCATTGATGCGGTAATGTTGAAACAGCCCTGCTTGACCCTGCTTCTCAAAATGCCTCAGCCTTGGCAGCATGGCCGGTGCCATTTGCTTCATAAGCGCCTCGGTTTGGAGATAGGCTGTACGATCATCGATCCACAGCTCGTCCATCTCCACAGTGAGCAGATCACGCACCAGTCGATGAACTAGATCCGCTTCGCGATGGAGCAGTGCCGGCGCGGATGATGACTTGCCTCGCGCTTCGATGCCTTGCCACAGCTCCCGCAAGAACTGCACATCATGCTGAAGCGAATCACTACACTCGCCGATCGCTGCGGTGCGCATAATGACGCCCTCGCCGGGCAATCGGATCTGCTCGCCGATGCCGCGCATTCGGGCACGCTCCGCTTCACCAATTACTTTCTTAGAGACGCCTATGTAATCGGCAGCAGGCATATAAACCAGAAATCTGCCAGGCAGCGAATAATGCGTCGTGACACGGGCTCCTTTACCGCCGAGCGGCTCCTTCATCACTTGAACAATCAGCTCTTGTCCGGCTGTAAGCAATTGATTAATTTGCGGCTTTTCCTTACTCTGCCTTTCCAGGTGCGGGTGCAGCACATCGTCAATATACAGAAATGCGTTCTTCGTCAGCCCAATATCAACGAAAGCGGCCTGCATGCCGGGAAGCACATTAATGACCTTGCCTTTGTAGACGCTGCCCACTAATTGACCGGCGTCTTCGTTTTTTTCCATATAAAATTCGTATAGACGGTTATTGTCCACTACGGCAATTTGCAGCCAATCCTTCTGCTTGTGTACCAGCATTCTTCTCATCTTGCGACCTCCTGTCCAGTCGGTCTTCACTGATACTTATATTACATGAAAAGCTCCAAGACTGCACGGTCAGCCTTCCCGTCGGCAAGAAATCCGTTCACAATTCGCTGCTCCGGCACTACACCGAGGACATCTCCTTTTTCTTCCATAATGACGATTAGATGATAGCTGTCCCGTTTGAACAGCTGTAATGTGCTTTGAACCGTATATCCCTTCGGAATAATAATGGGCAGCGCCCATACCCCTTTGGCCACTATTCGCGACGATGCCATCGCTCTTGTCGTTAAGAACCGCAGAAACAAATAGGGGATATTCCGATAGGCTGTCCAATTTGTAAGCAGCAGAAACAACCCGACCGCGAACAAATTCATATGAATATGGACGGCATTTCTCTCCACCAGGGCTGGGACAAAGGCATAAAGCAGCATCAAGACGCTAAAGAGCAAGCTGATTCGTCCACCCCAGACAAGCGTCCCATAGAAAGTAAGCGCGCGGCTAAGCGCCGCTTGCATCAGCTTCCCGCCATCCAGCGGCAGAATCGGCAGCAAATTAAATAATCCAATCATGACGTTAGCTTGCCACACATAGTCCGCCCATTCATGGCTCCATATCCCGAGCTGGCCTAATAGCCAGGCAACGGCAGCCATCCATACATTTTGGAGCGGCCCGGCAATTGCGACGATGGCTTCTTCTTTAGCCGGTACGCCGCTGCCCTCTTCGACCTCCGCTACGCCTCCAAACGGCAGCAGCTTCACTTCTCGTATTCTCCAGCCGAATCCTTTTGCCATCATGACGTGACCGAGCTCGTGAACCAGAACAATCGCGAATAAAGTCAGCAGTTCAACAAAATAACCGGTCACAACGGAGGCGAGCATGACCAGCACGAAGAGCGGATGAACGGACCAGCGGATACCGGCAAGTTTAATCAATCGGTACGACGTCCGCCGGGTCGACGTACTGGCCTTTATCCTTAACAGCGAAATACAACAGGCTTTGCTGGCCTTCCTCCGCTACCGGCAGCTTACCTATCGTTTTCCCAGCTTCAATCCAATCGTTCACGGCTACCCGCACCAAGCCCAGATGACCGTAGATCGATACTCGGTCGTTGGCATGCTGCACAACAACCGTTTCACCCAATTCATCATCATTGGATACGACGAGCACCCGGCCCGTCTCCGCTGCAACGATCTCTTGACCTGGCTCACCGGCCAGTTCGATCCCGCTTAGTGTTTCCGCAAACGTTCTGACCACGGTCCCGGACTGAAGGGGAGACACGATCGGGAGATCAACAGCGCCTTCAGCTAGTTCGGACTCCTCACCGCGATGGTCGCCGAACAAGGGAATGAAGGACGGTGCACCGGCAAACCAATCCTTGTACAATTTCGCAGCAGCATCGAAGTTCATTTCATCCGTTAGCGCGGACGTTACCACTTGCTGACCTTGTTTGGCAGCAGGCACATCCAGCTTGAAGAGAGCAAATACAATGATGAATAAAGCACCGGCAATCGCGGTTTGGATGAACAGTCCTCTGACGATGAATCGATAATCACGCGGTGGCGGCGATTCCGGCCCGCCTTGCTTACTCGCCTTCACATCTTTGCTTGGCAGTGGCGCAATCCGCCAACCCGCGCTTTCCCACGGATTCGGATTCGCTTTCCACAAACGCTCCGGGTCATCTTCCATATCACGCTGAGTACGTGGAGAGTTAGCTGTCTTCGCTGAGGGATTGGGCATTTCAGTTGGGGATGGCAAAGGTAACAATTGAGCTTGAGGCTGCTGCATGGCCTGCTTTAGCGGAAGTGTATTGTTGTTATGTTCCATGATCCGGCGGATACGCTCTTGTCTGCGCTCGCGGATACTTTTTCTCGTATCCATACTAATCCCTCCATCTCTAATCGCTAATATATATGAGCATGTGGGACTAGTTATGTTGTAACACCTCTGTAAACAGCAAAAAGCCGCCAAGCGGATTGCTTGGACGGCTAAGTGGCCATTTCGTATTTCTCTTGATGCGCCTTGACGCTGAATACAAGACCGATACAAAGCATATTGAGCAGCAATGAGGTACCGCCATAGCTGATGAATGGCAGCGTAATCCCCGTTATCGGCATAAGCCCGATCATCATGCCAATGTTCTGGAAGACTTGAAAGACGTACATCGAGACAATACCGATTACGATGAAGGAGCCCTTCAAGTCATAACACTGAAATGCAATGATAATCATGCGGTAGATCAATAAGAAATAGAGCATAAGCACGACGGCGGCTCCTTGAAACCCGAATTCCTCACCGATAACGACAAAGATCGCATCCGAATACGGATAAGGAATAAACTTGCGGTTCTTCGACTCGCCTTTCATATAACCATCGCCCGTTAATCCCCCTGAGCCGATCGCTATCTTCGCCTTCTGGGCTTGGTAGACTTCTTTCTCGGAGGCTGTTTCGGGATTTATGAATCCGTTAATGCGTTCGTACCAGTGCGTCTTCTGATGATCTTGCAAATAGTCGTGGATTTGCTTGTTATACGTGTTGAACAGAAACATGAATAGAATAAGCGAACCTACTGTAATGCCCAGACCAAGCAGAACATGCGTATATTTAACATTCCCGATCCACAGCATGCCAAGGACGATAACGAGATAGATGATGGCATTACCCAGATCCGGTTGAATCATGACAAGAGCGAAGGGGACAAAAGAAAAGAACGCAATGACGAGCAAGTCCTGACGGACCCGAAGCGCATCGCCATTCCTTCTGCCCATGAGGTAGGCGACGGTTATGATCAGAATGATCTTCACCATCTCAGCAGGCTGAAACTGGAGCCCGCCGGGCAGCTCGAACCAGCTCTTGGCACCGTTAATTTCAACGGCAGTGAAGTAAACTACGACAAGCAATACAATCCCCAGGCCGTAAAGAAACATCCATGCTTTGAGTAACACCCGGTAATCGAACAAAGTGGCTACCAACGCTACGAAAAATCCCAAACCGTAAAATATGACCGTTTTCACGTCGTAATTAGCGTAATCAGGATTCCCGTAAGTCGCGCTATGTACCAGCATCGTACTGACTACCATGAATGCAAGCAGAATGATCAGCATGCCAAGGTCAACCTTCTTCAGTTTGTTCAGCACCTAGCAATCATCCTATTCCAAGAAACTTGCGGAACCGTTTAATGACGCCTGATTTTTCTTCAAGCGGCATCAGCGGTACCATATCGCCTAGCATGCGGCGCGAAATATTCCGGTAAGCAATCGCGGCACGCGAGGAAGGATCCATCACGGTAGGTTCGCCAGCATTCGCCGAGCGAATAACCTTCTCGTCGTCCGGTACGATACCCAGCAAATCGATAGCGAGCACCTGGCAGATTTCATCGATGTCGAGCATCTCTCCGCTGCGTACCATGTTAGCACGAATGCGGTTGATGACCAGTCTTGCAGGCACATGAATCTGCTCCAGCAAACCAATAACACGGTCAGCATCGCGAACAGCCGCATTCTCCGGGGTAGTCACAACGATAGCACGGTCAGCACCTGCCACTGCGTTACGGAAGCCTTGCTCGATGCCCGCAGGGCAATCGATGATGACAAAATCAAAGTCTTTCTTCAGTTCTAGAATCATATCGCGAACTTGTTCCGGTGTCACATCTGATTTATCCTTCGTCTGGGCAGCCGGAAGCATATAGAGCTCCTCGAACCGTTTATCCTTCACAAGTGCTTGATTCAGACGGCAGCGTCCTTCCGCTACATCGATCAAGTCATAAATAATCCGGTTCTCCAGCCCCATGACGACATCTAAATTGCGCAGGCCGATGTCGGTGTCGACCATGCAAACCTTTTTCCCCAATAATGCAAGCGCCGTTCCAATATTAGCTGAGGTCGTCGTCTTGCCAACGCCGCCTTTACCCGATGTGATTACGATCGCTTCTCCCATGACTCAACTCTCCCCGCTCCAGCCATTGGTACTGCTTCTATACAGACCTGCTGCAAAATAATTTCCCCGCTATCGCTGCGACAGCTAGGCTCTAAACACGACCGGCAGCTTTCGCAGCCGCTGCAGCTGTGTCATTTTGTCGATTTTCATGACGCCTTCGCTTAAGTACGCAAATTCCATCGTTGCATCACCGGTCATCCATTCATCCGGCGGTCGACTGATTACTTCACTGATCCGAAGCTGTGTCGGCCTTAAGAGCGATGCCGCGATAATCGAATCTTCTTTCCCTTTGCAGCCGGCATGCGCCAAGCCTCGAAGAGCGCCAAGCACATAAATATCACCCGTGCAAAGAAGAGAGCCGCCCGGGTTCAAATCCCCCATCAACAGCAGGTTCCCGTCATGCTCAAGTGTCTGGCCTGATCGAATTATTCCCGTCAATACCTTTAAATTGTTTCCGTCTTCTACAATCGGCTCCGGCTTAGGTTCACTTTCAATGGACTGCACAAGCAAATTGCCCTGATTCCGAATGGCTGTTCGAATTTGTTCCTTGTCTTCCTCATTCACTTGCCGGGTGCCGAGCTTCACTTGAACGTGAACAATGGGACCTGTCAGCAGCTGTTGGTGCGACTTTTCCAATTTAAATTGCAGCTCATCCAGCAATGCGGAAAAATCACATGTGTCGTCAAGAAGGAAAATCAACCCGTCCTTGACGCCTTTGATCGTTATATGCTGCTTCTCGGCCACGCTCGTCTTCACCCCTTCTCTATACGATTCTTTCACGGATGCGTATTTTCCTGCCTGACTTTCGCTATTCTTCTTCTTCTTCCGACTTGGCATTGCTGCCGGTTCGTTCAAACCATCGCCTTGCGGGCACATAAATCACTAACGCAAATAGGATTTGAAGAAAAACGCTCGGAACGATGTGATGGGAAACTGCCCATTCAAACGTCTGATCCGTCAATCGGAACACACGATAGATGAAATAGACAATGGTATCGTAGGCAAGTGTGGACATGCAGATCATGAGCAGCGCCATCAGCAAGGTGCTTCTTTTGCGCTCCAGAAGAAAACCGGTCATGTAACCAACCAGTCCCATAGAGAATGAGTGAACCCCGAGAATCCGACCATAGAAGGCTAAATCCTGCAGGAGTCCAAACGCCAATCCAAGGATAAGCGCCGTATGTCTGCCTCGATACATACCGGCAAAGAGTACAAACGCTAGCGTGAAATGAGGAATGATCCGTCCGACCATGCTATCAGGCAGCAGCCAGTAGAACCATGTACCTTCGACAAGGAAGAACAGCAGAATGACGGCAACGATACGCTGCATACTCATTCTGCGTTCTCTCCAGTCTCTGGCAATTGTACGACAAATACTTCCGTCAAATGGTCAAAATCCGCTGCCGGCGTAATGGTTGCCGTGTAAGTCAAACCGAAGTCACCGACTTGGCTGGAATCGACCGTACCGATAACCATCCCTCGCGGGAATACATTGCCTTGGCCGGAAGTAATGATGGTATCGCCTTTAGTAAGCGGATCATGCTCGGATATTTTGGACATCGACAACTTGCCTGTGTCCGAATGATAGTTATCCACAATCCCGAAAGAATCTTTCTCTTTGCCAAGCACCGTAGCGGCGATGGCCTTCGTATCCGGTGAAGTCTCACTTAACTTCGTAATCGGCATTACCGAGGAGAAGAACGGATCTACGCGGTTGACAAGGCCGACAAGACCCTTGTCCGTAACGACAACCATGTTTATCTTGATGCCGTCTTTGGAGCCCAAATTAATGCGGATCGTTTCCGAGTAAGGATCGTTGCCAACGGCAACTACCTGGGCGATCAAATATTTATAGTTATACAGCTGCTTCTGGCGCTCCGTAAAGTTCAGCATTTCCTGCAGCTCTTTGTTCTTGGCTTCAACAAAATTGTACTTAATGCTGTCTCTTGCATAGGCAGCGGCTGCAATGCGGAGCTCCTCGTTCTCCTTGTAAATCGCGTGCAGGTTGGATAGATCCTTGAACAGCTCAGCCACATAACCGGCTGGTCGGTACAGCCATTCCTGCACGAATGCCGTGGAATCGAGCGAGAAGTTTTCCGGCCATGTCAGCTTCTTCCGATCGCCGATGGAGAAGCCCATGACAGCAACGAATAAGATAAACACGATCATTAATACAAACATCCGCTTATTACGCATCCAATTAAACAACTTCTCTTCACCCGCCCATTTTGCGCTGATTGCCTAACGACCCGAAGGCTCGTTCAAACCAATCAGCGTCGCGTATCCGTTTTCCCCAAGAAGCTTCCGGATCTTATCGCTTGGAACGAGAAACCGGGCCTCCACGTGTTTTGAACAGCTCAATATTGTCCAGCGCGCGGCCGGTACCGATTGCAACACAATCCAGCGGATTCTCTGCCACGATGACAGGCATACCCGTTTCGCGGGAAAGCAGCTTGTCCAGGTTCTTCAGCAGCGCGCCGCCGCCTGTCAGTACGATGCCGCGGTCCATAATATCCGCAGACAATTCCGGCGGACATTTCTCAAGCGTAACCTTAACTGCATCGACAATGGCATTAACCGTATCGGACAGCGCATCGCAAATTTCCTCCGACGAGATCGGCAATGTCTTAGGCAAACCGGACACGAGGTCACGGCCGCGAATTTCAATCGTTTCCTGACGGTCCAAGGACAGTGCAGAGCCGATCTCCATTTTGAGCTGCTCCGCTGTACGCTCACCGATCATTAAATTGTACATACGCTTAATGTATTGCATAATGGCTTCGTCCATCTCGTCACCTGCGATACGGATCGAACGGCTGGTTACGATACCGCCGAGCGAAATAACGGCTACCTCTGTCGTACCGCCGCCGATATCAACGACCATACTGCCGGTCGGCTCCCATACCGGAAGATCAGCACCAATAGCTGCTGCGAACGGCTCTTCGATCGTGAACGCTTCGCGGGCGCCTGCTTGAACCGTCGCGTCTTTAACCGCACGTTGTTCTACCGCTGTAATGCCTGACGGTACACACACCATGACGTTCGGATGACGAGGAAACAGGGAACGCTGCTTCTGTGCTTGTCGGATGAAATATTTAATCATCGTTGAAGTTGTTTCAAAGTCCGCAATAACGCCGTCCTTCATCGGACGAATCGCGCGAATATTGCCGGGTGTACGGCCAATCATCTTCTTGGCATGTTCACCTACAGCTTCAATTGTTTTCGTATCTGTACGTATAGCAACTACGGAAGGCTCTCTTACTACGATGCCTTTGCCTTTCACATATACCAGCGTATTCGCTGTACCAAGGTCAATACCTAAATCTTTTGTGAATCCACCAAACATGTTTAATCTTCCTTTCTTTCTTAAGACAATACTTCTTATTATATTACATGTGACCTTGCTCCTTCAAACTTATAAAGCGATTGTCACCTATTACCAAATGATCGAGTACATCAATTCCGACAAGCTCTCCGGCTTCTATGAGGCGCTGTGTCAGCGCTATGTCTTCCGAGCTTGGCGTGGGATCGCCGCTAGGATGGTTATGTATACAAATGAGAGCGGCACTGCTGCATTTAATCGCGGCCCGAAATACTTCCCGCGGATGCACCAGTGTCGCATTCAGTGTTCCGATCGACAACGTTTCTTTTAAAATAACCTGATTCTTGGTATTTAAAAACAAACAGATGAAATGTTCCTGTTTCAGATAGCGAAGCTCCTCCATTAGGAGGCTTGCCGCATCTGCAGGCTTTCGAATGGTCGGCAGCTCTCCGTGCTGGCTTCTGGCAATGCGGCGGCCAAGCTCGATGCCCGCCCGCAGCTGAACGGCCTTCGCTGGGCCGATTCCGCGAATCTTGGTCATCTCGGCAACACTCATATCAACAAGTCCGCGCAGACTGCCGCATTGACCGAGGATACGGGATGCGAGCAGGACAGCGGATTCCCGCTTGGTGCCGGTACGTATTAAGATCGCGAGCAGCTCTGCATGGCTCAATGCTTCAGCCCCAGCGGTCATCATCCGCTCTCTTGGCCTCTCCGTGGTTGGAATATCCTTCAGTACGTAGGGTTCTCGTTGCGATTCCATCTTCTGTTCCCTGCCTCCCGCGGTCTGCTATGCTCGGTCAAATAACCTCGATCTGAAATTCAGCCAGCATGTCCGACAGCAGAGATAGAGAAAGTCCTACCACGTTAAAATAGCAGCCGTCGATGCGGTCAACAAGTGTTGCGCCAAGTCCCTGTATACCATAACTGCCGGCCTTGTCCATGGGCTCGCCGGATGCGACATAACGTTTGATTTGATCATTATTCATAGATTTCATCATTACCCGCGTCACGCGATGATGAACCAGCTCTCTTCCTGATAACGTATCAACAAGAGCAATTCCTGTATAAACTTCATGCTCCTTGCCCTGCAGCTCGGTCAGCATACGGATCGCATCATGCTCGTCCACTGGCTTACCCAGAACTTGTCCATCCAGTACGACGATGGTATCCGCGCCGATTACGAGTGAATGGGAAGCATCTTCATCTTGCAGCATCTCTGCAGATGCACGTGCTTTACGCAGGCCAAGCTGCTCGACAATTTGAGCCGGCAGCCAATGTGTTGGGGTACTTTCATCGGTATCGCTTGACAAAATGAGAACCGGCAAGGAAAGGTCAAGAGCTGCGACCAATTCCCGCCGGCGAGGAGATGATGAAGCCAGCACAAGCCGGCGAACGTGCGATGAACTTGTAGGAAGGGGTACTCTCATGGATGCAGCGCTCCTTAACGCATTGTGTCGGTTCCCTATAGCTTGCGGTAGATCCATATTGCGGCGATCAGTCCAATAATGCTTAGGAGACTAATCTCAATCCGCAGCGTAAACGAATAGCTCAGAACGAGTAAATCCGCAGCCGGTGACCATACGACAGGTGACGTTTTGGTTAGGAAAGCCAGTCCCGGCACCTGAGACAACCAGCGGGAGACAAGTGCGCCCGTGAGCAGTCCAATCAGTATGAAAAGCAGCAAAACCCAGAAGTTTTTCTTCATCTTCCAACGTCCCTCGCCATATTTTGACACGTATACTTTATTATACGCGCCACGGGAACGCTTTACAATGCATCCATCGATTCAAACCAGGCTTTCTCCGCAAACACAGCTTTCATCAAAGAAGCCTGCATATCCCATAGGTAAGCATCCGATGGTTTCTTCGTATATTCCTCAGCAGCCACAGCAGCCGAGTTAATCAATTGTGTCAATTTCTGAAGCGACGACTTGTTTACTTTATCGGTTAATCCCGCTGCAAGCGCATTAGCCGAATTGATCCACTGCTGGTGCAGCTCTTTCCAGTCTCCCGCTTCGTTCGTTGTGCCGCTTAGCCGTTCTACCGTAAGGCGATCTAAGCTTGCGATCAGCTCGCTCGTTTGCTCGAAGAAACCTTCCACTGCAGAAGCCTCGCCTTTGAAAGCGATGCTGCTCACCGCAGGAAGATCGATTTGCTTGACATATACGTCCATATTCGTCAGTAAATGTCCAAGCATTTGCGCTTCGTCACGATCAGGCGACATTCCTACGTAGACCCGATAGTCCTCTTGAGTTGTAAGAGGCGCAGCTGCCAACCCTTTAGCGGCAAGCTCATCCACCGCGGCATTCAGTCCTTCTTTGTTGCTGAATACACCGTATTGAAGCATATAATAGGAACTCTCCGGAATGTTTACTTTGATCATCGACTGTGCTGCTGTTGAGCCATTTCCGTCATCGACTGCGCCGCTGCTATTCGCAGCACCTGAAGAGGATGATTCATTGACCTTGCCGCCTGATGCAGCGCTGCCGTTTTGCTTATCGGTTGTTCCTGCCCCGTCAGTAATGGCCCCGCTTACGGAAGCACCCGGCTGATTGACGGAGCTATCCGATCCAAACGAACCGTTCCCCGTGAACAACGCCAACACAAAGTATCCGAACAGCGCGCCTGTCGCGATCGCCCCTGTTACAGAAGCAAACACTTTAAACCATGACGGACCCTTGGTTGGCCTTTGATTCGAGCCGCCCATATAGGAGCCGAACGAGGTGCGGGCATGCGTTTGCAGCTCACTCCGTCGACGTTCGAACTCTTCCACTTCCTCACCTAGAATCGGATACATATCAATCACATTCGGATTTGCTTGGACCCGTTTCCGCGGCTCCTCATATTCATCGCCAAGCAGAATCGCTTCTGACTGTTCGATATGCGGTGGCAGCTGCTCCTGCGCAGCATCATATAATGGATTATCATTCTTCATCGCCCTTACCGGCTCGTTCGGGGTCGGCTTCCGTGTTTTCTGACCGTCTGCATCGCGAATAAGCTGCTCTAAGGCATGAGCATCATTTTGAAAAGGGCTGTTCCATGATCCTATTTCGGACGTGAATTTCATTTCCTCTTGGAAGAAAGGGATGACATTCGCGGAATTCCTCAATTCCTGCTTCTGTTCCGGTTTCTGTTCTTCTCGTGCTCCGCTCTGCCGATCGAATCGGTACGTAATGCGTCCTTTTGCACTCATCGCATTCTCTCCTTGTCCACATACTCTAGTAAGAGTCTATGAAAAAGTTAAGAGGAATATGACCCCCTCTCGCCAAGGCACAATTTCAGATGGTTTGCATTCCTTGACCGGTATATTCCTCTTAAGGTATATTCAGTTTATGAATTCCACTATGAGTGCTCTTGCCGAGCCTAATCGGTTACGTATCGTCGAGCTCTTGCGTGACGGACCGCAAACAGTTGGTGAAATTGCCGAACGTCTTGGCCTACATCAGCCGCAAGTGTCCAAGCATTTGCGCGTCCTCTTGGATGCCGGCCTCGTCGAGGTTCAACCCGTCGCCAACAAGCGGATCTATAAGCTCGGGACGAAACCTCTCCGGGAGCTCGACGATTGGTTAAGTTCATTTCGCCGTACATGGGAAGAGAGATTCGATCAATTAGACGATTATTTAAAGAAGCTGCAAGGAAAAGATGCTGAAGAATAGGAGGGGCGGTCGTCGTTTAAACATAGATCGTAAACAAACCCGCACATAAAGAACCCCCACTTTCATTCAAGTGGGGGTTCTGCATTTCTATTATGCTCTGGCCCGCAGCGTCTTCGCAAGCGAATCCGCTACCTTCCAAATATCGCCTGCACCCATCGTAATCACGAGATCACCCGGCTGCACTTGCTCAGTCAGAACAGCCAGCACTTCATCCTTCGTAGGATAGTAGGTTGTGTTGGCATTGCTATTCTTAATGATAAGCTCTACGAGTTTCTTCGAGTTTACGCCTTCGATCTGCTGCTCCCCGGCCGGAGAATAAATGTCCGTGATCAGCACCTCATCCGCCTCCGTGAAAGCACGGCTGAACTGATCAAGCAAGAAGAAGGTTCTCGTGTAACGCTGCGGCTGAAAAACAGCGATAATTCGTTTGCCGGTTGACTTGGCTGCACTGATTGTAGCCTCAATCTCCGTCGGATGATGCGCGTAATCGTCAATGACCAGAATGTCATTCACTTCGCCTAGCACTTGGAATCTGCGTTTCGCCCCGCGGAAATCAACAATAGCCTCCGCAATAGCTTCGAAAGAAACACCGGCTTCCAGACAAGTAATGACTGTAGCCATCGCATTGTAAACATTATGACGCCCCGGAACAGACAGCTCGATTCGACCGAGCAGTTCGCCATGACGTGTCATATCGAAAGATGCTTTGCGATCGCCCAGGGTGATATTCTGAGCGCGGTAGATTGCCTCATGGTCGATGCCGTACGTCAGCACACCTTCAATGCCTAGCGGGCCAGCGATCAGCTCTGGGAGCATCACTTGCATGTTCGTGTCGTCCGCGCATACAATTGCGCTTCCGCCATCCTTCACTTGGCTTAGAAACTGCACGTAAGCCGCTTTCAATTTATTGAAATCACCGTCATAGTTTTCGAGATGATCCGGTTCAATGTTCGTTACGATTGCGATTGTGGGATGGTACTGCAAGAACGACCCGTCACTCTCATCTGCTTCCGCCACGACATACTCGCCTTTGCCTGCTTTAGCATTTGTGCCGACATTGACGATCTCGCCCCCGATGATGTACGTGGGATCGAGTTTGCAGTTCTCCATGACCAGCGCGATCATAGAAGATGTCGTCGTTTTGCCATGTGCCCCAGCAACTGCGACGCCTTTGCCGTTATTCATCAATCTTGCAAGCATCTGAGCGCGGTGCAAAATCGGAATGTTCAGCTCTTCAGCCGCTCTGCGTTCCACATTGTCGCGAGACAGCGCCGTCGAATAAACGACCAGATCCGCTCCTTTGACATGCTCCGGCTCATGACCGATGTAAATGCGGGCTCCATTGGCAGCAAGCTTCTCTGTAAGTTCTTGCCGAGCAACATCAGAGCCGGTCACTTTATAGCCCATCTCCAGCATAACGCGCGCGATTGCGCTCATGCCGTAACCGCCAATTCCGATGAAATGTACGTGTTCTGCCGTATTCAAAGACGGTTCACCAACCTTTTTCAGAATCCTTATTATAGAGCAATTGGGAGCGGACATCGGCAATCAGATAGAGTGTTCCTGTAACGACTGCCAAATCATCCGCATTCGAGAGCGATTGCAGCCGCTCAAGTGCAAGCTTCCAATTCGGTTCGATGATGAGTTCGAAGGAACGGCCGATTGTCTCCCGTAATTCCTGAACAAGCGCTGCCAGCTCTTGCGCCGGCAATGCTTTGCGAAAATCCGGCTCGGTCACGACAAGCGTATCCACTAGAGGTAGTATATGCCGCAATGTGTCACGATGATTCTTGTTCGCGAGCATACCCATCATAAGGTGAAGTTTATCATACCGGTACGTACTTTTAAGAGATTCCGCAAGCATTTGCGCACCTTCCGGATTATGTGCACCATCGATTAGAAGCCGCGGCGATGTACCGATCATTTCAAGCCGTCCGGGCCATGCGGCTGTGCGAAGCCCTTCTCTTAGATCTTCATCTTCCAGCATGAGCGCGTAGTATTGTCTCATTACTTCAAGCGTCATGACCGCAACAGCGGCATTCGACTGCTGATGTACACCGTTCAGCGTAATCGTAAGCGGCTCAATCGAACGGAACATGCCTTCAAAACGGAAGGTTTGTTCATTCTCCTCCACATGAAGCGGCTCAATCGTGAACCTATCTCCAAGCATATAGAGAGAGCTGTTCTTCGCTTTAGCCGTGTCCGTAATGATCGCTGCTGCTTCCGGCTGGCTGACTGCACTAACGACTGGAACTCCGGCTTTAATAATGCCGGCCTTCTCTCTTGTCACAGCCTCAATCGTATCGCCGAGTATGTCCATATGGTCATGACCGACATTTGTAATAACCGAAACTAGCGGAGTTACGATGTTCGTCACGTCCAAGCGGCCGCCAAGACCCGTCTCCCACACGACAAAGTCCGGATAGGATACGGTTCCGTAGTACAGAATCGCCAGTGCGGTCGAGACTTCAAACATCGATGGCGAACCGAGCTCTGTCGCTGCGATCTCTTCAACCAAAGGCTTCAGCCTGTTGGCGAGCAGCAACAGTGTTTCTTCCGGAATATCTGTTCCATTGTACTGGAAGCGATTCGTGAATTTCGTGATATAAGGGGACGTGAACGTCCCCACATCATACCCGCAGCGAATCAGGACGCTTGTTAAATAGGCGCAGACAGAGCCTTTGCCGTTCGTCCCGGCGACATGAATAAATTTGAGTCGACGCTCCGGATGACCCGAAAGCTCCATCAGCTTCTCGATTCTCTCCATACCTGGGCGGATACCGAAGGCAACGAGTCCTTCGATCCAGTTTCTTGCTTCTTCATAGCTGCTGAGTGATGCCGATGCCGCCGTATCCGACTCAGGAGTAATCTTCTGTTGTTCTGTCATCGTTCTATTCCTTCTTCCCGGCGGTCCGAATTAGCCTCTGAGCTCGGCAATCCGCGCTTTCACCATATCACGTTTTTCCGCATAATCAGCCATTTTGGCACGCTCTTCCTCGATCACCTTAGCAGGAGCTTTCGCAACGAAACCTTCATTGCCGAGCTTCTTCTCTACCCGCTCCACTTCATTAGTCAAGTGAGCAATTTCTTTCTCAAGACGAGTAATCTCTTGCTCGATATCAATTAGGCCTGCCAGCGGCAGATACATTTGGGCTCCGGTCACGATCGCCGTCATTGCTTTATCCGGTGCAGCCAGTTCTAGGCTAATGGTTAGCTTCGACGTGCCGCAGAAACGAATAATGAACTCTTCATTACGGGCCAGGATCGCCGCTTCGCTCTCACTGGACGGCTTGATTTGAAGCTCGACCTTCTTGCTCATAGGGACATTAACCTCGGCCCGGATATTCCGAACCGCACGGATCATATCCATAAGCAGCTCCATCTCGGCAACTGCCTCAGGCGCTTCAAGCGCTTTGTCGTATACCGGCCACTGCGCAAGTGTAATGGTCTCGCCTTCATGCGGCAAGTGTTGCCATATTTCCTCGCTGATAAACGGCATGAACGGATGAATGAGGCGCTGCGTGCGATCAAGCACGTAAGCAAGCACCGATTGCGTCGCGCGTTTGGCATGTGCATCTTGACCATTCAAGTTCAGCTTCGCGAACTCAATGTACCAGTCGCAGAGATCATCCCAAATGAAGTTATAGAGGACACGGCCGGTTTCGCCGAAATCATAGCTGTCAATCAAGCGAGTAACATCAGCAACTGCTGCATTCAGACGGTGCAGAATCCAGCGGTCTGCTGTGCCAAGCTTCACGTTAATATCAATATCCGCGGCTGTTACGCCTTCTAGGTTCATAAGCGCAAAACGGGACGCGTTCCAGATCTTGTTCGCGAAGTTACGCGCTTGCTCAACACGTTCCCAGCGGAAACGCAAATCCTGTCCCGGCGTGCTGCTGGTCGAAATCATATAACGCATCGCATCCGCGCCGTATTTCTCAATGACATCAAGAGGATCAACGCCATTACCAAGGGACTTCGACATCTTCTTCCCGTTCTCATCGCGAACAAGGCCGTGCATCAATACGTCTTTGAACGGAATTTCGTCTGTAAACTCAAGCGCGGTAAAGATCATACGAGCAACCCAGAAGTAGATAATGTCATAGCCAGTAACCAGTACGTCTGTTGGGTAGAAACGTTTCAGATCATTCGTTTCCTCCGGCCAGCCTAACGTCGAGAATGGCCATAACGCTGAGCTGAACCACGTATCGAGTACGTCCTCGTCTTGACGAAGCGATTCGTTTCCGCAAGCGGAGCACGCGCTTTGATCTTCACGGGCTACATGCATGGCGCCGCAGGAGTCGCAGTACCAAGCCGGAATGCGGTGACCCCACCACAGCTGGCGGGAAATACACCAGTCGCGTACGTTCTCGATCCATTGCAGGTAAATTTTCTCGAAGCGATCCGGAACGAAGTTTACGCCTTTACCGGACTGCTGCGCGTTAATCGCAGCTTCCGCCAGCGGCTTCATGTCAACAAACCATTGTGTCGATAAGTAAGGCTCCACTACGGCGCCGCTGCGCTCGCTGTGTCCGACTTGGTGCACGTGATCTTCGATTTTGATGCAAACGCCACTCTCCTGCATATCGGCCACGATCTTCTTGCGGCAATCTGCACGGTCCATTCCATTATAAGGACCTGCTTCGGCATTCATCGTACCGCTCTCATCCATCACAACGATTTGCGGCAGGTCGTGACGCAGACCTACTTCAAAGTCATTCGGATCGTGAGCCGGCGTAATCTTAACCGCGCCGGAACCAAACTCTTTCTCAACGTATTCATCCGCAATGATCGGAATTTCTCTGCCGATAATCGGCAGAACAATCATTTCACCGATCAGGTGCTTATAGCGCTCATCCTCCGGATGTACCGCAACCGCTGTATCGCCAAGCATCGTCTCCGGACGCGTTGTAGCAACCGTAATGAAGCCGGAACCGTTCTTCAATGGGTATTGCAGGTGGTACAGATGACCGTTTACTTCTTTATGCTCAACCTCGATATCCGATAGCGCCGTACGGGCAGCCGGATCCCAGTTAATGATTTTCTTACCGCGGTAGATAAGGCCCTTCTCGTAGAGGCGAACGAATACTTCACGTACCGCCTGCGACAAACCTTCGTCCAGTGTGAAACGCTCGCGCGAATAATCGAGAGAGAAGCCCATTTTGGCCCATTGCTCGCGAATGGTTTCGTTATAAAGCGCCTTCCAATCCCATACCTTCTCGAGAAACTTCTCGCGACCAAGGTCATAACGAGATTGACCTTCCTCGCGCAGCTTCTGTTCTACCTTCGTTTGAGTAGCGATACCGGCATGGTCACTGCCCGGAAGCCATAGCGCATCATAGCCCTGCATCCTTTTCGTACGAATCAGAATATCCTGCAGCGTAAAATCGAGCGCATGACCGATATGAAGCATGCCTGTTACGTTTGGAGGCGGAATCACGATTGTATACGGCTCTGCCGAAGGGCGCTTGCCCGCTTCAAAAAACTTGCCTTCCATCCAATAAGGATACCATTTCGCTTCTGCCGTCTTCGGATCGTACGTTGTCGGCATTTCAGTCGTTGCTTGTTTTTGTGTCATCAGCTTATCCTACCTCCACTGTATTTCTAATCCATTTAAGGATTCTAATACGCCTAATTAACGAAAAAAAATAAACCTCTCGCCCTTAATTCAAAGGACGAAAGGTTTAGCTTCCGCGGTACCACCTTTGTTCCGAACCGTGCATGACGCAGCTGGCTCGACAACTTTAAACAGATAACGGCTGCAGCCGGCCGGTACTTACGAAGAAAATACACTCCGCTCATCCAGCAACTCCGGGGCGACAAATCGCAGTTCATATCCTACAGAACCTCTCAGCGCAGCGGTTCTGCTCTCTGAAGGTATTCCTGCCAATCTTCCCCATCAACGTTCATTATAATAAAAGTATTACCCTATTTTTTCTATCATACACGTTATTATTTGTATACGTCAATCCCAGCAGGATAGCGGCCTAATTCGAGCTATCCACAACTGGCAAAAAGCCCCTCCAGGGACCGTGTAAGGTCATTCCTAAAGGGGCTTCTCAATTAAGTATAACGATCGAGTCCTGCGTCATCATGTTGGACTATGGAATATAGAGCACCTGGCCCTCACTGACGCTTTGATCAGAGAGTCGGTTGTAAAGCGCGATCTCACGGGCTTGCAGCTGGTAGCGTCCTGCTATGGCATCAAGCGTCTCTTCTCGCTGTACGATGCAGATACGCAGCTTCCGGAACGATTGTTCATCGCTTGCTCTTCCATAGAACAAGTTCTTCCACTCAATCTCGTCACCGCTCGATTTGCGGGCTTCCGCAGCCTTCGCTTCTGCAACTTGCTCGGCAGCGGCTCTGGCTTCCTGTTCTCTGCGGCTCGATTGCAGCAGCGCCCTGAACCCGACTCCGCCGGCAGACTGCTGCTCGGCCTCATCCTCGGCTTGCTTGCTTGCGAGTGCGACGCGCATCTCCTTGCGGGAGGCTTCTGCCTCAGAAACAGAGACGTCGCCGTACTGCTGGACTTCTTGTGCTTGCGGGCGAACCTGGGGATCACGCTCAGCAGCTGCAGCAGGAATGAAAGCCTCCTGCTGTTCAGACGCACCGGCATTGACCGCTATCTGGCTCGGTTCATACACAGTAGGCTCGGCGATCGGAACTTGAAATAAGGCAGCATGAGCTTCACGATTCAGCGCTTCCTGTCTCTCCTGCTCCCTCGCCCAAGCCGATGCTCTTGCTGCGATGGCCTCGTTCTCGGCCGCCTCGCGCAGAGCTGCTTCCTCTACGGCTTGCCGTTCATATTCTGCCGCTAAACGCTGCTGCTCGTAATCATATTGTGTGAATCGCGGCGCTTCCTCGGTTTCCCTAGAATGAACGACTGTAATGGGTTCTTCACGCTGCCAGGATTCGGCGGGCTCTGATTGCTCGATTTCGATGCCTAATAACGAGAGAACCCCCGTAATGTTGAGTGTTCGAGTGGAGAGCAAATCCACGTCAAAGTTATCGATCTCAACGGAAATGTCATCCAATCGATGAATACGATTCAAAGGCAGCGTAATTTCGACAGGAATCCAATGCTCCAGAGATTGTTCGGCTAAAGGCTCATTCTGTGCGCGATAAACGCCTGTAAGGAGCAAATGGCCTTTTAATAAAACCTGCTCGTCTTGCTGAACAATCCCGATTCTCGGCACAAGCTCGATCTCGTCAAGCTCATCGATCGCCGCTACCTCTTCGGGCAAATGCACACGTTCATAGATGTCAAATCGCAAACCACTAGACGGACTGGGCACGCTTGTCGTCCTCCTTTCCCCTTGTCAAGAAGCTTGGTTACAGCTTTCTTCCCTATTTATCTATATGGCAAGGGGTGGGTAGGCATGACTACGATTTTCACAGAGAAGCGTACCGCTCGCGGACCTCCGTAAACCAATCCGGCTCGGTTGCGGACAAAACCGTCTCCTCATTCGTCCAGGGATGTCGAAATGTCAGCTGTTCTCCTCGAAGAGCCTGATGACGAAGCTTGCTGTCTGAGCCGCCATAGAGCGTATCCCCAACAAGCGGATGTCCCAGATGACTCATATGTACGCGAATTTGATGCGTCCGCCCGGTTTCCAGCCATACTCGGACAAGTGAAGAGCCTTTGTATGCTTCAATGGTTTCATAATGAGTAATCGCGTGCTCACCACCCGGCGAAACTCTCCGACGTCCATTATGATGACGATCTTTGCCTATCGGCTCGTTAATGATGCCCCGATTCCGTTTCAATACGCCTTGCACCAAAGCAACATATTGCCTGCCGATGGTTTTCTCTCGCATCGCCTCGTCCAGCCGCAGCTGGGCCAACTCATTTCTCGCGTAAAGAACCGGACCTGCCGTATCATCGTCCAGTCGATGGATATGCTTGGCAGGCAAACCATCCCCGCGAAGCTGTCCTGTGCGCGCCGCCTCTTCGTCCAGCGTTCCCCGCTGACCCGGTGCAGAAGGATGTACGGGCATCCCAGCAGGCTTATCCATCACAAGGCACCAATCATCATAGAAGAGCACGCCGGCATGAAGAGAAGCACTTGATGCTGCATCTCCTTGCGAGAGCATACGGAAGATCGCATCACTGCCTGCATCCGCAGCAATAAAGGTGCGCAGCAGAATGCTGCTCCCCTCCATCTGAATGCCGCCAACAGAGAACAGCCGGTTCAGCCATTTCTCCGGAAATAAACCAAGGGCCAGCAGCCACTGCCGCACATGATGCGGATGGCTCCCGGCCTCTATTACTCGAACAGCTTGCGTGGAAGCAGCGAAGCTTGCCAGCGTTTCCGAAGGCAGCTTCAGCCACTCCCCGCTGCGTTCATAGCTCATCGATTGTCCCATTATAGCTCAGCTCCTACAATACGCTTATTACAAGCGACGAAACGCCTCATCATGCGCCGCAATGGTCGCATCAATGGCTGCTTCATCGTGAATGCCGGAGACGAACATCCCTTCAAATTGCGAAGGTGCAATGCTGATGCCAAGATCCAGCATGGCTGCAAAATAAACTTTAAAGCGCTCCAGATCAGAAGTCTTGGCCGTATCGTAATTGATGACATGCTGCTCTGTAAAGAACGGACAAACCATCGATCCGACGCGGTTAA
The DNA here is from genome assembly GCF_056269305.1 of Paenibacillus sp. J22R3. Lineage (NCBI taxonomy): Bacteria > Bacillati > Bacillota > Bacilli > Caryophanales > Paenibacillaceae > Paenibacillus > Paenibacillus sp. J22R3. The sequence continues at coordinate 1,233,732 of NZ_JBWDNS010000002.1, read as the reverse complement.
TCGTGCTTGGAATACCGTGTTTCGCTGCGTTGGCTTCAAAGCCGCGCTGCAAACGAACCGCCATCCGCTCCATGTGCTCATAGGTTTGCGGAGTCAGTAGACTAAGCGTTGTGAAGCCCGCCGCCATCGCAAGCGGATTGCCGGAGAGCGTTCCTGCTTGATAGATCGGACCGCTTGGCGCCATCATTTCCATAATCTCGCGTTTACCGCCGTATGCGCCTACCGGCAAGCCTCCGCCGATTACTTTGCCAAGGCAAGTGAGATCCGGCGTTATGCCGTATAAGCCTTGTGCACAGTTCATGTGAACGCGGAAGCCGGTCATAACCTCGTCGAAGATCAGCAGGCTGCCGTACTGCTCGGTAACCTCGCGCAGCCCTTGCAGGAAGCCGGGAAGCGGAGGAACAACGCCCATATTGCCGGCAACCGGCTCAACGATGATGCAAGCAATCTCTTCGCCGAAGCTTTCAAATGCCAGTTTCACTGAAGCAAGGTCGTTGTAAGGTACCGTTAGCGTATGAGAAGCTACGCTCTCCGGTACGCCGGGGCTGTCGGGCAAGCCAAGCGTCGCTACGCCTGAACCTGCTTTAATTAGCAAGCTGTCGGCATGTCCGTGATAGGAGCCTTCGAATTTCAGGATTTTGCTGCGTTTCGTGTAACCGCGAGCCAAGCGAAGCGCACTCATTGTCGCTTCTGTACCGGAATTGACCATACGTACGATTTCTACGGATGGTACACGCTCGCAGACGAGCTCCGCCATTAACGTCTCGATTTCAGTCGGAGCGCCGAAGCTGGTGCCTTTCTCAGCCGTTTTCTTAATGGCTTCGATTACGTCCGGATGGGCATGACCCATAATAAGCGGTCCCCAAGATGCTACATAATCGATATAGCTGTTTCCGTCGATATCATAGACTCTGTAGCCTTCGCCACGGTCCATATAGACCGGATTTAAGCCGACGGACTTGAAGGCCCGAACCGGAGAGTTCACGCCGCCCGGAATGACTTTTTTCGCGCGTGCAAAAGCTTCTTTGGAGCGTTCATCCGCTCTAATATGATTCTTTTCGCTCATTTCTCGCACCTGCCTGTTAAAATGTGACTTTCGTATGGTAAACTGCTAAGAGATTATCAGGTTATAACTGTTGTGCAGTTCAGAGGGAGAGGCTGGTCATAGTGATTGATTTGCTTAAGCAAGTACAGCTATTTGAAAATTTAAACGAAGATCAGCTGCAGCGAATACTGTTGATTGCTCAAAAACAAACATTCACGCCTAACACTGTGCTCTTTCAAGAGAAAGATCCTGGGGCAGCCTTTTATATTTTGCTTAAAGGCTCCATTAAGATTTATACGCGCAGTTCTTCCGGTGACGAGAAAGTATTATCGCTGATTCAATCGGGTCAAAGCTTCGGCGAGCTGTCGCTGCTCGACGGTCGTCCCCGCTCAGCATCTGCTCAAACGCTGGAAGGCTCGACACTGCTTGTGATCTCCGCCAATGACTTTCATGCCCTGCTTCGCGAGCAATTCGAGATTACGCGCCATATTATGACGGAGCTTTGCCGCAGACTGCGTGACACCAATCAGCATGTCTACGATCTTACCTTTGTGGATTCGCGGACTCGCGTGCTGAAGAATGTCATTCTGATGGCTAATCGACATGGCACACGAGCAGGAAACATCATCACGATCAAAATGCCGCTCAACTACGATGAACTCGCTCAAATGGCCGGTGTAGCCAAGCTGGCACTTTCTCAAGTGCTTAGAGACCTTGAGGATCGCAGAATATTAACGTTTGGCCTAAACGAATACAAGCTCGACCTGGCTCGCCTGAACGGTTAACACCGTTCAGGCTTTTTATATGGCTTACGCTTCGCCCCGCAGCCAGCGTGCTGCATCCAAAGCATGGTAAGTAATGATCAGATCGGCACCTGCGCGCTTCATACCTGTTAATGTCTCGAGAACAACTGCACGCTCATCGATCCAGCCGTTCGCCGCAGCCGCTTTAACCATGGAATATTCAGCACTCACGTTGTACGCTGCAATCGGCAGGTCAAAATGCTCTTTCAGCATCCGAATGACATCCATGTAGGCAAGCGCAGGCTTCACCATAAGGAAGTCTGCCCCTTCGATAATGTCCGCCTCAGCCTCACGCAGCGCTTCACGCGCGTTTGCCGGGTCCATTTGATACGTCTTGCGGTCACCGAATTGCGGAGTGGAATGAGCAGCTTCACGGAACGGCCCGTAGAAAGCCGAAGCATATTTAACCGAGTAGGACATAATCGGCACCATATCGTAGCCCGCCGCATCCAATCCTTCGCGAATCGCTCCGACAAATCCGTCCATCATGTTGGATGGCGCGATAATATCTGCACCTGCTTGTGCTTGGGAAACGGCTGTTTTCACTAACAACTCCAGCGAAGAATCATTGTCAATAAAAGCATTGCCGGTATGGGCATCATGATGAATCATGCCGCAATGGCCGTGGTCCGTGAATTGGCACAAACACGTATCTGCTACAACCAGAAGCTGAGGTGCCCATTCTTTAATGGCTCTGGTTGCTTGTTGAACGATCCCGTTCGGATCGTACGCAGAGGAACCGACAGCATCTTTCGAATCCGGAACGCCGAAGAGCAGCACGGCTTTGACGCCTGATTCAACGACCGCAGCCACTTCCTGCCGGAGCAGGTCAAGGGACAGATGATAAACGCCCGGCATCGAAGAAATCTCTTCCTTCACACCAGTGCCATGTGTAACAAATAACGGATATATGAAGTCGTCTACTGACAAATGCGTTTCGCGCACCAGCGATCGCAGTGCGCCTGATGAGCGCAGTCTGCGGTTTCTTGTAATTGGAAATGCCATAATCGGAAAGCCTCCTTCTTAATTGCGATGCACAAGCCGCGACTCGGCTATAGCATCAATAAGTCCGTCAATGGTTGCATCCTGCGGCTGTATGGTAACTTTCAGTCCGGCTTCTTCAGCCGTCTTCGCCGTAACCGGGCCGATGCAGGCGATATCTATTCCTTGCAACAGTTCAAGAGGATCATCGACCCCCATGCGACGCAATACTTCGAATAGGTTGGTAACGGTAGAGGAGCTGGCAAACGTAATGACATGAACGCTTCGTTTCTGAAGCAGCTCAAGCGTCTCTTCATCCTGGTTATCCGCCAGTACCGTTTCATAAACATCGATTTCAACAGGAGTTAACCCCTTTGCCTTCAGCTCTCGCGGAAGAACTTCACGCGCGAGGTCACCTCTTGGCAGCAGTACGCGTTGACCGGCTACCAAGTGTTCCGACAAGCTATCCAATAAATCATCGGCCTGGAACTTCACAGGCAGCACATCAACGAATAATCCGCGTTTCTCCAGCGCTTCGGCTGTCTTAGGTCCAACAGCGGCGATACGCGCCTTGTGGAACCGTCTGATATCAATACGCAGCTTGCTTAACCAGTTGAAGAAATAGTCTACACCATTCACACTCGTAAACATAATCCAGTCGAATTGCCCTGCTTCATTCAGTGCGTTGTGAACCGTGTCCACAATAGCTGTTTCCGTAGGCTCACGAGTCTCAATGACAGGGAACTCGCATGGCTCACCGCCGAGCTCCTCAATCTGTTCCGCCAAATCGCTGCTTTGCGCTCTTGCCCTTGTAATCAGTACACGCGTTCCAAACAGCGGCTTACGTTCATACCACTGCAGCTTTTCTCGCTGTTTGACCACATCACCGACGACAATGACTGCCGGAGGCTGGAAGTTGGCCGCTTTGACGATTTCCTCAATCGTTTCCAGCGTGCCCGTAACCGTTCTTTGCTCTACCCTTGTTCCCCAGCGAATCAGAGCAACAGGAGTCTCTGCAGGCTTGCCATTCTTGATAAGCTGTTCTGCTATATAGCCGATCTTCGCAACTCCCATCAAGAAAACAAGTGTCCCCGTAGCAAGAGTAACTTTGTCCCAATGGATGGATTGATCGAGCTTATCCGGACTTTCGTGCCCGGTAATAATCGATAAGGAGGACGCCAAATCACGATGGGTCACAGGGATTCCCGCATAAGCCGGTACCGCAATGGCTGAGGTGATGCCTGGCACGATTTCGAACTCGACGTTATTGTGATACAGCAACTCAGCCTCTTCACCGACACGTCCGAAGATAGTGGGATCGCCGCCTTTCAGACGGGTCACGATCTTACCCTCGAGCGCCAGATCCACAAGCAGCTGATTAATGTCTTCTTGTTTCATGGTGTGCCGATCCGGCAGCTTTCCCACGTATACTTTCTCAGCCCCCGGCTTTAAATACCGAAGCAGTCTCGGACTGGCCAGGCGATCATAAACAACGACATCGCATTTGCTTATGCATTCTTTTCCACGCAGTGTAATCAGCTTTGGATCGCCGGGTCCGGCACCAACCAAGTAGACTTTCCCTTTGCTCTTCCCCTTCAGCAAAACGTTCATCCCCTTACTTCTGCTAAAATACGATCTGCTCCTCTTGCTTTGAGTGCTTCTGCAGTTTGTAATCCCAATGCTACCGGATCTTGTCCACGTAACGTTTCTTTGAGCAAAATACCGCCATCCGGAGAACCGACAATTCCCGTCAGCTCGAGCAGACAAGTTTCACCATTCTCAGCTGTCTCCACAATTGTGGCATGTGCTCCAATCGGAATCTGACAGCCTCCGTTAAGAGCTCCGAGGAAACTGCGTTCTGCGGATACGGTAAGTGCTGTGAGCGGATCATTAAGAAGGGACAGCAGGTGACGAACCTCTGCATCATCCGTTCTGCATTCGATGCCAAGGGCACCTTGACCGACGGCAGGCACGCACAGATCTTCTGGCAGATAGGATGAGATTTTCTCCTCCCAGCTCATACGGTGAAGCCCTGCTGCTGCCAGTACGATCGCGTCGAAACCTTCGCTCTCCAGCTTCTTGATTCTGGAATCAATATTGCCCCGAATGGATTCGATCTGCAGATCCGGACGAGCGTTCTTCAGCTGGCTTGAACGACGCAGGCTGCTTGTCCCAACCTTTGCCCCTTTAGGCAAGTCCGAGAATGTATAACCATTCGACGTAATGATACAATCCCTCGGGTCAACCCGCTTAGGAACCGCGCCATTCATTAATCCCTCCGGGAGCTCATAGGGCATATCCTTCATACTATGTACGGCTAAATCAATCTCTTTATCAAACAATGCCTGCTCGATCTCTTTAACGAACAGACCTTTCCCGCCGACCTTGGATAAGGTCACATCCAGAATACGATCGCCCTTGGTCAAGATTTTGCGAATTTCGAACGTAAACGGCAGTCCATGCTGCTCACTAAGTGCTTTAAGCTGATCTATAACTTGACCGGTTTGCGTCAAAGCAAGTGCGCTCTGCCGTGTACCGACTACAATGACACGGGGTTCTTCATAGTTGTGGGACATCATTATTTGCTCCTCTCAGCCGCTTGAAGCAGCCTGCTCATCCATTCGTCGATCTGATTCTCTGTATAGGTAACTCGTCCATCGGTTCGTTCTGCTTGTTGTGCAACCTCTTCTGCAGCCAGTCGCAATAGAGTAGTTCTAAGCTCCGGGTTCAAGCCGCTCGACAGCACTCGCGCTCGCAGCAATCGAAGCCCTTCGACGTAATCTCCTAAACATGCGTTAAATTGCTTGGCAAGCCGCCGCTTCATTATTGCTGCCAGAGCAGGGCTCGCCCCACCTGTCGTTACAGCTAAGAGCAATTCACCGCGTCTTACAGTTGATGGTGTAACGAAGCTGCCTTCTTCGCCAAGATCGGCAACATTTACGAATATACCGAGTCGGTCCCCTAAAGCTGCGATTTCTTTATTCACCTGACGATAGTTCGTCGCAGCAATAACAAGCATCGCTCCTGGGAGATCCCCTTCCCTGTATTCCCTTTGCACTAGCTGGATAGACCCTGCACCGGCAAGCTCTTGAAGCGCAGATGAAGCAGCGGATGCAATGACCTCTACACGATCCGCTCCTCCATTCAGCAGTCCTTGCACTTTACGTTCGGCAACGGAGCCGCCTCCAACCACGACACAGCGCTTTCCCTGAAGATTCACCATCATTGGATAATAGGTCTTCTCGATTGCAACCAACTCCTTGGCTCCCCTTAAGACCAGCCGTGAAAATTAGACGCTTGATTCATCAATACATTGAGCAGCATGACGCCGTAGCTGATCAAATTCAGCCGTGCGAACTTCCAGCCTGAACCGTCAAACCAGCGGTGTCCTAACAAATTCCAGATGTAAATCGACAATGCTATAAAAGATGAAATAACTTTCAAATCAAGTAAAAGTCCATAGCGGCCTTCTACGAGAATCGAAGTGACAGCCACAGCGAGCGATAAGGTCAGCAGCGGCGTGCCGATCAGAGCAGCCCTGAACATGAAGCGATCCGCTACATCCAAACTCGGCATTCTCTGCATGCTCTTAGTCCACTGCTTGCCTTTGAGACGAGCAAACAGGAACATATACATCCCTGAGAAAATACCGCTGATTGTCAGCGCCGCATACGCCAGGATCATCAGAATGATATGAACGACCAGCATGTTCTGCGCCAATTCCCATCTCTCCAGGGATGCGCCTGAGCCGATGCCGAACAAATTGACGGTTAGTACTGCGAACCCGATCACATTCACGAAGAAGACGATAAACTCCATCCTAAAAAAACGGCTCATCACAAGTGAAACCGTGATAAGCAGCCAAGAGAAAACGAGCAAATATTCAAACAACGAGATGTTGGTCATGTCCAGATGCGAGATGATGCGATTCACGATAAAGCCTGTTTGCAGCACCCAGACGAAAATAAGCAGCCCTGTTCCCACTTGTTTCGCTTGCCGATTTCGATCAACGAAATCAGAGAAGTAAAACAGAAGGCTCAGGGCATAGATATACAGCATTCCATCATAAAACCAATTTTGTGTAACCATAGATGGCCTCCGCAAACTTTGAACAAGTTATCTGGTAACCTAGAATCCTGCTTATTCGCAGAATTCTAGGTAGTAATTGCCGCAATTGTACCTTTAAGTACCGGCTTTGCATCTCCGCTCGATGGGACTTCTTTAACCCCAGCCGGATTACGCTGCTCTGCGTTGTTCTTCGTTTGTTCAAGCGTGTCTTCCAAGGCGAATAGTTTCACGAACATATCCATTGCCTCGTCAGCATGCTTCTCTCCTGCCATTTCTTTAATGCGCAGAATCGGATCATGCATCATTTGGTTGACGATGCTCTTCGTCAGCTTGTGGATGACTTTAAGCTCGCGCTCGCTTAAATCAGGGAGCTTGTTCGCCAAGCTGTCCATCGTTTCCGCATGGATGTCAGTCGCTTTATCCTGCAGCGCACGAATCAGCGGTGCAACGCCTAATGTTTTGTACCATCCGCGGTACACATCCAGCTCAGATGCAATCATCGTTTCAATCTTAGCAGCCTCCGTACGGCGCTGCTCCATGTTGCTTTCCACGATGCCTTCCAGATCATCGATATCGTACAGGAACACGTTCTTAACCGATGCGATAGCAGGATCAAGATCACGCGGCACGGCAATATCAATCATAAAGAGCGGACGGGATTTACGTTTCTGCATGGCTGCTGCAACCTGCTCACGACCAAGTACATAGCCATCTGAACCGGTCGAGCTGATAACGATATCCGCTTCATGCAAACGTGAAATCGCATCTGCCATTGACAGCGGAGTTCCGTTGAATTTATCTGCCAGCTGCACGGCACGGTCATAGGTCCGATTGACGACAAACACCCGTTCCACACCGTTCGCGTACAAATGCTTAGCGGTTAATTCACTCATCTTGCCGGCGCCGACGATCATGACCGTCTTGCCGTTAAATTGTCCGAAGATCCGTTTACCCAGCTCTACAGCTGCGTAGCTGACTGAAACCGCGGCTTCACCGATAGCTGTATCCGAATGTGCCTTCTTCGCAAGCGTTACAGCTTGTTTAAATATCGTATTAAACAATGTGCCTGTAGTTTTCTGCTGCTGCGCAAGTAGGAATGCATTCTTGACTTGACCCAGAATCTGCGTCTCGCCAATGACCATAGAATCTAGTCCACAAGTGACACGGAACAGATGGTCAATCGCCTTCTCATCCTCATACATATATAGATCCGAGGTAAACTGCTGTCTCGGCGTATTAAACCATTTCTCCATGAAACTGCGTATATAATGTCCGCACAACGTCGGACGGTCAACAACAGCATACAATTCAGTGCGGTTACAGGTCGCAACAATGACACCTTCCATAATGCTCTTCGTTTGCTTCAACTGCTCAAGTGCCTCAGGCAGATCTCGTTCGGAAAATGTAAAACCTTCCCTCACTTCAACCGGTGCTGTGCGATAATTAAGACCGACGACTATAATGTGCATGCGCGTTCACCTGCCCTTCACTAATCATTTTTTCATCATTTAGTATAGCACAGTTAGTCATGATGTACCCCTGCAAATATGAAAATTGTTTGAAAACGCGCGGCTTGGTTTATAGCATCAAAAAAGACCACGGATTTCTCCATGGCCCCTCTTTAGTCATATGAAAATGCTACACAAGTTCAACTTGCTTCATATCCGCTTCCACGACTTGCAATTCACCCATACCGCGAACTAGCTTCTTAGCATGTGTTACTTTTGGTTTCAAAACAGACATCATGTAGTCAATCGCCAATTGCGGATCGACTGTTTCTCCACATGTATAGCAATCAAGAGCAGCGAAGCCTCTCTCAGGATACGTGTGAATGGAAAGATGACTTTCTGACAGCAGTACGAGCACTGTTGCGCCTTGTGGCTCAAATTGTTTCGCTTGAACTGAGAGTACTGTAGCGCCGCATGCTTCCGCAGCCTCTACCATTTGGGCTTGTAAAAATTCCGCGTTGTTGAGCAGGTCAAAATCCACACCCCAAGTGTCAACAGCAACGTGTCTTCCGAAAGTTGAGTATTCCATCTCTCGGTTCCCCCTTCCTAGGAATAAAATGTTTTGTAATTTCATCCGCTAGGACCTACGTCATTCACTGCCCGAGGGACTTTCCTCTCGCAACATTACCATGTCCTGAGTGAATCCTGGTTCCTATTCATTGCAACGAAAATAAAAATAACATCTATCGCTCAGAAATGCAACAGTTTTTTTTGGGCAGAATTAAGTTGACAACATGCTGTAAACTCCAGTAAACAACGTATGTGCGAATTGATGAGCTGGTGATGGCCCTCTACAAATTTAACACAAATAAAAAAAGCCGCATATGAGCGGCTTTAGAAGAATGATTCTCTACGGTTTTGCTTACGCCTCCATCAAGAACAGCGCTCTTGCATGCTGTGCCAGACGTTGATCGATAAGCGATATTTGCCCGCGATCACTGCATTGGTTGCGTAAATCGAGCAATTGATTAATCGCGCCTTGCACGATTTCAATTTCGTTCTCGATATCGTTCACGCGGAAAGTCGCTTCAAGCTGACCGATCGTATCTTTGAATTCAAAGATCACTCTCGACTCATTGTTCTTGATTTCGACAATTTTGCGAACAGTTCCTTCAGCATAATGATAGATCATCGTATAATGTGGATAAATGCGATTGACGACTGCATCTCCGCGGAACAGCGATACCGCTTTGCGCATTGCGTTCGTAAGTCTCGGATGTACGATACGGCACGAAAGTGCGCATACGTACAAATCTTGCTTACGTTCGAAAGTAAGGCGGACTTCTTCTCGTCCTGCGTCGTCCTCGAGAACCATCTCGTGATTGCCGTTCTCCAGTACCCGCACCTGCTGCTTAATATGCTGGTCTTCAAAAAACCGGACAAATCCCGCCATCTCTTCAGCCGTTAATTGCAGAGAAGCATTGACATACTCCGTGGCTATCCGCTGAGCCATAAAAATCTCCTCAATTCTATAAAGTAACGCGTTTGTAAATCAGTTGCTTACCTATATTATACCCGATCGAAGCGGTTTATTCCTGCCGCCCATTCGCGATATTCACGCATATTTCTGAATAATCAAGGAGATTTTACGAAGAGTCGTTGCTTTTATACGTTATCCTCACTTTTCGATTGAAACTTCTTCCGTTTCTTCCGCTTCTTCGCTTGTTTCCGCTATCGATTGATTTATGATTGCCCAAAGCTCATCGCGGCCGAGACCTGTCTCGGAAGAGAAGAGAACATGGTAATCTCCCGTCTGGAAGCCCAGCTTCTTCTTCACCATCTTCACGTGCTTGTCCCACTTGCTCTTCGGAATCTTATCCGCCTTCGTTGTCACGACGCAAACCGGAATTTCATAATGCTTCAGCCAGTCGTACATCAGGCAGTCATCTACGGATGGCTCGTGACGGATATCGACAATAAGGAAAACCATATGCAGCGGCTCGCGGTCGCTGAGGAAGGTTTCAATCATCGTGCCGAACTGTGCACGCTGTACTTTCGATACTTTGGCATAGCCGTAGCCGGGGAAATCGACCAAATACACTTCGTTGTTCACGCGGTAATAGTTTAGCTGCTGCGTCTTGCCCGGCTGCGAGCTCGTTCTGGCTAACCCTTTGCGCATAATCATCTTGTTGATGAGTGATGATTTGCCGACATTAGAACGCCCTGCCAGAGCGAACTCTGGCAAGGCATCTACTGGATATTGATCCGGCCTTACGGCGGATATAACAAATTCTACATTCATAATCTTCACGTTTAAGCAACCTGCTTTCTTAATGCGTCTGTACCGGTGCTGCTGCCTCCACCTTCACGAGCGCGTGTTTGATAACCTCATCCATCGAACTGACCGGAACGAACTCCAAATCGGCTCTGACGCTGTCTGGTATGTCACGCAAGTCACGCTCATTGTCTTTGGGAATCAGCACCTTCTTGATGCCCGCCCGGTGCGCTGCGAGCGATTTCTCCTTGAGACCGCCAATCGGCAGAACGCGGCCGCGAAGCGTTATCTCTCCGGTCATCGCTACTTCTTTATCCACCTGACGATTGGTTAGAGCAGAAATAAGTGCCGTCGCCATCGTAATGCCTGCAGACGGTCCGTCCTTCGGAATCGCACCTTCAGGAATATGGATATGGATATCATTCTTCTCATGGAATTGCGGGTCAATACCGAACTCATTCGCACGGGAACGCGTATAGCTGAAGGCTGCCTGCGCAGATTCCTTCATGACATCGCCGAGCTTACCAGTCAGTGTGAGCTTCCCACTGCCCGGCAGCACCGTTACCTCAATTACGAGCGTATCGCCGCCAACCTCGGTCCAAGCAAGGCCTGTAACGGCGCCGATCTGATTCTCGACCTCGGCCATACCGTACCGGAACTTGGACGGTCCGAGCCACTCTTTTATCCTCGCAGAGTCGACTACAATCGGAGTTACATTCTCATCCGTCACGATGGCTTTCGCAGCTTTCCGGCACATCGCCGCAATTTGCTGCTCCAGATTACGCACACCGGATTCTCTTGTGTACTCGCGAATGATTTGAAGCAAGCCGTCTTCTCCGAGATCCACTTGCTCTTCAAGTAAGCCATGCTCCCGTTTCTGCTTCGGAAGCAGATAACGATTGGCAATTTGCAGCTTCTCAAGCTCCGTGTAGCCGGGAATGTACAGCACTTCCATCCGATCGAGCAAGGGCCTTGGAATGTTGTGAATCGCATTGGCCGTCGTCACGAACATGACATTGGAGAGATCGAACGGCACTTCGATAAAATGATCGCTGAACGTATTGTTCTGTTCGGGATCAAGTACTTCAAGCAGTGCCGAAGCAGGATCGCCGCGGAAATCCATTGCCATCTTATCGATTTCATCTAGCAAGAACACCGGATTGAGCGATCCCGCCGACTTCATGCCTTGAATGATACGGCCCGGCATCGCGCCTACGTATGTACGGCGATGACCGCGAATTTCAGCTTCGTCGCGTACGCCGCCAAGCGAAATACGTACGAACTGTCTGCCAAGCGACTTCGCGATAGACCGAGCCATGGAGGTTTTACCAACACCCGGAGGGCCAACCAAGCAGAGAATCGGGCCTTTCAGCTTCTTCACGAGCTGCTGTACCGCTAAGTATTCCAGCACACGTTCCTTCGGCTTCTCGAGTCCGTAATGATCCTCGTTGAGGATCCCTTCCGCTTTCGCCACGTTCAGATCATCTTCCGTCAGCTTGTTCCAAGGTAAGGAAAGGAGCCAATCAATATAATTGCGGATGACACCGCCTTCGGCAGAAGTCGATGGCATCTTCTCCAGACGGTCGATTTCCTTCTCGACCTTCTCTTTCACTTTATCCGGAATACCGGAGTCCGCCATCTGAGCACGAAGCTCTTCCACTTCGCCTGCACGGCCTTCTTTCTCGCCGAGCTCCTTCTGGATGGCTTTCATTTGCTCGCGCAAATAGTATTCCTTCTGTGTTTTCTCCATCTGCTTCTTCACACGCTGACTGATCTTGCGTTCCAGCTCCAGCACTTCTCGCTCGTTATTCAAAATATCGAGCAGGCGCTCGAGCCGATCCCGCACATCAATCGTTTCAAGAATATCTTGCTTATCCTTGATCTTGAGCGACAGATGGCTGGAAATCACGTCGGCAAGTCTGCCCGGCTCATCAATATCCGAGACAGCCGCCAGCGTCTCCGGCGTCACTTTCTTCGACAAATTGATGTAATGCTCGAACTGGTTGAGTACCGTCCGCATGAGTGCATCAATCTCCGGATCTGTCGATTCCGCCTCCGGCAGCTCTTTAATCGTGACCTCGTAGTAGTCATCATTCGGCAAATAATCTACAATTTCGGCACGGACAACGCCTTCCACCAGTACGCGGATTGTACCGTTTGGCAGCTTGAGCATCTGTCTGACTCTTGCAGCCGTGCCGACCCGGTAGATGTCTTCCTGCGACGGCTCTTCAATATTCACTTCCGATTGCGAACATAGCAAAATCATATGGTCGTCCAGCATTGCGCGATCCAGGGCTCGCACTGATTTCTCCCTGCCTACATCCAGATGCAGCACCATGCTGGGGTATACAAGCAGCCCCCGAAGCGGCAGCAGGGGCATACGACGACCTTTCCATTTAGCAGGTCCCATTCCAGCACCTCCGTCTTTGAAGCTTCCTCACAGATCTTTCGTAACCGATTCCCTCGGCCTTAAGTCTTAGGGCTTTCATCCATTTTATCACTCAACGGAATCCGCCTGCAAATAGGGCAGTCCGGTTGCGATAAATACGTCGGCTGCAGGTGCCTGAGAAGCAGACTGCATTTGGGTATCTTCTGCGCCAAACACGTGGCGGAATACCTCATCCACATGCTCGACAGGAATAACCTGCACACCTTGCAAATCAGCGAAGATCGCCTGCCAGTTCTCTCTCGGGATCAATACGGTATCTGCCCCGGCTTGGAAGGCCGCCTCTACTTTGGCAAGCACGCCGCCGACAGGCTTCACATTTCCGTGAATACCCACCTCACCGGTCATAGCAAGCTTATTGCTGATGGGCTCCCCTTTAATGGCAGATGCAATTGCTGTTGCCATTGCAACACCGGCAGACGGCCCGTCAATCGGCGTCCCACCAGGGAAGTTAATGTGTAAATCGTAATTTTCCGGTTTCATGCCCATTCTTCTAAGTACAGTAAGCACGTTCTCGATGGAGCCTTTGGCCATGCTTTTGCGTCTGAGCGTTCTGCTGCTTCCGCCGCCCAGTTCTTCCTCGTCTACAACACCTGTGATGGTATACACACCTTTGCCGGCTCTTGCTCCAATTGCGCTTACCTCGATCTCAAGCAGCGTTCCCATATTCGGTCCGTATACGGCCAGTCCGTTCACGAAGCCGACTTGTGGCGCTGACGGCACTTTGCGGTCAGGACGCGGCGGAATTTGACTGCTATTGACGACCCATTCAATATCAGAGGCCGAAATCGTATCGCGTTTCTCCGAAAGCGCAAGTCCAGCGGCAAGTTGGATCACGTTCACGGCTTCGCGGCCATTCGTTGCATAACGCGTTACAACATCGATGGCTTCTTGAGAAGGCGGCAAGCCGATCTTCTTCAGCGCATTTACTGCAATTTGCGATATTTCATCCGGAAGCAGCGGGCGGAAATAAATCTCCATGCAGCGTGAGCGAAGCGCCGGAGGCAGCTCCTGCGGTGAACGCGTCGTAGCGCCTACAAGCCGGAAATCAGCGGGCAAACCATTTTGGAAGATATCATGGATATACATCGGGATATTGTTATCCTCTGAGTTGTAATAAGCACTTTCGAGATACACCTTGCGATCTTCCAGTACTTTTAACAACTTATTCATCTGAATCGGATGCAATTCACCTATTTCATCAATAAACAGCATCCCGCCATGCGCCTTGGTTACGGCCCCGGGCTTCGGCTGAGGAATACCTGCGACCCCCATTGCGCCTGCCCCTTGATAGATCGGATCATGCACAGATCCAATGAGCGGATCCGCAATTCCACGCTCGTCGAAACGAGCCGTTGTGGCATCGATCTCCGTAAATTTCGCATCCTGCAAGAACGGCGAGGTCGGGTTCTTCTTCGCTTCCTCCAGTACAACCCGTGCGGCAGCGGTTTTACCAACACCCGGAGGGCCGTAAATAATGACATGCTGCGGGTTCGCACTGCACAACGCCGCTTTGAGCGCTCTCAGACCGTCCCGTTGCCCCACAATATCATTAATCGTTTGCGGGCGTGTTTTCTCGGACAGCGGCTTCGTTAGCGAAACGGAGCGCAGCTTGCGCAATTTATCCATTTCTTTACGGGACTCCCGGTCGACAGCCGTTCGATTCGTTTTCTGATTGCGCAGCAAATTCCAGAAGTACAGACCAATCACGATAGCGAAAAACACCTGGATCAACATCAAAATCAAACTTAAACTCATAGCAATTACTCCTCTCTTAAGAAGACTAGCGGCGCGTGCGGTTTCGATCCTTCTCAGGCTGAAAAGAAAAGAAACGGCTTACGCTGTTTTTCTTCAAACAAAAAAATCCGGCTTTACGGGGCTCATACTGTTCAGTATTGCCCCCGGCCGGATGGAATAATCGCTATGAATACGTAAAGTTTGAATGGCTTTCCTATGTGGTTACATGGGGTCCGGGCTGATGCTTACGTCCCGGAATTTCGCCTGTCTCTTCAAATACGCGCACAATCTCGTCAATTTCCTTCTTCAGCTCTGAGAGCAGATCGGCCTCAGGCACTTTGCGAATCATCTCTCCGTAACGGAAGAGCATGCCTTCGCCTCTCGCACCTGCAATCCCGATATCCGCCTCACGCGCTTCACCCGGACCGTTAACTGCGCAGCCAAGAACGGAAACCTTGATTGGCACCTTGATTTTGCTGATGTAGTCCTCCACCTCATTGGCGATAGAGAACAAGTCGATATCCAGTCTTCCACATGTCGGGCAAGAAACAAGTGTCGCAGCATTCGTAATCAGACCGAAGGTCTTCAGCAATTCACGCGCCACTTTCACTTCTTCTACCGGGTCCGCGCTAAGACTGATCCGAACGGTATTACCAATGCCCATAGCAAGCAGCGCACCAATCCCGGCCGAACTCTTAATCGTCCCTGTATGAAGCGTTCCGGCTTCCGTAATACCGAGGTGAAGCGGATAACGGATCACTTCAGCTGCCATGCGGTAGGCTTCAATCGCCATCGGCACATCAGAAGCTTTAAGCGATACGATAATGTCGTGGAAATCCAATTCTTCAAGAATTCCGATATGAAAAAGTGCGCTCTCCACCATAGCTTCCGGAGTTGGATAACCATATTTCTCAAGCAAGTGGTTCTCCAAAGAGCCGGCATTTACACCGATTCGAATGGGAATATTCTTCTCTTTACATGCCTTTACGACGGCTTCGACTTTCTCGCGGCGCCCGATATTGCCCGGATTGATCCGGACTTTATCTACGCCATTCTCAATCGCCGCAAGTGCAAGGCGGTAGTCGAAGTGAATATCTGCGACAAGCGGAATATGAATTCTTTTCTTGATTTCTTTGATTGCCTCGGCAGCTTCCTTGTTGTTGACGGTAACCCGGACAACCTGACAGCCTGCTTCTTCAAGACGCAGGATTTCGGCAACGGTTGCTTCAACATCCGCTGTTTTGGTTGTGCACATACTTTGAATAATTACTTCATCACTTCCGCCAATTGTCAACGGACCGACTTTGACCGGCACTGTATCTTTGCGCAAATACATCAGGTAACCTCTCCCATGAACGTCAAAGTCCACCCCTGCGGTTCGTGTTGCCGCGCCGCAGGGGTGGAAGCATTTGAGGTGTTATTTATTGGATCAGGCGCTTTCTTCCTTCTTCTTGCCCTTCTTGGAAACAAGCTCCGGCATGATCCGGTCTTGAACGACCTTCTCTGTGATCAGGCAGCTGCTTACATCGTCACGTGAAGGTACTTCGTACATCACGTCGAGCATCAGCCCTTCAATAATCGCCCTTAATCCCCGTGCACCTGTATTACGCTTAATCGCTTCTTTCGCGATGGCATCAAGTGCCGCAGCTTCGAACTCAAGCTTCACATTGTCCATCTCAAGCAGCTTCTGATACTGCTTCACGAGCGCATTCTTCGGCTCGGAGAGGATACGGACAAGCGCGCCTTCGTCAAGCGGCTCTAGTGTCGAGATGACAGGCAAACGGCCGACAAACTCCGGAATGAGACCGAATTTGAGCAAGTCTTCCGGAAGTACCATCGACAAATATTCACCCGGTTTCAGATCCTTCTGACCGTCTCCGGCAGCGTTAAATCCGATAACCTTCTTGCCAATCCGGCGTTTGATCAGCGACTCAAGGCCGTCAAATGCTCCGCCGCAAATGAACAAGATGTTCGTGGTATCGATTTGAATAAATTCTTGGTGCGGATGCTTACGGCCGCCTTGCGGTGGTACGGAAGCAACTGTGCCTTCAAGAATCTTGAGGAGCGCTTGCTGTACGCCTTCACCGGAAACGTCGCGTGTAATCGACGGATTCTCGGATTTGCGCGCTACTTTATCAATTTCATCGATATAGATGATGCCGCGTTCGGCTTTCTCTACATCGTAATCTGCTGCTTGAATCAATTTGAGCAAAATATTCTCAACGTCTTCACCGACATAGCCGGCTTCCGTAAGGGAAGTCGCATCCGCGATTGCGAACGGAACGTTCAAAATTTTGGCCATCGTTTGAGCAAGCAGTGTTTTACCTGAGCCTGTAGGACCAACAAGCAGAATGTTACTCTTCTGCAGTTCTACATCTTCAAGTTTATTCTGCGAGTTGACGCGTTTGTAGTGGTTGTATACCGCTACGGAAAGCGACTTCTTCGCTTGTTCCTGACCAATAACGTATTGATCCAGAATGTTGCGAATATCGCGCGGCTTCGGAATATCTTTCAGATCCAGCTCTTCTTCGTGACCGAGCTCTTCTTCAACGATCTCCGTGCATAGTTCGATACATTCATCGCATATATAGACGCCAGGTCCGGCTACGAGCTTGCGCACTTGATCTTGCGATTTGCCGCAGAACGAACATTTCAACTGGCCCTTCTCGTCGTTAAATTTGAACATGAGTTTTCACCCCTTCTTGTTGATTCGCGCAAACTACAGAGATGTTACGACCTTATCGATCAGACCGTAGTTCAACGCCTCTTCAGCACTCATGAAATAGTCACGATCCGTATCGCGGTCGATTCTGTCATAAGGCTGACCTGTACGATCCACTAAAATTTGGTTAAGCTTCTGTTTGGTCTTCAGAATCCAATCTGCGTGAATCTTAATATCCGAAGCTTGACCACGCACGCCTCCAAGAGGCTGGTGAATCATCACTTCACTGTTTGGCAGTGAGAAACGCTTGCCTTTAGCCCCTGCCGTAAGCAGAAGCGAACCCATGCTGGCAGCCAAGCCTACGCAGATCGTAGATACGTCCGGCTTGATAAACTGCATCGTATCATAAATACCCATACCAGCGGTAACTGAACCGCCGGGCGAGTTAATGTACAGATGAATGTCCTTCTCCGGGTCATCGGCTGCAAGGAAAAGCAGCTGCGCAATGACGGCGTTGGCAACATCGTCGTCGATCGCACTTCCCAGAAAAATAATCCGATCCTTCAATAAGCGGGAGTAGATGTCGTAAGAACGTTCTCCCCGATTCGTTTGTTCAACGACCATAGGCACCAGATTCATGCGATCAACCTTCTTTCGTAATCGACTTTTTGAAGAAATCACCTCGCCAGCGGTTAACGCCGAAAGCTGTTTCTTCTAATCCGTTCTTATTTTAACATGTTCAAGTTGTAATGTCATTTTTCTGACTATTACATTATACGATACGGGTAAATACATATGTATGTTTCGGTTTCCTACCACCTGCCGTGGGAGGTGATGAGGATAAAATAAGGCACGTAAATACGTGCCTTATCGTTTCATTTCTTATGCAACTACTGGAGCTGTTGTGCTGTTGTCAAGCAAGAACTTGATTGTTTTGCGTAGAACAAGATCCTCTTGGATGTTTTCCAAGTTGCCGTTAGCTGTGAAAATCGAACGAAGCTCTTCAACCGTACGGCTGTATTGCTTCGAAAGTTTCTCAAGCTCTTCGTTCAGATCTTCTTCACTTACGGTGATGCCTTCGTTCTTCGCGATTTGCTCAAGAACAAGGTTGTTGCGAACGCGTTTGATCGCGTCAGCGTGCATTTGAGTGCGAAGAGCTGCTTCGTCTTGGCCGGAGAACTGGTAGTACAGATCCAAGTTCATGCCTTGCGAACGAAGACGGTTCTCGAAATCGCGAAGCATGAACGAAGTTTCGGAATCGATCATGGATTCAGGAATTTCAATTACTGCAGCGTCAGCTGCTTTCTCAACGACAGCTGTTTCACGAGCTGCTTCGTTTTCCTTTGCTTTTCTGTCAGCAAGTTTCGCTGCCAGGTCTTGCTTGTACTCTTCAAGAGTATCGAACTCGCTTACGTCTTTCGCGAACTCATCGTCAAGCGCCGGAAGGCTCTTACGTTTGATTTCGTGAAGTTTCACTTTGAATACTGCAGGCTTGCCAGCAAGGTGTTCTGCATGGTATTCCTCAGGGAATGTAATTTCGATATCCTTGAAGTCGCCAGTTGCCATGCCGATAACTTGATCTTCAAAGCCGGGAATGAATGCGCCTGAACCAAGCTCAAGGGAATGACGCTCGCTCTTGCCGCCTTCGAATGCTACACCGTCAACATAACCGTCAAAGTCGATTACTGCAGTATCGCCGTTCTCAGCTGCGCCTTCTTCGATCACGTTCAATTCAGCGTGGCGTTGTTGCAAACGAGTCAATTCAGCTGTGATTTCTTCTTCCGAAACGACTGCTTCAGCGGAAGGAATTTCGATGCCTTTGTACTCGCCAAGCTCAACTTCAGGCTTAACTGTTACTTTCGCAACATACTTGAACGATTGGTCTTTCGCAAATTGCTGAACATCGATGTCAGGACGATCAACCGGAATGACACCAGTTTCTTTCAGTGCCGCTGCATACGTGTCAGGAAGCAAAATGTCGATCGCGTCTTGATACAAGCTTTCAACGCCGAAACGCTTCTCAAACATACCCCGTGGTACTTTACCTTTACGGAATCCAGGTACGTTTACCTTCTGAACGACCTTCTTAAATGCCTTGTCGATCGCTTCATTAACTTGTCCTGCCTCAACCTCTACGTTGATGGAGACAAGATTCTTGTCTATTTTTTCCCAAGTTGCTGTCATGTTATGCTTTCCCCTCCAAATTAAATAACGCTTCTGCGTCAGATCTTACCCGTAATAAACCATTCTATTATAATCAAGATTTGCGTTAATATCAAGACTAGCCGCCATCACCGTCCAATTTTAATTGCGCGATCTGCCGTAACGACCTGCAAGCCTGCTCATAACGGAACCGAAGAGCATCCGTAATCCCGTAAGTTTCCCGCACATCGTCGTCATCTACTCTGCCATAAAGTGACAACTCAAGCACTTGATGGAGTGCAGCAGAATAACAATCTACGGTCTCATCGTCATCAGATAACAGCCGACTGTATGCCGTCGTGCCATACAAGCATTGCAAGCATTCTTTCCACAACTCTCGTGCAAAATGGGGCAGCGTGGCTTCCTGTACTTCTGTTACCGATTCTACCCGTTCAACGACCCTTGTAACCACTTGCGGAAAATCATCCATCGAAAGCGGAGTCGCTTCGATCTCGAGATCCACCTGCTCCCCAAGTCGATCCAGCCTGATTGCTCCGGTTACACCGCGCTTCTTCAACGATTGCAGCGCCTTGAATTGCAAGGCAGGATGCAAATCCGTTCTCGTCAGCCATGTGATGATGGCTTCGTCGACACTTGGATGTTTGATATAAGCAGCCCGCTCCAGTGCCAAAATTTGCTGATCGGCAACGGGATGATGCTGCATAATATAAAGCACCTGCTGCACGTAAGCTTCATCGTGTTCAACGGAACTCAGTGCTCCTTGGCGAAGCGACTCCTCATCGCCTTCCGGTTCGGATGAGTCTGTATGTATGCTGTCGTTCGAGTCACCATAGCCCGGAAAAGCAACATCAAGCCATGATAATAAATTGGTCCATTCTTCGTAGTGACGCTTCTCTTCGCCCTGGCAATTCAGCAAGAAACGAAGCAGTCCTTTAGCTTCTCCATATTGTTCGGATTCAAGCATGCGCGTCAGTTGGTTCTGATATTGATCCAGCATATTCGGAAACAAATATACGTTCTCTCTGTTATCACCCTGCGAGGGGTCCGAGGTTGTAATAGAATCACCGCCTTATCAATCAAACTGCCTGCAGAAATGCGTATTATGTACAGTTAGAGTTTGATTATATCACTCTCAGCTGTTGATTTCCATTTTAGCCTGTGCTATTATTTGTCTACTTTGTTTTTTCTGTGCGGGTGTAGTTCAATGGCAGAACGCCAGCTTCCCAAGCTTGAAGCGAGGGTTCGATTCCCTTCACCCGCTTATAACATAATGCAGAACAACCTTTTCAAAAAAGTAGTTGCACTACCGGAACACTCCGTGATATAGTACTTCTTACGTGTCCCAGTAGCTCAGTTGGATAGAGCACACGCCTTCTAAGCGTGTTGTCGGGGGTTCGAATCCCTCCTGGGACGCCATTTAACCAAGCGTTTCAGACACTACATCAACACTGACAGCCTCCTGATGATTTGTGCTTCGGCACATTTCCGGGAGGCTTTTTTGATTTCAATTCGTCTCCGGCCAGCTCGGCACCTCTTGAATTAGTAACAAAGCCACGAACGCTTATCGCAATTATTCCCATGATTTCTCTCAAAATGTGGTACTATTAGTCTATCATTCTAGCGAATAATGACTTTCAATGTCGGAGGCTGTCGAAATGAGCTCATTTGCCGATTCAAATCGCCATACGCGTAAAACTGCTTCACCCATTCAGCGTGAAAGTGCCGAGCAGAGCAGCAAAACATCCCCCTCGTCAGCGGGCAGCCGGGAAAACGAATCGGAACCCGGAAAGCTGCTGCAGATGCAGCGCGCATCCGGTAATCAAGCTGTGCTGCAGATGATGCAATCAGGTAAAGGTACAATAATGCGTCAAACCGGTGCGGCTCGGATGGGAAGACCTGACCGCGTGAACAGTCCGGCATCTTCTACCGTTCCGGCAACGCAGGCTCCTTCCCAAGCACCTGCCGCTGCCGCACCGGAGCAGCAAGCGCAAGAGGCAGCCGCTGCTCCGGTTTCTGCTCCGGCTGTAACGGCAAGCGCACCGGCGGCTCCGCCAGCCCCTGCCGCTCCGTCAGGTCCAGCTGCGGCTGCCGCTCCGGCAGCCTTCACTCCACCGCCTATTCCTGCCAATTTAAGGGGGAAAGCAGGGTACAGTGAGGTATACAGCTGGCTGAAAGAACAGTCTACCAAAGAGAAGAAATCTGCTCTGTTCACATACTTCGACGCCCTGACACCGGAACAGAAAATGTCTGCGATTCGGGCGATGAACGGCGCCAGCAAACGTTTCGTCGACCTCGATACCGTCAAGAAAACGATGGTCACAGGTATCATTAGTAAATCGGTCGATTGGGATAAATTTTCAGTGTTCGCCAGAGATGCCAACAAAACCGATACGAAAAACTACAATGCGGACACGGACAAAGATTATCTCGGATATGCCGCAATAGGCACTTCCGCTTCTACCGGCGGCGCGGGAGGTTCCGCTACCATTAGCGCAGGACTGGGAGCGAAGGCTGCATTGCCCGTTGCGGAAGGCATCGCTCCTGCGGCAGGAGCGCTTAGCGGACTCGCTTCGATCTCGCAAATCTACAATGCCACTGAAAACTACGACGAATCGTTAAGCAATACCGGCAAAGCACAGCAAGTCGTAGGCGAAGGCGGCGCAGGTGCGGCCGATCTGGCCCGTTTCAGCGCAGGTACCGTGAACAGTGTACGTACCGTTGCGGGCATGGGGCTCAACGCCGGAGCAACCGTCGCTGCCGGCGCGGCAGGCATTGTCGGCGGCGCGGCCTATATGGTCAGCGGTGTAGCCGGCTACAGAGAGAATAAGAAGAATGCCAAGAGCCTGCATGAGATGGAAGACAAGATGAAGGAAGGCAGCGATGCGCGCGCCACAGATCTCGGACATGCAGCGAACCTTGGCGGTTCGACGCAGGAAATGAACAAAGACAAGAACAAAGCGACTGCCGTCAAAGGAGCGCTTATGGTCGCAGGCGGCGCTGCTCTCTTAATCGCAGCGGCCTCCCCTGCCGGCCCGATCCTGATCGCACTTGCTGCGATTCTTGGCGGCGTTGCGGCGATCGTGAAATTTTATAAGAAATACAAACGGAAAGAAGCGTTCGTCGATCGTGTCCTTAAGGTCGATGAAGCGATGAAGAAGCCTGAGAACGAGAAAACAGGCAAAGATAAAGTCAGGCAGCAGCTCATTGAAGAGAAAGGCTTTAACAGCGTAGGTCAGTGTTATGCCCAGATCGTGACGGATCTGGCAGGCATGCTGTTCGAATCCGGTGTACGCGGCGACGATGCGGACAGCAAAGCCATTATCGAGAGCATCGGGCTCAAAGTTGACAGCCCCAAACAGAAACCGACAAAAGAAATGATTGCAAAGAAACTGCACACCTAACAAAGGAGACTGAACCGCATGTCCTTGCAAGAAGACGTGATCAGTATCGATTACT
This sequence comes from Paenibacillus sp. J22R3, assembly GCF_056269305.1. Classification (NCBI taxonomy): domain Bacteria; kingdom Bacillati; phylum Bacillota; class Bacilli; order Caryophanales; family Paenibacillaceae; genus Paenibacillus; species Paenibacillus sp. J22R3. The sequence continues at coordinate 1,210,648 of NZ_JBWDNS010000002.1, read as the reverse complement.
TGAAGAGAACGCTTCGTTTCTACGAGAATATTGATATCGCTTCCCAATTAATGGAACCCACGGATGAAGCGCCTTACACGTCCCTCATCATCCGTTTTACCGAGATCGGTGAACGCGAAGCAACCATCGACTTAGAGATGAGCTTCCTGCCGGGCTTGCAGGAGCTGAATCAGGAAGGCGTGTATCTCTTCCAATCGTTCGCCGTGCTGGCTTCTCAAACGTCGAAAGAACATGAGATGGAGCTGCTCAAAGCGATTAGCATCCTCAACATCCAGCTTCCACTCGGCACATTCGGCGTCTTCCCAGATGGCGGCGCGCTGTACTTGAAGCAAACGGCGATGTTATCCCGCGAAGGCCTTGTCAGCGGAAACGCGGTTAAACTGCTGGATCAGCAGAACGGTGTGCTGCTGCATCAGCTGCATCAATTCACCGATTACTTGCTGGATGTCTCGGCAGGCAAGCAGAAAGCCGAATCAACGCTGCTGTAATGACGCAGACTACTCCTTGGAAAGGAGTGGTTTATACGATATGACATCCAACCAGCAAGCTTCACAAAGACCAACGTCATTCCCGCCGCAGCATCAGAATCGACAGCCCGGGCTTGAAAGCGAGATGACCCCTCGCCCGCAGTTTGAAGCACCCGCCTATAAGGCGGCAGGTAAACTATCGGGTAAGGTTGCCGTAATTACCGGAGGAGACAGCGGGATCGGCCGAGCCGTCGCGCTCATGTATGCCAAGGAAGGCGCAGATATTTCGATTGTCTATTTGGACGAAGACGGCGACGCCACTGAAATACAACGATTAATCCAAGGATTAGGTCGGAAATGCTTGGCCATCGCCGGTGATATCGGGGATCCCGAGTTTTGCAAGAAGGTCATCTATGATACGACCTCGCAATTGGGAGCCCTTGATATTGTCGTGAACAATGCCGCAGAACAACACCCGAAGGATTCGCTGGAGCTCATTACGCCGCAACAGCTTGAACGAACGTTCAAAACCAATGTTTTCGGCATGTTCTATCTGACTCAAGCCGCTTTGCCGCATCTATCCCAAGGCGCGACCATCATTAACACAACTTCGATCACGGCTTATCATGGCAGCGCGAATTTGCTGGACTACTCCTCCACCAAAGGAGCTCAGGTTGCTTTCACTCGCTCCCTCGCGATGAATCTCGCAGCTCAAGGCATTCGCGTTAACGCCGTAGCACCGGGGCCAATATGGACGCCGCTCATTCCATCGACGTTCGATGAGAAGACCGTTGCCAAGTTCGGTTCCGACACACCCATGAAACGTGCGGGACAACCTGAAGAGCTCGCACCTGCCTACGTCTATCTCGCTTGCGAGGACTCCTCGTACATGAGCGGACAAGTTCTCCACGTGAATGGCGGGGAGATTGTGAACGGATAAGCGATATCACTACAAACAAAGGCCGACCGCTAAGTTATCTCTCTCGAGTTAACTCAGTGGTCGGCCTTTACTTCGCTCAAATTCGTTTCAACAGTCGCGCTATGGATCGGTCCGCTTCGCGGAGCACCGTTCGTTTATCGATTGTTCTTACTTTGCCACGCTCCACAACCATCTTGCCGTCCACCCACACATCGGACACGTTGCCCCTTGAAGCCGCATAGACGATTCGTGAATACGGGTCCGCATCATAGGATGGAAAGGTATGATAATCATTCAAATCCAGCAGCACGAGATCTGCTTTCTTGCCTGGTTCAATACTGCCGATCAGATGATCAAGTCCAAGCGCCTCGGCCCCGCCCATTGTTGCCATACGCAGCACCGTTCGTGCATTCATAGACTCAGGGCCGCAACGCACCTTATGCAGCAGCGCCGTTAAGCGCATCTCCTGAAACATATCCAGCGTATTGTTGCAAGGTGCGCCATCGGCACCAATCCCCATGCCAATCCCCTGCTCCAATAGTTCAGGTACCGGGGCGATCCCGGATGACAGCTTAAGATTGGAGCCTGGGCAATGGGTCATTTTCGTTCCGGTGCGTCTGAGAATATCCTTCTCCTCATCGTCCAGCCAAATACAATGTGCAAGGACAAGTCGCGGCGAAGTCAGCCCGATATGATCCAAATACACGATGTTGCGCATACCGCGCTGGCGCATAACCAACTCGATTTCTTCGCGATTCTCTGCCGCATGCGTGTGGACGAGCACCTGATAGTGGAACGATAAATCCCGCACCTCTTTCAGCAGCTCTTCCGAACAGGAGACAACGAAACGCGGGCAGTAGGCGTATCCGATTCGGCCATTGTCATAGCCATGCCATTTCTCGAGCAGTGCCGTGCTCTCTTCAACCGAACGTTTCGTATCTTCCTGCAAACCAAGCGGCACATCACCGCCTGCATCCATCATCACTTTACCCGAGATCGCACGAATTCCGCTGCTTGCGATAGCCTGGAAAGCAAAATCGGTATGGCTCACCGTCTCCATATCGAGTATCGTCGTTGTGCCGCTGCGCAATAATTCTCCGATGCCAAGCATCGCGGAGTAATAAACCGATTCCTCGTCATGCGCCGCTTCAAGCGGCCAAACCCTCGTCCGAAGCCAGTCCATGAGCGCCATATCGTCTGCACGGCCGCGAAATAACGTCTGACACAAATGAATATGCGTTTGTACGAAACCCGGCAGCAGCAGCCTTCCTTTGGCTTCAACGACCGTCGTCGCGGCAGCATCATAGCCGCTCGTAATCTGACCGCCTACAGCGACAATGACATCGTCTTTGAACAGTACATCGCCAACTATAATTTCGTCCTGTTTATTCATGGTGACAATGGTTGCATTTCGTACCAAGGTGGTTCCCATAAGGCTGCCTCGCCTCCCTCACTCACTTGGACTACCTGATATGGTTTGTCAATTATGCTTATATTGTACCATGGGTACATGTGAAAGAGGCAGCATTTTACAGCGCAGCAGCATTAAGACCAGTCCACTAATCTTCCGATCTCCGCTCGAATCCCCGGGAACGACAGCACCTGTTCCTTGAACGACTCCCGCTCCCCCCAATCCGTCTTCATCGTCGGCGTGTCGAACAACTCGTCCGTGACGTTGGTAAAGGCGTTATGCATATTGTTGTCGTACCAATCGATTTCCGTCTTGGCATCGTTCTTCACGACCGCGATCATATCGTAATCGTTATCTCGCGAAGCTCCAAAATAAGCGAGCAGTTCAGGCGTGCCCGCGTCATCGGTATGAACTTCAACTTCACAGCTGGGATTCCCTTCGCTTCTCACCGCGCGTCTAACGCGTGCATCCGTCACGATCATCTCAGACTCCCCTCTGGAAACAACCCCATCGTGGCAATATGATTCTTCGTCTCTGCCGTGCCCAGCTCATATAATAGCCGGTAGACATCGAGAAGAATCTCATCGACACCTGCATTCATTTGCTTATCACTCGCCGAACTAAACGGCGTGGCGGCATATTCACCGACTTGCGCTTCATCCATAGTCGCATATTCTTCAAACAACTCTTGCAAACGGTTTAATTCTTCTTCATTTGCGGTGATGGCAAACTCAAACGCAGTTGCTTCTGGATCCTCTAATATTGAGCCTGCCTGTACGGACACATAATAAGGTTTGCGTGCGTAAAATGACTCATCGTGATCATTGACCATATCGAAAGCACCCTCCTTCATTGCTCTAGCATCCCCCCACGGACAGACATTTTATCCATATTTTTCGCATAACCATCATAGTATCGCTGTTTGAAGCTCTAAGAGAAAGGAATGAGCACCATGTGTGGATTCACGGGCTGGATCGACTGGACCGATGACCTGACTAAACAATCCGTTACCCTCGAGAAAATGACCGGAACGCTGGCTAACCGCGGCCCGGATGCATCGGGAACCTGGATCTCGCCGCATTGTGCGCTAGGCCACCGGAGACTATCCGTTATCGATCCTGCGAACGGTGCGCAACCGATGGTTCGTACGTCTGATGACGATGCGTATGTTCTTGTTTATAACGGAGAGCTGTATAATGCACCGGAGCTGAAGCGCGAGCTCGAAAGCCGGGGCAGACGGTTTACAACAACTTGCGACACGGAGGTATTGCTCGTTGCCTACATGGAATGGGGCCCATCATGCGTAGAGAAGTTTAACGGTATCTTTGCTTTTGCCTTATGGGATTCCAAGGAACAGCAGCTGTTCATCGCCAGAGACAGACTTGGTGTCAAACCGTTCTTCTATGCGAAACAGCTTGGACGATTCGTATTCGGATCGGAGCCGAAGGCGCTGCTCGCACATCCTTCCGTCAAACCGGAGGTTGGACCGGAAGGTTTGGCCGAAATCTTCATCGTCGGACCTGCGCGTACGCCGGGGGTCGGCGTTTACCGGGATCTCGGTGAGCTGCTGCCGGGACACTGCGCCATCTATAACCGCTCCGGGTTAAGTGTCCGTACTTATTGGAAATTAGAAAGCAAGCCTCATACCGAAACGGTGCAGGAGACGGCCAAAACAGTCGGTGATCTGCTCAAAGATACGGTGGAACGTCAGCTGGTCTCCGATGTACCGCTGTGTACGCTGCTCTCAGGCGGATTGGACTCCAGTGCACTTACATCACTTGCGGTTAATTACTACAATGAAACGGGGCAAGGTGTCGTTCATACCTTCTCCGTCGATTACGTAGATAACGATAAACATTTTAAAGCCCATGCGTTCCAGCCGAATGCCGATGCGCCTTGGATCGAACGGATGACCAATCATCTGGGCACGATTCATCATTCGATGGTTTTTGATACGCCTGAGCTTGTTGCGTCATTGCGTGAAGCCATGCACGCCCGTGATATGCCGGGGATGGCGGATGTCGACTCGTCCCTGCTGCTCTTCTGCCGCGAAATCAAGAAGGAAGCGACCGTTGCGATATCCGGTGAAGCGGCGGATGAAATCTTCGGCGGTTATCCATGGTTCCACCGCGAAGAAGCGCTGAATGCCGGCACGTTCCCTTGGTCGCTTGCAGCAGGCATGCGTGCCGATCTGCTCTCGCAGGACGTCGCTGCTTGGATTAGGCCGCTAGAATATCTTGGAGACCGTTATTCGGATGCGATTGCCGAGGTGCCTCATCTAGCCGGCGAAGATGCCGCAGCTCGCAAAATGCGTCAGATGTCGTATTTGAACATTACAAGGTTCATGCCGACATTACTTGACCGTAAAGACCGGATGAGTATGGCAGTTGGCCTTGAGGTACGCGTCCCCTATTGCGATCACAGACTCGTGGAGTATGTATACAACATTCCATGGGAGATCAAAACTGCGGGAGACCGGGAGAAAGGGATTCTCCGCATGGCGCTGGAAGGCGTATTGCCTCATGATGTGCTCTATCGGAAGAAAAGTCCTTATCCGAAAACGCATAACCCGAACTACCTCAATGCGGTGCGCAAGCAGGTACTGGAGATCATTCATGAAGGCACCTCCCCGCTGCTGCAGCTCATTAATGTGAAGAAGATCCGCGAGCTTGCCGAATCCGAAGCAGCAAGCAGCAACTTGCCATGGTTCGGTCAGTTAATGTCCGGACCGCAGCTGTTCGCTTACCTGCTGCAATTAGATATGTGGCTGAGGGAATACAAAGTGGTCATTCGCTAATCATCTAAATATGAGGCTGTCTCCAAAGGTTGCAATTCGACTTTTGAGACAGCCTTTCATTATGCTCTTCCTATTGGACATGCCAATAGACCGCCCTTACCGAAACTCGGTAATAGACGGTCTATCATCACCTGACCTGATGTATCCGACAATCAGCTCTTACTAAACGCCAAATACGCGCGCCTGATTAAGATAATCGCCTGCTCCCTTGTTGTCTTGCCAAGGGGATCGATGCGCCCGCCGCCTACGCCTCCCATAACGCCTGCATTAGCTGCGAAGTGCACGGAGTTTTTGGCCCAGGCTGCAATTTTGCCCTCGTCTGCGAATGTCGTTTTGACACTGGTATCGTATTTGCCGGAGGGTTTAGCCGCTTTAATCGCCCTAAGGAGCATCACGCACATTTCCTGCCTCGTAATCGTCGCATGCGGCGAGAACTCCGTTAACGTCGAGCCAAATACGATGCCCATTTTGTTCGCCTTCAGCACATCCTCGTTCGTCGTATCGGTGAACGGATTCGGGCTAATCGGGTCCGCTTTCTTACCGCTCAAGGATTCGTACAGCTTCACGGCAATGCTTGCGAATTCCTCGCGCGTAATCGGATCCTTGTACCGACTTAACACGGCGTCCGTTGTCAAATTGAGCTTAATCGCATCTTTCACATCGTGTTTCGCCCACTCGCTGGCACCTGACGCGAGTTTCTCCAGCATCTCTTCTGTCGGAGGCGAAGTCGGCGTTACTGGCGGTCCCGGGTCAGCAGGTATCGCCGGCGGCGTCGGTGTCGTCGTTCCGCCTCCTCCTATAGTAATGTCAGGAAGTTTAATGTTCGGGTTGAGTGAGCCTGTAATTAAGTCGTCATCCAGGAGCAACCCCACCGTGAATTTTTTTGTTTTCACAATAAGGCTTTTATCGCCGGGCTTCAAGAAATCGGGAAGCTCGAATTGGTCGATGACCGGCAGAACGGAATAGACATACACCGTATCCGAGCTCGTCTCTTTATCCACATACGTCAAGTTGCCGGTACGATCCATCGTATCGCGGACATAGAAGATTTTCTCCTTCCCTTTTCCTCCGACGCGTTTGATCTGATAATACGACTCCATGTTTGTGTTATCCGACCAGGACAAGGTAACAGAACCATTCGTATGCGAAATCGCTGTGAAATCGCTAATCCCGCCAGCCTGCCTGATCTTAAAGGGACCTAATATGTCTCGGTTGTAACTGTTCGAGCCGATCAGCGGAGAGTAATACGTTTCTAACATGATTTGAGCCGAAGTAAGACCTGGTTCCTCCGGCAAGCTAAAGGTGCCATACGTCCCGAATCCGGGGTCATCTACGTCCAGATCCAGAACAGGTTTCCAATTCAGCCCGTTGTCCGCTGAGTAAGAAATTTTGGCATATTCCAGACTGGTACCGAGCGCCCGGTCATCACCGAAACTAAAAAACACCTTTTCTCCAGCGAGCAAATAGGGCAATCCACTTGTCTCGAGTTCAAACGCAAGCACCTTCACAGTTGCATGTGCACGAGAAGGAGGAATCACAACAAACACAAGCATCACAGACAAAATCAAGAAAGCCAGCCTCTTGCCAAAAGAAAACCGAAATACCATCACATCCACCACTCCTCATCCCACTGCACGCTATTTGCCGTTGGACACATAGCTGTCTTTTAAGATGTATATGAAGGGTCCAATGATCTGATTAACATTGCCTCCGAAGCCGTAGACCATGATGCCATCGCTGCCTTGCAAATCAATATCCACTTCCGTAACCTGGTCCTTCACAAGATGGATATCTTCTGTGAGCTGCTGCTTCTTGCTGTTATAAACTCTGACCGTCAGATCATCTTTGCCGACCAGCATCAAATGCAGTTTATTGTACATCGAACCAAAATCCATCTTCACATTAAAGCTCGGACTATAGCTGCTTCGGAATGCAAATGCACCTTTATACGTTTGGCCGCCGAATACGAGCTGATTCTTGTCGATCACATCAATGAACTCCGCGCCATCATGCTGCGTCTTGACCTGCGAGGAATAGAACGTCAAACCCGGAACAGATGATCCGATTTGGATCGTTTTGGATTTCGGATCATACTTAACGGGAAGCTGGAAGCTGTTCGCCAGCACACGAAGAGGCAAATACGTAGTGCCCTTGTATGTAATGGGCAGCGCTTGGTTTCCATTCTCATCTGTCGGCCGCCAGTTTCCACCATCCTTCGAAAACTTCAGATCCCCGTTCAGCACCGCTTTGATCGTGGTCACATTCGTTGTGGCGTATGCGCCTCCTGCTGCAGAAAACATCGCTGTGGCTGCCAGCAGCGCCACGAGTTTCTTCTTCTTCATTCCATTCCCTCCCCGAACCATCCATAAAATAAATGCCATATTCACCATCATTTTATATGGGATTGTAAGTGGAAGGATATTGTCCGAAGGTAGTATATGCGGCAACAGCGGCAACCTCTAAGTGGAAATCATACGGCCCGCCTTGCTCATCAGCTGTTTACGGTTCCTGACCTCAAGCTTCTCGTAAATATGGGAGAGATGTTTCTTCACCGTCGTCTCGCTGAGGTACAGCTTCGCTGCTATTTCAAGATTAGATCGGCCGTCCATAAGCAGAGACAGCACTTCCTTCTCCCGGCTCGTCAGCAGGTTTACATCAATCGTTTCTTCCGTCGATCGATCTGAAATGCCGGATAATGCGGCCATGCGATCTAAGTAGGCCTGCCGTTTATGTCCTCGCAAGTCGACAACAAACACCGGTGCAGGCGCATCCTCATCATAATCATGATGGATGACCGGCTCCGTATCTCGCTCGCAGCCCAAGCTCTCGAAGATCGCCCTGGAAATCGGCAGTGGAGGCGGTGATGCCACTACATAACCCGATGAGATTAAATGATTGATGAGAATAAGTCCTGAGGCTTGCATCATGACAGGATCAGCGTAATCATAAGCATCCAGCGTCTTGACGAAGTAGCCTGCCATGAATGGGGATTCGACTCTTAATTTGCGAAGAGAACTCTCGGGAAGTCCGGAGAAAAATGCGGCTGAAAGCGGCTTGGTACATAAATAATCGAGGGTTTGCGAGTTGATTGGAACGATAGCGGTCAAGCCGATTATTGTACCGTTAGCTTTGCGAACAAGCTTCACGATAGAAGGGTCAAGCTGATACAGTTCTTCCAAATGAATATGCTTGAGTCCGTAAAGACTGTGCTGCTTGGTGAGCAGAAACTCCGTCTTCTCTCGGGTTTCCGGATGCAGGAGCGATATCTTGGTCGTCTTGGCCGTGATATAGCGATTCTCCATATAAGTTACTGCATCTGTCCAATTGGCAGGGCTCAGCTCTTCCAAACTATAAGAAGAAGGCTGATGGTAGAACAACGATCGGATGAGCTGATCGCCGAGGTAATAAAACCAATCTTCGGTTTCCCTTGTTAGAGGATCGTTGGATCGCTTAAGTGTTTGATAGTAGTAGCGAATGCATCTCTTCCAGAGCCTGTCGCAATAATCGGGAGCGCGCAGTCGCATCTGTCTATGTATGGCATCACGAAGCAAATCATGGAGCAGCCAGCCATGCCCCGATCGCTGCACGAAGGAGTAATTTATTAAGGCTTTAAACTGCGAAGCCGACACCTCACGCTGCAGTGCGAACGTAATCAGATCCTGATTGAAATGACGCAGCACCGCTACGGCTTCAACCAGCTCCCTCATCGGGGAATCCGGCACTTCCTTGAGCCAAATATCTACAACCTGGTCGAAAACATCCTCATCCACAAAATTCGTCTGCTGCTGCCGACTCGAATGAAGAGCAGATGCAAGCAGGGAAAGCGTCAACGGATGCCCCTTCGACATGGACCAGATGTAATGAATCGCCTCTTCCTGCAGCTCATGATCTAACCGTTTGAGGTAGTTGCGAATGTCTTCGTAATTCAGCTCTGTGATCGGAAGCCTTTCAATCAATTGATTCCAAGCCGGTGAAGACTGCCACTCACCGCGTAATGGGAATCGACCGGAAATAATAACGAGCACCGCCGGATCCGTACCGGCGATAAATTCGCGCATCCAATGTTCCAGCTCGCCGATCTCCTCGAAGGTGTCGAATGCGAGAATCAGCTTCTGCTTGGCCGCCGCCTCCCTGATCGCCTTCATGCAGTTGTCCTTCTGCAGACTCGGATCCGTCGAACGTCGGCGCGCTTTCCGTGAACTCGGCTCGATCAGACGGTGCAGGTAGAGACAGAATTCACCGGGGTTTCGCGGCATCGTGCGGCAGTCCATAAGGACGAACCTGGCATCTGCTCGTTCAGCAAGCCGGCGATATTCAGCGAGAAGGAAGCTTTTGCCCGCGCCGCCTGTTCCGTGGACATTCAAAATGCGGCCTTTCGGCGATCTCTCCTTCAATCTTCTGCGGAATAATCGGATCTCGTGTTTTCTGCCTACAAAATAATGACGCTCCAGCTGTTCAATGCTCCGGGATACTGCCGGAGGCAGCTCTTCTTGAATGGACATAACCCGATCCCCCTTTAACCGTGAATAAGGTTCCCGTACACGCCTCAGAAGTTTAATCAGTTATTCTGCAAAGAAAGATAATTTACCTCTTACCTGATAAAAGCCAATAAAAAAAAAGAGTTCGCAAATTTGCGAACTCTTTAAGCCGTGAATGATAGGTCTCGCCGCTGCTATTCGCTCACTGCTGCAATCTTCTTCAGCAGTTCAGCGAGTGCAGTGCCGCGGTGGCTGATTGCCTGCTTCTCTTCTGTCGTCAGCTCCGCCATGCCTTTGGATTGCGATTTCAAATAAAACAATGGATCATACCCAAAGCCGCCATTCCCTCTGGGACGGTCCATAATAGATCCGTTAACCAAGCCTTCACTTTCAATAAAGGTCTCTGTGGCCGGATCATATAAGGCCAACGTGCAAATGAAATTCGCTTCGCTTAGCAGCGTCGTTCCATCCGCAAGCCGCTCAAGTCTCGAATCATCGGCTGTGATGCGAGCCAGCTCCCGCAAGAGCTTCTCGTTATTGCGAGCATCTGTCGCACCTTCGCCGGAATACCGTGCGGAGTATACACCGGGTTCACCGCCAAGCCGCGCTACTTGAAGACCGGAATCGTCGGCAAGCACGGGCAGTCCCAGCGCTTCGGCAACCGTCTTCGCTTTCTTGCGTGCATTCTCCGCGAACGTCGCTCCGTCCTCTACCACATCCGGCAGATTCGGGTAATCGAACATGCTGACGACCTGCATGCCAAGCTTGCCGAAAGCATGAGCAAACTCACGCACCTTACCGGCATTTCTGGTCGCTACGACTACTGTATCGCCCTGCTTCATGCTTTGGGATTTCCGATCCGACTGCCCATTAAACCAAGCGCATCACGCTGTTTGGCAATCAAGCTCGCGATCCCTTCTTCAGCGCTAGCCAGAAGCTCGTTCAACTCCTCACGCGAGAACGGGGACTCCTCGCCTGTTCCTTGCACTTCGACGAATTTACCCGCTCCGGTCATGACCACATTCATGTCTACCTTTGCTTTGGAATCCTCTTCATAATTAAGGTCAAGCAGCGTGCGATCGCCGATCACGCCCACACTAACCGATGCAAGATAATCGGTCAGCGGGTATTTGGCAAACTCATGATTGCTGTTTATCTTATGTACAGCCAGCGCCAGAGCTACGAACGCCCCTGTGATCGACGTTGTACGTGTACCGCCATCTGCTTGAAGAACATCGCAATCCAGCGTAATCGTACGCTCACCAAGCGCATGTAAATCGACAACCGAACGCAGTGCGCGGCCGATCAAACGCTGGATTTCCATCGTGCGGCCCGTCAGCTTCCCTCTAGCCGATTCACGTTGATTTCGGACTTGTGTGGCGCGGGGCAGCATGGAATATTCCGCGTTGATCCACCCTTTGCCTTGTCCTTTCATGAATGGCGGAACGCGTTCTTCGATCGAAGCCGTGCAGAGCACTTTCGTATCGCCGAATTCAATCAGCACGGAGCCCTCAGCATATTTATTAGGATTCATCGTAATTGTAACCGGCCGCAGCTCGTTTGCCTGACGTCCATCTATTCTCATTATGTATAGCCTCCATCTTTCTGCAGCAATTTCATGTGCCATCTCTTGGCGCAAGCGCAATCTAACCCATTTTACCAAAATGGCGCTCGAAAAGCACCCGTCCCCGGAACAGATCATCCGGAGGCATACAGAATGAGTTCACAAAACAGAATAAGCTGCCGGTAGGTGCCGGCAGCTTATGTTCATCAGATGATTGTGATTCAACCGATTTAAAACCGGCTTCTATACACCTTCATCGCAAAGAAGTAGGCGACGAGCAGAATGCCAACGCACCATGCAAGCGCGGTCCAGATGTCATTCCCTACCGGCTGTCCGGATAACAAAGCGCGAATGGCCGATACGATCGAGGTTACGGGTTGGTTCTCGGCAAACACGCGAACGGCTTTGGGCATCGTTTCTGTCGGCACGAATGCGGAACTGATGAATGGCAGGAAGATGATCGGGTAGGAGAAGGCGCTGGCACCATCTACCGATTTAGCGGATAGTCCGGCAATGGCTGCGACCCAAGTTAAGGCTAGCGTAAACAGTGCTAGTATGCCGGCTACGGCAAGCCAGTCGAGTATCCCGGCCGAGGAACGAAAGCCCATGATTAATGCTACGAGGACGATGACTACAAGCGATATGGCGTTGGATACCAACGAAGTTAAAACATGACCCCAAAGCAGAGTAGAACGCGAAATCGGCATGGAGTGAAACCGCTCGAATATACCTCGCTGTACATCAATAAACAGGCGGTAAGACGTGTAGGCTATCCCGCTTGCAATCGCGATGAGCAGAATGCCGGGCAGCAGGTAATTGACATAATTATCGGCTCCGGTTTGAATCGCACCGCCAAACACGTAGACGAATAACAGCATGAGTGCAATCGGTGTGATCGTGACGGATATGATGGTGTCCAAACTGCGAGAAATATGGCGCATGGAGCGTCCCAGCATCACGCTCAGATCGCTGAAGAAATGTTTCTTTACCGTTTCCATTTATGCTCCCTCCTTCTTACCGATAATGTTCAGAAAGATCTCTTCCAATGAGGGCTGTTTCTCCACGTACTCCACTTTCGCCGACGGGAACAGTCTCTTCAGCTCCGCTAGCGTTCCGCTGGCGATAATTTTACCTTCATGCAAAATGGCGATTTGATCAGCAAGCTGTTCCGCTTCCTCCAAATACTGCGTAGTGAGGAATACAGTAGTTCCGCTGTTTGCAAGATCCTTCACAATTTTCCAAACCTCGATGCGCGCCTCAGGGTCAAGCCCCGTAGTCGGCTCGTCAAGAAAGATGATTTGAGGTTTCCCCACAAGGCTCAAGGAAATGTCAAGTCTGCGGCGCATGCCGCCCGAATACGTGGACACTTTGCGGTCGGCTGCCTCCGTTAAGCCGAAGCGCTTGAGCAAATCTTCCGCTACCTGACGCGGATTCGGGAGGTACCTTAGCTTGGCGATCATAATTATGTTTTCTCTTCCGGTCAATATTTCGTCTACCGCTGCGAATTGCCCGGTTAGACTGATTGCCTGCCGCACATGGTCAGGTTTGGAGCCAACATCGTGGCCGTTTATGGTGGCGGTCCCGCTGTCTTGTTTAAGCAGCGTAGTGAGGATTTTGACAACTGTTGTTTTGCCTGCGCCGTTGGAACCGAGCAGCGCAAAGATACTGCCCTTCTCCACCGCGAAATCAACGCCTTTCAGAACTTGAAGCTGCTTATAAGATTTCTGCAGTCCCTTTACCTGGATGGCATGGTTTTGCATCCAATTCCCCTCCTTAGTTAACCGAAACTTTGGACAAATCGGCTCCCATTCCTTTGAGCGCAGCGAAGGTTAGCTTATCCATCGTTGCACCGTCAAAGCAGATGGTTTTGATCATTTTATAGTACTTATTCGTGAGAACAAACCCCGGCTGGAATGAAACATTTTTGAATGTAGCACCTCTGAAGGACGTTTCCGTTAATGCCCCTTTGTCAAACTTAACACCGATAAACGTTTGCCCGTCAAAACGCATCCTGCTCATATCCGTGTACTTGAAATCAACCCCATCAAATACGCAGCCTTCAAAAACTGTTTTCCTGAGATCGGCCATCGATAACGTGACATCGATCATTCTAACTCCGGTGAATTTGACGCCGTCCAGTCCGGACTTGCTGAAGTTGGTTCGTACAAGAATCGACTTATTGAAGCTTGCATTCGTAAGGTCAAGCGTAGAGAAGTTGCAGTCGGTTAGATTCGCGCCGTCAAAATTAGCTTCGCGTACGTCGCTGCTCTTAAACGTGCTGCCGGTCAAGTCTGCTCCTGCAAAGTCGGAGCCGCGTAACGCGCTGGCATTAAATTGTCCTTTACGCGCCGTAACGCCTGCAAAATCGCTGTCAACCAGATTGCTCGCGCTAAAGTTCGTCAGCAGCTGCCGTTCGAGCGAGCGGGAGAGGTTGGAAACTTCCAGAATCGTTTGCTCGATGTCGCCAATGCTCTCAATCGTCAACTTGTATGCCGTTTCTTCGTCTTTCCCTTCTGCTCTAAGCTCGTTATACCGTTCTTGTAGATCAGCGTGCAGATCAGCCTTTAATTCACCGACGCTCTTCACGCCTTCATAGGGTGTAAATACACCGTTTAGGTAGCTCGTTAATTTCGAATTCATAGATCATCTCTCCTTATAATAAGTTTTCTAGTACGCGCTGCGCATACTGCCAATTGCTTTTGTTGTGAACGTAGGTGTCTTTACCCTTCTCGGTAATTCGAAAATATTTGCGTCTTCCACCTTGCGATTCATCGCCCCAGTACCACTCGATATCGCCGTCCGTCTCAAGCCTCCGGACACTGGAGTACATCGTCGCTTCTTTCAATTCATATTCGCCGCCTGAACGCTCGGCAATCAGCTTGACGATTTCGTACCCATAACGATCCGATTCGGACAAGAGCCGTAAAATCATCGTATCTGTATGTCCCCGCAGGAGATCTGATGTAATTTTGTTCTCGCTCATTTGATCACCTCTCATATTCACATCATACAGCACACTACCTTGACTGTCAAGGTACTATTTTTATTATAATACCCAATTTGTAAATGTTGTATACTTGCCCAAGATGTGTGGCTCGTAGAGCTACACATCTGCGGAAATAAGGCGATGACGCCGCATGTGTGGTTCGTATGCCACACATCTGCGAGAATTCGGCGATGACGCCGCATGTGTAGTTCGTAGTGCCACACATCTGCGAGAATTCGGCGATGACGCCGCATGTGTAGTTCGTAGTGCTACACATCTCGCTCCCATGTAGACCTCCTGGTACGCTACTTTGGCTCATTTCGCCGAATTCGCTCCCATGTAGACCTCCTGGTACGCTACATAAGCTCACTTCGCCGATTTCGCTCCCATGTAGACCTCCTGGTACGCTTCATCCGCCGCCCCCTCCTACTTCGCTCCCATGTAGATCCCCAGGCATACTCCCGCTTCAAAACAAAAAGACCTGCCGCGCACGCCATTGGCGCATCACGGCAGGTCTTCTAATCAAGCAGCTTGATTACGATTTAAAGGCGTTCACATGCTCAGGTCGGCTGACCGGCTCGCTGTAGGTCTGGTTGTTCGTATCCACGAAGTCTGTTTTGCCATTGAGCTTGATCTGAACCTTACTCATTCCCGTATTCTCGGTCAGAGCGAGTACGACGGCCTGCAGCATTTCGGCCGGCTCTTGCTGACCTTGCTGGTAGCTGTCATCCTGCAGCTCGACGGTCACGACATCATTCTTCTTCGTGACATTCTTGACCAGTACATCCGGCGTCATAACGGCCTTCAGAGGCAGATCGTTAAGCGGGCCGCTGATTAACTGCTCGATTGCTGTTTTCGCTTTGTTGTTCGAGCGCGTCACGAGTCTTGTTACAGGGACATAGTATTGCACGTTATCCGGTGTTATTGCGGAGAAGTAGATCGTAACCGGCGTCGATTGGCTGTAGTCCACATTATCGGCTGCTTCAAGGTTAATACCCACCGCGCGAGTCAACTGATCGTCGATCGGCAATCCATCCTGCGGCATTTCGCTCAGCTTCTGCCCCTCTAGATCGATTTCGACATTCTGCACGCCTTCTAGGCTTGTCAGCGTCCAAGTAATCGCTTCGACGATCTTACGCTCGTCCGATACATTGTAATCGGTAAACGATTTGGAGAAGTCAACAACGGCAAGCTTCTGATCCGGAACGAGACTCAGCCCCTTCACAGTTGTCCCTTTCGGCAGCACTGCTTCGAAACCATCCGGAATTTCGCTTTCGTACGCGCCGCCTTCCACCATCATCTCAAGCGCCTTCTGACCCAGCTTCTCATCCGGGCCGAGCGTTGCCAATACCGTGACCGGTGCCAGCAAGCCGTTGCGGTCCTTCAGGTACAGCGTCATCTGCGATTGATCGCCCTCGGTTACAGTTTGTCCGGGATTAATGTCGGCGTCCACGTTTTGAGTGCTGTTTTGCGGTGGATCGATCGATTCACTGGCAGGCTGTGAGAATAATCCGCAGCCGGTCGTCAAAATGGGCAAAGCAAGCACTCCCGCGAGCGCAGCCCGGCGAAACAGTCGATTGTAAGTCATTGTTCATTTTCCTCCCTATTTGAATAATTCGATTGCTTTGGTACAAGTTCTGCTTTTGTAGTACTATATATACGAGCCCTCCAAATCAATTAGACCAGTTTTGTCCACCATTTTGAGACAAGGGGTGTAGCGATGACGAAGTCCAGTGATTACCGCCTAAATAGTACGAAAATCGCAGAAGCGACGCGGGAATGGCTCACTAAACGCGGTGTCGAGGTGCCGCAAATCGCAGAGCTGGTTCTGTTTCTGCAGAAGGATTATTATCCGGAGCTCACGATGCAGGAATGCGAAATGTATGTAGAAGCTGTGCTAACGAAGCGCGAGGTACAGAACGCCATCTTGACCGGCATCCAGCTGGATCTGCTTGCTGAGGAAGGCAAGCTGCTGTCGCCGCTTCAAGAAATGATAGAAAATGACGAGGGCCTCTACGGGTGTGATGAAATTCTCGCCCTGTCCATCGTGAACGTTTACGGAAGTATCGGATTTACGAATTTCGGTTACGTCGATAAATTAAAGCCAGGCATACTGAAGCATCTGAACGATAAAGAAGATGCACAGTGCCACACGTTCCTCGATGATATCGTGGGTGCAATAGCCGCTGCAGCAAGCAGCCGTGTCGCTCACCGAAAGCAGGCGGAGCGTGAGGGGAGAGTCGGACCCCCGATCGATTAAGCGCACCCGATACCGCACAAAGAAAGAAGAAGCTTACCGCGCACCGACCATAATCGGTGATGCTGTAAACTTCTTCTTTTACCCTGTCATTCTAATGCGGCTTCATGTCATTCATTCCGGAATGGAGAATATTCACGTGAACGTTCACCCTCTTCAATGAATCCTCCGTCAACATCAGTTCTCTATTGACACCCGATGCTCTAAGCCTTTTCCACTCTTTATTTTTATTCCGATATAAGAGTTGCTCCAAGCCATACAGATCTACATGTTTTGCGATCCCGATCTTAAAGGTGTTTAGCACTTCGTTACGTATTCCCATTTCGGCGTTTTCCCTAATGAGCTCGACCGGTGAATCATCCAATATTTCCTCTATAATACCCGTAAACATCAAATCCATCACAAATACCGGTTTATCGGCCTCAACGGTAATATGGATTTTCTTCTTCGGATTGAATAGCGTCACCATTCCGAATGATTTATGATTCCGTACCACGGGGATAACGGCTCGTTTCATCTGCGGCTGGATCCACTTCACGCCATTTAATTGTTTTTCGGTGAAGCTATGCTGCGCTTTGCCGTTATTTAATGCAAATGCACCGTTCATGAATAATACAGGCTGCGGCTTATCTTTATCCTCCCAACCCTTCGTATCCATGCTTAATGTAGGAATAAGATCCGTTTCTCCGGGCTCCCCTAAGTTGGCCAACACTTTATTGAGGCGAATCGGTGCGATAACCGACAATTGCTTATGAAGCACCAATGGATTGTGTAATAGATTGGAGATGGGAGAAAAGTTAAAAAAAGTGGAATGCTTAAATACCTCATCAATAGACTCATTCGTCCCGAAAATCCATGAATTATACCGGATCTGCGGAAAGCGGGGAATGGAATCAATAAATCGGTTAATGTCTTTCTGCAGCACGCGCTTGCTTAAAACAATCGCCATCAAATGATCCCAGTACAAGCTTTGCTGCCCCGTTTTATATAATTCATTTATCGCTGCATACAGCGTCTCTCCTTCACTCCTGCCTACCCAGACCGTCGCCCGTTCACTCCCGCCATCTCCGCCCTCATCTTGATTGCTAATCGAACCGAAATCCATTAATTCCGTGTAAATCTTATATTTGCCGTCCGCATAATCAATACCGAGTGCGGTTACGAAATTATAGTCGGAGATCGTCTTCACATCCCAACATCCTGTAAGCATTATACCGGCACATAGGGTCATACACAGAACTCCGACCAATCTGTTCAATTTCTTTTCTCCTTTCTAACGCGGTCTCCAGTCCTGTAAATGAGGGGCCTTGTGCGGTTAAGCACTCTCGGTTTGGTCATGACAGCCATAAGCAAATCTTTAAATACTGGCGGCGACATAGGTGCCAAATACGGGACGCCAAAGGATTCGAGCGTTGATAGATACAAAAGAATCGCGAACATCCCCAGAAAAAAACCATACATGCCCAAAAATGCAGCGCAACCTAAAACAAATAATCGCAGCGCTGTAACGAGCCCGCCAAGCGATTGATTGACTAATGTATAGGTAGCGACCATCGACATCGCGGTAACGACCAGCATAGCCGGAGAGGTCAAGCCTGCCTCGATAGCAGCTTGTCCGATAAACAGTCCTCCCACGACGGTTACCGTTTGTCCGACCCCTTTCGGAAGTCTGATGCCCGCTTCGCGAAACAATTCAAACGTGATTTGCATGAGGAAAGCTTCCAAAGGCGCCGGAATCGGCAGGCCTCTTCGAACGTTGATTACGCTTGCCAAGGTCGTAATCGGGATTTGATCCATGTGAAACGTAGTCAGTGCTATATAAAAACCGGGAACAAAAATTCCCAAGAACAGTCCTATATACCTCAGCAGAGATTCGAAGGCTACATATAGATAGGAGGCATGAATATCTTCAGGCGTCTTAAGCAGCGATGACAGCGTAGTCGGAGCAATTAATACCATTGGTGTGCCATCCACGATGACGATGAATCTTCCCCGCAGCAATGCCTCCACCGCAAAATCCGGACGTCCGATATAATCGACCAAGGGGAACAAGCCAAATGGCGAATCCGAAATCGCCTCGGCAAGCTCCTCGCTGCTGACCAGCGCATCCACATCTATGCGTTGTATCCGCTGGCGCGCCATCTCAATAATAGCCGGATTCATAATATCGTCTTCATAGAGAAGTGCCACCTTCGTCCGAGACCTTCGGCCAATCACATAACTCTCGCAGCACAACGATTCCGTACGAAGCCGTTTACGGATAAGGGCGATATTCGTAGAAATCTGTTCCGTGAAACCGTCCCTCGGACCTTTTACCGATACTTCCGTATTGGATTCCTCCGGCTGGCGCTGAGGAGGATTGGAGATATCAAGCATAAATAAGGAGCTGTTGGTATCGAACAATAGCAGGAGTTTGCCCGAGAATACTGCATCAACAATGGCCTGCGCGTTATTTTCCAGTGGCTGGAAGGATAAGTTTCCGATCTTGCCTTCTTTCACTTGATCCGCCGTTAGCTTCTCAAGCTGCGGCATCACGATTTGATCGATCCGTTTGCTGTCCGATAACCCCTCGCAGTGAATCAACAGCACTTCCCAACTTACATCTTCGCTCAATAAACGAACACGCTGGAAGATGACATCCGAGCTTCGATTGAACAATGCTCGTAATGTTTCTTCGATAGATTTGTGGTCTGGAACAGCCGTCATTAACTCGGACTCACCCTTTCCTTCACGCGTACGATTATCGAGAACAGGAACAATATCGACAAAACGCCCACAATAAGGAGCAATAACACTGAATAATAGAACTCACGCAAAAACCATACGAACAATGCATCGCTTATCGGCAGCAGCGGAACGATGAACATAATGATCGTAATGATATAAAGGATCAGTTTGCGAATGGCAGACTTCTTCAGTTGAAGGAGCTCAACCATCACATACATACATAAGGAGATTCGGATAAAAGAGCCGCTTAGCCATTCGAAGATCGATAAGAAATCTAAATGAGCGACATTTTTGCCCAAGGTGACTAGACCCCACTGTTCAAAGGTAGGAAATCGCTGTCTGGATGCTTCAGCGGGTCCGAAATCCACGATGGATTCCAGCAGAGGACCGAGGATCATGCCAACGGTGATAATCAACAGAATCATTAATGAGCTATAGCGCACCTTCTCCTTTAAGTGCTGCTGAATCAAGAGGAGAAGCAGGATCTCAAGAACCCCATTGGTTGAATAAATAAGTCCATCTGATAGGGGCGAAAATCCGTTCGCCAACATCGGCGTAATATAATGAAAATTTTTGAATTGAATATTCGCGGTGACCATGAAGCCTTCGAATACAAAGACAAATGGCAGCAAAATACCAGCGCAAACCGTGATGGACCAAAGTCCGGCATAAGCGGCAAAAAAACATATGACGGTCAATGCGGCGGCGATTACGAAACCCGGCGTCTCCGGCAGAAACGTCACATCAACCCAATTGGTCGTATCCTTTAATGCAATGACACAACTCGAGAATAAATAAAGGAAAAGGATCAAACCCAGAAGTGTACTCGCGAAAGCACCGAATTTACGTTTTACCCAAGGAATGATGGCTTCTTGTCCGGTCGTAGTCATAATATGTTTCATTACGCCTAACAAGAGAATACCCGGGACAAAGGCCAAAAGGACGCTAAACCACGCATCTCTTCCGGCAGAGTCCAGAAGCAGCGGAACGATAATATTTTGATTCGTTATCACTGTGGTAGTAAGAAGGAGAAGAACGACTTGTAAAACCGAGAGCTTTCTTTGACGCATCGTACGCTTCACACCTTAACGATAGTTGTGCTTATCATTTCCTCTTTTCCCAAATTAATCCGAAGCCTGTATCGAAGCGTACAAAAAGAGAGTGCCGACAATGTCGACACTCTCTCTTATTTAGACGTTTGCTTAAGATCGTCAAGCCGTATTCGGCGTGACTTATTTATACTCGCCGAGCAGCGACTTATAGACGCCGGAGGCGGCTTCCTTCCCTTGGCGGATGCAGTCCGGCAGCCCGACACCATCGAATGCAGCACCGGTTAACCATACACCGGGCATCTCTGCACGCAGCTTCGTACGAAGCTGCGCGGTCTTCTGAAGATGGCCGACCGGATATTGCGGCATGGAACGATGCAGGCGGGTAATTTCAGTGAACAGCGGCTCTGCCGTGATCCCCATCACCAGTCGAATGTCGCTCCGAACGGCTTCTCTTAGGACATCGTCCGGTAAATCAACAACCGCTTCATCGCCGGCGCGACCGACATAGCAGCGCAGCAGCACTTTATTGCTTGGGCTGGAATGCAGCCATTTGGCCGATGTCCATGTACAAGCTGTAATCGTAGTTCCCTCTGAACGAGGGACGACGAACCCTGATCCATCAAAATTCACGCCTAGCGAGGCTTTATCGAAAGCCATGACGACGTTAGCTACCGATACGTAACGAATGTCACGAAGCGCATCAACGTTCATGTGCGGCTCCAGTAAATCTGCGGCATCATAAGCAGGCGCTGTAATTACGATGCCATCTGCCTCCAGAATCTCACCGTCGCTCAGCAGTACTTCATACGGCGCTGAATCTTCACCATACTCATCGGGATCATTTTGGCGGAAAGCGACTGCCTTCCGTCCCATTCGCCGCTCCACATTGGACAGGGCAGAATCCAGCGCTTCCAGCATCGTGGTTAGACCGCCTTTAAACGTCAGGAACATGCTGTTCTTGACGGCTGCAGGCACTCTGCTCACACTTGGCGCTGCTGAAGCAGCCTTCCGCTTATTGGCGCGCATCCCTCTAATCAAGCTGCCATGCTTACGTTCAGCATCTCGAAACTGAGGAAATGTCGCCGCCAGGCTCAAATTCCGCAGCTCTCCGGCATAAATACCCGCGAGCAGCGGCTCCGCAACCCGCTCCATGACTTCGCTTCCCAATCGACGAGACAGGAAGTCTCCGATGGATTCGTCGCCTGTTTCTTTGCTTGCCGGCAGTATGAAATCCATCGCGGCGCGAAGCTTGCCTTTCCATGTCAGCAGGCTCGTCTTGGCAAAAGGTGCAATTTCCGTTGGTATTCCAAGTACGAGACCCGGAGGCATCGCATGCAGCTTGCCATGATGAAGGATATATGTTTTCTTGGCAGCCGGGTTGGTGCCGGTCAATTCATGCTCGATGCCAAGATCATAGGCCAAATCAATAATCGGCGTCTTGCGTGCCAGGAAGGAATCCGGACCGCGCTCAATAACGAAGCCGTCACGCCGAAGCGTGTTGATTTTGCCGCCGATTCTCTCCGATGGATCCACGAGCGTAATGACCGCTTCCCGGCCGCGCTGCTTCGCTTCCTTGAGCAAATAAAAAGCGGAGCTGAGTCCGCTGATACCGCCTCCGATAACGACGAAGCGATCAAGCTTACCGTTCCCCCGCATGCGAGTCATCTCCTCTGTAGTAACGCTATCTGCTAAACGAATTCCGCTCTTGCTGCGTCTTGAACGGAATCGGCCAATGTTTCCATATAGAGCGGATCTGTGCCCAGCATCTCGATACGCTGCAGTTTAATGCCGAGTTCGCGGGCTTCTGCTTGCGCTTCAATATCAACATCATACAGCACTTCCAAATGCTCGGATACGAAACCGATCGGAGCAACCAGCACGCCTTTATAGCCAGCCGCCGCGGTTTCCTTCATCGTTTCGAGGATGTCCGGCCCAAGCCACGGCTCACGGGTACGGCCCGCGCTCTGCCATGTAAACTGCCAGTCCGTTACACCCGCTCCATCCGCTACAAGTTTGGATGTCTCTAGCAGCTGCTGCTCGTAAGGATCATCCATCTCGCGAATTTTGACCGGCAAACTGTGCGCGCTGAAGAGTACTTGTACAGGCTGAGCGTCTTGAAGGGCTTCACGTGCCGCTTTAACGCGCGTCACGAGCGCTTCAACCAGCTTCGGATGCGTATGATAGCTTTCTACCGTTGCAAATTGAATGCCCAGCTCTTCCGCCTTCTCTTGCGCACGTTTCATATAACTGCCGACGCTCATCGTGGAGTAGTGCGGCGCCAGCACAATGCCTACCGCATGCTTAATGCCATCTGCAGCCATTGCCGAAACGCCGTCTTCGATATAAGGGCGAGCATGCTTCAAGCCTTGATAGCAGCTATAGCGGCCTGGTGCTGCAGCGTCAAGAGCGGCCTGCAGGCCTGCCACTTGACGGTTTGTATTCTCACGCAGCGGGAACACGCCGCCGACAATTGCTTCGTAACGGCTGCTCAGTTCAGCCAACTGTTCCGGTGTCGGCGCATGACCTCTGCGGATATGCGTGTAATATTCTTCAATCCCGTCCATGCTCTCCGGCGTTCCGTAAGACATAACAAGTACGCCAATTTTACCTTTAGCCATGGAGAAGCTCCTCCTGCTTACCGCCTAACGCCTTCATTGCTTCAGCGGAGTAATCATGAACAAACTCGGTAAGCTCACGCAGCTTGTCGAGTGATGCTTCCGGGAACAAGCCGTGACCTAGGTTGAATACAAAACCCGGCTGCTTGATGCCTTCGTCAATGATGGCTTTCGCATGTTCTTTGATGACTTCCATTGGTGCGGTGAGTACATACGGATCAAGATTCCCTTGTACAGCGAAAGAACCGCCAAGTCTACGACGACCTTCTGCAATCGGCACGCGCCAGTCTAAGCCGATGACATCAGCTTTAACATTCTTTAGGGTAGGAAGCAGCTCGCCGGACGCTACGCCCGGGAAATAAATTTTTGGCTGCGGCAGGTCCGAAAGCTCGCTGAAAATCCGTTCAATGGTCGGCAATACAAACGTCTTGAAATCATGCGGAGCAAGCGCGCCAACCCAGCTGTCGAACAGTTGGAACGCCTTGCCGCCTGCGTTTACATGCGCCCGAAGATAAGCAATAACCATGTCACCTAGTTTATCCATCAGTTGGAACCAAACTGCCGGTTCTGAGTACATCAGCGACTTTGTTCGAATGTACGACTTCGATGGACGGCCTTCAATCAAGTAGCTTGCAATCGTAAATGGTGCACCCGCGAACGTAATAAGCGGTACATCAAGCTCGCGGTCCAAGATGCGAATCGTCTCTAATACGTGGGACAAATCGCCTTCCACATCGATCGGCTTAAGCTTAGCAACATCCGCTGCCGAGCGGATCGGATTCGCTATGACCGGGCCAACATTAGCCACAATGTCAAAATCGATGCCGATCGACGCGACCGGATTCATAATATCGGAATACAAGATCGCTGCATCCACACCGAGTTTCTTTATTGGCATCATCGTAACCTCTGCAGCCAATTCCGGTCTCTTGCAAATTTCGAGCAGCGAGTAATTTTCTTTTATTTTACGGTAATCGGGATCGTAACGTCCCGCTTGTCGCATATACCAGACGGGTAAGCGATCGACTTGTTCTCCTCTGCACGCGCGGAGGAATAGGTCGTTGTAGCTCATTGAAGTTCCCCATTTCTATCGTTTTCCCTACGTTTCCATTATGCCCTTTTTGCCCAAGTGTAACAACCGCCCGTCCCCTGCTATCATTGACAAACATATGACAATGTTAGGTTTCGGCTATGTTATACTGTCGTTACGATGTTTACAGCGTGTCAAATCTGAGTCTTGTGATTGGAGAATCGAAATGGAACAGTGGAAGAAAAATCTGGCCGTCCTCTGGTTCGGTCAATTTCTCGTCATGGGCGGAATGACGATGATTATCCCTTTTATGTCGCTTTATTTGCAGTCGGAACGCATTGGATTAACCAATAAGCATGAAATCGCGACATGGGCCGGCGTGATTTTTGCGGGCAACTTCGTGACCGCCTTCCTCTTTCAACCGTTGTGGGGAAAACTATCAGACCGCTACGGGCGCAAAATGATGCTGCTCCGTTCCGGCTTCGGCATGGCCATCGTTATGATCCTGATGGGCTTTGCCACATCCCCATGGCATTTGCTGCTGCTGCGAATGGTCAATGGCACCATCTCCGGCTTCAATCCGGCGGCTGTCTCGCTCATCTCGGTTTCGACGCCCAAGGAACGGATGGGCTTCGCAATGGGGACGCTGCAGTCCGGCGGAATTGCGGGCAGCATTCTGGGGCCGTTCATCGGCGGATTGCTCGCGGATGCCGTCGGGTATCGACCGATATTCTATTTAACCGGAAGCTTGCTGTTCTTAGCTTCCCTATTGGCTTATTTCATCGTTCGAGAGAGCTTCAATCGACAGGAAGCGGCCGCCCGTCCGAACCTGTCGGTCATGGACGGCTTCCGCCGGCTCTCACGCGTGCCGCAGCTGATGTCGCTCTTCGCCGTTACGTTCCTGCTGCAGTTCGCGATTATCGGACCGATGCCTCTCATGCCGCTCTATGTGCAGGATTTGCACGGTACAGTCGTGAATCTGGCATTCTGGGCCGGATTCGTCGGCTCCGCGGCTGGCCTTTCTAACATGGTCGCCTCGCCTTTACTTGGAAGGCTGAGTGACCGAATTGGCCAAGAGCGCATACTCGGCATCTCGCTGATCGGAGCGGCGATGATGTTCATTCCGCAGGCTTTTGCCGATTCGGTGTGGCAGCTCCTGCTGTTCCGATTGCTGCAAGGCTGCTTCTTAGGCGGGCTCATTCCATCGGTCAATTCGCTCGTCCGCCGGTTTACCCCGGATGGCATGGAAAGCCGCGCGTTCAGCATTAACAGCAGCATGCTGTCGCTCGGCAACATGATTGGCCCGATCGTCGGCGGCATCATCTCGGGCTGGACGGGAATACGCGGCGTGTTTCTCATCTCTTCGGCGCTGTTTGTGATCAATGCCGTCTGGGTCAGGCAGACACTTGTATCCAAGCGAGCGATACCTAGTGAAGCAAAGCGGTAGTCGCGCCCGTCATTATCACGCAGGTTTATCTCCCCGTCTGCTTACCGCGAAACTCTAACGAACCGTACGGGGCTTATTTGATCCAAAATAGCTCTCATAAAATTCTAACGAACCACGGAGGTCTTATTCTACGGTTGTGGGAGGGTTTGGAGCCGAATTTCCCACAATAAGACCTCTACGGTTCGTTAGATTCTCGATGCCTCGAATTTCGAGCTCATAAGACCTCTACGGTTCGTTAGAGCATCCCCGCACTAAAAAAAAAAGCAGCTGAGCATCTTCATGCTCAGCTGCTTCAACAAGTTTACTTCACAACCGCAACAGCGAGGCCGTCGTACGCCGGCAGCAGCGTGCCAATGAGCCGCTCGTCGCTGACCATCGATTCATTGAACTCGCGCATCGCGAGAACCGATGGACCGTTCTTCTCGGGATCAATCGTTCTTCCGTGCAGCAGCGCGTTGTCTCCCGTGATCACCGCGCCAGGGTTCGCGAGCTTGATCGCCCACTCCAGATAGAGCGGGTAGCTCTCTTTGTCCGCGTCGATGAAGAAGAAGTCAAATTTGCGGCCTTCTTCTGCGAGCACAGCCAAACTCTCCTTTGCGTCTCCGACTCGGTATTCCACGCGATCGCCAAGACCTGCTGCTTCCAAGCTACCGCGCGCTACATCCGCATAGTTCTGCAGCAGCTCAAGCGAAGTCAATCGTCCGCCATCGGTTAAGCCTCTTGCAAGGCAAATCCCGCTGTAACCGCCAAGCGCGCCGATCTCAAGTACATTCTTCGCACCGGACATGCGCACTAACATCGTAAGCAGACGACCATAACCGGCTGCAATCGAAATCTCCGGCATACCTAATTGCTGGATCGTCTGATGCACCCGAGCCAAATCCGCATCTTCCCCAAGCAGCCGTTCTACGTACTGTTCCGTCGACATCGTTTCCTGCTCCTCTCCATAATAAAGAATGTAATGTTTGTAATTAATCCCTTGGATGACCTATACTTGATTGTATGATTTTTATGAAAGATAAGAAAGTATAAGTTTCCTTATATGATGCTTAGGCGGAGTGATACACGAATGGACAAACTGCAGTTGATTGCAACGGCTCCTATGGGGCTTGAGGCAGTCGTCGCACGCGAATTGATGGATCTTGGCTACACCGATCAGAGAGTGGAGAACGGACGCGTTATTTTTACGGGTGGTCTGGCTGATATTTGCCGCGCCAATCTATGGCTCCGCACCTCTGATCGCGTATTGATCAAGATGGCGGAGTTTCCCGCCAGAACGTTTGAAGAATTATTCGAAGGCACCAAAGCGGTCAATTGGCCGGATTGGATTCCCGAGGATGCTGAATTTCCGGTGGAAGGGCGCTCGCATAAGTCACAGCTGACCAGCGTGCCCGCCTGCCAAAGTATCGTGAAGAAAGCAATCGTGGAGAAAATGAAGTCTGTCTATGGCACAGAGTGGTTCCACGAGGACAACGGACAGCGTTATGTCATCGAAGTCTGGCTGCTGAATGACGTGGCGATGCTGACACTGGATACGACCGGCCCCGGGTTGCATAAGCGCGGTTACCGCAAGCTGGTAACGGAAGCGCCGCTCAAAGAAACGATGGCAGCAGCAATGATACTCCTCAGCAGATGGCGCCCTGAACGACCGCTGTATGATCCGTTCTGCGGATCCGGCACGATTCCGATTGAAGCCGCGATGATCGGCTGGAACATCGCACCGGGACTTCGTCGCACATTTAACAGCGAAGGCTGGTCTATCATCCCTGAGGAGCTCTGGGAGCAAGCACGCGAGGAAGCATTCGATTCCGTGAAGGATAACGTCCCGCTTCACATTACGGGCTCCGACCTCGACCCGCGCGCACTCGAAATCGCTGAGGCTGCCGTGAAGAAAGCCGGCTTCGCGAAGGAAATAAAGCTGCAGCAAATGGCGGTTTCCCGTGTGAAGCCGGAAGGCGACTACGGCTGCATCATCACTAACCCGCCTTATGGAACAAGACTTGGCGACGAGGATGAAGCAGAGAAAGCGATCAGACAGCTCGGACTAAGCTCCCTCTATATCCCGACTTGGTCGATGTTCGCATTAACGCAGTCTCGCACGTTTGAAGATACGATCGGCCGCAAAGCGGACAAGAAACGGAAGCTGTTCAACGGCCGCATTGAATGTACGTATTATCAGTATTTTGGACCGCTCCCTCCGCGCAACAAAACGGACAGCCCTTCCAAATCGTAAGCTGCTGCGAAAGGAAAACTTGATCGATGCCTATACCTTCTCGAAGCATAAAACGGCGCCGGCAACGGACGTCGTTTTATGCTATTCCCCTCCTTCTCGCGCTGGAGCCGCTGCTCTTCATCGGACTCATGCTCGTTAAGGCCATGTTGTTCGACCGGCTTATCCATGTGCCGAACATGGCTATGAACCGTGATGATTGGATGACCGCAGCCGGAACACTGGCCTTAATCTCCTTCTGGACCTTATGGCTGCCGCCACAAGGAAGAAGAATCGCGCTCATTATGCTAAACATCATCCTGACAGTCATCGTCTACGCCGATCTTATCTACTTCCGCTACTTTCAGGATCTCATCTCGGTACCGGTGCTCTTGCAGGCCGGACAGGTTGGAGCGCTGGGGGAAAGCATCGGTTCCCTGCTGAACGTCGTAGACCTGTGGTTTTTTGCCGACTGGCTGCTGTTGCTTCCACTTGCCGTGTTCACTATCTTCCGGATACGCAGCAGAAACCGAAGAACCCGCGTACAGCTGTCTTACCTTAAGCCGAAACGGCTCAGAATCGCCATTCTTCGTTTGACCGCCGGAATTGCCTTGTTCATTATGGGCTTCACGCTCGTCTATGTGCCGGTGCATAATGCCAAACAAACCTGGGCAGCCGAGCTATTCACGGGCAATTGGTGGAATCTATCCCTCTACAATGTGACCGGCGTCCTCGGCTTCCATGGCTATGATCTGTATCGGTATGCGAATGAGCACTGGTTTCAAGACAGCACTGTCACTCCCGAGCAAATCGCCCAAGCGAAACAATGGTTTGAAACTCGTGCAGCACAGCGCAAAGCGCTCGAATCCGATGCTCTGTTCGGCAAATACAAAGGGAAGAATGTCATCCTGCTTCAACTGGAAGCTTTTCAAAGCTTCGTCATTAACCAGCGGATTAATGGCGTCGAGGTCACGCCGAACATCAATAAGCTGATCGGATCATCCATCTACTTCAGCAATTTCTATCACCAAACCGCACAAGGACGCACCTCGGATGCCGATCTGGCTGCCAACGTGTCGCTGCAGCCGCTGCCTTCCGGCTCCGTCTTCATCCGTTATGCACAGCATGACTACGACAGCATGCCGCAAACGTTGAAAGACCATGGCTATACCGCCAACGTCTTTCACGCTTATGACGGAGGCTTCTGGAACCGCAATATGATGTACGACCGCTTAGGATACGATACCTTCTTTAGCAAGAATTCGTACCACATCGATGAGCCTATCGGATGGTCCTTAGGAGACAAATCCTTCTTTAAACAATCCGTCGATCGAATGGTGAACGAGAAGCAGCCTTTCTACTCCTTCCTCATTTCGCTCTCCAGCCATCATCCCTACCAACTGCCGAAATCCGCGCAGAACCTGGATGTCGGCGCCTTCAAGAACACCATGTTCGGCGATTATCTGGAGGCGGTTCATTATGTGGATGCTGCGATTGGCAGCTTGGTTGAAGAGCTCAAGGCAACCGGATTATGGGATCAATCGCTCTTCATGTTCTACGGCGACCACGATAATTCCATCCGGGAACGGGAGCCCTTCGAAGCTTTCCTCGGTCATCCTTTAAACGAGACCGAACAATTCCGGATTCTGAAAGGAATTCCTTTCGTCATGCATTTGCCCAATGACGAGAGGGCCGGTACGTACGAGCAGGTAGGCGGGCAGGTGGATATTACGCCAACGGTGCTCCATCTTCTCGGAATCTCCAGCGCTGACCAAACGATGATCGGAACACCGCTTATTACTGCGCAGCCTGATAAGCAGCAGCATCAGAAACGGATTGTGTTCCGAAACGGAGCATTCACGGACGGAGCCGTCCTCTATCTGCCGGCTGAGGACGGGCTGCCTCAGCACAGCAAGTGCTACGCCTTCTCTACAGGCGAAGAGGTCACTGACCCTACCGCCTGCACCGCAGGAGCAGCGGCCGGTCGGCTTGAGCTTGAAGCATCGGATCTCGTGATCGAGCATGACCTTGTCAAGTCGATGTTCGATCGATAACCAGCGCAATCGCAAGAAGAACCCCCGGCAAGCTTCACATCGAAGCCTTCCGGGGGTTCTCCACTTTATTTCTTTACATATTTGCGTGCCTTCTCGATGACTTCATCCTCGGTCGGCGCCGTAATATAGCGGCCGTTAATGAAGACGAAAGCAAATCTCGAGCATGGTCCGCAGTAAGATTTACACGCGACTTTGATTTCCGTGCCAGGTGCCATCTGCTCGAGTTTCGGCAGCATGGATTTCGTACGCATATGTTTGCATTTATCGCAAATCAGAATATCGTTAGCCATGTTTCTCTCCCTAACCGTTTACGAATTAATGGTCGCCGTGGTTGCCTTTAGTCGGGTTGGAAATCATGAAGCCCTCTTGAGGTACATAGAAGTAATCGATTCTGACACCATCCAGCAGTTCTACACCTTTCTCCAGAACAACCTTGATATCTTTATCTGTCTCAATGATTTCGTCATTGTCCGTAGCATCGTCCATCTTCATACCGTAGTGGGCATGATCACCGTGCGATTGCGTAATGAAAATACGCAAAAACTTGCCTTCGTTCTCAGGGTTGTCCACTTCTTCGCGAAGCACTTTCGCAGCGTTACGGGTAATTTTGCAATTCATCGTCGATTCATCTCCTTATTTATGGATGCAGCCGTAACATGGATATCCGGCGTTCCTTCTTTCTTCATCTCTCCTATTGTAAAGAAACGAGGAGCATTGTTCAACCGCTATCTCAATCGATTGCTGTATTTGCGTTCCATATAGCGCGTGTACCATTCAGCGGCAATCATCGTTACCGCGATATCATCGATAGGCAGAAATGGCAACACATCCGGCATTACCCAGTACAGCAGTACCGGAATAACATAGAGCAGCTTGTCCATCAGCCGAACTTCCCTTGCGATCAGCAAGCGGTAGATTCGGACAAACACCGTCCGCCAGTGGCGGAGCGAAAGCAATTTCCTCATGGGAACCGCCTCCTTCTTCCGTCTATTATAGCATATCCGGAATGACCGCCTCCAAAGCAGTCAGGAGCAGTGGTTTTATCTCGTCGTACAGCTCGTGAAACGAAGATATCGGCAAAGGATTAACCCCATATCCGACCTCCACGGTATAACCCGGCTTCCGGTAGTCCTGGATAAACCAATCCTTATACCCGGCGTCGCTTCCTGACAGCTTCACCGCTTTATAGCCGCTGGCTTTGGCTAGTTTCGCGGCAATCAGCTCCGATTCCGGCGGTTCATAGCCGCGGTAGTTCCAATAAATCTCCTGTCCCTGCGTATGCAGCGCAACGACAAGATCAAATTGCTCCTCCTCGGTAAAAGCAGCAAGCGCCTGTGCCTCCGGCTCCGATAACGGCTTGAGCCCCGGGTAATCCCGCGGACCGGGACCTGCCACGTCGCGCCGCTCTGCTTCAACATCCCAGAAAGCCGGGAATTGATCATTCAAATCTACGCCGCGGATGTTCGCCTTCCACTTTGAGAACCTTGTTGAACCGTTATTCCAGTCCAGCAGCTCATGGTAAAAGGGATGTTCCTCACTCATGCCTTCTTGGACGAGCTCTGCCCCATCGGGATTAACCAGCGGCACGAGCCACAGCGTCACCTTACGCAACAACGACCTAATATCAGCGCCGCAAATCCGAGTCCCAGTCGCTGCCGCCTGTGCCAAATCCTCCGCGAATGTCATTAACAGTGGCGTTGTAATCCATTCGTTAGCATGCATGCCTGCATTGATATGCACTTTGGACGGTCCTTCCCCGAGACTGAGCGCGGTAATCGGTTTGCCCATAACGCTCTGCCCGATTCGTCTGCACAGCAGAAACGGATAGCTGTCCTGAAGCAGTTCGATATCTGTCATCAGCTCCCTCGCGCCATACTCAGCGCTTCCATTTACGATGCGACCGGAACCCCCGACCGGAATGCAAATGAGCTGGCCCAGCTGTAACTGGGTGAGATCGATATGACTGTTCACCGCAATCAGTGCATGTGTGGAAACAGCAAAAAGAGCTGCAATACGCAGCAGCGTATCGCCAGCGTTTACCCGATAAGTAAAGGTTGGCTGTGCGGGTACAGCAAGCAGCAGCCCCGGCTTCAATCGTTCGCCGGCAAGAAGCCGCGGATTGGCGGCTAACAGAGCTTCAGGATTAATGCTGAAGCTGCGGGCAATTCGCAGCAGCGTATCACCGGTCTGAACAACATAAGGATGCAGCATGTGATCACCTCTGAATAGGTCTAGTCACATGCTATGCCGCTTCGCTGCCCCGCATGCCAAAACACAGAAAAGAGCCACCCCTGTCATATACGACTGAGGGAGGCGGCTCCGGTTTGCTCACGGAACATCTATACGATATTGGGCACCTGCCACACGACAGGCGTTAGTTCGATTTGCTCACCTAACCATTGTTGGGCAATCTTCCTAAACATGCGCGGGTCTCCGCTGCAGAAGAATTGATGCACGGGAATATTACCATCACGCGTCAAACGATTGCGGTCATGCAGAATCGTGCTGATTTCGCGAGCGGTTTCATCTGCCGAATTGATGAGTGTCACATCACTGCCCATTACGGAAGCGATCGTATCCGATAAATAGGGGTAGTGGGTACACCCTAAGATTAACGTGTCAATATCGCGTTTCTTCAGCGGAGCCAGTGACGATTCCACCACTTCTTGTGTTTCCTTCGAGCGAAAATTACCCTGTTCGACAAGCGGAACAAAACGCGGACAAGCGAGGCTGATGACTTCAATGTTCGGAGATAGCTGCTTCAGCGCAAGTTCGTAGGCGCTGCTGCGAATCGTCCCTTCCGTACCGATGACACCGACAATCCCTGTTTGCGTACGACCGTTCGCCGCGCGAGCGCCGGGATAAATCACACCGACTACCGGAATCGCGACACGGGAGCGGATATCTTCAAGCGCGACTGCCGTTGCCGTGTTACAGGCGATAACAATCATTTTCGGGCGATATTGGATTAAATAATCAACGATTTGCCTAGTAAACCGAGTCACCTCTTCAGCTGGCCGCGGACCGTACGGAGTACGAGCGGTATCGCCGAAATACATGATTTTTTCCCGGGGAAGCTGGCGCATGACTTCTTTGACGACTGTCAAACCGCCTACACCAGAATCCAATATTGCGATCGGTTGTTGCACAGACACACCGCTTTCTTGAACGTTTTGGCTGGACTTCAATAGAATATGAATACGATGAAGAAAAGGTACCTACATCTTAGCGCAATTCCAGACAAGGTTCAACAAACCTCAACATGCTTGGCGCGCTTCCGGAAAAAGAAGAAAAAGCCGTCCCAACTGCCAGAGCATCTAAATCTGCTCGAGCAGCCGGAGCGGCTTTATCTATGGTTTCGACTTATTTGTAAGCTGGAAGCCAGTCGCCATGCGCTACGATCAGGTCATCGCACATTGCTTTGATATCATCCATCGACAGCTCTGCACTTGTGTGCGGATCAAGCATCGCAGCATGGTAGATATGCTCGCGTTTGCCTGTCATTGCAGCTTCGATTGTGAGCAGCTGCGTATTGATATTCGTGCGGTTAAGCGCAGCGCATTGCGGCGGCAGATCGCCAACGAATGTCGGCGTTACGCCATTGCGGTCAACGAGGCAGGAAACTTCTACGCAAGCTTCTTTCGGCAAGTTGGTGATCAGGCCTGTATTCATGACGTTACCGCCGATTTTGAACGGAACGTTCGTTTCGATCGCTTCGAAGATGTACGATGCATACTCATGCGTACGTTTATGCTTCAGCTCCGGATTGCTTACCAGCTCTTCCTTCAGCTTCTTCCAGTTGCCGATTTGCTCGATGCAGCGGCGCGGGTACTCATCGAGTGGAATATTGAAGCGCTCGATCAGCTCCGGATAATTGCGCTTGATGAAGTACGGGTGGTACTCGGCGTTGTGCTCGGACGATTCGGTAATGTAGTAACCGAAGTTGAGCATCATTTCGAAACGCACCATATCCCAGTGCTTCTCGTTCTGTTTCTCGCGAGCGCGGCGCTTGATTTCCGGATACAGGTCTACGCCGTCCTTGGATACTTCAAGCAGCCAAGCCATGTGGTTGATACCGGCGATTTTGGACTTTACGCCCGTCATATCCATGCCGAGGTTATCGAAGAGGTGATCTACGCAAACTTGAACGCTATGGCAGAGACCTACCGTATTGATGCCGCCGTACGTGTTCATCACGTTGGTCAGTACCGCCATCGGATTCGTGTAGTTCAGGAACAACGCGTCCGGACATACTTCTTGCATATCCTTAGCAAAATCCAGCATTACCGGAATTGTACGCAGGTTACGGAAAATACCGCCGATGCCTACAGTGTCCGCGATCGTTTGACGCAAGCCGTATTTCTTCGGAATTTCGAAGTCTGTAATCGTACAAGGATCGTAGCCGCCAACTTGAATGGCATTTACGACATATTTGGCACCGCGAAGTGCTTCCTTGCGATCCGTGTACGCTTTAATAGTGGAAGTGCTTCCGCACGTATTCTTGATATGGTTGAGCATCGTTTCGGAGTCGGACAAGCGTTCTAGGTTAATGTCAAACAATGCGATTTCGAATCCTTGGAGTGCTGGTGTGTGCAATACATCACCCAGTACGTTTTTTGCAAACACAGTGCTTCCTGCACCAATAAAAGTAATTTTCGGCATTGTATCCTCCTTGAAAATGGTCCGCCATGTAAGCGGATTAATGTCTTCTTCTATTCTCTACTATAGTGCAGGGAATAGCGGATTGAGTAGGAAAAAAAGCATGTTTTATATGTACATTTGTAGTTTTTTGATCTACAATTATCCTACTGAATTGATGAGGATTGGGGCCTTAAAAATGCCGAATACAGGCAACAAGCAGTCTAGCCTGCACCGCACATTAGATCATCATAAATTTACAGACTACAACAATACTCAGCCGGCTCAAGGTGAATTGTCGCTGCTCTTCAGCGGGGAAGGCAAGCCGGTTGCCGGTCATTTCATTGGACCAGCCGTTCATAACTATTACCTCGTGCACACCGTGCTATCGGGCCGTGGAACCTTCGAAATCAACGGGGTCCGCTATTCGTGCGTGAAAGGCGATACCTTTATTATTTTTCCGGATGAGCTGTTTACCTATAGAGCCGATGAGAAAGAACCCTGGCATTATATGTGGGTTGCCTTCAAAGGACATATCTCTGAGCATCTGCTGCTGACGCTTGGTTTCTCCCCATCACGACCCATCGTTCATACGGACGATGTTCGTCCGCTTGCAGCGCTATATCGCAAAATTCGAGGTACGCTGGAGTCCACTCCGTTTCCCGAACTCGCCGATTTGGAAGCAAACGGGCTGCTGCGCATCTTCCTGAAGGAGCTTGGACTATTGAATGCAGGCAATCTGGCCTTTAATTCCATTGCTATCGTTTCAGACATTGACAGGCAGATTAAACAGGCGGTTCGGTGGCTGTCTTATCAATATGCACAGCAAATTTCGATCGAGGATTTATCGCGAAGCTTAGGCTATCATCGCACGCATTTATCCAAGATGTTCAAGCAAGTGACAGGCGTGTCACCGATGCAATTTCTGCTCAAGGTACGGATGGAGCGAGCGAAGGAGCTGCTCAATGGCCAGTATCACCTGTCGATCGACCATGTCGCTTCTTCTGTCGGCTACACGGATGCTCTCTATTTCTCCAAGCAGTTCCGCAAAACATTCGGTTACTCACCGTCCGAGTACCGGCTGCATGCTCGAAATTTCAAATAGGATGCAGGCAACAAAAAGGCTTCGCGCATAACTCATGCAGCGAAGCCTTTTTGTTCATTCACAATGTAATGCGATTGATTAACTGATCGTTTGAAGCTCTTCTTTGCTCTCTTGAGTCAGTTCTTCCACTTTATCTTGAACCGCTTCTCCTGCTTCGTGCACGAGCTCGCCGGCGTCATCCAGCACTTCTTCTACTTCTTCTTTGCCGGCTTGGCGCCAGCTGCGAACATTGTCCAGAACAGTGCTTGCTGTTTCTTTCGCTTTGCTTGCAGCTACCGTTACGCCGCTGCCCACTTGTTTCGCGATACGGGTTGACGATTCGCCTACTTGGCCGGCAATACGAACGGTATTCTCGGTAACAACCTGTGTTCCGTCTGCGATATCTTTACGAAGTTCACGGCCTGATTTAGGTGCAAGCAACAGAGCGGTTACGGAACCGATTACGCCACCTGCAATCGCACCAACTAAGAAACTTTTCTTTCCACTGACTTTTGCCATCTTCAATACACTCCTTTGGTACAGCGGCTTGCGCTGCTTTGGTTCGCGCAGCAGCATAGCGACTGTATAATTAGTTAGTAGTATCCTGCCCTTGGTTATAGCTCGAGCATGCAGAGGATCGGCTATCTTTCCGTTTGTTCTGCCAAAACTGCCACACCGCATAACTGACCTCAGCCCAATCAAGCGCTTCTGTGATACCATGCTTCACTTTCTCGCCTGACCTTGCAGCATGTCGTTCAACCGTTTCGTTCAGGTCTGTGGAAACGCGGTTCACGGTAAAAGACAATTGATTCGCTGCATCGCCAATTCGTTTCGTTGCTTCTGCCACTTTGGACATGCCGTCCAGCTGCTTCTGCACGGTTCTGACAGTTGCGGTCACCGGATCCATCAGCGCAGTCACCTGAGCTGCCGCATGCTGCGTATACTGCTCCATCGCTTCAGCTGTTTGAATTAGCTTCCCCAGCTTGCGATCCGCTGATCGCAGCCAGAGCAAAATCCCAATTACCAATGCGATGAAAGCAGCAACCGCTGCTCCCTCAAGCCATATTCGATCCATGAGCGGACACCTCCTAACGTACTGCCTTGCGGGCTATTGCCCATTTACTTACTGACATAATACCCAGCATGGGCTTGTTTTGACACAACACTCGCAAAAAAAAGAGGCATTAGGACCATCTCCTAATACCTCTTTATGCTTATAAACCTGCAATTCGGTAGCTGCACTTGCCGCCGCCCTTAGCCAAGCATTCCGTTCGTTCCACGTCCGTTCCAAGCAGCTGTTGAAATAATGACAGCTCACATTGGCAGGCCTGCTGATAGCGATTGGCCACCTGTGCAATGGGACAATTGTATTCGTGCATCACAAGTCCGTTCTCGTCGTTCTCGAGTGATACCATGTAACCGCCCTCGTTCTGGATCGAAGCAAGCTCGGTTACTTTCTCCTCCAGCGACTTCCCATCCATGCGATAAGCATAGCGTTCGATCAGCTTGCGTTTACGGCCTTCAAACAACCGGTCAACGATAATGGCCGTCTCCGGATCATCCTCCAGCTCTTCCAGCAAGTCCAGTGCGAGAACATGGTAGTTCTTCGGGAATAACAGCTCCGCTTGCTCCGTTAGGCTGAACATATGGGTCGGTCGCCCCATTGCCTGACGCACAATGGTCGGCGCAATAAGACCGTCCCGCTCAAGCGTGCCAAGATGGCGTCGCACAGCCATTTCCGTAATTTGCAGATGCTTCGCGAGCTCACCGGCATTCATCTGTCCATTTGTCTTGAGCAGCCTGAGCACGGTCTGCCTTGTCGAACCTTCCAGCCTGAATAGCGGCTCCTTCTGCATATTCGTCGGAGTTCCATCCTGTTTCATTCCCTCACCACCTTCGGCACTACAGCGCGTTCTAATGTCGTCATTGTAACGCATTTTCGCTGATTCGTAAATCGACAACAGCCTCCGGCAGCTAGCTGCCCAGCTCTTGGACGAGGTACGCTTCAACAGCGGATTTAAATGCGATTAACGTTGCCGGCAGCTGCGTCGTTAAGGGATGAAGCTCGGCCCGGTTCCATTCAAAATAATCTTGAACGAGCGGTTTGCGCAGCCGAACAAGCTCAAGCAGCGTTTCCTGCAGCTCTGCCGGATACACGCGCTCTCCTTCAATAATCGCAACAATGTCTTCATAGCTGCTCGCATCGCGCATAATAAATCCGTCAATCAGATAGCTTCCTATATCTGTGACGGTTTCGATCGCCAAATGCAATGCACGCTCCTGAGCAAGACCTTGCAGCAAGCTGCCATTCCAATTCTTCTCAAGCTGCGTTAGCGCAATTGTGACTTCCGGGATGACGGACAGCCGCACTGCCAGCTGCTCGCGGTTTACATAATACATACCTGCAAAACCCCTGTTCCGTAATTACCTCTTGTTCTTGCGTGCTTTGCGTTTCAGCCAGACCGTCATGACAATCGCACTGATGATCACGACGATCAGGTAAGTCATCATTTCAAATACGTCACCCATGATTTAAATCGCCCTTTACCCTTTTCTTAGCTCTCGAAATCTACAGATACGGATGCTTCGCGAACCTCCGTTATATGCGCAATAACTTCTTTATGTACCGGATGAACCTGATAAGCCGCCAGCGTGTCCATGGATTCGAATTTCGTAATCAGCGCGATGTCATACGAACGTTCCGAGTGCAGAACGTCAGTCCCTACTTCAATGGATAGCAGCTCATCGATCTTGCCTTCCATATTCTTAAGCACTTGAACGGTGCGCGCAACGCTCTCCGGGCTGCCGTCCTTCAATTTGAACAATACGATATGCGTTATCATAATAAGTTCGCTCCTTCGACAATGTTTGTTGGATGCTGAACATCCTTTTGTCACATAATAACCCAAGGTCAATCTTCCAGTAAAGGAGATTCAACGCATGCGCTATCCGGTAACGATTGCCGCAACGCTTATCGGCGTCGCTTTATGCCTTTATAACTCGACAGGCTACGATCCACATAATCTGGTGTTCTTCATGTTCAGCGTTCCGGCTTGGATTACAGACATGATCGTGGACATTCATGAGGTCAATGTGTACTTGATGTATGTGCTAACGATCGCCAGCTGGGCACTGCTCGGCTTCATCTGCGATTACGCGGTTGCCAGAAGCCGCAGAGGCCGTCGCCGCTCGTATGACTAATGGAGTGATAATGATAAAAAAGGAGCCGTTTGCGGGCTCCTTTTTGCTTGTTATTCAACGATTAGAACGGACTTCATCTCTAGATGGCCTGTTCCGCAAGCAACGGCACAGTGCATCTCGTATTTACCCGGTTTATCGAATACCACTTCTTGCTCCATCTTGTCGCCTTGAAGATCAATACCCAGATCAGGAATGGCAAGACCGTGCACGCCGCTCTTATTGATCAATTTGAGTTTTACTTTATCGCCTGCTTTAACTTTGTACTCTTCTTTGTCGAATACGAAGTCAGATGAGGCTTCCACTTTCAATAATGTAACGCCCGGCGGCAATGACGCTGCCTCGTCAACCGGCTTACCCGGAAGCTGAGTCGTCAGCAAGTATACGCCCAAAACCGAAGCTGCTGCGAAAACGATGAACATAATCCACTTATGCATTGCTTCTTGCTCCCCTTTTCATCAAATGTCTACTCCCTATATTACATAAGATCGTCCGTTCTTCTCAACCTTAAACCGCTTCTGTAAATAAACTTTTTTCGGCTTTTTGACAAAATGATGAACGTCACCTCGTCAAGTAGCTCTTCAGCAGCCGCTCGGATTCAGCCTTCACGAAGGTCCATGGCATAGAGAACGAATGCCGGTAGCCCATGCAGCTGTATTCTGCACAGAGTCCTGCCGTGCTCCGCTTCTCCTTGTCAACGCCGATGCCGCTGTCCCGAAACTGTCTGCGCATGGCAGCCAGCTCAAGCAGCACCCGATCTTGGAGCCCTCTAATCATCGATTCGTAAAGCCTCGGCAGCTTCGTAGCAGTCGCGCCAATGATTCGAATATCATGGTCGAGAATTTGATTCACGATACCAAGCAGCACGTAGCGTTTCACTAATTCCAGCTCCTTGCCGATCTGAACGGGCGTTGAAGACCCCGCCATATCTACAGCCATACTGACCCCTCCAAGCACTGCGCATAAGAACATTTGTTCTCATTATAACAAGTGCAATTTGAAGTTGCAAGGCGTGTAGGCGGTGTTCGGATAAGAAAAAAAGACCATCCCAAACAGGATGGCCTCAAAACAAGCGAGCTATACTTTACTTTTTGTTCTTGAGCACTTCTATAAGTTGACGAAGGCGGTCCGGCATGGGAACGCCGATTCTTCCTAGATTTTCGGTAATCGAAATTAGTTCATTCGCCAAATAGAAGTATATGGCTCCGCCCATTGCTATGCTGCTAAGCTCCAGTAAGATGTCAATGCGGTGCGCCAGCAGTATGACAACGAGCATAATGCCTTTTCTGGCAATGCCCCATGAACCTATGGAACTGTTTAGTTTCTTCTCCTTAATAGCAGCCGTAATACCTGTGATATAATCCGTTCCCATCGCAACGAGAAGGAGCGTTAAGGATTCCGGCCACATTCCGAAAGAGAAGGTTACAAGTGATCCAAACAAAGCTGTGATGGTGCAGACGATCGTATGCGGCACAACCTCACTCTCCCTTCGTATTGCGCTTACAAATCTATCATATGCAGGAGAATATGAGGTTGTCCGTCAAATAGCCCTAGAAACGTATATCGTTTGTATATGTTTTGGAGGAATAGCAGTAGATCTTCATGGAATCTATTCTCGTGCCGCGAATCGATAGACCGTGCTGAAATAATCGCTATGCGGGATGGATTTGGCTACACCGGCATACATCAGCTCGTCGCCGCCTACCACCTCGTCCGTTCCGATCCATTCATAGCTATAGTCACTGCGCAGTCCTTTGAGCTTCAGTCTGTTAAGCGGCGCGTTCGGCTCATTAAGCTCGACAACATGGACGACCAGCACTTCCCGCTGATCCGGCGACACGAACATCCACGCCGTCTCATTGCCCTCAAATGGGCTTAGCAGCCTGTAGAAGGTACCGTATTGCACCAGCTCACGAACTTCCTTCACCAGCTCAACTTGGCGTTTGACCTCTTCCTTCTCCGCTTCCGTAAATGCAGTCAAATCAAGCTCATAGCCGAAATTGCCGGACATCGCCACATCCCCGCGCGTCTTCAGCGGTGTTACACGGCCAACCTGATGATTAGGAGATGCCGATACGTGGGCGCCCATCGAGCTGATCGGGTAAACGATGCTGGTGCCGTATTGAATCTTCAGCCTGCTGATCGCATCGGAGTTGTCGCTTGTCCATATTTGCGGCATATAGTACAGCATCCCGGGATCGAAGCGGCCTCCACCGCCGGAGCAGCTCTCGAACAAAACATGCGGGAATGCGGTCGTAATTTGTTCCAGTACGTTATACAGCCCAAGCATGTAACGGTGTGCCGTTTCACGCTGGCGTTCCGCCGGCAGCAACGCCGAGCCGATCTCCGACATATTGCGGTTCATATCCCATTTCACATACGTAATCGGCGCGCTCTTCAGGATCGAGCCGATTGCCTCAATAATGTAAGCTTGAACATCCGCGCGTGAGAGATCGAGAATGAGCTGCTTTCTTCCCTCAGAGCGGCGACGCCCAGGCACGTGCAAACACCAGTCAGGATGCGCACGATAAAGATCGCTGTCCGGCGAGACCATCTCCGGCTCAAACCACAGACCGAATTGCAGACCGTGGCTGCGTACCCGCTCAGCCAAATCTTCCAAGCCCTGCGGAAGCTTCTTCGGATCGACGATCCAATCTCCGAGCGAACAATTGTCACTATCGCGCTTGCCAAACCAGCCGTCATCCAGCACGAACAGTTCAAGTCCGAGCTCGCTGCCTGCTTTCGCAATGGATTCGATCTTGTCGGCATTAAACTTAAAGTACGTTGCTTCCCAATTGTTGACCAGGATAGGTCTTATCGCATCGCGGAAATCACCGCGGCACAGCCGCGTACGGTACAACTCGTGATACGTGTGGGACATCGTGCCAAGTCCGGCCGAGGAGAAGACCATAACAGCCTCCGGTGTCTGGAACGCTTCGCCCGGCTCGAGCCGCCAGGAGAAATCGAACGGATTAATCCCCATATAAGCGCGTGCCGTGTGGTATTGATCCACCTCGACGCCAGCCGTGAAGCTGCCGCTGTAAACCAGACTGAAACCATACACGTCCCCCTGATCCTCGGTCGCCCCTTCGCCAAGAAGCGCGAAGAACGGATTGTTGGCGTGGCTGCTTGATCCGCGGCGGCTCTCGATAGCCTGAACGCCGGGCGTAAGCGCGCGTTTATGAATATAACGCTCACGTGCCCAAGTGCCGGAGAGCTGCAGAAGCTCGAATCCATCATGCGGCAGATCGACGCTAACACTCAGCGCTCTGGTCAACTGCATAACAGATGGGCTGTCATTCACAATACGAGCCGAGCGAATGACCGCATCAAACGCTTCAAAGACCGTATAGGATAGCTCTACCGTAAGTCCTGCAAGCTTGTCCGCCAATGTGACGATCAGCGTCTGTGCTTCATCAGCCGATTCCGCGTAAACAGCAGGCAGACCTTCAAGCGCCGGTTTGCCGTTTACGATGCGGTGCGAGACATAGAGCAGCTCCGTTACGGTTGTCCCGTTGGCAAGCTGCACCGCATAGGCCGGGTTTCTCAGATCGCTTGAACCATAGCCGGGGTATTCCTGCGGTAGTGTATCGAGTGAAATTGTACGATCCTCCGGAATTGGATTCGGACTAAACGAACACCGTTCCATGCGCTGCAATAGGCGCGAAGCATCCGGATTATTGAGCTTGCGACCCCAATAGAGATGTGTCGGGAATCCTTCCAACGCTTGGAAAATATAACTCATGGAGCGGGTCTGAAGGTGAAAGAGATTGGTAGCGGAATTGAAAATAATCGACATATGCAGCTCTCCCCAATATGGAATAAACGACTCTCCTTAGAGT
Source organism: Paenibacillus sp. J22R3 (assembly GCF_056269305.1). Classification (NCBI taxonomy): domain Bacteria; kingdom Bacillati; phylum Bacillota; class Bacilli; order Caryophanales; family Paenibacillaceae; genus Paenibacillus; species Paenibacillus sp. J22R3. The sequence continues at coordinate 1,167,873 of NZ_JBWDNS010000002.1, read as the reverse complement.
TCGTTCGAAACGACTAAACCGTAGTCGTCTACCAGTATAGGGCCTTATGATCCCGTACTACATGGATGCTTTTAGCCGTCATATGGATGAATGTAGGATTCTAACTCCCCCCTTACGCCTACTTCATCTCAAAAACGCCTGCATGCACGATTTTGAAAGCTACACTTACCTTGAGATCTGCCTCGCCTGGATGCCAACTCTCGGCTGACGCTGTCTTCTTCCACTGACGGAGATGGTACCGATACAGCACCTCCTCTAAATTCAGCAGGTCTGCGCCTTGTTTAACTCCGGCCAAGTAAGTCTGCTTAATCTCAGCCCGGATGATCTCGCGAATCTGTCCTTCAAGCTGCGGAATCGACAGCGAATTGCCCATTTCACTCAATTCACCTTTTGCTTTTACCTGCAGCTCGAACGTCGGTCGCCCATTCATCATCTTTACTTTTTTCTTCACTTTCATTTTCCTGATCGTAACGACGTCAGTGCCATCCCCTTTGTTCTGCACCGCATAAATGGCTCGTTTAAAACTATTACTCGACCACCGAACACCTAACGATTGCTTTAAGGGCAAGTAGAGCGGCTTCTTCTTGCCTTTGAACGCAAACACGCCATCGAGCTCCTGCACGGTTATCGGTTTAGCATTCTCGTGCCAAGTATCCTGCGTCACACCGATGCTGGGCAGCAGTGCCGTAACCGCCTTCTCGTTATAATCCGCAACGAAAGTCTGCATCGTAACCGGAGGCACGGAACTGCTCTGTTTCGCCTGAGTCTGAGGACTGTACATAAGGCTGTACAACTGAGACAGATTAAAGAAAGCACTCGAGGTCAGCAATTCCATCATGTCGCCTCGCGTTCCAAAGATCCATGAGGTATATCTGGTGACGCGAACGCGATTCACGGCATCCAAGATCTCATTCATCTTAACCATCGCCGGTTCACGAACGATAACGACTTTCACTTGCTCGAAATTAAGCGTGCTTTGCGTTGATATGGCAATTTGATTGGTTGCGGTGTGGACACTCTTCCCGCGGCCAACTCCTACCCAAACGGAAGGCTTCATGGATTTGGGACTCTCTGACTTTGCTATCGAAGAGAAGTCCAGCGTTTGCACATGTACCACATACTGCCCATCCTGATAATCAATTCCCATTGCCGTGACAAAAGCTTGCGCGCTTAGATCGGTCGTGTCTCCGCAACCGCTCAGCATGCAGGTCAGCAACAGCGTTGACAGCAACTGCAGCAGCGCCTTGCTTAGCCTAGTCATGGCAGATTTCGCTTGGCGCGGTATTTCCAAGGCAACTGCCAGATCGCGGAGAGCATCTTCTTAAACTGGAAAGGGGCAATCGGCTTCATGAACGGCATCCCAAACGACTCCAGCGTGCAATAATAGAGCATCACCGAAAACAGCGAAATAAAGAAACCGAACAGCCCCAGAAACGCGGAGGCCACAATGATATAAAAACGAATGACGGTGACTGACCCGTTCAGTGATTGGTTTACGAGCGTAAACGTCGAAACGGCCGTTACAGCTGTAATGACCAGCATGGTTGGTGACGTTAAACCAGCTCGTATGGCAGCATCACCCACAATGAGCCCTCCAACAACCGTAACCGTCTGACCGACCGCCCTCGGCAGTCGTACACCGGCTTCACGGAACATTTCAAACATCAGCATCATCATAATCAACTCCATCTGCGGACTGAGAGGCAATCCAATTCTGGACATCGTTACCGTGGCAAGCAGCGCAAACGGTATTTGATCATTATTGAAGGCAAGCAATCCCAGCCAGAAGCCGGGAAGCGTGCCGGCTATGAAAAAGCTGATAAATCGCAATGTTCTTTCAAAGGCGACGAAGTAGAACGGCTGATACGCATCCTCCGGGGATTTGACCAATAAGGAAACATTAACCGGGGCGATCAATGCTGCCGGGCTGCCATCCACAAGAATAGCCACGCGTCCGTTCATCAAGGACTGGACGACGAAGTCCGGTCTGCCTACGTATTCGATAAGCGGCACGAGCGCGATGGATCGGTCTGAGATAATATCTTCCAGCTCTCCGGCTCCATGCAAGGCGGCGATATGAATTCCCTTCAATCTCGTTCTGGCCTCATTAATGACGCTCTGCGAAGTGACGCCTTGCATGGATAGCAAACAAATTTTCGTCTGCGTCTCCGTTCCTATGGTGAACCACTCTACATGCATCTTCGGTGTGCGCAGTCGTTTGCGAATCAGTGCCAAATTAGTTACGATCTCTTCGACGAACCCATCGCGTGGTCCCTTCACCGACAATTCCAGCGTGGACTCTTCCGGGCTTCGTCCAGGCTGATGCGAACAATTGATGGCATAGAATTGTCCGCTTTCCTGCTTCCAAATAATCACGTGTCCGGAGAACAAACGATCGAACAGCTTCATTCCCTCCGGGCCCGGTTCTAATTTCATGATTAGCGGGCTCTTCTCCGGATCTAATTGCAGGCGGCTTCCGTCTGAGCCCAGCAGGTCCTGCAAAAGATGAGTATCAATCAACCCGCCGGAATACATCATTGTAAAATGTTCGGGCTCCCCGGTCATGCCCAGCTCGCGCTGCAAATGGTGGATTTCCACATCTCCGCAGCTGCTGATTGCCTCAACCAGCCATTCAGAGGTTATTTGCCGCTCCTGCTTCAGCTGGTTGTTTTGGGTTTTCATCAAGGCCGCCCTCCTTCGGAACTCCTTTGAACGATAACAACCATAATCCCGTGGTCACGAATACAGCAATGCCAATATCCATGATAAAAGTAAGCTGGATGATCGACTGTGCAGCGTTTAAATGTCCTAAGAGGATTTTGCCGAGCACGATATAGATCAAAATTAACGTTACTATGAAGGTCAACCGAGCCTTCGGCTTACGCAGCGGGATTAACTCTATTACAAGTGCCATACCAAGCGAGATCCGTACGAATGCCCCGGAAATCCACTGATAAATCGCGAAGAAATCCACATGCTCGACATACTTCCCTATAGATACGAGCCTCCACTGCGCGAATGCGGGGTAAAGCAGTTTATCTGCTTCTTCAGGGCCAAACTCGGTAATGGCACCTATAGAGGGACCAAGCATGAGCAGCATAATAAAGCCAAGCTGCAGGAGCAGCTGCCAATTCTTCATGACGCCGCTGAAGAAATGTTGAAGAAACAACAGCATGAACAGTTCCATCAAGCAGCTGGCGGCGTAAACGGCTCCGTGCAGCGGAGCACCCCACCCCTTCTCCACCATCGGAAGCAGGAGCGCATAGTTCTTGTTCGGCATATTGACGCTCATGACAAAATCGCCCAGAATGACGACTCCCGGCAGCAGCAAGCACGACATGTAGGCAATGGCTCGCAATCCGTTCCAAACCGCAAAACCAATGAGTGTCATGAAACAAATCATCACGACAAGCTGCGGCGTTTCCGGTAAATACGTGGAGGAAGTCCAAGAGGTCGTTTGAAGAAACGATTGAAAACTGGTATGCAGGAGAAGGAGAATAACGGGCGAAATAAGTACCCACGCTCCGAATGGGGATAATCGCGTTCGCAGCCATTTCCGTAAATTAATTTGTTTGGTTCGCTTCATCGTTCCGGTAATGAAAACCGTTGCCCATGGTACGAGAACAACGAAAGCGATAATGCCGCACATCCATGCATCCCTGCTGGAAACTTCAAGCACCGTAGGCAGCAGGATAACATGAGATGAAAGCCCGACCGATAAGGTCAGCATCATGAATACCGGCCAGAAGCCGAGTGATTTCTCCTTCATGTGGTATCGGAGCCTCCTTCCATTTCGGCATAGTTTTACCAAATTGCGCACAAAAAAACCGACCGCCGCCGATTAAACATCGGGGCGATCGGTTGGTTCAGGCAAGCTAGGCGATAACGCCTTTCTTGAGAATGAGATTGGCATATAAGGCACTTTCGCTTGTAGCAACGATCGCATAGGCTTTGCGCGCGCGATCGTAGAACTCGAAGCGTTCGATCATTTCGAACGTCTCGCTTTTGCCTGTGCGCTCACGAATGATGGTTTCGAAGGTACCCCAGATCGGCGTTTCCGCTTTGTCGCCCGGCACCACCTGCATGAGCGTCACCGGCTTCTCGACGTATTGATCGAGCGGGAACAACTGCAGAATAGCGTTCAGCACTTCCGGCACATTATGGCCGTCACAGCGTACCAAGCGCTGTGCGTTGCTGGCTGCAGGGTAGTTGCCGTCCCCGATGACGATTTCGTCGCCGTGTCCCATTTCCATTAAGATCTTGAGCAATTCAGGTGAGATGATGTTAGGGATTCCGTGTAGCATGAGTGATCCTCCTAAGGTAGGGTAGTGGATGTCTTATTTGTATAGCGCTCCGAAATTGTTGCAAGCACGGTAGTCCGCGCTCTCCGGATTGTCCGTACCAAACAGCGACCAAGCGCGCGGACGGAATATGTTCTCTTCAGGCACATTGTGCATATTGACCGGAATACGGAGCATGGAAGCAAGTGTAATCAGGTCCGCGCCGATATGGCCATAGCTGATAGAGCCATGGTTTGCGCCCCAGTTGTCCATCACGTCGTAAACGCTGCGGAACGCGCCTTTGCCTGTCAAGGATGGTGCAAACCAAGTTGTCGGCCACGTCGGGTCCGTCCGTTTGTCGAGCGTATCATGCACATGCTCAGGCAGGTCTACGGAATATCCTTCGGCGATTTGGAGAACCGGTCCGATCCCCTTCACCAGATTGATGCGGGACATCGTCATCGGCATGCCGCCGCGAGTCAAATAATCCGACGAATAGCCGCCGCCTCTGAAGTATTCCAAGGAAGCCGGACGCCATGAGGTTGCATCCAAGCAGCGCTGTGCTTCCTCCTCGCTGATTTCCCAGAAAGGCTTCATCACCGGCTTGCCGCCTCGTTCTTGCTGCCCCGTACCGTCAAGCGTTGCCGGTCCGGAATTAATCAGATGCAGAATGCCGTTCTCGGCATGGCCTTCCAGACGGTGGCCTGTCACGCGTTCAACGGAATCCGGACTCCAGAATGTACGCACATCGGCGAAGATTTGAGCCGTATTCGTGAGGAGGGTTCCGAACAGCATCACTGCGCCGTTCAAGCTGTCATTCTCTGTAGCGACGATGTAAGGTGCCCTGATGCCGTTCCAGTCGAAGGAGGAATTCAGGATTGCCTCCATGAAATCACCATTCGGGAAGTGGTCCGTCCACGCCCGCTGCCCTTGGAATCCTGAAACAATCGCATTATGTCCAAGCGCTTCCTCGCCATACCCGAGCTCATCGAGGCGCGGATTGCCGACCATGAGGTCACGGGCAATCTGCGTCATTTTGACAACCGTTTCCCAATCCTTATCCTTCTGTTCACGGGTAGTTCGGATGGAATCCGGATTGTTGTCCGGGCCTTCCACGCAGTTCTTCTTCACCCATTCCAGCGCTTGCTCGTATTCGGCAGGATCATAGATGCCTTGCTCCATGCGGCGGACAAACTCTGTCATATCCACATAGTCGGTACGCATGCCGAGATATTCCTGGAAGAACGCATCGTTGACGATGGAGCCTGCAATCCCCATGGAAACCGAGCCCATCGACAGATAGGTCTTTCCTTTCATGTAAGCAACTACAAGTCCTGCACGTGCAAATCCGAGCAATTTATCGCGTACATCTGAAGGAATCGAGGTATCGCCGGTATCTTGCACTTCATTGCCGTAAATGCCGAACGCGGGGAGTCCTTTCTGTGCGTAACCGGACAACACGGCTGCGAGATATACCGCACCTGGACGCTCTGTCCCATTAAAGCCCCAAACCGCTTTCGGAATCGAGGGGTCCAAATCGATGGTTTCCGTGCCATAACACCAGCAAGGTGTTACCGTGATGGAAACCCCGACATTCTCACGTGCAAACTTGGTGCCGCAAGCCGCAGCTTCCGCCACACCGCCGATACATGTATCTGCAATTACGCATTCCACCGGTTCCCCGTTCGGGTAGCGCAGATTCTCCAAGAATAGTCTTGCTACCGATCTCGCCATCTCCATCGTTTGCTCTTCAAGCGACTCGCGGATCCCTTTGCGTCTGCCGTCAATTGCGGGTCTAATCCCGATCTTGGGAAATGAGGATTCAAATCGAGTGCGGATATCTGCCACAGCTAACCCCTCCATTGTCCATGAATGATAAATAATGTTACCGATAACATTAAAATAACAATGAAACCGCTTGCTGTCAATCCGTTTCTTGTATACTATTAGTGCATGATTTGTCGATAAGGAGTACGTCCAGCATGGTTACAATCTATGATATTGCGGCACAAGCGAATGTGTCGGCGATGACTGTTTCGAGAGTTATCAATAACACTGGCAAGATCAGCGAGAAAACCCGTTTGAAGGTGAAGAAGGTGATGGAAGAGCTGGGGTATGTGCCTAATCAAATGGCGCGAAGCCTCGTATTGCAACAAACCCGCATCTTGTTTCTGCTCATAACGGATATTATGAACCCCTTCTATACGACGCTCGCACGCGGCGCAGAAGATGCTGCGCGCAAACACGGTTACCGCCTGCTGTTTGGCAACAGCGACGAGAGCATGGATAAGGAAGGGGACTATATCAACACCATTCTGACAACACGGGTAGATGGGGCATTGCTTGCGCCGACAGGCGATCCATCGCTCCCTCACTTGGAGCAGCTGCGCAAGCACAATGTGCCGTTCGTTCTTCTAGATCGCGAGGTTCCCGGCATCGCCTGCGATATCGTGCTCGGCGACAGCAGGGATGGAGCCCGTTCGTTGGTAGAACATCTGGTGGAGCAAGGTCATCGTCGTATCGCACTCGTGAACGGTTCCCCTTCCATCTCGAGCGCTCGGCTCCGGTTGCAAGGTTTTCAAGAAGCGATAAAGCTGAACGATCTGACGCTGCGCGAACAGGATGTCCATGAAACAACCTTCGGACCGCATCTGGATGTCGAGGCCATGGGGCAATGGATAGACAGTATGGCCGGTGAATCGATGCCCACTGCCATTATGGCGGGCAACAATGTCCTGGCAGTCGTCCTCATTCGGCTGCTGCGCGCCAGGGGACTGCGCATACCGGAGGATATATCGGTTGTCTGCTTCGATGATTTCGGATTGAACTCCGAAATGGATCCGTTCATCACCGTGGCTGCGCAGCAAGCTTATCAATTCGGTTTTCTTGGGATGCAGATGCTTATTGAGCGTATTCAAGAGCGCAGCAGTGCGCCACCGTGGAAGCGGGTCATGCTGCCGGCGGAGCTAATTGTGCGGCGGTCCGTGAGGAAACAGGATTAGAGTTTGCCATAGTAACATGGCGACCGTGCGCGCGAGAAGCCGACGTTGGTTACAGCGTCGGCTTTTTGGGCTTCCGGAACGGATAATGTGCTGTTCCTCCTCGTTGAGCGCATGCGTTTGTCGCATTGCCGATGCTTACGGTTGTGACAGCGCTTATTTAGCATAAATTCACCCATTTTCATTTCTAACGGTTGCCACTGAGCTTATTGAACGTTTTCCACTAGGAACCGCCCCATTTGCTGCAAATAACGTCTGCCACAACCGTTAGAGTTTCAAACAGGCTGATTCTCATGAAATAGCCACCCTGACAACCGTTAGACTTTATTCATGTGGGAAAGGCCAACCAACGGCTCTCGAGACTTGCGCAAATCAACATTTGCTGCTGGATGCTGCGAAAAACCGTCGATTATCTCCAAAGTATACTTTTATCAAACCTTCGTTATATCTTGAATAAACTCTTCAAATCGTTGAATTCATCATTGAAAACCCCTCCTTTAAAGTATATATTAGTATATGCAAGTATACCTATAAAGGAGGTTAATTATGAAGAGAGTTAAACGTTGGATGATTTGGATGACTTGCTTGGCGGTTCTTATTCCGTTCATTCCGGGTCCCAAGACGGCCGAGGCGGCCGTGCTGCAGACGGATATCGGAAGCTTCGAATCCGGGACCGATGGCTGGCAATGGGGCAGTAACGTCACCGGGTTATCGAATGTAACAAGCAGCCTGAATGGTCCGCAAACACCATACGGCGGCAACCGTATGGGCGAGCTGACAACCGCATCCGCAGCGGGAACGACGTGGCGATCGACCTACAAGAACTTCTCCCCTGCCATCAACGTATCCGCAACTCCGTACTTCCACGGCGCTTTCAACACCTACGGCATTAATCCATCGCATACTCAGTTTGAAGTAAGGATTACGTTCACTAGCGGCACTCAAACCTTAGTCTCCACGCAAGCCATCGCCGGTGACACCTGGAATGAGCTCAGCGTCGACCTCAGTGATTGGGCCTACCGAACGAGCATTTCGAAAATCGAAGTTGCCTACCGCTCTGTAACCTACACATCCGCTTGGACCGGCAAACATCAGCTGGATAATATCGGCTTCTCTGCTTACCCTGCTGCTTATCCGGGCTCCATAAGTTCACTATCCGCTAGTTCTACGCAGATCACAGCTGCCGGAACCTACAACACCGCTTCCTCCGTTCAACTTGACCTCATCGAGCTCCAGACCTACGAACAATACAATATCAATACAACTTACACGGCTGATGCCACACAAACCGTAACGCCAAGCGGCGGGGTTGCCAGCTTTTCACTTTCCACCGCACGATATGCCTCCTCCCGCGACAAAGCCTACTCCAAGTTCGTCGTCATCAACCACACCACCAAGAAACTCGTAGCCAGTCCTACTTATGTCACGCAGCAGACAGCCTCCGTCAACACCTTTGCTTTTCCAACGGCAAGCTCGATCAAAGGACTGCAGGTGCAAACGGTCGATGACGCGCAGAAGCTTGGCATCAGCCATGCGGCACTGAACGTGTCTTTTAACGAGCTGTTCCTAGACAACGCAACAGGTGCCATTCCGTTCGTGATGGACGGCACTACTTATTATTTCAAGCAATCTTACATTAATGGGCTTGACCATGACATCAAGACATTGTCGGATGATGATGTCATCGTCAGCCTCATTCTCATCATGTACAACGCAGCGGGGACGATTAACTCGAAGCTCCTTCATCCCGATTATGCCGGCGGCACTGTCGCGGCAATCAATACGACCAATGCGGATGGCGTCCGATATTGGAAAGCAGGCGCCGAGTTCCTCGCGAGCCGATATACCAGAAGTGACGAGTTATACGGCAGAGCTGTTAACTATATCGTCGGGAACGAAGTTAACTCTCAAGCCTATTGGTACGACATGGGCAACAAGCAGCTGCAAGACTTCGTAGAGCAGTACGCCCGGGCTTATCGTATTGCGGAGACTGCAGTGAAGAAGTACTATTCCAATGCCAGAACCTACATCTCCCTCGATCATTTCTGGAACGGAAGCGTTGGATCTGATGCACTTCGCACTTACAAAGGCAAAGGGATCATGGATGAATTCAATAAACGAATTACTGCGGAGGGGAACATCCCTTGGAATATCGCGTACCATCCTTATCCGGAGGATTTGTTCGATCCGACGATCTGGAACGATACGAGCGTGACGAACAGTTCAGACTCCGTTCGAATCAACTTCAAGAACCTGCAAGTGTTGACCAATTACATCGGAGCGGCGAACTATTTGTATGGCGGGAATAAGCGGAGAATTATTTTGTCCGAGCAAGGCTTCCACTCCCTCAGCAACTCATTGGCGGATCAGAAAACGCAAGCTGCCGCTTACGCCTACTCCTACTACAAAGCGAAATTCCTTGGCGGCATCGACTCCTTCATCCTGCATCGCCATGTCGATCATGGCGGCGAAGGCGGCTTGAACCTCGGATTATGGAAACGAGATACGGCCAAATCGGTGTTATATGCGCCGAAGGATCAGAAGTACATCTACAATGTGTTCCAGAAGATCGATACGAGTGATTCTGCGACGGTAACCGATTTTGCAAAAGCGATTATCGGCATTACGGACTGGGCTACTGTTATCCCGGGCTACAACGCCTCCTTGCTGGCCGATCGGACGCCTCCTGCAGTCGGTACGCTCTCGTCTGTGGGTTCAATCACGCCGACTGCTAACGTGTCTACCTTCGAATCCTCTGCCGATGGCTGGGCCATCTCTGAATATTCACAATCGGCGGCAACCGTATCCAGCTTCGCCAACAGCCCGGGTACTCCGTTTAGCGGTTCAAAAGCTTTCGAGATTAACCTCAACAACGCGACGACCGGCGATGGTGAAGGCGGAGCTCGGGCAGAGAAAGGCATCACGAAAGTGTTCTCTTCGCCTATCAATGTGACGAGCACACCTAAGTTCCAATTTGCTTTAGATTCATATGGAGCTTGCCCAGGGGCCACGCAGTATAATGTGACCGTTCGGATTTACAGCGGCGGCAACATTATAGAAGGGAAAGCGACAATGACGCCCGATACTTGGAACAAGTATTCGATGGATCTCAGCGGCTGGGCATACAAAGGCAGCATCGACAAAATCAAAATCTGGTACAGCGCCAATTCTACTTCGATTTGGAATGCGTACTACCAGGTGGATCAGATTGGTTTTAGCTCTTAGGATTAGGGTTAGATAACAAAAGGTCACCCGGTAGGTACTGGGTGACCTTTTGTTGTCACGAGGGGCGAGGGGCAATCTGCTTTATGTTCCGTACTTTCGCGAGCGATGACGCACATGCTTTGCCGCATTCCAACTTTAACGGTTGTGAGAGTGGTTAATCGGCATTAATCTACCCATTATTTTTTCTAACGGTTGCCAGCGAACTTATTTGCACGTTTTCCACTAGGAATCGACCATTTTACTGCAGATAACGTCTGTCACAACCGTTAGCCGTTCTAAGGGGCTCATTTTCATGAAATAGCCACGCTGACAACCGTTAAAGTTTTTTGTTCATGTTGTATCGACGAAGAAGTGGCTGTCGAGACTATCTCGACAGCCTGAGGTCACCCAGTAGATGTACGGGATGACCTTTTCCTTACTCAACCGACACTTCATCGCTGATCCCGATATCATCCATCATCACTTTCCCTTGATCGCTCGTGAAATAGAAAGTAACTTGCGTCAGCTCCTCAGGGTCGAAATCCGGATTCGCTTCCTCGAAGCGTTCGAATGGCAAATTGTACGTCTGAAATACCGCTTCGGTAGGCACTTTGTATTTGCCGTTCTTAATCGTCTTCTCGAGCCAAGGAAACCGCGTAAATATCGTATAAGGCAGCGGTGTAACCGGCTTGAATTCATCCAGCGGCAGGCGAACCGTTGCGCCATCCTCGCTCTTCAGCTCGACATCGATGTCAGGAAGCGGGATATCGAGACCTTCATCTCCATCCGTCAAGTCTTGCTCCAGATTCGTCATGGAGAAGATAAGCTGCTTGTCCTCGCCCGCTTCACCGACCTGCTCCCCGACTGTATCCGGCAGCTCAAGCGTAAAGCTTCCGTCCTCTTCTTTCCACTGAAGCACGACGCCGCGGGAGCCTTTCTTATTACCGTCTCGATCCTCTGCCCCTTCTTCGGACCACTGCAGATTGTCCGCTTTGGCCTTCACTCCACCGCTCATCTTGGACTTGTCATAGTCTTCATCCATTCGAGCGAGCGGTAAGAAGCTGCTGTCTTCGTATCGATTGATATACGTCGCTTGCGGAAGCCACTCTAATCCTGTGCGATAATCGCTGAACAGCGGCTCATATTCCTTCTTCCCATACAGCGCTGCTTCCAGAAAAGAGCTAATATAGACTTTGGCGATTTCTCGCTGATCTTCTGCCGGAATCATCCCGCTTCTGCGCAGCAGCAGGCCGCCGGGCAGGCTGTCGTCCATCGTTCCCCAGTCCGTATTAAACCGGCTGTGGTTTGCCTCCCCGATATAGAGCGTCGCCTTGAAGCGATCCGAACCAGGAGAGAACGATGTTCGAATATATTGTCGTTCGCCGTTAAAGGTGTCCACGTCACCGTCACTCGCTCCCTGCAGGGACAGATAATATTTATCCTTCAACTCAGCCTTCATCTTATCCACATTCGTATCTGTCGGCGCTACGCCAACAACGGCCTGAATGTTGATGTTCTTCATGCTGGCCAACGTTTTGTCATCCTTAAACCACTTGTTGCGGTCAGCCGCCATGGCAACGGCCTGTCCGCCCCTGGAATGTCCGATTAGCGCCACTTGCTGCAAGTTAACCGCTTGATAGAACGGATTATCCTTCTGCTCGCTAAACGTCGCAATTTGCTGCAGGTGCTTGAGCAGAATCCATGCCCGAACCTTCATATCATTGTTTGGAATATTGCCCCAGAAGGAGTAATTCAGAAAATTCTCATCAACCGAGACTGCGATAAATCCTCTGCTCGCAAGCATTTCACCGAGATATTCATATCCGCCATCCGAGAATTGCTCCATCAGATGATTACCGTGAACGATGAGTACGAGCGGATAATTCCCCTTCTCCTCAGGCATCCATACGCGGCCATTCAGGGGCAGCTCTTGCTGATCGAATCCCCAGAAGAAATGGCGCAGCCAATTCCAGCGTTTGATATATGGGGATGCATCTACGGATTGCGATGTCAGATCAACGCCTGAGCCGAATTCGTCGCGATGTGTATCATTCCCGCTGCCATAGGTGAAACTACGGACACGGTAAAGTCCGGTCTCCGCCGGATTGTCGGCCTGCAGCAGTTCTAATCCGGCATTAGGTGAACCTGAATCGTCAGCTGGCAAGGCAGTTACAGGCAGTGCAGCAGACTGTACATTCATCGGCCACTTATCGAAGGTCAATCCGGCCAGCGTAATGGCAATAACCAACGTTACTTTCACCAGCACCGCGATCCGGCGGCTTGCAAGCACACCGATAAACAGTCCGCCTAACACGCCGATCAAGGCAAAGCTGACACTCATAATAATGGATAACGGATCCCCGATATCCGCTTCATCACAGATCTTATACATGATCGTACCCGTAGCCGCGAACACGGCCAGCGTCAGTCGCGGAACCGGTACATAGCAAAGTGTCAGCAAATAAGCGCCTATCACACCTGCTGCGCCTATAACGATGACGCCGAGCAGTACGATAAGCACGCAGTCGAAGAGGACGCCAATCCCTGTCGGCATCCCTAGTGCTGCAATAATAAGTAATGTACTGCAAACGATCCAAACGCCAACTAGCGCGTACCGCCAAATTGTAGTGTCATAAGAAAAGGTATGTTTAGCCCGATCCAGCAGCCAACTCGCAAGTCTCTTCAAGAAGCTCTCTCTCGCTGGAGGCGCCGGCATCGGCGTTATGAGTTCAAGTTCCATAGATGGCTGGCTCCTCGGATTCATAGATTATATCTCGATTATACGCCGCATTTGAGCCTCAACCAACAGCTATTTGTTGTCATTGCCGGGACTCTCGAAATTCACCTTGATCGATAAAATCTCGCTCCGACTGCCAATTCGAATTGGCGGCCCCCACGTTCCGAAACCCGAAGAAACAAATGCATGCAGCTGACCTTTAAGCAAATAACCGTAATCCAGCTCAAAAATCCGTCTGGTCACCAAATGGTTCGGTGCCATCTGACCACGATGCGTATGTCCATGCACAGAGAGGTCTACTACTCCTGTTTTGGCTAGATCACCGATTGAGCTTGGCTGATGATCCATAACAATAACCGGCAATGCGTGATCCAATCCCTCTATCAGCTCTGCCACAGGCTTTCGATTATGATCGGATTTATCCTTGCGCCCGATAAGGTAGAATCGATTGTCAATGAGCTGTGCTTCATCAAGCAGCACCGGGATGCCAACATCCTTCATTTCTTTGACATAGACGGGCACGCCGCCGCCATAATTCTCATGATTGCCCAGAATAGCGAATATGCCGTATCGGGTTTTGATTTCCGCCAGTTTGCGTCCATATTTATGTTTAACGAACGGCTCTACAGCATCATCCAGCACATCGCCGGGCAGCAGCATAATATCCGGCTTTAGCGCATTCGCTTGATCCACAAGACGCTGCAAATGCCTTCCGCGTACTGTCGACCCGAGATGAAGGTCCGAAGCAACAGCAATATGAAGCGGTTGTCCATTCCCTGCCTCCTTCGGAATTGTAACCTCATAACGCCGAACAATCGGACTCCATGCGTGGAAAGAGCCCACTGCCAGAATGACCAAAACAATCACAATCACTGCCCCACCGGTTATGAGAATCGAATCTCTATTCGAGAATGAAGCTGCGCGAAGTCCCCATGCAGCCAAATCGGCGAAGGGGAGCAACAGAACACTGTATTGCATCACTGCAATCCAATAGGAACCGATCCATTTCAGACCTTCTCCCATAAATCCGGGTAACGCTTTGCGAAGCAGCCTCGCGAGGATATAAGAGAATGCGATAATACCAAATACCGGCCAAAACAACCCCCCCGGTACATTCCCGCCTGCTACTGAAATAAATAACTGCAAATGCCATCCAATGTAAACCTGCAAGCCTAGAAATATGGATAAAATAATGGTCAATCTGACTGCCATAATGCCTCCCCCGCATGGAGCTTCTCCACGATTTCATCGTTCTATGATTCTCTTTAACCCATTTCTATCAGTATACCGATTCCACGCGCAAATAGCGATTTCACTCTAGTTGCCACTAACTTCCGATAATTGCAAAAAACCGGCCAAGCTCTGCTGGGGGGCGAGAGCCGGACCGGGTGATACCGAGCTATTATATTATTGTTTCCGGAATAGTCTTGGCGGCAAGCTGAACCGTTTCTTAAAGGCACGTTCAAAATGCGGCAGCGTATTAAAGCCGGAAGCGAAGCAAATTTCCGTGACAGGCAGCTGTGTGGTCTTAAGCAGCGACTTGGCAAATTGCAGCCTTAGCTCCTGAACGTAGCTTTGGAAAGTGGAGCCTGTCCCTTTACGGAAGCATTCGCTAAAATAATTAGCGGACAATCCGCAATAGGACGCCACTTCCTCGAGCGGGATAGCCTCGCGGAAATGATGCTGGATATAAATCAGCGCTTTGCGCACGGATGATTGAACCGGCTGCATAGGGTCAGGCGTAGCAGTCTGCGTCGGCTGAGTTCCTTTGCATTTGCGTGACAGGTCAATGAGCAAGCGCTCTACGCTGCCTTGAATCAGCAAATCGCTGCCCGCTTGCCAGTTCAGCGTCTCATCCCAAATGCGTTCATACTCCCGCTCAATTGCATCAATTTCTTCACCGACATACCAGTACGTATGCTCCGTATTCGGACCGAACAACAGCTCGAAGAGCGGTTCACGGATGAATTGTTCTTTGAAAATAAAATCGTACAGCTGGAGTGTCTCTCCCGGATCGGACTTTAAGCTGTGAAAATCCGCTGGAGTCAGTAGAAAAGCCGAGCCTCTCGTAAGCCGAGTAGGCACGCCATTCAGCACATGCGTACCGCTTCCCGATACGACAAAGCCCATTTCAAAAAACTCATGCCAATGCGTATCGATCAATCCGTCAATGGAATGCTTGAAGAGGCGGAAGGGAGCAGACAAAGTCATATAACTGTCGTTTAATAATCGTTCTGGGCCTTTATAGACGGTCATCCCACTCTACCTTTCGCCTGTTGTTGTTGTTCGTATGGTATTTAAACCGTTATCCGTATTATACGTTAACGAAGTCGCTTCCTGCGATATCTTTGCCGCGAGCAAGCCAAATCTTGAAGTTCGGGTTCTTCTCCGGAATGACGCGAGCTTCGGTCGAGAAGTAACGCATGGTGTATCCGCAACGGCGGAACGGGCTTGGATTCGGTGTTGCGCCGTGAATGATCCGCGAATCGTGAATCGAGCATTGTCCCGGCTCAAGCTCGAAGTAAACGGCTTTGGATTCGTCAATGTTCTTGATCTGCGTTGTGAAGATGCTGTCATCGGTATCGATGTCTTCGTAATCGGAGAAACCGTTGCTGTGTGTACCCGGAATAACGCGCATGCAGCCATTCTCTTTCCAGCTGCGGTCAATCGCGAGCCATACGGTAGCGATTTTGTCATAGCGGCTCAGACGGCCTTTCCAATACGCGGAATCTTCATGCCAAGGTGTCTGTTTGCCGATAAGCGGCTCCTTACAGATAAAGTGACTCGACCACAGACCGATGTTCGGTCCAAGGATAGGTTCTACCAAATCAAGCACTTCATCACTTAGCAGAAACTTCAAGAGACGCTCGTCGCGGAAATGCGGCGTGTCGAGCTCACTGTTCAGACGACGTCCTACCAGCTCCCATTGTTCTTCGAAGATAGCGGATAATTCTGCTTGTTTCTCCGCACCGAATACTTGGTTCTTATACAGCGAGTACCCATTTGTATTGTAAAAATCCACTTCTGCTTGTGTCAATCGACCGTTTGCGATATTGGACATTGTAATGCCTCCTTAGCGATATGATCTATGGATCTATTATCGCTCGGTTCGCCATCCATCCGCTTCGCATCTTCACCGATAAACTATGCATATCTTCGGCAATCCATACAAGCCGCATCACCATCCGGTGCTGCGGCTCGCATTATCAGCTCATTTAATGATACGTAAATTCTCCCATTTCCACGCCGCACGGACCGCCATCCGGATTTCCTTCCAGCTCGACCTTCGTTCCATCTGCTTTATAGAGCGGGTTGTAATGCACATTAATCCGGCTTGCGGAAGAATTCGCATAATGGCAAATGAATGCACGACGGAACTGGTCCTTCGTCTTGTTCCGATAGGAGCCGTGGATCAAATTGCCGTTAAAGAATAGCACGTCGCCCTTCTCCATGATGACCGGCATGACAACACCGTCTTTGGGCGGTTTCACGTAGTGGGTCGTAAAGGATTCATTCGTATCCGCCTGATCCGGACATGAAATTTCATGTGCATGCGTCTTCGGAACAACTAGCAGGCCGCCATTGTCTTCATAGGCATCATCGACTGCCGTCCATGCGGCAATGCAGTTGCCGGGTTCGACCTGCAAATAGAAATTATCTTGATGAAGCGCCTGGCCTCTGGAGCCCGGCGGCTTGTAGTAAAACATACTTTGTGCTGCATACGCCTCTTCGCCGTATAGATCTGCCAGCACTTCCATAACCGGTTGATGAAGCATATATTTCATCGCTGTATCGTTGTAACGATGCGGATGCATGACACGCGGAAAACGCTGCAGCGGATCGGTAACATTCGGCTCAAGGTTAGGCTCAAAATAACCCGGAATCGTCTCGTGACTCATGGTATCGAAGGTCTCTACAATTTCAGAAAGATGTGAAGGCGCGAACAACCCCTTCACAATGAGATAACCTTCCTTATCGAATTGCTGCTTTTGTTCCGGCGTGAGAACTCGCAAAGCTTCTGACATTCTTCTTCCCCCTAATAAGTAGATGATGACAGTCCATCACTGTATCTTTATTGTAGAGAATTTTGCGGTTATGCAGAAGTAAGAATGTTGCTAATAATTCCTACTATCCTGCTATAATGAGTGTCAGAGGAGTGAGCCGGACATGAGCACAAAGGGACCCGAATTGCCTTCCTACATCAGGGAACAAGGCGGAAATATGGTTATCGCCAACCATTTTCAACAGCCTGACAACTACTCCATTAAACGGTCGGAAGGGATGGGGGATTGGCTCATCACCTATACGATTGCAGGCGAAGGTTATTTTCTGATTGATGGAGAGGAACGATTCTGCCAGACGGGCGATGTTACCTTGATGCATCCCGGTGTACCGCACCAATATGGCACGCGTAAAGGAAGCAACTGGAATTTCGTATGGGCACATTTCACGCCGCGGTTCATGGAGACTAGTCTGCTCCCAAGCGAGAGGCTGCTTATTCATGCGATCGATAGCAACGTGGCAAGGACTCGCATCCATCAAGCATTCAATCGGCTGATCTCCGATTCCATCGAGCGCAGCTTGTACTGGAACGAATTATGCGAGAGTACTATGCGCGAAATCCTGCTGCTGCTGGCTCAGCGGTTATCCAAGAAAGTGGATCCCCGTATAGATGAGATCCAACATTTGCTCTCCTCGCGTATGCAGGATCCCATTCGAATCGATGAGCTAGCTCGGGCAGTCGGTCTATCGCCATCACGATTGTCCCACTTATATAAGGGATCCACAGGGTCATCCATCGTTGACTCACTTAACGACATGCGCATCCGCCAGGCTGCCCTCCTGTTGGAGCATACCGACCGTCAAGCCTCCGAAGTCGCGCTCGATGTCGGCTTCCAGAACTACAACCACTTCGCCGGCCAATTTCGCAAACGGTATGGTATGAATCCACGAGCGTATAAGAACCGCGAGTTGTGATTATGCGAGCTCGGGGCACCAGCTTTCGCATCAACCTCAGATTGTTGCATAAACTGCAACAATAATACGCTAAAGTAGCTGAAAACTACTATTTGTTGCAGAAAATACAACATTTTTCTATCTATTCCCCTCTAGAGGTTACATTCCATTATTATTGTTGCATTTTTTACAACATTCGCTTCGAAACTCCTTCACGGTGAGCTAAATGTTGCAGAAACTGCAACTTTTGACTGCTTGCGAGACTGCTTGCGAGAGACAATGACTGTATTAAATCACTCATTCCTCTTGCCAGCTGTCATGTGCTATAATTTCCCTAGACGAAGAACGTCCTATTTAGCCGAGTGCGGCGATGGGGCGTTCTTTTTTTATTTTATTATGGAAATAGAAAGGAATAGGTGGTTAACATGCCAGACTTTGAAGAAGAGCATGCACTGTTTCTGGAACGACATCTGTCCAGACGATCTGGTGAGCGTAGAGGGAGATTATTAAGAGGGCATCAATATGCGGAAAAACTATTGCTGCAAAATGTTTGGTGGCCGCTCTTCGGCAGCTTCGATCACTTGCATCCGGAATATGAAATTCATGATTGGAACCGCAAGTCTCAGTTTCTTGACTTCGCGTTCCTCCCGCCTTACGGACGTTTTGGCTTAGAATGCGACGGTTATCAAAGTCATATTAAAGATATGGATCGGGATAGTTTCAGCTATTCTCTCAATCGAGATACTTATCTCACAGGAATGGGCTGGAAAATGATCCACTTTTCATTCGACGATGTACAGAAACGTCCAGATGTCTGCCGTATGCTGCTGCAGCTGGTCATCGGACCTTACTTGATTCGTCCGAATTCACCGGAGTTACTCCCAGCCGACGAAAAGGATGTACTTCGGTTTGCGCTTCAGTTGACCAAACCAATACGACCTAGGGATGTTATGCTTCATTTAGCTTCCGAAGCGCTCGAAATCTGTTGCAAAACCTGGTCCGTCGTAGTCTGATGCACCCCATAACTCGTAACAGCTATACCACCTGCCGCCCCCTTCAGAAAACAAAGAAAGCCCGAACCCGGGCTTTCTTTGTTCAACCGATCATCCTTCAGACATGGATGCTTCCAATTGTTCATAAACCGCGACGCGGTTACGTGTCTTCTTCGCTTCGTAGAGGCATTTGTCGGCGTAGGCCACAAGCATCTCTTCGTCTTGTTCGAAAGTTGGGATCAACGTCGCCGCTCCCAAACTGATTGTCAGATAACTGCTCACGGTCGACTTGCTGTGAGGGATGCGGTTATTCTCCACGCGTACCCTCACGAGCTCCGCCAATTCGGCCGCCTCTTGTTTCGTTGTATTCGGAAGCACAATGCCGAACTCTTCGCCGCCGTAACGAGCGATGAAGGAATCCGGTATCAGGAGCGCATCCCGAATTTCGGATGCGACTGTCTTGAGGCACATATCGCCGCCTTGATGACCGTAAGTGTCATTGTAGCTTTTGAAGAAATCGATATCCAGCATAATGAGCGACAATGGCGCTCGATCAACCACATGTTTCTCCCACTCCACACGCAGCTGCTCATTGAAATATCTGCGGTTGTACACGCCTGTCAACCCATCCATGGAAGACAGCTTCTTCAGCTCCTCGTTAGCCAGTTGAAGCTTGGATTCCACGGCAATTCGGCTGGTGATATCCGACAACGAAACCAGCACGCTTGTAATCTGCCCGCGACTGTCCAGAACCGGCGCAGCATTACAGGATACGATGACCGTGGACTCGTCGGCCCGTTTATACACGAATTCGGAATTGGATACGACTTGCCCCGTGCGAAACACATGTGCAACCGGATAATCCACCTTCGGCATCAGATTTCCGCTATAGTCGTACAACACCCAAGCATCGTCCGCGTAAGTCCGACTGAGTATCGCATCTTTATCTAGTCCGAAAATATCCTCAGCCATCTGGTTGGCCATCGTAATTTGACCGGATCCATCCACGACGACAATCGCATTCGGGACGGTTTCGATAATGGTGCTTAGTCGCGATTCGCTCTCTTTTGCCGCATGCTCGAGTTCTTTACGCTGGGTCACATTCTGGAAGTAGATAGAGAGTCCATCCTTAGACGGATAAATATGCACCCCATACCACGCTTGCAAGAACGGAAGATATTCCTCCGTAAAGATGGGCTGCTGCTTCTCCATCGCTTCGCGATACGAGCTGAATATGGCAGTTCCGATGATCTTAGGGAAACAGTCCCACAGCAGTCTGCCCATAATGTTCTCGCGATTCTTGCCAAGAATTCGCTCAGCTTCACTATTAACGTAAGAAAACGTCCAGTCATTGTTCAGTGCTATAAAAGCATCTGTAATACTTTCCAAAATATTATTCAAGCGGGTCTGAGTCACCTTGAACGCTTCTTCTGCTAGCTTCAGCTGCGTAACTTCTCGGCTGACGGAGACGACACCTTTCACCTGGCCGCCGTTATCACGTAAAGGCGAGTACGAGGTTTGATGATAGGTAGAACCTGTTGGCGAGCTGATCGACCAGTCGAGCACGGTGTGTCTCTCAAGCAGCGCTTTCTGCTGAGCTTCTTCATGGAGACATGCGTTGTCGGCATTGAGCAGCTCATGAATGGTTTTGCCGGAATAGAATGCATGCGGATCATGGATAATCGAATCCATCGATCTGCCGTATATGCCCGTGAGCTTCAACTCCCTATCAAAGGTAGACACCACTTCGTCCATCGACCCGACCAGCAATCGAATCCGTTCTTCATTCTCAATCATTGCCTGCTCAACCGAACGCTGCTCCGTAACATCAATGCCGATGCTTATAATCGAATCACGCTCGCCCTGCTGCCCTTTCAGAATCGTATTGGACCAAGCAATCAGCCGAAGCTCTCCGGTCCGTGTCCGCCAATGATTCTCATGACGAATCTTCCCGTTCGCACTTATCAGGTTATAGAAATGCACGCGGACAGCCGACTGTTCTTCAATCGGAACCAGAAAATCAAAGATCGAACGCCCCTGAACCTCTTGAGAGTCATGACCTGTAATTTGTTCACAGCTTTGATTAAACCGAATGATATGACCATCCGGATCGATGACGACAACAAGAGAAGCAGCCGTCTCGATGATCGAAGAGACAAAGTTTCGTTCCGTACTGAGAGCCCCGATCTGTTCCAAAATCGTATCCGACATGGAGTTATACAATTTGCACAGCTGCTGAAACTCCAGCGTTGCGTTTCTGAATACTTCCGGTTCGATGCGGTAATGGTATCCGCCTTCTTTGATCTGTTTCACGCCTGTTAGCAAATGGTTCAGCGGATCTGTAATCTTCCTGGCCGTTCGAAACATGATGAACACCGCTGCCGCCATCGCGATTAGAATAAATAGACTCGTATATTTGAGTTCGGTATAGAGCGAAGCAAATACATCTGCCTTGGCCGCTTCACCAATTACCAGCCATCTGCCGTTATTCGCATAAGTGTACGCACCATAGACGGTTTCACCACGGTAGTTCGTATAAGCTGACTTGGACTTGCTGCTCGTCTTTGCCCTGTCTACGATGGCAGAATCAATCGCCTTCGAATCGAATTCAACCGTTCCTGCGCCTGCGCCCGTAATTAATTGATCATCCGAATCGACCAGATAGGTTTGTCCACTCTTGCCGTACACGAATTGCTTCATTAAATGCTCGATTGTCGTGAGATCAACCGTACCCGCGACAACGCCAATGAACTGTTGATTCGCGTCTAGTACAGGAGCAGCGAACACGATGATCCGCTTGCCATCCTTCCTTGATACAATCACATCTGATATGGACTCTTGGCCTTGCTGTGCAGCGATAAAATAAGGACGGTCCTTCACATTCAAATCACTCTTCGATAAAGCGCTGTAGCCTTCATTATCGATCAAACCCATCGCTTTAAATTCTGCATGTTTGCTCTGGGATAAGTTAAGAACAGAAGCAATTTCAGTAAGCTCCCATTTCTTCACAGCAGACAGGCTGGCGATCATACTCATTTCCGACATGCGGTCGGACATCCATTTATCAATATACTGCTGCTGCAGTCGAATCGTTTGTTCCAATTGATTATGAATATCGCGTTCTTGATGATCCTGCTCGAAGTAGGAGAAGATAGCTGTACAGAAAACACCAACGATGAGTACGAAAACGACACCTAGCATACGGAGTCTGCTGTTTAACATATGGAGCTTGATTCTTTTGTGAAGAATGGTTTTCATTGGCAGTCAACTCCCCAGCTGTAAGTCGTAAACATATTTATCCTTCTTTTAGCATTTATTCGACATTCGTTCGGGCAAATCCTCTAAGCGAAAGCTTAAATATTGTCGAGTTATGTCGAGGAAAAAAGCATCAAAAAAGCCCGCAACGAGGCGGGCTCTCTCCGATCTATTTCTCACAAGCAATGCCGTCGCGATCTCCGTCAAGCTTCGTACTGTAGCCGGGATCGCCTTTGCGCAGCGGGGCTTTGCCGGCTTCCTTGACGGCAGCGCAGCTCCGATAAACAACGGTCTTGTCTGATGCTGATTTTGCATCTTGAGTAACGGCGGAATTCTCTGCTTCGTCTAACGGAGATGTAACTTCAAGTGCATCCTCCGCGATAATCGGCGTTATCGCTTGAAACCCACCCGTGTCCTCCCACATCTCTTGAAATTGCGCTGCGAAGGACTGTGCAACCTCGCTGTTTCGAAGCACCATCAGCACTTCATCGTTGTCGGTGCTTGCCGATTTCGAATAATTGAACGAACCTGTCGTCGCTATTGCGCCATCGGCAATCGTCATTTTCAAATGCATCAACCCGCTGTGCTTGTTGACCTTCATCGGAATGCCCGCGCTGCCGAGCAGCTTGAGCGCTTCCTTCTGTGCTTTGCCGCCTGACTGCGTCTTGTCGGTGATGATCCGAACGTTAACTCCGCGTTTCTTAGCCTTCTTGATCGCATCGACGATGTCCGGTTTCGTCAAGCTGTAGATCGCGATATCAAGAGAGGTTTCTGCGTCATTGATCACGCCTATAAGCAGTTGATCCGGCTGCCCGCCATCCTGCGTAAAAGCCCATTCCGCTTCGATATTTTTCACGGTAGCGGGCTGGGAGGACGAGGAAGAAGCATAGATAACGCCCACTGCAGCACAAGCTGCCAGAATAATAACGGAAAGGATGTATTTCATGATTTTCATGCTGAAGAGACTCCTTCATTTACCCGTTTTATCCTAGTCTACCACGAAGCGGCTATTATCAGCCAACGAACCGTTGCAGCTAATCCTACCTAATACAGTGCTGACCCTTCTATTTGCATAAAAATCCCAGCCGATCTTCATACTAAAGCGAAGCCATTATAGGATACGAAGAAAGTGTGGAATTCGTTGTGAAGGATGCTGGGAAGAAAACGGAACCGGAACTGCTTAGCCGTACGCTTCAAGCGCTCGATCATTGTGCGGACCTCGTGCATCAGAAGTTTCCCCTTCATGCCATAGATCTGATTTATTTCGCTCATCTGACGGGAAAAGAACAACTGCGCAAAGATGTGCTGGAACCGTTCGGTGCAGTTGACAACCACGAAGCTGTAATCAAAGAGAAGCTTACGCAAAGCCAATATGTCCAAGCCGCTACTTCGGAGCAGGTAACGCAAGGCATACTTGGCGGGCAAGTTGCCATTTACTACGGCGGGCAAGCTTATCTGTACGACTCGTATTCGCCGGATGCCCGCTCCATCACGTCATCGGATACTGAAACCGTCATCAGCGGACCGCAGGATTCGTTCACGGAATCGCTAAGCACCAATTTATCCCTCATCCGCAGACGACTGCAAGACGCGCGGTTAAAATCGCTCTCCTTCAAGCTCGGCAGTAAATCAGGCTCTACGATGTCGCTTCTCTATCTCGAAGGCGAAGCCGACCCTGATGATGTGCAGCTGATGTACGAGAAACTGCGTGGCAATCACACGGATACCGTACTGGATACGAACACGCTCACGCAATATTTGGATCCCAGAAGTTTCACGGTTTTCCCGCAGTTTCTAACAACCGTACGTCCGGACGTAGCTGTAAGTAAGCTTGCTAAAGGCAAATTAGTCGGCCTGCTGGACGGAAGCCAGGTCGCATTCAGCGCACCGGCTACCTTCTATGAATTTTTCTCCTCAACGGACGATTACTATATGTCTTGGCTTGTCTCTTCCGCTATACGGCTTCTGCGGTATATCGCATTGTTTATTACGCTGGGCTTTACGGCGTTCTACGTTACTGTTGTCACCTATCACTACGAGATGATTCCCCCTTCGCTGCTAAATAACTTGATGGAGTCTCGTAACAAGGTTCCGTTTACGCCTTTAATGGAAGCCATTATTATGGAATTCACCATCGAGCTGCTGCGAGAAGCAGGAGCCCGTCTGCCAACCAAGGTCGGGACAACCATCGGTACCGTCGGAGGAATCGTCATTGGCCAAGCTGCCGTACAAGCAGGGATAACAAGCAACATTCTCATTATTTCCGTTTCGATTTCCGCAATTGCCTCCTTCGTCATTCCGAGCTATTCCATGAGCTCGGCGATTCGGCTGTTTCGGTTTGGCATCATCGTACTGGCCGGTTTGCTTGGCAACTTCGGATTCGTTATCGGGCTCGCATTGTTCGTCATCCAGCTGTCCGGTAAAAATGCCTTCGGCGGTGCCGGTGCGTACATGTCCCCCGGCAATTGGCTCGATATAATCGTACGCGCGCCGGTGCAATGGATAGATAAAGCCAGAAAGCACGTCAAATCGCCCTTAAGCTAGGAGTTCCATATGAATGCGAAACTAACCTTTTCTCAAGTCATTATCCTGGCCATTACGTTGCAGTACGGCATTATTTCGTTCGAAATGCCGCGCCTTCTCGCCGAAGAATTTGGCTATAATGGGTGGCTG
Source organism: Paenibacillus sp. J22R3 (assembly GCF_056269305.1). Lineage (NCBI taxonomy): Bacteria > Bacillati > Bacillota > Bacilli > Caryophanales > Paenibacillaceae > Paenibacillus > Paenibacillus sp. J22R3. The sequence goes on along the minus strand of NZ_JBWDNS010000002.1, from coordinate 1,142,777 downwards.
GCCCTGTTCGGATTCGGTGCGATCGCATCCCTAAATCTATGGCTGATTGCTTTAGTCTATCGGTACGGCAAAGGTGTCAGTATTTATAAGATCGCAAGACGCGTACTGCCTTCCGGCATTGCGGTTCCGCTCTTCAGTTTGCTTACCCTGCAATGGACCGTGTTAGGCGTCCTGATCAGCAAGCAGTATTTACTTATCTTGCGTTCCACGTCGTTTCCGACGATAAACCCTCTCTACTTATACATCCTGCTCGGAGCTCTAGTTCTATTGATGCTTAGCAAAGGCATCATCGGTATCGCCACGGCTTCCGTGATTTTCTTTGTTTGTGTGTTCTGGCAGCTTATTTTGGTACCAGAAACGTTACTCAATCAATTCAGCTTTGCTCGCTTCACACCTTATATGTTCAAAGATGCGGGGCTTACCTTACGGGGTATACTCAACATCTATTTTGCATTTCTAGGCTATGAATTAAGTCTATTGCTGTTTCCCTATTCAGGCAAAAAGACCCGCTTAATGACTGGTTTTCAAATCGGAAACCTAGTTGTGACGCTGGTTTATTGTTTTATTGCCCTCCTGACCTTCAGCTTCTATAGCTTTGAACAGTTGAAACAGCTTGCCTATCCGTCCTTAAATACATTATCGTTTATCCGCTTCCCGTTCGTGCAGCGCGTCGATGATTTCATCTTCAATCTCTTTCTGCTGCGGGCACTTATTATTACGACCATGTATCTTTGGGCGGCAATTGAACTGGTCAAAACCATGGTGGCAAGTGCAAAGAAAAGACTTATTCCTTATCTGGCATTTGCACTTCTCGCTGCGATTTCCGTGACGTGGAATCGCGGTGATTTACAGAAAACAGAACGATTGCTTCACTATATGGGAATTACAGAAATCGGGGTCGCGTTCCTTCTGCCGGCATTGCTGCTTGTACTCCTATATATTCATCATTGTAAGGGGCGTCGAAAACATGTATAAACGAGGTTTTATATTGCTTCTGCTCCTCCTGCTAACCGGATGTATCAAAGAACAAAAGCTTGAGGACTTGGGAATGGTAACCAGCGCTGCTATCGATGCGGTGAAACAAGAGGATGGCAATTCGAAAGGTCACAAAATCTCGGTTGCCATTGCAATACCCCGTATTGGCCTCGGGGGACAGATACAAGTAACCAATTTGCAAACAGAATCGGAGTCTACAAAGGAAGCACGCCGCAAGCTTTCACTGAAAACAAGCCAAATACTCGTCTCCGGCCAACTGCAAAACTTGATTTTCGGCAATGAACTAGCTGCAACCGGCATATGGACATACTTGGATTCCTATCGTCGGGATTATTCGGTTGGTGAGAAGATCCGTATCGTCGTTGCAAATGGGAACTCTGTTCATTTACTAACTTATCCATACCCTGGCATCCCCTCGATTAGCGATCATATCAGCGCTCTCGTCGAGCAGAAAAGTAAAATAAACGAAGTGCCTCCCGGCGGCCTATACGAATTTGTGCGCGATTATTACGATGACGGCATCGATCCGATCCTGCCGCTCATTGCACAGGAGAAAGACTATGTAGAAATTGATGGGATCGCACTGTTTAGTGGAGATAGCTATAAGGGAAAGATGGCTTCCGACGAGGCTGTCCCGTTCTTCGTGCTGCTCAGAAACGTGAAGAACGGTGAGCTGCTCATTAAATTTTCCAATAGCGTAACGGGCATACAAGAAAGGGCCATGCTCTCTCAATTGATTACGAAACGCTCGATCTCCGTTAATAAAGTCGGTTCCTCGCACGAGGTTACGGTAAACGTCCGAGTTAGCGGCGTTATCCTCGAATATGAAGGCAAACAGCATTTGGACAAAGATACCCCCTTCACGCAGCTGGAGCAAGATATGTCGAAGGCATTGCATGAAGAATTACAGATCATCGTTAACCGGCTGCAATCGCTTGGCACCGACAGTTTAGGTTTCGGCATCGCCGTGCGAAACAGCATGCCATATGAAGCTTGGAAACGTCTCGATTGGAAAACCGTCTATCCTACAGTTCCCGTCAAAGTTAACGTCGTCATCAACGTCCGAGATGCGGGGATGATTGAATCCTAAGAGACAGCAAACAAGGATGACCCAGGGCCATCCTTGTTCATTCCGCATAAAATTCGTCGTCAACCCAAATTCATTCCCTCTACATAGAACTGCTCCGGCGTCACCGGACCATTCATCGAAGTAACGGTAAGTTGTTCCCCCGGAAGCAAAGTCAAATAATTGCGATCCAGATGAATAAGCTGTCCGGCATCCCGCTGAATCAAATACACGCCAACTGCGGCAAACTCTGAGCGATTGACCAAAATGAGCTGTTCCGGAAGGTCGCCTTGACGAACGCGAACATCTGCCGAAGGCAGTCTCCTGAGCGGCTCAAGCGGACAAGCAGCGTTCACGGTAAACAGGTACTCATTCGTTGCAATCTGCTGATTATGCTCGTCGCATACAGCCAAACGCAAGATCAGCACAGAACCCGGCACATCCTCTACTTGCCATTCCAGCTTGCCAATATAATCGTTCACACGCCCGACTGAAACCAAGAAGCGTTGGCTCTCAAGTACCGGTCCGTCTGCCCGCACCAGTTGTGCTTCCACTGCAAATGGCACCGACTGCTGATCCGCACGATCCGCATGCAGGAAAATCTCGCCGCCAAACGATTCGCCAGCACGGTATGAAAGGCAATCATACTGCGCAGATACATGCAAGCCGCCAAACACTTTCTTCATTGCATAGTAAACCGGCTTTGGCATCCCGTCATATTCAAGCATGGAGGTGTTGGCATTATTGGCGAATGGTTCATTGCCCATCCAAATAATGAAGCCCGAGGATCTGGGCTCTCTCCTACGTGTCGCCTCCGCCATGTACCGCAGCGATTCCAGCTGCAAATACCGGCTAGCCTGACAGTACTGCTCCAGCTCATCCCGCTCCTTGTCCCAAGGACCAAACATATCGGAGAGCTGCTCCCACTGAATCCACCATGCGCCGCGATGCAGCCAATAGGCGTTCTCCTTCGTCGGCGGCCATGGGGACATGCGATCAGCTAACCCGCGAATCCGCTCCACCCTTGAGGTTCCCGGCGTTCCTGTCTCCGTCTGCACCAAGCTGTCATTGTGATTGAAGAATCGATAGTGGTTCTCTTCCCCCAGATACAACCACGGACCATGAACATCATGATGAAGCCCTTTGCCGAACTCCTCCTCGGTTGCGCCGAATCTCGGGCCGGACGCACTTGACGGGAAGAACGGACGACCGGGGTCCAGCTCTTCTACCAGCCTCTTCAGCATCGCAATGTTCCCATGTCTCTCATCGACCGGAGAGAAATTCTCCCACATCAGCTCATTGCCGCCGCACCATGCCATCAGACTTGGATGCGAGCGCTTCTCGAAGACGGCCGCCCGCGACACGCGCGCCAGTTCTTTCAGAAAAGCAGCATTATCCGGCGGACAATTATTCAGCCCGCTTGAGGACTGCAGAAACTCCTGCCAGACGAGCAGCCCATTCCGGTCACAGTACGCATAGAAATCTTCCTTCTCCGTAATCGCGCCGCCCCATACGCGGAGTACATTTACGTTCATCGCCTTAAAACGACCCAGGTAATGCGCATAATCTTCGCTCGTTACGCCGCCGAAGTACGGTGAAATCGGCACCCAGTTCACGCCATTCAAGAATACCCGCATACCGTTCACCAGCAGCGTATAAGGCAGTGCATCCGTAGGGGAGTCCTCGTTCTGAACAAACCGAAGCGTGCGAAAAGCAACCGTCTTCCCATCTGCGGCACATACTCGATCCTCCTCATCATAAACGGTGACTCTCGCCTGATAGAGCGGCTGATCCCCATAGCCATTAGGCCACCAGCGGCGAACAGCTTCAAGGGACATTTCATGCTCTATTCGATGTATTCCGCCGCGACGGAGCTCACAGGTATTCTTTTCCCTATGTACGATATCGCCCTCTGCATCGACTAATTCATAAGCCAGCATGTAGCTTCCGGGCCGCCAAATCTCAGCTTCCACACTATACAACACCGTACCGCCGTCGCCATCCTCGGCCGGAACAGCCTTCGGATAGCAATCAATCAGCTTCAGCGCAGAGTAAGTCCGCAAACTTACATCCTTCCATATCCCAACAGGCACGATGCGCGGGCACCAGTCCCAGCCGTAATTGAAGCGAGACTTCACCTTGCTGATCTCATTCGAGTATCCGATCTGCCCATCCACCTCAGGACTCGGCAGGAATACAAGCTGAAGCCTGTTCTCATTTCCCGCCCCTACACGCAGCTTAGCCGCAACATCGATCGTTACCGGAAGAAACATCCCTTCAAATTCTGCAATTTCCTCGCCGTTTAGATAGATGAGTCCCCTATAATCCAATCCTTCAAACACCAATTCGCAGCGGTCCTGCATCCAGCCATCCGGCACCTCGAACCTTCGCTCATACACCCAATCCCGATGGTTCACCCACTCCTGCTCCATACTGCGCAAGCCTTCGTTTGGATCGGGCAGCCAGCCAGACGCGATTAAATCACTTTGCACTGCCCCTGGAACCTTAGCCTTAATGGCCGGGAGCATCGGATTGATGCTAAAGCCCAGCTCCATGCTCATGCCAAGCTTCCACTGGTTGCGATTCCATCCGGTCACTGTCCATTCACTGCCGCTAAGCGATATACGACTGCTCATTTAACAAGCCCCTCTCGAGAGTTCTTGTGCTAGATGGAACGACTGTCCACCTTATGCTGCTTGTAAACAGAAAAGGCGGGACAATGCCCCGCCTTCCCTACTGGCTCCCCTTACTTCCCTGCTGTAAACGCTGCATATTGCTTATTCAATTCGTCAACGATGACTTGTCCTCCTGCTTCTTTGGCCGCATCGACGGCAGATGCAAATCCTTTCGAGGAATCCAGCACGCCGAGTCCGAGCGGCTTCAGAATATCGGTTTCGATCGGTGTCGCTTTGGCAAGCTCGGTCTTAATGGAATCTGTGTTGGCTACAAAACCATCATAAGGAGATGCCGTAAAGTTGTTTGCATCACGCGCATAATCGAACCATTTCTTATCATCCGGCATCATGGTAACGGAAGTCCGAACAAGCGTCGGTCTCCAAGTCAGCACATATCCGGGGAAAGAATAGCCGCTGCCTTCTACGATTTCGTACTGATCGTCGCCGACGGCTTTCCAATGCTTTCCTTCAATACCAAGCTCAAGCAGGTCATGATTCTCTTTCACGGATAACCAGTCGGACAGCGCAAGCACTTTCTCCGGATGCTTCGAATTTTTGTTCACGACAAGGAAGTTCCATTGTTTAAAGTCGGAATAAGGCTTCGGCGTATCCAAGTTGTAGGCCGGCACGATCTCCAGCTGCGCACCCGGAAGCTTCAGCGCATCCAGATACTTCTTGCCTTCTTCGCCGTCTGCTACGTATTTGATCGCAGCGAACTTGCCCAGATTGAAGAGCGAAGGAGCATTCTCTTCTTGTGCGATATTGTTGGAAAAGATACCGTCTTTATAGAACTTCGTCATTTTCTCCGTAAAGGATTTGTACGCCGGTACATCTGTCAATGCTGTAATCTTGCCTTCTGAAGTGCCTACGAAGAACGATACGCCGATCGGCATATATTTGTTCAGCGCTTCCCATGAAGTTTCGGAGAAATAATTCTCCCAGAGCAAGCTGGCATCCATTGCATTCATGCCGAATGGCGTGATATCCTTCTCGTTCTCTTTCACTTTATATAAGAAAGCTTCCATATCCTGCAGGCTCTTGATAGGACCTAATCCGTATTTCTCTCTAAGGTCTTTACGAATGACAAAACCATTGATCTTCCCTTGTGCGATACCGAGCGGAATACCGAAAATCTTACGCTCGAACTTGTTCGCTTCCCACATTTGCTGCGGAATGGCCTTAACCAGATTCGGTGTTTTATCGCTGTTAATATATTCATCCAGCGGAATGATCGAGCCGCTTGTAATCATTTGGTTCATGTGCAGCCACGGTGCATCCAGGAACATATCGAAATCTTCGCCGGCGGAAGCTTTGACAGAAACAAGATCGCCATAATCCGACCATGGAATAAATTGAATGTTTAATTTCACGCCAACGTTATCTTTCGCCAGCTTCTCGTTCACTGCCGAGAGCACGGTGTCAAAATCCTGCGGGGGATCTCCAGGAAATAATCCTTTCACTTCTACCGTTTCAACCGAGCCCGTATCATTGGCTGGAGCGTTTGTCTTCGTTTCTTCTGCCCCATTCGCAGTAGGCGTATTGGCACCATTATTGCCGCCGCAGCCCGAGAGTACAGTTGCAATCAGGATTAGGATCGTCATCATGGCGAGCATCCTATTGTGTTTCATGAACCCCTTCTTAGTTGCAATCATCGCGAAATCCCCCTCTAAGTTATATACGCTTAACTGAGCCTAAACCCAGGAACAGCCGTCTGTCTAGCCCTTAATGGCCCCAATCGTCAGCCCTTTGACAAAATACTTCTGAAGCAGCGGATACAGCAGCACGATCGGCCCGATCGTGATAAGCGTCGTCGCCATTCGAACGGCGAGGCTTGGGAAGTTCGTGACATAATTTGCACCCGCAGGCATTAACCGCTTGGACGCTTCGATGTTCGAAATCAAACGACGCAGCACAAGCTGCAGCGGGAACTTGCTGTCGTCGGTGATGAAGAGAAGGCCCATAAACCAATCGTTCCAATAGGCCAGTGCAAGGAACAATCCGACAGAAGCGAGAATCGGCTTCGACACCGGAACGATGATGCGGAAGAACACCGTCAGCTCATTAGCACCATCAATTCGCCCCGCTTCCTCCAGATCATCCGGTATCGTCCGGAAGAAACTAACCATGAGGAAAACATAGAAAGGCTGAACCGCAATCGGCAGAATGAGTGCCCATAATGAATCGGACAAGTGAAGCCAGTTGGACATTAGAATATAGAACGGCACCATGCCCCCTTGGAAGAGCATCGTGAAGTACACATAGAATCCGATTCCGTTACGCAGCGGATTCCGCCGGCTTGCGATGGAGTAGGCCAGCATAGAACTGATCGTTAGACCGATCAACGTTCCGGTAACGGTAATAAACGCAGTGACCATATAGCTGGACTTAATAACCGGTGATCGAAGTACTGCTTCGTAAGCAGCCGTCGACAGTTCCTTCGGAATGAGCGAGTAACCGCTTAACAGCAGCTCCTTCTCCGTGCTAAGCGAGCCTGCAATCATAAGCCAGAACGGAATCAGGCAAAACAAGGCAAACATCGCGATAAATAGGTAAGAGATAAGTTTAAAGGTTTGATCGCCGCGACTTTCTTTCATGTTGCATACTCTCCTTCTCTAGAACAATGCGGAATCTCGCGAGAATCGCTTCACGAGGCCGTTAGCAAGCAGTACGAATAGAAAACCCATCACCGATTGGAACAAACCGACGGCCGATGACATACCGAAGTCATGCAGCTGCCTCATTGATCGATACACGAACGTATCGATGACATCCGTAGTCGGGAACAGGATCGAATTATCTTGAATAATGGCGTAGATCATCCCGAAATCGGCGTTAAAAATCCGTCCTACCGCAAGTAAAATCAATATGGAGACGGTAGGCGTTAACAGCGGCAGAGTGATCCGTCGCATGATTTGGAAGCGGGAGGCTCCGTCCATTCTGGCCGCCTCAACCATATCCTCCGGTATGCCGGAGATGGCGGCTAAGTAGATAATCGCCAGATACCCTGCTCCTTGCCAAACTCGGATGACGGTTAAGATGTACGGCCACAGCTCCGCATTGAAATACCAATTGACTTCGGGCAAGTGAAGCGAGATTAACCAGTGGTTCAAGGTAGGCTCCTGCCCGCCTAGGAAAGCATTCACAATCATGCTGATGACGACCCAGGACATGAAGTAGGGCAGGAAGATCAGCGATTGGGAGACGCGCTTAAACCATTGCACTCGGATTTCATTTAACAACAGGGCAATCGCAATCGCGAACACGGTCGTCGATCCGATGAACAAGGCATTCAGAAACAGCGTGTTCTTCACGACGAGAAGCAGCTTATCCGAGGATAAGAAAAACTCGAAGTTCTTGAAACCTACCCACTCGCTTCCCAGTATGCCTTTGGAAATATTGAAATTCTTGAAGGCAATGAGTATTCCGTACAAAGGAACATAATTGAATAGAAACAGAAACAGCATACCGGGCACCGCCATCAGAAATAAGTACGGGCTCTTCTTCATCGTCTTCCATAAGTTAGCGTACATGCTCATCGTTTCCTTTCGTGCAGCACTCGTTGTGTCTGACCCTCATCGTTTCGGGTACAACCTAAGCCTATCAAGCCCTACCTCTTATGAATATTGCCTGGAAGAACAGAAGAATCTAAATTGCTCGGAAAACTACATCTGAAAAGCATAGATTCATCAGATAAACAAAGGTCATAAAACGAGAGCTATAAGAAATGCTAGTCTTTCGCGTTAGCCGACAACGATTATGCTATAATAAGCGCTAGCATAAAGGCCTACGGAGGGAAAAGAACTTGGCACGCAAACGACTATTACTACGCCTACAGAACCGGCAAACCTACTTGCGTATCCTGCTCTATTTTGTCAGCATCAGCTTAGGTGCAGTGACGATCAGCACTTTCTCCATCTATACCATGTTCTCGCGTTCGGCATCCGGGGAGATCGGCGACCACTCCGTTGTATTAATGAAGGAACGTGCCAGCATTGCTTCTTCATTGCTCGAATCCACCGCGACTTATGCCATCAATTGGAGCCGAAATACCGATTTCGAAACGTATGCCTTGCAGAACTTCAATGACGCTTATCGAGACAATCAAATCTGGGTGAAGCTCAAGGATGTGCTGAAATACAACCCGTTTATTGATTCCGCGTACATTGTAAACGGCTATACGAATCAAGTACTGACTTCCAATTACGGACTCCTCCCCATAGAAGGCTTCTGGGACAAAGAGGTGCTCACGAACATTCGTGCGACGGACAAGGTGTATAATGTATCGTTTCTGCCGCGGCAGCTCACGAAGTTTCCGATTGGCCATCCCGCGCCCAAGAACCTGCTGTCTGTTATTATTTCGTATGAAACGAACCGCTCCATCTCTTCCTTTGTCTTAAACGTCGATATGAAGAAGCTGCATTCCTATGTAGGGAATGAATTCCAAAACGGCGGGACTGCGAACGAAATCGCGTTCTTCGACGAGCGACGTCAGCTCGTAACAAGCAGCAATTCACTGCCGGTCATGCAACAGCTGCCGGTATTATCTGAACCTGGTGAGGGTTGGACCAACGTAGATATTGGCGGCGATGATTACTTGCTCGCGTATGTCGAAATTCCTTTCCAAGGCATAAAGGGTTGGACGATGACAGAGCTCATTCCGAAGAACAAACTGTTCAACCATTTACATCTCCTGCGCAATTTAACATTCGTTTTCTATGGGGTATTCTTCTTAGCCCTGCTTATTACGATCTGGCGGTTGTCGCGGCGCATCTACTCCCCGCTCGAGGAATTAATTGCGGATGTGAAGAAGAACCATGCCAGCCTCAGTCTCACGCAAGATGATTCGAATCAGCAGACCGATAATGAACTCTCTTATTTGTCCCAAATCTTTAATCGCCAGAGGAGCCAGTTGGGTCAGCTATCCAACTATTGGCGGGAGAATCGGCTTGCATCCAAGGAATCCGTCATTCGAGAGCTGCTGCTCCATCCGGCGGAGAAGCATTCCGATCGCATCTTGGAGCTGCTGCGGGAGCAGGAAATTTCGTTGAACCCGGATCGTCTGTGTGCTGCCATATTCCGGATCGACCACTATACGGCTTTCTGCGAAACGAATAACACGCGCAACCAGCGTCTGATCAAATATGCGATGCAAAATATCGTGAAAGAGGATCTTGCGGCAGCGCGCCTCATCGAAACCTCCAGCCTGGACGGCGATCATATCGCGGCTGTGTTCAATCTGGAGAGCGATGTAGCGCCTAATGATTTACTGCCGCAGCTCAATCAAATCCAAGCGCATTTCAACCACTATTTATCGTTATCCGCTACGGTGGTCATCAGTGAAATCTGTCATTCTTTCACCTCTCTTCATAGTGCATATTCGGATGCAGTGGAACGTTCGAATGAGCGGTTTAAACGCGGGAGGGGGCAGGTTTTCTTCCTTGAAGTACAGAGCGAGGGAGCCGCTGACTATATTTATCCGGAAGAACAGGAACGTGCCGTATTGTCTGAACTGCGATTAGGCCATCAGGAGGAATGCATCTCTCATCTGGAGCAGTTTGTCGGGCATTTGGTTCCTTACTCTTACTCCGAGTCTAGGCTTGCATTAACGCATTTCATGCTCAACCTTGGCAAGACCGTCCGTCAAATCCGGCATGATTACAGCGAGCCGCATCTGTGGAGTTTCACGCATATCGAGATGCAGCTTGACCGAATGGAGACAATCAGCAACGTTATGGAATGGCTGCACTCGGTAATCGCTTCCGTGCTCGAGACCAATCAGAATGCCAAGTCAAACCGCCATTCCAAATTAATGAATGACATTCGCGACATCGTGGAATCCAACATCAGCAATGTGAATCTCTCATCCAAATTTGTCGCTGATTCACTGGGCATGTCCGTCCCCTATTTACGGCCATTATTCAAAGAAATTATGAACCAATCCTTGTCCGACTACATTACGGGGCTGCGCCTCGAAGAAGTCAAACGGCAGCTCGTTGATACGAACCGGACAATTGAAGAAATTTCTAGAAACGCCGGATTCTCGGCACTGAATTCCTTCTATGCGATCTTCAAGAAGAACTACGGCATTACGCCGGCGCAATATCGTAAAGAAAACCAGCATGTCCGAGATGAACTGGCCGTGAAATAAGAAAAGGATACAGCAAGGCGACGTTAGTCGCTGCTGTATCCTTTTTCATCATTAATTGATCGTTATTTTATCGAGATTACCTGCTGTAATGAAGCTGCCGCCCATCGTAGTCGCATCATCGGCATCGATCTGAATCTTAATCGTGCCTTGAACCGCTGCACTCACCGTTACCGTACTGAACGTATTCCAGCTTCCGGTAGTCGGTAGTACGATTTGCGCCACATCTACACCATTCACGTAGAGGCTTGCACGTCCTGTAATCGTCGAGCCGTTGGCATAACGCACAGTCAGACTGCTTCCGCTCGCTGCTCCGCTGAATGTCAACGAACCTCCTTGGTAGAAGCTGCCGACGATCTGTCCGCCGGATGCAACGCTGTTCGTGTAGATTGCAGCTCCACCGACAAGTGCAGCTGCCTCTGCCTCGAAGCTTGTTTGACCTCCGCCGCCTCCGCCCGTGCCGGAAACCGTGATTTTATCGATATTGCCTGCTGTTGTGAAGCTTCCGCCCATTGTCGCCGCATCATCGGCATCAATCTGAAGTTTAACCGTTCCGCTTACGGCAACATTTACCGTTACCGTGCCGAACGTATCCCAGCTTCCTGTCGGCGGCAATGTTACTTGCGCGACATCCGTGCCTCCTACATACAAGCTTGCCTTCCCTTGAACCGTCGAGCCGTTCGCATAACGAATTTGCACGGAACTGCCTGACACGACATTAGCAAAGCTGATTGCCCCTCCCTGATAGAACGAGCCGGCAATTGATCCACCTGAAGCATAGCTGTTCGTATAGGTTGCTACTCCACCGGTCAATGTTGCACTTTCTGCTTCATAATTGCCTGAAGGTGCTGCTGGAGAGGAGTAAGCCTTCCAAGTTGCCGCTAAATCGACCGGCCTTAGAAAATGATAGTTTCGGCCGCCGGCATTGTTAAGCATGATTGCCTTCGCTAGTGCAGCATCCTCCGAAGGGTCCCCCGAGTGACCGCCGTCTCCAACCGAAACAACGACAAACGCAGGCGTTCCTGCAGCAGTTTGATCGGCTACGTATTTGGCAGCATTGGCGATCTCTTGCGGTGTTGCAGTGGATTGCGTGGAGCCGCTAATCGTTGTATTCGGAATCTGACCAATGGAAGACCAAGAAACAGGATTGCCGTTCGTTCCCCCTTGGTAGCCGCGAATGGAGAAGTAAGGATTGATTGTGGTAATGATGCTATTCGACGCTGCCGAAGTATCAAAATAGTTCATGGTTCTAAACAGCCCATTGGAATTGCTTATATAATCCTTATACGCAGTTATGAATGCCGTTTCGCCTGCTGCCGTATTTGGCGCGCTTCCATCATTGTAATTGGCGATAAGCTCATAGTTGTTGGCGTAATTGTTCGCCGATAGCCACTGCAGCTTCTTCGGATACAGATCAAGCAGCATCGGCGGCAAGGACCAGCCCATCGGAACTTGACCTTTATACGGTGAATTACGCCAGTAGTTATGGTGATTATACTCCGCAATACTCAGGTTATCGCCATCGGTGACATAGAAGGCAACGTAGACACCGTTATTGTCGATTGTCGATGCTGCGGGAGCAGTTGGTGCCGTAAACGTCGCAGGATCAGATGCGTACGAGCTATGGACGGAGTAATTCGCACCATCTAGGAAGGTGAAGAAATAACCGCGATCCTCGATTTCCTGCAGCTCCGAAGTCTCACCATTAATCTCGCCGAGCACCGGTATGCCTGCAGGGTAGTTCGTTGTATTCAGCAAGCTTGCGACCTCAGCCCTCTCATTGGTTTTGTTCGCGTCAAGGCTGTAGATAAACGCTTTGCTCGCCACATAATAGTCGAAGGTCATCGGTACAAGCGCCGGGCTGCCGCCCCAATACTTAAAGCCATGCTTAGCAACGAATGCTTTTGTCGTATTCGCATTGAAGTAGTTCGCTTTGGCCCAGCGGAATGCGTCGATTTCATTCGCAAAGCCGCGTGTGTCCGCAAGCGAGGTATACGTCTTGCTCTCTGTCGTAGACAAATAGCTCTGTATGGCCGAAGACAACGGAATCGCATCGGTTTGCGCTGCAGCCGTGATCGCCGCCATTACGGCGCTGTCATTTACTGTCGTGGACAAGCTTGGGTACAATACACTTCCTTTAATATAAGAAGCGTAATTTTGCACCAAGTAGCTGAGTACCGGGAAACGCTTGGATTGATTCAGTGTCGGGTATGTTTTCGTACCGGGTACGAGCCCATCGTCGAGCGCCCACTGATCTGTCGCAGGAGGATTCCAGATGCCCGTCCATTTCTGCGGCGCGTTTACCAAGTAAATTTTCGTACTGCTCGTACGATTGACGATCCCTTGAATCGTCGTGATTGCCAGCAGCGCCTCTGTGGATTCCCACGAATGCTCGCTTTTGTCCTTCGTAATGTCCAGAACAATAACAGCCGATGTCGCTGGCATTTTGGGCAGCTTCGGTGTGTAGCCGGCGGCTTCTGCTTTCGAGCCTTGATCTACAGTAAGACTGAAACCAAACAAGGTGAACACCATGGAGCAGGCTAACATGATAAGCGTCATTTTCTTCTTCATTGTTATTCTCCTTTGTGATTCGGTTAGTTGGTCCTTTCTTCTAATGCCAATTTACCTTCAAGCCTCTCCCTTCTTCCAGTGCTGGAATGAGCAATATTGTATGCGCTTACATATTCACATCATAATTTTACAGCCCCTTCGGAGCAACTCTGTTTTCCATAGATTCATCATATTTTCGAAGCTTGGAGACTACGAATTACACGGTTAATAGCGATGGCTGCACAAAAAAGTCGAGAAAGTCTCAGGGACTCTCTCGACACATGACACGACTCGACTCGTTAACCTATTCCGATAAGAACCAGCGTCACAATACAGAGCAGCACATTGACAAACATCACGATAAGCTGCGTTGGTTTTCGCTTAACCGCTGCAATGAATGCAGTGAGCGAATCGTTCCGGAGATTCTGTTCGAGGTAGTTTTTGCATGAAATTTGAAAAATCCCCGCAACCGTCAAACTGTTAGCCCGCATGATTAGCCATAATCCCGGATTCCAAGCTCCGAGCACAATCAGCATGGGGGCAATAAGCACCGCAATATGGTAGAACCCGATCTGCTGCTTGAAATTATAGATGACAAAGTTCCAATTCCATAGTGTGTAGGCAATCGCCCAATAAATCATGGCCTCGTTTGTCGTGACGTAATACGTTCCGAGCCACTCTCCTTGAAGAACAAAGGATGAAGCGATCAACGCTATGCCTGAGATAATGTTGTAATAACTGCGATTCTTGTAATCGGTCAATGTCGCTTCCAAGATATTGATGCGCAGCAGCCATACAATGGTTGGGACAAGCCAATTATCCGGGAAGAAACCTAAGAAGGTCACCACTACCAAAATTCGGCCGATCAGCAGGGTGGAAAGTTTGAGCTTTTCAAAAAAATCAGCCTTCAAGGCCAATAAAATAACGATTGGAACGACGACATTAATGATGCCATTCCCATAAAGCGGTGAGAATGCGGTTATGACCGTTCCACCGATAATTACAGCAAGAATGATCTCAAACAGAATGGATTGTGGAAGCTGTGCCGGCTTCATCGACATCGGAATTCCTCGCAGTTCATATATGTTGGGAAGCTATTCGATTGATATCATCGCTTTCAATGAACGGAGTAGCATAACCCCGCTGCGAGACGACAATCATGGCGCGTCCGACTTTATCCGATGATGTCATGGCGCTCTTGAACCCTCTCTCCAGCAGCGGATAGAACGGTCTCATCAGGATGTAGATCGCTTGATAAAGCTTGGTCTTCGACCTCACGCCATGCCGAGGTATAATCCCGCCCGGCCGGAACATATAAGCCGCTTTAAACGGCAGCCTCAGCAGCTCGTTCTCCGTTCTGCCCTTAACACGAGCCCACATACTGCGGCCTTTCTCCGTACTGTCCGTACCTCTGCCCGTCACATAGATAAACGTCATCTGCGGATTCAATCGCGCCAATGTCTTCGCCACGCTGAGCGTCAGATCATAGGTAATCGCCGTATAACGCTCCTCGCTCATTCCCGCAGACGATATGCCAAGACAGAAGAAACAAGCGTCAAAGCCCGTTAATTGCTTCTCGACTGCAGAGAGGTCGAGTAGATTCGCCTGCTGGATCTCGATCAGCTTGTCATGCATCTGACCGGTCACATTCCGTCCAACTGAGGTGACCGCCGTAACTTGTGGATCTACGAGACACTCACGAAGAGCGCTTTGCCCTACCATGCCCGTTGCACCGAATAGCAGTACTTTCAATATGAAATCCCCCTCTCGTTACTTCACCTTGGTATCTACCAACGATAGCAAATTTAACGGTCGCTGAACAGTAGATTGCTAGGATGATCGTGTCGATCGTCAAGATTGCGCGACATAAGCAAAAGCTGAGCAGGTTTCCCTGCCCAGCTTATTATGCCCCTTCGATCTCGATCTCTTCAACGACTCTGATATCAGGATTATAGAAGAACAGCTTCTTATCCAAAATATGCACATAATAGACTTTATCATCGCTAAGCTTCAGTGTGGTATGATCCAGCAGATTCAGCCGATATAGTTTCTTGCCGTATTCACTATAGTTGCTAAAATAGAGCCGATTACCTTGAATATTAATATTGCGCGCATCCAGATCAGAAATTTTCGTTAATGCCGTACCGTCTGTGTGCATCGTATACAACTTCCCTTTGAAATTGAAATACAGCGATTGTCCCTTCACTTCGACCCATGTGATGTAATCCCCCGTGAGCAGCTTCTTCTTATTGCGCCCGTCCGCGTCCATCACGAATAACTTCTGCGCTTCGATCGTATAGTAAATTTTCCCGTTCATCACCGCGATGCTGGATACCTGATATTTCTCGAGCAGCTCTATTGATGTTCCGTCCAGCTTCATCCGATAGAGCGGCTTATACATATAGGTGCCCTGCGTATAGTAGATCCAATCTCCGACTACGGATACCAGATTTGCCCCCAGCCCAAAATCATGCACAAGCGTCCGGTTCGCCCCATCGATATCACACTTGAAGAGCTTGTTGTCGCTTGTGTAGTACAATTGCTTGCCAACGAGATTCAAAGCCCCAATATACTTGTCGTCACTGACCAGCTGATTCTCCGAGCTGTCATATTTCTCTTTATATAGCCTTCCGCTATCATTCTGATTGTTGTAATAGATCCATTCTAAGTCACTCACATACCAGCCGCCGTTATTGAGATTGCCGATAGAATTGCCATAGATAGGCTCCGAAATAGCTGTGTGGATGTGAACTTGATGGTTCTCGTAAAGGACTGTGGCCCCGAACACCTCCGAGAGAACACGAAGTGGCACGAGCGTTCGGCTATCCATTAACTTAGGCGCTGCCTGAAGCTCGAGCTGCTTGTCATCAATCGTTATCTTCTTGGAACCAATCTTCATGCTGATCGTTGTGGTTCCTTTCGTGACGATTACTTCATTGTTGCTCCAGCCTGCAATTTGGCCGCCAAGCTCATCCACGACAAAACGAAGTGGGACAAATACGGTTCCATGATCAATCATTGGTTTGGTATCAAACGTTATGCTGCGATCGTTTACCGTAACTGTGATGGCAGTAGCAGCAGCTTGCGCCTCGGCTGCTGCTGCGAAGCTGCTCCCCGAGCTTATGAGGCATGTGCATGCCAGCGTACCGATCAACCATTTCTTCATGATTCGAACACCTCGTCTATTGGAATGAATAGGGAGAAACAGCGACCCTTTCCTTTCTAGACGAAGCCCCGAATAGATTGTTGCATAAAAAAGCTGTCCCAAAAGTCATAAGTTGCACTTTTGAGACAGCCTTCGCTAGCTTCCTATAAGGTAAACTCTTTGTCGCCTGCATAAACTTTCACGCCTGAAGCATCGCCGTACAGCACCTTCACGTCGACCTCATACTCGCCATCAGTTTGCTTCTGGCTGTAAGTTCCCCACGCACGTCCGGTGCTCCAGAAGCCGGTATAATTCTCCTCGTTAATTACCGGCTTAAACTTCATTTCACCGCGAGCCATATCGAATTCGAAGCCGCTAAGCGCGATCAGAAGTCCCCAGCTGGACAACGACCTTGCATAATGATGGCCGCACTCGACCTCATTCCAAGGGCTGCGGCGGAATCCGTCTTGACGGTCGCGTACCGCTTTTACAATCGTAAGCCCTTCTTCAATAAAGCCTTCATAGATCAAATGCGTAGCCACGTGGTACTCGATACCGGTCCACACCTCATCGGAATACACGAATGGCAGCTTCGGACGGCCGCCTTCCGGCCAAGAGCACAGCACTAAGCCCTTCTCATCATTAAGCGTGTACGTCCGCTGGCAGTTGACATGGTTGTAGAAATCCTCTTTGAAATTATGCTTGAACACCGCATGGATCGCGCTCTGCACACGTTCCTTCGGAAGCAGATAACCCAGCCCGTACAGATGTGCAAGCTGCTGGCCGAGCAGCTGATCCGACAAACAACCAATCCCATGCTGATACTTATGTGCATCCACGTCTTCCAGACGCTGCACATAGTACTCGCCGTTCCAAGTCAGCTCATCAAGTCGCTTGGAGCTCGTTTCGAATGCAGCCGCATACTTCTTCGCAGTTTCCTCTTCGCCGAGATAAGCAGCCATTTCAGCCCCTGCGCGAAGCGCGCCTAAGAAGAATACGCCGGTAAGCGGGTTCGGTCCATAGAATTCGATATCATAGGTGTTATGCTGCACGCCATCAAACACGAGGTCGCCATCCGTATCCCAGTGCAGCGGCGCATAATTCAACGTCTTCTGAATCGAAGGCCACAGCTCACGGAGGAAATCATCGTCGCCTGTCAGCTTCCATTCGCGATAGGCGCGCATGATCGTGCCCATCTGGCCGTCGGCTGCGGCAGGCGCAGAAGTTCCTTGCCACGTCCACTCGGACTGGAACATCTTGAATGCACGGAAATTCATTTTGCCGTCTTCTTCGACTTCGGTCAGAAACTCTGTTCTACGCATGCTCTGCTCAAGCTCTGGGAAGAGGAAGGCAAGCGTTTGCGCGTAGTTCCATACATGCGTGCAGCTTCCGTCGCAGCAGCCTTGATGATCGAAACACCCCTCGTAGCCGAAGAACCGTCCGTCAATAAACCGGAAGCAGGTCGGGCTGCGGAGCACCGTGATGTTGCTCGATAGTGCGTCGAGTACATGCGATGGTAGCGTGGACTCGAACAGCGCACTGTGGAACAGCTTCGTTTCTTGCGTCAGTCGAGTTTGATTGCTCACCAGATAAGAGGCTGCAGACCAAGCGCTATCGAACAAGCCGGCGTAGTAATTCTGCGTAATTTGCCGTCCTTCTTCCTTCACGCATATATGATCATTCCAGCCATTGACGCGGTTTGGAAAATGCCATGCAAGCACGAATCCAAACGTCTTCGTCTCGCCAGGCGCCAACGTCTCGCATACGCCAAGGGAGCCGGTATCCGTCCGGTTCTTCTCGGAAGGCGTATCGTAGCCAAGATCATTAAGCTGACCATCTTGGACAAAATCATCCCAGAACTCCTGCAGAAAATCATACCAGCCGCCGCGAAACCATGCGCGTTTATGAGTTACCTTCGGATTCGTCGTTACCATTGAAAGGCTGCCGTAGTTTAGCTCCCCATCACCAAATGCATGCGATGTGAAGTTCAAGCCGGTGAATCCGTTATCTTCACGGAACTCGTTGAAATTCCCGCCGGTATTCCGTACATCCAAGTTACCGAATGAGTCATAATTAATGCCGCCAATTGGATTCATCAGCGAGCCTGCAATCGTAACATCAACTGTTGTATCCGATGTATTGGTGACTGTGTACGTCATATACGCGCCTGGAATGCTGGAATCGTTCGTATTCAGCGGAATAAACGGCGTGAAGGCTTCAAGCGAAACCTGTACAGGCAGCTCCTTATCTTCAAAATCCACCCAAACGAGCGGATACTCACCGCGCATCGTTGATTTCTCAAGACGAGGAAGCCCGGCGCCTGTAATCGGATGGTAGCCATGCGAGCGGCTGTGAGGCAGCGGCAGTCTCGACTCCAGCACTTTCGCGACAGGTGCTTCGCCTTCTTGCTTCGCCCAGATGGAGAAATACGTATTTGGCAGCAGATCGCCTTTGCCCGGGCGATTGAAAATCTCCCAATCTCTAAACTCGCCGCGGCTGCCGATCGAGATATTACCCGTTCCGATGCCGCCCAGCAGAAAAGCCGCTTCCTTCGCTTCCTCCGAGTACGTGCGCTGCCCTGATGAATCGAATAATTGCGCTTTCGAATAAACCATTTGTCGATCGCTCCTTGTAGGCTCGTTTATGGTTCCGCTATAAGTGCTGTGTTGTTCGCAAGATGGAATTGACTATTCATTTGGCATGCACGGCATTACCGTGCACGTGAACGATTCTAATTGTATCAGCCATGTATATTTTTGTAAACGCTATTATTGGTGGGTTACACCTTAAATTTTCGCGCACCGTGCACATGAACGGATTGACCGGAGCCCTCATTTTATACTACGATTATCGCAAAACTATGAATCCAAAGTCGGGAGCTGCCGGAAGCTGATGAAAGTGACAAGCAAACAAATCGCGGAGCTGTGCGGAGTAACTCGGGGTACGGTCGATCGTGCGCTAAATAACCGTCCCGGCATCAATGAAGCTACTCGCGAGAAGATTATGAAGGTTGCCGGTGAACTGGGGTACCGACCGCATTTTCTGGCTCAAAGCTTGGTCAAAGGAGAAACGAAGACGCTTGGCATCGTGCTCTTCGACGTGTATAACCGCATCTTCTCGCAGCTGTTCCACTCTTTCGAAGCGGAAGCAAGAAGACACGGTTATTTCGTCTATCTTGTGCTGACCAACAAGGACAAAGCGCTTGAAATGGAATATATCAACAATTTACTGGACCGCAAGGTCGATGGCATTGCGCTGTCACCCGTTAATATGGGCACGACGTTCGATACGTTCTTGAAGCAATCCGGCGTTCCGATCGTCACGTTCGCCAATCGGGTATCGACTAAGGTGCCTTTCGTCTGGATCGATGACAAACAAGCGATGAAGACTGCTGTTCACCATATCGGCTCCAAAGGCTATAAGCGTATTCTGTACGTAAGTCCGCCGCTGCGTTATAAGGGCAAGAGCAATATCTACGTTCCGGAGCAGCGTCTTAAAGGCTTTCTCGAAGCCTGTGCCGAGCTGCCGGATATCCGTTATACCGTAATTACGGACTATGATTACATGGAAAGCATGCTTCAGCTACTATCGGAATCTGATGAGAAGCCCGCAATTCTATGCAGCAGCGATGTCTACGCCCTTGACATGATGCGGTTTCTGAAGGCGAATCATATCCGGGTACCGGAGCAGGCAGGAATCATGGGCTTCGATAATATCGATATTCTTCACTATGTGGATCCTGCGCTGACTACGATTGATTTTCACGTCGACGAGATCGGGCGCAAAGCCGCTGAACAATTAATCGCCAGCATCCAAGGCCGGGACATTCCTCAGCGTACGAATGTAGCTTACTCTATCATCGAACGAGATTCGCTTTAGCTATTGTCAGGGACGGGGTGAATTTGGTCTTCTTGCCAGGCTGTCGCTCATACTTATAGGGGATGTACTCAGGATAAAGTATAGGAGGAATCGCGTTCATGACTAATCCTACCCCGGACGATAGGAAGCCTTTTGTTATTCCGCAGCCGATCAGAAGCGATGGCGCAGGCGGTCTCGACTTAGGACCGCGCGATATTATGAGAGATATGGAGAATCCGAATATGCTTGTACCTCCTGCAACGGATGCAGGCTTAGTGCCGAATTTGAAAATGTCGTTCTCCGATACCCATATGCAGCTCAATCATGGCGGTTGGTCGCGTGAAATTACCGTGCGTGATCTGCCAATTGCAACAACACTTGCCGGCGTGAATATGGCCCTGACACCGGGTGGCGTTCGCGAGCTGCATTGGCATCAACAAGCGGAATGGTCCTATATGATACGGGGCTGCGCGCGCATTACGTCCATGGACTGGCAGGGGCGAAATTTCATTGCTGATGTCGGTCCGGGAGACCTGTGGTATTTTCCGGCGGGTCTGCCGCATTCCATTCAAGGATTAGAGGAAGGCTGCGAATTTCTGCTCGTCTTCGATGACGGGAGCTTCTCGGATTTGAACACCTTGACCATTTCCGACTGGTTCGCTCATACGCCCAAAGACGTGTTGTCCGCCAACTTCGGCGTACCGCAAAGTGCATTTGACGCCATTCCAGACGAACAGGTTTACATTTATCAAGATAATATTCCAGGTCCTATTGCGGATCAGGCCGTTCAATCCCCATACGGCACCGTGCCGCTAACCTTCAAGCACAGCTTACTCGCCCAGACGCCGGTCAAATCATCAGGTGGTAATGTCAGAATCGTGGACTCCACCAACTTCCCAATATCACGAACCGTAGCTGCGGCACTCGTTGAAATTGAACCCGGCGGCATGCGGGAGCTGCACTGGCATCCCAACAATGATGAGTGGCAATATTATTTGACCGGTCAAGGAAGAATGACCGTGTTTGCCGGGAACGGTACAGCGCGGACCTTTGATTACAGAGCCGGCGACGTCGGTTATGTTCCTTTCGCGAACGGCCATTACATTCAGAATACAGGCAGCAACTCCCTCTGGTTTCTTGAAATATTCAAGAGCGATCGGTTCGAAGATATTTCGCTCAATCAATGGATGGCACTTACGCCTCGAAGCCTCGTTGGGAGCAATCTGAATGTCGGTCCTACGGTGCTGGACGCGCTGCGCAAAGAAGAGCAAGCTGTCGTCAAATTTCCGGGCTTCACTTATTACCCGAAGTAAGGCTCGCGCCGCCTCCGGAACGTCTTGGCTGAAACTGACTATAATTCTTCTTCCTGCTTCTTTCGCTTCTTTAAGCTGTAATTGAACAACATCCGAAGCAGCGGCGGAACGGCGAAGAAAATAAAAAAGGTGCGAAACAGCTGATAACCCGCCACTATCGACAGATCCGCCTGAATTTCATGCGCGATGATGCCCATCTGATCCATGCCTCCCGGTGCTAGACTGAGCAGTGCTGTAGGCATGGAAATCGGATGAAGCTTCGTCAGTACAAATCCGAATGCAGAGGCGCCTAGAATCAGCAGCATCCCGCTTCCAAGCGCAAGCGAAATCGTCCGAAGCTTATTCGGCAGCTGTTGCGGTTTCAGGAGGAGACCTACATAAGTTCCGATCATGAATTGAGCTGCATCAATGAGGAGTGAAGGCAGCGCCGGACCATGTAATCCGCTGAGCTGTAGAATCGACGTTCCCAGAGCCGGTCCGAGCAAATAGGCGGTAGGAAAGTTCACCCTATTGCCTAGAACAGCGCAAGCCACGCTTACCGGAGCGAAGAGGAGAATGTTCGGAAACAATCCGCTCCAATCAGCAGCAGCTGCGGCTGCTATAGACTGCGATACTGCCGCTGCTCCATCCGTATGCGCTTGGCCGAAGATCGGATTAAATATGAGAAGCGGCACGCAAATAATGATCATCATCAGCCGGATGACCTGCGTCACGGTTACGACCGTCAGATTAACCCCTTCTGTCTCTTCCGCAAGCGCAAGGACCTGTGTTAACCCCCCCGGCACGCTGCCTAGCAGCGCTGTTTTGAAATCCGTATGCGATAGTTTCGAGACGAGATACGCGATTCCCGTACAAAATAGTAATAATAACACGATCATCAGCGTCATGGACGGCAGCTGATAGGACATCTCCCTCAGCGCTTCCGCTGTCATCGACAGACCGATCGTATACCCAACGATGATCATGCCGGCATTTCGCGCTTGCATCGGCCATTTATAGGTTCTGCCTAGCAGATTTGTTCCAAGCAACACCGCAATCATCGGTCCGAGCAGCCACGGAATCGGGGCATGCATCAGCTTAAATGCAAATCCTCCAATCAGTGCCGTCAGCAGCGCACTCCACATTAACTAACACCTTCCTGCTTCTATAACATCTACTTACCATACAACGAGTACATCTATTACGCAAAAAAACGCCCCTTAAGGCGTGTTCGACCACTTTGAAGACGATGCATTCTTTAAAACGGAAACACCTTCTTGCCGCTGCCGTCATAACATATCCCATGCCAAATGCCTATTTAACCTAAGAAAGCAGGGAGAGCTATGACGGTTTCATACATGGACTACACATCCCCGTCTGTCCAATTCACCTATAATCTCAATAACAATACCACGTTTAGAAAAGATGGCCGCAACTACATCAATACGTTATCCAATCAACAGTTGAATACGCTCGTCGATGTATCGCTTCTGGACATCTTCATGAGCAAAGGAAATGTCATCGAGCCCCACTATCATCAGAATGCGGCAGAACTCGTTTATCTGATCTCCGGTGCGATGGTTGTCTCGTTAATCAATCCTTTTACGAATGAGCTGCTCAACTTCCCTATCAGCCAACCGGGACAGGTGGTCAATGTTCCGCAGGGATGGTGGCATTACGAAGTCGCAACGATGGATAATACCCATGTATTAGCCATATTCGACGCACCGGTACCTCAGTTCATTGGGGGATCTGATCTGCTGAGACTGACTCCGGCGAATGTGCTCGCACATACCTATTGTCTTAACGAAGCCATGGTGAAGGAAACGCTGGCGCCAATTACGCAAACCGTACTTATTGGCCCGCCGGCTGATTGCAACAAAACAGGACAAATGGTGCAAGGCGTGGCAGCGGCGGCACCTAGTATTCCTGTACCTGTAACCGGCTATACCGGTCCGAAGCGCTCCGTCATCGGAAATGGCTGGTATCAGTATTAATTAGAATTGAACAACAGGCGAGGCAAGCAGAACGGCAGCGATAAAAATAAGCTGGAGCAGCGTCCGCAGCGCAAGTCCCGGCACGGGTCTGCCGCCGATCGTAAGCTTCTCCCTTGCCGCGCGTACATTCGCCGGGAACATAGCCACGAAGAGGAGCGCTAAGCAAACGGATGCGGCAGGAGCGACGAACGGAATGAGAATAGCTGCCGCTCCTGCAAGCTCCAGCCATCCGGTTGCAGTCACGAGCCATTCTCGTTTCCGGAACGACGGTGGGACCATCCGAATCAGATCCGGCCGCCTGCTCCCCCAGTGAGCGGACGCAGTCAGCAGCAGCATAAGGGCAACCGCTGCTTGAAGCGGCGTCTGCCAGCCGTCAAAGTAGGACAAGCCTACCCATCCCAAGCAACGAAACAAGAACCATGAACCTGCCAATACGATAAAAGGTGCCATAATACACATTCCTCCTAGTTATTAATTAGTAGGTTTAAGCATGCCGGCAATAAACTGAATGAAATGTTCGGCATTGAAATGACCGCTCACGATGGAGAATGAAGAGCGGACTCGCAGTCCAAACGAGAGTAAGACGAACAGCTCTGCCGTACGATCCGCATCGATGGCTTCCGGGATTACGCCATGCTGCTGCCCGGCGGTAATCCAACTGCGAGACAGCTGAACAGACCGTTCATAGAATTGATTCAGTGCCTCGGCTACAGCCTGCTCTTCCTCCTTGCCAAGCAAATAAACAAATACTTTGTTTGTAACGTCATCCTGTTCTTCCAAACTGTTTAAGCGACCGGCAATACTCCCCATCGGACCTTCAAACTCGCCGCCTTTTCTACCCACCTCGCTCATAAATCGGTTGTTCGTTTCCTCAAGCCGTTCGAGCAGCACCCAGGCAAACAATTCATCCTTGCTCTTCACATAATGAAAGATGGCCCCCTTCGATAGTCCCGACCGTTCCATGATGTCCTTCAACGTTAACGATGAGCAGCCCTTCTCTCGAACAAGGGATTTAGTCGCCTCCAGCAATAAGCGAATGGTTTGCTCCCTGCGTTCCTCTTGCTTCATATTGGATACCTCCATGTTGGTGTATGGTTTGTGCATTTCCATTTGTTGGCTGTTGCTCTTATTATATAAACCGACCATCGGTTTGTAAATAGGGTAAAAGCAGAGACCAAACATTTTTTTTATAATGCCTGGCCTCACCGCTCGATTCTCTACCCAATCGTCACATATTCCCTCTTGCTGCCATTCACTTCAATCGTACAATCCGCATCGCTAATGATCTCGACTACACGGTTCCCTTCCAAGCGAATGCCAACGAGAACGCCATCTGCAATTGCAATCGTATTCCCTCTAAAGGTAAAGCTGCAGTTGATTCGCGCTCCCCATCGTTTTGTCATAGAGAGGACAGCATTTTCACCATCGTAAGATACTTTGCTGAGTAGATCCGGAGGAAGATCCAGCTCACGTGCATGCGTAAGCGTAGCCAATAACGTTTCAAAATACGACGTGAGCGGCATCTCAAACGAGAAGTATTCCACATTCAATTTGCTGACTCCTATGATGTCACCATCGTGAACCAGCGTCGTTTCGCCATCTAACGGCGTTAGCGGGAAGACTTTCATGTCGATTTTGGTTTTGGCGAACCAAATATCCCATTCGACGTATTCATAATCGCCGTTATAGAGCCTGCCAGCGAATGGGCTCCCGCTCTGAGCGCCGGTTAACTGTTCGAATTCGCTGCGAATGTCGCGGCCCTCCACTGTACACTGTGCCGGCGGACCGATGAAGATCACTCTTCTGCCCGTTGCGGCATAACCTTGAATCGATTCCCATGCAGCCTCCGGCATCATGGTCGGCCATAGCACAATTAAGGCATCATACCGCTCCAAATCGGCTTCGCTCGTCGGAATCAAATCGATTTCGTAATGTTCTTGCATCATTTTATCGAGAACTGCCTTCATACTAAGCCTGTGGTAATGCATGTACTCATTGTTGAAGAACGCAACGGATTCCCACACATACATCATCGCAAGCTTCGGTCTGCTGATTGCCTTTCCAATAAACTGCTGGAAGGTTTTCTGCCGTTCAAGGCAAACCTTCGTATCCTCCCAAGTACTGTGATCGGGATATCCGGGGCCATAAGGACCGACGTATCCGTACGCATGACCGACCCATCTCACATTGCGCACAGCCAGCAGGCGCTGGTAATAGTCCAGTTTCTCCTTCGTCGTATTTCGATCCCAGCACATATTGTAGGCTTTTCCACTCGAAGAATATTTGGCAAGCGACTCAGCAAGCATCGTCATGGACACCATCGTTCGCTCGGCATCAAATTGCGCATCTACAAACCCGCCGCTCAAGTTATCCGTCAGTCTGAAATAATCGATATTTCCTGCCCATAAATCCCCTGAATTGCCTTCTCCCCACCATGTGCTGTGGAAGCCGCCGAACAGGTTGTCGCCGAAACGCTCCGTGTAGCGATCTTTGACATATTTCTGCAAGCCGTACGTGAGGTCGATCGTCAGTTGATAGTAATCGTATCGTACGTTTCCCGCACAAGCATCGATCGCTTCATTCTTCAGCAGGTAGATCCGGTCCAGCAAATCATAGCCGTATTTGGCTTCAAACGCGGCAAGAAAATGACCCCCGACAAAATAAACATCCTCGCTCGATCTGCTGCCCGCTCCGAATTCATCGATGGCATAACCGTCCTGCGGCAAGCCTTCATACTGCTCCAAGAACGAATCTACCGATTTGTGCATCCCGCTATATGCAAAATCCATATAATCCGTATCATACCTTGCGTATACTAGAATTTCTCCGTCCTGCTCACAAGTACCGGCGAGTGTTGTCTCGATGTTCATGTCGATGGTGAATGTAATCTGGTCCGTAATGTCGAAGGCTTCGACGATGCGACCGCTTTCATCTCTGATGATGTGAAACGCTTTGGCAACCCCTCGGACTCTGGGATCGGTATTCACGAATCCGACATTATGCACGCGTTTAATGGCTATGGAAAACCGACTATCAATGACTTGACCGCTGTGCTCGACTGCCCAAGATTGGCGTGCTTCCGGATGCTCCTTGACTATGTTTGGCCCGAGCATTGGCATAATCATCAGAAATTGGAGGCCAAGCCGCGTGCATTCCTCTGAAACAACTTGAATCGCTGCCTTGCCCTGCGAATCATATTCATCATAGATATTGTTGCGAAACTCCACGCAAACCGTATCGAAGCCTTTCTCGTTAATATCCGAAACGGCCAGCCGAATGCGTTGATGATCCATTGTCATGCTGGTATCCAGCAATAACATAATCGGCGCTGAGTACATGTAACCTTCCCCTTCTCTCCTGCAGCACTTGCTGCTCCCGCGTTAACTAATGATTAGCAGTCCATCCTTCTCAAAGGGTGAACTGCCTATAAATTCATTGCTGTCGAGATGACCCGCTGTCGACGCTATTCGTACTCCGTTCTCCGGACTCCACCAGATTACCGATTTCCCTTCCACTTCGAGCCCGGTTAAATCCAGACGAATCTCGCATTTCTCCGGCAAATAAACCAGCAGTAGACTGCCTGCTTCCGTGCATGCCACCGATACTGTACAAGAATGCGTACTGCGTAACCGCTCTGATGCTGGCCTGAGCTCGAACCATGGCAAAGCTGTCAGCAGCTGCATCATACGAACCAGATCTAAGGCACCGGGCAGCTCCATCGCATCTCTCCAGCTGTATGGTGATGGGGTTCCGTTAAGTGGAGCTTCACCGCTCTTCGCCCAGTTCCAAATCCAATAGGCACCATAAGTAATGCCCGTTAACGAACCCTCCAGCACGCTTCGCCAGCCGGCGCGCCGAACCCCGTATCGGTCGAAGCGCCGTTCACGTCCGCTCATGGGATGATGCTCGTAACATGGCTCGGCATTAAGCACCGGTTTAGGCGGCTGTTTATCCCATTCCTCACGAATCAGGCCCAGATTATAGTCCTGATTCAGCCCATGACCGCTTTGCACCATATTGAAATCAAGCCAGCTCGCATGATGGTACGTGTCGCCGGATTTATGCACCGGGTGGGTCGTGATCAGTCGTCCATACGGCTCGGCTTCCTTCATTGCCATGCCGACTTCGTTATAGAAGGCTGCGACCCCCTCACCTTTGAATTCATCGTCACCGCTGACGATCCATACGATATTCAACTCTTCCAGCTTCTCTATTAGAAAAGTTCCGTAGCGGATCGCCTGCTGCACCGTCATTCCCGGATGAACGGGGATCACATCAAGCCGTGAATTCGGTACATGCTCGAACCACAGCACGATCAGCGCAATTACCATCCCTTTGCCGTTGGCATACGCGATCATTTTCTTCAGCATGTCAAAATAATCAGCTTGAATAGCCTCATAATCCCAGTTGAAGATCCGACCATCCTCGCTCTCCTTTTTGAACAGAGCAAATGGTTGGCGGCCTTCTCGAAAAATCGGCTGATACGCATCATGCTGAGGAAGTGAGTTGAGCTGTAACACGTTAAAACCTTGCGCGGACCTGGCATCCACGTAGTCAACCCATTCCTCCCAGGTCGCTCGGCCCGGGCAAGCCCAAGCCGTATCCCCCAGCCAGAAAACCGGCTTTCCCTCCCCGTCTTGGAAGCTCCGCTGATCAGCCGCTACTTGCAAATACCCCTTAATTGCCACTGGCGTACATCTCCTCCTGCACGATATTCGCTGATTTCGCTAGCATGTAGACCTCTGGGTGGGCTTCTTGCGCGAACTCGCACGCAGGTCCTGCTCCTGCACCTCGCTTACCTATGCTGGATGACTCTCAGCTGCCAGCAACATCACTATCAGGTTAGTTTGCGTGCTGAGAGTCGGTTTTTGCTACTCTCAACATCATTTGGTCGGTGTTTGCGTGCTGAGAGTCGGATTTATCGACTCTCAGCATCATTTGGCCCGTGCTCGCAAGCTGAGAGTCGATCTACTGAATAACTAATTCCTCACGTTGCCCGACTTTCAAATCCACTTCCACCGTTGCCTTGCCCGCTGCTGCATCATATTGCACGCTCGCGCTCCTGCCCCCGATTGTGACGACGGGTTCTCGCTGCGCGATCAGCTTCAGTCTGCTCGTTCCCGCACCTTCCATCTGCGCGCGAATGACGCCGTCCACATAGGAGTAATTCGATAGCTCGATGCCGAATGCTTTTTGAATGGATACGGGGTAAGGGTTAGTTGCAACTCGGCGCACCGTTATCTTCGAAGCCGCCTCTACTTTCGCGCCGGTAACATCCACAGGCAGCTTATTAGTCGCTTCGAGCAGTTGACCATCCACTTCAATCGACTCCAAGAACGGACCCGAACCTATCATCGCGATATCTAGTCGTTGTTCACCATAATAGAGCCCCTCGAGCGTCATCTCTTCCCCGGCATACGGATGGAAGGTTAAGCCTCCCGCTTCCATGGAAACGCCGACCACGCCATGAATAGCCGCTTGATACCAGCCTCGCATGGAATAGGCATGCCATGTGCCATTCTCCGTATTCCAGCGGTCCACGTCCGGCTCAGCCGTATCGATATAACAAGAGATGCCCTCCGGGCAAGTCAGCTTCCCGGTCCAATAGCTCACCCAACCAATCCATTGTTCAATCAGATCAGGGCGATTGCCGTCATTGACCAGCTGCATGAAGTACTCACCGGTCACCGGCCACCAGCAGTGCAGCTGATTAGCGTCCATATCAAAGGCATCCGACCAGACCGGAATTTCACGCAATCCCGCTTTGCAGACGATATGGTTCGCGAAGAATTCAAGGGCTCCCGCATTCACCTCGTCCATCAAATCACTTAAATAATGGCTCTCCCATTTGACCGCATTGGAGTTATACGAATTGCGCTTCTGCAGCGTCACCGAATCGATAGAGCTGACAACGAACTGCTTCTCTTCGTCATAGAACAGCGGTAGAAAGTTCTTCTCAATTCCGCTGAAGACGGCTTTCGCGCGCTCTTTGGTCTCCTGATCACCTACAAGCTCTGCCAGATATTCCATCGAACGAGCCGCACAATAGAAGATCGTGTTGTTCAGACTGCTAATATCGCTCGTACCCGTTTCATGCATGAACGCCGGAAAATCCGGGAACAGTGAAGCCCCTTCGCAGAAGCCCATTCCTTGCACCTCGCGCGTCAGAATCAGGTTGAAGATCCGTTTTACAAAATCATAGCGGTCCAACACCTCTTGCTTATTCCCCGTTGTCGCATAATACTGCTGAAGCAGCGAAATATACATGCTCTGCGCCGGAAGGGCGCTGACACTGTTCAAAGTCATATCATGGCGGTAGCTGTGCGCAATGCCCCACTCCGCATCTGCCGTCTCCTCGTAGAAGCGAAGCATATCGCCGATAAACGATTGATCGCCCCAATATAGCGAGGCATAATTGCTCGTAATGCCGTCCCAGCCCCATACCCAGTACTGTTTGTTCTTCGCTTTAATGGCCCCGGGAACATCCGTAACTTTGCAGGACTCGTGATACAGTGGAATCAAACTCATAAAGTTATTCAATTCTTCATATGGACTGTTAAGAATCGGCGAACGCTCCCGAATACGTTCATAACGAGCAAATTGCTTCGATACGGATTCTTCGATACCATCTGACAGCTCATAGGCTTTATTCAGCAGCGCTTCCTTCTCACAATCAAAACTTATGATAAAGCTATAAGTCCGGTTAGGTTCCAACGGTTCGCTGCCAGTAAGAATGTACTTCGAGTTGAGCGGCCGTTTCGAATAGCCAATCGGAAAATCCGCGCCAATGCTAATAAATAGCGGAACCGGCTCCTCCCGGTCGTATTTACTCACATCCGGATTATTGATATTAATGTCATCGGGATGGCCAGCTTCCCTCTCCTTCTGTATTTCGAGGAAGGAACCGTGCAGCAGACTGGCTGCCTCATCATAAGACCATTCCTGCCACACACGGCTTGTGCCGCCGGCGCTGAACCGGAAATCCTGCGAATCAGCCGGGATTAAAGCAAAGTCTTTGTAGAACTCCATCTTGTATCGCAAAGAAAGCGGGAGCTCCTGAGGCGTAGTCACTTGAAATACGATTGACTCTTCTACGGCCATAATCCGATGTTGAAGCTTTACACCGTTAACCTCACACTCGGATTCGACGCCAAATGGCCATAGCTTGGAATTCGTATAGGGGAGCTTATGTGTCACACCGTCAAGTTCGACGAAATGTCTAAACCCATCCCATAACCGCTGCAGAAATATCGTGTTACATCCGCGGATGGCAAGCGGATTATGATAATTCACTTGAGTGACGGCATTCTCATTGATCTGAAAATTCATCCGACTGTCCGAGAACCATCTCGGCGATTCCGGGATGCCTTTCTCGCTTTCGATTACGCCTCTGTCTACGCTATAAGTCTTCATCTTGTCAGTTCTCCTCTTTAACTCGTCTTATGCTGAGAATCCAATCCTCTTGATCCGGTGTGAACGTTCGCCACATCATCCCGCTGCCGTAGCCGTGATACTGGAAGTCCTCGACCTCAACTGCATGCCAATCTCCCGTACGTGGATTCATCCATTGCCCCGCGTAGGTTTCACCGTCTTTTTTTGCACCCATAATCATAACGAGAACAGGTACCGCAGCTTGACCGCCTGTACAATAGATGATGTATTGCTCCCTCAGAATGGCAGCACAATACACATTGCTCTCAGCCACCGTACTCACCCACTCCGGATGGGGCTCAAGCTCCCACCAATTGACCGTTTCCATGAGATCCCGCACGTGCTTCATCTGTCCCGATCCGGGCAGGTTTAAATCCTCTTTCCACAAATCCGGTCTCATCCGATCCGTCCATTTATCCTTCTGCTCCCCGTTATATATGGACCAAATTCCATGTGCGCCATACGTCTGCCCGATACAGCCTTGCAGCAGCGGAACGTAAGTGGCGAACCGAATGTGTTTATCGTTAATGCGTACGCCGTCATCCAGCACACAGTTTGGATGATTCTCATACCAGGATTCGCTCATAATCGATGGTTTCGGCGGCTGCATCCGGTAATCGAGATAGGGCAGCATCTCCATAAAATTCTTAAATCCGAGCACATGCCCCACTTGAATGAGGTTGAAATCGTACCACTCTTCCCCATGGTAATGACGACTTCCGCTGTGCGGGGCAACGGAATGTACAGAGGTCGGATGCCCGTATGGATCGCAGCGATGAATTTCTTCTCCCAGCTCGCGCCAGCCTTCCACATCATCCGTGAACAGATACTCGCCTGCCGGGGACCACATCACGTTGAATGCAGCATAACGAGCAACTAGATAACGGAGATATCGCTTGCCGCCTTCCACCTTAATCCCTTGCAAATCCTGGCCCCACATGGCCATCAGACATGGCACGAATCCCATGTTCAGCATCAGGCGTATACGCAAATCCAGATGGCTGAAATAAGCCGGATTGATGAGCGTATACCGCTCCAGATATGGCGCTCCGCCTTCATTAAGAAAATACTCCGGGTCATACCTGACGTAGCTGCTCGTTTCTTCGCCGAATTGGTCTGCCGTCGGATGGCCGACAACCAGCTGAATGACATTGAAGCCTTTGTTTCTGCGATCTTCCAAGTAAGTCGGAAGCGCTTTCTTCAAGTCACAGCGCAGGGTATGCGCGGACCATAACGTATCTCCCAGCCAATAGAACGGTGTGCCATCCCCATACTCGAACCATCTGCCCGATTCATGGATGCGCACGAAGCCTCTTCGATTCGGATTATGCTGAAGTTCCTCTTCTTGCCAAACGGAGGCCGTAACGAGGCCCGTACAACCGTGAAGCCCGGCATCCGCTTGATCGGAGCAACTCGTTGTATAATGCCATTCCCCAGCAGTAACCGGAGCAAAACGGACCTTCCACAAATTGCCCCCGTCCCAGAAGCCCGGAATCATCAGCAACTGTCCATCAGGACCGACAAACTCGGCACGCAGCTCCACTTCCAGGAAAGGATTATCATAGGTTTCTGCCGCTTTGAAAACCAGCTCTGCGCATTCCCATACTCTCGTGTCCACCTTGCGGTTCAAGCCCGTCACCTCCTCTTCAATATTACCCGCTTACTTACAAGTGCACCTTGTCGCCAACTCTATTCTAGTGCAAGCGCTATCACGGAAAATAGTGAATATACGGCTGACTTATGCTGCAATCTGGAAATCTGATTAAACAAAAAAACAGCCAACCGCATCAACGCGGCTGACTGTTTGGAAGCGACATCATTAGTTCGTAATGAGTACTCTGTCCGCTACTACCCACGTGAAGGAAGAGCTTGCGTTCTTCGTTCCGGTCACGCGAATCTTAACGGTATGGCTGCCGCTCGAGAGTGTAGGACTTGTGTAGATCAATGTATTTTTGAGCAGCGTCGCATTGTAGAGATCCACCGTCGTTTCAGTGCCACCGTCGATGGAAATCGCCGCCATACCCGAAGAGTTGTATTTCTGGCCATACACTTCTACCTTTGTTCCTGTGAAATCCACCTGATAGTAATCGTTCGTATTGCCGGAGTAATGCTCATCATCCAAATATGCGCCAGTGCTTGCACCTGAACCCCATGAGCCAACATACTCAAATTGGTTCTGACCTGTACCTGTGACGAAATCATTGACAGTCGTCGTGATCGTATACGCAGCGCTTGCTACGGACGAATCCGACATGCCGGACTTGACGGCAATCGCCTTCAGCGTCATGCTGGACGAAACGCTGACCGGACCGGTGTACAGCGTTGAAGAAGCTGTCGGCGTGCTGCCGTTCGTCGTGTAACGAATATCAGCGCCGGAGGTTGCGGTTGAAATCGAGACCGATTGTGTACCGCTATACGTGCCTGCTGCAAGACCAAATGTCGGCGTAGCCGCAGGTGTTGCTGAGGCTGTCACGACAATGCGGTCGGCAACAAGCCAGTAGCTCGACGAGCTGGCATTCTTCGTGCCCGTTACGCGAAGCTTCACGGTATGCGTGCCGCTCGTCAGTGTAGGACTGGTGTAAATAAGCGTATTCAGAAGCAGCGTAGAATTGTAGAGGTCGATATTCGTTTCCGCTCCGCCGTCAATCGAAACGGCGGCAATACCGGATGAATTATACTTCTGTGCGTACACTTCTACCTTCGTTCCTGTGAAATCGAATTGATAGTAGTCGTTCGTGTTTCCCGAGTAGTGCTCATCATTCATGTACGCTCCTGTACTCGCGCCAGAGCCCCACGATCCGACATACTCGAATTGGTTCTGCCCCGTACCTGTTACGGTATCGTTCACTGTAGTCGTACCGGGCAGGTTAATCGTATAGGCCGCGGTAGCAACTGCTGAATTCGTCATTCCCGACTTGATGCCAATCGCCTTCAAGGTCTGAGATGACGAGACGTTGACAGCACCTGTGTACAGTGTCGAAGAAGCTGTCGGCGTGCTTCCATCGGTTGTATACCGGATATCTGCTCCGGAAGTCGAACTCGAAATCGTAACCGACTGTGCAGAAGTGTACGTTCCCGCCGCAGGACTGAACGTCGGTGTTGCCACGGTTGAAACAGGAGCTACATATCCCGGAACCCAATCCGTGCCGCCGAACTCATAAGCCCCAATGTCTGGTGCAGTGCCAACATAACCGTCTGTTACGCCGGAGATGACTGCCCCGGTGTCCTTGGCCGGAGACGAAGTCGTGATGCGGTATTGCAATCCGCTAGTCCCGCTTCCGACAAACAGCGGATTAGTCGTTTGGAAGATCGAAGTCGTCGATGGATTGTAGTTGATGACATCATCGCGGAAAATATTATTTTTCATATTATCCGTTGCTTCGTTGGAGTAGGTCACATAGGATGCATAGCCTGACGTCGCCAGCGTGTTGTTGAATATCTTCTGAACATCGACAGCAGAAGTATGCTGGATATAAATATCCGCAACTACATTGTTCCAGAGGACATTATGATCGATCTGCGCCAGACCTGAGCCTTGGTCAAAATAAATACCGACTTGGATGCCTTCTCCCGTCGAAATAGCGGAGGAGTCATGGATCCAGTTGTGGTGGATACGCAAACCATCGGTAACATAGTCTCTGGAGGAGTAGATCGCTCCCATGTCCATATTCAGCATGCCGAAGTTGTACATATCGTTGTAGCCGACGTTAACGTTCTGGCTGTTCATGAAATCGATGCTCGCACGTCCGGTGCGATAGATGGTATTGTTCGTAATCGTCTGACCATTCGTGCCATCTACAGGCATAACTGCACTTGCGTATGTTCCCTCATAATCAATATCGTGGATCTTATTGTTATAAGCTGTCGTGTTCGAGCCAAGCGCAACACCGACACTGGAACTGTACGCAATTTCACTGTTCTGAATAATGCTGTTCGCACCCATCAAGCGAATTCCCGTACCTACCCCGGTTACCACTTGACCTGTATGCGTGTACGTGAGGTCAGAATCCGTAATCGTAACCCCATGATTGATATACTTCGCATTCAGTCCGTCAAGCGTAATGTTCGTGCTGCTCGTATTGGACGTAATGGAAGCCGCGAACAGTTTCAAATTCCGAATCGTAATATACGATCTGCCGCTCAGGTCAAACGCGTAGTTCCGTTTCTTGACTTCTACGTTCGTCGGACTTCCTCCGCCCGGCGCATACAGATAGAGCTGCGTGCCATCATAGAAAAATTCCTTCGCTACGTCAAGCGCTCCAAGACGTCCCGTTAAGTAGTAGAACTTGCGAAGTCTGTCATCTGCGCCGATGATGCCACCGGACACAGTCAGCTGCGTTCCCGTTTGTGCCGTGATGGAACGGGTTTGCGAGATAAACCAGCCGTTCACCCACATCGTGCCGCCTACCCAGCCGCCGCTGATGCTCGGAATGCCGGAGTCATTTACCGTTTGCGCCCCTGTTGTCGACCATGTACCGAGTGTGCCGTTGCGGAAATCATTACGGTTAAACAGATCGTTCGAGTCCGGCAGGTTCGGCCAGCGGGCTTCGATCATCATTTGCCCGTTCACGAACACTTGGTTCGCGAGCAGTGTTGTATTGTTCGTCATATTGGCATTGTAGCCGTTAGTCATTGTAATGGTTTTCTTGTAAATGCTGCCGCTGTGTACCGACCAGCCGCCATCTGCCGTGTCGGCACCGCTTACCGTGACATCCGCGCCGCCATCCGGCTCATAAATAATCGGATTACCGGCGGAACCGGAATTCGTCGGTGTGATCGTCTCGCGATAGATACCGGTACGGATCTTAACGGTGTCACCTGCTGTCGCAACGGTCGATGCTTTCTGAATGGTCGCAAAAGGTTGCGAGGATGAGCCCGGATTGCTGTCCGAAGCGCCGGTTCCGCCTACGTAAAAGGTGGCTCCTGCCGCCTCTACTTGCTGTGGAGGAGAAATAAAAGGAATGCTGATTGTTGCAGTCATTGCCAATAAGACCATTTTGCGAAGAAAGCTGCTGCTTTTCATTGAAAAGTTCATACGCACATAATCCCCCTCGAATGATGTTATGCTTCACTTGGCCTTTCAT
The DNA here is from genome assembly GCF_056269305.1 of Paenibacillus sp. J22R3. Lineage (NCBI taxonomy): Bacteria > Bacillati > Bacillota > Bacilli > Caryophanales > Paenibacillaceae > Paenibacillus > Paenibacillus sp. J22R3. Next base: position 1,106,538 of record NZ_JBWDNS010000002.1, on the reverse strand, counting down.
TGTAAAACTACCACATTACCGAACTCTCTCACATGCAGCGTACGGAAGCGCTTACTTCTTCTGGAATCTCGAAGAAAGCTGGTTCATTATTCACCCCCTTTAGGTGGAATTAACTATAATGACGGGAGGGCAATAGTCTTACAAATACGACCACAGCCCTCCCGGTAAAACCTGTTATACAAGCTTGATAACTTAGTTATTCATTCTGCACAAATACGGACGCTTCCGAAAGCAATGTTCCGTCTTCACCTTTCACATACACTTTCACCGTGTAATGCTGCCCATTCTCGTTGAAAACCACTGACACTTGCTGCTCAGTCGTAATATCTTTTGTTACGGTTTTTATCGTTTTCTTGCCGTTTTTCTTTGTCAGCTCAAATACGATAATTTCATTACCAGAATGCTGTCCAACCGGTTTGACGGTCACTGCTGCCGTAAACCCTTTCTTACCAACTAAACTTCCGTTTATGATTTCAAACGGAATTGTCGGTTCCGGCTCAATAACTTCCTCACCTGCAATGCTGATATAGTCGATGTTGATGAGACCCGTATCGCCGGCATCCTTCTTAATGGCGATCGTGTTTTCTCCTTCGGCAAGTGTCAGCTTCACGGTTCGATTGCCCCATGTATCCCAGTTTCCGGTGCCGGAGAAATGCACTTGCTTCAGCTTCGTTCCGTTGACATATACAGACAACGTTCTGTCATCGTCGCCGTCAGCGTAACGGATCGTCACATCTTTGCTGCCTGCCGCAGCTGCATTAACCGTAAAGGTAAGGGATGGGTTATCTCCGTGGAAGCTGTCAACAAATCCGGTACCGGAATAACCGGGATGATCGGTGTTTTCTTTGACATTCCCACTAAATGCGGAAAGTTCCGCTTCATACTTCATGCCTGGTGCGTGTTCTTGATTCGCATCCAATGGAATGCTGATGTTATCGACGTTTACAGCACCCGTATCGCCTGCGTCGTATTTGTAGGTAATGGTATTCTCGCCTGCTTGCAGGACCAATTGCTCGGTTTTGTAACCCCAACCATCCCAGCCGCCGGTACCCATCAAGCTCGTTTGTTTGATTTTGACGCCATTAAGATAAACGCTGAGCGACCGAATATCGGAATCACCGTTGGCATAACGAAGCGTAACATCCTTCGTTACGGTCGCAAAGGTGTTCACGGTGAAGCTTACTGACGCTCCTTGACCGTTAAAGCTATCCACAAAGCCTGTTCCCGTATAATCGTCATGGTTGGTAGCTACAGCAGTACCGCCTTCAAGTAAAGCAGCCTCAGCTTCATAGACCACCCCTGGGTCCGGAGCCGATTCTGGAGTCGGTGCCGGCGGATCTGTCGGATCTGTAGGATCCGTTGGATCTTCCGGTGCAGGTACCGTTGTAGGCGTTGGCTCATCAATCGCTCCGCTGGTTGTAATGACTATTCGGTCAGCGGTCGTATAAGTGCCACCAGAGTTGTCATTCTTCTTACCGGTAATTCTCACTTTCACCGTATGCTGCTCAAGCGGTAAGCCCGGGCTTGTGTACAACAGCGTATTGGCACTGCGAGAAACATTATACAAGTCAACGTGCGTTTCGAGTCCGCCGTCCACGGAGACCGCAATGATACCGAAGGCATTGTTCTTCTCTCCGTATACTTTCACTTGGGAACCCGTAAATTTAAATTGGTAGTATTCATTCGTTGTTGCATTGAAATGATCGGTTTCCAAGTAAGCCTGACCATTCGCGCTTGCATTCCAAGAGCCTACGAACTCATACTGATTCTCGTCCGTACCAGTATCCGTATCGTCGAACGTTAATGTCTGCGCAGCCTCAATATCACTGCTCGTAATAACAACACGGTCTGCCGTTGTATAGATGCCTTTCGATAATGCATTCTTAAGTCCGGTAATTCTGACTTTAAGTGTATGGCTTCCGTTAGACAACGTATGGCTTGTGTAAAGCAGCGTATTGGCTTTACGTGTCGGATTATAGAGATCGATCAGTACTTCAGGACCGCCGTCAATAGATGCGGCGACAATACCAAAGGCATCGTTCTTCTCGCCATACATTTCAATTTGTGTACCCGTGAATCTCACGTGATAATAGTCATTTGCTGTTCCACTGAAGTGGTCGGTTTGAAGGTAAGCTTCGAGGTTCGCGCTTGCATTCCAAGAGCCGACAAATTCATATTGATTCTCTTCTGTACCGGTGTCATCATCGTCAACGGTTGCGGTTTGTGCATCAACAGAACCTAGAATAACGACAACCTTATCCGCTGTATGCCAGTAACCTCCCGAGTTCACGTTCTTCGTTCCGGTTAATCTGACCTTCAGCGTATGCTCGCCTTTAGGCAGCTCCGCACTGGTGTAAAGCAGCGTATCTACAATTCTTGCAGCACTGTAGCTGTCAACCAGCGTTTCTTCGCCACCGTCAATAGAGAATGCCGCAATACTAAATGAACTGTTCTTCTCCCCGTATACTTGAATTTGCGTACCGTTGAATTTCACTTGATAGTAAGCGTTTGTAGTTCCACTGAAATGGTCTGTTTCCATATATGCTTGATCGTTTGGACTCAAATTCCAACCGCCTACGAACTCGTATTTATAGAGACCTGTACCAATCTCATTATCATCCACCGTCACCGTTCCCGTAGTTACGACTACGCGATCGGCAGTTACCCAATTTCCGCCGGAGATTATATTCTTCTCTCCGGTCAGTCGGACTTTCAACGTATGGCTGCCGAGCGGAAGTGTCTCGCTGGAGAATAGCAATGTATTAACCGACCGCGTCGCACTATACGTATCGACCAATGTTTCCGGTCCGCCATCAATGGAAACGGCAGCAATACCGAAGCCGTTGTTCTTCTCCCCGTACACGCGGATATGTGTTCCGGTGAACTTTACTTGGTAATAATCGTCAGCTTTGTTGTTGTAATGATCGGTTTCCATATATGCTTTGTCATTTGCGCTTGAATTCCAAGTGCCGACAAACTCATATTTCAATTCACCGGTCCCTGTCTCTGCATCATCGATCGTAACCATGCCAAGCACAGGAGGAGGCGTCGGAGGCTGAGGTGTTGGTTCGAGCGGTTGTTCTGTAGCGTAATAAGTCGGTACGTAACCGTCGGCCGTATAGCCAGGTACCCACTCATCGCCGCCCAGCTCGTAAGCTCCGATATCGGGAGCTGTCCCTACAAAACCATCCGTTACGCCGGCAACAATACCGCCATGATCCACGGCAGGAGATTCTGCTTTCAGGCGGTATTTCAGCCCGCCATGACCATCATTGACGAATTTAGGATCTGTCTTTTGTCTGATGGTATTAATCGCATTATCTACGGAAAGAATGGCATCACGGTGAATGTTATTCTGATTCACATCGATCGCCGGGCTTGTGTAAGTGGTGTAAGACGCTGTTGCCATTGAACCGAACGTATTGTTATAGGTATTAAAAATCTTGATGGGCTTGCCTTCACCAAATTCATGCTGGTTGTAATAGTCAATCATATTATTCCAGAGGACATTGTGATCGACTTGTGCCGGACCCGATCCTTGATCGAGGTAAACACCGGTTTGGATACCGGTATCCGGGATATTATAAGGTGCTTTGTTATCATGAATCCAGTTATGGTGAATTCGCGTCCCCGTTAGATCGGAGGATCTGGAAGAGTACACCGCACCTAAGTCCATATTGGCTAACCCGTAATCGTATAAGTCGTTATAGCCAATCTCTACATTCGGATTGTTGTACATGTCGATGCTGGAACGGCCTGTTCTGTAGATGGTGTTATGCGTAATGATCTGATTGCCGGTAAACGGCTTCGGAACGATACCGCTCGCATAGGTTCCATCATAGGCAATATCATGAACCAAGTTGTTGTTCGCCGAATTGCCTTCACCGAGTACGATACCCGCTCCGGAGCTGTACTCGATAACGCTGTTCTTGATGCTGCTTCCGGCACCAATCAGTCTAATGCCGGTTTCATCCGAGTGAGAATAGGTCAAATCCGGACCTGGCAGTGTTACGCTGTGGTTGATATATTTGGCTTTCAGCCCGTCAATGGTGATGTTTGAGCTGCTGCCATTCGTCACCAATGAAGCCGCTTCTACATGAATGTTGTTAATTGTGATATTGGATTTGTTGTTTAAGTCAAAAGCGTAATTACGTTTCTTTACCTCAACGTTGGACGGGCTGTTCCCATCCGGCGCCCATAAATAGAGCTTCGTCCCGTCATAGAACCATTCCTTCGCACTATCGAGCGCGCCTAGTTTACCTGTGAGATAGTAATAATCACGGAATGCTTCAACCGTATTCTTCGATAGCGTCAGCTTCGTGCCGGTCTGAGCCGTTATTTGTGCGGTCGACGGTATAAACCAGCCTGTCATCCACATTTGTCCGCCAACCCAGCCGCCTTCGATATTTGGAATAGCCGTGTCATCGACAGTCATACCAGTGCCTACTGAAGCCCAAGTCCCATTCTTCGCTTCTCTCCAATCCGCACGATTCATCAAATCATCCGAGTTCGATACGTTCGGCCAGCGCGCTTCGATCATCATTTTGCCATCGACGAACACTTGGTTCGCCATCAGCGTATCGTTCGTTGTCATATGATCGTTATAGCCGTTTACCGGAAGCGAGATCGTCTTCTGATAGATATTACCTTGATAGACGGACCAGTCACCATCTGCAACATCTGAACCGCTAATTGTCACAACCGCATCGCCATCAGGCTGATACACGATCGGGCTGCCTTCGGCTCCGGAATTGGCAGGCGTAACCGTCTCCCGATAAGTCCCGCTGCGGATCAATACCGTGTCGCCGGCCGCGGCTACACTAGCTGCTTTCTGAATCGTTGCGAACGGCTCGGCGGATGTTCCGGGATTGCTGTCCGAGGCGTTGGCACCGCCGACATAATAACCCAGCTCTTCGGCTTGGACCTTCTCGATAGGAGCGAGAAAAGGAACGATAATCGTCATTGCCAGCAGCGTGGAGCCTGCAGCTCGCAGCAGCTTCTTCTTATTTCCTTGCAATGCGGACATGATCAAACCTCCTAAATAATTGTAATCGCTTTCACTCACGGGCGATTTTAAAGCCATTTTCACGAAAAAAGGCAAAAGAGATCCCTGACTACACATGAACGATAAATTCATATATAGCCAGGGAGCGTTATTCTAAGAAGCTATGCGTTACGGCAACATACCTTCGTTGCCTTTCAAGAAGTAATCATTGATTTCTTTTAGCGTTTGATCCGTTGCACCGTTCTTCGTAGCAATGTCGCTGAACGTTTTCCACAATTCTTCGAATTGTGCATCGTCTTTCGCAGCCATTGTTTTGGTCAGTGCTTTCTCGAATGCATCTCTGCCCTTCCAGAACTTATCTGCACTAGCTACCGGACCAAAGAAATTCCAAATCGCTGGGTCAACTTTAACCGTTGTCGTAATTGTTGAAGTTGTATTGTTAGGCAAGTTACCTGGGTTAAAGAAATTCAAGCCATCGGCTGGGGACAACACTCTGTCGTAAGCATAGCCAGGTGTCACACTGGAACCGCCCCACATGTAAGTTGGGTATGGCGGCCATTGTTTCGATGAGGAACCGAGTCTGTTGTTATGCAGGTTATACTTATTGTTGGCACCATTGTCTTTGTTGTACACCATTGCATCTTCAAGGTCTTTATCCTTAAATACGCGCTTGCCGTCTTTCTCATCGAACAAGCCTGCACTCTTAGGACCCCAAGTGTACATTTTCTCGCCGACTTCAGAGATCATGTAATCGAGGTAATGCACGATTTGCGGCAAATCTTCTTCCGCTACTTTGTCTTTGAAGATCAAGATGCTTTGGTTATTGCCGCTAGGTCCGGTTGGGGAGATGAACTTATCGGTATTCGTCGGTGCATCGATGAACAGCTTTCTGTATCTGAATTTCTTGCCAGCTGCTTGCAATACGCTCGCATCCGGAGTATCCCACAGATAAGCTACCGCATATTGACCGTTATTCATTTTCTCCGTATGCGTTGCTTGGTTCTCAAGCAGCGATTTAGGATCCATTACTTTATCACGAACCAGCTTATTGAATTCCAGAAGTGTATCCTTAAACCAATCTTGTTGGAACATAAACTCTACTTTTTTCGTTTGTTTGTCATAATAGGTGAAGTAGTTGTTATTAGCAGGAAGACGGTTCAAGTACGTTTGAAACATCGTCAGCGTGCTCCAGTTGTCGCCGCCGCCAAAAGCATAGGTCGTTTCAACTGGCTTGCCGTTCTCTTTAATGCCTTCTTTCTTGATCAGCGCCTGCATGTCATAAAGGAACTTGTAGACATCTTCCTTCGATTTGATTGGCACATCGTACAGCTCTTCTCTCGAAAACTTGCCGCCATTCTTCACGTACAAGGCATCGATTTCATCCTGCGATTTGGCTGTTGGGTACAGCTTCTTCAGCAGGTCATCACGTACCCAGATCGATCCCATACCATCTGGTCCTTGTTGCGAGTTTGGACTTACGAAGGATGGATCAAGCACTTTCAACGTGTTGTCCGGATCGCCGAGTTCCAGCGGGAAGCCATAGGTTTTGCCATCCAAATTTTTGACTGTAATATTTTCCAGTACTTTTGGAAGCTTGTCGAATGGAGTTCTCTTCGCCAGGTTTGGTGCATATTTGGAGATGACTTCTGTCAAATCGTATACCTTTCCTGCCTTTACAAGGTCAGCCAATGCTGTCGTATCCGAGCTCATTACGATATCCGGCCAATCGTTGGCCGCGTTCAGCATGCCCATCTTCACGTTCAAATCCTGGCCGCCGTTATCGAAGGAGTTTTCTTGGTCGATCTCAACGCCGGTAACCCGCTTTGCTTCTGGGGTTACAACGTCTTGCTCTGCTGAATTATGAGTAGGCTCGCCTGTACCGTGTGAATACCACATTTTCAATTTCAGCTGTTTCCCTTTCCAATCCGGGAAGTCCGAGCTGTCTGATACTTTATCATACATATCATAGTAGAATTGCTCGGCCGGAGCTGCATTTTCAGTCGTGTTCGCTGCATTCGTTGTATTGTCTGCTACAGCTTCCTTATTCGTATTTGTGGCAGCGCTTGTATCGTTCTTAGCTGGTTCATTATTATTATTCGAGCAGCCCGCCAGCATGGCCACAGACAATGCTGCTGTCAGCGATAGGCGTACGCCTGTTGAAAGTTTCTTCTTCACACATAATCCTCCCTTATTTATGTAGCCGTTTGATCAAATTAGGTATGGAATGAGCTTGTAAAGATATGCGATAATAGAAGTGCTACAATCTCGAGAACATATTCATGAGATCGGCCGGCTAGTAGGTTTGGCGACAGATTAGCCCGCTTTCGCTCTTTTGATATGTTCTTTTTCATGGCCTTGCCAATGTATGATCCCCTTAATCTCCAATACTTGTAATCCCCATTACTACCTTATCACAGACAACTGTAGGCCTCACCACCTTTAATAGATGACCTGCTATACTCGTTTACTCTTTCACGGCTCCGAGTGTAATGCCCTGTACGAAATACTTCTGTAGGAAAGGGTAGATAATGACAATCGGGATGGTTGTAATAATGATATTAGCTGCCCGAATCGCGGCCGGTGTCATTTGGCGAGGCGTGCTCGTTGTCATCGTACCCATTCGGATTGCTTCCTCCATAAGCTTCGATACTCTCTCGCCTTCCCTCAAGATTTGCATCAGAATATATTGAAGCGTATACAAATGCTTGTCGGTTATAAAATACAGCGTTGTCGTCCAATCATTCCAATGACCCACCGCACTCCATAAGGCCAGAACCGCGATAATCGGCATGGACAATGGGACATAGATTCGGAACATAATGATGAACTCATTCGCACCGTCAATGCGTGCAGATTCTGCAAGACTTCCCGGGATGCTGTACAAGTATGACCGGATGATAACCATGTTGTATAAGCTGAACGAAACCGGAAGTACGTAAACCAGAAAGCTGTTCAGCATGTGCATTTTGGAGAAGAGCAGGTATTGCGGGATCAGTCCACCGTTAAAATACATCGGGATCATCAGGAACATCAGGACAATTGCTTTACCTTTGAAGTCCTTTATCGTAAAGGCGTAGGCGCACATATATTGGACGACCAGCGCAATAAGCGTTCCGATGATCACCCGCAGTACCGATATGCCGGTTGCTGTAATGACATCCTTATTCTTCAGCAGCACTTTGAAATTATCAATCGTGAACACACGCGGCCAGAAGGTGATACCTCCGAATTGCGAATCCATCGGATCGTTAAAGGCTACCGCGAGTACATTCACATAAGGGAATATCATCGCTACGACCAAGATGAACAGGAGGCTGATGTTCCCGTATTTAAATAGTTTGTATGCACTAGATTCGTGACTCATCCGGACCTCCTACCATATCGATACGCCTGATATTTTCTTGGCTATCTTGTTTGCAATGATGATTAGCAGCAATGCGACCAATCCTTGTGCGAATCCAACCGCAGTAGCTAAGGAATAGCTGCCTTGTTGTATACCCGAGGAGAAGATAACGGTCGCGATAACATCGAAGTTAATAAATGCGTTCTGCATCCCATACACGAGCTCGAAATTGCTGGCGAACAGCGTTCCGAGCGTAAAGAGCAGCAGTAGAATCGTCGTTTGCTTCAGCCCCGGCAATGTAATATGCAGATGCTGTTTGAACCGATTGGCACCGTCCATCTTTGCGGCTTCATAGAGATGCGGATCAATCGATGTTATCGTTGCGAGATATACGATCGTTCCCCAGCCGACTTCCTTCCACACGCTTAGCAGCAGCAGCAAGGGGAGGAATAATCCTTGCTGAGACAAGTACATTTCCCTCTCCGTATCCGGTCCAAGCATGGCAACCCGCAGATCGTTCAGCGGTCCGTAGGAGTCGAAGAAGGAGTAGCAGAGTCCAACTACTGCGATCCAGGATAGGAAGTGAGGCAAATACGTCAGTGTTTGAACACTTCTCTTGTACAAGCCGTTCTTCAACTCATTTATCATGAGCGCCAGTAAGATCGGCGCCGGGAATCCGACGATAATGGTGAGTACGCTCAGCTTCAGCGTATTAATAATGGACCCCCACAGCAGTGGAATTTGGAAGATTTCCTTGAAATGCACCAATCCAACCCAATCACTTTTCCATAATCCGGCGAACATATTGTAGTCTTGAAAGGCTGACAATAATCCTGGCATCGGCAAGTAGGAAAATATGAAGGTCAAAACGATGGAAGGCAGCATTAGCAGGTAACCAAACATATTCGTCTGAATGTTTCTAAGCAGTCTGGCGCGTACCGTTCTCTTCATAGGCACTTGAGTTGCAATCGTTTTCAACATATTCCCTCCTCTCTCGTCACTAGCTTTTCTCTTGTATGATTGAATTATAGAACGCTTTCATTTATGGAAATAGTAAAAATACGGATTACAAATAACAGAATAAGGATCTCCTTATTTTCACAAAAATGACCTTATCCCGATATGGTGGTCGGAATAAGGTCATCGTTTATTACGCTGAAATGGATTTGACATCCATCCGATCAGCCTTGTAATTGGACGGTGTCGTAAGAATGACCTTCGTCCCTCGTCCGGGTTCGCTTTCGATTTCAAGGCCGTATCCTGAGCCGTAATAGGTTTCCATTCGATTGCGAACATTCTTCATCCCATAGCCGCTGTATTTGCTTTCTTCCGTTCCATCCAGTATTCGCTTGATTTTCTCAGGTCCCATACCCAGTCCGTTATCTGCAATTTCGAAGCGGATCGTTTCGTTATCGTCATTAGTGCTGACCCGAATCGTAATGAGACCGCCTGATTCACGTCCGCTTATCCCATGCAGAAACGCATTCTCCACAATCGGCTGGAGCAGATTCTTGAGTACCAGCTGCTGACCGGTGTCACCCTCAATGTGAATGTCATACTCAAATTCATTGCCATAGGCAAACATCTGCAGGCGCAAATACTCCCGGATCATTTCCGTTTCCTGCTCGATCGTAATGATACTGCTTCCTTTGTTCAAGGCAATGCGGTAATACTTCACCATCGAATCCACGACCTCATGAACCTTCGGGTCGTTATAGATCCATCTGAAGGTCGAGAGCGTATTGTACAGAAAATGGGGATTGAACCGCTCCTGCAGCAGCTGTGTCTCCAGTACCGTCTTCTCCAGCTCATAATCGGTAATTTGGCGGTAGTACTCCTTAATTCGCAGTGTCAGCTCGTAGAATACACGGCCCATTTTCCCGAATTCATCCTCGGTTTCTTCGAATGGCACGAAGCTATCGCTGCTGATTAAGCTCTCGACATTTGTGTTCATTTTCCTGAAGAGTGCCTCGAGCTTCTTGGTCAAGAAGTAAGAAACCATCTCGACGGTAACGAAGAGAATTCCCATGAGCAGGATGAAAATAATAAGAGCAGTGATCAAATAACCTCTTAACTCCTGCAGCACAAGACTTTTGGGAACAAACATGGAAACATCACCGATGCCCGGCTTAAGCTCTTTCTTGATCAGATAATAGTCGTTTACCGGCTTCCCCTCCGGAACCGCTTCGAGTCCGCCGCCTTTTACCCATTGTTTCTTCCCATCGACCTCGTAAACGATGTAGCTCCCAGCCGGAATATCATAAGTAAAGAATCGTGAAATTTGCTGCACCGGAATTTGCAATTCAATGATGGCCAGCGGAGTACCAAGCGACATAATCTTCTTATAACCGAACAGATAAGTGTTTTCCTCGGCGCTGAATTTGGCTTTGATCGTCCGATATTTCCATAGAATCTGGGAATCATCATTGTGCAGAATTTCATCTTTCAAACTCATATTTGGCGATTCTCGCACATTCTCCAGGTTCTGTATGCTTCTTAAGTAATCACCGTCATACTCGGTATCTTCAATCGAATAGATCTGAAAGTTAACGGTCGGATTATCGGACTTCATCGCAGTAATAACGCTTTGCAAATAGTCGCTGAAGTTCATAACGCCTACGAGGTTCTGATCCGTCTTGGTATCCAAATAATTGTAAATGTAGAAGTTGTTATTAATGGCCATCAGCTTATCCATGTTCGAGGACAGCAGGTTGTTGATTCCATTCACACTGCTTGTCAGCTGAATATCATTCTTGTTAATAATGTCTTTCACCTTGGCGCTCCACACTTTCTGAATCATCAAGGAACCGAGAATGATCATAGGCAGAAAAGCGAACACGAATATGATAGCGGCGATTTTGTGGCGATACGTCAGCTTCCCGATCATAAGACAACCTTGCTCTTGTATTCAGCAGGCGTCATCCCGACGTTCTTCTTGAATGCAAGGCAGAAATACGACGTATTCATGTAGCCGACCTCTTCGGCAACAGCAGCTACTCTGCTGTCTTTGTCCTTAAGCAGCTTCTTCGCCGCGTCAATTCGCACTTCGATGACATAGTCGAAGATCGTTTTGCCGACTTCCTTCTTGAACAGCGCGTTGGCATACCTGCCGCTTAAGTAGACCGATTTCGAGATATCCTCGATCGTGATCTGCTCGTGGTACTTCGTCTTGATGATATCCTTGATCGTGTCGACAACCTTCGTATTCTTGCTCGTATTCTTCTCCGATAACCGATCGATAATGGTCATGAGCCATTGGTAAATCTTCTCGCTGACATTGACCGGCGTATCCGGCTGGCTGAATTGCTTCCAGACCAGCAGGTCGTCCTCGGCCAGATCGCGGAAGGATTGATTGGCTTCCTGCAGAATAATCCGAGTAATATTCACAACCATGAAAGCAAAGTTCTTCACATAATTGGCATCATGCCGAGATACACGTTCGCCTAAATATTTGTCCACGAACTCCCTTACATCCACTGCGGTGCTATAGATCATTAGGGTTTTCAAATCCTGATAAACAGCTTCGAGATTCGGCAGATCCTCGAATGGGACATCCGTGCGATCTTCGATTTCTTCATAGGTAATAATCGGGTTGCTGCCGCTGTAGAACCGGGTATGTACGGCTTTCTGGGCCTGCTTATAAAGGGTTGAAATAGCTGCGATTTCTTCGGAAACTTTACTGATTCCGGTGATGGCCGTAAGCTCGACTCTTCTGCTAATCTCCATGCTGATCTCTACGGCTGTATTCATCATGTTGTCTTCATCATCAGCTTCGAAGATAATGGCGGCATAATCCAAGGGGGAAAATTGAATCGGATAGATATAACGATTGCCCGTGCTTAAGGAGGTAATGCTTCTCTTGACGGAGTAGGAGACGAAATAGGCATCCGCCACGCCATGATCGGTGGCTTGCTCTTCCGCTTCATGAAGCTGGATCGACAGCACATGGATCCGGTCATGCGGCCGGACGGCAACCTTGAGGAACGCCATCCGTTTGATAATATCCGCCTCATTGTGGAAATTGCCGAGCAGCAGCTCCTTGAAGAACTGCTCTTGCACGAGCGGAAGCATCATCTCCAGCTGCTGCAGCATGCGTTCCTTCTCCATCGATTGCGAATGCTTGATATCGATATCATGGACAAGCTTCTTGACCGCTGTGACGAGCTCATCCGCGATAATCGGTTTGAGGACATAACCATAGATGCCTAGATCGACGGCTGACTTGGCGAATTCGAAATCACTGTGGCAGCTGATGAAGATGACTTTTATGTCAGGATAACGCTGATAAATCTGCTCGGACAGCTGTACCCCGTTCATGATCGGCATCGCAATATCGGTTACGATGAGATGCGGCTTGAGTTCATCAATTCGCTCCAGCGCTTCCGCGCCATTCGGGAAAGTTGCCACCACTTCAATGCCTAGCGATGCCCAATCAATATGATTTTTAAGACCATTGCGCTCGTACTTGTTGTCATCCACGATGAACATTCGATACATGCTAGTCCCCCTCAAAACCCTTTTCTATGCATTACCATAAAAATATAGTGAAAGCGTTTTAATAGCAAGATGTTTTTGGAGGTGCTGCATCTTTGGAAATGCATGATCGATTCAAGAAGCAAACAAAAAATCCTTGAATTCTCAAGGATTCCGTTTCCTTTTTCTATTCACCATCTACCCTTTCACACCCGAGTACGCGACACCTTTCTCGATGTATTTCTGCGCGGTCACGAACACGATTAGCAGTGGAAGCATGGAGACGAAGGAGCTCGCCATGATCATATTTTGCTGGACGCCGCTACGATTCTGCAGATTATTCAGCGCAACGGTAAACGTCCAATTAATCGGCAAATTGTTTACGACGAGCGGCCAAACAAACTCATTCCAAACCGGAATAAAAGTCATGACCGCCACGACGGTGAATATCGGTACAGAGAGAGGAATGACAATTTGAGTAAAGGTACGAAATTCCGACGCGCCGTCGACTCTAGCCGCTTGCATCAGCTCCCGAGACAGCTGATCAAAGAAACCTTTGAACAGAAATACCACGATGCCCCAAGCCGAGTGAGGTAATATAACTGCCAGCAGCGTATTCACCAAATGTAGGTCCTTCATTAGCAAATAGAGCGGGAGCAGCAGCGAGATATCCGGAATCATCATCGTCGCCAGAAAGAACATGATCCAGAATAGCTGCCACCGTTTGCTGCTAATTAATTGCGACAAGGCATAGCCAGCTAACCCGCCTAGAATAAGCTGCATCATCACACTTGCAAACGTTATGATCGCACTGTTCTTGAAATATTGAAAGAAACCGAGCGTCCCCGAGACGTCTTGGGCTAATTTATTCAGAGACAAGTAGCTGTCAAACACCCGCATATAGCTGGGCGATTCGGTAATCGACGCAACTCTGCCTGTCACGAAAGCAGTAGAGTCGAAGAAAAGATTGAATTTCGCAGAAATCGCAGCGTGCAATTTGCCATCCTCTTTCGCAAAGGAAGCAGCCTTCCCTCTATCCCCATACCACCTAAAGTCGGAAAGTCCCTTCTCCCGAATAATCGGCAGCTTCAAATTAATCATCTTCGCATTGAACATGGTTGATGGTGTAACAGTTGGCTGTCCAACATGGAAGTTGGATGAAATGGTGCGAGATCCATAGAGAAGCTTACCTTTCCGAATTCCCGTTACACTCACTTCGCCGATATTTTCTCGGATATTCTTCATCCACGGGTACCACGTTGCCATCATCGCTTCCTTCTCGTAGAACAGTGCATCCTTCTGTTCATAGCCCGAATAATCGATCGTAATTCGAATCGCCTGCGGGATGCTGGGCAGCCATCTAGGCGGATATGCTTGAATGTCGGTCTCGTTCTTTAGCGAAGAAACCATCATCCAGAGAATCGGAACGATCGCCGAGATGGTGAAGAACAGCGTGACCGCATAAGCGGTCATCTTCAGCGCTCTCTGTCCTTTCTCCGCAATTCGAGGCGATTTCATCAAGCACCCTCCCTCTCAGCTGAACATTTATATTGCACGAACGTAAGAAGCGCAATTAGCAGGAACATAAACAGCGACATTGCTCCGGAGATGCCGAATTTGGATTGCTGGAACGCCGTGTTCACAATCAGCATCGATACCACTGTTGTGCTGCCTGCAGGTCCGCCCTGCGTCATGACATATATGTTGTCGTAAGCCAGGAGAACGCCGGACATGAAGGAGACGAAATTGATAATGACAATGAATTTGATATTCGGCAGAAGCATGGTCCACAACCGTCTCCAAGGGCCTGCCCCGTCTACTTTTGCCGCTTCGAGCATTTCCAAGGGGATGGATCGAATTGCAGAATAGTAGAGCAGAAGCGAAATGCCGCCGCTGGCAAAGAATCCGGGCAATACGATGGCAAGCTTCGTCATATGCAAGTCACTCAGCCACAAATATGGGCCTAACCCGATCTTCGACAGCCAATAGTTGAGCAAGCCGTAATCCGGATTGTACATCCATTTCCAAACCAATACGCCTGCTACCAGAGGAACGATCGTTGGCAGCTGGTAGAGAAATCGGAAGAAACCGTTCGCCCTGCGAATCTCGCTTAAGAATAATGCCTGCGCAATCGGCAGCCAAAAGGTCAACGCCATGTACAGCAGAAAGAACATAAATGTATTCTTGACGGCAAACCAGAACGTAGACGTCCGCAGAAACTGAACGTAGTTGTCCAAACCAATGAATGGACCCGGCGGATTCACGATGCTGTAATCAAAGAAGCTGATATAAATCATGTGAAGCAGCGGGTAATATTTGAACAGCATATAGCAAACGACAGAGGGGAACAGGAATAGCACCGGCATCCAGCGGATCGTTATCCTCATCTTCATAGTCTGATCCGCTCCTTCTCTGGGCATCGGTCGATTTATGGATTGAGCGCAGCATTGTAGGGGTCCACAACTTCCTTCTGCGCCAGATCTTGTGCCGCTTGAAGCTCTTTCTTCGGATCTGCGTTCGAGTCTAGCAGGATCTTCTGAATTGCTTTCACCACATAGGGGCTAAGGCTGGATTTCAAGAAATATTCCACATGCGTT
The DNA here is from genome assembly GCF_056269305.1 of Paenibacillus sp. J22R3. Classification (NCBI taxonomy): domain Bacteria; kingdom Bacillati; phylum Bacillota; class Bacilli; order Caryophanales; family Paenibacillaceae; genus Paenibacillus; species Paenibacillus sp. J22R3. The sequence goes on along the minus strand of NZ_JBWDNS010000002.1, from coordinate 1,091,120 downwards.
TCCTTTGCCGCATTCTGAACGCTTGTCACCAAATCAGGTGAAAGACCGTCTATATATTGCGTCACATCGACGTCGGAGCGGACCGAAAGCAGGTTCGGAAACAGACCATTATCCTTCGCATATTGAAGCTGCGATTCGATAACTTCTTTGGACGTTACATAAGTCGCATAAGTAAATGCCGCCTGCTGTACTTCCTTGGAAGCCTTCGGATTAATAATCAAATAGCTCCCGCCGACTTGAGAGGGGGATTTGCCTGAAGGTCCTGCAGGTAGAGCGGCAAAACCGATATCGGCAACGTCCATCCCTTTGGAAATCATGCTGCCGATCCAGTCCGAAGCGGCCAACGTCGAAGCGGCATGTCCGGTGTAGAAGTCCTTCTGATTGTCATCAAGACTTTGGACAACGTTCTTCTGCGTCGCTTTATGCGTCCATTTCAAATCTTTGTAATATTGCAGCGCTTGTACGGCGGCATTCGAAGTGAAGTTTAGCTTAACTGCCCCACCTTCCTGCTTCTCCGTTAAGTCGCCGCCTGCCTGCCACACATAATACTCGAAGAACCAATCCGCCCAGTCCGTGCCGAGAATAGCATTGCCATAGATGCCTTTGGTCCGGTTGGTCAGCTTGGCGCTTGCTTCGGCGAACGAATTCCAGTCTTTGAATGCTGCCTCAGGATCAAGGCCGGCTTCTCTGTACATTTTCTTGTTATACATCAGTGCCGTTACGTACATTGAGCTGGGTACGCCATAGATTTTGCCGTCAACGGTTGCTGCATCCAGAGCGGAAGACAAGTACTTGTCTTTATCGGGATAAGCGTTCCACAGCTCCGTAATGTCCGCTGTTATGCCTTGCGCAATGTACGGCGCCATATCCGGGTATGCATTGTAATAGACATCCGGCTGTTCGCCGCCGGCTACGGCCGTCATGAACTGTTCCCGCTCCTTGCCCTTGGTTTGCTCCACATGGTTGACTTGGATATATGGATATTTTGCTTCAAAAGCAGTAAATTGCTGCTCCCTCAGCGACTTGTCCGCATCATCCGCATGCGGCTTATCCCATACCGTAATTTCTACCAATTCGATATCCTCATTCGATGACGCAGAAGGAACACCATTCGAGTTGGCTGCCGCATCGGTCGCATCGTTAAATTCGTTAGCCAAATTACCTGATCCGCATGAGGTAATCACAAGTGCAAATGCCACCATCATGACGGAAATCGCGGTAACCTTTGAAGCCTGCTTCAAGCTGGTTTCCCCCTCGATCATTGTGTACTTGACACTTCTAATTGTAGGTTCTCCGTGATGAGAATTTAAGCGAATATCTTACGCATCCATTATGAAAATGTTAAGCTATCCCTTTCCCGAAACTGCTTCGGCGAGACGCCAAAATGCTTGCGAAAAACGCTGCCGAAATAAGCCGGGTCCTCGAATCCGACCCGTTCGGCAATCTGATGTACGAGCAGATCACTGTTCAGCAGCAGTGACGACGCCTCTCTCATGCGAATGGAGGTCAGGAACTCGATGAAGCTGCTGCCCGTCTTCTCTTTGAACCGCTTGGAGAAATAATTGGGGTGAATGAAGAAACGATCCGAGATGGACTGCAAGGATACCGCCTCCGCGTAATGGGATTCGATATAGATCCGAACCGCTTCAATGGTGTCCTTCCCTGTCAGATCTGTATTTCTCGTCAAATGACCAATGATATTAGCCGCGGATCGTCTCATATGCGCCAACATTTCACTCCAATGCGACGCCTCTTGCAGCCATTGCAGCAGGTCCTCTGTTTCCCCGATTGTCCACTCCGAATCAATGGCATTGGCAAGCACCACTTTGTGAAACAACAGATGAAGGTCCATGCAGAACCATTCCAGATGGATATACGAAGAATCGGCATCCTGGACGATTGCCCCAACACGCCTGTCCATCCAGCGGTATAGCTTCTCGACATCCCAATCTTTCAGCCACTGGCCTACGAGCTGCTTATCCTCCTCGCCGATAATCGATTTACGGATTTGCCCCTTCGGTCTTGCTGCGTCATACACATAGATTCGACTTCTGCCGTGGATGACAGCGTCACGAATGAGCAGCTTTGCCTCGCGGTACGACTCCTGCACTTTCTCAATCAGATCCACTTGAGGCCCAATGCCAACCGTAAGCTCAAGCTTCATAAACTTGCGAATGCCCTGAAGAATTTCTTGCATCGCTCCTGCAGCGGCAGTGCGCTCAGTCGCAATTCTAGTGCCAAGAACAAATACCAGCTCATTGCGATGAAGCGCATGTTGAAATAATGTCCCATGAATGCCGCAGCGCGCGAATATGTCCGTAATAATGTTCCTGAGCGCGTACCAGAGCAGATTCTCTTCTCCCTCGACGAAGGACAAATGCGGCAATTCGAAAGGCTCGAACACAAATACTACAGTGGCAAAATGGGAGCAATCCCCTCTCAGTTCAGCAATCGTTTCCACATCCATCGAACGGTCTCCATGCTCGATAAACTGCGTCAGTGCCTGCTGCCTTGCAATTTCCTTACTTGACTTCTCTAGCAGCTTCAGTTCGGAGAACGACTTCTGCCGGCAGTCCTCTTCTTCCTGTTTCTGAAGCATTTGCGTCATCGCTTCGACCAATTCTTCATCTTCAGCAGGCTTGAGCAAATAATGGCTGACTCCATATCGAATGGCTGATTTGGCATATTCAAACTCGTCATAGCCGCTCAATATAATAAACTCCAGCTGCGAGTCAAATGCCTTCGCTTGGCGGATCAATTCCAGCCCGCTCATCTCCGGCATTTGAATATCGGTGAGCACCAAATTCGGCTTTAAAGCGCGAATGAGCGCCATACCGGATATACCGTCCCCGGCTTCGCCGACAACCGTAACCGGCAAACCGGACTGATTGATTTTATAAATGACCCCCTGCCGAATAATCGGTTCGTCATCTATCACGATAATCTTCAAAGTCATTCCCTCCTTCGGGCAATGTCGAGTGAATGGTAAGGGTGAACGACGTGCCGAGCTCCTTGCTGCTCTCGAATTTAATGCCATATTGGGCCCCATACAGTAGCCGGATCCGGTTATGTACATTCATTAACCCGACGGACGAACGCTCGGAATCGGCTTCGGTGCTTCTAGCGTCTGATGCCAGCAGCATCCGCAGCTCCCTTTGCTTGTCATCGCTGATCGGTTCGCCGGTGTTCCACACTTTAATCTGTATGCGTTCCCGATCTTCGCTTGACGCTTCAATCCGAAGCGTGCCGCCTTCGATTCGCTTACTGATGCCATGTAAGATGCTGTTCTCGACCAACGGCTGAAACAGCAGCTTCGGGATCGGAACTTCTTCAAGCCCTTCCTGCAAATAAACCGAATAGGCTAAACGGCTGTCAAACCGAATCTTCTGAATCGACAAGTACAGCCGAATCTGCTCCATCTCGGCCGCCAAGGTTGAGATATCGTTTCCGCTGATGTTATATCGAAACATTTTCGCGAGTGATCTGGTGATTAAAGAAATTCTCGGATCGCCGCCCATACTGGATAAGCTATCGATCACGCCGAATGTGTTATAGAGAAAATGCGGATTGATCTGCGACTGCAGCGACTTTATCTCTGCATTTTTCTTTACGAGTTCCGTTTCATACACCTTCATAATCAGCCGTTTGATTTCCTTGGCCATCCGATTGAAAGACCCGCTTAAATAACCCACCTCATCGATCCCTCGAATTGGAATACTGACATCGTAATTGCCGAACTCGATCGATTTCATCCCTTTGCTAAGCTCCTTTAACGGCGTAACCGTCCTCGATGAGAAAATACTCGCGAGCACCATCGAGACTAACAGACTAAGGGCAACAATTAAGGCCATCCGCTTCGTAAAATCACTGACAGGCTTTAACAGCAGCTTATTAGGTGCAAGTGAGACAAGCACCCATTCCGTACCCGGCAGCTTCTTATAAACAACGAGATTGGTTCCCTCATGGTCGTTCATGTAGAAATGACCGCTGTTCTTCTTCCCTTGAATCACTTGCATATGCGCAGCCGTAAGCCCAATCGGCGGTTCGTTCTTCGCTAGCGACTGTATGATGGTCCCATCCGATTGACTCAGCACATATGATTTCGTCCCGAAGCTGCCTTCTGTATTCTGCAGCCAGGCTTCCAGCTCTGGTTTGGACAGCCCGTACATCATGACGCCAATAATCGGTCCCGGAGAGTTAATCGATATGCTCTTAATCGCCTGCACGAACGTAACGGTCTTCACAACCGCATCTTCAGACTTATCGTACATGTCCGATTGCACCCAAGCCCCTTTGCCGGAGAGCTTAATGGCGATAGCTGTCAGCCTTGCCTGCTCGATATCGGTAACGTCGTTCGAGGAAGGGCCTGATCGTATGCCGAAACCTTCCAATTGGTTCACATAGATATACGAAATGATCGGATTATCATTAACAAACTTCATAAACTTGCTGTTGTAATAACTAAGTGATTCCGGATCTTGACCCATGTGACTAACAAATTGCTGAAAGTTCGTATCGCCAAAATAGTTCCAAGCAAAGCTCTTCACATTGTTCATATAAGAGGATAACGTGGCCGACGACTGCTGAGTAAGCAATTCCGTCGTTTCGATTGACTGGCGCTTGAGGTCGCTGGCTGTCCGGAAATAGACATCCATAACGAGAAAGGACACCGTAAGCACGATGATGAGCAAATAGGAGATTAAGATTTTACGATAGATGGATCGTTGGAAATAACGAATGATTGCGAGCAGAAATGTTGGCGCTTTCACAAATGCCCTCCTCCATGCTACTACCTGCAAGATTGCGAGCTTCGAGCCTCACACAATATGAACTCATTATAATAGATTTAGGCAATAAAGGGATTAAATTCAATTAGAAGAGGCTGCCCCTCATTATCACCGTTTCCGATGAGAACGAGAGACAACCTCTATTTAGAAGCGAAACTACATCATGCTTAGCTAGCCATTAGTTCATTAACAGATTATAAACGAACACCGCTGCTTGCGCGCGAGTCGCCGGCACTTTAGGCGAAAGCTGCCCATTATAGCCTTGGATGAAGCCTGCCGCAACTAACCGTGCCATGCTTTCCTTCGCGTAGGCAGCAATTTGATTCACGTCTTTCATGCCGTTCAAGAGTGCTGCCCCATCTGCTGCGGAAGGTTGTTTACCTGCGATCTCGAGCGCTCGATCAGCCATGACGGCCATATTCTCACGCGTCAAGAATCCATCCGGATTGAAGAGGTTCGCTCCTGTCCCTTGCACAATGCCAAGGCTTCTGGCGATAAGGATCGACTCTGCATTGGCATCATCTTTGGACACGTCGGCGAACTGTTCGCCCGGTTCGCCGGATAACGAGAGCGCCTTGACGAGCATTGCAGCAAATTGGCCCCGCGTTACGTTTGCTGCAGGACTGAACCTGCCATCTTCACTCTCCGTTACGATGCCTCTTGCCGCCAGCGCGTTAATTTGCTTGTTGGCCCAGCTTAAGGAGGCTATGTCCGTGAACACCGGTTTCACATAAGCAGCTGCGTACAAGCTGAAATGCGTTGTAGTAAAAGTGACTGTGCCTGCTTTCGCATCGTATTTGCCATTAGGCACCGAATGAAGGGCTCCATCGCCATCGATATACCAAACGACGATTTGCTCCGGATTCTGCAGCTCTTCCGCCGTTAACGAATAAGGAATTGACACCGTCACGGCTTCAGCAGGATTATTCCAGGCGACCGTCTTGCTGCCTGACTGCATTTCAAGAGAAATGACCGGATGAGCGCCTATTGATTCACGAAGCTGATCCGCTAGGCCTGCTGAATCCACCTTCTTGATCTGAATTGTCACATCTGCAGCTGTCAACTCACTTGCTTTGAACATGTTTCCGGGAAGCGTAACCGTTGCTGCATTCGTTTGAATGATAGCTTGAATACCTGAGGATCCGTTTAGTGACTTGGCTGGCAAAGTAAGCTCATAATTCTGCAGGTCATCTTTGCCTTTCAGATTAATAATAAGCGCGGAATTGCCAGCTTTAGCGGATGCAAGAGCTTTCTCCCAATCCGATAAACTGATCGCAGCTGTCAGCGAGTGCGCAGCGTTGTTCACATTCGTGCTTGGAACAACGATGACGGCTCCATCCTGTTGCGTGATCGTTGCGGAAGGCGGCCAGAATAAACCACCTGTGCTAGGCGCCGGATCTGGATTTGGCGTGCTGCCCGCTGCTAATGCCACATCGTTGTACACCTTGGTATCTGCCCAATACGGCAGGTTCTTATCTACCCAGCTGATGTAATTGTCTCGATGACCGTCGCCGTTCTCGTCGTCATTCGCACTTGCGTTGAAGCCGATAATGCTGCCGATCTGCGGTGATAATGCAGTGAACGGAACGGCGATTTCTACGTTGTAGCCATCCGTTGTTTTCTTAACCGCATGCTGGGTACCGTTCAAATCAAGTTCAGATGCGGTTGTAATCGCGTCCTCCATATCGACACGAAGCTGGTAATCGCCGATTGTGCGTGCGCCGTTTCTTGTGCTAAGCTCATCCACCCAAACTTCGACGGAGTCGTTATTCTCATTGGTCGCCTCCGCAAACGGCGTGCTGTCTTTCATTTCAAACAAGTAATAAAGCGCATCCTCGTCCCAAGCGATCTTCGCTTTGCCTGTCGTGCCTTTAGGCGTATCGCTCATTTGAAGCGAGCTTGAATAGGTCCACAATCCATCTACTTCGCCGTCAATCACCGGCTTGCCCTTGGTAGCCTTAGGCAGCCTGCTGGCAGGCGTGCCGACCAGTTCAACCTCGTTATATACCTTGGTGTCTGCCCAATATGGCAAATTCTTATCGATCCAGCTGATGTAATCATTGCGCAGGCCATCACCATCTTCGTCATCGTTCGCGCTGGCATTAAAGCCAATAACGTTGCCGATTTCCGGCGTCAGCGCCGTATACGGTACGGCAAACTCCGCGATATATCCATCTTTGATCATTACGACAGCGTGTTCTACTTTCGTGAGGTCCGTGCCGCTCGCCGTTGATAAAACATCGTTGATATCGAGTCGCAATTGATAATCACCAATTGTGCGTGCGCCGTTCTTACGGTTAAGCTCGTCGACCCACACTTCAACCGAATCGTTCTTCTCATCAACCGCTTTCGCAAATGGCGTCGTATCTGTCATTTCGAACAAATAGTAGATTGCATCCTCATCCCATGCAATCTTCGCCGTTCCCGTTGTACCTTTATCGGTGTTGCCCATTTGGAGTTTGGTGGAATACCGCCACAGCTTGTCGATCTGACCATCGATAACCGGCTTTCCTTTCACGGCAACATAGTCGTTTTCCGTACCGCCGCCGTCCGGACCCTCATTCTCCATATCGCTTATTACGTTCGCACCGGTTGCTTGATTGGAGAATGCCGCTTTCCCTGGTTCAATAACGGTATTGCCAGCGAAGCTCAATGAACCGATGACGGTTTTAACAATGTTGATACCGTAGCCTTTCGGCTTCTCGATCACATTGTTTTTAAATGCCACACCATCGATTTCTGCAGTACCGACAATTAGGATACCTGTATCATTGGATCCAAAGAGCGTGTTGTCCTCGATGGTGACATTTTGCATAGAAGGCTGTTTATTCGTTGCTTGTACCCGAATGCCTCCCTTCTCCGGAACAGAGCCATTCGTGCTGTCGTTTACGATTGTGTTGCCCTTCACAACCGTATCTTTCACGGTGTACGTCTGATAATTGCCTTCGGAAGCCAGGTAGATCCCCGCACCGCCGGTGGATGTAATTCGATTGTTCTCCACATTCATGACTTCGCCGCCTGAGATCGTAATCCCGCGCGCGAGACCGCCTGCTTCATCGTTATGGCGAATCGTCACATTCTTCACCCAACTGCCAAACTTCTCGTAGGAAACGACTGCGATTTGATCATCGCCGTTATCGCGACCAATGTTGTTCTCGATAACAATATCGTGGGATAAACCGGTAATATGAATGCCGTCCGCGAGTGTGTTTACCACCGTGTTGCCGCTGATAACGCCATTTGACCCGAAGTTTATGATGCCCGCAGAAGATGCGCCATCAATAACCGTATTCTTAATGCTGTAATTGTTCGCGTTCGGGTCCACATAAATCCGCGCGGACACATCCGTGGACAATCGCTGCGTAGCCGTGACGGTTGTCAGCTGGATATGGCTCACATCTGTGCCCTCGCCTGTAAGCTGGAGACATTGTTCTGCCAGATTCGTGCTGTGAAGCTTGGAATTAGGACCTGTACCCGTCAAATCCACGCCATCGAGCAGGATGATCGAGCTGTAAATGAATGCGCCTGCCGGAACGAAGACGATCTTCCCTTCTTCTTTGGCCTGTGCAATACATGCTTTAATGGCATCCGTATCATCCGTCATATCATTCGGCGTTGCGCCGCATGTTTCAATGCTTAGTGCATTCGCAGGCATCGGTACCGTGCCGTCAATCAACGTGATCGGCGTAAACCTCAGCTGCTCCAGCGCAGCGCCGCCTGTCGGTGAACTGACACGCAGCGTCTGGATGCCGGCAGGCAGCACAACGTTGGCCTTTACCGTTTGCCAGGAATCCGCACTACCTGTGTTCGGAACATTAATGGCACCTAATTCATCGCCAAAGGCATTAAGCAGCTTCATCTGCTTCGCATCCTCTGCACTGGCAACTCGGAAGGAAACCTCGTAAGTTCCGGCAGAATCGGCATTGATGTACGGGAAATCGATCCAATCGCCTTCATGTCCGAAGGTAACAGCCTGTCCATTCTCCGTATCTGCGGAAGTCGTCTTCTCGGCACCTCTCGCAACACTGAAGCTTTCCGCCTCTAAAGTGCCCGGAATATTCGAAAGTGGCGTCGGCACGATTGGAGGTAACGTCGGACCCGTAGGTTCTTCGGGTATAGGCTCAGACAGATAAGTAATGTCCAACCAGTCTATATTAAAGCCAGCGCTAAGGACGTAGACCCGCAGCTTCTGAGCTCCTGTCATCAGATTGACATCTGCGCTGACGGTAGTCCAGTTAAACCAACCATCCGGCGCTTCACCCCTATAGGGAATATTAACAGTTGCTTTTACATCGCCCGCCGCATTTTGGATTTGCAGCTGAGAAGTGGTAAGCGGGCTCGCTACCCGCATTTCGATACGATAGCGTCCGTCTTGCTCTACGTTCAGATCGTAATCCATCCAGTCGCCTTTGTCTGTCCATCCAATGTAAGTCTCATCCGGCGCATAAGGTATCGCTTCCGTTTGAATCCCGCTCATTTGCGCATAATCCTCGATTTCGATTTTCCCTGGCACGTTAAAGGCTTCATCTGCATAAGCCCTCGAATTCGTGGCTACAACTGTGGTCAACAAGCCAAACAGCAGCGTCAAGCTTAGCAGCACGGGCAATGTTTTCCTTCTTACTGACATGTTTGATACCCTCCTAATTCGGATTACGGCTGAACCCTGTATTTGGAATCTATTGCCGCTCTCCGCTCCGCCTCAGCGGCCAAGCGGAGAGCGTTGTTCCCATCCTTAGAAGCCTGTATTTCCGTTCAACACAATCGTGCCCGCCAGGAACGTCGTCGCTGCGCCGGCAGAATTCGTAACGGTATTGGTATTGAAGGTAATCGTGCCGATGTACCCTCCGCCCCATACGCCGATCCCGCCGCTTGCCGCATTTTTGATGATGTTGTCGGTAAAGGTTACGGAATTCAGATTGCCTTGTGAGCAATACACGAGCACATTCGGATGACCGTTTGCGGTGCGCAGACCGGTGTGATCAATCGTGTTGCGATTGAGCGTAATGCGGTCTACATCGGCCGTGTTCCATTCCGCCTCGACGGAAATATAAATACCCGCCATTTCGGTGTTATTGATCAGATTATCTTCGATCAGAACATCTGCGCCGCCAACTACGGATATACCTCGAGCCTGGGAGTTGTAGCCGACATCATTGTTTTTGATCGTTATGTCATGATCCCGCGGACCATCCGGCGTGTAACTGACCACCGCAATACAGTCGTCACCTACGCCTTTCACCAGATTGGATTCCACCGTAATGAAAGAGGCGCCGTTCGTCATATGGATGCCATCGGCATTCGTATTCTCGACCGTGCTGTTCTTTATCGTGCCATTGGAGCCGCCGCGAACCAGAATGCCTGCAGTACTGGCTGTATAGACCCAAATGTTATCGATCGTAAAATGCGTAGCGCCTCGGAGCGTGAAGCTGTTCTTCGTGTCGTTGCCGTCGCCACGCGGAACGACAGTCGCATAAACATGCTTGAAGTTGCTGATCGTGACATTGTCGCCTTTGACATCGATCGAGCCGCGATTCGGGTTCGTGGAGGTCAACGTCGTTACGGTCTTGCCCGCACCGTTCACGCTGACGCCGTCAAAGGTAATGATGTCGCTGAGATTGAAATTGCCTGCCGGAATCGAGAGCACTCTTCCGAATACTTTCGCCTGCGCAGCGCATGCATTGAATGCAGCCAGATCATCTGTAGCATCATTGGCCGTGGCACCGCATGTAGTGACGGAGATCGGGCCTGCCGGAGGAGGCGTCAAATAGGCAAAATCCACCCAATCGATGTTCCAGCCTTCCGTCAAGCTATGGATCCGGAGCATCTGATTGCCCGAAGCTAAATTCAGCGTAACGGAAATCGTCGTCCAAGCTTCCCATCCGCCCGTATTGTTGAACGTCATTGTCGCGAGGGCCGTGCCTGCGGAATTGCGAAGCTCGAATTTCCGCTGGTCGCTCGGAGCGGCAACACGGAATGTAACATTGTAATAGCCGGCGGTTTGGACGTTGAGATTGTACTCCATCCAATTGCCAGGCAGCGTGTTGCCGACATATACATCACCGACACTCGAAGTGAACAACCCCACCCCGTTCTTCGCACTGTAGCTTTCGGCTTGGATTTTGGCAGGGACGTTCTGCGCGCCTGTTCCGGTCGTAATCGTGTAGGTTGCACTCGCTACTGCCGAGTTCGTCATGCCCGACTTGATCGCGATCGCTTTGATCGTCTGTGTCGAGGCGACATTAATGGCTGCGCTGTAAAGCGTCGAGCTTGCTGTCGGCGTACTGCCGTCTGTCGTGTAACGAATGGCCGCACCTGATGTTGACGTCGTAATCGTCACTGACTGCGTGGAGGTGTAAGAGCCGCCGGCCGGGGAGAAAGTTGGTGTTGCCACAGTTGCCGGAGGTGTAATCGTGTAGGTTGCACTTGCTACTGCCGAGTTTGTCATGCCCGACTTGATTGCGATCGCTTTGATCGTCTGTGTCGAGGCTACGTTAATGGCTGCGCTGTAAAGTGTCGAGCTTGCTGTCGGCGTACTGCCGTCTGTCGTGAAACGAATGGCTGCGCCTGATGTTGACGTCGTAATCGTCACTGACTGCGTGGAGGTGTAAGAGCCGCCGGCCGGGGAGAAAGTTGGTGTTGCCACAGTTGCCGGAGGTGTAATCGTGTAGGTTGCACTCGCTACAGCCGAGTTCGTCATGCCCGACTTGATCGCAATCGCTTTGATCGTCTGCGTTGAGGCTACGTTAATGGCTGCGCTGTACAGCGTCGAGCTTGCTGTCGGCGTACTGCCGTCTGTCGTATAGCGTATGGATGCGCCTGATGTTGTCGTGGTTAGCGTTACTGACTGTGCGGATGTGTAGGAGCCGCCTGCTGGAGCGAAGGTTGGCGTTGCTGCCGTTGCCGGAGCACCGCTGTCTGCCCAGACCTCAAGTTCTCCGATGCTTATGTAGTGGGCTAGTCCGCCGGTCGTGCCATAAATCCGAATACCGTCGGCTACGACATTATTCAACGTAAACGTGTACGTCTCATAAGATTGACCGAAAGCAGACTGGGAGTTGGAATTCGGATATGAAGGGTTGATCGTCGACACGGCATCGACCCAGCTTCCGCTTTGCCTGACTTGAATTTTCAATGTGCCGTTCGCATACCAGCCACCGTTTGAATTGTGCAGCCCTTCTTGAAACACCACCTGCGTGAAGGTCTGGTTCGAGCTGAAGGTGTAGCCGTAATACTGGTCGCTCGTGCCACAGCAGCTGAACGTATCATATTGCTTGGATGCATCGCCGCTTCCTACAGCCGGCTTAACGCCATCACGGATTACATTGATGTCATGATTACCTCCACCGGAGGGATTCGTAACACTGGCGATTACAGTTCCTAAGCTGGCAACATTCGATGCAGCCGCATAAGCTTTATTCGGACTTCCGATAACTATAAGGCTTAGAAGTAAGGAGATGCACATCATCACGGATAACACCGGTCTAACTACGGTTTGAGTGGACACAGACATTATTATTCCTCCCTTATGGTACTACAGCTTCAATACTTGAAAGCGGTTACCATTTCGGTTGCATGACATTACATGGACATCCTCCTCTCTAAATGTGAGCTGCATGTGGAGACATGCACACTATGTCTAATCGTAGATGAATTCCCTAAATATGTATTGTGAAAATCTTAATCTCTTACCCTGAAAAAAATAGCTATTCTGGTTTCGACAGACGAGCAACAAAAAACGCCCGGGTCACTTCACCCAAGCGTTCCAGATAAACCGAGCTATTGAACATGTCTGCTACACTATAGCCGCTTCCCAATCTCCCAGTGGTGGCCAAACGGATCAATCAGCCGTCCGATTCGCCAGCCGTGGCCTTCAGTGACAGGCACGACTACCTCCGCACCGGCCGTGACGGCTTGCTCGAACAGTGAATCCGGGTCGGCTACGGTCAGAATCATCCGAACAGAACCTGGCACATCCGGTTTCGGACTTGACTCCGGGTCCTCTTGAATCCAGAAGCCTGCACCTTGAACCGACAGTTCCGCGAGAACCGGCTTTCCCGCTTCTTCTTCCAGTCTATAGAGCTCAACTGCCCCGAAAGCAGCTGTATAGAATTTTAAAGCTTCAACTGCGCTGCGAACTGAAATCCATGGAGCGATTGATGTTACCGTAGTTTGCGACTGGACATGCGACATCCGATTACCTCCCTGGGTGACATTCCTATTCTCGTACAAGTGCTTTCCAGTAGTTCCAAGCTTCCATATACGCCGGCAGATCGTATGGATGGTGAAGCAAGCAGACGCCGATGCGATAATAAAGCCCCGCCACTACCTCCCAAACTAGCTCCTCACGATCCATCTGCTCATGGGCAAGAAGCTCAAATGCCGGAAGCAGCGTATTCATCGTCAGGTCATCCGGCGACGAAACGAATGCAAAGATGAAATCATACAGCAGCGGTCCGGCCATCGGGGTCGGATCAATAATCCCCACCAGCTGCTCGTCACGGAACACGAAGTTATGTACGCCGCAATCGCCGTGAAGCCAATAAAGAGGGCGTCCTTCCCTACGCACGAGCAGCTTCCTCGCAATCGCAAGCACCAGCTCATAGTCGGCAGCCGGCAGCAGACTTCCAATCTCGTTTTTTGCAAAATCTAAACCATCAAGCGTGTGATCATCCCGCACGAGAGACGAGTCCGACTGCTCCACTTTCAAGTAATGATTCAACAAGTCTACCGTCAACTGAGGCAGCCATTCTTTCTTCAAACCACGCTCATCACCTGTAGTTCCGGGAATGAACGCATACACGATGAAGGAGTGATCCGGCGCCGAATAATGCACACTCGGCAATAGCGGACTACCCGCGTAATCATTAAGAAATTGCGCCACAACAGTCAAATACTCCGCTTCTTCCAGCTTCAGTACATAACGCGGCGCCTCGTCCACCATTAAGATATAAACGCGCCCTTCTGTCGTGCCATTCATCTGATGCATAAGCTTCGAATCCGGATGAATGATGTGTTTAACCGCAAGCTTGGTGATGATTTCACTGATATCCGCACCAGCAGTTTGTTCTGCTTCCACCTTGTTTACGCTCTCCATTCCTTTATCAAATTCCAACCACCGCGTCAAACGCTACCACGAAGCAATACAGCCGTCTGTTCTCGGTTCCGTTCCACCGATCAAGACACCATTCGCATCCCGCCAAATAATCTGTCCGCAGCCAAACGCTTTACGATCTCGCAGCACTTGAATGTCATGACCTTTACGCTTAAGCTCCTCTACGACCTCCGCACTAAACTCACCTTCAACGGCTACATGTTTGCCTTCCATCCATTGCCACCTAGGCGCATCGAGCGCAGCTTGCGGATTCTGATGATGATCCAATAAATGAGAGATCACCTGCAGATGACCCTGCGGCTGCATGAAAGCACCCATCACGCCGAATGGTCCGATCGGCTCACCGTTCTTCGTAAGAAAACCCGGAATAATCGTATGATAAGGCCGTTTGCCCGGCTCCAGTACATTCGCATGTGCAGGATCAAGGGAGAAGGATGCACCTCTGTTCTGCAGGCTGATCCCGGTTCCCGGTACCACGATTCCCGAGCCGAACCCCATATAATTGCTTTGGATAAAAGAAACCATGTTCCCTTCTCCGTCGGCAGTAGCCAAATAAACCGTTCCGCCTTTAGGCAATTGTCCAGGTTCAGGCATCAATGCCTGTTCACCGATCAAACCGCTGCGAAGCGCAGCATAGGAAGGCGACAGCAGCTGCTCGACACTGGCTTTCATTCGGTTTGGATCCGTAATATAATGCTTCCCATCGGCAAAAGCGAGCTTCAGTGCTTCAATCTGGACATGAAACCTGCTCGCGCTCTCCTGACCGGCGAGATCCCGTCCATTCAACATATTCAAGGCCATTAAGGCCACTAGTCCTTGCCCGTTTGGCGGCAGCTCCCATACATCATAGCCTCGATATGGCACAGAAATCGGGTCCACCCATTCCGGCTGAAATGAGGCAAGATCCGTGCTGCGAAGCAGCCCCCCGCTTTCTCTCGCATACCGATCAATCAACTCTGCCAACTCGCCTCGATAGAACGATTCGCTGCTAGATTCTGCAATCAGCCGAAGTGTCCGAGCATGATCCGGTGACCGCCACATTTCGCCTGCCTTCGGTGCTCGTCCGTCCGGAGCGAAGACGCGAAACCACTCTTCGAATGCCGGATCATTCCCGCTTCTCTGCGAATACACCTCATAAGCACGCTGCCATTTCAAAGCGAGCTCCGGCGAAACCGGATAGCCGCCATCGGCGTAATCAATCGCGGATTCCAGCAGCTTCGCGAATGGCAAAGCGCCGAATCGAGCAGATAAACCTGCCCACGCTCCCGGAGCACCGGGAACGGTCACCGGAAGCCATCCGCTTGATGGCATATCCGTTTCAAAACCGCGCTGGCGAACCGCTTCCGGCGTCAATAGCTCAGGCGCTCCACCGCTCGCATTCAATCCATACATTTGTCCTTTGTACCATACGATTGCGAACGAATCGCTACCAATGCCATTGCCTGTCGGCTCCACCACGGTAAGACATGCTGCCGCTGCAATCGCCGCATCAATGGCATTGCCGCCTTGCTGCAGCACACGAAGTCCCGCTTGAGATGCGAGCGGCTGCGAGGTAGCGACCATTCCTTTCCTCGCAACGACTGCCGTTCTTCTGGATGGATACGCATACTCGGATAGATTAAACATGATCGGCCTCCCTTAGTTGGCATTACCCATTTTCTGCGACATCGCGATAAGCTTCGTCAATGTATTCCAATTCCGAACGGTTACCGGTGCATTCAGCTTGTCCACTTGGACGGAAAGCTTGGAATCCCGCACACTTTGGCGAAATAATAGATAGACATCCCGGCCCGCAATAACATAGCGATCTTCTTTAAAATCATAGCTCTCCAGCTTCTCTATTTTATCGGACTGCGGCGCATCGAGCATCATCGCAATATAGAGGCATTCTCCTTCAAAAGAAGCTTCGGCTGCCGCAACTTCTGCATCCGAGAATGGCCGATTGGCAGCCATTGCCGCTAGCTCATCTGCTGTGCGAATAATGACGCGAATGGACAAACCAAACCTGTTCGCAATCAGTGCCTCGATTTGCCCACGCAATGTCGGTTCATCCTCATCCGACTCAAACAAAATATTGCCGCTCTGAATATACGTTTGAACTCGCGATAAACCCAGTGTTTCCAGCGCTTCTCGCAGCTCTGCCATCTTAATCTTGTTCTTCCCGCCGACGTTGATACCGCGCAACAAAGCAATTTGAATCGCCATCTACGCTTACACCACTTCCTGAAGAATCTATTTTTCAATAGTCTACCATATCCGTGCATCTGGGGCGTATAGGTCAGGAGGAATTCATTGACAAATGTAATTGAGAACAATTATCATGATCGTAGTTTTAAAACCAAAGGTCAGGAGAATTGCCCATGCTTCCATTGGATCCAACCGTTATCGTAAACCGACATAAGTTTAATTTCGGCGCGCCATCCGTCGAAACGAACGTATATTCATTCGAAGGTGATGACCCTGCTGCACGGATTAAAGAGCTGGTTGATCGATTCGGCTCGCAAATTAACGCTCCCGACAGCAAGACAGTCGGCATGTTGTTTTGGAAACGATATTGTGCTTTATTCGCCGGAGCGGTCTATACGTGGCTGCATCAGCGTTATCCGCTTGATCTCTCCTTCCAGAATGTTCGTTTCGTACAGAGTGGCGCTAACGTCAAATTCTATTTGCTCAGCGATGCGCCTGTTACAGCTATCACGCTGCTGCAGAGCGAAGCCGAACAAGACGAAGCCTATCTGCGTCATCTCTTCCAAGACCATGCCTCGCAAGTGATTGCTGCTGTCGTCAGTCATACCGGTGTTCCCGTCGCCGGAATGTGGCATACGATTGCCTATTTGCTCGCCCATTGGAAGCAGACTTGGCTGCGCGAATCGCCTTCTGAGGCGTTTACTTCACACATCGAGCAATGGTTCGAATATGCGACAAGAAAGCTGGAGCCGGCTTGGCTGCCCGGTCGCGCCGTCAATCCCATGTCCTGCACCTTTAGGGCCGTTGAAGATCCGCTGCATGAGGGCCGCAGCATATTGGTGCGCAGAGCCTGCTGCATGAATTACAGACTTCCCGGGGATGACGATCCATACTGCTATACTTGCCCGCTTATCACCGACGAACTGCGCATCAAGAAATTTCTGGAATCTCATGCCTAACTAACCGCCCTACTAGCTTCCCTATAGTCATAAATAAAAGCGGCTTGCTCAACGCAACCCGCTTTTATTTATGCGAACGATAACGATAACGATCTGCCTTTTCCATGCGGAATACACATCGGTGTGCCAAATAACGGATCGGGAATAATGTCTGCTTTCATGTTGAAAACCGCATCAATCATGCCGGAGGTGACAACCTCCTCGGGAGGTCCCTCTGCATAAACACGATGGTTCTGGATGGCCACAATATGATGCGCGTACCGGCAAGCCAGATTAATATCATGCAGCACCATCACGATCGTACGGTTCTCCTTCGCATTCAGCTCAAACAGTAAATCAAGCACTTCGATTTGATGCGTTAAATCCAAATAGGTGGTCGGTTCATCTAGCAGAATGATATCCGTACCCTGTGCCAGAATCATCGCAATCCATGCACGCTGCCGCTGTCCCCCCGACAAGGAGTCGACTGTCCGCTCAGCTAAATCCGTCAACCCCGTCGTCTGCAACGCTAACGTGACATGACGTTCATCCTCCTTCGACCATTGCTGGAGCCAGCTCTGATAAGGATAACGCCCTTGCTTGACGAGCTGCAGCACGGTCAACCCTTCCGGTGCCGTCGGTCCCTGTGGAAGAAGCGCCATCCTCTTGGCAACTTCCTTCGTAGGCAGCGAAGCGATATTAACCCCTTCAAGCAGCACATTGCCCTGTTCAGGCTTTAGTAAACGCGCCATCGTGCGGAGCAGCGTTGACTTCCCGCAGCCGTTGCTGCCGATTAGCGCTGTGACTTTACCTTTCTCGATAGCGACATTTAAATCCTTTAATATAAATTGGCTACCGTATGCTACCGATAGCCGGTCGGTTTGCAGGGCATTCACGCGGCGCTCAACTCCTTCTTTTACCATCGATTGTATGAGGATTCGAACATTGTTGTCAATGAAAACGAAAATCATTATCACAAAAGTATTGAAAATGATTCTCATCTGGACTAGAATAACTTAGTATTGTTCCGCAATTCCATATTCTCACTCCTAAGGAGGTATCAGGATGAAACGTTATTTCGTAATCGCCATTGCGGCGGCCGCATTAATGACCGCAGGCTGCAATAATACTCCTGGCGCAGAACGCTCGCTTACAGGCGAACAGAACGATAACGGCAAAGCAGTATCGCAAGAAGCAGCACTTCTGGATGCACAGGAAGCTCAGGCAAATGCATCAGAACCGGAGAATACCGAGGTTGAAACGCCTGCCAAGGACACCGTCACAGAAGAAGCAGTCGCAGCAGAAGAAGATACGGCTGCAAACAAATCGTCAGAAGTGAAGAGTGAATCTACCAAGTCGGAAGTGAAACCGGCAGAAGAGAAGCCTGCACCTCCCAAGAAAGCAACAAAGACCGAACAGAAAGTAAAGGAAGCTACGAAGAATAACCTCGATGCTAACAAAGCCGTTTCGGATTCCATTATGGATAACGCTGCGGATCAGAAGGCGGCAGATAAGCAAGTGTCCGAAGCGTTCAAGAGCTCCATCGAACTAATCAGATCTCAGATCAAAGACCTGAAGCAGCATGCAGAGAACAACGACGCCGAGCAGATCAAGACAGTCTCCGATCAAATTATTGCCAGCTGGGACGCGATGAAAGCAGATGTCAAAGCAGCGGTTCCCGATATGGTTAAATTTCTGGATGAGAAAGTCGTCAAGCTGACCGAGCTGAATGGCGCCGAAACAATCGACCAGACTGCTATTCTGCAAATCGACTATGAGCTGTATCAAGGATTCCGTCAGCTTGCAGATAAAGCAGGCGTGAAATAAACATAGCTCCTTCCTCATGGGAAATATTGTATTGACAGCGAAAGCCAACTTATACTATTATTCAATTTGACAATGATAATCATTATCAATATAAATCGAAAGGTTGTGCACTTCCCCCATGTTTAAACCCGTATTTCGTACGTTGGCCTTATCGCTTACTTTCATTCTTGCAATCGTCTCCGTACCATTCACAGCGGCGGCCGCAGAAACGCCGATTAGTGTCGTCCTTGACGGCAGCAAGCTTTCCTTCGACGTACCACCGCAAGTCATCAGCGGCTCAACTATGATTCCCTATCGTCTATTGTCCGAGAAGCTGAATGCCAAGATCGGCTTTGAACAAGCTTCTAAGAAACTAAGCGTTACTCGCGGCACAACGACCGTACAATTGACGATTGGCAGCAATCAAGCGACAATCAACGGCAAATCGGTCACACTCGATGCGAAAGCCGTTGAGAAGAACGGCCGTACACTTGTCCCTCTTCGCTTCCTTGGCGAAGCATTCGGCTTATGGGTCAATTGGAACAGCAGCTCCAAGACAGTCAACCTGGACAGCAAACGCACCATCACGCATGCTATGGGCAAAACAACATTGAATGCTGTGCCCAAACGTATTGCTGTTTTGTTTAACGGCGGGGTCGACGTATCCCTCACACTCGGTGTGAAACCGGTAGGTGCAGTTGAATCTTGGGTACAGACGCCTTGGTACCACTACCTCCGCGCGGATATGGCCGGCGTTACAAACCTCGGCAGCGAGCTGCAGCCGAATATGGAAGCCATCGTTGCTCTGAAACCGGACCTCATTATCGGATCGAAAACACGCCACGAGAAAATTTACGATCAGCTCTCTGCTATCGCTCCGACGATCTTCGTTGAAGAAGTTTTCGGCTGGAAAGCGAACATGCAGATGGCTGCACTGGCTTCGAACAAAGAAGACAAAGCCGCAGCATTCATGGCGGACTGGAACAAACGCGTTGCTGACTTTAAATCCAAACTCGGCAGCCGTGCGAACACGCAAGTATCGATCATTCGTTTCCAAGACGATAACACGGCTCGTTTCTATGTCACCGGATTTGCCGGCAATATTCTCGAGGAAGTTGGCTTGCAGCGCCCTAAAGCTCAGAAGGTCGATGGCAAGGTGCTTGTGAACCTAACCTCGCAAGAGCAAATTCCACTCATGGATGGAGACGTTATCTTCGATATCACATCAAGCTACGGTGAAGGCGAAGAGTTCAAGTCCCAACAAGAATGGCAGAAGAACCCGCTGTGGAAGAATTTGAAGGCGGTTAAGAACAACAAGTACTATAAAGTCAACGACATCACATGGAACATGTCCGGCGGTGCAACTGCTGCGAAAATGATGCTTGACGACCTCTACTTCTACTTCGATCTATAAGAGACTGTATCTACAATAAGTACGTCTGAGAGAATGGGCCGACCGGCTCATTCTTTCGTGCGTCAGGGGACTGGAGCGACGAGCATGGAAAGGTTGTTTGCCGGAATTCCGGCTAAGATTACAGGTCTGCTACTTGGATTCATTATTATGATCCTCTTTATTATTGCAAGCATGGTATTCGGCGCAACGCCAATTTCGCTTTCGGATGTCTATCATTCCTTCACTCATTACGACGAAGCATCGAACGAACAAATTATCGTACAAACATCGCGTGCGCCGAGAGCTTTCGTGGCAGCCGCTATCGGAGCGAGCCTAGCCGTTGCCGGGTCGTTGATTCAAGGGTTAACCCGTAATCCGCTGGCTGATCCGAATGTGCTTGGCATTAATTTTGGCGCATCGTTTGCCGTCGTGTTTACCGTAACCATGTTATCGATCAGCTCACTGCCTGTGCTTACCGGCGTTTCTTTTTTAGGTGCCGCAGTCGCTGCTCTGGCTGTTTACTTCTTAGGGTCAATCGGACGCGACGGTCTGACGCCGCTCAAAATCATTCTTGCCGGTGCAGCACTCAGCGCACTATTCTCTTCCTTCACGCAAGGCATGCTTGTCCTTGATGAGCAAAGCTTAAACGAAGTGATGTTCTGGTTAACCGGCTCTGTTGCCGGCCGTTCCCTGGATATGCTGCAGGCCGTGCTGCCCTTCATGGCGGCAGGCTGGGTTGCGGCATTATGGATTGCGCGACATATGAACGTGCTAACCATGGGTGAAGATACCGCGCAAGGACTTGGTCAGCGGACGATATTCATTAAGCTGATCGCAGGAATCATTATCATGGCACTCGCAGGCAGCTCTGTCGCTGTAGCCGGCCCCGTCGGGTTTATCGGACTCATCATTCCTACGATTGCGCGCCTATTTGCCGGAAACGATTATCGCTGGATTATCCCTTACAGCGCATTGCTTGGCGGGATTCTGGTACTTGCAGCTGACATCGGCGCGAGATTCGTCGTAAGACCCGAAGAGCTTCCGGTTGGCGTCATGACCGCCGTCATTGGCATTCCTGCGTTCATCGTGATCGCCAGAAAGGGGATCGTTAAGTCATGAGAAACTTCACCTATATCCGGTTCAATAAGGCTCCGGTATCCTTTTTCCTACATAAGAAAACGGTCAAACTCACGACCTTGCTGCTGCTCGCAAGCATCGTCTCCTTACTGGTCAGCACGGCGCTTGGCGACATGCGCATCTCTCCAATGAACGTGATCCGTACGTTGGTCGGCGGAGGAACGGAGGAGTATAAACTCATTATCCATACCCTTCGGCTGCCTCGCATTATCGCTGCGTTCCTGGTAGGCGCTTCGCTTGCCGTCGCCGGTGCCATCTTACAAGGGATCATTCGGAATCCGCTTGCCTCCCCGGACATCATCGGCATTACGAGCGGAGCTTCTGTTGCAGCAGTTGCGTTTATCAGTTATCTATCGGGTACGCTCAGCATCGCGTGGCTGCCGGTTGCGGCTATGGTTGGCGCAGGCATTACCTCTATCCTGATTTACACGCTCGCTTGGAAGAAAGGAGTGACGCCAATTCGCCTCGTGCTCATCGGGATCGGCATCAATTTCCTGCTTGCCTCGGTTACCAAAGTCATGCTCGTCATGAATCCCATCTATACCGCTTCGCAAGCCTATGTCTGGCTAACAGGTACCGTTTACGGCACCGATTGGAAAATGGTATGGACCATCGTGCCATGGGTCAGCGTCTTTATCCCCCTTTCCTTCCTGTTCGCACGGAACGTCAATGTGCTGCAGCTTGGCGATGATATTGCCAAGGGGGTAGGCAGCACCGTGCAACGTCAACGTTTCGTGCTGCTTATGATCAGCGTCGCGTTAGCCGGCGCCGCCGTTTCGGTCGGCGGAGCTATCTCTTTCGTCGGTTTGATCGCGCCGCATATGACTCGTAAACTAGTAGGTCCTGCCTTCGGCGGGGTGTTGCCGATTGCAGCATTGATTGGCGGACTCATGGTAGTCATAGCCGATACAGTGGCTCGAACTGCCTTCTTGCCTTATGACATTCCGGTCGGCGTCTTTACAGCTGGCATCGGAGCACCATTCTTCATCTTCTTGCTCTATCGCAATCGAAACGAGTAGGGAGTCTAAAAGCAACGATTGCAGGAATCGTCCCACCCGCGAAAAAGACGTGCCCCAACCAGGCACGTCTCTTCTCTATGCTAATATTTGAATTTCTCCACAGACTCATTGAGCTTCGCGGCCATATAAGAAAGCTCCTGCGAAGAAGCAGCCGTCTCTTCCGCCGCCGCTGCCGATTGTTCGCTGATTGCCGCAACCGAGCTGATCGACTGCATAACTTCACCTGATGCTGCTGCTTGGACCTGGCTGTCCTTGAAGATTTCTTCCACTTTGCTTGAGGTCATCTGCACATTCATGACGATATCCCCGAAGGAATCTCGCGTTCTGCCAAACTGGGCTACACTTTCGGCAACCGCTAGAACGCTCTTCTCCGCGCTGTTCTGCATAACCTTAATGATTCCTGCGATTTGTCTGGTGGCATCACCGCTTCGTTCAGCCAATTTGCGCACTTCATCTGCTACAACCGCGAAGCCGCGTCCCTGCTCCCCTGCACGGGCTGCTTCGATGGCCGCATTCAGCGCCAGCAGATTCGTTTGCTCCGCAATATCGTTAATAACGCCGCTAATATCGCCGATTTTGCGCGAATCGCTCTCCAGCTGGGACATATGCCGATTCACTTCGTCCATCTGACCGATCGTTTGATTAATCAGGTTCGTGCCTTCTTTGGCAATGTTCACCGTTTCACCCGACAGCGATTTCGCTTCTCTTGCACTTGTCGACACAGACCGGATGGAGTTATCGAGACTGCCGAACAATTCTGACATGACACCTGCTTGTGCTGCCTGATCCACGCTTCCTTTTGCCACTTCATCCGTACTGATCGTAATTTGTTCAGCCGACGAGGCTACGCCTACGGAAGCTGTCGATACCTGCTCAATCATACTGGACAAGCCGTCTAACATCCCGTTCATATGAACGGCCAGTTCGCCCAATTCATCCTTGGAACGAATTTCGATTCTAGGTCGGAGATCACCTGTCGCCAGTTTCTTTACCATCGCTGTAATGTAGATGATCGGCTGAACCATTCTGGTTGTAAACGTATAGATCGCGACTAAAGCGACTAATGCAACAATGAGTGCTGTAACCAGCGTAGTGCGCATCATTTGATTGATTGGCGCCATTAGTTCGCTCTCCGGAACGGCCAGCATGGTCACGAATCCGGTTTCAGATCCGTACGCGTAGCCGATTTTTTTGACGCCGTCAAATTCATAGGAGTAAGAGGCCGGTTTTCCTTTCTTCGCCGACTCGAACGCTGCTGTAAGTTCAGGAATGTTTAGATCAGCGATGTTTTTCTTCATGATATAAGTGGCATCCGGATGATAGACCATTGTCCCGTTCATATCCAGGAGGACCGCATAGCCGGAGTCGCCGATTTTCGTTTCGCGAATGACGCGAGTAGCTTCATTGATCTCTATAGCAGAGGAATAGAAGCCGTAAGTGACGCCATCCTTAATCAGCGGGGCTGCAAATGGAACAATCAAAGTGGACGGATCTGCCTTGGAGGCTGCAGGAGGTGCAATCGCCGACTCTCCACGTCTTAATTGCGGAATATACGTCCTTCCCGATAGGTCTATGCTCAAGCCTGTACTCAACACGGCATTCTTGCCATCCAGATCCATGGAGAGAGAAACACCTTGCCCAAATTCTTTGTGCTGTGCCGCGAAATCCTTCACCATCTCCAAGTGACGCGCTTTATCAGGGCCAAGCAACTGCGCGTAGCTCGCAAAGGACTCCAGCTTTGTTAACTCTTGTTGTAGATTATGATCAAAGGAAGTGGCTATATTCTCTGTCGTTAACGCCAATTCCTGATTAATCTGATCACGAAACAATTTGGAGTTGGGCAAGAAAAGTGCGATCGACATCGCCGCAACGATGATAATCATAATGAAGAGTGTTACCGCTGAGAACCTAGTTGCTAGCTTACGGAATGTGAATAATTGAAGTGCGTTCTTAACCATCGCTTAATGCTGCCCCCTACTTGAAGTGAATAGTTTCTGGTTGACTTCCAGCTATCTCCAAGTTTAAGCGCTAAATGTTTAAGAAGATTATGTATAACAATTAGATCCCTACGAGATTTCATAGAAAAGTTAAATAAATATTAGATTGCAACCAAATTATGTAAGCTAGCCGCCAATTGCAGCTCCGTCTCCCCTTGGATCCGCCGCTCCACTGATGACGCCATCACTGCCAATGAGGATCCCTTGCGCCTGACCCATTATGCCGTCCCAGCCATCAACCAAATCCACCTTATGTCCCCAAGCTTTCAATCGCTCAGCGGCATCGCCGAGATCGCGGTTCTCCAAACGGAGCCGATCACTATCGTCGCCCCAGGTGCGCCCGTACACCCACCTTGGTAATTCAATAGCCTCTTGCATGGTGCAGCCGTAATCCAATACGCCGGTAATAAGCGACAACTGGGTCTGCGGCTGCCCTTCTCCGCCTTGCGTTCCCATCAGCATGATCGGTTTTCCATCCTTTAGCGCCATACCGGGCATAAGCGTATGGAAGGGACGTTTTCCCGGAACCAGTACGTTAGGATGAGCAGGATCGAGAGAAAAGTAGGAACCGCGATTTTGCAAAATAATGCCTGTCTGCCCGGCCGTATACGCGGAGCCGAAATCGTAATAGAGGCTTTGAATGAAGGACACGGCATTCCCCTCTTCATCTACGACCGAGGCGTAAGCGGTGTCTTGACCAGTGGGCACGGAGTCAAAATCACTTGCCTGCACAGGATTCTTCTGAATCTCGTTAACCAGCTGCTCCGCCATTTCCTTACTAAGCAGCAGCTCCAGCGGAATTGTGCGGAATGCCGGATCGGTAAGATACATGTCTCTGTTGCGAAATGCTCGCTTCACCACCTCGGTCACCAAATGATAGAAAGCCGAAGAGCTGCGCGGTATTCGCTTTAGATCGAACAGCTCCAACATATTCAACATCATGAGGAGCGAAAAGCCTTGTGAATTAGGCGGCATTTGATAAACCTGTACCCCTCTGTATTCCACGGCGAGCGGCTCCACCCACTCACTATGGTGCGAGGTGAAATCCGATTCGGCAAGCAAACCGCCATCCGCCCGCACCGCATCGACGATTGTTTTCATGAGTGTGCCTTCATAGAAGGCATCGCGACCTTCATGCATTAAGATGCGCAGTGATTCGGCAAGCTGCGGCTGTTTGAGCTTCGCACCTTCGGGCTTGATCGCATTCATGACGGGATCGATGTACAAGTCGCGCAGAACAGGATCCGCACGCAGCAGCTGCTCATCGCGAGTCATCCAAACATGCAGATTGCGCGAAATCGGAATGCCTTCTTCGGCATATCGGAGTGCCGGTCGCAGCAGCTCTTCCCAAGGCAGCTTGCCGTATTTCGACCAAACCTCCCACCATGCATCCACCATCCCGGGAACCGTTATCGCACTCTGCACGCCGCGATCAGGAAGCCGACTTAGCCCGTCCTTCAGGAACAGGTTCGGATTTGCAGCCGCTGCTGCTCTGCCGCTGCCGTTCAGGCCGATGATTCTACCTTCTTGCGCGGAATAAATCATAAAGAAGCTGTCACCGCCAAGCCCTGTCATATGCGGATACATGACGGCAAGCGCAGCGCTGACCGCCACGGCAGCATCTATCGCATTGCCGCCTTGAAGGAGAATCGCGCTTCCCACCTGGCTTGCCAAATAATGAGGTGTCGTCACCATATAGCGATAGGATCGCGGCATTACGTTATGCATCCGGCTTCGCCCCTTCCACATAAACAGCCAGTGCCGCCGAAATTGCAGAACCTTGTATAATGCTTGCTCCATTTAGCGGCAATACCGCTTCGAGCGCCGCCAAACCAAGTAAGATATTGGATTTGCGGCAGCTGTACCCCATTGTGCCGATTCGCCAAATTTGACCTTTGAGCGGGCCGAAAGAGCTTGCGATCTCGATACCGAAATCCGCAAGGAGCTGGCTGCGCACCGCTTCACCGTCTACGCCTGAGGGAATGCAAACGCAGGTAACGACAGGCATCTTGCAGCTGTCGTCGCCGTATCTTGTCAGTCCCATCGCTTGAAGCCCTGCGACTAACGCATGTTCATGCAGGCGGTGACGCGCAAAACGCTGCTCCAGTCCTTCTTCCAGCACAAGACGCAGTCCTTCTCGAAGTCCATACAGCATCGCCGTCGCTTCGGTATGATGGTTCAATCGCTGCGGACTCCAATATTCCTGCAGCTGCGTCAAGTCCAAGTAATTGCTGCGGATGAATAATTGCGGATCCTCAACGATGTAACCATCCGGCCGGATTCCCTTCTCAATCCGCTTACGCTTCATTAGCTTCGCTTCAATCCGATCGTTATACGTGATTGGTGCCATGCCGGATGGGACAGATAGGCATTTCTGCGTTCCGCCGATCACGGCGTCGAGCTGCCATGCATCCGTTTCAACAGGAACGCCGCCGATTGTCGCGACTGCATCCACGACGAGTAAGATATCCCGTTCGCGGCAGGCTTGGCCTATCGCTTCAAGCGGCTGCATGCAGCCTGTCGAAGTTTCGCCATGGACAATGGCTACAAGAGTCGGCTTGAGTCTGTCGATGGCATCGATGACATCGCCGGGCTTAAACACAGTGCCCCACTCCGTCTCGATGGTCACGACTTCCGCGCCGCAGCGTTCCGAGATCTCGGCGAGCAGATAGCCGAATCGGCCGAAGATCGGAACGAGCACCCGGTCTCCCGGCTCGATGAGTCCGGTTAGCACCGCCTCCAGTCCTGCGCGAGAAGTACCGTCAATCGGGTAAGCCCATCGATTGGACGTTCGGAAGAGCTCGCGCAGCATTTGCATCGTCTCATTCATGAGCGCCGTAAACTCCGGATCGAATTGACCTAGCATCGGATAGGAGAGCGCTCTGGATACGCGCGGATCAACCTCGACGGGACCCGGTGTCAGTATAATGCGTGGCGAGGGAGATAAATCCTTATATCGCTTCATGGGACTCCTCCACATAGGCAAGTTGATAGAGCAGTTCGGTTAATACGTCGGTACCGCGCACGATGGCGTCCGGAGCTGTATTTTCCAGCGGTGAATGGCTGATGCCGCCTTGACTCGGCACGAAGATCATCGCGCACTCACATTGCGGAGCGAATAATCCTGCATCATGGCCGGCTCCGCTGGTGACCATCATATGCGAATACCCTTTCTGTTCAGCGATGCGAGCAATGCGTTCTTGTATCGCCGCATTCATTGGAGCAGGATGCTCGCTCAGCCAGCACGACTTCGATATCTTGACGTGATGCCGAGCCGCTGCCTCTTCGAACGCTTGAAAGGTCCTCTCACAGAATGCGGTAATCACGACTTCATCTCGGTGCCGAATGTCTACGGAGAAGCGAATTATACCCGGTATGACGTTGGCGATATTCGGTGAGACGTCAAGCTTTCCGACCGTGGCCACGAGACCATCCCCATGCTCCACGCAGGCTTTGCGCAGCCAGACAATCATTTCCGCTCCCGCTGCCAATGCATCCTCGCGGATCGCCATTGGTGTCGTACCTGCATGTCCGCTTCGTCCCTCAATATCCACGAAATAGCGCCGCTGCCCGCAGATGGCATCTACGACTCCGATATCACATTGCGCACGCTCCAGTACTTCGCCTTGCTCAATGTGCAGCTCGATGTACATGCCGATATCCGTCCGCCTGCTTCGCCGATGTGCATCCGGATCGAATCCTGCTTCTACCATCGCTTCGCGAAGTAAGATGCCCTCGGAATCCTTTGCTTCCAATGCGCCATCGAAGCTCTTGCAGCCGGTAACATTGCCCGATCCCCAATACGCCAGCGGGAAACGGCTGCCCTCTTCCTCACAGAACGACACCACTTCAAGCGTTCGGCGAGGCTGTCCGAACTTGAACTGCAGCTCCGAGAGTGCCGCAATGCCAGCCGCAATACCAAGCGCACCGTCATAATGTCCTCCGCATGGCACCGTGTCGATATGCGAACCGGTCAGCACATGTGATGCTTCGGCATCCGATCCGGCCAACCTCCCATATACATTGCCGACTTCATCGATGGTGACAGCGAGTCCGGCATCAGCCATCATACGAGCAGCCGCTTGCTGCGCTTGCCGCCAGGCTGAATCATACAGCAGCCGAGTGACGCCTCCACGCGGATCTACGCCAATCGCAGCGAGTTCCGCAAGCAGCTCTGATGTCCCTATGCTTGCCTTCAATACAGACTCCCCCTCCCTGCATATTCAAGTCCCGGCAACATGAGGCGATAGCCGCTGCCCACCGCCACCCACCGTCCGGACTCCTCCTGCTTCAGCGCTTCTGTTATAAAGGATATTCCCGCGCAGCAGAGTCATGTCTACTTGGCAGCCAAACGCATAGCCGACATATGCGCTGTGCGGATGCCGATATTTCAGCTGCTGCTCAGTAAGCACATAGGGAGAAGTCAAATCGACTATAGCCAAGTCGGCATCAAATCCGAACGTAATCTTCCCCTTCTTATGCCCGAAGCCGAAGCGTTCAGCAGGCGCAGCCGACATTGCCCTGGACAACACGTGAAGGGGGATACCGCGTTTCAACCCGCCCTCGCTCACGATGACTTCAAGCAAACTCTGCGCGCCGAGTATTCCGCCCCAAACGTCAAAATAATTCCCACCCGTCTCTTCCTTCATTGCCGGCGGACAAGGAGAGTGATCGGATGCGATGATCTCGATCTCTCCTGCGGCAAGCTGCTTCCATAGTGCCTCGCGCTCGCGTGAAGAGCGTATTGGTGGCGAGCATTTCGCTGCGGCGCCAATTCGAATCACATCCTCATCGGTGAAAGCCAAATAATGCGGGCATGTTTCCGCCGTAACATCGAGCCCCGATTGCTTGGCCTCACGAATGAGATCAATCGCCTCAGGCGTACTGATATGGACAAAATGCAGCTTGCACCCCGTACGCTGTGCCAAATGCAGCGCATGCTTCACTGCTTTCCATTCAGCCGCAGGCGGTCTGGCGTCCAAATAATCTCGCAGGCTTACTTTGCCTTCTGCTTGCTTGGCAGCAGCAAGCGCCGATACCATCGCTTCATCCTCCGCATGCAGCGCCAAGATTCCGTCTAGCGAGGCGATTACTTTCATGCCCTCCATTAATGTCTCGTCGTCCACATTCATGAAGCACCCTTCTCCCGTATCGCCGGGATAGGACATGAAGGCTTTAAACCCCACAACTCCTGCTTCGGATAGCGCCGCCAAATCGCCGATATTCCCGGGGACCAGCCCTCCCCAGACGGCATAATCCGCACACGATCCGTTCTCCCCGGCTGCCGCATCCAGCTTCAACTTCAGTGCCGACAGATTTACGGTAGGCGGTAATCCATTAAGCGGCATATCAATGAACGAAGTGCAGCCTCCTGCAGCAAGTGCCGCAGTACCGGTCGCGAAGCCTTCCCAATCGCCAAGCCCCGGCTCATTGAAATGCACATGGGCATCCACAACACCGGCGAAAATATGCTTGCCTGCTGCTGAAATCACGAAATTCGCAGCGGCTTCCGGTAGATTCGATGACAGGCCGGTTATTCGCCCATCTGTAATTCCGATGTCGAGTACCTCGACTCCATCCGGCAGCACGACACTGCCGCCTTTAATGAGGAGATCCCATTGCCTATCGTTCATCTCGCCTACCTCCCTATTTATGCACAAAAACGGCAAACCTCGCCCGAACCCACGCTCAAAGTTTGCCGCCTTACTATACTCCAACTAATAATGTCAGATAACATAACACAACAGTGACTAATAAACCTATATTATCCTGATTATTTCGTGATGTCACTTCCTAATTCATACAACTACTACCCTATGCCTGTATATCATCTGCTAGAACGAGCTTGCCAGGCAACCACAATAACAATCTAGCGTTACATAGTCTTACACAAAATAAAAAGAAGACTCGCGAAACGCGACTCTTCCAATGAAATCATTATTGCAGCAGCCCGATCCACTTCCAATAAGGAACGGAAACGACTACAGCGAGCAGCACG
The DNA here is from genome assembly GCF_056269305.1 of Paenibacillus sp. J22R3. Lineage (NCBI taxonomy): Bacteria > Bacillati > Bacillota > Bacilli > Caryophanales > Paenibacillaceae > Paenibacillus > Paenibacillus sp. J22R3. The sequence goes on along the minus strand of NZ_JBWDNS010000002.1, from coordinate 1,060,746 downwards.
GCAAGGGCATACCCGAAAGCAACCTTTTGCCCCTGTCGATGACTGAACGCTCGCTCTTCCGAACTGAAATAGGCAGTCAAATAAGTAGGAGACTGATAGCTGAAGAAGAACGGATCTGTTGAGAGCAAGATGACAAATACCAAGATCCAAGGATGCACCCCAGCCTGCTGGGATAATGGAAGCAGTGCCGTCACAAGCAGGATAACCGCCGGATCATCTCTGACGATCAGCGTCACAAGAAAGCACAGCACAATTACTGCCGTCAAGAACAGCGCAGGCGAGCTGATAAAGAACGACATGTTGGAACCCAGAAAATCAGTCAGCGACTCCACGATACCAAGCTCATTGGCTACATTGGCGAAGCTAAAAGCGATGCCAAGGAAGATCAGGAACGTCCAGTCGATGCCGCTAATGAGCGACTGCCTGTCAAGCACGCCGCTTATGACGAGAACCGAGAAGCCGATCAGCATAATCCACGTACTGTCTATGCCATGCAAAGGCTGCAGCATCATGAGCACAATACATCCGACCACCGTGCACACCGATATTCGTTCCTCATTGGTCAAAGGCCCCAGCAAACGAATTTGCTCATCGAGTACTTTGCCGGAAACTTGTTTGACTGCTATCGTACTACCTCTAAACATAAGTGATAACGCAGCCAGCATGACCGCCCCGAAGACGACGAAAGCCGGCAGCGCGTACAGCGCCCACTCCAGCCATGTGACCGGCCTGGCTGCTCCCGCCAAACTATACGCCATCACGTTGGTGTAAGATCCGGTTAATACAAAAGGAGCTGTAAACCCGTAGAACACCATGGCAGCGAGCCCCAGCCCGGCAGCGCCATGACTGCGATCCTTGAAGCCCATCGACTCCGATAACGTTTGGGCAATCGGAACCCCCAGTGAAACTTTGGCGGAAGAGGATGGAATGAGTGGATTCAGCACAATGCCTCCCGCCACGATTCCCCAGAGCTGACCGCGAAAATGCGGCGGAAATCTTTTTAACGCATGTAAGGACAGCCGGTAAAGGATGCCTGATTTCGTAATGACCACGCTGATCGACATGATGAAGATCATATACAGCCACGTAGGGGAAGCGAACCCCGATAAGGCCACCTCCGGTTTTGCAACGCCTCCAAGCACCCACAGCATGGCCATCCCTAACGCTACAATATAGTCCGGGATGATATTGACAATCCACAGAATAACCGCTGCGATGGCGATTCCGATGAACAGCATGCCCTTGTCAGACAGGCCGGCGACCGGCGGCATGAAGCCGAAAATCACAATCATGCTTATCGCCATTACAAGTGCAAGCCAGCGAGCCCATTGACTCGGATTAATAAGGCGGCTTGCCCGCTCAGCGAAGAACATGCTTTTGCGATTGGTCAGCTTCTGCTGGGCCAGCTGATATTCCCGTTCCTCATCTTGAATCGTATGCGGCCTGCGGCCTGACAACGCCTGTGCCGCTGCTTCTGCCAGCTGCAAGTAATCCAGTGCCTTATGCCGATTATGCAGCAGTCGGCTTAGCTCAGCTCCCCATTCATACAAGGCAATGAGCTGTACGGCTTTGTCATTTAACGTTCCCTCTCTTACGGCATATTCGACGATCCGAAGGCCCTCTTCTGCGCCATGAAGCATACTTAATCGAACAGCCAGCTCCAGTGCAGGATTACAGCGTAACAATACCTCGATCGGACATTCCGTGAGCAGCCTGAACATGTCCTGTTCTTGCGACTCCGACATCGCTTGCTGCCTAATGACAGTGTGTACGACTTTGTCCCAATTGCCCTCATCCTTGTACATAGCCGCTAGGGCGAGCCACTGTTCCTGTTCCGTATAGAAGGCTTGCGCATCCTCGGTCCATTGCCGTTTCTCCTTGTAGCTGTACGCAGCAGTTGCCATTTCCATCAAAGCCGACTTGGCTTCCTGCTTGATATGGCTCCACTGTTGCTCGCCACTGTCATCATTATCTAGCGATAGGAATTTGGTCATAGCCGGGTATTGCTTGATCTGCTCTTGAAGTGAGAAACCAAAGCGAAGCTCGATCAGTTGGTTATGAACCTTCGCCATATGAGCGGACCAGAGCAGGAATTGGACAAGCGGTTCCGGCAGCTGCTCCAGCTCTTGCATGATCCAATGCGTCCGCATTTCCTTCGAATCGCGCAAGCGTTCATTCGTATTCATCAAACGCTGCGAGATTAATCTGATAAAATAAGCCGAAATCGTCGGGTGCTCCGTTATGAGTTGGTCGAAGGTTTCCCGATCCAGCTGCATCAACACGACATGGGTTGTCGCTACCGCCATGGCTGAACGAGCTTCGCCGGTGAGCAGAGCCATCTCCCCAAGCGTGTCACCTTCACTTAGAAAAGCAAGCGAGTGTCGCATCCCATCCGAACGCGTAAACAGCTCAATCGTGCCGCTGTCGATAATATACATCTTATCTCCGGGGTCACCTTGTTCGAACAAGGTAGCTCCGGCCTGCAGCGTTAGCCTCTCCAGCTTGCCGAGCAGCTTAGCCAGCTCCATATTGGTGAGTTGCTTGAACATTTCAATTTCAATTAGTTTCATGGACCCTCTTCCCAAACTTTTGACCTATAGCTTCACATTATCTTCTATGATTTACGACATAAACCGACTGGTTCCCTTCTTTACGTATCAATAATTTCAAAGCTTCGTGGTTGCCGCCATGAAAGACAACAAAAAACACGCCGCATTCGGCGTGTTTGATGACCTCTATATCGTCACTTGGCTCGGTTTAGGAAGGTATTCTTTCCAGCATCTCTTTGGCTCTAACATCCCGCTCTTCCGGCGTCATTCGCGGACAGACATAACATTTGGTCCCATCGACGCGGCGGTCAAACAAACAGCAGGAGGATCGCATGACCCAGTTCTCGTCAGGCTTCAAAGGATTTGCTACATAGCGGCGGGTCCACTGAAACGGATTCCGTTTACGGTTAAAGACTTCAAGGGAAATCGACTCTGTGAGGAGCTTGAAATGATAATTAAACCCATCCTTCACTTGCTCCGGCAGCTGCATAGCATGAACGAACTCCATCATCATGCCCGCTAATCCGCCAAACTGCTGCCAAATCAGCTCCGGCTTCATCGATGCTGCACTTGCAATCGCTTCGACCGCCGGCCTAACCGTCGTAACGATGAACTGCTCCCAATCCGCCAATACGAAGGCCTCGCCATTCTCCGAAGGAATATCTTGCGTAATGAGCTGGTTAATCTTGTAGCCCAGATGAGCGTGACCATGTCCTTCTTCATAATCAATTTGAAATAGAAGATGATCGAGGGATAAGTCCAGCACCTTGTTGTACGCCGACAGAAAATACAGCTTCGTAATACATAGATTGCACAGAGAAGTGCCGAAGAATGAGCCCGCCAGCTGGTTGTCACTCGCTTGAACCGTCTCCCCTGTCTTGCGCAGCATGTCATCTAAGCGAGCAGGTTGAAAGAAATCCACGGCCGGCATTTCATCCAGAATATGATCGGCTCCCTCAGGCGAGATATGTAAATACATTTTAATTAAGGAAAAATCGTAAGCCATTGTCATCTCTTCACCTCACATGAAAATGATTATCATTGTCGTCATTCTATCATGACAACCACTTTCCTACAATGAAATAAAGAAAAGTCCACGATCATGATCGTGAACTCTTCCTTATTTATTCCGCTCTGGACCAAGTACACGGTTCCCCGTCTTTCAGGCCGAGAGCTGTACGTATCATGCGTTCCACAACCGAGTAATCCTCCGGATTCTCCCGATTGAAATTCATTCGTTCATGCGTTGGCGCTACACGGTTGCACATGAAGCGAGGAACGCCAAGCTCGTTGTCGGATGGAGCATGGTACAGGAACGGATGACAAATCACCATGTCGCCGGGTTTTCCTGTTGTCTCTACTACACGAAGCGAGTAGCCGTCCGGATCTTCGTAAGCCGTATCCTTAAACTTCTGCAGACGCTCTTTCTTCGCTTGACGATTGTCGGAAGGCGTTGCAGCATAGATGTCATCGGAAGCTGGGATGTTCTTGCCCAGCAAATCAGCCAGCCATGGGTGCTTGTTACACTCGCGAATCGCCTCGCCAAGGCCGATGCCTTCAGGGTGCTTCTCCAGCATCTTAGCCACAATATTATGGGAGCCTTCGGCAACCAACGTTCCCGAGCCGCCTTTGTTAACTTCGGAGAACAAGCAAACGAGAAGTACGCCCTGTTCCCAGCTATCCAGGTAATGACGGAAATGGCTGCCATCGTAATGCCAGTTGCCCGGCACCTCCGGTCCGAAATTGACGATATAACCGCCCCAGCTGACATTCTCTCTTTCTTTGCCCAGTTGCCAGCGGCCTTCACCGATCAAATCTTCAATTGCGCCCGTCAGTCGATCCGAGTTCAAACCGTTATGGATGGGATGAACATAGTCGCCAAGCCGAACGACAGGTTCCGTCCAAGTGGTTTGATCTTCTCGTTGCACCCCCCGTTTCGCCAGCTCCTCCCACAAGAAATCCTGCACCTTAAGCGCTTCTTCCCGCGGATAAGCTTCCTCGACTTTAACCCAGCCTTTGTCTATGAAATGCTTCACTTGTTCTTCTGTAAGTACTTTGGGCAATCTGAACACTCCCTAAATAATGAGATGGTTGAACTTGCTTGTCCTTATGTTAGCGCTTTTATGGAATCAGAGCGAGAGAGGATTATCATAAGCTGATAGGAATATCGTAGGAAACTCCTCAGGATTGCTAACAATTATCGGAGGTTCTGCCAACAATATTCCTACCTGAGAGGCTAGGCGCATCGTGGAGGCCCTATTTGGCGTTTCACATCTAGTTAAGAGCCAATTTCCCCATAATAAGACCTCTACGATTCATTAGCTATCCAGAACCGAGAAATTTATCCAAATAACATCTCTACGGTTCGTTAGCTTTTCAATTAAAAGCTCTGCTCTAACAATCGAGCTGTTCAGTTGAAAGCGACAAGAAGCTGCCGGTACCAGCCGGCAGCTTCTTGCTTCTTGCTTTTTGTGCTTCTGTTTTACATTCTCGGATAATTCACTTGCATGATGTCCATAAACGGCACCTTCTGCAGGCCCTCGGCCGTCTCGACATGCACCCGACCGGTCCGCGAATCCATCGTGACGATTTGACCTTGCACGCTTTCTTCTTTTCCCCACACCGATAACACGATTATGGATTCCTCTTGATACGCTTCAACCAATTGATTACCCAATTCCTCCATTACAAACTCGTCTCGCGTCGGCCTTTTTGGAACCTTTGCTTTAGCCACTACTGTCACTCCCCATTTATATATGAATCCGTTATGTCTATTGTTAAATTGCAGCCAAGCGTCTACTAAAGAGCCCTGGACTTCCTATTATACCAAATTATTTCTACTATAAATAAAAAATTGTGCTGCTAGAATGCGATCAACTTGCCAAGGTGCATAAATATTCCAATCTGTCGCAAAATAACCATATTGAGCGTACTGGGGGTATTCGACGATGGGATTTTTTCGCTACATACTGCGAGGAAAACGGCAAAACAGCCGGCATCACAGTTCGGCAGCTCAAGCGAAGAAGCCGCAAGCTACGAAGCTGATCAGCAGTGAACTGGACACCAATATATCTGATCTACAATCCTTGCTCACCGAATCTCCCGAACTCATTACACGACGATTTCTAATTAAATCGACGCAAGAGCGCGCAGCCTTGATCTATCTCGATAATATGACGGACAAGGTTGCCATTAATAACGATATCCTTCGGCCGCTTATGCACGAAACCATAGCCGATCCTCAAATCGAACATATTATTACCGTCGGCGGGATCAAAGCCGCAACGGATTTATATGTAATCGAGCAGGCCGTTCTGCAAGGAACAAGTGTCCTATTTGTTGAGCATACTAGCACGGCTACTCTTCTAGATACATATGGCTGGCCGCAAAGAGCCATTGAAGATCCCCAAATGGAAGCCTCATTGAAAGGTGCTCACCAAGGCTTCGTGGAAACGGGATGCCAAAATATCGCCCTTATTCGAAGATACATTCCGAACCGGGAATTGAAAATAAAGGAAACCAGTGTCGGAGAACGCGGGATGACCAAAATCAGTATTTTATATTTGGCAGACGTAGCTAATCCGCAATTGCTTCAAGAGTTAATCGACCGAATCGACCGAATCGATGTTGATGCCATCCTATCCTCCGGTGAGTTGGAGGAGTTCATCGAAGATAACTCGTTCTCTCCCTTTCCGCAATTCATTACGACGGAACGACCGGATTCCGTCGCATCGCAAATCCTGCAAGGCCGCTTAGCCATCGTGATCGATAAGTCTCCGGAGGTTCTGATCGGTCCTGCCAATTTCGTGATGTTCTTCCAAACGATCGATGACTACAGCAATCGCTGGCAGGTGTCGTCCTTTATTCGGATACTGCGGTTTCTCGCCTTCTTTATTACCATATTCTTGCCCTCGTTCTATATCGCGGTCATCTCGTATAACTTCGAGGTCATCCCGCTTCGGTTACTATTATCGGTCGGGCAATCCCGGGCAAGCGTTCCGTTCCCTCCGATTCTTGAAGCATTGATTATGGAAATTACACTTGAAATGCTGAAGGAAGCCGGGATTCGACTGCCGGCTCCGATTGGCCAGACCGTCGGGATCGTCGGCGCCATTGTAATTGGACAAGCGACTGTTCAGGCAGGTGTCGTGAGCAATATCATGGTTATCGTTGTTTCGCTAACAGCGCTATCTTCGTTTATTATCCCAAATAACGACATGTCATCCGCCATCCGATTAATTCGCTTCCCCATGATGCTGGTTGCGTTCATCTATGGCATCCTTGGCGTAGCCATTGGCATGCTGGTGTTGCTCATCCATTTGATTTCGCTTGAGTCGCTTGGCACCCCTTACTTCAGTCCCTTCAGCCCGGTAAGGTTTAGAGATTTGAAGGATACGATCATCCGTTTGCCGATTTGGAAAATGACTACGCGTCCACTCAGTGCCAGAGGCATTCAGAGTAAGAAGCAAGCTTCTGACCGAGGTGATAAAAGTTGAAAAAATATGCGTTGAACGAGATAACGGTGATGCAATATATCTTAATGATCCACTCGACGCAGTTAGGATTTGGTTTATTGTCGCTGCCGGCGGATTTAGCGATGTATGCCGGAACGGACGGCTGGATTTCCCTTCTGATCGGATGGGCACTTGCCGTTCTTGCCAGTCTCTTTATTGTCCAAGTGATGAAAAAACACCAAGATGACACGATCTACGATCTTTTTCCTCGCTACTTCGGCAAAGTACTGGGGTTTATCCTGAATAGCTGTATGATCGTCTTTTTCATGTGCGGTTTCTTTGTATCGTTCTTTTCCGCTGTTGGCTTCTTCAAATTAGAGCTCTTAGCCAATACGCCGAATTTCTTATTGGTACTCTTGTTTGCCTTGCCCACCTATCAGCTTGCCCGTAACAATGTTCGCATTCTAGCGAGATATGCGGAAATCACGTTTTGGAGTTTCATGTGGATTATGCTCGTCATCCTGTATCCTTTGAAAGAAGCGCACTGGCTGTACTTATTGCCGGTCCTCAAAGATGGATGGGGGCCAGTCCTGAAAGCGGTAAACCCGACCGGACTCTCTTTCCTCGGGTTTGAAATCAGCTTTATTCTGTATCCATTCCTTAAACATAAAGAGAAGGCGGCAATGGGTATTATCGTGGGAAATACGATCACGCTTGTGATCTATATGGTTGTGATCCTGATTTGTTTCCTGTTTTTCTCGCCGGACGATATTACCTCGTACAAATATCCAACTTTAAAAGTATTAAAGATTATAGAATTTCGCTTCATGGAACGGATTGAAATTATCGTCCTGGTCGCCTATTTGTTCTTGATCTTTCGCGTATGGACCTCTTATTTGTATGCATCCACGTTTGGGATCAGTCAGCTTCTGGGAAAACAAGACCATGAACCCTTTGTTAGGCTCACCATGATTGTAGTGCTTCTAGTATCAACCTTTTATAGACCTTCCAGTACTGGATTTGCTTCTCTCCTTCTCAGGTTCGGTCAGGTGGGGTGGTACTTCTCTTTTGCTCTTCCTTTATTCTTATTGGCATACACAAGTGTATTCACGCGTAAAGGAGGACTACAATGATCCGCATCCTCAAGGTGCTCCTTACACTAGCCATGTTTGTGCTGCTGCTGCCCGGCTGCTACGATCAGATGAATCTGGAGGATGCCTCCATTTCACTCATGCTCGGCATTGATGTCGATGAGGATAATCAAATTGTCATCTACTCACAGAGCCCTGTCTTTTATAAAGAAGCGCAGGAAAAAACCGAAACCGCGTCCGTACGTGCAGATTCAATCAGGCTTGCGCGAGCAAAATTCGACTCCATGTTAACAGGGATTACAACCGGCGGGAAGCTCCAATCGATTCTAATTGGCAAGCGACTGTTACAGCAGAAAGATTGGTATAATATGTTCGATCTTTTCTATCGCGTCCCGAAGCAGACGGAGACGCCTATCGTAGTCGTTGTTGACGGGCCGATCGAGAGCATCTTTCACTATAAGCCGATTGATAAGCCGCGCCTCTCCCTTCATGTACGGAAGCTCATTGAAACGGCGAATAAAAGCAACATTACGGTTTCAAGGAATTTGCAGGAGCTGCGGCGAGAGATGAAAGACAAAGGAATGACAGCCTCTTTAACGCAGGTAAGGAAAGAGAAGAAAAACGTTGTTGTAACCGGAACTGCATTGTTGAACAAGAAAGGTCAGTTTACTGAGCATTTCTCGCTTCAAGAAACAACATTGTTTCTCCTCTTACAGCATCAATTTATAGGGACGCCTTCGTTCATTCTCGAATTGGATGGCGTTCAAGAACAAAGTGAAGATAGTAATCAAGCCGTCAAGAATGCAGTAGCGTTCGAGATTGTAAAAAGCATCTACGACGTGGATACAAACGTACGAGATGGAAGGTTTATATATGACGTAACGATGCAGCTCAATATAATCATATCGACGCTGCAAACCGATAATCCAGAACTCGCCAAGGAAACGACACCCAAATTACAGCGTTTAATTGCAGCTAAACTTCAGCAGCAGTTCGAGCAGCTCATCTATAAATGTCAGGACAAGCAAATTGACCCTTTTGGATTCGGCATATATGCCAGAGCTTACCAGTATAAAGCCTGGAAGCCTGTTCAGGATGATTGGGGTGCTGCGTTCGCGGATGCGCATGTGAACATCAAGATGAAAGTCGCGATTAAGAGTACAGGGGTCGTCGATTTGTATAGTCCTTTGTAACACGAGCGGCAAGGCAAGAGAAAAGCCCACGATCATGATCGTGGGCTTCTACGTTTATTTGGCAAAACGATGATGGCCAATAGTTGAAATGACTTCAAGACCGGACCAGAATGGTCCTTGGGAGACCGCAGGATTGAAGAAATAGACGGCATCCTTGATATTGTTCTTCCCGTTCAGCGCATCCTTGGCTGCCCGCAGCGCACCTGCATTCGGCTGGCTCTTGTCCAGCATCCCGTTATGGGCCGGAGGAAACTGTCTTCCGGAATAAATGACATCGCGGATCGAATCCGGGAACTTCGAATTCTTCACTCGATTTAGAATCACATTAGCTAATGCAAGCTGACCTTCATACGATTCATAACCGGCTTCCACCATCGTAATCTTGGCGAGCAGCATCAGATCTGCTTCTGTGAAAGGTTTGGCCGCTTTATTAAAGAACGAAGGAATGACAACTTTAAGCTTCTTTCCAGCGGCAATCTTCGAATCACCTGATAGAGCATTACGCTTCAGGAGTTCTTCCTTAGAGATATCGAATTGCTGACTGATTTGGTCCAAGCCATATTCTTCTGTAATCGCTGCGGGTTCAACTGTCTTCAGTTCAATGACATCCGTGTCGGCATTCCATTTCAATTCTGCGTGGAGCAATTCTGAGAGCTGACGCAAAGGAACATAGAGCCTGTCATCCGCCAGAAACGGGAGAGCTCCCATCCGGTAACGTGCACCGTTGAAATAAACGACCGGAACTTCATTTCCAAGCACAATCTTATCGCCGAGCGCTGTGTTTATCGTTAATTCCTCATTCACTTTGTTCCAGCTTGTCTTCGCGCCAAGCAGCTGTGCAACTCGAGCCACAGGTATGTAGGTTCTGTTCTCTACCATCATTGCAGGATCGGCCAGTTTCACCGTCTCGCCATTCAGTTCAATCGCAATATGGGTCTTCTTCGTAGTTTCCGCTGCTGAAACGATGGACTTTGGCCCAATTCCAATCAGAAGTAATGCCAAGGCCATCGTTACGATAAGCGGCTTGAATGGTCTGATCATGAATACCTCCAAGCTCATCCGTAGTATAAATCTGCCAAACTTGCTCTGGGCAAAATTATAACACAGCTAAATGCACCTGTAGGATTAACATTTTCACAGAATTAATAAAAACTTTAACTTTGCTCCATGCTGAAATGAACAATTACCCTTCTTCGATGTCTGCAACTAGGTCGCTTGCCACTTCTACCATCTTCGGAATGACCGCTTCATTCGTGCCGGAAACGTAGAGATCCCCTTGATAATGACGGAACGGGATCTGGCTATCCCCATAGCTCCACATGAAGAAATCACCTTCGATGGACATGGTCGTCTCGCCTTTCACGGTAAATACGGATGTATAGGTAAAATCAGGCTTAGACGCAAAATAATTCTTGCATTCCTCCAGCGAAATCGTTTGTGCGGCTAAATCCTCATGGGCTTGTAACGATCTCGTAATGCGATAACGCTGACTCATAATCGGCCTCCAATATGATGTTGATTAAGCTTTATGCAGTTGATGGACGCCGCTTAAGCTGGCACCTTGGACGAAGAAGCGTTTAATGTTCTCCTCCACCACAGGATCCTGCAGCAACGGCGGCGCTTGATGCGGTTTCGTGCGAGCGTCGATAATGACATTATCGCATGCCCAATGCTTGAACTCGTAATAGCTGTTTACACCGTAGATATCATGGGAGGGATTGCTTCGCGTGAAGGTCGCCCACAAGAAATTATTCAACGTTTCGCTTACGAATTGGCTGTCGTCACAAACAATAATCATCGGGCACCCATCGATCGAGCCTTTGGCATGAATCGCCTCGGATAACGCCTGGAATTGCTGAGCAGCTTCGGGGTAATCTCTAAATGCAGGTCCTTGAATAGCAACGATGCCCGGCATGACAAGCGAGGCATGCTCATACCCCGGAAGATCTCTCAGGACCTCCGGAACCTCTTGGCACAGCACTCTCTTCTTCTCCCCAACCGCGGCGAAAATCACCTTACTGCCGGAATTTAATCCGGTTCCGGAATAATCCAACGTGTCGATGGTCGTATTCGTATAGAAATGGATATCACGCTGAAGGTCGATCCGCTCTAGGATATAGGTGAGAAACCCTTCAATATCATGCGTATCCACCGGCTGATCTTCTTCGGCTGTGATGAACAAATACTTCGCCAGGCTCAATTGTCCTGTTCCCAAAATGCGATTCGCGATGGTCAGAATCTCTGCCGGCTGTTTGATTTGTGCATATGGCGTGTATCTTTCGCTGCCGATCGCAAACAGGAGCGGATGGACGCCTGCCGCATCTACGGCATGGACCTCCTTGACGCCGGGAATTTCCTGCTGAATCGCATCCCCTGTCAGTTCATGAATGAGTGCGCCGAAGGCCGTGTCCTCTTGAGGCGGGCGGCCAACAACGGTGAACGGGAAGATAGCGCCCGGCCTTGCATATACTTTATGCACTTTCATAACCGGGAACTCGTGCGTAAGGCTGTAATAGCCCAAATGATCGCCGAAAGGACCTTCCGGCTTGGTCTCGCCTTGGTGGATTTCTCCTGTGATGACGAAATCGGCATCATTGCTGATACAGAAGCCATCGATATAGCTATAGTGGAAACGACGTCCCGCGAGTAAACCTGCGAAGGTAAGCTCACTCATGCCTTCCGGCAGCGGCATCACCGCAGACAAGGTGTGGGCAGGCGGACCGCCGATAAAGCAGCTAACCTTGAGGGGAACGCCTAGTTTGTTCGCTTTTTTTTGATGAACGCCGATGCCGCGATGAATTTGGTAATGGACGCCAATTTCTTTGTTCAACTCATAGTCATTGCCGCTAAGCTGAATCCGATACATCCCCAAATTGGAGTTCATAATGCCCGGCTTCTCCGGATCTTCCGTATACACTTGTGGCAAGGTGACAAAGGCACCGCCATCATCCTGCCAATGTTTGATCAGGGGAAGATCGCTAATTTGAATTTCCTGCATGGCAACAGGCTGCCCGCCGGATTTCCGTACCGGCAGCGCTTTACGTGCGGCTAGGCCTGTTCCGATATGCTTGAAGGGGTTCTTAAGGGCTTGCATAGGATCATTGCGCAGCGCAATCACGTTCTGAACCGAATCCCATGTATGCCGGAATATAAACTTACTGCGTTCCACCGTTCCGAAGAGGTTGGATACCGCACGAAACTTCGAACCTTTGACATTCTCGAATAATAAGGCAGGACCGCCGATTTCGAACATTTTCATATGGATGGCCGCCATCTCCAGATGCGGATCCACTTCTTCACGTACACGGACCAAATGACCGTTTCGTTCCAGGTCCATAATGCATTCTTCCAAACTCCGATAATTCATCGTATGACTCCAATCTCTGAGCTTCCTATCTGCTATCTTTCATTATAGCCTTATCATTAAGAAAATAAAGAGCGTGCCGAATGGTCTCGGAACGCTCTGTAAGAAGTGTTGATCTTGTTACACCACAGCCGCTTGCTGCTTCTGCTCCAGCCAGACTGTCATATCCTGAGCCGTCATCGGCTTACTATAATAGAAGCCTTGCATCACATGGCAGCCTCTGGACTGCAAGATATCGATTTGATCTTGCGTCTCCACGCCTTCGGCCACGACCTCTAGGTTTAAGTTCTTCGCGATGGCGATGATATTGCTTATAATAGCTTGTTTGGACAGCTGCGCGCTCTTGTGAATAAAGATTTGATCGATCTTCAGCGTATCCACCGGCAGCTCGTCCAATGTGCCGAGTGAGGAATAGCCCGTACCGAAATCATCAAGCGACACTTTCACAGCAAGATCGCGGATGCTGCGCAGCTGACTGACGATATCGTTCACATCACTCTTCGCAATCGATTCCGTAATCTCCAGTTCCAAATAATTTCCCTGCAATCCCGAAGCCCTTAGTGCATCATCAACCATCTCAAACAGCAGTTGACTTTCGAAAATCCGAATCGACATATTCACCGAAATACAAGTGAAAATGTTATCGTTCTCCTGCCAGGATTTGTTCTGCTTGCAAACCTCTTGCAGCATCCAGCGTGTCATCGGAATAATCATGCCCGTTTCTTCTGCTACTGCAATAAATTCACTCGGCGATACGGCGCCGAGCTCCGGATGCTGCCAGCGCATTAAAGCTTCCATGCCGCTCAATTGATCGGATCCCGTATCCCATTTCGGCTGATACATGATCGCGAACTCGCCATGTACCATCGCTTTGCGCATATCCTTCTCCAGCACCAGCTTGCGTATCTGATTGCGGCTCATCTCTTCATCGAAGATCCGGAATCTGTTCTTGCCATCCACCTTAGCGGCATACATCGCCGTATCCGCTGCTTTAAGCAGCGAAGAACGGTCTACGCCATGAAACGGAGCATGGCTGATTCCGATGCTGCAAGTCACATACAGTTCATGTGCTTCTACGAAATAAGCTTGTTTAATCTGGTTCAACAAATTATTGGCCAGCTGCTCCAATACGCCGATGTCCGGTGTTCTTGTGACGATCAGGAACTCGTCGCCCCCGAGTCGGAATATCAATTCCCCGTCGGCGGCACATAATCGCAAGCGGTCCGCCACCTGCTGTAGCAACAAATCGCCAACATCATGTCCTAGCGTGTCGTTGATCATTTTGAAGCGATCCAGATCAATAAAGAGGAAAGCGCCTTGCTCAAGGCGATCATTCTTCTCGTTGAAAAACCGCTGCAAGTCATGTCGATTAGGCAGATTCGTCAGCTGATCGTAATAGGCCATCTTCTCCAGTACATGTCGATCGAAGAAAACGGCTCCCCACGAAACAGCCAATATGAAGAAGGTGGATACGGTTACGCCGAACAGTAGAAAAAACTGCGGTTCTCCGTTATCCATTACATGCTGAATCTCACTGTTTACGGTAAACTTCGCTGCCGCCATTCCCGTATAATGCATGCCACAAATGGCAATGCCCATCACAATTGCAGAGATGAGCTTCCATAACGTGAAATCAGGAGAGTAACGCAGTTTATGGAACAAATAAAGTGCGGCATAGGAAGCTGCTAGTGCGATAAATGCCGATAGTAACCATAACGCCTTGTCATACGTCACTTGCCCCGGCATACGCATCGCACTCATGCCTGTGTAATGCATCGCCACGATGCCGCATCCCATAATCAATCCGCCTAAAGCATACCTCAGCGGGCTGGACTGACTTCTGGCCGTAATCCGAAAGGCAATGAACGAAGCCAAGATGCTGCCAAGCGACGATAGAATCGTCGTAGTCGTATCGTATGTAACTTTCGTATCCATGTGATAGGCCAGCATTCCGACAAAATGCATGGACCAGACGCCCATCCCCATGACCACTGAGCCTGCAATTAGCCAAATGGTTCTCGTTCTGCCGCTTGATCGTGTAATTTTACCTGCTAAATTCAAGGCTGAATAGGAGGCCATCACGGCAATAGCAAATGATAGAAAGACAACCCATATATTAAAGTGACCCTGCATGTGTTGTTCTATGGGAATCCCCTCTTTCCGAACGAAATAATTATGTATTCCTATTATATGTTATTCGACATTTCTCTGATAGCAGAAATATATATTTTTGTTTGAAAAGATCGAAAAAAGCCACTTCTCATCGAAGTGGCTTCGTTCTTGTAATCTCTATCCTCGACTGACGAAAAACGGCAGCTTATCGATACCTGCTATTCGCAAATAGATAAACATCTGACCTTTGTGATGAATTTCATGATCCTTGGCATTCTGAAGCAAGACGCTGCCTCGGAGGACATTCCCGAAAAAATCGATCGGTTGATCCAAATGCTCCGGTGTGATCGTTCTCAGAATCGCTTCAGTTTGTGCGGTTTGGGCCTCTATGTTAGCTTTGAGCTCATCGATTGTCGCGAAAGGTTTCGGAGGAACGGGCGGCGAATAGGCTCCATTCTGAACCGTCGAGGCAAACATGCCCATCGAACCGGTAATATGCAGGACAAGCCCCGACAGGGACATGCCTTGCTCCCATGGCTTCATCTGGAGCTGTTCGGTCGTTACATCCGTCAGCATTTGATGCAGAACTCTGCGATGGCTCAGCCAGTCTGCAATAAATCCATTAATCATTGTCATGTGAAGGCGTGCTCCTTAGGTTTCTCTGCAAGTAGTATATGCACTATGTCCGGCGCATATAAGCTTTCACCGTAATTGGAGCAAAGATTGCTACGATTACTGCGGCACCGAGGAGGGAAATGACTAGATCCCAGCCTACCGTTCCTTTGTTGGTCAAATCGCGAACGGCCGAAATAAGGTGCGAGATCGGATTCATTTTGACAAACCATTGGAGCCAGTTCGGCATCGTTTCAGTCGGTACAAACGCGTTAGACAGGAATGTAAGTGGAAACAACACAAGCATGGAAATCCCTTGTACGCTCGAAGCGGTACGCGCGATAACGCCGAAGAAAGCGAAGATCCAGCTCATAGCCCATGAGCAAGCAATGACAAGAACGGCAGCTAAGGCAACGTGCTCCAAACCGCCTTCAGGACGATAACCCATGATATAGCCCATACTGAACGTTAGCACAGTGGCTATCGTGTATCGAATGGTATCGGCCAGCAGTGCTCCCGCAAGCGGCGCAATACGAGCGATCGGCAACGACTTGAATCGATCGAACACACCTTTATCCATGTCCTCCCTCAGCTGCACCCCAGTGACGATGGAAGTCGTAATAACCGTCTGCACAAGGATGCCGGGAATGATAACAGGCAAGTAGCTCGCAACGTCCCCGGAGATCGCGCCTCCGAAGATATACGTAAACATCAAGGTGAAAATAATCGGCTGTAACGTAACATCAAATAATTGCTCCGGTGTACGCCGGATCTTCAGCAAACCACGGTAAGCCATGGTAAGCGAGTTGCGTATGGTCTGCCCGAGGCTCGTGTGGTTCTTTAGCTTGAGCGCTGCGGCCGATTTATTGGATATTCCACTCATGCTCTTGCCTCCTTCGCTTTGTACATTTCATCGGATCCCTGTGTCACTGTCGCATCTTCCTTTACACCTTCGCCTGTAATCGTTAGGAAAACTTCATCGAGCGTCGGTTTCTGCACGCTCATCTCGGATAGATGAATGCCCGCGGTGCGCAGCGCAATCAACAGATCGGTAACGAGGTCGGCATTCGCCATCGGGGCCGTAATTTTGCCCGCTTCGGATGATATTTTGGTCGGGACACCCAGCACCTGTTCAATAATGTGACGCGCACCGTTGTTATCCTCCGGATTTACAAGACGCAGATGCAGCGAAGATGTACCCACGGATGCTTTCAATTCATCTACAGTACCTTCCGCAACTACTTTGCCCGTATCTATAACGGCAATTCGATCGGCTAATTGATCGGCCTCATCGAGGTACTGCGTAGTCAGAAGGACGGTTGACCCCGTTTTCACGAGACGGCGGATCGTGTCCCACATCTGCGAACGAGTACGCGGATCCAAGCCGGTCGTCGGCTCATCCAAGAAGATGAGCGGCGGCTGCGCAATAAGGCTTGCTGCCAAATCCAGCCGACGTCTCATACCGCCTGAGAAATTCTTGAGCGGACGCTTCGCGGCCTCTGTCAAACCAAATTCCTCAAGAAGCTCTTCTGCCTTACGGCGCGATTCTGCCCGTCCCAGCCCAAGCAGCCGGGAGAAGATGATCAGGTTCTCGGTAGCGCTAAGTGATTCATCAACGGATGCATACTGTCCGGTCACTCCGATCAACTGGCGGACGATCTGTGCCTCCTTCACCACGTCATGTCCGAAAATTCTCGCCGAACCTGCATCCGGACGAAGCAAAGTCGCCAGCATTCTGATTGTCGTTGTCTTCCCTGCACCGTTCGGGCCGAGAACACCGTAGATCGAACCGGTGCGTACTTTTAAATCGACACCATCTACTGCACGGTTATCGCCAAATGTTTTGACGAGTCCATGCGCTTCAACGGCCCAATCGCCGTTTGATCCGCTCTTGTTTCCATAAACCATTGCAATTCCTCCTAGATAACTGATTACTTAGGATGTTATCTCAAATTTATGAACTGAATATGAACCGCCAAGTCATATTGAAACAGCATTTCAGGAAATAATACGATGAAGGTTGTCACAGATTGAAGCCGACTATCGTTTTATGAGTGTTCAGGCAACAACACAGCGGCGTCTGGATCTTCGCGTTGGAGATCAAGTTTATACAAATACAGCAAACAACTAGGAGGATTAACATGAAAATCGTTGTTATCGGCGGTAGTGGACTAATCGGGAAGAAACTCGTAGCTAATTTAAAGGATCTTGGTCATGATGTAGTGGCGGCATCGCCTTCCTTAGGTATCAATTCCGTTACCGGAGAAGGACTGACTGAGGCAATCAGCGGTGCGCAAGTTGTCGTTGACGTTTCGAACGCCCCTTCTTGGGAGGACCAAGCCGTTCTGGAATTCTTCGAAACATCAACGCGTAATCTGCTTCAAGCTGAAGCTGAGGCTGGCGTGAAACATCACGTTGCATTGTCGGTCGTGGGTACAGACGGACTTCTAGAGAGTGGTTACTTCCGCGCCAAGATGGCGCAAGAAGAAATGATCAAAGCATCCGGCATTCCTTATACCATTGTTCGCGCGACACAGTTTTTCGAGTTCGTCGAAAGTATTGCTCAATTCTCCACTGAAGGGCAAACCGTCCGTATGCCGTCTCACTTTATTCAACCGATCGTTTCGGATGATGTTGCAGCCGCGCTTGCGGTCTATGCACTCGAAACGCCGGTTAATGGTCTAACCGACCTGGCCGGTCCGGAACGTATGGGGCTCGATGATCTTGTTCGCAAATTTCTAACCATTACGAAAGACTCGCGACATGTGGTTACAGACGATAATGCACCTTATTATGGCGTAGTATTAAAGCAAAATTCTCTGGTTCCCGTTGGCGAGGCACGAATCGCAACGACACGATTCGAAGATTGGTTAAACCGCGCTGCGAAATAAAATGTTCGGATAAAAAATCGGATGATCTCCTCCCATGGAGATCATCCGATTTTTGTATTTGTTTCTATTAGATCACGAATCGACTAACAGCCCCGCCAAGCTTGGTTGCCATGGCCCGGAGCTGCTCGGATGCACCGTAGACCTCTTCAACCGAAGCCAGCTGCTCCTCAGATGCCGCCGCAACATGATGGGAATGGGTGGATGATCGTTTGGCGATCTGCTCCTGCTCCACCATTGTCGCCGCAATTTGCTCGCTGCCGGCAGACATTTGCTGACAGGCTGCCGATACATCCTGCACCAGATTCGAGACTTGCTTAATGGATGCGAGAATCAATTGGATCGAGCTGCCCGTCGTTTGGGCCAGCTCTGTACCTGTGCGAGCTTCCTCTGCGGAAACTTCAAGCACCGCGGATGCTGCCGCTGTCTGTTCCTTGATCGCTTGCAGAATCATTCGAATTTCATCTGATGATTCTCTGGATCGCTCTGCTAATTTGCGAATTTCTTGAGCGACGACTGCAAAGCCCTTCCCATGCTCGCCTGCGCGAGCCGCTTCTATAGAGGCATTCAAAGCCAGTAGATTCGTTTGACCGGCAACCTCCGTAATAAGCGTGAGAATGCCGTCCACTTTGCCGCTGGAGAGCTGCAGCTCATGCATCGTGTCCGTTGCATGAAGAACGCCTGCTTGAATGGAATTCATTTGGTGAACGGTGTCTCGCAGTGCCTGCTCACCTTCTGAAGCACGTTCTGACGTATGTAAAGCCAGATCGGATACGATGGCAGAAGACTCGGTAATTCGCTGAATACCGATTGCCATCTCGGTCATGGCCCGCTGGGTTTCCTGCGAGCTGCTAAACTGCGCTTCCGCACCGGAAGCGACCGTTTGAATCGCTATCGTTATCTCTTGGGTAGCCTGTGAGGATTGATTCGCAAATTCTTTCAAGTTTAAGGAAGATACGGTCACCTCGTCCGAGGTTTGCTTGATGCTGCTCGTCAACTCACGCAAACTATGGATCATTTCATTGAACGAGGCAGCAGCTCGGCCGATTTCATTGCTGCTCGTAACCGGCATACGGATTGTCAAATTACCTTGTGCTGCTTCCTGCGCCGCTACGGCCAGCATGCGAAGCGGTCGAACGGTCGCGCGGATAATAAAGAAAAGAATCCCTATCGCTACAGCTGCAGCGAGCATACCAATCCCAATAACTCCCCATAATAAAGCAGTCAGTTCTCGCTTGACTTGGCCGTAATCGTAATCCAGCCCGAACATAGCGACAATGTTTCCTTGATCATCTTTAACCGGAGCCAAGTAGGAAATCCATGTTCCGATATCATCCGAGTATGCATGGGTTAACAACGTCTCTCCGGTCATGACACGATGATAACCATCCAGAAATACATCATCCAACGGATAACTCGTCCCGTTATCGTCACTTCCCTCGCTGCTGAGACTGGACTGAATCATGGTAATCAGGTTCGGCTGCCCATCGATCTCAAATTGTTTCGCAGACATATAATAAGCGTTGGTCAGGTTGTCATCATCAATCATCGCATTAAGCTGCAGCTGCAAGCTGGATACATGGTCTGCTTGAGGAATCTGTTTGTTCTCGTAAGCTCCCGCCACAGAAGCGATGAGATCACTGCTGACTTGCGCCTGAGCACTTAGCTTCGCCCCAATTTCTGTGAAATCATGAAAGGCCGCATTCTTCTGCTCGTTGTATAAAAGTCCCACCATAACGGCGATCAGACAGAGACAAAGGATGGAGAGTACCAAAGTGGATGTTACGACCAGGCTTCTGCGTTTGGAAATAAAGGACAAACTAAACACCTCGTTACTCAAGTTTTATTAGCTTCAGTATACGGGTAACTTGTTAAGAAAATAGATTGCTAAACGTTTAATTTCTGTTAGTTGCCACGTCTATCGCTATTCCTTCCATTACTTGCGCACACCAAAAATCCGCCAAGAAGGCGGATTCTCGCTGATATCCATAGGTTCATTCTTATTCCTTATTCAACATCATGTCGAGAATAAGGTTATCAATATCCGAGGTCGCTTCATTCCCGATCCGGCAGAAATTATCGATCGTTTTCTCTGCATCGTTCTCGATAAAACCATTGGTCGATGAAATGGTCATCCCTTTAGAAGCCAGAAGTGCCGATTGAACGGCAGCGCTCGTACAAGTGGCTACTTTCATGGCGCAGCCGCCTTTGGCACCATCACACATCATCCCGGTCACATTCCCCAGCATGTTCTGGATCGCGCCTTTTATCTCTGATTTGCCTCCGCCAAGCAGATAGGTGATCCCACAGCTTGCCCCTGTACCGGATACCGTCACGCCGCATAATGCCGATAACCGGCCAAATTTTGATTTGATATAAATCGTCACTAAATGGCTCAGTGCTACCGCGCGAATCAGTTTGTCTTCCGATGCTCCAAGCTTCTCTGCGGCTGCAATAACGGGATTCGTCGCTGCAATTCCTTGATTGCCGCTTCCCGAATTCGCCATAACAGGCATCGTCGATCCTGCCATACGCGCATCCGATCCTGCTGCCGCCAGCGCCATCGCATGAGAGATTAAATCGTCGGACAGAATGCCTCTTTGCACATTTTCTTTAATCGTCTTCCCGACTTCCAGACCATAGGAATGAGCTAACCCATCTAACCCGGCCTTACGGTTCAACTCGATACTTTGCTTAACCAGATGAAGTTCATCCGGATCAATCGTATTCACAAAATCTACAATCGTATCGATGGATAGCGCACTGCGTTCTTCCTTGGAGCTCTTAAAGCTAACGTTCGCGCAGCCGCCTGATTCGACGACCTTCCCGTCCACTTCGATCAGCGTAATATTCGTGTGATTGTCTGTAATGACAACCTTTGCATAACCGTCTGCTGTTTCCGCGATGACCTCTATATATAATTTCCGAGGCGTATCCGCCAGTTGAAACACGGCATTACCTTGATCCACCATCGCCTGAGCCTTTGCAATATCATCTGAAGTGATATCCGCAAGAACCTCCAACTGCTTATCGGCATTACCTGCCAATGCACCTAAAGCAGCGACAAAATCTATACCCGTCAGCTCCGTTCCGGGTATTCCGACAGCCAGTGCATTCTTAATAATACCGGCACTCGCTTTCACCGTGATTCGTACAATCGGATCAGGCAAGTAGGTTTTGGCTTTTGCCGCCGCTAAGGCGATCGCAACCGGTTCCGTACAGCCAAGAGCGACGACAAGCTCATTTTGCAAGATTTGAATGAAATTGTGCTTCTCCAACTTATGTCCTCCTAGAACACCTAAAGGCACCGAACACCTTCGCATAATTCTAAAAATATACTATAGGTTGCTCCTCTGAATCAATCATATTCTCCAGTAAGTTTTAACCTTTCCGCTAAAGCACAAAGAGACTGCTTATCGCTAAGCAGTCCCTCCGTTTATTTCGTTATATGATTCTGCATCAATTCTTCCGCATATTCGGCGAGCGTAATGGATTTACCGCCGTTCAAACGCGATTCTTCGGCAGCAAATGCCATCAGATGACTGCGCACAGAAGCCACTGCTGATGTTAATGTCTCTTGTCCGTTATAATCCCGCACATCGGTCAGGAAACTTCTGACGATGCCTGCGTCACCGCCGCCATGTCCGCTCGATTGCGATGGGATCGTGATTTCGGTCTTCTGATGCGTAAGGAAATCAAACCATGTAATCTTGTCGTCATCCCCGCGCAGTTCACCGCGTGTACCCATAATTTGAATTCTTCGTTCCTGCTCGAACGTAAAGCCGCACATACTAAACATGGCCGTTGCTCCGTTCGCAAACTCCATGCCAACGACTTGATGGTCAACCACGTTATTATCGCTCTTATAGACGCAGCGGCCATAATTCGTTTCGCGCAAGCCTTGAACGATATTTTCTTTGGTAAGCTCCGGTGTGAAATGTCTTGCCCAGCCTTTAAATTGATCGCTTAAATAGAATCGAGGCGCGGAATACGGACAAGTCGTTTCGACTGCACAATCGAGGCAACGATCAGTCGATCCTTCAGGTGCATTCGCTTCATTGAAGTGCATGAGCGATCCGTAGGAGTTCACACGCACACAAGGCTGATCCATGAGCCAGGAGAGAACGTCCATGTCATGGCATGATTTTGCCAATATCATCGGGCTGGACGTCTCGGAATTGTTCCAATTCCCTCTGACGAAGCTATGCGCGATATGCCAGTAGCCTACATTCTCATTGAGCTGTATCGATACGATGTCGCCGATATGCCCCTCATTTAGAATATGCTTGATCTTACTCCAGAACGGCGTATACCGCAGCACGTGGCAGATCGACAGCAGACGGTTATTCTCACGAGCAGCCTGCTCCATCTGCAGACACTCCAGAGGGTCCGGGGACATCGGCTTCTCCAGCAAAACATGATATTTCATGTTCAAAGCCTGTATGGTCGGGTGATAATGCATCCGGTCCATCGTGCAAATGACGGCAATATCGGCAAGCTTCGGATTCGCCAATATCTGCTCCCACGACTCAAAGCACATCGTTTCAGGTATATGGTGCTGCTCGGCGAACTTCACCCGTCTGGCCGGATCCGGCTCGGCTACCGCAACGAATTTCAATTCATGTGGAAAATCCAGCGCAAAAGGAGCATAGCTGGCCGCTCCCCGTGCACCTGCACCGATTAGTATTGCAGTAAGTTGAGCCATGTTGTCTCCCCCATTTGATTCATAGATTTGATTCTATTCCCTATCCCGATATTCATTATTCCATGTCGTTACCCTAGCACTGCGCTGTCTTGTAACTTGACGATAGGCTCCTCGCAGCCGTGCAGCTCAAATATAACTAGTTCATTAGCGCCTTCACGAAGCAGCGGTGCCGGGATATACAAGGTCTGCTGCGGTCCAATTTCCCAATAGCGACCAAGATTATAGCCGTTCACATAAACAACGCCTTTCGTCCAGCCGCTAAGCGCGAGGAAGGTATCCGCCACTTCATCAACTTGGAAAGGGCCTTTATAGAACGTCGGCTTCTGTTGCTTCTCGCTGCTCTCTAGATAGACCAGCTTCTGCAAGTCGTTAAGCGGCAGCGGACGGATCGACCAATGGTACAGAAATTGCTGCCCCAGCCGTACGCCTTCCGTAATGCCTTTGGGATCCTTCATATACGGACCATAATTAATCCGCCCCATGTTCTCAACCAGCATGTCGAGTGTAGCACCTTCTGCCGGGATATCGAGCAGCACATCATGGTCTGGGTTATTGCGTTCAATGATGCCTTTATACTCACCATTCAAGAAAATAAGAGCGCGGTCATGTACATCCTGCAAATTTAGTCGGGAAGCGGTAAGCGGCCCAAGCACGGTAGTCGAATACAGAATAAATCCGTAATCCTGCCCAAGCTGCTCCATCGTTTCCGGGCATGTACGCTCTACCGGTTCAGACAGCATGTCGAGTGACGAGAAGAGCGGAGCTTGCTCAGTCAAGACTACGCGGCCATAGGCTTTCTTCTTAATGGGTTCCGGCAGGTTAAGTGGTCCAAGCTCTACATACTTCGAGATTACCTCGCGGAATTTATAGAATTTGTCCGTCAGATCGCCTGACTCACTGATTGCCACGTCGTAATCATAGCTAGTAATCGTCGGTTGATGTTGGTTGTCGCCGAAGTTCGCGCCGTTATAGAAGCCGAAGTTCGTACCGCCGTGATACATATAGGCATTCACCGATGCGCCGGCGGCCAGCATATCATCCAGCACCTTCGCCGCATCGTCGGAATCGCGTGTATGATGCGGTTTGCCCCAGTGGTCAAACCAGCCATTCCAATATTCCATGCACATAAGCGGCTGATCCTGCTGATATTCACCTAATTTATCGAATGCTTCATCAGCGCGAGAACCGAAATTCACTGTCGCCAGCACTTCGTCCACCATGCCGCCTTGCAGATAGAAATCTCCCGGTCCGTCGGACGTAAACAGAAGCACGTCAATGCCTCTTGCCTTCATGCCGTTCTCCAAATACTTCAAATACTTCTTGTCATTCCCGTAGCTGCCGTATTCATTCTCGATCTGCATCGCGATAATGGGACCGCCATTCGTCGATAGAAGCGGTACCAGCTTCGGCAGCAGTACGTCGTAATACGCATCCACTTTATCGAGAAAAGGCTGATGATAGCAGCGCAGTCGCATGCCGGGATCAGCAAGCAGCCATGCCGGCAATCCGCCGAATTCCCATTCCGCACAGATATACGGACTTGGACGTACGATGACATGCAAGCCGAGCTCACCTG
Organism: Paenibacillus sp. J22R3; assembly: GCF_056269305.1. Lineage (NCBI taxonomy): Bacteria > Bacillati > Bacillota > Bacilli > Caryophanales > Paenibacillaceae > Paenibacillus > Paenibacillus sp. J22R3. Next base: position 1,036,202 of record NZ_JBWDNS010000002.1, on the reverse strand, counting down.
CAATCGCAATGAATTGTACGAGATCTGCAATGCCTTCGAACACGAACTGACCTTCCTTGGGCTCGTGAATATTCCAAGCCACATAGGTTTCAACCGTATTAAATCCGCCTTCCTTAAGCTTCCAAAGGCGATCCCGCCAATATTCCGGCACCACTCGAAAATAATGAATGGCCCCCGACAGAATGCGAAGCGGCTCACCATCGAGCAAGAATTGTTGTTTGTTAGTCGTCAATACCGGCATACGATTACCCCTTTATATCTTGATGCGAACATGTTGTGACAGCCCGAACCGAGTCGGTTCGGGCTGTCTGTTATGGAATCACTTACTTCCACTCGCCTTGGACATGGTTGTCTTCCAATTGTTTATTGACCTCATCAATCATTTCTTTACCGCCTTTGGCCATATACTCCTCGACCATCTTGTCCCAGTCGCTCAGCGGTCTTTCACCGAAAATCATCTTCGTCGTTTCATCCGTAATATACGCCTGCAGCTCTCCGCTCTTCTCCATAAGCAGCGGCGAGATAATCCGACTTGTTGGATTTACGTAGAACTTCATGGTATGCAGCATATCAGCGAGCGTTTGCTGGAACTTCTGATCCTCAGGCGTCTTGGCGATCTTAGCGAACGTGAACAAATCTTCGTCCTTCATGAACCATCCGCCTTCGGTAATATAAGCGCCCGGAGCGACGTTCGAACGATTCTCGGCAATTGGCTGTGCCACGCCGTCGACCATTTGGTAGCCTTTTCCTTCGCCGCCGTAGAGCCAGTCGAAGTATTCGTTCTGCGGATTACGTTCCTCGAATGTTACCGGCTTGTGGAAGTAATCGATCATTTCAAGAATACGTTTCACTTTCTCCGGCTGATCCTTCAATTTCGCCGAAATCATATACATCCGATACCAGCCGCCGCTGATGGTTAATCCCTCAGAACCGTCAGGAGCCTTAAACGGTGGAATCGGCTCTACGACTGCTTTCGGATCGTTCTGCTTCAGCACATCGAACAATACCCCGTTGTTTCCGCTATTTCCGGGCTGTTCATACCAAATGCCGACTTTACCCGCATTAAATGCTTTGAAAATATCCTTGTAGGCCGTTACCGCCCAGTCCGCTTGCAGAATGCCTTCTTTCTGTAGATCAGCCAAGAACGTCACTTTCTCTTTATTCCCGTCTGCGATAATACCGGGAACCAGCTGACCGCCGCTGTTCTTGTGATACCAAATCGAATTGCCATAATAAGCCCCGAAGGAAGGATCATAATAAATGCCTTTGGCCAGACCTAAGCCAATCGTATCCGCTTTGCCGTTGCCGTCCGGATCGTCTTTGGTAAAGGCGATTGCAACCTTCTTCAGCTCTTCATAGTTCGTTGGCATTTTCAAACCGAGCTTGTCCAGCCAGTCTTTACGAATGATCGGCTTCTTGCCGCCTTTAGCGGAGAAGTAGGTTGGGATGCCGTACACTTTCCCGTCTACCTTCAAGGAATCCCATGAATAATTAGGCACGGCCTTGGTCGACTCATACTGCTGCAAGAACTCGTCCAATGGCAAGAATGCGCCTTGATTCGCCCATTTCGTATAATTGGAGTTTACTTCTTCCATTCCAATGACATCGGGGATATCGCCGGAGGCCATTTTCACTGCTAACTTCTCTTCATAGGTATCGAAAGGAATGTATTGCGGCTTAAAATCCACATTGAATTTCTCGTTGATTTTCTTCACAGCTTCGCTGTTATCCGTCGGAACCGGATCTTCCCACGTACCGTCGAACCAATCAATGGTAATCTTCTCTGCATGCGGGTCTGCCGTCGTTGCGGCGCCATTGTTTGTCGTACCCGCGTTTGAGGACGTGTTGGAATTGGATTCCTCATTACCGGATGAGCATGCTGCAAGCATGGATCCGGATAGTGCAACTACCAGAACGGATGTGACTAGTTTGTTACGCATACTTTCGACCTCCTCTATATGTTGGGCACTTCGGTGATACTCACTTACATGAAAGCTAGCCTTTCACGGAACCGAGCATCACCCCTTTCGCAAAATGCTTTTGCAGGAACGGGTAAAGCGCAAGTATTGGAAGTGTTGCAATGAGAATGGCAGCCATACCAATCGTTTCAGCCGGTGGAGAAGCATTCGCCAGTGCGGCCTGCTGTCCATCGGAGAGTGAATCGAGGCGTTGGCTTAAGATGACGATTTGCCGCAATATAACCTGTATCGTCCACTTGCTCGGATCGCTAATATAAATGAGCGCGGTAAAATACGTGTTCCAGCTCGTAACCGCATAGAAAAGTCCGAATGCAGCCAGTGCAGGTTTCGACAGCGGAAGAATGATGCGCGCGAAAATTTGCATATCATTCGCACCATCGAGCACGGAGGCTTCCGTCAGATCCTGAGGGATACCGAGAAAGAACTGCCTGAGGACGATCAAATTAAAGGAATTGATGGCCCCCGGAATGATAAGCGCCCAGTAGGTGTCGAGCAAGTGTGTTTCCTTTACAACCATATAGGACGGAATAATACCTGCTCCGAAGACGAATGTAAACAACACGAGGAACAGGAAAAACTTCTGACCTGTAATATTCCGCGACAGCGCGTAAGCCATCATCGAGGTGAGCCATAGGCTGAAGATCGTACCTACTACCGTCACACAGATGGTTACGATAAGCGCCCGGACAAACACCTTGGAGTGGAAAATGTATTGATAAGCATCCACGACCCATTTCTCCGGAAACAGAATAAACTGCTTGGCTGCGCTCTCCGTAACCGATGTAAATGAGGTCGCAATCATGTAATAGAACGGAAACAGCATGGCGAGCCCGACCGCGGCAAGCATGATCACGTTAAGTGCATTTGCTAATTTTTCCGAAATGGAATGAGTTTTAACCACTGCTCCACCGCCTCCTTAGTAGATTCCTTCTTCTCCGAATTTTTTGGATAACTTATTCGCTCCGACGATTAGAATCAACCCGACGAGCGACTTAAACAGCCCCACTGCTGTTGCAAAGCTGAAGTCTGAGTTCTCGATCCCTTTGTAATAGACGAACGTATCGAGTACATTACCGATCTCCTTGTTGAGCGGGTTCAGCATGAGGAAAATTTGTTCAAATCCAACATCAAGCACGCTGCCAAGCCTTAGGATGAGCAGGATAATGATAGTGCCGCGGATCGAAGGCAATGTGATATGCCAGATCTGCCTCATTCGGCTTGCGCCATCGACGACAGCGGCCTCATACAAATGGGGATTAACTCCCGCCAATGCTGCGAGGAAAATGATCGTCCCCCAGCCGGACTCTTTCCAGATGACCTCGAGCACAATGATTGGCATGAACCAATGCGCCGACGTCAGAAACGGAATCGGTTCGATGCCGAAAACCATTTGAATGAGCTGATTAATAATGCCCTCGGATTTCAAGAATGTCGTTACAATCCCGATCACAACGACCCAGGATAAGAAATGCGGCAAATAGACGAGCGATTGAATCACTCTCTTATAACGTTCGTTACGCACCTCATTAAGCATGATCGCCAGTACAATCGAAATCGGGAAAGCGAATACAATTTGAAGAAACGAGAGATAAAGGGTGTTCCAGATGACCCTGATGACTTCACTATCTTCGAAAATTTTATGGAAATGCTTCAGTCCGACCCAGTCGCTGTGCAAGAAACCTTGAAATGGACTGAAATCTTGAAAGGCGATTATGTTTCCCAGCATCGGAATGTACCGATAAATAATAAAGTATAAAAGTCCCGGGAGAAGAAGCATGAACAGGTAGCGCTCATTCCACAGCTTGTCCATGAAGGAACGTTTTCTTTCCCTATGAGCTATAACTGTTGCCGGTGCATTTGCACCTGTATTCGTGTAGTTAGTCAATGATGATCCCCCTCGATTTATTTGAAATATATGAATCTTGATTTTTCATTCCTAGCGCTATACTATAAGAGTCACCCCTTGAAGAACATCGGAAATATGCCCGATTTCACGCGAATTTCAAGGTTTCCGTAAAATTGCACAGTTTTCGAAAATAGGATCAGACCAAGGCAAAAGGGGTTTATTCATGAGGCAGATTTTGCAATTGAAGATTAATACCCGTTCGATCTTAACCAAGATGGTACTCAGCTTTATGGCCATTATTTTGTTGTTTGTTTCCTTTAATTTGATCTCGCTCACCTTGTTCAGAAAAAGCATTCACAGCGAGATCATTACGTATAACGATGCGAATCTGACACATACCACAAGCGGATTCGAGCAGTACTTTGAGCTGCTGGACAATGTTATCGTAGGCATGTACTTGAATGATCATCTGAATGATTTACAGAAATCGAAGCCATATTATAGGGCCGCCGGGAGAATCATCGACGATTTAGAGAAGATCACGGTGAATCCGCGGATTTATTTGAACAATATATTTATGTACGACGTGAAGCATCATTACATATTGGACAAGTATCGCGGCAGCTCGCTCGCAGTCATGTTCTCCGAACACTATGTGAATCGCATCTATACGCCGGACTTCTGGGAAGAGGAACTAACCAAAGCCGGCTCAGATGCCAAGCTGTATCCGGCCACAGTATTCACGAGTCCGCCGCCAACTTATCAGGATTCGCAGCCCGGCATCGTCATTCCTTACTTGTTCCGCAGTCAGCTGTATCCCGATTTCAAGTTCCTCGCATTCATTGATGCGAATCAGCTGTATCGCAATTACCATCAGTCCATTAACAACACCTTCTATATACTGAGTCCGCAAGGTAATCAAATTTACACCTCAGATCCCGCCTTTGACGAAGCCATACCGGAATTAAAGCCGGGGAGAAACTGGATTAAGCAGCACGGCTACTATTTCTTCTATCAAAAAGGCGCGACTTCCGGGCTTACTTACGTAAATATCATTCCGGACAGCAGCGTTTCCAACCGAATTGTGAAGCTCACGTTTACTCTGATCGTGCTGCTTATAGTTACCTCTATTGTCAGCTTGATCTTATCCGTCATCTTCAGCAGACGATTTAATAATCCGGTTCGCAAAATCGTGGAGTCGATTCGAAGTTTAAACGAGAATAAGGAGCTTGTTCGCGGAACGGTTAACGACTTTGAGCTGATCCATGCCAATATCGGCCACATGATCAAAGAGAATCAGGAAGCAAAGCGAAGCCTGGAAAGCAAGAAAAACCATCTGCGGCATTATTCGCTCATGAATGTACTCAAACGCATTCGGATCGAATATGAGGACTCGGATCCGGCAGCCGAGCAGGACTACAGGCCGTTTCGATTTGTTCTCTTCCAGATGAATTTCAAACAACGATTCTGGGATGAAATGCCCGAAGAAGAAGAACGGACCATTGCCTTTATTCGCGAATATGTCATTCAGGCGATTGGGCGAGAGATGGATGGCGCACAAACCTTCCAAATCGAGGCGAATCAAATCTTATCGGTCATCTATCTAAACAGTGAAGATGACAGCTGCCTGACAGCAGTCCTTTCGGACATCAAGACGGTGCTGGAGACGGATAACACCTATAGTTTCTGTACCATTGCCGTGAGCTCGCATTATCCGCATTCTTCTCAAATGACGAGTGCTTATGCGGAGGTGCTCAAGCTTGTGAAGCTGAGGCCTTTCGATGATTCGACCTATGTGTCTCAGGCCGGCGAAACGTACGAGAAGCCGATGCTGCCGACTACTATCCTGGAGCAGGAGCTGAATGTGAGCTTGCAAGAAGGCAACGATCAGCTTGCCCTGCAGTCGCTGCGCCGGATGCTCGCGAAGATGAAGAAACGGAACATTGCCGCCATCAAGTTTCATCGTTTCGCGGAAGAAACAACAGACAAGGTCATGCGCGTGCTCCACAGCATGCAAATCGACAGCGATGGCTTGTCCGGCATGCTGCCTCTTATTGAGAAGCAACATACGATTGAAGAGCTGGATGGTTACCTTGAGAAGCTGGTGAGCGAAGCCGGACGGCTTGTTCGGTTGAAGAAAGAAGAACGCGATCCGATCATCAGCTTTACCGTCAGCTATACGGAGACCCATTATGGAGAAGAGCTCTCCCTCGACCTCATCGCCGGCAAATTGAATATTAGCAGCGGCTATCTCTCCACTTATTTCAAGGAGAAGATGGGCACGAATTTCGTGGATTTCGTCAATGAGGTGCGCGTGAAGAAAGCGAAGGACTTACTGCTTCTCTCGGAGATGAAAATCCAAGAAATCGCGACCGAAGTAGGCTATACAACGCTCAGTTCCTTCAATCGCTCCTTCAAGAAAATCTCCGGCGTCACGCCAACGGAGTACAGACGCAATGCTGCTGTTGTTGAGCGGTAACATGCAAGAAGCCTGTCCAATGATGGACAGGCTTCTACTCGTTTATGAGATAAGACTAGGTCGTCGTCCAAGCTACTTGCTGGAACGTATTCGTATTCGCTGACTCGTTGGCCTTCAGGCAAAGAAGAGCGCTCAGAAGTCCATCGTCGAGCGAGGTGAACGAACGCTCTGCGCCGCTCACGATTTGGAAGAAATTGCGCAGAAGCATGCCATCTCCCCCGCCATGCCCGTCCATCGCATTCAAGTCGAACTGATGGGTTTCCACTCGCGCCTCGTGGTGCATGTAGACCTTCAACTCGCCCGTGTACCAATCGAATTCGAGCGTTCCTTTATAACCTAACAGACGCGCTCCACGTCTCTGAGCCCCTCTTCTTGCGAAGAAGTTCTGCGAGTAGTTAACGTGCATGCCTGATTCGTAACGAATCAGAGCACTGCCTGAATCTTCGTTGCCGGTATCCGTCGCAAAGCTGCAATAGTTCCCTCTATCCTTGTTCGACGGCTTGAGCGTGCTCTCTTCGCAAGTGCGCTTCTCGTCGCAATCGCGGCACATCAGACCTGCAGGCTTATCGCCTTTGAATATTTGCTTGGATTTCATCGCCGATACAGCTGTGGGATTGGCACCCAGCAAATAATTAATATAATCGAAATCATGTGTCGCCTTCTGCAGGAACAATCCGCCCGTAATGCTCTCATCGCGGTACCAGCTATGATAATAGACCCCGCCGTAAGGCACATTGTTCACAGCCTGCACATGCTCCACCGTTCCGATTTGGCCGGAATCGATGATTTCCTTGGCAAGTTTGACAAGTGGCGTGTTGCGCAGCGGGAATGAAACAACTACCTGTGAGTCTGAAGCCTCGTAGCCCGCTTTCAGTCGATAGAGATCTTCGAAGGTCGTGGCAACCGGCTTTTCCAGGAATAAAGGCAGGCTGCGTTTCAATACCTTAAGTGCCATCTCCGTGTGCAAATTGCAGCGAGTACCGATTACGACGCCATCCAGTCCGGCATTATTCAGCATATCATCGGCGTCCTCGTACCATTCCAGGTTGTTTGCTCCCTCACCCATCTGAGCGGCTAGCTCCTGTGCACGGGGATCCGCAATCGCGACAAGGCGGCAGCCCGTTTCCTGCTCATCCAATTTGCCGAACAAACCACTGACTCTGAGCCCATACCCGATGATTCCGATTCGCTTCACCATATCGCCAGTCCCCCATCTTGATCAATGTCATAGTTGTTTATTGTCGCTAACTATTTCGAATGATACTATAGGTTCTATAGGATGTATTTACTCTATTTCGCTATAAAGTTGTCTATTATCGACTTCTACTCCAATAAAGGGGTTTGGACCAAATGGCTATATTATCGGAAAGCAACTACAAACCTGATCCTATGAATTGGATGCCCAGCATTCACTGGGCCCAGTACCAGAACTCCGCCTATTATCAAGGAAACGAACGGCGTCTGTACGACTTCGAGGTCATGTACGTCATTTCCGGGGAAATGATCGTTCATTTCATGGACGAGCCCGAGACGATTCGATATTACCCCGGCGACTTCTTGTTTCTAAGTGCTCGGGAGAGGCATCGCATTGAAATTCCGACCGCAGCCGGAGCCCAATTGCTCGGTGTTCATTTTGACTTCTATGACGAGTTCGAGCTGACACCCGATATCCATATGGTTGTAGACGAAACTCACGACGTCCAAGAAGCATTATTCTGCCGATTGCCCGTAAGCGATGATGGTGAGCGGCTGTTCGCGCGCAAATACACGTCGCTTTCCGTCGAAATCGTGAAAGGAATGGAATTGATTTGCGAAGAATTCACGACGGCCAGAGCCGGCTATGAGCTTATCTGCCGAGGTGCCATGCTGCAAATGCTCGCATCGATCTTACGATTACAGACCGTTCCGCAGCGAACCACCTCCGCAGTCTACTTAACGGCTCTTCGGGAGCTGGTCGACGAGATAAGCAGCAGCTTGCATTTGACTTGGCCGAATTCGGTGATGGCGGAGCGTTTGAACGTCAGCGAGGATCATTTTATCCGTCTGTTCAAAGAACAGTTCGGCGTCACTCCGAATCAATATGTACAGCATCTCCGCCATCAAGAGGCCAAGCGGTGTTTGAGAGAAACGGAGATGAAAATCGAGGCGATCGGCTGCCGTATCGGCTACGACAGCTTGCATCAGTTCAGTCATGCATTCAAGAGATGGCAAGGCGTATCTCCACGAGAGTATAGGAAGCTGTGCAGCATTCTATAAGCGTTGTCTATTATTTAAGCGCTCGATCAGATACGTACACATACCTTTCAAACCGCGCCAGAATATGGCTCTTCTGCGTTGGATAATTCTCGTACAAATAGTCGATGAAATGTCCCGGATGCTCCGTATTGCCCTCGAACATGTCATAGTGCGCAGGAATCACCGTGTCGATCCCGGCCGCAACCGCAAACTCCGCTGCCTCACGGAAGTTCATGTTGCCGACGATATTACGCGCAAGCCGGAACGGATCGCGTCCGTTAATCGGCAGAAGGGCAACGTCGACCTGCTCCGCTTTCACAGTCTCGATCAGGCCGGGATAGATCGTCGTATCGCCGGCATGGTAGAACGTCACGCCGTTTAGGTTCAGCACATAACCAACAAATCGATGATCCTGCTCAGGATCATACGCAAGCTCCTCATGTGCCGCAGGGATCGGTAAATAGCGCAAACCACGCTGCTCCCGCCATTCGCCGGTCACCGCATGAACACGCCGCTCCGGCGCAACACCGAATTCAGCGAGAGCGCCAAAGCAATAGCCCGGCGCCACAAACACCGTATCGTTGCGGGTTTTCGCCATCCCCGGTATCGTATCCGGATCCAAATGATCGATATGATCATGCGTGATCAGCACAACATCGGCGTTATTCGCTTCCTCCGGCAGAAGTGGCGGTTTAAACCGCCGATATGTCGCATCGGCCAAATACGGATCGATATATACGATCGTATCTCCCCCTTTGACGATGACGCTCACCTGGCCGAGAAACCAGATGGCCAGCATCCCGTAAGGTACACGAGTTTCGTTAATTTCCCGAATCAGTTCCTGACCTGTCCGCACATTAGGAATATTCATTTGTTCTCTCCTTAGACTATAATGAAGTAACCAGTACTACTCATCTTCTACACCGGATGCAAGTAAACCTTCTCGCTCGAAAAAGCCAGGGCTCCATCATTAGGAGACCTGGCTTCATTGTTTCGCAGAATGGCGAGTAACCATACTCTTATTCAGTTGAACGCGACAACGTCTTCTCCAGCATACCCCGAACCAGCTTCTCCAGCGCATCTTTATGAATGAATGGTGCTAGTGCGGAGAGAATGTCGGCGCCAAGAAAACCAGACTCCACATGCTTCAGAAGCTTCTCTATGCTTTCCCTTGATAAGAAAGGAGCAAGTCCGACAATTTGTCTGGCATCGATGCTGCCGGCGGCAATCCGATCAACAAGTCGGTCCAGCGTATCCCGGCTTATGAACGGCGCCAAGGCTTGAACAATGTGCCAATCGATTGTGCCTTCCTCGGCTTGCAGAACAAGCCGGTCGATTTGTTCTGTATCCAGGAAAGGAGCGAGTCCTCCAAGCTTCCTCATATCGAGCTTTCCAAGAGCAGCATTATCCACCAACCGGGCTAAGGAGCTTTTACTGATAAACGGGGCCAAGCCCTGAATAACATCAGCGCTCAGACGGCCTTCCTCCACATAACCGAGCATCTCATCAATCGTATCGCTCCCCAGAAACGGTGCTAGCTGCAGGATCGCTTGCAAGCTCGGATGAGATTCATCATCCGTATCGTTCGAATCATCCTCCTGCTCTTCCTCCTGAGCTACGGTGGGCTCAATTTCCACATTTACTTCTTCATCTATTCCTTCTTCACCTATTCCTTCTTCAACTATTCCTTCTTCACCCTGAGGCTTCTCGATGCTGTAAGGCACTTCACCTGCAGCAGGCTGTACGGATGCTGTTTCCTGCACAAGCACAATCCTGCTTTCACCGGCGAGCAGCTCATCAATAGACGCTTCGAGCAACCGGCTGATTGCCGGCAGCATCCCGATATCTGGCAGCGACTCACCGCGTTCCCACTTTGACACGGCTTGATGACTTAATCCTAAATGCTCGGCGAATTCCGCCTGCGTCATTGCCTTCTCTTTTCTTAGACTGGAGATAAATGCACCGATCTTACGCATTTCCATTATAGAACGCCTCCACTTGCAGGATTGTACAGTGCGCACTGTCTGCATTCAGCATAGCACGCTTGATGGCTCTACTCTATCAATAGTCAGTTGAACACGTCAATTCAACCGACGGTTGAATCCATCTTATTCGGGGTGATTTTGTGCTTCCGTCCCGAGAGCAAAAGGTGTCGTAATCCCTTCATAGGCGAGATGCATCGACATGCCAACTTTGGCATGATCCAGATTGTGACAATGATCCATCCAAATGCCTGGGTTATCCGCGAGAAAAGCAACCTCATATCGCTCGCCCGGACCGACGTACAGCGTATCGGACCACCATGGACTGCCGCTTACCGACTTGCCATTCCGGCTCAATACCAGCATATGATGACCGTGCAAATGCATGGGATGCTCCACCATACCGCGGTTAACAATGGTTGTCTTGACCAAATCCCCCTCTTTAACCATGTACATAGGTGTATTCGGGAACAACTCGCCATTGATGGTATACAATGCGCCGAAACCGCCGTTATAGAAAGTGAACTGATTATCCAAGACCATCAGAAACTCTCTGTCAAAATGACTGTCTAAACTAAAAGGCAGCACTTCCTGTGTTCCGTAAGTGGAAGGATCGAATATCGTACTGCTCTTAGGCAAATCAAGAGGTTCGCCCTTGCCCTGCACACTAAAGAGAATGCCTTCCTCATGATTGCCGATGTTAATAAATACCGGCGTCTTCGGCATTACGAATGTCACGTCATACCGGCCGCCGGTCGTTACTTCAAGTCGAGTATTACTGCTCAAATCCGTTGGGCCGTTTAGCTCCGTACCATCGATCGCCGCTACTTGAAAAGGAACGCCTACAATGGTGAATGCGCGCTGCACCCAGTTCTCGGTATTGATCAAACGCAGCCGCACCGGCGTACCTGGTTCAGCTTGAACTTGCTCAAGCCTATGAGCATCGGCTGCTGCACCGAAGGAGAATCCGCTATTCTTTAACGAATATGTCATGATCGTCCGGTCGATCCCATAATTAGTTGCAGAATCAGCAGGATCCTCCACCACTAATGCACCGAACAACCCTTTCTTCACCGCCTCGGCTGAGTCTTGGTGCGAATGATACCAGAAGGTACCGGTTTGTTCCGCGATGAATCGATACGTATGCGTCTGCCCTGGCATGACCGCATTCTGAGTCGCCCCTGCTACGCCATCCTCTGCATTGGGAACATCCAGACCATGCCAGTGTAACGTAACACCTGCATCAACGTTGTTATTGATCAAGGTAACCTCGATCAGTTCCCCCTGCCGCATTCGCAGCTCCGGTCCGGGAACTTGACCGTTATATGTCCATGCCTCCACCATTGTACCCGAGCTGCCCCGAACCAGCTTCTTCTCTGCCGTCAGCGTGAATCGGCGATCCGGCTCTCCCTCTCTTGGGCCGGTTAACGCCTCCACCCTGACACTGCCGTCGCCCGTAGTTACAGCATGGGCAGCGTGCTGATGAGCGCTCGCACTACCAATACCTCCGCCGAAATCGGCTGTTCCGGTCATCATGCTCATCGTTTCCGGGAGACGGCTCGCCTTCGTTTCATACATCCAGACACCGCCGATAATCAGCACAACAATTAGGATCTCGACTACTCCTTTGGCCACACGCAGCTTACGACCCGGTGGTGCCCAATTCTCATGTTGATGAATGCTCTTGCTGCGGTTAAGCACGCGGTAAGCCATAATCGTGATGAACACCAGCAGGATGAGAAGAACTGCTGCCGCATCCAGCCATCTGATCGGCACAACCGGAACGAAATAGAACAACAAGCTCGCTATTGCGGTGTATTTCATTGCTTTGAACGGAATGATCAGAGAGGCGTCGCCTGCCAGGCGGTAAGCTGCCGCATCCAGCGGCATATCTTGATTCTCAGCCGGCAACCGCATGACGCGGATTATGCGAGGGATACCGTAGACACCGCTTGCCATTACTGCAAGTAGAAGCGGTGGAAGTTGGAGGAGAATGCGATCCTGCGAGAACAGCCAGCCGAACTGCGTATACAGCTGCTGTGCAATGACAATTTTACCTGCCAACGCCAGCAAAGATAGGCTGAACAAGATCATAACGGTTCTTGATTTATGTTTCAGCTTCTTGTAAGACGCGCTGTAAACAAGTCGCCCGGCCTTGCCTCCGGCCATCCAGCCGAAGACGACGAGTACTATCGTAGTGAGAGCATCCAGCCCGTAAAGTAACGCATACATCGAACAAATCCCCTTTGGCATCATTAGTTATGCCAACATATTACGGGAAAACGGGCATGACTTTAATGGACTGAAGTTTAGTTTTCCCCCAGTCTAAGGTCGGAACCGGGTCCTGCATCAGTTGTAAACCTTTGGGAAAAGTGATATCATAACAATATCACAAAGATATTAAAGTATTGAGCGATCAAGATCGATGCCCACACAGACAAGGAGGATAACCATGCAAGAACACAAAGCGTGGCACGTAAATGGATTTGCCGTTATATTTGTTTCCATCATGTTATTCGTGTTGATGATTTTGACATTCGTCAAAGGAGTAGCCGAAACGCCGAATTTCACGCTTATCGCGCTGGGAGCCGTTCAATTAATCCTGCTCGTGGTTTGCTTATCATCGCTAATCATCGTGAATCCGAATGAGAGCGCAGTCATCACATTCTTCGGCAAATATAAGGGTTCCGTGCTCGAAAGCGGACTATGGATGGTGCTACCGCTTACAGAGAAGAGAAAGGTAACGCTTCGCGTACGCAACTTCACGAGCCAGAAGCTCAAAGTAAACGACGCGCAGGGCAATCCGGTGGAAATTGCGGCCGTTGTCGTATTTAAGGTTATGGATACGGCGAAAGCATCCTTCAACGTGGATAATTACGAGAAATTCGTGGAAATTCAGAGCGAAACGGCTGTACGGCATATTGCTGCGCAATATCCGTACGATACGTTTTCGGATGAGCAGCAGTTTTCATTGCGAGGTAACGCGGATGATGTGGCAAGGGAATTATTGACGGAACTGCAGAGCAAATTGTTGTTTTCCGGCGTGCAAATCATTGAAACACGTCTCATTCATCTCGCATACGCGCAAGAAATCGCAAGCGCAATGCTGCAGCGACAACAGGCTACCGCAATCGTAGCGGCGAGATCCAAGATCGTCGAGGGAGCGGTGGGCATGGTCGACATGGCACTTCGTCAACTGGAAGACAAGGGGATTGTCCTCGACGAGGAGCGCCGCGCGGTAATGGTCAACAATCTGATGGTTGCCATCGTATCCGATAAAGGCGCAACGCCTGTCATCAATACGGGCACCTTGTACTCCTAAGGGGCGGATATCGATCGCAACTGAGAAGAGGGCGTTTCCCCTTCGCCTAGATCCTGAAATTTATCGCGCGTTAGAACAGTGGGCGAACGAAGAATTCCGAAGCGTCAACGGACACCTCGAATTTCTGATCCGCGAAGCGTTGAAGAAGGCTGATCGTTTGCCGAAGAAGCCGCCTAATGTTTAGATGGAAGATCATATAGAAATGGCGGCCTTGGGTACATTCCCCGTGCCGCCATTTTCTATAGAACCATCAGTTGTACATGACAGCTGGTATTATATGACTTTAATATTCAACAGTCTGGTCTTCGTAACCATTCCCGCGCTTTCCAATGTTAATTTTGAAGCTTCGTTATAGTACCAACAGCCGCATATAGGCGTTAGATTGTGCTCATAACACCATTTTTTCAAGTGCAAAATGATGTTCCTCCCAATCCCCTGCTTTCGAACCTGCTCATTCGTAAACATCCCTATGCTTGCCACTCCGGCAATCATCTTGGATTGCTCCATAACGCCGACTCCGAGTAATAGTGTGCCTCTATAGTAGGTGAATAGCTCTCCGTTACGGATTCGGCGCTCATAATCATCTAGAAAATCGCCGCAAACCTGCTCGATGGCAAGCAAGTCATTCGGAATAGCTAAGCGGAAAGTCTCGTCTCCTGACCCCTTATGTTCCGATAGCTCCGCCTGGCTGTCTTGAAAGAAGTAAGCTTGCTTATCGATCTTGAAGTCTTTATCCAAAGCCAGACTTAGAAACAGTTCATCGCAGGTCGGAACAAGCATCGAGGTTAACGTGTTCCCTTCAAGCACTTCGCTGAATAGTGGTTGCGAATGCTTCCGGTAAGCGCGGCTGATATAGAACTGGGTTAAGGTTTCATTATTATGGATCGCATAGTAGCCGATGGCTGCAGCCTCTTCTTCAAACAGGTAGAACGTCGATGCAACGATGTGTTCCTCGAGAAATGAATCGAATGGCGAAGATAGACTCTGCGTATATTCTTCGATAAGATGATGAATCTCACTGATCTGACATGGCCTCGTTATCATCTCAAGCAGCTCCTCCCTAGCTATTAGTTGAACCGGATCTCATGGGCTTGATTCTCACCAGCCACGAATTTCAGCAGTTGCGCTCCTTCTTCGGCTAATTCGTCACCTTCCTGTGAAGTAAGCTTCTTGAATGGTTCAATGGTTAATACAGTCCTCGTTCCGCTTCCCCGATTCATATGCCACATTCCGCTAACAAAACCGTCAACAAGGATAACCGATCGGATGATGCCGTTCTTCGTAAATACTCGATTACGATAGGCATCATCGATAATCCGGGTACGATCAGCATGCGACAAGAGTATATTGTCAAACTCGCCCAGCAATCGAGGCGGGGACGGACTGTCAGCATCAGGCCGCGGCGCATCCGGCAGATCGAACAGCTCATTCCCCAGCTCGTCACGGAAGCTAACGAGTCTAGGTCGGAGCTTCTCGAATTCACTGCGCAGCCCCGTTAAACCCGACCACGTCTGCATGTCTTTCACAGAAGCCGGGCCAAAGGCAGACAGATAGCGGAGGATCATCTTCTCCATTTCCGGTTCGGAAGAAAGAGTCTGACCTAACCATGCTTCTGCAGAAGTATGTGTAGCTTGTCCGCTTTCACCCCAAAGGCCGCGTGGCGGCAATTGGACAAGCGGTACTGAATTTCGAGTTGCGGCTGCAAGGGCTTCGGGATCTCGGTCCGGCCATTTCTCGCTAAGCCGTTTACCAAGCTCGTTCGAGGTCATCGGTTGCTCCTCGACCAGCGCACGGCCTGCATCAGCAAGCTCCTTCTCATCTATACCAGTGAGAAGTTTGCCGTATGCACCTTTTAATCCGCGGTTAAGGACGGTTTGTACCCATGGTCGTAATGCCAAACAATCGCGAGCAGACACCAAATGGATGGTCGAGCGCATCAGCGCGATACGAACGGCCTTTCGTTCTTGCAGAAGCTCGCTCAATTCTTCCTGCCGGAAACCTTCGAGCCGCGTCCACAAACCGTAATAAGGCGAATTCGGTGCTTGGGCTTGCAATCCGACTAATCGCTCTATTGCATCCAGTGCCGGCAGATTGACGCGCTTCAGCAGCATTTGCCTCGCGAGCAATGCGCGGTTCAAAGCGCGCTTTCCAAGCTCAGGAACCGTAATCGACATGTCTTAAGCCCCCTGTTTAGATGGAAATTTCTATCAGACTATGAGAAACTAGATATGAAACTAGATTTGAGGAGGATGATTGTAGAAATGGCAGAAGAACGCAACTATTCCCTAGAAACATTAGCTGTACACGCAGGGCAAGAGATTGATCCCGCGACGATGTCACGTGCAGTACCGCTCTACCAAACGACTTCTTATGGGTTCCGCGATTCCGAGCATGCATCAAATTTATTCTCTCTTCAAGAGTTCGGCAACATCTACACGCGCATCATGAATCCCACAACAGATGTATTCGAGAAAAGAATTGCCGCGCTCGAAGGCGCGCCTGCAGCATTAGCTACTTCTTCGGGAATGGCTGCCATTACATACTCCATTCTTAATATTGCAGAAGCAGGAGATGAAATTGTCTCCGCAGCAAGTCTGTACGGCGGCACTTATAATTTATTTTCCACTACATTGCCGAAGCTTGGTATTAAGGTTCATTTCGTCGATCCAAGCAATCCGGACAATTTCCGCAGTGCCATTAATGAAAGAACGAAGGCCATCTTCGCAGAAACCATCGGCAACCCTAAGGGGGATGTGCTTGATATTGAAGCAGTAGCCTCCATTGCCCATGAGAACGGTCTTCCTCTAATTGTAGATAACACGTTCCCTAGCCCCTACTTGCTTCGTCCGATTGAGCATGGTGCGGATATTGTCGTTCATTCCGCGACCAAGTTTATTGGCGGACATGGCACTTCGATCGGCGGCATCATCGTAGATGGCGGTAAATTCGATTGGAAAGGCAGCGGTCGCTTCCCAGGCCTGACAGAACCGGATCCTAGCTATAATGGAGTCGTGTATACGGATGCTGTCGGACCGATCGCTTATATTATTAAAGCACGTGTGCAATTGCTGCGTGATATGGGAGCTGCAATTTCTCCGTTCAACTCCTTCATGCTGCTGCAAGGCTTGGAAACGCTGCATCTGCGTATGGAGCGTCATTCCTCTAACGCACTGGCAACGGCTCAGTTTCTTGAAGCACATGAGGCTGTCGAGTGGGTAAGTTACCCTGGCCTGCAGAGCCATCCGTCCTATGACAATGCGCAAAAGTATCTGCCTAATGGTCAAGGCGCTATTCTGACGTTCGGTATTAAAGGCGGCTTGACTGCAGGGAAAAAGGTGATCGAGAACGTGAAGCTGTTCTCTCACTTGGCGAATGTCGGGGATTCGAAGTCGCTTATTATTCATCCGGCCAGCACGACACATGCGCAGCTTAAGGAAGATGAGCAGATTGCAACCGGCGTTTCCCCGGGGATGATTCGCTTATCCATTGGAACGGAAGGCATCTCCGATATTCTTCATGATTTGGAACAGGCGATTCTAGCAAGTCAGCAATAATCGCACAGCTTTCAAACGCTATTATAGGGCATCGATCCTCATCGGATCGGTGTCCTATTTCAGTTTTGCCTCGAAGTTCATGCAGGGCTTGCCGGATGAAGATAGAACGGCAGCACTTGGCATCGTGGACGTTTTGAACTTAAATGCTTTGCAGCCTCGGGGGAACTTCGGGTCCCACGTCACATAGTAATGGAGGCATTGCATACAATTGATACGCGCCGGTGAGGTAGTCATGTCGATTCCTTTCAACTTTTTCCTATTAAAGAAGAGTTCGACTCATAAAAGCAAAACCCTTTGGAATACATTCCAAAGGGTTCCATCTCAATCTCAATTAAATCGATTAATAAGAGCTTCGATGGCTTCATCCGCAGATTCGTACGGCACTTGGCAAGTTCCGGCAGCTTCATGTCCGCCGCCACCGAATTCCCGCATCAGATAGCCAACCGGGACACTGCATGAGCGATTCACGATGCTATGTCCGCAAGCGATCGCGCAATTCTGTTTCTGGTATCCATCCACGATCCACAGCGACACATTCTGCTCCGGATGAAGTGCGTACACCAAGAAACGATTGCCCGGATAGATGGTTTCCACACCTCTGAGATCCGTAACGATCGCATTCCCTTCTACGCGCGTATGGGCAGCGAGCATCTCACGGAACAATAGATCCAGTTCAAAATACCTTTCCACCCGTTGTTTCACGTCTTCATCCTGCATGATCTCTTCAAGCGATTGTTCCAGACATAGACCAACCAACTTCTCCATCAGCTGGTAATTGCTTATACGGAAATCACGATAGCGGCCAAGCCCCGTGCGAGAGTCCATAATAAAGGAGAGTAAATCCCAGCCTTGCGGATTCAATATATCCTCTTTGCCAAACTTTGCGGCATCCGCCTTGTCTACACCTTCCATGATACTATCGAAGAACGAACCGAACTTATCTCGTCCCCCATAGAAATCATAGACGACTCTTGCGGCGCTATCAGCAATTCTGATCTCGCCTTTGTATGTAAATCCCTCTTCCTGTGACCGCTTGAGCTCGCTGGCATGATGATCGAACCATAAGCCGCAGCCTGCTATAAAAGGAACATTCGTCAAAATATCGTTACTCGTAATCTCAACTAAACCATCCTGCATGTCTTTGGGATGTACAAACTTCATATCATCGATCATGCCTAGCTTTCGGAATAAAACCGCCGTAACCAACCCATCGAAATCTGATCTTGTGACTAGCCTCATCCTGACCCCTCCGTGTAGTAGATCTATCAGTCTGTTAATAGGACTATTATCCCATACCATTATTATGAAGGAGTACAAGGATTGTATGATAGGGATTAACTTCGAGGTGGGATCAGGCTGTCTTCAGCGTTCTATATACTTCTTTATCGATCACAACGGTTGCATGCTTGACCAAATCGTCAACGTAAGAGGCATACTTCTTATCTTTCAATAATTGAGCGATCGAATCATTAACTTCCTCCAGTTTATTGAATCCCTCATCCGATTTCTCGATACACTTCACGACATAATAAGCTTTGTTGTATTCGAAAACCTCACTCACCTGCCCTACAGATAAGCCAATCGCTTGTTCGGTAAATTCATGAGTGGCGGGCATATAATCTTCATGACTTGTCGTAGAATCAAATATCTGTTCGCCGGATTCTACATTAATTACAGATTTCTTTCCATACAAATCTGATAGTTCATTTAATGAATCTCCGTTAGCGAATTTCTTCCGTACTTTTTCAGCCATTTCCTTTGCAGCAGTCTTACTCTTATCATCTCCGGCTGTAAAATGGAAAGCTATTTTCTCTACCTTTACTTTTTCTATTTTCTTATACTTATTTTCATTTATAGCTTGCTCATAATAGTGCTTGATATCTTCCTCCGAAACGATAAGTTGTTCATTTACTTTGTCCATTAACTGATGAGTCATATCTGTAAACAATTTCGCAAAATAAACATCTTCCGTATACTGCTGCGGACCATAGATGACTTTCTTGTTTGCGATAGCCGTTGCCCGTCTTGCATTTTCGTTCTTCAGATCTTCTAGAAATTGCGAGTAGCTGATATCCTCAACCAGTCCCTTTTCTTGTCCCGCGATCTGCTGAACTTTAATCGAGATGCACGCATCCAAAGCAAACTTCTTTAGCATTTCTGCCGGTATCTCTCCATCGAAGCTGCTTGTCCAGAAATCTTCTCCGGGTTCAACGTTGTGTTTCTTCTTAAAATACGCCAATACTTCAGAACGATGCTTGACGAGTTTAGGCATTAATTCTTGCACGGTGATCGGTTCATCGTTCACAGTTGCTACAACACTAGACTCCCCATTGTTATCCTTTGAATAACCGACGATTATAAAAGTCGTAAAGGAAACTGCAATTGCCGCAATAACTACCAACATAGGTTTGAATTTGAAGTGAAATCGCTTCTTCGTAACTCGCTTACCCATGCCTACTTCCTCCTTTCATGAGATGGCTCTTTGAGTCAAAGAGCCATCTCTTGAATGAATGTCTTCATACTACCGAGATGTTACTTCGCAATCGTGAACATTTTCCAAATGACAACAGCAGCCTGTGCTCTTGTTGCCACATCCCGAGGTGCGAATTTCCCATTTCCTACTCCGTTAATGATTCCGGCTTGTTGAATAGCTTCTACCGCGTTTACGGCGTATGCCGCGATTTGGGATTGATCCTGGAACGAAGCTGCCTCGCCGTTACCTTTAAAGTTCGCTTTTACCAATAACCCTGCGTTGTAAATCATGACTGCCATGTCCTGCCTCGAAATCGTATCATTAACGCCAAAATTGCCGTCTGGTTTACCTTTAACGATACCGAGTTGTTGTGCCGATGCGATTGCACCGTAATACCATGTGTCATTCTTCACATCAGTCAGAGAAGTTGTGGCCTTACTGTCGATGAAATCAAAGGCATTCATCAGCATCGTAATAAACGCTGCTCTTGTCAGCTGATCATTGGGTTTAAAGCTGTCTCCCCCAATGCCTTGGATAATGCCTCTTGCTGCCAATGCTTCTATGCTTTCTTCCGCCCAGGATACGTTGGCAATGTCGTTAAAGCTTACTTCGTTAAAGGCAATTGCATATTTGCTGAAATGCGTCGCACTGAATGTCACTTGACCGGTCGCGGAATCGAATTTGCCGTTCTTCACGATTTCCGGCTTGCCGTTATCATTCAGGTAATAAATGATGATTTGATTCCGGTCTTCTCCCGGCTTCAACGTGTAGTTCAGCTTCACCGTCACGGCTTGATCCCCGAATTGGCTAATTTGCTTCCCGTCGACGCTGAGGTTTAAGTCATAGACCGGGTGACTGCCAACAGCTGCTTTTACTTCTTCTGATAGCGCCTGGGAATCGACATTCGTGACCGAAAGTTGAACATTTCCGGAGGCTCCGTCTTGCTTCTTCAACAGTTCCGTCGATATCGAGATCACGGCAAGCCCGGTATTGATATTGAACTGCTTAATCTTATTGTCGAGCGCGGTTTGAATGGAGTCGCCGGACAGATTAACGATTACCGCTTTGGCCGATGCTGCTCCTTCAACGATAATGTCTACAATAGAGGCTTTCGCGTCAAGTATAGCTGCCTGAATCTCATTTGCCTTCACATCGACGACAGCTTTACCGTTACCGTCAGGAATCGCTGCAATCTTCACGGTCCCGGGCTGCGGGGACGGTGTCGGTGTCGTTGGTGTCGTTGACGGTATCGTTGGCGGCGTTGGTCCGTCAAGCACGCTGATTTGTACATCTTCAGAAACGGTGCTTGTTCCATCGGTTACATGAAACGTAACCGTGTACACGCCTGCTTGCGAATACGTAGGCGTCCAGCTGAAAATACGGGATGAAGCATGGAATGCGGCACCTGCAGGCAGATTCTCCGCACTATAGGTCAAAGAATCTCCATTCTTATCCGCTGCATGAATCGTGAACAACAGCGGGTTGTTTTCTCGTATCGATTTGTCCCTCAACGAATAAAACGCAGGCTTACTAAATGGATCGATGACTTCAACAAGGGAGAATGGCCCGGTCACATCCTTCCAAGGGAGCGCCCCTTTTTCAAAGCTGGCATTCGAAATGACGTTCTCCCCGCCGGATGTTCCTAAGAAAACATCATCGATGAACATCGTACTAAATGTATCTGTCGTTTTGAGCATGACATGCATCGCGGCATTAGCTCCGGTATTGAACTCACCGCTACTTACTTCTTTCCATTCGTCGTTTGCAGATATATCTCTCTCGTCTAATAGACTCCAATCCGCATTGAATAAGACGACTTTAAAATTTCCGCTTCCTTTCACCCATGCCTTAAATACCATATCGGTATTCGGCGTAACCGCAATATTACTGTTCCCTATAGACTTCCAGGCACTGGCAGCCGAGTTATTATCGACTTTGATTGCTTTTGATCCGCTGTGCACATAGTCAGTAGGCGGAGGCGGCGTTTTCTCCTCCAGGGAGAAAGGCCCGGTCACTTCCCACCAAGGGCCAGACCCGTCTTCAAAGTCGGAGTTCTCGATGCCGTTCTCCCCGCCCGACGTTCCAAAGAAAACATCATCGATAAACATCGTAGTGGAGGAATCCGTCGTTTTGAGCATGACATGCATAACATTATTAGATCCGGTATTAATCTCACTGCTTACTTCTTTCCATTCGCCCGTTGCGGGTAAGTCCTTCTCGGCAAGTGTAGACCAATCCGCGTTGGCTATGACGACTTTAACGCCTCCGCTTCCTTTCACCCATGCCTTGAATACCACGTTGGTATTCGGCGTAACCGCTAAATTGCTGTACCCCATAGACTTCCAGGCACTTCCAGCCGAGTTGTTGTCGACTTTGATCGCGTAATCGCCGCTGTGCGCTTCGTTAGGTACCGGCGGAGGTGTTGTCGGCGGCGCTGTCGGTTCGCCTGCATTGGCATCCAAGCTTGTCATGCGGAAATAATCGAAATCGGCAATGACGTTGGTTCCATTGCAGTTATACAGACCAATCCGTTTATTACCGGGGAAGTATACGGTATAGCTGCCTATCTTGGTATAAGCTGTACCATCTTGCGAGTAGTACCCCGTATAGGTTGCGCCTCTTTTCTCCAGCTTCAGGTAATAGTCGGGATTATCATCATCGGTATCGTTGATATTCGTGTAAGTACCGCTATTCCATACGCCGGCTTGCTTATACCCAAACTGGAATTTCAGTTCGCCGTCATGGACTCGGTTAAGTTTAATGTGGTTGGCACCATCGATATAAACCAATAAACCTGTCTGCTCCCAATCCGCCGTCGGAATGGCGGATACTTTGGTTTCGATCGTAAAATCGCCTTTAGGCGCCCATTGGAGCAATACGTTTTTAGTCGAATCGACATCCCCGCCGCTGCTCGCGATATTCATTTTTCCCGGATTCGAGGACAGACTCCATTTCAACGGATCTTCTGAAATCCACTTCCACCTTGCGTTCAAACTGCTGCCGTCGAAATCATCATTCACTTGTTCCGCCGTTGTCGGAAGCTCCGGCTCAGGTTCCGGCGTCGGATCATCAGGATTTGTGGGTGCAATTGTATGGTACAGCGAGAACACATCTCCTATTGTCCACGGCCTGTTACCATATTCAAAACTGCTGTTTTCGAGCAAATTCGCTCCGTCCGCGACTCCCAGATAAGCATCGTCGAAGTACGCAGTTCCTGCTGTCCCTCCTGTCTCTGTCAGCGCATAAACCAGCGCGCTGGCATTTCCGCTATTCACAGGCAACTGAATTTGAGTCCACTCACTTGAAGCTTCAAAGGATATATCATCGATTACGGTAGTTCCATCGCTGACCGATAACGTATATCCGCCCGCGCCTTTCACCCAAACCTTTGCCTCGTAAGCCTGTTTCGGTTGAATGCCTGTAAGGGTTTGCTTCAATTCACTGTTTGAAGCTGTGTCTGTAGAAACGGCCTTCAAGGACCAACTTCCGGCGTGAATAGCCGGATCTACCGCATCAGGGATAACTAACGGCTTAGGCGATACGGTCACCGCCGTTGCTTTGGGACTGCCGAATTCATGAGCTCCAATATCGGGAGCGCCTTTATAGAGCGTATTGCCCCAGAAATCTCTGCCGCCATTATCCGCAATGACTGTTCCCGCGTTAATATACGGGGAATCCGAGCTCAACTTGAATACGTCCGCGCCTTCCATGCCATCCGTAGGAACCGCCGGTATCGGGTCGGCAAATTTCGGATCCGCCGTGATGGCGTGCGAGTCTTCAACCGGCGCAATATTTCCGGTTCCAAAGTAGCCGTTATAGTCAAACACGTTATTGGAATCAGAAGCGGAAGGATAGGTCGAAGCTGCGTTCGCATAGAAAATATTGTTCTGATAATAAATTTTAGCCGTATCCGTTGCGAGCGACTTGATATGGATACCTTCATCTTCGATGTTATTGTAGAACACGTTATTGTAGATAAACGATCCCTCTGAACCCGCGTGATTAATCGATAAGGTCGTATTTTCGTTAACGTTGGTTTTATGGTCGTTGAAACTCACGTTGTATCGCACGGTCGCGCCTTTATAGTTCTCCTGGGAATTGCCCATGACCAGCAGAAAACCGCCCGCGTTGTCATGGCTGTAATTGTACTGGAACGTAACTCGGTCAACCGTCGCGATGTCGGCATCGAAAGCCTGCGAATCCCCGTCATCGTTATCTTGCAGCGGGTCATGATTCGTGTAGGCGACTTCGTTATTTTGGAAGACCGCATTCTTGCTGAGCCATTCCCACATGGAAACGGTATAGCCGTAACCTTCGAAACCGCCGCCCTGATCGTAGGAAGTGTTATACTCAATCAGAGGAGAGTCGCAGAGACCGACAACGATATCTCCGTTTCCATTTCTTTCAAAAAAGTTATTTCTTATTACTACGTTCGTAAAAAAAGTATGATCTTTGACAGCTTCATCTCCATCGCTTTGTATGCCATGGCTCTCATTATCGTAGATATGGCTGTCCGCGATCAGAAAGTCATCATAAGATGAATTGCTTTTATAAGCATTAAAGCCGATCGCAGCTGACCAGAAACGCAAGCTGCCTGCATAATTACCTTTCACATTATGGATATCTAAGCTCTCAAAGTGTAAGCTTCTTAATGTTCTGCCTGTATCATTGGATACGAAAATGCCATAACGGTGATCGTTTTCAGGCGCATCATTCGTTATTTCAAGATTTTTGATGGTTACATATTCCGCATTTTTGACAAAAATCGTTTTCGGCACGCCTCCACCCGCAATAATCGGATTCGGACCTTCACCGAATTTGTCGAACGTAATGCGGTTTGCACCATATCCGGAGTCATCTATGGTTAAATGGCCATTCCAGATGTCTCCTGCTTTGAACAAAATCTGATCGCCGGGCACGAAATCCGTACCGTTTACCTTGTTTAACGTCTTCCAAGCCTGACCTGGACTCAATCCACTATTATTATCATTTCCGTTTATTGCATCCACATAGTAGGAATTTAGAGACGATGCACCGGCTGCCACTGGACTTATACTGATTAATGATGCAACCAGAGTAAGAATACAGAATAAAGCGATGACCTTTTTAAACCTTACCATTCAAATAATCTCCCCTTTAATTGAAATGTGAACGATTAGCCTATTAATCATATAGTTGAATCCCGTATTTTAACTACGAATCAGCATGACACCAATAACGTTTATATGACGAGAATGATGAACAGTTCGATGAATGAATATAAGAAAAGGCAAGACTCCACAAATGAATGTGAAAGCCTTGCCTTGTATGATTATAGAATCCTTTTCTCTTCTAGGAAAACCGCCCCGGCAAGAACGCATCATAGTCCGGCGATGCCGCCCTCTTCCCTTCGATCCAATCCGCTGCCAGCTTGGCGGTCGCAGGACTAAGCAGAATGCCATTGCGATAATGCCCAACCGCAAACACCACTCGCTTAGCAGCGTCGACTGCACCGATTAGCGGAAGCCCATCCTGCGTGGAGGGGCGCAAGCCGGCCCAGCGATGAAACGGCTCTCTCTCTCCCAGAAACGGGAACACCTTCTTGTTCCATCTCGTAAGACGCTCGATCCCCTTGGCCGTAACGGAAGTATCGAAGCCGGCAACATCCTCGGAAGCACCGCATACGACGGTCCCGTTTTCTTTGCCCACCAGATAGCCCTGATTGCCGAAGACCATATGCTGAACCGGCTTCGCTTCAACTTCATATGCACAAATTTGACCGCGAATCGGGTACACGGGAATTTGAATGCCAAACGTATCGGAGAGCTCTTGCGCCCATACCCCCGAGCACACCAGCAATCGATCTCCGCTGAACAGACGTCCATCGGCAGATTGAATACGTATCTCGCTCTCCCACTCAACTACGCTAAGCTGCTCGAGATTCTCATGGATACAAACGCCCAGCAATCGGCAAGCTTGCTCCAGCGCTTTGACATAATGAGGGGCATAGAGATGACTCTCCTCCGGTGTATGCAGCGCAGCTCTTACATTCGTTGACAGATGAGGCTCAAGACGCAGCAACGCATCCCCTTCCACTATGCTGCCGGAGGAACCGTACTGACGCTGCCATAAGAGTCTACCTTCCAGTGCCAGCAAATCCGCATCATGGTACGCAATATAGAGACTGCCTGAGTTCGTGTATTCGAAGGTTTGCCCGGAAATCTCCTTCACACCGGCCTGCCAATCGGGATAAAGCTGTAGACTTTCCAGGCAAAAGCGGAAAAAAGCATCGGAACCCTCTACATTCTCGGAATACGGCGCCAGCATGCCCGCGGCCGCTCCGGACGCCTGGCCTCCGCAGCGATTGATTTCCAGCACCGTAACCTGATAACCCCGCTGCTGTAACTCGTATGCACAGGATAATCCGATGACTCCGCCTCCCATGACCACAATGCTCTCTTTCATTTCCAGACCAACTCTCCCAAGTACTCGCTCACTAGTTCGCCATTATTTCAATTTAAACGCATCCAAACCGCTGCTTGCCGACGCATACCGTTTCTTCTCAATCCGACCGGATAGATAAGCAAGACGACCTGCTTCAATGCCCATTCGCATCGCTTGCGCCATGCCGACAGGATTTCTGGCTTTGGCAACTGGGGTGTTCATAAGGACTGCCGATACGCCAAGCTCCATCGCTTGCGCGACATCGCTCACCGAACCAAGTCCGGCATCCACGATGATCGGTACTTGGGCATCTTCAACGATCAGACTTAAATGATAGGGATTCAGAATGCCAAGTCCCGTACCGATTGGGGCTGCGCCGGGCATTACTGCCGCCGCTCCCGCTTCTTCAAGTCTTTTGCACATGATTGGATCATCCGTAATATACGGAAGCACCGTAAACCCTTCTTTCACGAGGATTTCCGTCGCTTTCAACGTTTCAATCGGGTCCGGCAGCAGTGTCCGTTCATTCGCGCTAATCTCGACTTTGATCCAGTCGCTCAGGCCGGATGCGCGCGCCAATCGGGCGATTCGAACCGCTTCGTCCGCTGTCCTTGCACCGGACGTATTCGGTAGATAGATATATTCACCATCCTGCACATGCTGCAGAATAGAATCGTCCTCAGTGGATTCTAAGTTAATGCGCCGAATAGCAAAGGTCAGCACCTGAGCACCCGAGGCTTTGATCGCTTCCATTTGCACATAGGGATTAGGGAAAAGTCCTGTACCGATAAAGAAACGAGAAGATAATTCACGGCCGCCAATCTTGAATACATCCTGCTTCATCCGTTTACTTCAACCTCCTCCGACAAAATGAACAAGCTCGATTTGCATGTCTTGTCGAACCGCCACGGTCTCCCATTGTGCGGCAGTAAGCACAGCGCCGTCCGCCTCAACCACGATCGGTTTGCCGGCTAATCCATAATGGATAATGACATCCTGAATCGTCCGGGCTTCCAGTTCCTGCTTCTGACCATTGATTACAAGCACCATAAGCACACCACCCCCTATTTATTCAGCTTCTCGAGGAACGCTTCACAAGTCCCGCGCACATCGCTGCTTCCGACAATTCCGCTAACTACACAAATGCGTGTCGCGCCTGCGGCAAGTACTTCATCTACGTTGCCAAGTTTAATGCCGCCAATGGCTACAAAAGGAATTCGCACGTTCGCCGCAACCTCACGTACATACGATACTCCAACCGGATCAACCACATCGACTTTCGTCTTCGTAGCGAAAACAGGACCAACGCCGATATAATCTGCACCATCACGTTCCGCCTGAAGCGCTTCTTCGAGCTTATGCGTGGAGATGCCGATGATTTTGCTGCCCACGATTCGTCTTGCTTCATGAAGCGGCACATCATCCTGGCCCAGATGGATGCCATCC
This sequence comes from Paenibacillus sp. J22R3, assembly GCF_056269305.1. Lineage (NCBI taxonomy): Bacteria > Bacillati > Bacillota > Bacilli > Caryophanales > Paenibacillaceae > Paenibacillus > Paenibacillus sp. J22R3. The sequence goes on along the minus strand of NZ_JBWDNS010000002.1, from coordinate 1,008,463 downwards.
GCATCGACCTCCATCGCAACATCGATGTGGTCGTTCACGATAAACGTAACGCCATGCTTCCGAGTAAGCTCCCGAAGCGCCTGCGCTTTCTGCAGCAGCTCTGGTTTACCGCTCGTTTTATCCCGCAGCTGAATGATATCCACGCCGCCGAGAATCGCTTCCTCCATGACTTCGATCATGTCACGTCCGGGGTGGAATTGCTCTCCTGTAATCGCATATAAACGAAACTCTTTCATTCTACTAGTCCCTCCCTATTAAGATCCGATATAGCGGGCATACAAAATCTTCGCGCGAACCAAATCATCCGTTCCCTGCACGAATACGCGACCATCCGGAAACAAGACAAGTCTCTCTCCCTCCGGCAGCTCGGCTCGAAGCAAATAAGCATTCACGCTCACCTCTACCACCGCTGGCGCAAGTCGCGCTCGCCATACCTCCAGATCAATAGGACCGTTCCCGGCCATTTGCACCGTTTCTCGTCCGCACAAGGAGATTGCCGAATCTTGCTCAGCCTTATCCAGAGCGGGATATTGCTTTAATTGGCAGCAGGGACAGTTGCTCCGTGGTTCGCCAAGCTTCATATCGTAGGCGTGATTGGCCCACAGATCAAAGGTAACCAGACTGTTTCTGCGTTTGTCATGCGCTCCGACCAAATACTTCATCGCTTCTACGGCTTGATAGGAAGCGACAATATCGACGACAGGCGCAATGACGCCGATCGTATCGCAAGTTTGCCCGCTGGCATCGGCAGATTGGATGAAGCAGCGCAAGCAAGGCGTGCTTCCCGGAACCAGAATCGCGCTCATCCCTCGCGAGCTGACCGCACCGCCATACGTGAAGGGAATGCCCATCTTAAAGCATGCATCATTGAGCAGAAATCTGGTTTGGAAATTATCCGTCCCATCCAGAACCAAATCGATTCCCTCTAGGAGGGATTCTATATTATGAACGGTGACATCGGCCACAATCGCTTCGAGCCTGACATCGGAGTTGATCTTGCGCAGTTTCTTCTCGGCAGCGATGACCTTGGGATAGCCTTGCCGAACATCGTCCTCATCGAATAACATTTGCCGCTGCAAATTGCTCTGCTCCACATAATCCCGGTCCACGAACCGCACCAGACCTACACCGGCTCTTACCATATGGTTAGCCAGCACCGTGCCCAGCGCGCCCATGCCGACAATCAAGACCGCACTGTCCTTCAGCTTCTGCTGACCGGCTTCTCCGATTGGCGCAAACAGCATCTGCCTTGAATATCGTTCATTCACCTGTCCGACTCTCCTCGCCTTACAAATTGCGGAATGCTTCTGCTGCCTTCACGCTCTTCGAGATCTGACCTTGCTCGGTCAGCCACGTAATCACGTCGTTCCATGATTGCTCCGACTGACTGGCAAAAGGCTCTGCCCCTGCATCCATCAAGGGCAGCAAGATCGCTAAGCTTTGTTTCTCTACAGCAGCATCCAGCGGGAAGTCTGCGCTCTGCTCATCCAGCAGCAGCTGCAGCGCTTCATCCGGATGGCTTGCCGTATAGGCCTGCCCTTTGCCCGCTGCCTCTATGAATTTCTTAATGGCATCACGCTTACTGTTCAGCCCTTCTTCACTTGCGGTAAGTACCAGCTCATAGTAATCCGGCACGCCGTATTTGGAAGGATCGAAGGCCGTCAGCTTCTCGCCCTCTTTCTCCAATAACAGCTTCTCGTGATTCACATATCCGCCGATAATCGCATCGACCTTCTTCGTCGTCATCGCCGGAATCAGATCCCAGCCAACATCTGTATAGGACAGCTTCGACGGGTCGCCGCCGTCTGACTTCACCATCGTATTGACAATCGCTTCATCGAGCGGGATGGAAGGGTAACCGATTTTTCGGCCGACCAGATCCTTGGGACTGCGAATCTCGGGCGAATCGAGCACTAGCAATTGATTGAGCGGATGTCGAACGATTGCGCCGACAGACACGATCGGAATCCCTTCGGAACGTGAGATCGCCACCTGCATTTGATAGCTCAGCGCCAGATCCGCTTTACCGGTTGCCACCAGCTTCAGCGCATCGTTCGTGTCCGCCGGCGTTTGCAGATTCACTTTCAAACCAGCCTCTTTAAAGTATCCCTGCTCTTGTGCCGCATACAGGAACGTATGCACGGCATTCGGATACCAATCGAGCAGTACCGTAATTTCCGTTTCCCCATTAGCTGCCTGCTTATTGGACCCACAACCTGCAACTACCAATAAAACCAATGCAAGAGCTGCAGTCTTCCAGGTGTTTCTCGACCATACACGTAAATTCACTGTCATTTCTCCTTTTCACTTAACTTCTGCGATGACCAAGGCAAGCTCGCTCTAACCATTGAACCGCGAGGAACAGGATAATTCCCATAGCCGATAGCAAAAGCACCCCTGAGAACACGGCTTCACCGCGCAGCATATTGGATGCCCGCTTCGTGTACATCCCGAGACCGCTTTCGCCGCCGAGCCATTCCCCAAGCGTTGCGCCGCCAACACTGATCGCCGCTGCCATCTTCAGCCCCGTGAAGAATCCCGGAAGTGCAGAGGGAATCTTCCACTTCGTGAGGAGATCGCGTTTGCTAGCCCCCATTGTCCGCATCAGCTCCCCGATATCGGGATCTGCCGAGCGAAGCCCATCTGCTGTATTCACAGCAAGCGGGAAGAACGTGAACAAGACGACCACGGCAATCTTGCTCCATATCTCATAACCGAACCACATGACCATGATTGGCGATAAAGCGATAATCGGAATGGTTTGGGAGCCGACAATAAGCGGGTAAATCGTCTTCTTCGCTAAACCGGAGCTTTCAATCCAAGCGGCAGCCAGCGTTCCGAACAGGACGGAAATGCCCAGCCCGAGCAGAGACTCTCCCAGCGTGACGCCAAAATGTTTCCCCAGCAGCTGTTTGTTCTCCCACATGGAGACGAACACATCCGATAACCTTGGAATGATGTAATGCGGGATGTTCATGACCCTCGTTCCGACTTCCCAAAGCAAAGCAAGCAGCAGGATGAATACTAGGACAGGCACATTAGCGATTATGCTTCGTTTCATGACCTATTTCCTCCATCCGAGCGGCCGACACCGACACCGAAACCAATCCAATCCAGCAGCTGTCGCTTCAACTTGATGAACGTTTCATCCAGCGCCGCTTCATAGCCGCGAGGGCGAGGCAAATTGACGTTGAGCTCACGAAGCGTCGTGATAGGTGATTGCGCAGCAACGAGTACCCGATCCGATAGGAGCAGCGCCTCATCAACGTCATGCGTGATGAATAGAATCGTCTTGCGGTGCTGCTCCCAAACTTGCAGCAGCCACTCCTGCATGCTGATCCGCGTCATGGCATCCAAGGCGCTGAAGGGTTCATCCAGCAGGAACAGCTCCCCTCCGCCCAGTAAGGAGCGCAGAAACGATACGCGCTGACGCATACCGCCGGATAACTCATGCGGGAATTTGTTTTCCGTCCCTTCCAGCCCTAAACCCGGCAGCAGCTCTACGACTTGGCGACGGGCTTCCCGCTTCGATGTTCCGCGCAGCTCCAAGCCAATTGCAGCATTATCGAGCACGGATCTCCATGGGAGAAGGCAGTCCTTCTGCGGCATGTAGCCGATCTTCCCAAGCTTCGTTGCTGCTGTCGCGGAGTCGCCTGCTGCGCCTATAGCAATCGTGCCCGCTGTAGGAGCAAGCAGTCCGGACAACAGCCGGAACAGCGTTGTTTTGCCGATCCCGCTTGCCGCCAGGATGCTAACAAACTCGCCTTGTTTAATCGTGAAGCTGAGCGATTCGAATAATGGTGATTCCTGCGGAAAAGAAAAGCTGAGCCCGCGTACCGCTAACGCGGCTTGCTGACCGCCCGCCTCTATGTTTGTGCTCAAACCGGCCACTCCTCTTGTCGATAGGCCATATCCCAGAACATATACTCAAGCTTGGATGCAACGAGGAAACGCTCCTCCAGCTGTGCAAGCTCCGCCTCAGGCTGGCCTTCTGCCAAACGATCCATTAAACCAATGCACCATAGGGTTAAGGCCTCGAATTCCTCGGAACCGTACATCAAGATCCACTCCCGATAAAGCGGATGATCCAAGGCGGCCGGAATTTTCATAAAGGTTGCCCCAATCTCCTGGTAACTCCACATGCATGGCAGCAGCGCGGCCACCACTTCTGCGAGGGAGCCCTGTGCAGCGACATCCAGCAAATATTTGGTATAGGCAACCGTAGTCGGCGCAGGACGCGTCTGCTCCAGCTCCTCTCGCGTGACGCCGAAACGCGCTGCGTAACCCCGGTGGAGTTCCATCTCGATATGAAGCGTGGAATGCAGCAATTCTGCGAACTTTACCATCGTTTCCATATCTCTGGCCTTCATGCTGCCCATGGCGAACAGTTTGGCATAATCGATCAGATAGACATAATCTTGCTTCAAATAATAGATAAAGCGCTGCGGATCAAGCGTCCCTTCCCGCAATTCCGTCAGAAACGGATGCTGATGGCTCTTGACCCAAATCTCATGCGCTGAACGGTACAGTCTTTCACTAAAACGACTCACTGGTTTTCCTCCATCCTCTTACCTATTCCGTCACTTGTCGCCGTGCTTTCTCCGATTACACCATTCCGCAATGAAGCCAATCATGACTTTGACGTAATCCACGAGTTCCTTCATAGCTGTGCTTTCATTAACGCCATGCGCATGCGCAAGTTCACCCGGACCGTAGATAACCGTCTTGATTCCTGCACGTCCGATCCAGCCTGCATCCGTTACGGTTGGACTCATGCCCATCTGGGGTTCAGTGCCCATCACTCGTTGGTGGCCCGCGAACAATGTCTTCAGCCCCTCGCTCTCTGTGTCCAGCTCCAGAGAGGGGAATATTTCGCCGCGTTCCTCAATCATAGACCGACCGCCCCAACGGAAAGTAGGCGGATTGTTCCTCAGCCATGGATCGGCTTGCGCGATGGCAAGCAAATGCTCCTCCACCTCAGCGGCAACCGTTTCATAATCTTCATTCGGATAAAAATGAACCGTCATCCACAAGGCACACTTATCTGCGATGAAGGCCGCATGGCGACCCCCTTCAATAACGGCAGGATTAATCGTATTCGAACCGGCCGGAAAACCGGGATAGGATTTGGTCACAGCCCAGTGTCGCTCTAACTCTTGCAGCCCTGTAATCAGTTTGGCCATCTTCTCGATCGCGCTAGCCCCTTGAATGCCGCCGCCTGCATGAATCATGCGTGCTCGCATGCCATCATGGTAGGTAACCGGACTTTGAATCGTCACCCAGCCGGTGATGACGCCGCCTTGTCCTTGAATAGCCATTGCGCTAGTATCCGCCACAACGGCAAAATCCGCCGTATATCCGCGTTCCATGCAAGCACGCGTCCCGGCTTCGCCTGCCTCTTCCCCAATAACGGAATGAAACAGCAGATCGCCTCGCAGCTCTACTCCGGCTTCGGTCAACAGCTTCACGGCGAATAGAAGAGCGGCAAGCCCGCCTTTCATATCCGCAGTTCCCCTGCCGTAGGCTCTGCCATCCTTCAAGGTCAGCCGGAAGGGGGCTTCGTGCCACTCGCTGCTATCTCCAACCTCGGCTACATCCATGTGTCCGTTCAGCAGCAGGCTTTGATGCGTCTCCCGCTGCGTACCGCGTTTGATCGCCGTAACGTTCGGATCGCCGGGATAAACCTCCCATAATTCCGTCTCAAATCCATTCGCTCGAAGATAGTCCTCCAAGAACCGCTGCGCATCTAACGTGTTTCGCGCAGGCGGGCTGACTGTTGGGAATGCGATCAACTCGGCGAGCAAAGCAAACAGTTCACCCTGTCGCTCCTCTACCTGCTGCTGCAATTGCGAAATGATGGAATCTCTCATTACCTATGTTCTCCTTTCCGTAGGAAAGCAGGCATGAACCATAGAAAAAAACCATTCGAGAATATACGAATGGTTTGGATTCGATACGTTCTCTACGCCAGCATTACCTGGTTCAGATTAACGGTCAGGGAAATAACGTTCCCTATCTCAGCCAGACTCCATCCAGCACCCGTACTTCAATATGAAATTATCCTCACTATAGCTCATAAAGCTGTAATTGACAACAAAAGTTAAATCAAGTCCGAGATTCGTTCACATGAAATCTCTTCACGAGTTCATTCAGCGTCGTACACAATTGATTGAGCGCATCTGCCTCTTCGACAACTTTCCCGAAGCCTTTCACCTGTTCTGCCATCGTATCTGATACTTGCTCGGAGGATGCAGCGCTCTCCTCGGAAATGGACGACATCTCATGAACCTCACCGGCCAATTGACTGGAATCGCCGGACACTTCGGTAATGAACGCTCCGTTCGTTTGAAGAATTTCCGTAATCTGATTGATTGTGCCCGACAGCATGCCGAATGCCTGACTTAACTGGTGAACGGCTTCAGATTGCTCCAACGTTCTCTCCTTCACTTGCTTCATCGCGCCGACCGTATGGCTCGCGTCCGACTGCACATTCAGGATGATCTCACTAATATCTTCCGTCGATTTGCGTGACTGCTCTGCCAGTTTCCTCACTTCACTTGCCACAACAGCAAAACCTTTTCCTGCCTCGCCCGCTCTCGCTGATTCTATTGAGGCATTGAGCGCCAGCAAATTCGTCTGATTCGCGATATGGGATAATTGCTCGATGATCGTGCTGATGTTTTGCGTTTTGTCATTCAGATTGAAGATTTCCCGCTCGATGTTGTTTATCGCTTGCCCGTTATCTTGATTGATGGCGTTCAAATCTTTCATCAACGACATACCATTCTCGTTACTGGCCTGCATACCGTCCACGACTTGAAGAATGACGTTTGTATTGTCGTAAAGCTGCTTGAATTTATCGGATAGATTCGCGGATATTTCAGAGCTCTTCTCGATCGAATACGATTGCATTTTATTGCCTTGGGCAATCTCGTGCAAGGATGCCGAAACTTCCTCTGAAGATGCCGTTACCTCCTCAGCTACGGAAGCAAGAGAACGAGATGATGAATGAATATGTCCGGATACCGTGCGAATGTTTCTCGTGAGGTTCTCCAGCTCTTCCACCATACTATTGAAATTCGATCCAATCTCACCGATTTCGTACTTGTTGCCAATCGATGTCCGAACCGTAAAATCGCCTTCCTTTACACGCCTCATATCGAGAATAAGAGTCTTCAGCGGCTTTGAAATTCTGCTGCCCATCCAATAGGCGACTAAGGCGGCTATAACAGCTACACAGATTAGTACGATCATAATACGCTTTGTGAGCGTGAACACATCGCTATAAATATCGCTTTTCGAAGAATCAATCAGCAGCGTTTGCCCGTTGGACAACCTTGCATAAGAGATCATCTTGTCTTCGTTGTTTTCTTGCACCGTCGTGACTCCAAGTTCTTGCTTCTTGATCTGTTCCGCTAAATTCGCATGAATCTTCGCCATATTATCGGTTTGCTTTAATTGCGGATGAATGAGGAAATCAAGATTCGCATTAAGCAACGCGCCATAGCTATTCGCATAAGGCTTGATGCTGCTGACGATATCTGTAAATAAGTTAAAGTTAATATCCATGCCTACGATACCGATGGACTCGCCTTCTTTGAAGATCGGTACCACATAACTGATCATTTCGACGTTGATGTTCTCGTTCATATAAGGATCAAGCCACACCGGTTTGCCAGCGTTCACCGGGATATAATACCATCCCACATGAGCGAGATCAGTCGGATCATACTGACTGAAATCCGTAGGCGTCAATTGTTCGATCTTGCCATCGCCGTCCGAATCCGCATGGAACAGTCCCGATGTAGGAGCGGTGAAATCCGGATTGAACCGGATATAGAACGCCATGGCGCCTTCGGTATTTTGCGAGAATTGTTCGGCCAAGGGTCTGATTTTCTCTTGAAGATCCTTCACGTAACCAGCGTCTGTCTTAAATTTCTGTACATCATCCAGCATCGAGAGGGCCGAGACAGCAAGTCCGTTCACCGACTGCTCGATCGCCTCAATCGTAAGATTCAAGCTCTTCGCATTGGAATCGACGTTCAGTTTGGCCGCCTCGTCGGAGGAATGCTTCAGCATTTGATTGGCTGTATTGATTCCGATTAATCCAACAACCAGTACTGCGACAACCGAGCACATAATAATGGCAATCATAATCTTTGTTTTGACGGTTTTCATCTAGGATGTCCCTTCTTGTTCATCGATGTATAATCTCGCAAACCTAATAAAAAACCTCTTAATAAATAAGAGGTTTAGTAAACACGAATGTTTGTCTGTCTATTATACTAAAATATGGATGTCAAACAAGACTATTTTCCTAAATTTCGTGCACAAATTGCAAAATAATGTATACATCATCAGCAAACTACACCGCTTAGCCAGCTACTCGCAAAGCTGTTCACTTCCGTTTACTCCCATGCCGCTAACGTGAGCTGCTGTACGCGGGCTTCTTCTTACCAGAAGGTAATAAGCCAGCAACGCGGTGAGGCTTGTCAATAATATAATGACGCCTAGCGGAACGGCGGTGTCTTCTCCTGCGATACCGACAAGCGGGGAGACAACCGCTCCAAGTAAGAAGGGAACAACGCCAAGCAGCGCAGCCGCACTGCCCGCCATATGCCCCTGGCTCTCCATAGCAAGCGGGAATGCTGCCGTTGATGTGATGCCAATAGCCGCTACGAACATAAACAGCGGAATTACCAACGCGACGAGCGGTCCATGGACGATGCCGACAATTAATACGGTGACACTTGCCAGTAAGGCAAGCCCAAGGCCGAATAACAGAAAGGCCTGTTCGGATACGCGATGCGACATCCGTCCAACCAGCTGGGATCCGATGATTAAGCTAATGCCGTTCGATGCAAATAATAGAGCGAATACGGTCGGCGAGGCCCCATAGATATTTTGATAAATAAATGGCGTACCCGAAACATAGGCGAAAACCCCTGCAATCATGATGCCCTGTGCAAGCATATAGCCGAGAAACTGGCGATCTTGCAGGAGCGATCCATAGTTCCGCAGCTGCTCCACGAAATTGCTGGGCCTGCGAAGATCAGATGGCAGCGTCTCCTGCAGTCCCCATTTGGTCATGATTAATAGATAGATTCCAAGTAGTGCCAGTGCAATAAATACCCCGATCCACGTCGTGAAAGAAAGAACACCGCTGCCGGAAACCGGTGCCACGAGCGGACCTAAATTACCGACCAGCAAGAGCATCGAGAAAAACTTCGTAAGTTCATGACCGCTGTACAGGTCGCGTGCGATCGCACGGGATATTACAATGCCAGCCGCTGCGGCGAACCCTTGCACGAACCGGAATGCGATCAACAACCCGATAGTAGGCGAGATTGCGCAAGCTAACGAAGCGGCAACATAAGCAGCCATGGCGATCAGCAGGGGATTACGTCTGCCATATACATCGCTGAGCGAACCCATGACCAGTTGGCCGATGCCGAGTCCGAGTAAACAAGCGGTTAAGCTGAGTTGTACCAGTGAAGCTGTCGTATCGAATTGCTTCACAATCTCGGGGAAAGCAGGTAAATACATATCGATCGTAAAAGGCCCGAGTGTCGAGAATATACCGAGCAGCATCGCTAATCTAAACACGTTCCGACTGTTCTTGTTCGTCATAATCAAGCAAATCTCCTATTCTTCTATCCAAATCCAAGACTCTTATTGGCTCGATTCCGAGCTGAGAGTCTGTTTCTCATCCTATCACAACTGTACGGATGCCGACAACAAACGCGAGCACACAAAATAAGCCAACCTTTCATCACGGGTTGGCTTATTTCAGGACTGGCACTTGCATTTTGCATGCGGTGACAATCTAACGAACCGCAGAGGCGTTATTCGGCTGAATTTCGGTGCTTCGAGATTCTGACGAATCGTAGAGGCGTTATTTGGATATAATCGGCTAAATAGCAACTACGCAAAAACCGACAAATAGAACCCCTACGGTTCGTTAGAATTATTTCGGAGTCATTAATGGACAAATAAGCGCCGTACGGTTCGTCAGCTCATCCAACCTTGCCACAAGTAAAAAATTCTCATACAATAAATTCATCCTATTCGAGAGCGAGCGTGATTGCAATGAAAACCATACAACTATTGGAAGGCACAGCCATAACGCACAACACTTTCAGGAGGTTCTATGACAAATATAGATCGATTAAAACCCGCTTCAAAACCTGTCAAAATGCACAATAACGAAGTGGAAATTGAGTCCTCGCTGGTGAAACGGTTACTCGAGGAGCAATTCCCGGAGTGGGCGGAGCTTCCGCTTACTCGGATACAGTCCAGCGGAACGGACAACGCGATTTATCTGCTTGGCGAGGATTTAGCCGTTCGAATGCCTCGCATTGATTGGGCAACTGGTCAAGCTGAATTGGAGCAGTATTGGCTGCCAAAACTTGCTCCACATCTGCCGCTTCCCATTCCTGCCCCGCTCGCTATTGGGGTCCCTGCCGAAGGTTATCCCTGGCAGTGGGCTGTCTATCGATGGTTTAAGGGAGCGGATGCCATTGTCGGGAGAATTGACGATTTGGGTCAAGCTGCAGCTGATATCGCGCAGTTCGTCGGCGCCATGCAGCGTATCGACCTTGGCAGCGAGGTTACACCTCCGGCATCCTCACGAGGCATGTCGTTAGCACCGAGAGATACCGGTGTTCGCAAAGCCATCACAGAACTCGAAGGTATGATTGATCAACGCGCGGCAACACTGGCCTGGGAAGAAGCTCTTGGAGTACCCGATTGGCAAGGAGCCGGTGTCTGGATTCACGGTGACATTCACGCAGGGAACGTACTCATAGAGAATGGCTGCATTAGCGCCGTTATCGACTTTGGCTGTATGGGCTTAGGCGATCCCGCATGCGACATGCTGTTTGCTTGGAGTATCCTCACCGATGCAACGCGGCCTAGATTCCGTGCTGTGCTGCAGCCGGATGACGCAACCTGGGCTCGGGGCCGCGGCTATGCATTGTCGATGGGCTTGTTCGCATTGCCGTATTACAAGGACACCAACCCTGTATTTGCCTCCGTCGCAAAACGAATTATTGATGAAGTGCTTACTGATTTCAAGAATAGAAACGAATCTTAACTCGTACCGAGGAACGCCGCCACAGCAGCACAGACCAAAAACCGCATTGCAACCCTCTTCTCAGGGTGCAATGCGGTTTTTTCTAAATTACCTACTAGTGCTTCGGCTCCGCAACAGGAAAGCCGATCTTCTCATTACGCAGCAAACGCTGTGCTTTCACAGACAGCTGATCGTACGTTTCTTGCGGTATTTGAATCGTGCCTTCACGCTGCCTGTTCTCCGAGTAAATTAGCGCGATATTCGGCCTGTGCTTATCGGACTTGTTCGGCGTGCCGCGGTGCCATACTCGATCATCGCGAATCAAGATGGAGCCTGCCGGCATCAGCATCTTGATCCCATGCATATGCTCGGCGAGCTTAGATTTGCTGAATGCATTCGGCGCATACCAGTTATCCGGATGCAAATGCGTCCCGCCCGGCCAAATCTCCATGGGACCGTTATTCTCATGAACATCCACAAGTGGATAATTGACAATTAAATTGGCAATCGGCAAATTCGCAGCGTATTTGTCTCCGTATCGCGAGGATGTATCCGAATGGACAGGCTGTGACTTTCTTCCGCCGGGCATTGACGTATTCGTCGCGAAATAGGTCATTACGCTATCCTCACCCAAAATCCGATCCACGATTTCAGTCACGAATGGATTCGCAATAACCGCTTCATCGCAGAACGGCTCCTCAAACGGCAAGTAGAGTCGTACGTGGTTGGTGCCATCGTTAAATCCATTCTTCGGATTAAGAATCTCTTCGCGATGCTCCTCGAAGTAGGGATCCAGTATGGCTGTATAGCTATTAAACAGCTCGTCGACCTGTGCTCGCGGCAAAACTTCTTCAAACAACACATACCCGTTGACTTTGATCAACTGAATGGCAAGCTCTAACGTTTCCGGAGATAACTTGCCGCTTTCCAGTTCCTCGGCGCTAAGTCTCATTGTATACCAACCTCCATTTGAAAATAATGAACGGTTACTTAAACGTTTGGGATAATCGCCAGCCTAATGTACACGAAGGGTTTACAGCAACCGCTTTGTACTCTCACGTACGATCAATTCATTCTTTAGCACCACGTTGTGGTCAACATCTGTTCCTTCCAGCATCTCGATCAGCAGCTTGGCCGATGCCCAGCCCATCTCGTATTTGTTCTGATGAACGGTAGTCAGCTTCGGCGTACAGTACGAGGAGAGAATGATATCATCATAGCCGACCACGGATACCGAATCAGGGACCTTTCTCCCCCTCTTCTCGAGAGCTCTCATCGCGCCGAGCGCCATCAGATCACTGGAGCAAAATACGGCGGTAACCCCCGGATGTTCGTCCAAAATACGCATCATCGCCTGTTCCCCGCCCTCTTCGGAAAACTTCCCATCGAAAATTTTCGAAGAATCGAAGGCATACTCGCGTTCGAAGAGCGCCTTCTTAAAGCCCCTTAGCCGCTGTTCACTGACATGTGCTTCAACATAACCGTTGATCATCGCGATATTCGTATGGCCCCACTCCATCAAATGATGAATGGCCAATCTAACCCCTTCAATATTGTCGGTTGTCACATTGCCCAGAATCTCATTCGAGAACGGGATGTCGATCAGAACGCACGGAAAATTAGACTTCTTTATGACTTCCTCGAGGTACGGATCGTCGACCCTTAAGCCGAAAATAATGGCTCCATCCACATTTCGCTCCTTGCATAAGTTGTAGTAGGATTTGATCCGCTGCTTGGACGGACTTGTGCTGAACAACAAGATGTCATATTCCATCTCGTTTGCCCGATCATTGATGCCGCATAAGATCTCGAAGGCGAGATTGTCTTTCCCCCCCGAATACTTAAGTCCCGAGAAAATAACGCCAATGGTGCGGGTTTTGCTCGATACCAAGCTTCTCGCTACCGCATTAGGAGAATAATCCAACTCTTCGGCAATCTCATGAATTTTGCGTTTCGTCTCTTGGCTAACGTCATCATATCCGTTAAGCGCTCTGGAAACGGTAGTTGTCGATACACCGGCCATTCTAGCAATATCTTTTATCGTCGCCAAACGCTCATCAACCTTTCACGCCGCCACTGACAACGCTCTGCTGCACCTGTTCCTGAGCCACCATATACAAAATAATGCTAGGCAGCGTCACGAGCGTCAGTGCTGCGAACAGCTGGGTGTAGTTATAGGAGAATTGTTCGGTAAAAAACTGCAAGGCGACAGGCAGCGTCCGATTCTCAGCGGAAGCCGTCAGCATAAACCCATAGAAAAATTCATTCCAGTTGCCGAGGAACATGAGAATGCCTGCCGTTGCCAAGCCTGATCGCGCAAGCGGCAAATTGATATAGAAGAACACCTGCCAGAAGTTAGCCGATTCCATATAAGCCGCTTCATCGAGCTCTCTAGGAATGGAGAGGAACGTAGCCCTCAAGATGAACAGTGATACAGCCAATCCTGCCGATATGTATACGACAATGAGCGCCAATCTCGTATCGTAAAGTCCGGTGATATTGATGAAAGAGAAAATAGGCTGTGCCGTAGCATGGCCGGGAATGAGCAGCGTAATGGAGAACAGAACGAACAGAATATGTTTTCCCTTAAAATCGAATTTCGCAAAAGAATAAGCCGCTAACGCATAGAACAGAAGTGCAATAAGTGTCGAAGTCACCGATATCAATACGGAGTTAGTCGTGTTGCTTAAGAAGTTATTCATCTTCAGCACCGAGTAATAGGCATGAAAGTTAAATTCTACCGGAAGCGCAAACGGCGTGTTCAATATCGCTTTGTTCGATTTAAACGAAGAAACGACAATCCAGAGCAGCGGGACTAGCGATATGCAGACTGTGAATAAGAGCACCAAATAACTGAAAGCCCCTACCAGGCCGCGTTTCAAAGGTTCAGCCTTCATACAGCAGGATCACCACCTATCAGTTGTAGACACTTTTGTTCATCTTGAACACCTTGGTCGTAATGGCCAGAACGCCGATTCCCAGAATAATCATGATCGTTGCGACCGCATTGGCATAACCGAATTGATAGTTAATGATGCCGTCGTAGAGCATGACCGAGATATTATACGTGGAGTTCCCGGGACCGCCTTTGGTCGTCAAGAAGATCGCCTCGAACATTGTAATTCTCGCTATGATCGATAAGATAACCGAAGTCCCAAGCGAACCCCGAATCAAAGGCAAATTGATCCTCCAGTGGATTTGAGCTTCTGTTGCTCCGTCAATTTTGGCCGCTTCATGGAGCTCTTTAGGAATCGCCATGAGGTCAGATAAAACGAGCAGCGTCACGATTACCGCGTAGAAGACCCAGGTTAAGCTGATTGCTGAGAACGCGTACTGCTGATCGAAGAACCAATTCGTATGAAAGTTCGTGAAGCCGAGCTTTCGAATGAAATTATTGAGCAGGCCCATCTGGTCATTGAAGATAAAGCGATAGATGATTGCCCATGCGGATACCGCGATAACGTTGGGAATCATGAATACTCCGCGCACAAATCGCCAGCCGACCGGTCGCTTAAAGATAATAAACGCGACTAACGCTCCGAATGGGACATGAATGAAGGTGGCGATTAGCGACCATTTCAATAAATTCATTAAGGAGACCAGAATCGAATTGTCGTCCGTGAAAATCATTTTATAATTATCGAATCCAATAAATTTGGCCGAATCAAAGCCATTCCACTCCATGAATCCGGTTGTAAACACGGTCAGAATGGGAACGAAATAGAAAATCAGAAAGACGATAAGCGTAGGCACGATAAAGAGATACACCCAGAATTTATTGTACTTGAACATGACCGAACTCCTTCCCGAAGAGCGGTTTGTCTGTGCAAGAAGCGCATTAGTTATTGCTCCGCGCTTCTTGCACAACCTATTCTAGCTGGCTAACTACTGCATTATTTCTTAAACTTCTCGGCCGTGTCTGTCATCGCTTTACAGAACTGTTCGGGCGTCATATCGCTCGTAGCCAGGAGCGGCAAGTTTTTGGCAAACAGGTCCGAGACGGATTGAGGCACGATATCGTAAATCAATCGGTTGAGTGTTTTCATCTTGGAGCCCACTTCATCGTTCAACTGTCTCAGGACCGGATCCAGTTTCGCTTTCGCATCATCCGGCATCGGAAGCTTCGGAGCAAAGCCGCCTTCCGCTACCAGGAATGCATTTAATTCATCCGGTGAGTAGATGAATTTGAAGTACTCGATCAATCCATCCACCGTTTCCTGCGGCGTATCCTTCGGAATGGAATACCAGTATCCGTCAGCAGAGCCGAGCGCGACGCCATTCGGATAAATGGTCGCGCCTACTTTGCCCGCGAAACCCTCGGAGGCTTTGTCCGGATTGCTGAAATCCCCGACCATCCATGGGCCGTTCGCAATCATGGCCGTATTATCGCTGAAGAATTCATTGGCTGCGATGGAATAAGTCGCACCTAGCGCGGACTTCGTTGTGTAATCCGTTAGCAGCTTCTGTACCTTGGCAAAGGTCTCCACCCACAGCGGCGAGTTAAAGTTCGTCACGATATCGCCTTTCGTTAACAGCTCCTGACCTTCCGGCTCAGAGGCGATCATGGCAGAAGCAAGCAGCATCGTCGTCCAACCATTCTCGCCGGTCATGAGGGACAACGGTGTAACCCCGGCTGTTTTCAATTTATCCAGATCGCTGAAGAATCCGTCCCAAGTCGTCGCCGGCTCGGTAATTCCGGCTTTCTGAAGCAATTCTTTGTTGTAATACAGGCCGATCGGACGCTCGAAAGCAAGCGGCAGCGAAACAATCTTGCCATTCTTGTCCGTGTTATATTTAACTGAATCATCAATCAAAATGTTTTTGATTTCTGGATTGTTGTCGATGTAAGGTTTCAGATCGAGGAGATCGCCGTTGTTAATCATAATGTCGGCTAGCTCTTTGTCGACTTCGATAAGCGGGGGTAATTTCTTCTGCTGATAGAGGAGTTTAATTTTCTTCGAGTATTCGTCTTGGACGATTTCCTCGATTTCAATCTTGTACTTGCCTGCATATTTCTTGTTAAAGCGCTCAATTTGAGGAAGGTAAAAGATAGCTCCGACGTTATTTCCCGTTTTGTAGCTCGGGAACTTGATGACTACTTCTTTGCCGGTGTCTGCCTTGTTAGTACCACTATTCGAATTCGCTGACTCACCGCTATTATTGTTGTTGCTGCCACAGGCTGCCAACGTTAGAACAAGAAGGGTTGCAACTAGTAAAAAAACGATTTTCTTCACAGATAAACCTCCCCTAATTTTAGCTCGTTACTTCCGCTTGAGTGAAGTATGACTGAAAATGTGGTGGGTATCAGCTCGAAACCTGTACACTCCTTTCTTGATGGAAAATGAATGGATGCAGTATCCGAAACGTTTAAGGAAGACTGCGCCTTCATTATAATTACGAATGGAAGCGATTACAAGTCGGTTTTTGCCATTCGACTTAACTTGTTAGGATTCGACTTTGAGGTCCTTGGAGTAAATAAAAAACCACTTCTTGTCGAAGTGGCTTCTGTATCATTTAGTCATCTATGCTTTAGGCGATTGACCCGCATCCAGAAGACGACGTTTCGCTTCCTCATAAACATCGGTCGGAAGCACGCCTTTCTGGGCAATTCGTATGTTCTCCGTCAGATGCTCCGGACTCTTCGTCCCGACAATCGTTGTCGTCAAGTCAGGATGACTTAAGGTGAAGCGCAGCAAGAACGCTGTACGGCTTTCGCCTTCTTCCAATAATTCATCGAGCTTGGCATTTTCCCAAGCTGCCCATTTATCCCCGTTACCCAGACCTACGCCCGGTTCGCCGCGCCCGACTCCGCCGCGGATGATGGTTCCTGCACCTGAATGTGCTGCTGTTGAAATCACGTTTTCGTGATCGCGCTCAAGTGCCGAGTAAGGGATTTGGAAGCTGTCGAATACGCCCGTTTCGATGTATTTCGTGATATGAGGAAGCGTTGAAGAGATTCCGATCCACCGGACTTTACCGGTTGCTTGAATTTCTTTCAGCACATCAATCAATTGTCCTTCATCGGTTTGTTCAATGGTCGGATTATGAAGTTGCATTAGGTCGATATAGTCGGTCTTCATTCTCCGTAAACTTACATCCACATTGCGCAGTAGATTATCTCTTGTCCATACATGAGGCGTCTCATCATGATCTCCAGCATCGACAACCGTGCAGCCGCATTTGGTTGCTAAGAAATACTCGCTCCGCCTATTGCTGATAAATCGCCCAATGTACTCTTCACTTAATCCGTAATCGTAAGCCGTGTCAATAAAATTAATTCCGGCATCCAGGACGGCATTCAATATCCGCTCCGCATCCGAATCCGTAACAGGACGGCCTCCCCAGATTCGAGGTCCCCGAATTTCCATTGCACCAAAACCTAACGTGGTAACTTCCAGTCCGGTTCGTCCCAATTGTCGCTTTTGCATCCATTTTCACTCCGTTTCTGAATTGTATACAGATCTGATCATGTGCCTGGATTACGCTTTCTTTGGTCCTTCTTAATGGCCCGTCAATTAGAATATAAACAACAATACTGGAAATGAATAGTACGCACTTTAAATTCACTAGGTTACCTTAGGGTTACTAGCTTCTACATATAAAAAAGCCCACGAACGATATTCGTGGACTTGAAGTAAGGCCTATCCCCATAGATTGGACATTTCGTCTGCATATAGAATGACTACTCCGGCAGCAATCAAGAGGTTTAATAGAGCCGGGAACCATTTGGCAAAAGGATGTTTGACTCTTAGATGCGCAATCAATGCGATGATCATCATAACGCCGACCAATACTCCTGCCCATGCGGCATACCCTGCTGACCAGTAACCGATAATGAGCCCAACGCATGCTGCAATTTGAACGATACCCGTAATAACTCGGAACCACTGGGGAAGTTTCACGGAATCAAATAGTTCGACTTGATGTTTGGCTCCTGCAAGCTTGCTTCCACCAAAGAATGCCATGGAGAAAAGCAGCCAGCTCTGAAGAATGATGGCTAGTATATGCACGTAAATCCACTTCCTTTATTCATATTTTACTATAGGACACCAATCAGTGTCATAATTCATAATATAACACCTTAAGGTGTCCTGTAAAGCACTATATTGGAAGCAATCCAGTGGAAACCCGCGTATTGAATTGATTCCCATATCATGGTATATTTCACACTATATACGGTGTGAAGCACATACCGCTTCGGTACGTCATGTCAATTCGACAATGATGTACTGAGGCGGTATTTTTTATTCATGGAGAGGGATGTGAAGAGGAATGAGCAGATTTGACGAAGTCTATCATAACTGGATCGAGCAGCATATTGCCGAGGAGAAAAGCCCAAGGAGACGAGAAATACTTATGAAAGGATTGAGTCACGGATCAATAGAATTTTTGCGCTTAGTCTGGTTTCCTGCCATTGGCAATCTAGAACATCTGTCCCCTGAATTCGAAGTCAGAGACTTTAATAATGGGTATCGTTATCTTGACCTTGCGTACATGCCGGGCACTCTAAAAGGTTGTATTGAAATTCAGGATTATCGAAGCCATGCCAGAGATATTGAGGTCAGCCGGTTTAAAGATTTATGTATGAAACAATCACTGCTCGTTCTTGATGACTGGATATTCCTCCCCATTGCATACTTGTCCATCCGAGATGATCCTGGCGTTTGCAAGCAACTCGTCCTTTCATTCGTTGGAAAGTTTCTAGCCCGTGCAGTTCCCACCGGACTGAACTGGGCTGAAGCCGAAATTATGCGCTATGTTCACAGACTACTCCGTCCGGTTGCACCGACCGAGCTAGCAAGCCACATGCAGCTCACCGAAAATCGCGTCCGAGTGCTCCTTCGCGGCCTAATGGAGAAAAAAATGCTGGAGGTTGCAAGTGGAAACCAGCGCTATCGTACTTATCGCCTAGTAACATAAGAGGCAATCGACAGGGATACAATTCTAACGGTTGCCAGAGTGGCTATTTCGCGAAATTTACTGCTTTTCCAGCTCTAACGGTTGTGACAAGCCTTATTTGCCTCAAAATGATCGATTTCTATGGGAAAATTCCCAAATAAGTTCTCTCGCAACCGTTAGAAAATAAAACAGGGCTGATTACACCAAATAGCCACTGTCACAACCGTTAGCGCTATCGCCACCTCCGACCCCACTTGCACACCCTGCAACACTCTCCCTCCTTTAGGTGCTCCGCTACCATAGATATGATCCATATTACTCTAGCAATTGGCCCATAAATTCAAGAATTCGATGAAGACAGAACCAAAGTGCCCATCAATTCGTGACTTTAGTTGTATAATTTTATCCTTCTATAATGGAAATATCCCCCTATTCAAAATTTTCTAACAATCTTATTCTGAAGTAGATACATAAACCATATTGGGAGGTTCATTTACAATGAAAAAGAGTCTTCTGGTCCCAGCGCTCAGCTTAGTGCTTGCGTCGACAACTGTCTTAAGTTCGGCTGGTGCGGCAACAAAAACCGACACCATCGTGATCAGACATACGCAACTGGGCGAGGCCAAACAACAACGTCTCAATATTCTAAATGATGTATTGAAAAAGGTTGCAAAAGAGGTTCCAGGCGTTAAATACAAGCTGGACGGCGTAGATTCGGACGTCAACCGCAAAGAGAAATTACGTTCTGAAATGGTAGTCAACAAAGCTCCTGCGATTTTCGATCTGTTCGGTGGAGCAGATACACAATTGTATGTTGAAGCAAACAGACTGCTCGATCTTACACCGATTCTGAAAGAGCTTGGCTTGTCTAATAAGTTTATTTCTTTGGACGAATTCAAGGTGAACGGAAAAGTATACGGTTTGCCTATCGGCGGTTACCAAGAGGGTTATTTCTACAATAAAGAGTACTTCAAAGCCCATGGCTTGAAAACGCCAAAAACATTGGCTGAACTTGAGACTTTAGCAGCAACGATTAAAAAAGACGGGAAAACGCCTTTTGCTCAAGCTTCCAAAGCCGCATGGGTGCCGTTAATGACAGCCAATACCCTGTGGTCCCGTTATGCAGGTCCGGACATTACGAACGGTTTTGCAACCGGTAAAACGAAATGGAATAGTGCGCCAATGGTGGCTGCTTTCACGAAGTACCAGGATTGGGTGAAAAAAGGCTACTTTAAACAAGGCGAGCTCGGTTTGGATTATGCCGAACAACGCAACCAGCTCATCCGTGGCGAAGCGATCATGATGTATGACGGATCATGGGCTTCCAGCGTATTTGCGGATCCTAAACAAGCCGGCGATCTCACGAACAAAGTTGGCTACTTCCCAGTTCCATCCGTTGCAGGCGGCAAAGGCAGCCAAACGGCTGTAAACGGCGGCTTCTCTAACGGCTACGGCTTCTCGGCAAAAGTTAAAAATGACAAGAAGCAATTGGCATTCGTAAAATCGTTTATCAAGAACATGTACAATGACGAAATGCAAATTCGCGGACTTGAAGCAGACGGCGTCTTACCTTCCATGAAAGTAAACAGCTCGAAATTGGCTAACGCTAAAGCTTCTAATCTCGTGAAAGAAATCATTGAAGTTGGTAACAAAGCAAGCGGCGCTTTCCCGGCATTTGATTCCTTGGTTCAGCCTGATGTAAATACGGCGATCAGCGAAGGCATCCAAAAACTAATCGGCCTCAAAATTACGCCTAAGGCCATGCTGGACGGCGTGCAAAAAGCGCAAAATGCAGCAAACAACGACGATTTCTAAAAGAGGATAAGCAAGGAAAGTACCACCCGCCTCAGAGTGGGTGGTACTTTTTTTATAAGCACGACTCATACAGCCAATGTCTGATTATCGCGGAGGAACCGATGAATAAAACATTAAGAAACCCATGGACCTATATCCTGTTTTTGCTGCCTCTCCTTCTACTCTATCTCTTATTCTTCATTTATCCGATGATTTCTGCCTTCACTACGGGCTTTATGAAATGGAACGGTCTTACCGAAGCGAAGTTTAATGGTTTGACGAACTTTAAGCATGCGTTTGGGGATGTATTATTCTGGGACTCCGTTCTCAATAACGGGAAATTCATTCTATTCTCGGTTTTCGTGCAAGTTCCTGTCATTATCTTCTTCTCTCTCTTAATCAGTAACGTCAAGAAACTCAAGGGTTTATATAAAACAGCAATATTTGTTCCTTCCGTTATGTCAACTGCGGTAATCGGAATTTTGTGGAGTTTCATCTATGAACCGGATATCGGCTTGTTCAATCAAATTTTGACTAAACTCGGATTTCAGCCTGTCATGTGGTTATCCGACACCAGTTGGGCCATGTTTTCGATCTTGATCACCAATGCGTGGCAGTGGACGGGATTCTACGTCGTCATGGTCCTTGCTGCAATCTTGTCCATTCCCAGAGAAATCGATGAAGCTGCCATTGTCGATGGGGCCAGCGCTTGGACCCGTGCAACCCGCATTACGGTGCCGCTTATCATGCCTATCATTTCCGTAGTCATTATGCTTTCCATCTCAGGTGCGATGAAAGCGGCCGATATTATCATCGTCATGACGGATGGCGGTCCAGGCGGGGTAACCGATGTAATGGCAACCTATTTAATTAAATACGGGATCACGAATGCGAAGTATGGATATGGAAACTCCATTGGGGTGTTGATTTTCATGTTCTCTCTCATTCTTACAGCCTTGTACCAATTCTTAATTGCCAGAAGAGTCGAAAGGGTCGAATACTAATGACGATGACACTACGATCAGTGAAGAAGAGTATCCCCCATATTATTTTAATAGGTTATTTAGTCGTGACTCTTTACCCGTTCCTGTTCGTCCTCTTCTCCTCCATCAAGTCGGATAACCAGGCGATCGCAAGTAATCCGTTTGGTTTCCCTTCTTCGTTTCATTTCGAAAATTACTACGAGGCTTGGGTGAATGCGAAAATCAGTGTTTACTTCCTTAATAGTTTGTATATCGCGACGCTATGTTCCATTGCGACGATTATCTTCTCGTCCATGGGAGCATTTGCGATTACGCGGATGCGCTATAAGAAAATGAGCAAAGGGTTGTATCAATTCATCCTGATCGGGTTGCTCATTCCAAGCGGCGCCTTGCTTTTGCCTATTTTTATCTTATTAAATAAGTTAGTGATATTTGGTCAGCCTATTTTGGGAACCCATATGGCACTAATCCTTCCGTACACCGCCGGGGCAATTCCGTTTACGGTTATCATATTATCGGCGTTTATGAAATCGATCCCGAGTGAAATCGAAGAAGCCTCTGTCGTGGATGGTTTGAGTGCAAAAGGGATTTTCGCTAAAATCATTATGCCAATCACAGTTCCGGCTTTGGTAACCGTATTTATCATCAACTTCATCGGAAACTGGAACGAGTTTCTAATGGCGAACTTCTTCATCTCCACCGACGAATTGCGAACGCTGCCGGTCGGGATGGTCGGTTTCCGCGATATCTATAACACGAATTACGCTCAAATGTCGGCGGGTATCGTATATAGCATCGTGCCGGTCATGGTTATTTACGCCGTTCTGCAAAAACAAATCATTGAAGGTTTAACCGCAGGCGGGGTTAAAGGCTGATCTGTAACTCGAATGAATGATCAGATAGAAGAAGCACTGCAACCTAATAGGCTGCAGTGCTTCTTCATTTTGCATGAATCTAGTTAACCACCTACGTATCTCAAGTTATTTCATCAACCCGTACTTCTCTTTCACACGATCCAGCTTCTCGAGCATGGGTCTTGCGAGCATAAGCAGAAACACAACCGTCGCAATACCGTGAATGAGATCGAACGGGATACCCCGTATGCATGCAAGGACGAACATCTCTAATGTAACTTTGGTCTGTGTCATGAATACAGAAGAGACATTCATGATTGTGCCGTATATGACAAATGCAGCAATTCCCCCGTATAGGCTTAAGCTTATTCGGTTTCTGCGAAGCAAGCCTTTTCTGAACAACACTCCGGCCATGAACCCTATTATGCCGAAACCAAACATTTGCCAAGGCGTCCAAGGACCTTGACCGAAATAATAATTGGAAACAAAACCTGTGACCGCGCCAACAAGAAAGCCCGCTTCAGGACCTAAGGCGACGCCGGAAATAATGACGATCGCCAATACCGGTTTGAACTGCGGCACCATGAATAGCGCCATACGGCCGGCTACTCCTATTCCGCATAATACGGCTAACGTCACCAGCTCTTTGGGCTGCGGTTTCCTGCCCTCATACATCAAGGCAAACGGCAGCATCGTCTCCCCGATCACAAGCATGGAGATAAAGTAATACTTGCGGTCATCGAGATAGTAGATTCCGAACCAGATCGTAAGCGGAATGAGCAATAAGATCATCATCATGGCTGTAAGAGTTCGCTTAGAGAACTTTCGTTGTTCAGCAGGCACTTGTTGATCTTGGCTTGTCCCAAGGGATGATGCGCCTCTCTTGAGCCTTGATGAAACTGACAAAGTTGTGATAGCATCCCGCTGACTGGCGAAACTACTCGCTTCCTCTTTAAGACCGCCAAAAGCATGTATGATCTCATTAGGTGTAACTGCCCATGGAAGCAGCTCTCTAGCCATCCGATTCGCTGCCGTTGTATAGAAACGGTTACCCGAGAAGAACTCTCGAGGCTGACCTTCCGATACGACTCCACCATCGAAGAACATCGAACAACGGTCGGAGAAGCTAGCGCAAAATTCTATATCATGGCTGACCATAAGAATGGCCGTCCCCTGTTGCTTCAATCGATGCAATATTCCGGCGAGCTTTAGCTTGTACCCCGCATCCAAGCCTTTGGTCGGCTCATCCAGCAGCAGAATAGCTGGCTCCTGAAGCAGTATTTTGGCCAAAGCTGCACGTTGCTGCTCCCCTCCGGATAAATCATACGGATGCCGACCAAGTAATTCATCCAGCTCGCATAAATGCGATACATACCGAATTCGGTCTCGAGCTGTTGCTTGATCTATCCCCGATAACAATTCAAGTAAATCCGCCTCCACCGTCTTTCCGACGAAGATCGCTTGTGGATTTTGTGGCAGTACACCTAGTAATCCATTGTACTTTTCACCATCCGTATATTCCCCAATAGCCTTGCCATAGAGCAGGACGTTCCCGCGATAGGACTTGCGCAATCCGGAAATCAAAGAAAGCGCCGTTGTTTTCCCAGCCCCATTACCACCGACAATCGCATGAAGCTCACCTGGAAATACCTTCAATGACAAACCTTTCAAAACATCCGGAGCATGTTTATCATACTTGAACCAGACTTCATCAAGTTCAATGGCAGGAATGGCCTCCTCTTTCAATGCCTTTTCCACCGGCATTTCTTTGGAGTATGGCGTGATTTCCGCCAGCCGGTGTAAGAACTCGCGTCCTTCGCGAACGGTAACCGGGCATTTCAGCGCATTATCAATCCTCCAATATACACGCATAGGCGTTGGCATGGCGTAGAACATGTCGTGCCGCAGTTCACGAAGCTTCTCCCCTACTTCCCTCGGCGTGCCTGATACTGCAATTTCACCTAAGTCCATCACAAACACGATGTCGGACAACGGCAGTACTTCTTCCAGCCGATGCTCGGTCAGCACAATGGTTATACCGAGTTCTCGATTAATCTTGCCCAGTGTACCAAGAAACTCGGAAGCTGCAATCGGATCCAACTGGCTGGTCGGCTCGTCCAACAAGAGCACTTGAGGCTGCATAACCATCACGGAGGCCAGATTAAGCAGCTGCTTCTGTCCACCGGATAGCTCTGTTACTTTCTTATGGAACCACTCTTGAATGCCGAAGAAACTAGCCGTCTCGGCCACGCGCCTGCGAATTTCCGGAGCGCTGCAGCCAAGACTCTCCAGTCCAAAAGCTAACTCATGCCAAACTTTGTCCGTAACGATCTGGTTATCAGGAGACTGAAGAACATAGCCGATGTCTGCAATTTGCGTACGACGATCCATGTTCTCGATGGCTATCCCTCGAAACTTAACAGCTCCGCTCCGGTTACCGTGTGGCGCAAGATCCGACTTGAAATGCCTGAGCAGCGTCGACTTCCCACACCCTGATTTGCCGCAGAGTGCGACGAACGCTCCTTCTCGAACGGTAAATGAAACATCCTGTAACGCATTCCGATCAGAACCGGGATAGGAGAAGGTTAAATGCTCGACTGTGAATGATTCCATCGTATATCCTCCCGAACGTTAATAACCAGCGGTATGGCGCAAAGCGCGGCAAACGCGGCAAACACGCTTAAACTATAGACCGATAGTTCCACACCTCGCATGGAAGGAAAGTAACGATAATACATGGCTTTCGTATACACACCTACAAGAATGTAGCTGCCAATCATAAATATAGCGAGCATTGCAGTCCGGTCGCGACGATCGAATTGGTATAGTGAAAACGCGGTTCTTCCTTTTAACCCATAACCGCGGCTGCGCATGGATGCGGCAGTTTCAATGCCATTCTCAAGCATCCATGTTGTCATCATCGACAGAATGCGAATGCCATGCCGAATTCTCGCAAGCACACTGCCATTCCTAATATCTCTTCCGATGCATCGCTGCGCTTCCGACACAACGATAAACTGAGCTTTGAACTTCGGAACAAACCGAAGGACCATCGAGAGCACAAGTGAAAGTGCAGGAATAACCCTGCCAAACAAATAGATGAACTTATCTGAGGTCATAACGGCGTTGTAACAGGAGAACCAGCAGATGACTGCTATGAACATCGTCGCTGCAGCAATACCGTATGTAATAGATTCTAAGGTCAATGGGTTACCGCTATGCAAATAGAGAAGTATGGTTGCTCCTTCATGATTGAATGCTGGATTGATGAGAGCAGTTACAACCAACATGGGAAGCATGTAGAATAAGTTGAATTTCATGGCGCGCTTCCCGTTTAATTGGATCGAGTAAGCAAAAGCAAACACGATGGAGATCCCGAGACATACCGGATGCATAAAGATCATCGAGAATGAAAGGACGAGTGCGAAATACGTGAAATTCACTACGGGATGGTAGCTTGAGAACGCATCTCTCATTTCTTATCACCGCCTGCAGCAGCATAAGTATCGCCTACGTCCCTTCCCAAGTCGCAGGTGTAGATCCACTCGATTACATCCCCCTGCTTAAGCTGGTATCGGCTGCTTCCGTAATTCGGGAACCAGTCGTTTACCTTGTACATCCATCCAGATAGCTCTCCGCAGTCGAATTCATACAGATTGTTAATTCCCTCTATGTAGGCAGAGTTGTACATAGGCGTATTTTCAAATTCCATATGAATCTTGCTTCTCTTCATTTCTCTCTGCAATACATTGAACACCGATTCCCCTTCATAGAAGGTAACTTCGCGTTTCGGTACGATGATTCCGTCCTTCGGAACAAGCTCCAGCTTCTCGGGATCTAACTTATCCAGATTGTCCAGAATGGTAGCGCAGCTTACCGAGAGGTAGGCGGTCAGCGTCTTATCGGATACCGATGAATCCTGCGGTTCTACAGGGACTGGTTTGCCATCGGGTACAGCTTCGGTCAAATACTTATCCTTGCCGGTCTTAGGATCAATCGCCATAGACGGCTTGGAAGATTTGGAAGGAACAGCAGGCTTGGAAGGCTTGCCTTCCGTCGGTTTTGCCGGAGGCTTCACTGTTGGTTTGCCGGGTTTGACCTCTTGTTGGCCGTTCCCCTTTGTTGTGTTTGGCGTAGATGACGCATCACTGGACTTAACTGTATTTGCTGAAGCAGACGACTCTCCGGTCAAAGAATTCTCCGCCTTTGGCGTCGTTTTAACTGGTTGCTCATTCGTAATTGGTCGTTGATCAGCCGGTTCTGTTCCAGTTGAATCTGCGCTCTGCTGATGAACATCAACGGATTGCATGGCATCAGTCGAAGCATGAGGCGATTCAGGCGAGCGGCTCTCAAGCGGGCCGCTGCTGAGATACGCAACTACAAGAACAGCAATAAAGATCGCTGCTGCGATGATTTTAGTTCTGGTAACTTTCATAGGAACGCCTCTTTACAACAATTTGGTTGCGGCTAACATGCGGTAGAGCATCTCCGCGATCTCGGCACGCGTAATAGCCACTTTAGGCTCAATATTGAAAGCATCCTGAGACAAAATATTCTCACGGAAGTTGAAAGCAAGCGCAGCCCTCGCCCAATCAGCAGTCTTCGTATAATCACCGAATTGAGCCAGCATATCTCTTGTTTCTGCAACGCTGAGATTGGTATCCATGCCGCATAGCTTGGCTGCGCTCGCGATCATAACAGCAGCTTCTTGCTTCGTAATCGTCACGCTAGGTGAGAAGGTTGTCTTCGATGTGCCTGTCACGATCCCATAGCTGAAAGCAGTACCTACGTAACCTGCATACCAGCCGCCTTTGGGAACATCTGCAAATATGGAAGTTGCCTTTGGTAGGAGCCCAAGACCTTTGGTCACTATCGCAGCGAATTCTGCCCGTGTCATTGTCCGATTCGGAGCAAAGGTGTCTGCAGTCATGCCGTTAATGATCCCACGTGAAGCAAGCTCTTCAATGGCCTTTCTATTCAGATGATTGGCAATATCCGAGAACGTCTTGCCCGCTTCGAGCACAGGCATTACTTTAATGTCCTCATGTTTATTCGGTAAGCCCACCTCTTCGTTTGAAGTGGAAGGCGTCTTCCTTGTTACGTCCGACATTCTGTAAAGACTATTCTTGTTTGCCGATCTACGTTGCACGTTCACAAGTCCGTACATCGCCTGCTCTGTAGACATTCCGTTTACTCCACTGTTATCGATCGCATGTTGAAATCCTTTTCCCTCCGCATAATAGCCAAGGAGATCATCGACAACGGTGTTGCCATTCTTGACGAATCGACTGTCATCGATGGAGATGCCAAGCTCACATAGCGCCATCAACACCTGAACCGTGCTTTCGGAATTTTTGACTCCCCAGCTGGAGTAGCCGCCTTTATTATCCTGAATGTTCGATAACCGCTCGAGCGCTTTACCTGTTGCAGCTTTTACGCTTTTCTTATCCTGATATTTCGCAAGTGCCTGCAATGCCATGCCCGTAATATCTGGATCTGCCTCCGTACCGGAAAGTGCAAATCCGCCATCCTTCAGCTGCCGAGACAAGATTTCGTCGACGTACAACTCTCTTGTTGCCTTCGTCTTGGCCGTGCTATTGAATGGAATCGCATAATTCTTGCTGTCTAAGGCGATTAGCGCGAAGATCGGTCCGTTTATCCCCTGCCAAATGGTTTTATCGAAATCACCGAGCGGTGTCAGCAGATTGTAGCCACCTACATGGGTCGGATCCGCTCCGATGGCGGTTAGAGCCAGGATGACTCTGGAATATTCGGTATACTTCTTATCATGAAGATCGCCTTTCAGCGAAATCACGTAGCTCTCAACCGTCTTATAATAGTCGTCGAAATAACGTTGAGGGACTGGATATCCGGAACGAGCCAAACCAATGACAGCCCATTCTCCACCAACGGAGCCAACTTGAGGTTCTTGTACCGCCGCCAACAAGTAAGCCGCTGTATCCTGAATGGCATTGTCCACATCTTTGGCCGGTGAACCGTACACAGGTGTAATACTCAGTTGACCAACCATCAAGCATAAGATAACAATGGCGGATAATAATTTACTGCTTCTGTTCATAATTTCCCCTTCCTACTTCGCACAATTTCACTCCTCAATAGTAAGCAATTCATATCCTTTTCAATAAAATAGCCTTCGATTCATATAGAATCAAAGGCTGGCACTGTCCGCAGTCAAATGAATGACAACAAAAATAAGCACCGCCTCCATCATCCGTAGAGTCTGTGAACACACGTACACGTCAAGGCAGGTCTCCTGGCTTTGAGTCAACACTTCTCCATACCTTCCCGGTATTTCTACCAGTGGCTTTCATGGAGTTGCTCGTCATTAACAGTGGCGGGACCGCGCCGGATTTGCACCGGACTTCCCTTTTAAGCGATGTTTAGATGGCTAAACACGCACCTTGCTGTGGTTATTCAATTACAATGATCATATAGTGACCTACTGCGTTTGTCTATTATTCAATGTATTCTATCAATAAATGATTATGTATATTGCGTATATACGTTTTTGTCGTATAATCAGGATATAAGTCATATTATGTTAGGCGGGTGATCATTTGAAGTTCTCGATCACGAAATGCACCGAGTTGGCGCATGAAGCGAGAGGAGAAGTCGGGGAATGCATTCTATCCTTAGTTGATGAAGTATTGAATTTAAGACAACAAGTCGCAACTGGCCCAAGTTACCCAAAACTTGTCGGCAGTGCGGAGGTATCAGAGATACTGGGGATCGATCGACGCAATATGCATCATAAGAGGAAAACGAAGGGATTTCCTGATCCGGTCCTTGTCATTAAGAGCGGACCGCTTTGGATTGAAGATGTAATTATAGAGTTTAGAGATGAATCCGATGATCGCCGCAGGAAAGACGAAGATAAATAAAGGGAGCGGGCGGGGCATGAATTATTTTCTTTTCATTGTTGGGTCTACATTCGAGTATATTGGCACGCTGCTATTCTTGTTCACATTGTTTAGGTTTGGATTGGATAGAAGATTGATAATGAACGTATTATTAGTTTCCTTGTTAATGAGCCAAGCTTCTTACTTCTCGCGCTTAGATCCTGCTGTTGGTGATTTATCTTCTTATATACAGTTTGTCCTCTTTATACTGGTTCTTTGGATTTTGTTCCGAGTTCCTATTTTCCATTCCATTATCATGAATTTTGCGGGAATAGCCGCTTTATTTACAGTGCAGGGCTTAATTATTCTAGTAGCAAGTCAGGTTAGTGATACTTCATTCTCAACGATAACCAGCAATCATGCTACTGCGACAGCTGTACAAATTATCACTTGTTTAGCCAACATAGCGATTGCCAGGACCGTATACATAAAGAACTGGGGATTCGACTTTGTTCCAACTTCACGGCGAGTATATGTCGAAATTAGAGGCACTAATGCAATTCTATTAGCGATAATAGCATTCGCAATCGTATTAGCAGCCATCTTGGCAGTTGTATTCCGTAATAATTATGATGAATACGTGATTGCCGCGAGTATTGTCTTTGTACTAACTCTTCCTTTATTCCTATACTTTACACTTAGAAAGGATACAGAAGATGCTGCGTAAAATAGCCACTGACCTAAATGTACGCATGAAGGCAAATGGCGTAGCTAATACGCCATCAGTCGACGTTATCGTCTACTCATTGAGCATTATTTGGAACACTGTGTCTATTACCGCATTTTCTTTGCTAATAGGACTTTTTACTGGCGAAATTGGAAGAACTGGATTATTATTAATAGTATTCGCGACTATTCGCCTATTAACAGGCGGTTACCACTTAAAGTC
Organism: Paenibacillus sp. J22R3; assembly: GCF_056269305.1. Lineage (NCBI taxonomy): Bacteria > Bacillati > Bacillota > Bacilli > Caryophanales > Paenibacillaceae > Paenibacillus > Paenibacillus sp. J22R3. The sequence goes on along the minus strand of NZ_JBWDNS010000002.1, from coordinate 978,050 downwards.
TGGTTGGCTATGTATTTTTGTCTCTACACTTGCTATGTCAGTAATGCCGCATATTTTCCTGTCAGATTATTGGACTTACATCCTCACGGCAGTTGCGCTGCTAAGTGTGCTAATCTTCGCGCCGGCGAACTATGACAAGTACGCCCGGCTTTCCCCAAAATATTATCCATTGTTAAAAATTATATCCGCAGCGCTCGTTGCGACTAACTTCCTATTTGTTTCTGACCTCCTTGCAGTCGCTTTTATGGTACAAGCGTTGTTATTGCCTTTTAAGGAAAGGGGGTGAAACAAAAGATGAAAAAACTAGCATATCGTGGTGTGGCTGCTATTGTAATTGGGGTGGCATCGGTATTCGTTCTCGTGGGTTCTTACGCATTCATCAATAAACCTGAAATCCCTGCGGAACTTAGAAAGTAGTACATCGGAGGGATGTTGAAACATGCATCGCCCATATCATGTAGTTAATCGTCGCAAAGACGGGAGTTTCGATATTGTCGAAATAGACCTAAACGATGTCCGATTTGTGGGCAGTCTAAATGGCGAAAAGTATCTCCAGACGCATGAAGGAACCTATTACTACATAAAAAGTCCGGAGGAACAGGAAAAGTTTTTTAGTTTGCAGGGTTTTGTGAAAATCGACCGTTGTTTCATGGCTCAAAAAGACAAAATTGAGTTTTACGATGAAGATACGCATCAAGTCTTTTTCGAGAAAGAGCCCGTTGGAAAAGACGCCCTCCGCGCACCCGTCTCTAGAGCGCATTATAAAGAAATGAGAGACATCAAGCGGAGAGGCAGCTCACCTGCGAAAAATGGTCTTCTTAGCAATCGCAATCCTTTGACGGACTGAATAAACAAAGCTAAACTGTATCTCCTTTAACCGGGGGATGCAGTTTTTTAACATAAACAAGGTGCTGGGTTATTCTTTCGACCAGATTGCCGATAATTTCTGCAGCACCTTTGTAGAGCCGCTGTTCAAACCATAATAAAGTAAAAACAAAAAAACCCTTACGGCTGTAAGGGTTTCAGGTTATAAGTTTGGTGGAGCCTAGGGGGATCGAACCCCTGACCTCTTGCATGCCATGCAAGCGCTCTCCCAGCTGAGCTAAGGCCCCGTGTTAAATCAGTGACAAATGTTATCTTAACACGAGCTTGAATACGCTGTCAACGCATTTACTTTCAGAATGCTTGTATTCCTTTTGCCGAATAAATGAACATATAGACGAAAAGAAGCTTCGGTCACCCGAAACTTCTTTTCTCTACATCCTACTTACTACTCTCCGTTATGATATACTCTACCAGCTCATCCAGCGGAACAGTTGCCAGACCAATCGCCGTATCCGTGCAGCCATAGTAGATATAGAGCAGCCCATCCTTCACTACATTTGCTGTCGGGAATACAACATTCGGAATGAACAGGCCGAATTTCTCATAATACTCTTCCGGCTCCATAATAAAGCCCGGTGCGCGCGCGACAACTTTCTCCGGATGCTCCAGGTCAAGCAGCATTGCGCCAACACGATAGATATGATCCGGACCTACGCCATGATAGAGCGTCAACCAGCCTTTATCGGTCTTAATCGGCGGCGTGGAGCCTCCGATCTTCTTAAACTCCCATTCCTGCTCCACTTGCGCAATTAAGATCGGATCTTCCCAATGAATCATATCCTCGGAATAGGAAATCCACATGGCCGGCTTCTCAGTGCCATATTCTTCGCCGATGTACTCTTCCGGGCGACGAAGAAGAGCGTATTTACCGCCGATCTTCTCAGGGAATAGAATATTATCGCGATCATTGATCTCAAGCGGAGTGGTATCACATAAGAACTCCCAGTTGATCAGGTCCTTGGAGGTTGCAATGGACGAACGAGTCAGCCAATCCTCCGGTTTGCCCCAGCCGTTCGGGTACTCCGGCTTAGAATTGTTCGGAAGACCGACGCCTGTTGGGTAGTAGCTCATCGAGCACGGACGAAGCGCGTAGTTCATATAGAACGTATCGCCGAACTTCACGACACGCGGATCTTGAATGCTGCCGTAGGGGAAGCCAAACTGCTCCGGGTGAATAACAGGCGTGTCTTGCACATGACGGAAGTTGATACCATCATCGCTTTCGAGTAAACCTAAGAAACATTGGAACGGATCCAGACTGCCCGCAGTCCGCTCAATCATATAGAATTTATCGCCTTCGATAATAACAGCCGGGTTAAATACCGTCGCTTTGCGCCAATCGTACAGACCTGGCGTGACGATAGGGTTTGCTGCGCAGCGCGTAATCTTCATCCTGGATCAACCTCTTTCATGATGAGCTGAATGCGAATTCGCTTCTTCGTGCAATCATTCGCAAATGTCACCCCACTATATCACGCCGCCACTACCATGTGAACCGGTTTCGGGCAAGTTCAAACCAAAACAAACCCTATTCAAACATTTTTCCCCCTATCGCTTTCGATTAAAGTCTTATTCGCTCTCCTTCCATAATCGGGTGATCGCTGTCCAGTATGATCGGCTGCTGCTCGAATATCCCGCCTCGAATGGCGCTTGTCGTATCATTCTCATCAATCACTTCGATGGGAATACGCACCACATGATAAGCATTACCGAGCGGACCTTGTTTCTCCTCGTAGGAGTAGATATAGGTGCCGCTTCCGTCCTTGTGAACGGCTGCATTAGGAATGATCATTTCATCACTCGAGTTGTTTTTGGTCAGAATCACCTGAACTCGCTCCCCCCCGCGAAGCGACTTCTCCTGCACCGTGACGCCAATCGTATTCGTCGCCGAACCCTCTGTTGCTTCACCCTGAGCAACATCGCCAGCATGATCAGTTGCTTGTACCGTTCCTTTGATTTCGGCGATAACTCCTGTCAGCACCACACTCTCCTTGCCGAGCTTCAATAGTTCAAGCTTCTCTCCCACTTGCAGCAACGCGCCAAGATCAGACGGAACGGACAGCTCGAACCGGTAACCCTTCGCCGCATTCGAAATGCGAATATCCGGAGATCCATCGCCCTTCAACCCCACTTCGGCGTGGACATCTGTGACGATCCCATTGTAAGGTGCCGTAATTCGGCTGTTCGCTGCAGCGGAAGCTTGAAGCAGCTCGATCGCGAGCTTCTGATCGGCGATATCAAGCTTGGCCGTTTCAATCGCAAGCTTGGCTGCGAGCTTCGCAGAAGCATCATCAGAACTGCTGGCCTGAATGAAATTCTGCTGAAGTCCCTCGATCGACAGCTCCAGTTTCTTCAGCACGGATTGCCCCGCGGCGATTTGCTGCTTCGCTTCTGTATCGTCATATTCAACAAGCGTTTGCCCTTCGTGAACCGCCTCACCCTTCTTCACTCGTACGCTGGTGACCGTCCAGCCAGCTGGATTCGTGAGTTCTCTTTCGTCATAGGGGACCAAAGTCGCTGTACCTTCATAGACATGTGACAGCTGTCCTTTGGCAGCCTCAATCGTGTAGACCTTAGTTAACGACAACGACTGGAGCGTATTGCCGGCCAATGTTAAGCCTGCCAACAGGACTAGAAACAAGCCTGCTATCAGGCGGATTTTACGCTTCCGAGCTCGCGTGTTCTCTTCTTCCATAACCTCACTCCTGAACTATCCTTTAATGCCCGACAATTGAATGCCTTCGATGAAATAGGACTCTGCATAAAGAAAGAGCAGGATCATCGGCGTCATATACAGCGCGGAAGCGGCAAATCCGATCCCCCTCGCCTCTTGGTCGATTTGGGCGAGATAGAGGGACAACGGCTGTTTCACGGCATCCTGAAGGAAGATTAGCGGCTGCTCGATCATATTCCAATAATCGACGAACAGCAGAACGGTCAGCGCCGCTAACCCCGGCTGAACAAGCGGTAGTATGATGCGCGTGAAAATAATCCAATGGCCGCCGCCGTCCATTTTGGCCGCTTCCACGTAAGCACCGGGAATATGCGTCATGAACTGACGCATCATGAAGACGCCGAAGGCGCCGAAGATGCCCGGCAGGATAATCGCTGCATCGCTGTTCATCAGCCCAAGCTGATTCACCACCAAATAATTCGGAACCAGCGTAACCTGGAAGGGCATAAGCATGGTCATGACATAGAGCATGAATAGTTTCTCACGCCCGGGAAAACGAAGCTTCGCGAATGCATAAGCGGCAAGCGTCGATACCACTGTCTGACCGGCGATGATTGGCACAACAAGCGCAGTCGAATTCCAGAACATATGGAGAAACTTTGGCGCCAGAATGAGCACCTGCGCATATTGGCTGAACGACAGCCAATCCGGAAGCAGCTTCAAATTGACGAATTGTCGCTGTCCGCCGAGCGCCGTATCCGTCATTTTGCCGATGAGATCATAATTCAGTCCGATTTCCTGCTCCGTCATCAGCGAATTCGTAAACGTCAGCACAATCGGAATCAGCATCATGATTGCTGCCGCTGCAAGCAGCATACTCAGCAAGGCTCGCGGGAATTTCATTAACATCTTCATGGCTACCTCCCGCCTGCCTCATTCCATGAACGACCGGAAACGTCGCTCTACTTGCAGCAATCCCGTAACCAGCACCACAATGCAGCCCACCATCAGCGCCGCGGCAGCCGTCAGCTTCTGGATATCCAGCTCGAAGAACATGTTGTTCATATAATGCTGCAGCATGTAGATGCGATCAAATGGATAATTTCCTGCGAGCAAGTAGGTTTCTCGGAAGATTTTGAACGAATTGATGATTGAGATCAGCACAACGAAGATCATAGTCGGCGTCAAGTAAACAAGAGTTATATGGAACAACTGTCTGAGCCTCCCTGCACCTTCGATCCGTGCCGTCTCGTAATAATCCTTCGGGATCGATTGAAGCCCCGCCAGAAACAAGATCATATCGTAGCCGATGTTTTTCCACATGTACATCATCACGAGCACACTCATCGACCATTTGGACTGCATCCAATCGATTCGCTCGACATGTAAGACGTGCAGCCAAGCGTTCAGCGTGCCATTCCAATCCAAGAAAATTTGGCAGACCAACACAATGGAAGCAACCGGAACGACCAGCGGCAGAACAAAGGCTGTTTGGAGCCAGCTGCGAAGCCCAACCTGCCGATTCAGCACCAGCGCCAGCGTCAAGGACACCACGAGCAAGAGCGGGACGCCGATTCCGGTAAAGAGCAGCGTATTGGACGCAGCCTTGCGGAAGGAGCCGCTGGCAAGCAGCTCCTTGTAGTTGCCCAAACCAACGAATTTCCCGCCAAGCGCTTGATCCGTGAATGATTCATAAACCCCAATTATGAAAGGAATGACATAGAATATCGCAAAACCGGCCAGGCTCGGTGCCAAGAATAGCAGGGCTCTCCAGCCATCGCCACCGCGGATTCTCTTCAAGAGCTGCCTATTCATTCAGATAGGTTGTCACTTTGTTCTGAATAAGCTTGGCCACATCCTCGGCGGATTTCTGTCCGCTGAAATAAGCGGTCGCCGTTTCAACAATGACCTTGCCTACCTCGCCGCCCACCTTGGTAGAATCGCGTTCGACCGGATGAACCGCTCCGTTCACGTATGCCTCAAGCTTAGCCAGTTTCGTATGATCTACGTCGAAAGTTAATCCATGTAGAGGGCCTTCTTTATAAGCCTGCACGGTGCCTTCCTTCTTCAATTGTTCAATCTGCTTCGCAAACATCTGCTTGTTGATTGGGAATCCCGCTGATGTTGGCCGCGTTGGCACCGCATCAGACATCATGAATTTCACGAAATCCCAAGCTTCCTTCTTCACAGCTGAGCTTTCATTAATCGCAACATTCCGGTAGGTTTCAAAATACCCGCCGACTTTCGTATCCTGCGCATGCGGTTTGGCATACAAGCTCGTATTCTCGCCGACTTCGCGCAGAGAAACGAGATAATCCCATGGCGAGTTGATTTGAATGTCTTGGAAATAGGAATCCCTGCGGCCTTGCGAATCGATTAATCCGTCATCGAACATGCCCTTGACCTGTTTCATAAGTCCCGTGAAAGTTGATGAATCGAAGGATGCGCTCTTCTCGGCTGTATCGACGAACAAGGAATAGTTGTCATTAACCATGTTGGCAAGCATATATTCCGGACCGCCATAAACCAGCGCCGTGGAATAGCCGCCCTTGGAAGTCATTTGTTTGGCGGTTTGAATAAAGTCGTTCCATGACCATGATTGATCATCGAATTTGACGCCTGTCTGAGCGATGGCGCTGTCGTCGCCTGCAAAACCTTTGAGGAAGAAACTGAGCGGCATGCTGTAGAGCCCTTCGCCAATGCGCACATTATCGAGCACATTGCTGAAGTAATCCCCCTTCTTGAACGTCTGATCCGCCTCCATTATCGGAACCAGATCAGCCAGCAAATGATGGCTTGCATAGTTGTCGATAGGCAGTAAATCCGTTTGAATCAGATCGGCACCTTTACCCGCCAACAATTCGGTGTTCGTCGTGGTCACATATTTCTCCATAGCAGCTTCCAGATGCGAGTCATCTACACCGACGTCCTGCAGTTTAATGGTGATATTCGGATGCAGTGCTTCGTATTTCTTCTTGGCTTCCTTAAACCTGTCGTCAGGGAAGAAGGTCGAGAATACGATTGTTTTCTTGGCCTTGTCGTTGTCATTGGTATTCCCTCCGGCATTCCCATTGTTAGTACCGCCTTCGTTACCGACATTCGTCGTATCACCGGCGGTCCCTGTATCCTGAACAGTTCCGCCCGGCTTATTGTCTGTTTGTGCGTTAGTGCCGCTGCATGCAGCCAGATTGAAGATTAACAGCAAGCTGGCGAGCCCGTGGATTCCTTTGTTCATATCCAGTTCCCCTTCCCTTTCCCGCCGAATCCCATGTAGCTGATCATTCGACGACTTCTATACTTTAAGCCATCGATGTCACCAACACTTCTTCAACTTGTAAACAAGTTGTCACCAAGAAGGGCATACGCGTTCACGCCAAAAAAGCATCTTGTCTTAGGCAACTGCATCTCAGCTTGGATGCGTACCTTGGGCAAGATGCTTCGTTAAACCCGTCCTCATTGAAATTGAATGATTAAAGGCCCGCTGTCTTGTGTTTCGATAGCAGGTGCTGCCTGCGTTGCAGATGTTTCATATGGCTTTCGTCCTTGTACGAGCAATCTGCTGCCATCCGGACTCCAGCCCATTTCTATGGGCACCAGACCCCGATAGATCGTCTGTTCTTGCAGCACGTTATTGCCTTGCAGCTTAGCTGCTTTGATGGCGACCTGATCTGTCGTGAACGCGATCCATTTGCGATCGCTCGACAGCGCGAAGCTGCCGACACGATCATGCAGCACGTTGATCTCAGCAGTACGCAGATCATACACAAACAGGGTGTCATCCGTTCCGACGAATGCTGTTTGTTCGTTACTCAGCCATGCCGGCCGCGTATCGTGGCTGATTCTGTGCTCATACCTTTGTTCAAAGTGATCGCCCTGCCACGAGCCAATCAGAAGTCCAGAATAACCATTCTCTTCCTTCATGATACAAACGTTCCGGCCATCACCCGATATCATAACCGATTGGATGCTGTAGGAACGATTCCAGTCCGGAATCGAATAATGCTTCTGCGTGCCAAGCTTCGTATCATAGACACCGATATAATCGCCGCTGTCATCTATACCAACATACGAAACATAGTTGTCCGTACCTGACCACATCAATCGCCCTGTCCCAAGTCTCGAGAACTGCACGGTCTGAACCAGCTTCTTCCGTTGATCCGTTAATAATGAGATGATCCATAGCGACAAGCCATCCCTCGTCGATGAATACCCTGAAACATAGCCGCCACCTGGTGATAGGCCATCGGCCTGAATCGAAGCATCGTCCGTAAGCATAGGCAGCTTCTCTGATTCTGAATAAGGCGGAGCAAAACGTTCATGCGCGAGCCCAATGGTAGAGACATGATCAACGGTTTGAGGGCCGCTCCATCCGTAGCTACTTTTCTCATTAGATAATGGGAGTCGGTAGATCGTCTTCACAACAAACGGCTGGCTGTCAGGTAAGCCAGCATCCTCTTCCCCCGAATCCGGAATAATGATCGTTTCGGATTTAAGATCACGCATACAGCCCGTCAACAGGACTGCCAACAGGATGAATGCACAGCCAATGGACATTATTCGTAAGTTCATTCCGTTGCATCCTCCTCTGTCAGGTGCTGCGGCAAATTCACATAAACAACCGTTTCCCCGTTCTTACTGATCATATCGATGCTTCCGTTCATCTCGTGGACAATGGACTGGGCTATGCTGAGACCGAGCCCCACGCTGCCCGCTTCCTTCTGCTTGCTGTCCCCAAGGAAGAACGGTTCGAAGATGCGAGCCAACTGGTCTGTGGGAATGGTCTCTCCTTGATTCACGATAGCAAGACGTATGAATCCTGAATCATCCAATACAGCGTTCATGCCAATTTCCGAATGCGCGGAGCTGTACTTAATCGCATTGTCGAGCAAGTTAATGATCAACTGGCGGAGCTTGTCCGGCTGTGCCAGCACAACCAGACCTTCCCCGGCCTCTACGGCAATCGTCTTCTTGTATCGCTGTGCCTTAAATGTCATGGCTTCGCACACATCGCGTAGTGTGATACCCACGTCCACGCGCACCCGCTCCTGCCAACCTTCCTTCTCTTGCGAAACTTCCAGCAGCGAAAGCACCATACCGTGCAGCCGCTGGCTCTCCTCGACAATATGATCCATGCCTTTGCGGAAGAAAGCCTTATCGTTTTCACCATTCTCTCGAATCAATTCCGCATAACCCATTATTGAAGTAAGGGGCGTCTTCAGCTCATGGGTCACCTTGTCGAAGAAATGCTTTCGCTGCATATTGACCGTTTCCAGCCGATCCCGATCGCGCCCGATTCGTTCGATTTGGCTGCTGATTCGTCCGATCATCGCGTTGAAGTTGCCGGCAAGCAAGCCGATTTCGTCTCTGCGCTTGATCGACAGCCGGATCGCTAAATTCCCGTTCTTCACCTCTTCAGACGCTTTGGCCATTTTGACCAATGGTATGGTGATATGTCTCGAGAGCAAATACGAGAACAAGAACGCAGCGGTGAAGATCGCGAGCGCAAAGTAGAAGATTGCATCCAATATGCGTCCGCTCTGCTCATAGAGCAGGTTAAAGGATTTGGCATATCGCAGAATACCGACCTTTACGCCGTCGATCATTACGGGATAGGCATAAACGACGGATGCCGTGCCCTTGTCATACGAAATCGTATAGGCTGTCACACCTCGCAAAGCTTGTTTGAGATCATCCGTAGATACACTTTTGAAAGCGACCGGATTCGTGGAGTGCAGCAGTACGCCGTCAACCGTATAGGCGCTCACTTCGCTTGAGGTTGCGTAATGCAAATCACTTGCGATCTCCTCGGCAATTTGACCGAAATAGAGATCATTGTTCGTAAAATGATTGATCAAGAAAGCCTGACGCACATAGCCGTTACTATTCTTCTTGAGTCCAATCAGATCCTCGGTAATAATATTGCGATTACTCGTTTGGATGATTTGGGAGACCGTCTGATTAATGAGCACGAACGCGAAGCAGAAAATAAGAAAGAAGCCGACAATGAATTTAGCGCGGATCGATCGGAACATCTACGTCGTCCCTTTCTCGAATTTATAGCCGATGCCGAATACGGTCGTTATGTATTCATTCGCGTCCAGCTTCTTCCGCAGCCGCTGAATATGGTTATCGACCGTTCTCGTTTCTCCCGCGTACTCATAACCCCATACCAATTCCAGCAGCTCCTCTCGCGAGAAGATCCGTCCTCGATTGCCGCACAGCTTGATAAGCAAATCGAATTCCTTCGGCGTCAGATCGATGAGTTCTTCGCCCTTGCGGACGATTCGTTCACTCTTGACGATTACGACATCGTGGAACCGAAGTGGCTGCTCCTCTTCTGCTTCCTCCACGCGATTCGCATTCGCTAGTCGCCGAAGAATAGTACGGATGCGTGCGATGACTTCTCGCAGATCGAACGGCTTCGTAATATAATCGTCGGCTCCGAATTCCAGGCCGAGGATTTTGTCCGTAATATCTGATTTTGCCGTGATCATCACGATTGGGATGTTGGAATCTGCCGTGACGCGTTTGCATAGTTCCAGGCCGCTCTGATCAGGCAGCATCCAATCCAGTAGAAGCAGATCAGGGTTGAATTGCTCAAGCGCCTCGATGCCTGCTGCTCCGTTTGAGGCAATCCTAGTCAGGAAACCTTCTCTCGTTAATCCATATGCGAGCAAATCGGCAATCGCCGTCTCGTCCTCGATGATGAGAATTTTCGTTTTATCCATACTTGAAAGCCTCCTCTCTCCACGTTCACCTTACTATAGATGTAACGCTTTATCATCCTTTCTGTCAAACGGACAGCCCGCGCAGCTTCCTTTCCACCATGATGACAAAATAAAAATGCACCCTAATGGGTGCACCGCACTATCCCTTACCTAACACGATAGCGTTCTATAATATCCTGAATCGTCATCCCGTCCCGCTCCTTGCATAAGACAATTTCCTCAAGCCGCTGCAGCGACTGTTCCCTGGGGTATCGTCTTACAAGGCCGACATCCAACTGCTCGAACGGCAGCAAGCCGATCTCTGCATAATACTTCAGCGTGCTGTATCGCATGCCGGATAATTGAACAAGCTCGCTTATCGTGACTAGCTCGGATGACATAATCTTCTCTAAGCTTCTGCGTCTGGACATGGCTCTCTCCTCACGTCACAACAGCACCCGCACCTATGATGAGGATGCTTCCATCTCTTCGAGGGCTCTGCGAATCAATTTGATGTTCTTCCATTCCTCATGCTGCGTTTCATGCAGCTCTGAGAGCTTTCTCTTCAGCTCGCTTTGCTCATAACCTGAGAAATAAACCTTTAGCTGCTGCGAGGTCTCCATCATCATGGCCAGCATGGCGGTTTCTTTGGTCACCGGTCCGTCCTCCAACAGTTCTGCCCGAAGTCGCTGAATAACGGGATCCTTGTGCTCGGGAGTGGTGACATAACGATGATAGGGGAACATGTAGAGGAATTTCCGCTTCTCCATCGCAAGCGCGCCTTCGTCAAACAATGATTTCGTCAAGGACCCAAACATCGTTTGGCGCAGCCTATACCTCATGTAGAAGTAATGGATCCAGCCCTTTAATTTCTTAGGCCTGCGAGCATTCGACAAGCTATCCTCCAGAGGAATGAAATTCAGGTAGGAGTTGTCAACAGCATGATCGGCTATGCGGAGGTACCCTTTAGCGTCCACAAGAACACGCTCATTCAGCATTAGCTCAATAATGGCTGCACCGACCACGTACACCTCCAAATTGGTTCGATTGAAAGTATGCTTCCGATGTTCCCGGATATCTGAGGCTACGATAGCAAATTGCTCTGTAAGGCCATATTCTCGGTTCACGGAAATCCCCTCCGTCAATTTACTTACTACTTACTACTTATTACTTAGAACATACCATATCATACCAACGTCGTACACTCCTATCTGCGGATTGGACATAAAAAAACCTGCAAACCACTACGATCGTGGTTGCAGGCTTCCGATGCTCGTCCAAGCTATCTTAATTCAAAGGATGCTTGTTCAGCAGGCTATTCAATTCCTTCATAAACATGTCAATATCCTTGAACTGGCGGTATACCGACGCGAATCGGACATAAGCCACTTCGTCCACCGGATACAGCTGTGACATGACGAGCTCGCCGATTTCACGGCTCTCCACCTCGGCTTGTGCCGTCGTGCGAAGCTCTTTCTCCGCCTCGGACACGATAATTTCCAGCTGATCCACGGAGACGGGACGTTTCTCGCATGCACGGATAAGACCGCGCAAAATTTTGTCGCGACTGAATTCTTCCCGGCTGCCGTCTTTCTTGATGACGATCAAGGGCGTTTCTTCCACCATCTCAAAGGTCGTGAACCGCCGCGTGCATTTCTCGCATTCACGGCGACGGCGTATCGATTTATTTTCGTTAGCGGGTCTGGAATCGAGCACTTTCGTCCCAGCATAATCGCAATACGGACATTTCATCGTCTAAAGCTCCTCCGTCTACATGCATAGTGAATACGAAATAACACGTTATTAATCGTTTCCCAATCGTTACCTGTAATGAAAAATGGTCTAACGCACATAATACAGTTACCAACCGCAAGGAGGTGAACGACAAATGGCCAACAACGGTAGCAGTCAACTCGTTGTACCACAAGCAGGTGCTGCATTAGACCAAATGAAATATGAGGTCGCACAAGAGCTGGGTATCTCCCTTCCATCCGATGGATACTACGGTAACATCACAACGAAGGATGCCGGTTCTATCGGGGGTAGTATTACCCGTAAACTAGTGCAAATCGCCGAACAATCTCTTGCAGGTCGATAATCGAAGATTGTAATCTCCAAGCTTTGGCTGGTTGCCTGTGGGCTGCCGGCCAAAGTTATTTGTTGCTTTCCAATAAGTCCGGATAAAGGGTCTTGTACTTATTATAATAATAAATGACCCGCTGTATATAGTGCCTTGTTTCCCCGAAAGGCACCTGATCCACCGTTTCCAGCTTACCGTCCCAAGTTCCGTCCGCAAGCCACCTTCTCACGTTGCCGGGTCCTGCATTGTATGCAGCGATCACAGTATACATATTGCCATCGAACTGTTGATTTAATGCATTCAAATACCAAGCCCCGATTTCAATGCTTACATCTGCTCGATTGGAGATCGCTTCGGTTGATATTTTGCCAAAGCCGCCCTTCTGAATAATCCAGTTTGCTGTGTCCGGCATCAGCTGCATAACGCCTATAGCGCCTTTACGCGATACAACCCCAGTCTTATAATTGGTTTCTACTCTAATGATGGCGGCCACCAAATGTGGTTCAAGCTTATAATTATCCGCACTGATTACGATATCCTCCCGGAAGTGGACAGGATACATCCAGTGGCTCATCCACTCCGAACGAACAAACAGCAGTACGACAAAAGCTAACGTAATAATTAGAATGACTCTTCTTCGAAGTTTTCTCATCGTCATAGCTGCAATCCCTGCCCACGCCAAAACTGTTCCACTTGCTGCGCCGTTTCGGCTATCGTTCCACTGTTGTCAATGACGATATCCGCAAGCCGTCGTTTCTCTTCAATATCCATCTGCAGCGCCGTGCGCTCCTCAGCCTGTTCCCTCGTCAGCGAATTACGCTGCATCAGCCGTTCGATCTGAATCTCCTTCGGTACATATACGACCATCACAGCCTCATACAGCGATGCTTGTCCGGTTTCATATAATAAAGGGATATCCGCTACAATTAACTGATTCGAATCTTCCGCCGCATAGGCGTTGATTCGCTCCCACATTCGTCCTCGAATCGCAGGATGCAGAATGCCTTCGAGCTTCGTCAACCGTTCGCGATTGCCGAATACCAGCTTGCCGACCTCAGCTCGATTCATCGTGCCGTCTTCGTTCAAGACCGCTTGTCCGAATTCAGCAACAATCGCTGCCAGCGCAGGCTCGCCGGGGAGTACGACCTCCCTGGCAACCTGGTCGGCATCGATTAGCTTGGCGCCATGCGATACAAGCATGGCGCTGACGGTGCTTTTTCCACAAGCGATGCCGCCGGTTAATCCCAGTATCACTACGTTCACCTCAAGTTCTGTCCTTCACCTACATTAAACGCATAGCGCCCATTACAATCAGCATAATACCAGGCAGCACCGACAATGCACGCATGCCGCGCCAAGCTGCGAATCGGAAACCTAGCCGCATACCCGCAAGCAGGAAGACCCCGCTCGCCCCGGAAATGACCACCGCAGTCAATAGTGGATTGAAACCAACCATCGCTGCACCAAGGCCCGCTCCGAAGCTGTCGAGCGACAATGCGAATCCGAGAAGCACGGCCTCTGATGCCGAAATAATACCGGATCGATCCACGTCCGCCATTTGCGGCGTCCGCAGGATTTGAATCACAATGCCTAATCGCTTCAATTCCAGGATCACGATCGTGGATGCCGCCATCCGAATGTTGCCTGCCGCCATAACAGCGCCGGGACCATTATTCTCAGCGGAGGCGGATGATCCGGAGGCAGTTGCAGTGGATTCCTCGGAATCCGCCTCCGAGTCCCCTTCCGTTCTGCGCTTCCAATACTGGATGAGCGCCCATACGCCAATCAGCATCAGCAGGATTGCACCAATCCATTTGGCCACATCCGGCGACATATAACCGGTAAACAGCGCACCAATTTGCATGGACAGCCAAACAACTAATCCGGAACAAAAGGCGATAATGGCAATCGATGGCACCGGAATTCGGATGCGCCGAAGTCCGTACGTAACGCCAACGCCGAATCCATCCAAGCTAACGGCAAAAGCAAGCAGCAGCAATGATGCAGCATGAATGAGCAACTTGATGTCCCTCCCATGATGACGATAGCGCAGGTTCTGTGCACTCGCCTAGAAAACATGAATGGTACATCATATGCATGCCGCCCAGAGTCGTTCCTTATTTAGACAATGGCTTGACTACCTCACCGTTGCCCCGCTTCTTCGGAAGCGGCTGACATTTGAGGCATATATGCGTGCCTCTGCCGCCAACGACGGTCTTATCTATGCTTGCACCGCATTTGCGGCAAGGCTCGTTCTTGCGGCCGTAGATGAGCAGCTCATGCTGGAACATCCCCATTTCACCTTGGCCGTTCACATAGGACTTAATCGATGATCCGCCTGCATCTACCGCACGCGATAATGTCGCTCGAATCGCTTCATGAAGCTTCGTCCACTCGGCCGGCTTGATGGAATCCGCTGTCCGCTCGGGGTGAATGCCGGCCGTGAAGAGCGCCTCGTCCACATAAATATTGCCCAGCCCAACGATATATTCCTGGTTCAGCAGGAGCGGCTTGATCTTGGTCGTACGATGAGCCACTTCCTTCTTGAAAGCCTGCAGCGTAAATCCCTCATCAAGCGGTTCGATGCCCAGCTTGTTCAGTGGGGGAAGGGTTAAATCTTCACCCGGCGCAAACAGATGCATCGTGCCGAATTGGCGTACGTCTTTATAGCGCAGCTCCGTACCGTCTTCGAAATGAAAACGAACATGCGTGTGAAGTTCCACGGGTTCATCTGCTTCATAGACACCGTAACGGCCTTCCATACGAAGATGGGAGACCAGCACAAGGCCATCTAGCAGAATGCGCAGAAATTTCCCGCGGCGCTCTATGGACTCGATGGTATGACCCGCAAGTGCAGCAGCGAAGATCTCCGGCTCATGCGGTCGTTGTATAATACGCGGAAGCGACACGGTTACCCGCTCGATCCGCTTCCCCTTAATTAACTCGTTCAGCGTTCGCCGAACGGTTTCAACCTCCGGTAGTTCCGGCATTACATCGTTCCCTCCCAAGCCATGGTTCAGACCTCATTATACCTCAGCAAGGCCAAATCTCCTAGCCAAAAGCCTTCTTCCCTATAAGCCCCGCACCGAAAACTGCTTATAGTGAGTATGACTGCCAAATAAACTTGAGAATCCGACTTGTCCGTATAAGTACGGCCCATCCGTATCCTCAACTTGCAGCACTTTCTGTCCGCCGATAACGATGCTAAATTGAATGCCGAGAATAGCCAATTTGTAATGAAGAAAAAGCTCTAGAACGCCCCGCCGGCAATGTGCAGGGAGCGTACTAAAGCTTTCTCGATTTCAATGCTATTGTTGTAAATTTCTACTTCGCTTCATACCAGTTATCCCCGAAGCTGACGTCTGCTTTAAGCGGCACATCCAGCTTCAGCGCACCCTCCATGACCTCCGGTACAAGTGTCTTCATCAGCTCCAGCTCCTCGGCCGGCACTTCGAAGACGAGCTCATCGTGTACCTGCAGCAGCATGCGGCTGCGGAGACCGCGATCACGCAGCTCCTTATCCATGTTCACCATCGCCAGCTTGATGATGTCCGCCGCCGTACCTTGAATCGGCGTATTCATCGCTGTCCGTTCAGCGAATGAACGAAGGTTGAAATTCGATGCTTTGATTTCCGGCAAATAGCGGCGGCGCTCAAGCAGCGTCGTCACGAAACCATCCGTGCGGGCTTGAGCTACGATATTGTCCATGTAAGCCCGAACCCCTTGGAACACTTCAAAATATTGCTCGATAAACTTCGCTGCATCCTTGCGCGCGATGTTTAAGTTGTTCGATAGACCAAAGTCGCTGATGCCGTACACGATTCCGAAGTTAACCGCTTTGGCCTGACGGCGCATATTCGCATCGACTTGATCCGCAGTGACGCCGAAGACGTCCATCGCCGTCTTGGTGTGAATATCGGTATCCTCGATAAAAGCAGTCTTCATCTTCTCGTCCCCGGAAATATGCGCAAGTACCCGCAGCTCGATCTGCGAATAGTCGGCTGCGAGAATCGTCCAACCCGGCTCTGAAGGCACGAAAGCTTTGCGAATGCGGCGCCCTTCCTCTAAGCGAATCGGAATGTTCTGCAGATTCGGGAATTGGCTCGACAGTCGGCCGGTTGCAGCGATCGTCTGACGGTAGAAGGTATGCACCTTGCCCGTGTCGCGGCGAATCTCCTTAAGCAGACCTTCTACGTAAGTAGACTGCAGCTTCGCCAGCTGGCGATAAAGCAGAATGAGCTTCACGATTTCGTGGTAAGGCTCGAGCTTCTCCAGTACTTCTGCATCGGTCGAATAACCTGTTTTCGTTTTCTTCCATGCGGGAAGGCCCAGCTTCTCGAAGAGCACCTCTCCCAGCTGCTTCGGCGAGTTAATGTTGAACTCCATTCCGGCATGCATGTAGATATCGCTCATGTATTGCGAGATGTTCTTCTCCAGCTCTGCGCCAAGATCCTCAAGCACCGAAGCATTGACCTTGATGCCCTGCTTCTCCATACCTGCGAGCACGACAGCCAGCGGCTGCTCCAGCTCATAACAAAGCTTGCTCATGTGACCGGTTTCCAGCTCTTCGGTCAGCATCGGAACGAGTCTGCGGACGGCATCTGCTTTGGCAGCCAAATGGGCAGCCAGCACCTCTGAGGCCGGCACTTGGAACTTCGCGCCTTTTCCATAAACGGATTCATCCGTTTGAATGGCTGCCAGTCCATGACGCTGAATGAGCGCCGCTAACGTTTGGCTCGATTCGGTTGGATCCAGCAGATACGCTGCAAGCAGCGCATCGAAGGTCGTCCCGCACAGTTCAATACCAAGCCAAGACAGGACAAGCTCTGCCTTGTGCAGATCGTAGCCCTTCTTAGGCGCTTGCTCATCCTGGAGCCATTGGCGCACAGGAGCCGATATTCTCGCATCCATCAGCTCATCGTAAGTCACGACGACGACGCGTTCGCCGCTCGTCACAGCAAGTCCGATGAATCTGGCTTGATGCGGATTGTCGCCAATCGCTTCAATGTAGAAGCTCTCTGAGGTCGCGAGTATCTCCGACAACGCTCCGGCTGTCAACTCGCTCGCAGTTACAACCTCATAGTTAGCTTCTGCGAGTACAACCGTACCTCCCGCTTCCGGAAGCTGCAGCCGCTCAATCAGCGACTTGAACTCCAGCTTGCGGAACATGTCCCCAAGCGCGACTTCATCATAGCCGCTGTATACCAGCTCGTCCGCTTTGTTCTCAAGCGGCACTTCGCGATAGATCGTAGCGAGCTTCTTGCTCATAATGGCACTTTCCTGATGCTCTTCAACCTTTTCCTTCATCTTGCCTTTTATTTCGCTCGTATTGGCAAGTACGCCTTCCACGCTGCCGAACTCGTGCAGCAGCTTCAGCGCCGTTTTCTCCCCGACGCCCGGAATGCCCGGGATATTATCGGATGTATCGCCCATCAGACCCTTAAGGTCGATAATTTGCAGCGGCGTTAGACCGTAACGTTCTTGGATGCCGGACGGATTATAGCGCTCTACGTCCGTGACCCCTTTGCGCGTGAGCGCAATCGTGACATGATCGGAAGCCAGCTGCAGCATATCCTTGTCGCCGGATACGACTACCGTTTCAATGCCGCCCTCATCCGCCAATCGGCTGAGTGTCCCGATAATATCATCGGCCTCATACCCCGGCAGCTCGTATTGCGCAATTCCGAATGAGCGCAGCAGCTCTTTGAGCACAGGGAATTGCTCTGACAGCTCGGACGGTGTTTTCTCCCGACCGCCTTTATATTCCGCATAGCCTTCATGACGGAACGTGATCTTGCCCGCATCGAAGGCAACCAGCATATGCGTCGGCTTCTCTTCCTCCAGCAGTTTGAGCAGCATAGTTGTAAAACCGTACACCGCATTCGTATGCAGCCCCGACGAATTCGTAAGCGGCGGCATCGCGAAGAATGCTCTATAAATGATACTGTTACCATCAATCAATACCCATTTATCCATCCGACAAGCACACCTCACCTTATTATTCCTAGTGCTTATCATAGCATAAAGCGAACACACTTTCCCAGGCAGATTGCTGTGTGAAACCAAGTTTCAAATCATCATTCTGCCTCGGCACAGATTGCTGTGCGAAACCAAGTTTGTCGTCATCATTCTGCCTCGGCAGAGAATGCTGCGATGGCTCCACTAAATTAAAAGGTGGCATAAGGTTTCCCCTATGCCACCCTCTAACATTTTCGAATCCCTATTCCGCCATTATCTAACGAACCGTACAGGTCTTATTTCGCTCAAACTCTCGGCTCCTAGAATCTAACGAACTCCATAGGTCTTATTTGAGGTAGAGCGGCTCCAAACCACCTCAAAACCTTTAAATAAGACCTCTCTGATTCGTTAGAATTATTTTGGTGGCCAGTTGGGGACGAATGAAGCTCATTTTACGCGATACTCCCCCATTCCCATCATTAGGTTATGCAATAGAAGGCTGCGGTCTGCCAAGCAGGTACCCTTGCGCGTAGTGAACGCCAATGGACTTGATATATTGAAGCTCGCTCTCTTCCTCGATTCCTTCCGCAACCAGCGAGATGCCCATTTTGGCAGCCAGCTCCGTAAACGTTTGGACCAAATGGGCCTTCATGCCGTCCTGATGGATGCCATGAATAAGTGAGCGATCGATCTTGATATAATCCGGCTCCAGCTCTACGATGGACTGCAGCGACGAATAACCCGCCCCCGCATCGTCGATGGCAATCTGATAGCCTTGGGTACGGTAATGCTGCAGAATCTTCTTCGCCGCACCAAAATCCTCAATGGAGCTGCGCTCCGTAATTTCGAACACAACATGATGCGGAGACAGCCCATACTTCTCCAGCAGCAGCATGGTGCGCCCTGTTGTGAAGGAGGGGTCATTCATAATCTTAGCGGTAATATTGATGAATAGCTTCTGCCCGGCAGACAATCCTGCACTTCCTTCGATTGCACGCTCCCGAGCCAGTAGATCTAATGAGTAAGTCAACCCCTCCTCGGAGGCAAAATCAAACAGCTGCAGCGGTCCGTCAAACCAGCGTTTATCGGGTAAGCGAGAAAGCGCCTCATATCCGTATGCAGCCTCGGTCCCGCATTGCAGCGAGATAATCGGCTGATAGACCGGATGAATGAGCCGCTCCATGAGAATTTGCTCCAGCGCTCTGCGCTTCAAGCTGCGCTCCGTCGCGCCGGTTGGCTGTCCGTGGATAATCGCGCGTTTAATGCCATCATACAGCCGCTCCTCCTCTGACACGATGCCGCCATTCAAGAAGGAAACACCTGCATGGAGCTTTAGCTCCGGAATCGCACCGCCGAACTCAGCGGCCATAAACCGCTCTTCCCAGTCGAGCTTCAATCTGCTGCCTATCGTTAGCAGTTCCTCTTCCGGTGAACCGAACCGCGTAGGAGGGAGAGAAAGGCATACGAACAGATCATCGAGCAGCCATAGCTTCGAAAGTCCGGTTGTACTGACCGAATCTTGCTCCGTCATGACTTGTTCGGCGAAACACCGCCACTTTGCATCCAGCTTCACCTTTACGTCTTCTAGCTCGATCGCTTTGCCCTGCCAAGCAAAATATATAATGCCCATCTGATTGGTTTCTCTAGTTACTGTCACGTCATTCCCTCTCCCAGCTGCTCTCCGAATACATCGCTGGCAACATAGGCACTGCCGCGAATCCTTTTCGCCTGCTTCTTTACCCGCGCTGCCGCTTGTGAAATTATTGCTGTAGTTAATGGAATGGCCCCATTCCAGCTGAGAAGCGACAACGATAACGTGACGCCCTCTTGCTGCACCGCCACCCCGCTCCGGTCAACAACGCTCGGTACATGAGCAGTCCCATAATAAGATTTAACGCCGCTATCGAACCTTGCAAGCAGCAGACGACACAGCTTCTCCGACTCCAATCGATCAGTCAGCATGATGAAATCATCCCCGCCGATATGGCCGATAAAATCATCCCGTTTCCCGCCAACCTGCGCAACCTCTTGAAGTACGGACGCGAGAAACCGAATCAGCGCATCCCCTTGGCTGAACCCGAAGCAATCGTTAAACCATTTGAAATAATCCAAATCCGCATAAATAATCGTGAACGGTCTGCCCGCATCGATCCGTCGCTGCATTTCGCGCTGAATAGACGCATTGCCCGGCAGTCCCGTAAGCGGGTTCGCAGTCCGCGCTTCCTCGGTTCGCAGCTGTGTCATGCACTCCAGAATCGAGCGCACCGAAGCTGCCCCAACAAATTTGTCGCCGCGCGTAATAAGGACAAGATGATAGAGACGGGAGATATCCCTTGCCATTGCAAGTTGCACAACTTGCTCCACAGGCAGCTCTGCATCCACTACAAGCGCTTCCTTGTCCATAATTCTGGCAATCGCTCTATTCCAATAGAGCGGCAGACCAAACTGCCCTGCCAGCAGCTGATTCATATTTTCTTTCATCACAAGCCCGATCGGCCGGCCTTCTTGCACAACAACCGCACCTTGAATATGAGGATTGGATTCGAACATCCGAGAAAGGTCGGAAACGAGCGAACCCGGCGCAAATATAGGCACCGACTTAGCTAATGACCCGATCGTCACATACGATGGGATACTGCTAAAGTAAGTTTCCTGCTGTTGCTGTTGCTGCTGTTGCTGTTGCTCCTGCTCCTGCTCCTGCTGCTCATCCCGCTCCCCCGACCTGAAGCGGATCACCATCTCGTAGGCTTCCTTAATGGCTTCATACATACTAGCTTCAATGGAGCGGCCGTTCACCGCTGAAGGATAAGAAACAGCATGTCCTACTGCAAAATCCGGTTTCCCATCCAGCTCTTTCATATTCACGATCCGGTTTGCCTCGAAGGCTTTACATAATTTCATCTTCAACTCATTGATCCCGACTTGAAGCCTTAACTCCAGCTCCTTTGGTGCCTCCAAGCCGCAAGCTAAGAAATAAAACCGGTCGTCCCCCATCGTACTGTGCCAAATAAGCCCATCCTGTTCCATCACCCATTCATCCAAAACCAAGGCAACCGAGACAGGAGTACCCTGAAGCAGCTGCAAGGCAATCACACCAATGCCACCCTGATGCCAATTTTCCTGTAAACGATGCAGCATTGTTTTGTCTAATAATCCATAGCTGATTTCGTTCATATGAATCCCTCTTAGGCGTGAGTCTTTTTGACTATCCCTTATGTACCATTGTAGGAATAAAGTGTGATGGAAGTATTGTCCTATTGTTAACTGCACGTAAAAAAACCGCTGCCACGCCTTATGCGCAGCACCGGTTTTACCAAACTATTACAGATTTACATATTTAAATCCGGACGTTTGCCTGTCACGAGAAATACAACGCTTTCGCCGATATTCGTGGCATGATCGGCGATCCGCTCAATATAGCGGCCTACGAAGCTGATCAAGCTGCCTTGCGAGATGGTCTTCGGATTCTCAATCATGACGGCGAACAAATCACGGATAACTTCCGCGAACAGTGCATCCACTTGATCGTCGTCCTTTGCCATCTTGCAGGCGAGATTCACATTTTCCTGTACGTAGGATTGGATCGATTCGCGGATCATTTGACCGGCAATCTCAGCCATACGGGGCAGATCAACCAAAGGCTTCATGAGCGTCTGTCCTTCAAGACGTACAACGACCTTCGCGATATCGACGGTAAGATCGCCCATTCGCTCCAGATCAGCAGCCATCTTGAAGGCGATCAGAACGCGTCGCAAATCCTTCGCCACCGGTTGCTGCGTAGCAATCATACGAGCGCCGATCTCGTCAATGCTCTCTTCCAGCTGATTAAGCTTAATGTCCTCCGCAATAATGATTCGTGCCGCATCGACATCCACTTCCTCGAGCGCCTTCATCGCGCTGGCCAGTCCCAATTCGACGCGGTTCCCCATCTCAATCAGCTTCTGTCTCAGAAGCGCCAATCCCTCGTCCAGCTCTTTACGCTTGATCATCTTCGTCGCCTCCTGTGATGGATTACCCGAAACGTCCCGATATGTAATCATCGGTAGCTTTCTCGGACGGATTCGTGAAGATTTTGTCCGTTTGATCATACTCCACGACTTTGCCCATATAGAAGAACGCTGTCTTATCTGACACCCTTGCTGCTTGATGCATATTGTGAGTAACGATGACGATGCTGAAATCCTGCTTGAGCTCCGAAATCAATTCCTCTACCTTCGCAGTCGATACCGGATCGAGTGCTGATGCAGGCTCATCCATCAAGATGACTTTCGGTTTAACGGCAATCGAACGAGCGATACATAGACGCTGCTGTTGGCCGCCTGAAAGTGCAAGCGCTGAATTGTGAAGTCGATCTTTCGTTTCATCCCACAGAGCCGCTTTACGCAGGCAATCCTCAACGATTTCGTCTAGCTGCTTCTTGTTTCTCACCCCATGGTAACGCGGTCCGAACGCGATATTCTCATAGATGGACTTATGAAACGGGTTCGGGCGCTGCCAAACCATACCGATTTTCTGGCGCAGCAGAACAACATCGACACCGGCTTCATTCACATTCTCGCCGTCCATCCAGATCTCTCCGGACGTACGTACACCATCAATTGTATCATTCATTCGGTTCAAGCTGCGCAGAAATGTGGATTTACCGCAACCTGAAGGTCCGATTAATGCCGTTACTTCGCGCGGGGCGAATGCGAGCGATACGCCCTTGATTGCTTCCTTCTCTCCGTAGAATACACGAAGATCCTTGGCTACCAATCCTTCTGTTTGCATGTTCGTCACCCTTCCCTATTTGGTTGCTGTAAATCTACGATGCAAGTATCTGCCAAACCATCGTGCGGAGAAGTTGAACAATAGAACCATTAAGAGCAAGACAGCAGATGCACCAGCAGCAATTTCTGCTGCATCCGGAGCCAAGCCTTCACTGTTAATTTTCCAAATATGCACCGCCAGCGTCTCAGCCGGACGGAACGGATTCAGCGGCGAGAATGGGCTCAGCGGATTCCAATTGGTGAAATCCAGGCGCGGCGAGCTCATGCCGGCTGTGAAGAGCAGCGCAGCTGCTTCGCCGAATACACGGCCCGAAGCAAGAATCGTACCTGTTACAATCGTGGGCATTGCGATCGGAAGCATGACGGATGTGATCGTCTTCCAACGCGACAATCCAAGCGCCAAGCTGGCTTCCTTCTGCTCACGCGGTACGCCGCTGAGCGATTGCTCTGTAATCCGAACCATAAGCGGCAAGTTGAACACGGTCAGTGCTAATGCGCCGGAGAATAGGGAGAACCCGAAACCGAACAAGTTAACGATAACTAGAAGACCAAACAGACCAACTACGATGGACGGGAAGGACGAGAGCACCTCGACAACCAACCGAATGAAATCCGTCAGACGGCCCGGTTTCGCATACTCACTCATATAAATCCCGGCGCCAAGTCCGAGTGGAATCGTAATGATAAGTGTCAATACAAGCAAGAACAAGGAATTGAAGAGCTGTGGTCCAATGCCGCCTCCGGCCTTAATCGTTTGTGGTGCGGAGGTCAAGAAATGAAAGCTGATATGTCCTACTCCGCGGAAGAGGATAAAACCGAGCAATCCCGCCAAAATAAGAACGATAAGTGAAGCTACGGCGATAATAACACCTGTGGCGATACGATCTGCGGTTTTGGCGTTCATCGTTGGTTTCTCCTTTCCAAGAAGCGGACTATGAATACAAATACAAAGGTCATGCTGAGCAGTATAAGGGCGAGCGACCACAACACATTGTTGTGCGTAGAGCCCATAACCGTGTTACCCATATCGAGTGTAATGACACTCGTCAGCGTCGATGCTGATTCAAACAACGAATGCGGGATATGCGGCGAGTTACCGATGACCATTTGTACAGCCAATGCTTCGCCGAAGGCACGGGACATCCCAAGAACAACCCCCGTTAAGAGCGCTGGCAACGTAGTAGGAAGAACAGTCCGGTAAATCGTCTGCCAGCGAGTAGCACCAAGCGCGAAGGAAGCTTCCTTCAAACCGCGAGGCAATGCAGCCAGTGCATCCGTAGCAATCGTTGTTACCGTTGGCAAAATCATGAGCGAGAGCACGATGGCTCCCGCCGCAATTCCGATACCTTGGCCCGGGAATAACGCCCGGAGCGCGGGTACAACAATACTAAGACCAACAAATCCGAAAACAACCGATGGAATACCAGCGAGCAGCTCAATAACCGGCTGCAGCACTTTTTTACCGAGACCAGGCATAATTTGGGTCATGAACACGGCTGCGCAGATACCAAGAGGTGCTGCGAGCAAGGCCGCAAGAATAGAAGTACTGAATGATCCGAAGATGAATGGCAGTGCGCCATAAAGCGGAATATCACCTTCCGGATCCCATTTCAAGCCGCTAAGCAGCCCGCCGAGGCTAACGCCATCCATAATAAACGTAGTCAAACCACGGGAAGAAACGAAATAGACAATAGCAGCGATCGTGATGACGAGGACTAGAATACAAAGCGCTGTATAAACTTTACCTACCCATTCCTCCATGACATGCGGTTTCACGAATGTTCTAGTTGTCTTCCCCGTTTGAATCCGTTTCTTATTTGTACGAGCGGGCTGCTCCATGAATCTTCTCTCCTTCAACTAACATTCTCATGACAGGCAAGTAGAGGCGGAGTGTATCCACCTCTAATGACTGTGCTATTTGTTTAGGATTACTTATTTCGTGATATTGCCGTCAACATCGCGTTTCACTTGCATTTTATTCATTGGAATGTAACCAAGCTCTACAACATCACCGTTTTGAACTTCATCGCTAGTCATGTAATCAAGGAATGCTTTAGTTGCTGCATCCGGCTCGCCTTTCGTGTACATGTGCTCATAAGCCCATACCGGATAAGTTCCGGACACGATGTTTTCTTCTTTAGCTTCTACGCCTTCATATTTCACTGTTTTTACAGTGTCATCGATGTAGGAAAGGGCAAGGTAACCGATAGCGCCCGGTGTTTCTGCAACAAGCTTCTTAACTGTACCTGAGGAATCTTCTTGGATAGAGCCTTGAACATCTTCGGATTTCGTGCCAAGCGCGTATTTCTCAAACGTTTTACGTGTGCCTGAGCTGCCCGGACGGTTAACGATTGTGATTTTCTCATCTGCGCCGCCGACTTCTTTCCAGTTCTTCACTTTACCAGTGAAGATGTCAACAAGCTGTTGTTTAGTCAGGTTGTCTACTGCGATGTCTTTATTGATTACAGTTGCCATAGCTACAACTGCTACTTGATGGTCAACCAATTCTTTGGCTTTGTCTGCGTCAGCATCCGTGAACTTCTCTTCAGCGAAGATATCGGAGTTACCGATTGTTGCTTGACCGCCGGATACTTGAGTCAGCCCTGTACCGCTGCCGCCACCTTGAACTTGAACGGTAACGCCGGAGTATTTCGCGTCTTCCATGAACTTCTTGGACACTTGTTCAACCAGTGGTTGAAGTGCCGATGATCCCGTTGCAAGAATGGAACCGCTTAGTGCTTCACCTGCGCCTGCGTTATTCGTACCGCTATTTTGTGAGTTGGAGTTCGTGCTCTCCTCGTTCTTCGAGCCGCAAGCCGCCAAACCGATTGTCAACATCAGAGCTACAACAATTAGTAATGCCTTTTTCATTTCAGTTCTTTTCTCCTTCCGCTCCTGCGCGGTTATTTGTTTTACAAGACTTAGTATAGACGTCACGTATTAATCGTATATTTTCGAAGTGTTAACGGAATGCAAAAACTACATAGATGAATTGTATATAGTGAGTGGTTATTATAGAATAAATAAATAATAACTCGTTACTGGAGCGCATATATTATGAATATATTAAGATTGCAGATTTTGGTATTGATTGAGCGGCTCCGTAAGGTGACTGCCGTTGCCGATGAGCTCGGAATTAAGCAGCCAACCGTCAGCTTTCATATGAAGAAGCTTGAGGAAGAATGGGGAACGCCGCTCTTCGAGATGAAGACAGGGAAGGTCATGCTCACGGAATCCGGAAAACTGCTGTATCAGTATGCCGAAGGCATTGACCGTCTGTATCGCGAGGCACAGGAACGGTTCGCATCGTATCGCCAAGATGGGAAACATCAATATATAATCGGCTGTACGGATGCCGCTTCCTCTGTCCTATTCAGCGGAAATTGGTATCGGCTCGCTGCGGAAGCATCCACTTTACAGATCAACCTGGTCACCGGCGAAACCGACCGTTTATTCGAGCAGCTTCATGCAGGCAAGCTTGACCTTATTGTGTACGGACATTCGCCGCGTTATGAGCGTGAGCTGCAAAGCTGTCAATCGGAGCTGTTGCTTGAGGATCGGCTATCGCTATATACGACTAAGGCACATCCATTACTTGATGTGCGCGACAACAACACGTCCACGTTTCTGCTTCATGGTCAAGCTTATGTCAAGCTTGCAGATCCCTCCATTGAAGATGCGCTGAGTAACTGGTCCGCCAACGAACAACTTAAGCTCATCAGTCCACTGACTACGGATCGCATCGACTTAGCCTTGAACGCAGTTCGAGCCGGTTCTTTACTGGCCTTTCTCCCCAGCCTTGCAGCACCTCAATTGCCCGGAGGTCTTCTTCGACTTCCGCTGCCAGGTCAACCGCAAGCTTGGAAGCTGGTTGCCGCTTGGCGTTCCGATTATTGGAATCCATCGCAGCAGCAGCGCATGGTCTCTTTGCTTAAAGAGCTCCCTAAGCTGCAAAAAGCAGCCGATTCGAAGTAAAGATGCGCTTCGAATCGGCTGCTTTATGGGCATGCTATAGAGAATATTAGTGCTGCTTGATCATTAAGAATTAAGAGTTCAAATCAGGTCTTGAGCCTGTTACCAGGTATACAACCGATTCCCCAATGTTCGTTGCATGATCCGCAAAACGTTCGATGTAACGTCCTACGAAGCTAAGCAGATTGGCCTGGGAGATCGTTTTCGGATTTTCCATCATGAGCGAGAACAGCTCGCGGATGATCTGTGAATAAAGCGCATCGACCAGGTCATCGTCTTTGGCCATTTTATAAGCCATGTTGACATTCTCTTGTACGAACGATTGAATCGCTTCGTAAGTCATCATCTGTACGATCTGCGTCATGCGCGGCAAATCAATCAATGGTTTGATCAATACTTGCCCTTCCAATCTCAGCACGACTTTGGCTACGTCTACGGCCAGATCGGCCATGCGCTCAAGATCGGAGGCAATCCGGAAAGCGACCAGGATACGTCTTAAATCCTTAGCAACCGGCTGCTGAGTAGCAATTAGCATCGCACCCAGTTCCGAAATTTTCTCTTCGATCTTATTGATCGATTTGTCATCTTGAATGATTTGCTTTGCAGCAGGCACATCGATCGTTTCCAGTGCGTCCATCGCCTTCGCGATAACCGCTTCTACCCGTTGACCCATTTGTACGATCAGCTCGTTCAATTCCTCGAGTCCATGATCAAATTCTTTGCGCTTCGTCATCATCGCTTAAATGCTCTCCCTCTGTGGTTTAGGAATTAGCCGAAACGGCCGCTAATGTAATCTTCCGTACGTTGATCGCGTGGATTCGAGAACAGCTTCTCTGTCTCTGAGAACTCCACCACTTCACCGTTTAGGAAGAATACCGTCTGGTTGGAAACACGAGCCGCTTGATGCATGTTGTGTGTAACCATGACGATTGTATATTTATCTTTCAGCTCTTGTGCCAATTCTTCGATCTTCAGGGTCGAGATCGGATCAAGTGCAGAAGTCGCTTCGTCCATAAGCAGGATGTCAGGGTTGACGGCAATTGCACGCGCAATGCAGAGTCGCTGCTGTTGTCCGCCGGATAGGCTAAGCGCGGAACGCTTCAGGTAATCCTTTACTTCGTCCCACAAAACAGCGGAACGAAGGCTGGATTCCACGATTTCATCCAACTTTTGTTTGCTGCGAATGCCGTGCAAGCGCGGGCCGTACGCTACGTTATCATAAATGGATTTCGGGAATGGATTCGGCTGTTGGAATACCATGCCGACTTTCTTGCGCAGTGTCTCCACGTCCACTTCTTTCGAATAGATGTCCGCACCGCCGATTGTGATTTTGCCTTCGATTCTTGTGCCTGGAATCATGTCATTCATCCGGTTAAGCGTACGAAGCAGCGTTGATTTACCGCAGCCCGATGGTCCTATGAAAGCGGTGATCGCTTTCTCCGGAATATCCATCGATACGTCCTTCAAGGCGTGGAATTGACCATAATGTAAATTTAATTTATGAATATCGATCAAAGTCTGGGAAGCTGTTGATTGCATGGCATATTCCTCCGTATTGGGTGGACTGGTTAACCGTCCGATTCAGGCCTACCTTGAACTAGGATAGCGTGAATTTGTTTATCTAATATGTTCGTTTTGTAAACGCAGTATTAAAATTCACTCTTTCACTTGCAAATCTTGAATCAATTGCTTCATTTGCTCCGTTACACGCTGCGATTGCAAGTAGGCTTGGTTCGACAGCTTGCCGATCTCACTCGAGCTGTTGCTGCTGCCGGCAGCTGCATGGAACAGCTGTTGGAATACGTCCGCTGCTTCTTTTATGTACACTTGACTCGTATCTGCTTCCGTCTTGCCTAGACTGACCAAATGAACCGTTTCCTTGACCGCTTCCATAATGGAGCCAATCAGCCGATTAATATCCTCTGCGGATTCTTTCGTCTGCGTAGCCAATTTCCGAACCTCATCGGCCACAACCGCAAAGCCTCTCCCATGCTCACCGGCACGAGCCGCTTCGATCGCGGCATTAACCGCAAGTAAATTACATTGATCCGCAAGTCCGCGAATCAGCTTTGACACCTTATCAATCGATCCGGCACGATCTTGCAAATCGCTGATTTGACTTTCCTGAACATCTGTACGATTCGTCAGATTATGAAAGGCCTTCGACACTTTATCGAGCTCGTTCTTGCCTTTGAGCGTCAAATCCAGCATTTCTCTCGACATCGATTCGCCTAGCTGTGAAGCTTCCTGCACATGAACGATGGAACGGTCGATTTCTTCGATCATCACTTCCGCACCGTGGATCATGTTCACTTGTGCCTTCACACTTCGCTGCTGGAGTAATCGGGACATTTTCAGCAAATCCGCCATGGTCAGCATACCGATGAAACGATCATTCTCCGTTACTAGCACACAGTCGTACAACGTTTTCTCTTCACGACCTAACGCACGATCAAGCAGCTCCTGTATGGAAACGCCTTGATGCACGATGAGCGGCTGACGATCCATAAGCTTCGCAATGGAACGGCCGTAATACAGCTCTCTGCCGAATCGATGCGTCTGGATGATGGTAAGTTTATTTCGCATAACAAGTCCAATCGGTCGCTCCATGTCATCGCAAACCACAACACATTCATGATCCGGCGTTAACGCGAATTGCGAAATGACATCCTGGCAAGTGTGAGATACGTTCACGATTGCTGCTTCCCTAATGAAAGCTGTCAATAATGCATGATCTGAAGTCTTTACCTGAGCTTCTGCAGTCGGCATATTCGTAAGTAGTTCTTCAGTTGTCAGCCGTTCCAATACAGCAATAGTCATACATATCTCTCCTTTCAGTGAGGCAAGCTTGCGAAATTAACGGGATCTGCGCGCGTTCAGCCACAGCGGGACACGGAAGACAATATTAATGAGCAGGACGACGAAGACAAGTACGGCAGCAGCTTTCTCAGCGATTAGCTGTGCATCCGGGACGATGGCTTCAGACTGTACATACCAGAGGTGAACCGCAAGTGTAGCGCCGGGCGAGAACAAGCTGAAATCCCACATCTCACCGGAAGAAGAAACGCCGGCAGTCAGGATGATAACGGCACTCTCACCGAAGGCACGACCAGCAGTCAGACAGATACCGGTAATAATACCGTTCAATGCAACCGGAACAAGGACGCGGAAGATCGTTTGCAGATGAGTGCTTCCGAGGGCGAACGAAGCATGCTTCATCTCTTTCGGTACCGCACGAATCGCTTCTTCCGTTACCCGTGTCAGAACCGGCAGGTTCAAGAAGGCTAAGCTGACAGCACCGCCAATGATCGTAAGGCCAACATCAAATGCTTCAACAAACAACGCGATTCCAAACAGACCGAAAATAATCGAAGGTACGGAAGCAAGTCCTTCTACGCAAATCCGGATAAAAGCGATAAACTTCGTCGCTGGCGCGAACTCAGCCAAGTAGATACCGGCTGCCATCCCAAGCGGAATCGAAATCACCAGTGATATTGCAAGCACATAGAACGAGTTGAAGATTAACGGGCCGATACCGCCGCCCTCTTCCATCTCACTCGGAAGTCCGTACAAGAAGCCCCAATCGAGTTCCGGGAGTCCTTTTTGCAAAATCAAGAACAGCAGTCCACAAATGAATAGTATCGTGCACAACCCGATCGTCCATACAACGAAAGTAAACAGCCGGTTGCTCAGATGATTGAAACCTCTGCGTGCCGCAAACGGATTAGGAATAGAAGTCGTCCCTTTGCCTGTACTCATGTTATGATTTCACTCCTCTGCCTTGGAATAGCCTTACGATTACGATCATGAGGAGCGAGATAATGAGCAGGATAAAGCCCATCATATATAGCGCGTAGTTCCAAGTGGAATCAAACGGGACATTCGCGATTTGCATAACGATATTACTGGTCAATACAGCCGTCGGCTTGAACAGTGCATCCGCGAGCTGAGGGGTATTACCGATTACCATTACAACAGCCATCGTTTCACCGATTGCGCGTGCCATACCGAGAATAACTGCGTACATGATGCCGCTCTTCGCAGCAGGCAGTACGACTCTTACGATGGTTTGAAATCTAGTTGAACCCAGTGCATACGAAGCATCCCTGAATTTCTTCGGAACCGCTACGATGGAATCATCCGTGATCCGGCTGATGGTCGGCAATGTCATAATCGTGAGCACGATAGCCGCCGCTAGAATACCATCGCCCATATTCGTTCCTGTTACGGTACGGAGCATTGGGATAAGAACAGTCATACCAAGAAAACCGTAGACTACCGAAGGAATACCTACGAGCAAATCAAGTACAGGGCGCAGCATCGTCTTGAGCCATGCCGGCGTCATTTCGGATAAGAAGATTGCAATTATGACAGACAGCGGTACGGAAATCACCATTGTCAGCAGGGTTAAGGCGAATGTACCGAATATAAAGATAAATGCGCCGTATTGATCATTCTCAGGTACCCATTCAGTGGAGAAGAAGAAATCTTTCACGGAAACCGTCTCGAACGTAAGTACGCCCGTGCGGCCCATCAGGAACAAAATCGAGAATAGAATAACACATACGAAGACAGCACTTGCGATACAGATCATGCGAAACGTACGGTTATAGAACGAAAGCCGTGCTTTGCGGCTGAATTTGCGACCGGATGAATTCTCAAGGCTACGTCCCAATTCGCTGGATACAGGGATGTCCATCATGCTCATGACGCTGCTCTCCTTTCAAGTGTTCAAAGTTAGAGCCGGCCTCGCAATTGTTAATGCGATAAGCCGGCTCCGCTACATCTTATTTCATGGCCGAGATCGGGATAAATTTAAGCTTCTTAAGCGATCCGGTTTGGAACTTCTTGCTCTGTACGTAGTCGATGAATGCTTTAGTAGCGCCAGTTGGTTGGCCTTTTGTCATGTAGTAACCGTAGCCCCACACTTTGTAAGTACCGTTGATTACGTTAGCTTCTGTTGGAGCAACGTTGTTGATTTTAAGCCCAGTCATTTTGCTTGTCACATAGACAAGGTCGATATAACCGATTGCGTTTGGCGTCGTTTCGATGGCTGTTTTCATGTCACCGCTCGACTTCACTTCTTTATAGTTAGAACCTTTTGTCATGAAATCAGTACCATTTAGCGCCTTCATTTGGAAGTTAACGCGTGTACCGGAACCGAATGCACGGTTTACTACGATAATGTCCTTGTCTGCTCCGCCAACTTCTTTCCAGTTGGTAATTTTACCGGAGAAGATACCTTGCAGCTGCTCCGTGGACAAGCTGCTAATGCCAACGTTGCTGTTTGTGATTGCTGCGAATGGAATAACGGCTACTTTATTAGCAACTTGACCTGTGAAAGCTTTGAAACCCGGTACATCTTTCGTGGCATCCCAGTCAACAGCGCCGATGTCAGCAATACCTTTACGAACCGATTGAGGACCCGTGATGGAACCTGCAGCCGATGCGGAGATTCTAACTTTCGGGTTCAGCTTCTTGAACTCGTTAGCAGCTTGCAGTGTCAATGGCAGAAGTGCCGATGAACCATTGATTACGATGCGGCCGCTCAATTTGCTGGAAGCACTCGCAACGGATACGGAACCGAATGCGACTGTAAGTGCGATAAGGGCGAAGCTTAAACTTTTAAACCATTTTGTTTTCATCTGTGGAAGTTCTCCTCTCAATTTAGAACACTGGAATTGAATTAGTTCGTTACTTTCTTAAGGCCGCTCTCCGATTTCACATAAACTGCATCGTCCATCACGAAAGCAATTGGTGTTCCTGCTGCAGCTACAACTTCACTTACGTTGCCTTCTACTTTGCCAAGCGTTGTTACAGCGCCAGTTGCGATGTTTACTTCATAAGCGCTTGTAACGTCCGCGGAATCAGCAAGTACATAGATTTTGTCGCCGGCTTGTGTAGCTTGAAGGACGTCTTTATCGCCGATCAGCTTCGTTACGGTTTTGTCCAATGCTACGGCTACAAGGGAAGATGGCTTGTTGTCTTCAACGCTCACATAGAAAGCTTTGCTGCCGTCTGCTGCTGCGCCTACGAACACTTTGTCATCTGTTGTTGTTGTCAATTTCACGGGCTTGTTTGTACTTGCCGAGAAATCAAAGCTGTAAAGCTGCGGCTCCGTACCTGTGTTGTCGATTGCTACATCATCAGCATCAACCGGCTTATTAGCATCAGCAGTTACTGCACCCGGTTTGATAACCGTGTAGAAGAACTTCTTGCCGTCAGCGGAAACAGCCAGTCCGGATTTGTAATCGACTTTGTCATCCAATACTTTCGTAATGGAACCATCAGCAACGTTCATCTTAGCGACCACGGAGCCTTTGTCACCTTGCAGGAAGTAGATTGCGGAGCTGTCCGCCGACCAAACCAACTCAGGTTTAATGGAGTTATCTGACGATACCACTTTAGCAGCTGGGAACTTGCCAGCAAGATCGATGATATTTACGATGCCATCGCCGTCTGTGTAAACAGCAAGCTTACCGTTAGGAGATACAGTCAGATCAGAAGCCGTTGTAGAAACCAACAATTGTGTATATGCACCTGTGTGAGCGTTAACGATATAGTCAATACGGCCTTCTTCAGTCAATTGGGATGCCAGCAAACGATCCGCATCAATCCAGCGGATGTCATCCGCGTGGATCTTAGCTACGGCATCAATTGCGATCTTGCCGGAAGCATCTGTCGAAGAATCAACGCCAAACGCGCTTACGAAGTCTTCAAGAGATACATAATAGCTGCCATTTACGCTTTGTACAGCTTCTTGCAAACTTACTGCTTCGCCATCAACCAATGCTGCGTTCGAACCTGCATGAAGCTCGATTGCGTGGTTGTTGAAGTATGCCGTTACGCCCGATTTAACATTGACCATGAATTGCACGCCTGCCGCTGTTCCCAAATCTCTCAGCGCGTATAGCACTGTGTTGTTTGCTTGGATGGAACGGACATGGAATGCCGTGTCATTGATTGTGAGATCTACCGTCGATGCGTTTGTTACGGATGCGGCGGAGACTACACTCACTGCCGAAGTACTCAGTGCTGCGGCAAGTGCGGAAATCATTAGCGTTTTTTTCATAGACATTTAGCTCGTATCACCCTTCTGGAATGGTTTATTGTCGTTTTCGTTATGTACAATTCTGATTATAAGTACCCATTGTAAAGCGGCAGTTAATGGTGCGGCTGGTATTGTAAAGCAGCGGTTAATGTATTGTGAAGCATTTGTTAAGATGTGCCATTTGGCCTAATGGATCGGTTTAGACAATCAAAAGATTGGGTAAACAGCTTTCAACTTTCGACCGCGCCAAAAAAGCCGCCTCTCCCAGCCTGTCGGCATTGGAGAAACGGCTCTGTTATAAGTAATGGAATCTCTTAAGTGGGTCTCGACTTTGTAAAGTTAATAATCTTACTCGTTAAATAACCCCCGTTGCTGATCCCGATTAACCCAACAAGCTCTTCCGGCAGTGCGGGAAACCGATCTATTGCTGCGAGATCTTGCGTCATCAGGGTTGAGTAAATGGTCACAGAATAGACCGTCAATGCCATCATTGTAAACAGAAACATCTGCACTTTGGCGATATCGATGTACGCATGGTTTTGCATTTCTTCCCCTTCAAATATATCGCTGAACTGCGCGTCTTTGTAAGAGGGATTCGCATAAAGGGTACCTTGCATGCTCGTTTCGATTTCTTGCGTGCTCTTGTTATAGGCCTCAGCGGCGCTTTGCACAAGTTGAACCTTAAGGGAGTCATCAATTGCGCGGTTCTTCTTCGCTCCATTAATCATGGGGCTGAAGATCGCTGACACACTGCTGATGCCCATCAGAGCAAGGACAGTCGAATCAAACTTAAGCTGCAGCGGATGTTCCGGATGGAGTGCGAGATTCCCTACAAGGACGGTAAAATAAGTCGATGTGAAGAGCACCGTCCATAGCGTGATTTGCAGCCTGGACAGACTCATGAGGTTGCGTTCATTAATGAGGATGCCAAGCGGATGGTTCAGCTTGCCTTTGCCAATGGCGAAGATCATATATAGCTCGGATAGAATGACGGCAGACAGATTATACCCTTTAGGCAGAAACCAGGCACTGAGGAACGCAAGCACAAGTGCAATTGTCAAGTGAATGGTTACTTGTGTAGAATTCCATTGGGGCGGTGAGCTCGGCAGCGGATTGTGTCCACTTATTGTGGAGCTTGTTTGCGGCGGCACTGCATTGTCGGGCATAGATCCCCTCCTCCTTTGGTCCTAAATTTACCAGAAGGAGGGCGAATATACTGTCAGTCGGTGAAGTCGAATTCAGTCGATTGGGGGACCGGAGTTTGACGGCTAATCGGTCTGATCAATCAGCCATTCGTTGTTTTCTTGCTTCAAGACGTACATGATCGTTGTAATCATCGGCTTCTTCTCTAATTTACTGTCCACATCTACATATGCCACATATTCGCCACTGCGGTTTTTGCCCACGTTGCGTAATTTAGCTTCAACTACACGAAATCCAGGCGTGAACTCGCTGACTCTGGCTTTATAGCCGGATGTCAGAATTCCCTTATTCGCGGCATTATCCTCTTCATTCATATAATTGATATTTCTATTAATAAGCTTCACGCATTGTAATAGCTCACCTTCATAATCACGCTCATCAATATAGATGACTTGCTTGCCTTCCGGAGATGATGTCGAAGCCGGCTCGGCTTGTGCGCTTTGTCCTAAAATCGCCGCGATGAGGATGAAGGTCATCAGCGCGGTTGCTACTCTATTGCCTTTCATATCTTTATTAGCCTCCCTTTGTTATTCAATATGAACAAGAAGAGAGTATCTTAATCCTGTGAAGTGATAATAGCTGCAAGCAGCTGCTTCAGCTCTGATCAGCTGATTGTTGCCTTTTATGCAACATTTCTCGAGAAAAAGAGGGCTCATTGCGAAATTATTGCCTATTCTGCAACATATACTCCCGTTATCGCCATTTGGCGGCCAATCTGATTAGAATTGTTGCATTTCCTGCAACATATAGGTACGTATGAACGCTTAGTAGGGGGAAATGTTGTCTTTAATGCAACAATTCATTAGCAAGTCTGCACAGACCACTCAATAAAAAAACTGCCTCAAACGTCGCAAGTTGCGCGTTTTGAGGCAGCTCTGTGTTAATTAATGCGAGGATGAGCCGTATTCACTGCTCTCCGCCATAGCGTCGAGCTTCTGCCGTCCCATGAAGAACGCGAATGCAAGGGCAAGCACGGATGGAATGATCGCCCACATGAAGGTGTAGGTGATCGAAGATGACAATGCACCTACGATCTTATCCAGCACATCAGCCGGGATCTGCTCCCTCGTTTCCGGTGTCAGAATGGCACGCGGGTCGCTGAGATCAAGACCTGCCGGCAGTGCAGCCCCGTCGCCTCCCGCTCCGGCGAAGGAGTCCTCCAATTTATTCGTCATCACATGGCTTTGGACGATACCGAATACGGTAATTCCGATGGTCATCCCAAGCGAGCGGAGGAAGTTAAGCGTTGCACTCGCCGCACCGCGCTCCCTTGGCGAGAAGGAGTAGATGGCTGCGTTGCTAAGTACCGAGAACGATGCTCCGATACCAAGACCGACCAATATCATAAACAACGTCACGATAAACCGCGTTGAATCAACGCCAAGGGTCGTCAGAAGCACGTTGCCAGCAACAAGAATTCCGAGGGTTGGAATCATAATGGAACGGAAAGTCATCTTCGTCATCAAGAAACCGCCGCCCGTCGCCGTAACGACCGTACCGAGCATCATCGGCAGCAGGACCATACCGGCATTCGTCGCTTTACCGCCGAGTACGCCTTGAATGAAGATCGGAATGTACACGGAAGCCGTAATGAAAGCGGCACCACTGAACATCGCTATGGCATTACTGCTCCAATACAGCCGTTTACGGAACATGTTAAACGAGATAATCGGCTCCGATACTTTACGTTCGATCATAATGAATGCAATCAGCAAGACGGCGAAGCCTGCAAACAAACCGATTATCATGGAAGAATCCCATGCATACTTCTTGCCGCCCAGCTCAAGCGCGAACATGAGGCACACGATACCGCCGACAAGAGTGAATGCGCCGCCCCAGTCGATCCGCTGTTTGGCATGCTCAACCGATTCTTTATAGAAGATAGCAATCATAAGGAAAGCAATCAGGCCAAGCGGCAGGTTGATGTAGAATATCCATTCCCATGCGATATAGTCCGTAATATACGCACCGAGAAGCGGTCCAAAGATACTCGACATACCGAATACGGCACCGAATAGGCCCCCCAGCTTACCGCGGCTCTCAAGAGGCACGGCATCGAACATGATGGTAAAAGCAATTGGCACCAGCGCGCCGCCGCCAATCCCTTGAATGGCACGGTAAATGCTAAGCTCGATAATCGAATGTGCGGTACCGCACAGAATAGAACCGAGCATAAAGGTTAATATCCCGAAGATAAAGAACCTTTTGCGCCCATACATATCGGACAGTTTACCGAAGATCGGCATGCCTGCCATTTCCGCAACCATATAAGCGGAAGTTACCCATACAAATTTGTCCATGCCGCCCAGGTCATGAACGATCGTACCCATCGCCGTTGCTACGATGGTGTTATCCATGGATGCCATAAGAATGCCAAGCAGCAAACCAGCGACAACAATACCAACATTACTTCGTTTTGCCATCATTGTGAGTTGTTCCCCTCCATTGTGTACATCATTGTTCTGTCTAGCCGGTTCATCTGTCATGCATCTGAGTCTTCGTCATCCATAGGTGTCGTATCGATCCACACCTGCTCCCCATCCTCCGGCCTCGTCAAGCTGCCATCCTTGATCTCACGGATAAATGATCGCAGCCAAGCAAGCTCTGATTCCAACTGGTTGACGATAAACTCCTGCTCAATAATGAATATCCGTGCAAGTCCTTGCGAAACCGCATAGTCGTTCCCGGCACGTCGCTGCACGATATCTTGCTGCACGAAGTTGATTCGCTGCTCCAAGAGAGCAGCCGTTTCCTTCGGTGAAATATGGCCGATAAACGATAATGCCACCGGTAATTGCGGATATTCTTTCACGGGGGCATAAATCAGCTCTCGGATCCAATCGTGAAACTCCGCAACGCCGGCATCCGTAGGTGCATAAATCGTCCGCTCGGGATGCTTCCCTTCCCGCTGGGTTTCCAGCGGCACGATCCACGCCTGCTTCAGCAGCGAATCTACTACCGAATAGAGCGAGCCGTTGTTGAGCTTGATCACATCCGGAATTCCGCGCTGTTTCATCGTGGCGGCAATTTCATACGGATGCATCGGTCGTTCATTAAGCAGCGATAAGACGGCTAGAGCCAGCATGTTACTTACTTTTCGTTTGGCCATCCTTCATTGACTCCCTTAAGTAACGATTCGATCTCGTATAGTCCATTTCGACTATACGGAATAGAATGCTTTCTGTCAACCGCCTGCAGCATGAGAAAATAAAAAAAACCTTGGGCTGATGAGCTATAGGATTAAGCTCCCCCAAGGTTTACATGTTCTATAGAGACAGTTTATAGAAAGTCGCCGCATTGCTGCCGTATAACGCCTCGCGTTCGCTTTGACTAAGCGTTGTTGGAAGTGCTTCATCCAGCACATCGCACACATCCTTGTAGCTTCCGGCGAGCAGACATACCGGCCAATCGCTGCCGAACATGATTCGTTCCGTGCCGAAGACCTCCACGATATGTCTTACGTAGCTCATAAATTGCTCCGGCTTCCAGTCATCATGCGCTGCTTCCGTAATCATGCCCGACAGCTTGCAATATACGCCCGGATATTGCGCAGCGATCTCGCTCATTTGCGTGGCCCAAGGCTCGAGTATGCCCTCGCGGATTTGCGGTTTACCAATATGATCGATAACGGCATGCAGATCCGGTACTTGCTTAAGCAATGCGAGCGTCGCAGGCAATTGATGCGAAACAATGAGCAAATCAACAGGAAGCTTGATCTCTGCCAAGTAACGAAGCGCCTCCAGCGATTGCGGATTCAGCGCCTCGAACGGATCGCTCATATCTTGAATCATCACGCGAATACCGACAAATTTGGGATGCTCTCGGAATTCGTCCAAGACGCTGCGCCAATTCGGATCTTGGAAATCCAGCCAGCCAACTACGCCGGCAATCGAATCCGCATCATCGCTGAGCGATAGCATAAAGGCTGTTTCTTCGTGGGTTGCCGCCGCTTGAACGACGATCGTACGCGTTACGCCGGCAGTCTTGAGCTCCGGTTCTAAATCCGCAGGTCCATAATCGCGGAATAATATCGGACCTGCTGCCGGTGTCAGCCAGCCATAGTCGCCGCGATCTAATTTCCAATAATGCTGGTGGGCATCAATTCTAATCATCGTTAACGGGCTCCTCTTTATATGAAATTTAGTTGAGAGTTGAAACGCTTCCATGTTATATTTTGGTTTCTTGGATCATCCATTTCATTGCTATTGATTGGAGGAATACGAACGTGAAGATCATGACGTTTAATCTGCGAGTCCATGTTGAATCCGATGGCGACAATGCATGGCCCTACCGGATTGAGGAAGCAGCCCAAGCGATTAAGCAAGCGGATGCGGATGTCGTTGGCACGCAGGAAGGTACCGCTGCGATGCTGCAGGATTTGCAGGCGCTGCTGCCTGATTATCGCTGGCTTGGCATCAGCCGCACCGGCCAGCTTGAAGGCGAATATTGCGCGATATTTTATCGGCATGCAAGGCTTGAGCCCGTAGAAAGCGGACATTTCGGATTGTCTGAGAATCCGCAGCAGCTAGGCTACACCAGTTGGAACTCCGCTTATCCCCGTATGTGCACCTGGACCAAGCTTCGTCAACAAAGCGGCGAGGAATGGGTCGTTTACAACACCCACTTGGACCATATCAGCGCTGAGGCTCGAACGAACGGCGTTAAGCTGATTGTGGAGCGAATGAAAGAGTCGTCTGCGCTTGCAGGTAATATCCCTGCCGTACTTACAGGAGATTTCAATTGCGGGCCTGACAGCGATGTCATCGGCGCCTTGAATGAGCTCGGACTTCTAAACGCCTACACAGC
Organism: Paenibacillus sp. J22R3; assembly: GCF_056269305.1. Taxonomy (NCBI): domain Bacteria; kingdom Bacillati; phylum Bacillota; class Bacilli; order Caryophanales; family Paenibacillaceae; genus Paenibacillus; species Paenibacillus sp. J22R3. The sequence continues at coordinate 937,945 of NZ_JBWDNS010000002.1, read as the reverse complement.
GCTTGCCGGAGATGCTGTTGGCCTCACCTTCCACGACTATCAAGGAGGAGAAGAAGGCGTACCGATCGATTATATTTTTGTCACGCCAAATGCCCTTGTTCATCAGGTTCATATTGACCGAAACCGCTATAATGACCGCTATCCTTCGGATCATTATCCGGTCGTAGCCACTGTCGAACGGCGTTAAATGGTTTCGCTCAGAAGAATTTCTTCAAAAAAGGAGTGCCGAGGCACTCCTTTTCACTTTATTCGGTGTCTGCTACGAAACGGTTCGTCAACGCACCCAGCTTCTCGATTTCAATCGTTACTTCGTCGCCCGGCTTCAAGTACACTTGCTGCTCCACCGGAAGTCCAAGCACAACCCCCTCAGGCGTCCCCGTCAGAATAACATCGCCCGGCACAAGCGTCATATGCTGCGACACATAGCTGACAATCTCATCGCAAGCGAAAATCATATCCGACGTATTGGAGTTCTGGCGCACTTCACCGTTTACGGTGGACTTGATCCACAGATCGTTCGGATTGCCAACTTCATCGGCAGTCACAAGGTAAGGACCGAGCGGGCTGAAATCATCGCAGGACTTGCCGAGCAGCCATTGCTGCGTACGGAGCTGCAGGTCACGCGCGGACAGATCGTTCACGGCGCAGTAGCCGAATACGTGGGAGAGAGCGTCTTCTTTGGCCACATACTTTGTTTTCTTACCGATAACGATAACAAGCTCCGCTTCGTAATCCAGCTTCTCCGTTACCTTCGGAACGGCGATATCTTTCAAATGGCCTGTCAGTGTGTTGTTGAATTTATTGAACAGAATCGGATAGGCCGGAATCGGCGCATTCGTTTCTTCTGCATGCTTGCGGTAGTTGAGCCCGATGCAAATGATTTTGTTCGGATGTGTGACGCATGGTCCCCATTCGATGTCGCTTTCTTGACGAACATAGGCTTCTCCGCCGGCCACTTGAAGGGATTCGATGTAGTTTCTAAGTGAAGCCGTTGCAGCGTCTCCGCCTTCAATGACGGCCATCACCGATGAAGGCACTTCTGCGTTTGCGCTTCCGGCAGCTGCCTGAAGAGCTGCTTCTACGTCGACAACACCGTTCTCTGTTACTACGCCAAGCGCATTACGACCTTGTTTGGAGATGCTAATGAGTTTCATAAGTGAATTGGCCTCCGATCTCATAGTGGGAATAAATTTAGAATTAGTTCGATAGAATTAAGCGTTCTTGCCGAAAACAACGCCGCCGTCCACGTAGAACGGAGAGCCCATCACGAACGAAGACTCATCAGATGCCAGGAACAACGCAGCTTTGGCAACATCCTCCGGCAAACCAAGCTCTTCGCTCAATTGGCGTTTCTTCAAACCTGCGATTGCCTGTTCGGGATCGGCATAAGAGGTTTTCAAGTAATTTTCTACGAATGGCGTCATGATTGTACCCGGTAGAAGGGCATTAACGCGAATATTGTATGGCGCGTAGTCAACTTGCATGGACTTCGTAAGCGCAAGGACAGCACCTTTAGTTGCGGCATAAGAAGCACGGCGTGCCAGTCCGATCTCCGCAATGCACGAAGACATGTTGATGATCGAGCCGACGCGACGCTCCATCATGTGAGGGATGACATATTTGGAAGGCAGGTAGACGCCGCGAATATTAACGTTAATGACGCGATCCCATGCTTCCGGCTCTATCTCATGCAGCAAGCCTACTCCGCTGATGCCCGCATTGTTGAAAAGCACGTCGATGACGCCATAATGAGCGATAATTTGATCGACCATGGCAGATACTTCAGCCGGGTTGGTGACGTCTGCACGGATGAAGATCGCTTCTCCGCCCGCTTCTTGAATCTCCTTCACCGTATCTGTCCCGTTCTGCTCAGACAAATCGTTAATGACCAGCTTTGCACCTTCCCGTGCAAACAATAATGCAGTGCTCTTCCCGATGCCCGAGCCCGAGCCTGTAATGAGAATTACTTTATTGTGCAATCGCATTCTCTCATCTCCCTCATAGGTTGTGGCTCGGCAGCGATAGTCGCTGCGCAAGCCCCTTCATTTCTTCGATGGCTTGGTTCGACTTGACTTCCCATTGGTGAAGCAGCATGGAACAGCTAACCGCAGCAGCTTGGTTCGCGTTCGTGCCGGCCATAATCGGAGCGGCCACACAGCGGAAACCCATGACTGACTCTTGGTCGTCTAAAGCGTAACCTTGCTTGCGAATGACATCCAATTGAGCAAACAGCTCGTCGCGATTGTCAATCGTATGGGGCGTCAGCTTCGGCAGATCAACCTGCGGGTACAGTGCGAGTCTTTCGTGCTCGCTTAGCTGCGAGAGCATGGCTTTGCCGAGTGCCGTAGCATGTGCGGGAAGCCGCATCCCCGGCTCGGATTGCAGCCGGACCGGCGAATTCGCTTCCACTTTGCCCATATACAGCACCTGGTCGTCGATGCGCTTCGCTAGCTGAATCGTTTCCTGCAGCCGATCTCGAACCGACACCGCTTCGTCCATGAAAAAAGGATGCAAATCATACTGCTTCAAATACGAGGAGCCGAATTCGGCAAAGGTATGTCCAAGCGTATACGTATCGCCTGCCGCCCGCTTCACCCAGCCGAGAGTTTCCATCGTGCTCAGCAAGGAGAACATCGAGCTCTTGTTGATTTCAAGCTTCATCGATAAGTCGATCAGCTTATGCTTGGCTGGCTCCTGTGCCAGAACAGTCAGCACTTTATCTGCTTTCTCCAGCGCAGGCACCCAGTATTTGCGTTCCTCAGACACGCCAATCGCCTCATCCATTGTTGATGAGTTGGTTCTGTATACAAAACCAACTTCTTTATATAAAACCCAATTCCTACTATCACTATAGCTCGCCCAGTAGGGAATTTCAATAAGAAATTTGGAGTTTTTAAGCACAAAAAAAGAGAGTGGATTCTCCACTCTCTCTCAGTCTGTCGAGAAACCCGTGTTGATACAACGTCGTTTTTTAGCTTCCCGTACGGTAGTTCTAAGTACCTCCGTGATGAGTGCATATTTTGTCGTCGCATTCTAACGCTAACGGTTGTGGCAGTGGTTATTTGCCATAAATTAGCCCTTTTTATAGTCTAACGGTTGCCAGCGAGCTTATTTAATCATTTTCCCCTTGGAATCGATCCATTTGTTGCAAATAACGACTGTGGCAACCGTTAGATTTTCAAAAAGGCTTATTTGTATGAAATAGCCACGCTGGCAACCGTTAAAATGTTATTCATGATGTATAGACAACAAAGCGGCTGCCCAGCGGATGCTAAACAACTCCACGGGTTTCGCTATTGCCGTTTGCGGGGATTACAACGTGATGGAACAAGCGTTGGTGACTGCCGCCCTACGGAACATGAAAAAGATCGCCCTCCATCTAGAACGGAGGGTTTAGGGGTAAAACCGTCCTTATGCTTGTATTTTTCACTCCAAAAAAACAAAGAGAAACCCACCGTTTAAAAAAACAGCAGCTTTCTCTACAATCTGAGAGTGGATACTCCACTCTCGCTGCTAACGCGGCCAACACATTACCTAAACGGACTCGGTTCCTGATTCAGTTTGAAGGTGCTGAGGAGGCGTTCCTGATCGATTTTATAGAACAGCTGGTTGTTAATCACTTCTGTTATTACGGTATAAGCCTTCGTGATCTGCTTGTACGTACTATCATCCCCGGGGTTGATGACATTGTAGCGTACCGCGACTTCATAGATCGGCCTGTTCGCTGAGTCTTTGCCCATCGTCCTGCCGTCTATGATCTTATAGCTCGAAATGCTGCGCATCGAAGAGCCGACCATCCCTGAGAATGGATGCCACACACGCACATCATCTTGAATTGCTTGCGCCGAGAGCAGTAATTTGAAATCTTCATCCGCATCATAGGAACTGGAAAACGCACCTTGAAGCGCAGCCATGTAGCGGTTCACTACATTAATAACGCTATTATATTGGATATAGCCGGGGAAGGAATCATCCTTCCATATCTCAACCGCACCGCTGCCTCCGCCCGTGATGCTGACTTCCTTCTTGGCCGAATTCCAAGCAACGTCACCGCCTAACTGTTCCGATACAATACGAAGCGGCACATATACGCGATCATCACGCAAGTATGCTCCGCTGTCTTTTACAGTTACCCCATTTATCTTCAACGACAATTGACCGGCAGCGTATACAGCAGTTCCGGTTACAAGTGAACAGACGACGCACAATATGGCGATCCATTTCTTCTTCATCACGACAACTCCTCGAAATTAATAATTCCTTTCTACTATGGACGCTTCTCAGCATCAAACAGTTGCGAGCCAATGCGCAAAACTATTGCACGGAATGCAGTACCTCAGCAATAATATACCCAAAGGACGCCGCAGCCCCTACGCGCCTAATCGCAACCACCGCAGAAAGGAAGTCCGCCGGATGCTGCCTAATCAAAGCGGTTTACCCACCATCAACAGTATTGGCGATATTATCGTGCAAGCGGGCGGTCACCAGCTTGGACCACGCACGATAGTCGACTATGAGCTGGTCTATTTTCCAGAAGGCTCCGGTACGATGTACGAGGTTCAAGGGATGCAGCCCATCCAGCATAGGCTGAGCGCACCTTGTTTCGTATTCACGCAACCGGATACTATGCACCGGTATTTGTTTGACCGCGACCGCAATGTGCGGCATCTATTCGTTCACTTCGACTACGACCTCCTGCGGGAGAAGGATCCGCGTTTCACCGCCCTGCTCAGCACCATTCATGTGGTTCCGGCCGCACAAAGCAGCTTGATCGGTGCCATTATCAATCAGATTGTCGTGGTCGCCAATTATCAATCCCACCACTGGCGGCGCAGGCTCGCCTCCCTGTTAACGACAGCCATCGAGGAATTAGCAGCGTTCGCCGATAAAACGCCGGAATTTGCAATCAGCAGCTACCCCGTCCAAATCGCCAATAGCATCGCCTACATGGAAGAGCATCTCACAGAGCCGATTACGATCGAAACGATTGCTCAGCGGTCCGGTTGGTCTCATGCGCATTTCACGCGAATGTTCGTCGAAGCTGTGGGCATGTCGCCTAAACGAATGCTCCTTGAACGCAGGCTGCATCGAGCTGAGGAATTGATGATGAGAGGTGCGGGGACAGTCAAGCAAATATCGTACTTAGCCGGCTTCGGCGATGAGCATCATTTCTCCAAAATGTACAAACGTATCCGCGGCATTACCGCAACCGAATATATAGAGCGCTGCAAAGGGCCGATTTTCCGACATACGGCAATTGGCGTCGATCCGGATCGAACTTTCGTCAATCGACATATCGTCGTCAACCCAGATATCAAATAAACACATCGAAAATCATTTCCATCCATTGAAACCGCTCTCTTAATATTGCACAATTAGAGCATATCATCTCGTTACTGGAGGAATAGAATCGATGGCAACTTACTATACGCCTAAGTCCCGTGAGCGGGTTGACCGTTATTTGGTCAGTGTGGAGGAATATGCGCATTATCATCGCAACGGTTACCTCATTGTAAGAGGCTTGGTGTCAAAAGAAGACATCGCCGAGCTCTACGAGCTTGCCGAGAATACAAGAACGAAGAATAAGAAACCGGCTCGTGAATCCCACAGCCATAATCCGCTGGACGAAGAATTCCTAGATGCTACACGCGTGCATATGCTCTCGCGCATTGAACCTGCCGCTGAACGCGGTTTGCTGAACCCACGCATCCTCGATGTCACCGAAGCGCTAATCGGACCGGATGTATATGCCGTACAATCCATGATGTTCCTGAATCCACCCGGCCGCGGCGGTCAGGGCTGGCATCAGGACGCTTGTTATATCAAGACCCATCCGGACACGCTGATCGGCGCATGGATCGCGCTCGAAGAAGTCGACGAGGAGAATGGCTGCCTCTGGGTAGCTCCGGGCTCCAACCACGAACCGATCTATCCGCCAGACGGTATGGGCGGCGGCAATGTGCACGCCTTGGATGCCTTCTCGAATTTGAACGGTGTTCAGAACGTGAGCCATCTAGACGATGAAGTGAACACCTTATCGAAGGTGGTCGCCAAATACCCACCTCCGATCTCCGTTCCTATGCAGCCGGGCGACGTCCTATTCTTCCATTCGCATCTGTTTCACAGGTCATTTCCGAATAAGACAACAGACCGCTTCCGCCGCTCCTACGTCTGTCACTATTGCAATGCCCGCTCCTGGGTACCTTGGGATCATGACGGCTACGAAGGCGATTCCGGCAACTACCGCCAAATTCTCGCACGCGGCCGCACTCATCTTCCTTATGCCGAGCCTGCATTCGGCACCGAGGTTTATCTATACGAAGGCGATGACACGGACGGCAGCGTCAGCATGATGGGCATGGACAACGGCATGATGATGCCGATCGGCCAGAAGAAATAAACGAAGAACGGCTTACCCTCACATGAAAGGTGACGGGGGCCGTTCTTTTTATGCCAGCTATGTTGCGGATTCGCTTCAATAAAGGTACTATCAGAACATTGAGTATTGCCTATACTTACTAATACGAGACAACCGTATGAGAGGAATTGAACAGACACACATGATTATCAAACCAAGAACACGCGGTTTTATCTGCACGACCGCTCACCCAACGGGCTGTGCCCTTCAAGTGCAGGAACAAATTCATTATGTCAAAGAACGCGCAGCCATCTCCGGGCCTCGCAACGTGCTCGTCATCGGAGCATCGGCGGGTTATGGGCTCGCAGCTCGTATTGTCGCGGCATTCGGTGCCGGCGCTAATACGGTTGGCGTCTACCGCCAAAGCGAGAGCAAAGCGAACCGCACGGCATCGGCTGGCTGGTACAACTCCGCTGCATTCGAACAGGCAGCGCAGCAAGCAGGCCTCAAGTCGTTCAGCGTGACAGGTGATGCTTTCACCGATGAGACGAAGCACAAAGCAGTTGACCTGATCAAGCAGGAGCTGGGTCAAGTTGACTTGGTCGTATACAGCGTCGCTTCCGCTCGCAGAACGGATCCGAAGACAGGCGAAACGTCAAATTCCGTCCTGAAGCCAATTGGCGAGACATACACCAACAAGACCGTCAACTTCCATAGTGGCGAAGTGACAACGATTTCGATCGAGCCTGCCACTGAGCAGGAAATTCAAGATACAGTAACGGTTATGGGCGGCGACGACTGGCAAATGTGGATTGATGCGCTTCAGCAAGGCGGCGTGCTCGCAGAAGGCGCAACAACGATCTCCTACTCGTATATCGGATCGGAGATTACGCAAGCGATTTACCGTGAAGGCAGCATCGGTCAAGCTAAAGATCATTTGGAAGCTACAGCGAAGAAGCTCAGTGAACAACTAGCTGCAATTGGCGGCCGTGCATTCGTTACCGTCAGCAAAGCGCTGGTAACGCAGTCCAGCTCCGCGATCCCTGTTGTACCGCTCTATATCTCCGCACTTTATAAGGTTATGAAGGAGAAAGGGCTGCACGAAGGCTGTATCGAGCAAACCTACCGTTTGTTCACCGAGCGCCTATATGCGGGCGGCGAGGTTCCGCTGGACGCGGAAGGCCGCATTCGCATTGACGACTGGGAGCTTCGCGAGGATGTTCAAGAAGAAGTGGCGAAGATTTGGGATGCCATTACGACGGAAAACATTGAGCAGCTCTCGGATCTTGAAGGCTATCGCCAAGAGTTCTTCCAGCTGTTCGGCTTCGAAACCGAAGGCGTCGATTATGAAGCGGATACCGATCCGAACGTGGACGCACCTAATATTGTTTAATCAAGAAGGCCGGGTACCTCGCCACCAGCGAGGCACCCGGCCTTTCTATCTAACGTACTTTTACTGATTATAAACCTCAAACTCGTAGATGATCGGCGCATAGCTGGTTCCCGACGTGTAATAGATGCGGGCTTTGCTGCCTGTTACCGCACTGAACGTAATGACCTTCGGCACGCCGCTTGCTCCGATCGTCGTGCCCGTGTAAGCTGTCACCCACGAGGAGCCGTTCCAATACTCGATGCGGTATCCCGTCGTTCGGCTGTCATACTCGGTGAGCACCACTTTATTAAAGGTGGTATTCGCACCGAAGTTGACCTCCAGCCACTGGCCGCTCCAGCAGCCGCTGCATGCCTGCCAGTTTGTCGCAGTAGTGCCGTCGAAGGCTTTCGGCGCTTGCTGATTGGCATCCCACGAGGAGGAGCTGGAATACGTCTTGCCGAGCGCTAGGTTCGGAACATCATAATAAACCTCGAATTCATAAATAATCGGAGCATTCGCCGTTCCCGAGGTGAAATATATTCTGGCTTTGCTGCCTGTCACTGCACTGAACGTAATCGTCTTCGGCACGAAGCTCGCGCCGATACTCGTACCGGTATAGGCAGTCTGCCATGTAGAACCGTTCCAGTATTCAATCCGATACCCTGTTGTCCGGCTGTCATACTCGGTGAGCACCACTTTATTGAAGGTGGTGTTCGCACCAAAATTCACTTCCAGCCACTGGCCGTTCCAGCAAGTATTGCATGCCTGCCAGTTCGTCGCCGTTGTGCCGTCGAAGGCTTTCGGCGCTTGCTGATTCGCATCCCACGAGGAGGAGCTCGAATACGTCTTGCCGAGCGCCAGATTCGTTAAGTTAGGCGCAGGCGTCGACGTCTTCTGAACTAGCAGCACCCAATCGTTCGAGTCCGGCTTGGCCGGTATGTTCCATTGTCCGGATGAAGCCTGCGCACTGCTGCTAATCGTGGTGTAACCGCCGGTTCTCGGATTGTACCAACGGGCATTGTACAGGAATGCGTTATCCATCTGCTTCAATGTGCCGGTGCTGGTTGTGCCGTTAAAGAAGAATACCGAATACACCGAATTACCGTCGGAGGATAACAGCGACCTCGAAGTATCGCTGAATGCTCCCCAACTGGCATCATCGAATCGAGGAACGAGCTTCCACCACTCCAGCGACGTATAGTAGCTTTTGAAATACGTCAATTGGTCACCCGTCACATAATTCGCGCCATCATACCACCAGGTATACCGCGCCGGGAGCTCATAGCCGGTCCCGAAATCATCTGCAGCACCTGATACGGAATACACATCGTTCCATGTGCCCGAAGCTCCATACCCGTACCCGTAAATACCGTACTGGAACGACTTGTACGCAGCGCCCAGTGCACCGCGAGAATCCGTCCAGAAGCCATCGTATGCGCTTTCATACATGACCGAAGGTTTGGCTGTCGCAAAGTTCCAGAAGTCCTTCGCCGTGCTCATGCCGGTCATATCTCCTTGCCATTGAACCGCCCAGCCGTCATGATAGGCTTTGCTCGCCCAAGTGGAGTTCGATGCAACCGATGTGCCGGTATTCTCCATATGCGGCATAAGCGGCTGGTTATACGCATCATTATCCGAAATGCTCTGCCCGACGGCATACCATTTGCTCATCGTCGTCGTGTTGTAGTTGTTGTACATGTTGCGGTCAATCTCCTGTGCAATCGTCCAGATCACCGGATAGGAGCCATATCTCGCAACCCAATATTTAGCGACTCGTGCCATGTAGGCATCGGTATATACACCACTGTAACTCGCCGGATCCAGTGCCCAAGTTACTTGCGCATTGGCATGGACGAGTCCTTGATCGGCGATATACTTGAATTTCTGATCCAAGTTAGCAAACCCGGGCAAGTCTGTGCTCGAGAAACCATCGCTGAGGTTCGCTACCGCTTCTTCATCCGCTCCCGTATGCGTGCCTCCGCCATGCGGCTGCCAGATCGGCTCGGATTGATACACAGTAAACCCTTGGCCTACGCGTTTGTCCACCACATATTTGAACTGTGAGGCAACCCCTGATTTATTCGAGGTCGAGAACCGTTCATGCGGCAAAATCCAATGCGTATCGCCTAAGTAGAAGAACGGTGTGCCGTCATTGTACGTGAGGTAGCGCCCATTGCTGCTTACCTTTAGGAAACCTTTCTTATAGATCGCTTGGCTTCCGGTATAGGCATCGGCTTGAATCGTTTTCGTTACATTATGCAATCCGGTATCCGTCGTATCGTTTGCGGCTGTCGTCATCGTCCAAGCACCGGTCACCGTCGGGGCAAATCGAACCTTCCAAACGGCTCCGCCGTTCCAGAAAGCCGGACGGGTAATCGTAACTCCGCCGGGCCCGCTGAAAGTCGCGGTCACATCCACATCTTGAAACGGGTTTGTGTACGTCTTGGAGCTGGTTAATGAAATCTCGACAGTCTGCCATTTCTGCACGGTGTAATCTGCTGCGAATGCTTGCTGCGGAATGACAAGTGCCCCCATCATGATGGCGAAGGCCAGCAGTAACGAGCTGAACCGCCGCTTTCTCAAACCTACGCGTAAACCGGTTAACATATCATACACTCCCTCTCGGATCATATGGTAATACTTCGGTTTCCAGCCGCTCACTTGCGGACGCCGCTTCCCTCCTTTCCTGCATGCCGACCAGCCTGCTTTCTTATCTCCATCGCAGGCACTCCCCTCCTATTCTCAGTATAGAAAATCGTCGGCCGCCGGAACATTGCTGCATTTTTCTATTTGTTTGCTTGATTCGGCTTCTTCTGTTTACTCTGCCTTCCCGGTATTATTTATGATCACAGTGAAGCTGCAAGTTGCCTTTACTGAAGGATAAGATTCCGGCCAGTTCAGCTTCTTCCAAGCGGCATAACTCATATGGTTACGTATCGGAATGCCCATTCCAAGGCTGTCAACACGGTTCTTCTGCATATACGCAATCAACTTCTGCCCCCGCTCGGTCAGCTTCTTCGCAACCTGCTGCTCAATTCGTTTCCGGTCACTAGGTTCAGCGAGCGAGAGCTTACCGGTATATTCAAGCACCGATCCTTTGAGCTTAATATGAATGTGAACCGAAGGAGCTCCGGTTGAACCACGGCCAATCTTCACTTTCCGGCGGCTTATGAGAGAGCTGAACATAATGGTATCGCCCGTACTCTGCTTGCCATTCAATTGGACGCTGACCTCTCCTTGTTTGAAGGAACCCCTTAGAAATGCAAAGATGAGCCCTTCTTTAGCAGGAATCATCGTTATGTATCGATCATCTCGAAACAAGCCCACTCCGTCGATATTAATATGCTCACCGGAATCTCTGAGAATAGGCATAACGGGATCAATTCCGTCATCATATAGATCTCGTGTAAAGGAGTAGAGCGACGTTAAGGGAATCGTCCTTCCCATCGCTTCCTTTTCCAGAATGCCATCGATGTATTTACCGGTAATGGGATGCTGCTTATAATCCTTTTGCAGCATCTGTTTGGCATTCCCGTTCACGATGGATAATTTGAGACGCGGAGAAATAGAAGGATCACGTAGAAAAGTGTCCAAATGCTTGATCATTCCGCTTTTTGCAAGTGTCATACTAAATAAAGCATTACGCAGCTGACCGCTGACCAGCAGCAGATTGGTCAGTTTCGCAAGCTTGGTTCTGGCCTCCTTCCCGCTCGCTGCGATCGCACTCAGCACCTCGCGCTGCGTACGTGCCTGCGGATCCGCCTTCGGCATGGAAACGGCAATCTCAAGCCTATTGTTATCCACCAAATCATAGCTGCTCGTTTGGGAGAAACCGAGCTTCTCGAGAATCCGCTGATCGCCGCAGCCCGTTAAGGTCATTGCAACAGTCAGTATAACCAGCAGCAGCATTATTTTTCTCATGTTCAGCTTCATGCGGACGCCACTTTCTCCCGCGTGAGTGCCAACACTATAATGAGCAGCAGCGGCAAGGTAAACGCAATGATGCACTCCACGGCACTGAACACCTTGAACCATGTCTGCACATCGCTTATCGTGTCAGGGACATAGGCGACAATATAGCACAGCAGCACAATGATGCCGGCAAGCACATTTTCTTTCATTTTCGGAAATATTCTGCGGCCCGTCTCCTTTGCCGACCATAAATACATGACGACTGTAAACACAGTTGTGAATAGGAAGAACCCGCAGAATAAACTCTCCAGCCGCTCGACGAATGGGAATTTTATATACGCCATGAGGTCCAGCAGTGGATAAAGCATTCGGTTCAATTGTTTCGGGCTTAAGAAGCCGAATGCGACAAAGCAAATATAGGTATAGATTATCGTTGTCAGCAGACTGCCGAGGATGCTTGAGCGGAGAAATTTAGTCTTGGCATCGGTCGAAGGAAAGGTAAGCATCACTAGCTCATAGCCGAGATAGGCCGAATATATGCCGACAAAGTCTGCCAAAGAGCCTGTTCCGCCTTTAAGAAAGAACGGCGTTAACCTCGCAAAGCTGAATTCGCCATAGAAGAAAAACACCAGCAGCAGCATCCACACTGAGAACCAGAAGAACATCGTGGCGGCTTTTGAAATATTGTACAGCCCTTTGATCATCAACCAGAATATCAGCACATCCATGACAAGCTTGAACACCATCGGATTAGTCGTAGGAAAGGCCAGCATTTGAAAAATAAGCACGTATTCCTTGCCAACCAAACAACCCAGCATAGCCCACACGCCGACAAGAAACAAATAAAGCGGCATCAACAGCATTCTGGGAATCGCATGTTCCAAAATATCGAAGATCGATTTACCCTTGCCGAGCTTATAAACAGCCCCGATCAGCAGCAAATTGATGATGACAATCAGCCCATAGCCGGGCAGTACAATCCACCCATTCGTACCGAAGGTTTTGCTCAGCATCTGCGGAAGCATGAAGATAACGACTCCAAACTGCATCATGTAGACAAGTATGGTCATATGAAATGCAGACAGCTTCTCTGACCCATTCATAGGCAGCTCACCTCTTCATCTTGTTTCTGATCTTATTCTTCGTCCGCGTCTGAGAAGGACGGTAGTACAGTTTGTTGAATGGAGCACGGAAGAGCACATCACGCCACTCGCTGGGCTGAGAAGGTGCGATCGGAGTCAAGTAAGAAGAACCGAAGCTGGTCATACCGCTCAGGTGAATAATGACAGCAGCCAGGCCCAGTGCCAGTCCGAGATTCCCCCAGAATCCGGCCAACAAGATCAGACCGAATCGGATGAGACGTATCGAAGCGCTCATGGTATAGTTCGGGATAACGAATGAAGCAATGGTCGAGGAAGCAACTGCAATAATGAGAATATTACTGGTTAAACCTGCTTGCACGCCGGCTTGTCCGATAACGATACCGCCGACGATACCGATGGTTTGCCCGATTTTTGTCGGCAATCTGGCGCCGGCTTCTCGGAGTAGCTCGATTGTAAGCTCCATCAGCAACGCCTCGTACACGGGAGGGAAAGGCACCCTGCTGCGGGATTCCGCCAGAGTCAAAATGAGGTTTTGCGGTATCATTTCGTAATGATAGGTTGTGACCGACACATAGAGCGCCGTGAAGATCATCGTGATGAAGAGGGCAATGAACCTTAATATTCGCGTCGCCGAGCCGAGCATCCAGCGCATGTAATAATCGTCGGAAGAGGAGAAGAATTCAACGAATGAAGCGGGTATGCTGAATGCCGTCGGACTTCCGTCCATCAATCCGACCACGCGTCCGGCTACAAGCTTGGAAGCGATAGCGTCGGGACGTTCAGAGGTCAATATTTGCGGGAAAAGTGCGTAAGGACTATCGTCAATAAGCTGAATAAGCATGTTTGTATCCAGCACGGCATCGATTTCAATGTCCTCGATTCGTTTCTTGAGCTCATTGATATACGATATATCGGCTAAGTCTTTGATATAGAGCACATAAACATCAGCTTTGGTAACTTCTCCTACGGAGAGCTTAATTACTTTAAGATGGGAGCTTTTGATCCGCTTGCGAAGCAAACCAAGGCTGACACCGGCATCCTCCGTGAATGCGTCATGAGGCCCTGTAATCGTTGTTTCCTGTTCCGATTGGGAAACCGAGCGCCCTTCGTTGCCGGAAACATCGACGACATAAGCGTTGCCTTCATAGAATATAGCTGCTCGCCCGGATAAAATGCTGACAATGAGTTCTTTGCTGTCTGTCATCGGAACAAATTTCGAGTGCTTTACGAACTGCTGCATCTGCTCTTGATCCGCAGTTTCGATCAAATTGATCAAATCTCTGTACAGCTTATCCCCTGCTATCAGGTTGCCGATAAAAACAAGATCAACCCCGAGGTTAGGAATCGTGTGGTGAATGAGATCACTGCAGTCCTCGAACTCATGCAGGGTATGTGATAGCGTTGGCAAAGTATGCTTTTGAGTTGAAGTCATAGTTATACCTCCGCTGGATGGTTTTTTCCGTTATTATGTATCGAATGGGAGGACTCTAACCGAATAAAAAAGAGAGCCGCCATAGTGGCAGACTCTCTCTTCGTTCCAGCTTGTATATTACAATTTAATCTTCTGTCCCAATCGCGCACTCTCGACTGCGCCGAATACCATCGCAACGCTCTTAATATTGTCATGACAGTTCGTTTCGGCCGGACGATTTTCCTCCAGCGCAGCGAACATTTCATCCATGCAGCCGAAATGACCTTCACGCCCGCTCCATTCTTGACTGCCTTCCACTCTCTTCATCTCGAGGGTGAAGCCTTCCGGCTTAGAACGGTCAATGCATTCGCCGTACGGCATCGTTGCTCCGTCCCAGCGTGCACCACCCTCGCTGCCGGTGACGCGCCAATTCGATTCCCATGAGGTGTTCAATCCATCCGCGCACCAGGAACCGTTATAGGTAAATACCGAACCATCGCTCATTTCAAAGATACAAACGGCAGATGCGTTTCCTTTGTACCAGGAGCCCGGAGGGTTATATTCATGGCAATAGACCGATACCGGATCTGCGCCGCTCAGGAAGCGGGCTTGATCGAAGGTGTGAATCGCCATATCCACGATCAGCGGATTGTCCATCAGGTCACGGAAACCGCCAAAATGGGGTCCGAGGAAGAAATCCGCATGTATCGCGCCTACTGTCCCGATCGCTCCGGAGCCGATCAAATCGCGGAATGAACGGATTTGCTTATTATAGCGGCGATTCTGCATTACGGCGTAGCTTCTGCCTGTTTCTTTGCTTACCGCTACGATCTCTTCCGCGTCAGCATAGGATTCCGCCATCGGCTTCTCGCCTAGTGCATTACAGCCTGCGCGCATTGCAGTCGTTACGATCTGTTTATGACTGGCCGGTATGGTTACATCAAATACAAGATTCGCATCCGTTGCGGCTAAGGCCGTTGCCAGATCTGTGAAGGTCGGTACTTGCAGGCCGCGTTTAGCTGCCTGTGCCTTGGCGCTCTCTTCATAAATGTCGACTAGGCCGACAATTTCAGCATTTTCCCGTTCAATCGCGTAATCGATCCATGTATTGGACATGCCGCCGCAACCTGCTACTACAATGCGATGTTTCATGAGTAATCGATCTCCTTCTATACCGGATTAGGAACAAAGTCGCCGCCGCGGCAGCGTTTG
Source organism: Paenibacillus sp. J22R3 (assembly GCF_056269305.1). Taxonomy (NCBI): domain Bacteria; kingdom Bacillati; phylum Bacillota; class Bacilli; order Caryophanales; family Paenibacillaceae; genus Paenibacillus; species Paenibacillus sp. J22R3. The sequence goes on along the minus strand of NZ_JBWDNS010000002.1, from coordinate 922,577 downwards.
AGATAATTTAGCCCATGTACCTGACCTGTCATTTCGAGCTCATCCTTGTAAACCGGATCATGCCAGCCCTCGATATCGATGCTGCCCTTGTAGCCGGCTTGACGCAGAATCGAAATAATATCGGTCCAGTTGGAATCGCCGAAACCAGGTGTCCGATGCCAAACAAATTCACGCGGTCCGTGAATGCCGTATTCCTTCACAACATCCCATGCGATTGTAGCATCTTTTCCATGTACGTTGAAGATTTTGGATGTCCATTTGCGAAGCTGCGGAATCGGATCGATTAAGCTCACCATCTGATGGCAAGGCTCCCATTGCAGTCCGATGTTATCCGCCTGCACCGTATTGAACATCATTTCCCACGCCGTCGGGTTATGCGCAATATTCCATTCACCACGCCCCCAAGTGCCGCCCATATCGCAGTTCTCGAAAGCGATCCGAACGCCGCGTGACTCTGCCCGCTTGGTCAGTTCGCCGAATACTTCACCAAATCTCGTCATGGACTCATCGATGCTGCCGGGCATTCTACCCGTAAATCCGGTCACAAGGTCTGTGCCGAACGCTTCTGCAGCATCTATTAACCGCTCCCAGCTGGCTAATGTATCATAGTTGTCGCCCGCGCCTGTGAGTGGATTGCCGAATACGCCTAACGTCGAGATGACGATGTCGCGCTCTGCCAGCTGCTCTCTGACCTGACGAGCGAGCTCCTGTAGATCCGTGCCTTGCGTGGTTTGCCAGAACGTTAAGCCGAATGATTCGAAACCATGCGGGATGATTTGCGGGATAACCGTTGCTGCCGTACTGCCATTGACCAGTGTGCCGATTCGAATATTGTTCACGATTCGTTCCATCACCTTTCCGAATGCTATTGCTTCCAAATGCTGGTTCTGCTCTTATCGTACCGAAAGTATGAGCTTCAAACCAGAACCAAAATTGCGAACAATTCGCACAATCTTATGATAATTCCGGTGATAAAAGCGATTCCAATTGAGATTTCACCAACTTATGACGTAAAATCGTACGTATAGACTGGAGGCTGTCCCTATGACGGTAAGTCCGTTTAAAGAGAATACGTGGATTCCCGATCGCACCTTTCCGATCAACGTGTTTATTGTGAAAGACGTGCATTTGCATTGGCATGATCATATGGAATGGGTCTATGTCAAAGAAGGTCGTGCCCGGGTACAAATTGATGCTTCCTTTATTCCACTGAACAAAGGAGAACTCGCGTTCATCAATACCAAGCAGCTTCATGGCGTCGTACCGCTAGAGCCGGATGCGGAGCTCATTTGTATCGTATTTAATGAGGCATTGGTGCGGGGAAGCGGGCTTGATATTACGGAGCATCACTATTTCGTGCCCTACCTGCAGCAGCAGGTGAAATGGCCAAGCTCGATGCAGACTACAAACCCCTACATGGATGAGATGAATCACTCATTCGTTAGACTTCTGGAGGAGTTCCAAGGCAAGCAGCCTGGGTATGAGCTGCTCGTGAAGGCGGAGCTGCTGCGGATCTTTGGGCTTTATTTTCGCTATGCCCAGCAGCACACGGACTTATCTCTGACGCGCGCGCAGAAGCCTTATGATTTATCGCATCTGCTCCAAACGCTCCGCGAACGGTATCAGGAATCGATCAGCGTGAACGAAGCTGCGCGTATGGTGAATCTAAGTCCGACTCATTTCTGCAAAATCTTCAAGCAGGTCACCGGCAAGACGTTAATCGAATACATCCACATGCTGCGTGTTCAAGAAGCCGAGCGCATGCTGCTCGATACCGATTATCCTGTCGCCGAAATTGCCGAGCGTGCGGGCTTCTCCACGATGACTTATTTTGGTAGAGTGTTTAAGAAGGTTCGCAATTCGACGCCGTCAGCGATCCGCAAGGGACAGCTGCCGCTGCCATGATTAGGAGGGACTCATCTGTTTCCGAGACTAGAAACCGACAGACTACTATTACGAGAGTTAACAGAAGCGGATGCGGCCGGGATATTTGCTTGTTTCTCAAACGTTGACGTCACGCGTTATTACGGGCAAGAACCGCTCGAGCGACTGGAGCAAGCCGCCGAATTCGTCATGCTGTTCGGTCGAAATTATCAAGAGAAGCGCGGTATTCGCTGGGGAATCCAGCGCAAAGACAGCCCGGATAACCGGATCATCGGCACGATCGGATTCAATGCGTGGATGCCCAAGCATCGCAGAGCCGAGATCGGCTACGAGCTCCATCCCGATCACTGGCACAAAGGCTATGCATCGGAGGCGGTTTCAGCGATCGTCGCCTACGGCTTTGACCAGCTTGAGCTGACAAGAATCGGTGCCGTAGTTTTTCAGGAAAATGCAGCTTCCCAGACCTTGTTAACGAAGCTTGGCTTTCAGCAAGAAGGGGTTCTGCGAGATTACATCGTGCAAGACGGCAGGTCGTATGACACGAATGTCTACAGCTTGCTCCGCACTTCTTCCTCGAGATAAAAAAGTCCGCTTCAGCGGCCCGCGCACTCTCCTCCTGGAGGATGCGCACTCGGCTGCTGATGCGGACTTTTGCTTATTTACAAAATATCGAACCTGCCAATTAAGCTTTCTTCACGTAAAGACGGCCCGTCTCTTCCCAAATCTCGCCGGGAGCTAGGCTGTACAAGCCGATTTCATCAGCAGGCATGTCCACATGCGGCGCGTTCACGAGGTTGATTTGCGGCTCTGGGCAGAAGAAGCCTTCCGTAGCCCCGTTGTTCCAAATCATCCACTGCTTGTACGAAGTACCCACATCATAAACGAGCGTGATGCCATGTTTCGTGTCGGTCAGCTCCATCCGGTTGCGGCCATTCTGTGCCACTGCCGTGTAATGGTTGTCCAGCGACTCGAAGAATGGATAAACGCCTTCGCCTTTCATCAGCTCTTCGTTCGTGGACAGCGGCTGGTGTTTGCCTGTCGGAAGCATGCGCTCGCTCATTTCCCAGCGCTCCCCGATCGTCAGCTTCAAGCGGTAGTCTTGCGCAGAACCGCCCGGAACGAACGGTGCATTCACCGAGGTGTGGAACGCGAACAGACATGGCATTACATCGTCGCCTTCATTGCGAACCATGACATGCTGGTGCAATCCGTCGGCACTGATCGCATAACGAAGCTTGATCGTGAATTTATGCGGCAGGTACGTATACACCGCACTTTGCTCATCCACTAACAGCGAAACAACTACGTAACTTTCACCGGCTGTCGTGCCGAATTCTTCAACTGCCCAAGTCTCGCTATGTACAAAGCCATGCAGATGGTTACCTGTCGCAGGCTCGTTGACCGGGAATTGGTACGTCCGTCCGTTCCAAGGAAACTTGCCATCCTCGAAGCGATTCGGAGGAAATAATACCGGAATCCCATGAATGAACGGTCTCGCTTTGAACGATTCCATTTCGTCTATTGTTGGTTCATGTAGATATTGAGTACCGCTTGCCACATCACGGAAAGCGATCAGATTTCCCCCAACCTCGGGCAGAATCGCCGCCTCGTAGCGGTCATATTTCAACCAAACTGCCTTTTCTCCCTGATAGGTACCTTCGAAAGCTCTATTCTCGCTCATCGTCATTTCTACTCTCCTTTAGCTTCTTGGATCGCACAGACTACCACACTAGATTAACATAGCGGGAAGGGGATAATCATCCGAATCGTTCAAAAAAAATCCCCCCTTGTAAGGAACGTCCACACTCACGCGGACCGTTCAGCTCACAAGAGAGGCTTTCTTCCATTCCATTTGCTAAAATCCGTTGCGCTTCAGCCAAAGTCCGCATACGGTTGTCCAGTTGGCCACGTGCGGGTCTGCTTTCGCAAGTCCCAAGCCATGTGCGCCTTGCTCATATACATGCAGGTCGAACGGGACCCCTGCGCGGCGCAGCGCCATCGCAAACAACAGGCTGTTCTCGACCGGAACCGCACCATCATCGGACGTATGCCAAAGGAAGGTCGGCGGTGTATCCAGTGTGACTTGCAGCTCATTGCTGAGCAGCTCGACTTGCTCCGCTGACGGATTCGGACCAAGCAGATTCATGCGGGAGCCCTCGTGTGTAAACGGAGACTGCATCGTAATTACCGGATAACACAGAATCGTAAGATCAGGTCGACTAGACATCCGTTCTATCGGATCATCTGCTTGCGAATTGCCTGCATCATAGTGGGTGCCGGCCGTTGAGACCAGATGCCCCCCTGCAGAGAACCCGAGTATGCCGATCTTCCTCGCGTTTAAGCCAAGCTCTTCCGCTTGAAGCCGAACATATCGAATGGCCCGCTGCACATCATACAGCGCACTCGGGTATTGATAAGGCGCTACCCGGTAACGCAGCACGAAAGCTGATATGCCAAGCTCGTTAAGCCAAAGCGCAATCGGCTCTCCTTCATGGTCAGCCCGCATGCCATACCCACCGCCCGGACAGACGATGACGACACTCTCGCTGCCTTCTACCAAATAAGGCGTGAGCGCCGGACGATCCTCATCGGTCGTTCCGGCAGCAAGCGGTGCGCCTTCCGGCCATAACTCGATTAACGTGTCCGCAGATCCAACCATTTGACTTCCTCCGGCGTCAGTGTGAGCGTCGTCGCTTCCAGACAAGATTTCATCTCTGCTTCATTCCGTGCTCCGATAATAGCAGCCGTTTGGAACGATTGGTTCAGCACGTAAGCAAGCGCAATCTGGATCGTCGAGAAGCCTTTCTCTTTGCCCAGCTGCTCTGCACGGCGGTAACGCTCCCAGTTGTCGTCATTATAGAATACGCGTACCAAATCCGCATCCGTGCGATCTTCAGCCGTAAACCGGCCTGTGAAGAAACCGCGTGCTTGTGCCGACCAAGACAGCAGCGGCAGCTCCGTGCGTTCATGCCAACCCAGAATCTCATCATCGACACTAATGCAATCTGCCCAATATGGCTCCTGTGCTTTCGCTAAGCTAAGGTTAGGGCTGCTGAAATCAAATCCGCGCAGACCATGAGCGGCCGCATATTCATTCGCTTCTTGCAGACGAGCTGTCGTCCAGTTCGAACCGCCGAACGCACGAATACGGCCTGCTTCGACATGCTCATTCAGAATTTCAACGATTTCGCCAACCGGGACATTCGTATCGTCACGATGAAGGGCATACAAGTCAATATAATCCGTGCGCAGACGCTCTAAGCTAACCATCAGCTGATCGTAAATGGCTTTCTTATTAACGGTTGGTCCCTCATGGTTCGGGTGACCGCCTTTTGTCCATACATTGATAGACTCGCGGTTTTTGCGTTCTTCCATCCACATGCCGATAGCCTGCTCGCTCTTGCCGCCGTAATAAATAAAGGCTGAATCGATGGTGTTGCCGCCGATTGCCGTAAACGCATCCAAATTCGCAGACACCAATTCATAAACTTCCGGTGCAAAATAGTCCGATCCCATGATAAGCTGAGAGATGCCTTGTTTAACGCCGGGTATTGTGATTTGTTTCATGGCTCTATAAACCTCCTAGATCGATTAGATGCTAACCCGAGTACGCGAGTAAGCTGATTTCAAACAAGCATCGATAACTTTCATATTGGCCACTGCATCCGCAGGTGTGAAGGAAGCTTCTTTCTCGCCCCATACTACGCGAGCAAACTCATCTGCTTGCAGCGCATATTGATTCAGTGTCGGCTGCGTCACTTCACGCTTGCCATCCTTCGAATGTACATAGAAAGTAGGATTGCCGATAAAAGCTTCAGGCACTTCGATACGTCCGTTCGTTCCGATGATTTCAAGCGTGTTGCGGAAAGCCGCCCACATGCCGCAATCGAATGTCAGAGCTACGCTGTTCGGGAATTCCAGAATACCCGATGCCATCATATCGACATTGTCGTGTTCCGGGGAAATTAAAGCATGGACGGTTGCCGCCTCAGGCTCAGCACCGAGCAGCAATCTTGCTGCGCTGATCGGATAGCAGCCTACATCATAGATCGAACCGCCGCCCCAATCTCTGCGGTAACGCACGTTCTTGGAATCGCCGGCGTTATTGAACGTAAACGTACCGTGAATTCCGCGAAGCTCACCGATTTCGCCGGAAGCGATAATCGCTTGAATCTCTTCATAACGCGGGTGCTGGCGGTACATGAACGCTTCAGCCAGATGAACACCGTTCTTCGCAGCGGCATCAGCCATGCGAGCAGCCTCTTCCGCATTAAGCGCGATTGGCTTCTCACATAGGACATGCTTCCCTGCTTCCATCGCACGGATGGACCATTCCATATGCAAATGATTCGGTAGTGGAATATAGATAGCATCGATATCCGCATCATTCAAAATTTCTTCATAGCTTCCATAGGCTTTGGCGATGCCGAGCTTCGCTGCGGTTTCTTCCGCCTTTGCCAAATCGCGGCTTGCAATCGCTGTCACTTCGCCGGTTTCGGATTGTTTCGTGCCCGGAATAACGGAATGTACGGCGATTCCGGCGCAGCCGATAACGCCCCAACGCAATTTACGTGTCAATGTAATGGCCACCTTTTTCAATAAATTGGATTCGACCCTAGTATAGTCCATAATGAGAAGGGAAGAAATATAAAACAACTTCATTTTCATATAACAAAAGCGTACTCAAGCGAGTCGAAACAGACTTGAACCCGCATAAGAAAGTAGGCTGCACCGCTTGGAATATCTATTAGAATTGCTCATTTTCCGCTATGGTTATATAGGTTTAACGTTCGCACTCGCACTTGGCATAGTCGGTGTACCTGTCCCGGACGAGGTGCTGCTCACCTATTCCGGCTATCTCGCCGGCAACGGAACCCTGCATCCGCTGCTTGTCGTGTTATGTGCCTTTCTCGGCTCGGCTTTAGGCATTACCTTAAGCTACTTGATCGGCATCCGATTCGGTCTCCCTTTCCTGCTCAAATACGGTCCCAAAATTCACATCTCGGCCGCTAGGATTGAACGTGCGCAAGGATGGATGAATAAATACGGCAATCTGCTGCTTATTGTGGGCTTCTTCGTTCCGGGCCTTCGCCACATTACGGCTTATATGGCGGGGATGTCGAGACTGAAATTCAGCACGTTTATGCTCTATGCTTATACAGGTGCGCTGTCTTGGAGCGTGCTCTTTATTTATATCGGCTTCCTGCTTGGCGATCGCTGGCTGCATGTCAAATATTACGTCCATCATTATGGGCTTGCCTTCTTGCTCTACGGAGGTATTACGATATTCGCGGTGCTTAGCTTCCGCATGCTGCTGGCAATGAGGAAAGTGAAAGCCTAGAGCTTGATGCCAAAATATTTCTCCAGCGCTGCATCAAACTCGCTCTTCGTCCCTGCATGAAATACAACAGGTGCACCATCGCCTGCGAAAATACGGAACTCTTCTCCGGATACCGTATTGCGCCCTTCCTTCGTTCGAATCGCGAGGATCGGCGCTTTTCTGAACACCGAATCCGGCGCATTCTCGCACCAGAACGTCGCAAACTCATAATCGCCCGCTAGCTGCGGCTCTTCGGTAAAGGAATAAATCCGGCTCCATTCCCCTCGCTTCAACTCACACAGAAACCAACCAAACTCGCCGCCCTGCTCCATCCGGTAGACTTCGTCACCTTGTGTCTGCTCCAGCTTCTCAACCAGCTCAATCGGCCGCCTCGGCACGATTCCGCCAACCCCAACATCGACTAAATATGTACGACCTTCAGCCTCCACCTTCAGCACATGGTGACGCCGTTTGGGCGGTAATGTGTCGACATCACGCCAGAAGCGGGCCACAAAATCCGTAACCGGATACCCCAGCTCCCGCAGCAGCCAGCCAAACAGCGCATTCAGCTCGAAGCAGTATCCGCCGCGGCGACGGTGGATGATTTTGTCCATGAGGGAATCGATTTGCAGAGACAATGGGATGCCGTTCATAATATCCAAATTCTCATAAGGCACCGCATGCAGATGACATTCTTGCAGGTCGGACAGCGCTGCTGCACTGCCGTCAAGCGGACCTTGGTAACCGATCCTATCGAGATAAGCTGCAATTTCAGGTTTTACGTTCGTGCGATCATTCGGCATCTTAGGTCTGCTCCTTTGCCCTTACATGGTAAGGAATGAATACTTCTAAGTTTAATTTTCATTGCGTATTTGTTCAACACTTTTCATCCTAATATTGGTGCTCCGGCTCCGGTCAGGGTATACTGGACTGTAGCATCATTTAACAACTGGATAATAAGGAGTTACATAATGAAACAACTGAAAATGATCATCGATGCCGATACGGGAATCGACGACGCGCTGGCCATCTTATATGGCATCAAGTCAGGCAAGGCAGATATCGTAGGGATTACAACCACTTTTGGCAATATTCCTGTCGACCAAGCAACCGAGAACACACTGAGAATTCTGAAGCTAGCCGGAGTCGAGAACGAAATTCCGGTCAGCCAAGGTTCTTCACAGCCACTTACTCGCACGGTGGAAGTATTCCCTACCCATGTGCATGGCATAAACGGTATCGGCGATGTAGAGATTCCTGCTTCAACGCAGCGTCCTATCTCCGAACCGGCTGCTGATTTCATCGTTCGCACGGCGGATGAGCTGGAGAATGAACTCGTTATCGTTGCACTTGGCAGACTTACGAACATCGCACATGCGCTGAAGAAAGATCCTGAGCTTCCTTCGAAGGTTAAGCATCTCTATGTGATGGGCGGAGCTGTTCACGTTCCCGGCAATGTAACACCGACCTCCGAAGCTAATATTTGGGGCGATCCGGAAGCGGCTGATTTCGTCTTCCAATCCGGCTTGAAGATTACGATGGTCGGTTTGGACGTCACCTATCAAACGCGGCTTCGTCAATCTCATCTGGATTTGCTGGAGCAAACCTGCAAGCCGGAGAATCGTGAGATTGTCAGCTTCCTGAATCGCTCTATGTCCTATTACTTCAATTTCTACCGCCAGTCGGATGCCCTGCAGCAATGTGCGCCTATGCATGACCCTCTAGCCGTGATGGTTGCACTGGAGCCCGGCATCGTGCAGACGCAGCAAATGCATCTGTCGGTAGAGTGTAAAGGTGAGCTTAGCCTGGGGATGACCGTTGCTGATCTGAGGAGAAAGCCTGTCGTCGGTTCACCGGTTGACGTTTGCATTAACGTTGATGCGGATCGCGCAATTGATTTATTGCTGGAAGTGTTTGTATAATCGAAATCAAGGGACAGGGCACGATTCGCTGCACTGTCCCTTTTAATTATGTTCCATTGACTAAGAACGAACGTTCCCTTATCATAAAAATGTATGAATCTTCCTTAGAGGTGATTGGATGAGACAGCTGAATAGTTCAGTATTGCCGGAGAAGAGGGCTCAACTTGCCCAGCATGCGGAAATGAAATTGATCGGCATCCCTTGCATTGGCCTCCAAGACATGGGGAGCAAGTACCGTCATGCCAAAGAAAGCTTGCTTGGTCTTGCCGCACATATGCCTCAGATTATGGATGCTTCCGTACAATATGGAATGTGGCCGCAGGCTGCAGGACAAGATGTCCCGAATACGCATGTTTATCTATTATCCGTAGAGGTGTCTACGTTTGAAGGAATACCGGCATGGTTTGCACGCATGACCATCCCCGCTCAGAGCTGCGTCGTTGCAGCCAGTCAAGACGGTGATTTCGAAGGTGCCGGCGATGTCATTAACGCATTTATTGAGACGAACGCCTTGCTTGCTGATCCGCAGCCACGAGACTATATCATCTGCGAGCGCTATCGTTATAATGCTGAAGGTTTCGCTCGATATTCTTTTCCAATACTATTATCGAAGTAAGCACTGTGCATTGAAATCCCCCAGCAGGAGGAGCCCATGACCGTATTCCGGGGTGAGAATTACTTCCATCAGGAGAATTTCCCCTTCCATATTGATCGCTACACGATCCAGAAGGGTGAGCATATCCCATCGCATACGCATGACTTTGTGGAGCTAGTCTTCGTCGTGGAAGGCAGCGCGCTGCATGAAATGTCCGGCCATACCTACCAGCTTGTTGCCGGGGATGTATTTGTGCTGGAGCCTAACGTCTATCACAGCTATACCTGTTCACCGGACAAAGAAACGATTGTGTACAACGTTCTCTTCGAAGCGTCTTTTCTTCAGCGCGAGATGGAAGTGCTGCAGCAGATGCCCTCATTCGTCAACTTCTTCTATCTGGTTCCTTTCCTGCGCAAAACGCAATCCTTCGTCCCTTATCATTCCCTCCAACCAAGTCAGAAGCTGCAAATCCAATCCCATCTGCAAATCATCTACGATGAATTCCGTCAGCGGCGGGAAGGCTATCAGCTCATCATCAAGACAAGGTGGATTGAATGTCTCGTCTGGCTGAGCCGATTCCATCACGAGAACCGCAAAACGCTGCAGCCCGTTGCCGTCAGCGACAAAGAGTGGATGGACTCCATCGTCAACTTCGTAGAGCTGCATTACTATCAGCCGCTCACTTTGCAGCAGCTAAGCCAATTATGCGGCATGAGCGTCTCTTCCTTCACCGCCAAGTTCAAGGAAACGACCGGGCTCAGCCTGCTCGACTATAAGCACGCCGTCCAAATCCGGCATGCCGTGAATCTGCTTGAGACGACCGACAACAAAGTGCTCAACATCGCCTTAGACGTCGGCTTCAACGATGTCAGCTTCTTCAACCGCATGTTCCGCAAGCATACCGGCCAGACACCCGGCGAATACCGTCGGCGGTTGCATGCGAGAACACTGCAATAAGACAAGAAAGCCTCTCACACCATTCTGGTGTAAGAGGCTTTCTTGTCTTAACTAGCTAATTCTTACTTCGCGCTCCAGAGCTCAACGCGGTCTTTCACGTATTTCGTGTAGCCTTCTTCCATTTTCTTCACGCCGGCTTTGTCAAGATCAGCCATGTAAGCATCCCATACTTTATCGAAGTCAGCTGGTTTAGCCAGGATCGCTTCAGGGATACGTTTCCATGTGATGTCTCTCATTTTCGTGCCAAGAATGGATACTTCATCTTCGCCCGGAATGGAGATATTCCATGCAGCGCCGTATGCTTTAACTTTGAACTCGTCTTCTTTAGGGAACAGGTCTTTCCAAGTTGTTGCTTTATAAGCGGCAAGCGTTTCTTTCTCTACATCGCTGTAGCCAAGAACCAATTGCTCAGGGAAGTTCTTCGTGTAGTAGTTGCCGGATGGATCTTTGGCGCCATCGCCGTAGTGAACCATCATGTTCCAGTAGAAGCCGATACCTGTTTCTTTCGTGAATGCTGTGTTGTCGTTGTTGATACGATCTTGCACTTCTTGCGGCACAACGCGTTTGCCATCTACAACATTATAGTGTTTGCCTTCGATACCCCAGTTGTTAAGCACTTGGAATTCGTCGGAAGCCAGGTAATCCAGGAATTTAATCGTACGAACCGGATCCGGATTCGTGCTGGAGATCGAGATGCCGTAGCCGCCCATGAAACCGGTTGGCCAGAACGATGCTTCTTTGATGTCTTTGGACATTGTAACCGGATAGTGACCATACGTTTGATCGAATTTGCCAGCTGTTTTCAAAGCTTGCTGACCATCGTTGTAATCCCAGTCTTGGTCGATCAGACCAAGAACACGGCCTGTAGCAACCTTCGCTTTGTATTGATCATATTTTTGAACGAAGCTTTCTTTGTCAAGCAAGCCGATATCGTTCATGTGATTCAACCAGCGGAAGTATTCTTTCTCTTCCGGACGACGGAAGTGGTAAGTCGCTTCATGCGTGTCTTGGTTAATGAAATATTCACCATCATCAGAACCGCCTGTTGTAGCTACGGCTGGGTTCGTAACGGAAATATACATATGCCAGTCATCCGCATTCAAGGATACGCCGATGTTTTTGTTGCCATTCTCGTCTGTTGGGTGTTTCTCTAAGTACGATTTGATTGCTGCCTCATAGTCTTGTACCGTACGGATTTCTGGGTAGCCTGCTTCTTTCACGACACGGTGTTGAAGCTCGAATCCGCCGCCTGCTACGAAACGCTGCTCATCCGCTGCAGCCCATGTCGGGATCGCATAGATCGCTTGGTCTTCATTCGTATATTTAGCGCGCACCAGGTAATCGCCCAGTACTTTCTTAATGTTTGGAGCGTATTTATCGATCAGATCAGTCAGGTCAATAACCGCGCCGGCGTCTACCAGCTTGCCGATATCGCCTTTAGCTGAGATAATATCCGGATATTCACCGCTTGTTGCGATGAGCGCTACCTTCTGTGCAGGGTCGCCGACTGCGAATTCCGCATCCAGAGTTACGCCGGTTTTCTCTGTAATTACTTTACTGACTTCATCCTGCATGTTATTCCAGTTTGGATTCGGGTCTTCAGCAAACATGGACAACTTGAGTGGAGAAGTATCTTCTGCTGCAGCATCTTTGTTTGCATCAGCGTTTGCGGCATTCGTATTCGAATTGCCTTCTGTAGTTACCGCAGTATTGCTCGTTTCGTTGTTCTTCTCATTGTTGTTGCCACCGCAGCCAGCAAGTAATCCAGCAAGCATTGTAAGCGACATTAGAATCGAAGCTGTTTTGGCTGTCTTTCTTTGCATGTTGCAAACCCTCCCATTATGGTAAAAATTATATTGTATAAACAGGAAACCTGCTAATACCAAAGTCTGGTGAATCGAAGCGAGTTAGCTTTTTACCGCGCCAAGCGTCATCCCTTTGACAAAATAGCTCTGCAAGAACGGATACACGATCAAGATCGGAACCGTAACGATAATCGTAATGGCCATCTTAACGGATTCCGGTGAAATCTGAGCCATAACCTCGACCATGTTGCGGCCGCGGAAATTATCGACGTTCGTTGTCGTGCTCTGAATGACCTTCATGAGCTCGTATTGAAGCGTGGTCAGATGATCCTGCGAGCCGTTGTACAGATAAGTATCGAACCAAGAGTTCCACTGACCGACCGCAAGGAACAAGGCAATCGTAGCGAGTGCCGGCTTCGTGAGCGGCAGAATGACACGCCAGTAGATCGTGAAATCGTTAGCGCCATCAAGCTTAGCTGATTCTTGCAGTGCATATGGGATCCCATCGATAAAGGATCGAATAACGAAGACATTGAATGCGCTAACAAGTCCGGGCAGCACATAGACGGCAAAGGTGCCCATCATATGAAGATCCTTAATCAGGATATAGAACGGTATCAATCCGCCGGATACGTACATCGTGAGAGCCAAGAACGTGGATACGAATTTCCGTCCCTGGAAGTCGACCCGGCTAAGCGTGAACGCCAGCATGGAAGCACTGATGAGCCCAAGCAGCGTGCCGATAACGGTTCGAAGGATTGATATTTTGAGTCCGGTTATTAAGCCGGAGAAGGCAAATATGGTTTCGTAATTCTTCAGTGTGAATTGCCGCGGGAAGATCGTAATTCCGCCGCGTACACTGTCTGTAGAATCATTAAGCGAAATCGCGAGAACGTTTAGAAACGGATATAAGGTTGCGATAGTAACGATGACGATTGCTGTGTAGACAACGATATCGAAGATGCGGTCAGACCAAGGCGTACCGCTGGATATTGAGCGTGTTTCCATTTGGCAGCCTCCTAAATGATGCTTTCTTTCGTAATTTTCTTAAAGATGCCGTTAGCCGTGAAGAGCAAGATAACACTGACGACAGAGTTGAAGATGTTAATTGCGGTACCGAATGAGTATCGGCCCATTCCTAAGCCGTAGTTAAGCGCATACAAATCAAGCGTTTGTGAGTAATCACGGACTAGATTGTTGCCTAGCAGGAACTGTTTCTCAAACCCGATGCTGATCAAGTGACCGATCGAGATGATGACCAGAATGATGATCGTGGAGCGAATACCCGGCAGTGTAATGTTCCAAACCTGCTGCAGTCTGCTCGCACCATCCACTCTTGCTGCCTCGTACAGCTCCGGTCCAATACCGGCAATCGCGGCCAGATAGATAATCGTGTTCCATCCGGTTTCTTTCCATACATCCGAGGCGGTGACGATCCCCCAGAACAGATTGCCTTTGGCTGAGAACTGAATCGGTTCGCTGATGATGTGCAGACCGACTAGCAGATCGTTCACTGCACCGTTATCGGTGGAGAGCATTTTCGTTACGATCCCTGCTGCTACGACCCAAGAGACGAAATGCGGCAAGTACGAAATCGTTTGAACGAAACGCTTGAACACTTGAATGCGAACTTCATTAAGCAAGATGGCAAAGATGATCGGGATCGCAAATCCGGCAATCAATCCCATCACGCTCATCGCCAGCGTATTGCGCAGTGCCTGGTAGAACGAATCGTCATGAAACAGTTCCTTGAAATAATCGAACCCAACCCATTTTTGTTCAAAAAACGATTTGGCCGGCTTGAATTTCTGGAACGCCATCGTCCATCCCCAGAGTGGCAAATAGCTGAATACGAACACCCACGCTATAAAGGGAAGAGACATCAGATACAAGTATTTCTGTTGCATAAATGTGTGCCAGAAACGCGGCTTCCGGTAGTTCATAAGCAATTCCTCCTTGCTGTATGATCTAATGATAAATGAAATAAAGCGCTTTCAGTACCCTAACAATTTTGCTCAAAATCATATAAAAATCTCACATTTTCCGATATGCCGAAGGAGAGCTGCCTACGTATTTTCTGAATTTGCTATGAAAATAATCGACGTTGGAGTATCCGACCTTCTCTGCAACGAGGTAGACCTTCATCCCTTGACTGAGCAATTCCTTCGCTTTCTCGACCCGAACTTTATCCACATACGTGTTGAAATATTCGCCTGTTTCATTCTTGAACAGCTTGCCTAGATACGCACTGTTGTAATTAAATACTGCTGCCAGCGTATCCAGCTTCAAATTCTCCACATAATTGCGCTGAATCAAATCAAGCATCTTCTTGATCTGTTTTTCCGTCCCTACGGTTGATGATTCCGGCTTTAATCCTTGCAGAAAAGCAATGACATGCTGCTCCATCTCGTTGTAGCGCGATTGTTCGAAGATCGCATGGATACTTGCGGACAGCTGACCGCCTCTTGTCTGCATATCAGGATCATGCTGCGACAGCTTGCTGATTACGCTGGTAACAATTTCAGCAAGCGCAGCCTTAATCGCTTGCTCCGAGCTGCCGCGCGCCAGCAGCCACCTTCCCTTCTCCGAAACCATTTCCTCTATAGCCTTCGCATTCCCGATATCTATGGCAAAATAAAGCTGCCCTGCCGTTTCCGCGCAATCGATCGCGGTTTCCTCGGCCGATGCGTCGATAAGCGGAGTAGACACTGCAATCGGAGCTGTTTCCGCTGTAATAAGCTGACCGCCGGCATAGAAGAATCGCATACTCACGTACTTCGCAGCTTCCTCGTAGGAACTGCTGATTTCCTCTAATCGATTCACGCTGGATCCTGCCGCAGCTGTAACCACGAGATCCTCCTGGGACAAGAGTGCCGTCATGTCTTTGTATAATGCATGTCGCTTCTGTTCAACCTGCAGATCCTTCTTCACAAGCAGTCCGATAAAGGAATCTAGAGTAAACACAACGCCGATGCCCTTCTCCTCAAACGCTTGAACGAACAGCCCCTTCAGCTTCATCAGCTGCCCATGCTCAATTTCATGTTCCTTGCCTTGCAATTTCAAGAGCACGACGGTATAGCTGTCCCAATTCAGTTCAGCATCCGCCAATTCTTGCGCCTGTAATGCTGTAGGCATTTGAGTGCCCTGAGTCAAATAGGACTGTACGACTCGCTCACGATTCCAAACTTCCTTTAGCTCGTTCTTGAGCTTCTCCGCGGATTCTCGCGTAAGCGTGGCGTGCAGCCTGTTCAAGTAATCGACCAACTCGTCCTCGTCGACCGGCTTGAGCAGATAACCGTCCGTATCCAGCGCAATCGCCTTCTTTGCATAATCGAAGTCCGCGTAGCCGCTCAGAATTAATACATGAACAGCCTGCTCGTTCTTCCTCAATTGCTCGATCAGCTCAAGTCCGCTCATTCCCGGCATCCGAATGTCCACGATCATCAGATCCGGTTTGTACCGATCGTATTTGACAAGGGCATCCTTCCCGTTTGCTGCGGTATCCACCACTTCATAGCCAAGTCCATTCCAGTCAATAAGCGTTCTTAAGCCTTCGCGGATCGTAGGTTCATCATCTGTAATGAGCACTTTATACATAAGCAGACTCGCCTCCAATAGGAATCGTAAATTGCACTCTGGTACCAATGCCCGGCTCGCTCCAAATATCGAGACCATACTCGCTGCCATATAGGAGCTTCAAACGCATATGGACATTTCGAAGCCCGATGCGGTTGCCTTCCCCGTCTTCTTGATCACCAAACGTTTGATACACCTCTTCCAGCCTGTCGCGCGCCATACCTTCGCCATTGTCAATGACTTCCACGTGAATCATATCCCCCTGCAATTCGGCTTTAACGCGAACGATACCGCCTTCTTCCCTGTTCTCAAGGCCATGAATGACGGCATTCTCCACTAAAGGCTGAATGATAAGCGGAAGAATCGGTGCCTGCTCCGCCGCGGGGTCAACCAGCAGCTCATACATTAACCGATCTTCATATCTGAATTTCTGGATGTCCAAATAACAGCGAACCATATCGATTTCATTGCGCAGCATGACGGTTCGATTGCCGGCTTCGAGATTTTTGCGCATCATTTTGCCCAGAAGCCTGACGACATTCGAAATCTCCTTCTCGCCCTTCAGATGTGCCTTCATCCGAATCGATTCTAGCGCATTGAATAAGAAATGCGGGTTGATTTGACTGGCCATCATTTTGAATTTGATCTCATTTTGCTTCGACTGAATTTGTACCTTCTGCTTGTTCGATTCCTGAACTTCGATGAGGAGCTCGTTAATGCTGACCACCATGGCATTGAACTGTCTGGATAGCTGTCCAATTTCGTCCTTGCCGTCAATTTCGAGCGCAATATCGAGGTTACCGGTCGCAACCTTCGTGATGTGTTTGCTGAGACGCAGCAGTCGATTCGAGAGAAACGTCGCAAAGCCGTATATCAAGCCGATTGCCACTACGAGACTAAGCGCAACGACTGTCAGCGCCAGCACGATAATTTGATTGGCGTCCTTCACGATGCTGTCGATGGAGAATACAGAGATTACGCGAAGCCCGTTCAAGCTTGAAGCCGGAACAAGCTGTTCGATTTGGATTTGAGATGATTTTCCATCCACAACGGCTTGGAATCTCCCGCTTTGCTTATCGATGACGTTCGGATCAAACGAGATTTCAGCCAGCGTCTTTCCTACTCGATTCGGTCGATTTGCAGACACGATATGATTATCCTCCGCCACGATCATCGTCTCGAACGTTTCTTGATTAAGAATCGAATCGAGCATGCGCCCGTTCACATTGATTACGAGTACGCCAATGTTATGCTGACTAAGGAAATCGATTTTGCGAATGAGGCTCAAATAGTGTTGATGATCGCGTTCATCCTCGATGTAGTTCCACCCGATCAGTCCACTGCTGTTTATTGCCGTTTGATACCATTTCGTCCGGATAATCGAACCCGTCGGCTGGATGAATTCCCAATTATCGAGCAGCGTCTTATTATTGATATAGAAGCGAATATTGGTAATTTCTTTATACAAACGGATATATTCCTTAATGTCCGGATAATCTTTGTAAGCCTTCACGACGTCGTAGACCGTCTCATATTGACCATTCGCGAGTCCCGCAAGCCGGCTGTCATTGGACATTCGATAGGAAATATCATTCGAGACGTTGATCACCTCGGCCGTCCGTTTCTTCACCCGCTCCACGTTCGCAGCTGTCTGTTCAAGTGCATTCTCCAGCGCCATATGCCGCAGCTCACTTGTCAGGAAGACCCCAACCATCATAACGGGTACGAAAACAACGACGATGCAGGATAAAATAAGCTTTGTTCTCAGCTTCATGTCATTCATGCTGCGGATTAGGAATCGGAACATAGCTGCAGCCTTCCCTTCTGTATGTGAACTGCCTATATTCTGGAAGCGTTTTCAAAATTAACGGTTATTCTGATGCTCGAAAGCATATTCTCCATTCTAATCAATTGAAAGTCGAAAGAACAGGTAAAAATTGTTCCATTTTTCATATAATAATTAGTGATTTCGGAACACTTTGTGACATTGGAGGGTATTGGCTCGGGGAGGCGGAAACAAGGTAAGCGGTACTTCTCTTGCTCGCTGTTCAGCCAAATTCGGCTCATGTGCGGTAATTGGTACCTCTCTTGGCCCACGACAACATGCAAAAAAGGCGCAGACCTTGGAAGGTCGCGCCTTTGCGATTTCATTCATGTTCCATCATGTTACTTCAAAATCGTCGCCGGAGTCGGAGATGACTGTGCAGGTGCTGCCGGCGCTGCATTGGTTGCGAGTGCAGCAGGCGATGGTTTAGGCGAAAGTGCAGCCACGGGTGCAGGCTTCAGCACTCGTTTCGGCGCTGGTGGTGCAGGCGGCGCCAAGGTGAGCGAAGATGCCGTGGTTTGAAGCGCATTATCACTGAAGCGCTGTACTTCCTCCTTCAAGCCAAGCATCCTTTTGTCGAGCGCTCCGATCATGTCGGCCGTTTCCTTCAGTTGATCGCGAATGGACTCCGGCATGTCATCATGAAATTGATAATAGATCTTGTGCTCCAAGCTGGCCCAGAAATCCATTGCAATGGTCCGCAGTTGAATTTCCACTTTCACATGCTCAATGCGATCGGATAGGAAAACCGGAATTTCAATAATCATATGCAAGCTTTGATACCCGTTTGGCTTCGGATCCTTTATGTAATCCTTCACCTCGATCACCTTTACATCACCTTGTCTGAGAATCATCTCGTAGACGCGGTATACGTCAGTTGTGAACGAGCAAATCACCCGTACGCCGGCGATATCCCGGATATGCGCGGCCGCATTTTCTTTGGACACTTCCACGCCTTTGCGCTGCAGTTTCTCCACGATGCTCTCAGGCGATTTTATCCGTGTTTTCACATGCTCAATTGGGTTGTAATGCTGAACAAATTGCAGTTCCTCATTAAGAATAGTCAGTTTCGTGCTCATTTCATCCAGTGCAAACTTATAGCTCATCAGCATTTTGGCCCATTCCATGACCATCTGCTTGTCCATCATCTCTCTCACACTCCTTGTTGCTCTTATCTGTATTACCCACTACAAGATCGGCGATAACAGCCGTACGCAGGATTCCCTAAACCGGTGAAACGTCGACCGTTGCGTATAAGCTTCATAAGTCAGCTCAGCGCTTTCCTTCATGTCATCTTCGAATATACGTTTTAGCTGCGAGGCAGTTTCGGTATCATATAAGATCGCATTGACTTCAAAATTCAATTTAAAGCTGCGAATGTCCACATTAGCTGTCCCCACCGAGGCGACGTGACCATCCACTACGATCGTTTTGGCGTGCAGGAACCCCTTCTCATAGAGGTAGCATTTCATACCTTCACTTAGTAAATCCCCCAGATACGAGTACGACGCCCAATACACCATTTTGTGATCCGGCTTGCTTGGCAGCATCATGCGAACGTCGATTCCGGATAAGACGGCCATTTTCAAAGCGGTTAATAAGCTCTCATCGGGTATAAAATAAGGCGTTTGAATATAAATCGTTTCCTTCGCGGAATTGATCATTTTGATATAGGCGTTCTTAATTTGCTCCAAAGTCTGGTCTGGTCCGCTTGATACAATCTGAATGCCCGCGTTTCCGGTATTGGCGGTCGGTGGGAACAACTCCAACACGTCCCGCATAATCGGCGACGATGAAGCCATATTCCAATCCAGCATGTAATGCGCCTGCATCTGGAGCACCGCATGACCGGTAATGCGCAGATGCGAATCCCGCCACGCGCCATAGCGCTCGTCTTGCCCTAAATATTCATCGCCAATATTGAAGCCGCCAATATAACCGATTTGTCCGTCAATAATCGCGAGCTTGCGATGATTGCGGTAATTGACGCGAATGTTCAGGTAGGGGATTTTGGACGGGAAGAAGAAGGCAACCTCTCCGCCTGCCGCCCGCAGCCGATCGAAGAAATGACGCGGGAGCAGCGAGCAGCCGATGTCATCGACAAGAAAGCGGACCTTGACTCCTTGTTTGGCTTTGCTGGACAACGCATCGAGCAGGCGATTTCCTAATTTGTCGTTCTGCACGATGTAGTACATGAGATGAATGTGACTGCTCGCCCGCTCAATGTCGTCGAACAGCGCACCGAATTTATCATTGCCGTCTGTGTAAATTTCAACCTTGTTATTCTGCGTGTACAGTGCGAAGCCGCTCGTCAAATTCATATAGATCATATCCGCGTAGTTCGCAGCTGCGGCGTCGTTAAACACGACCTGATTATCCCGAAACTCCCGCCGCTGATTCTCGATCATCGCGTTCATCGTTTCCTTCGTTCGTTTGTTCAGCTTATAAATCTTCTTCTTGCTCAGGTTCTGCCCTAGGACCAGGTACACCACGAATCCGACCGCAGGCAGAAAGAGCAGCACCATCAGCCAGGCCCACGTCACGCCGACGTTACGCCTCTCCAAGAAAATAACCGCAATCGCAAGCGGAATATTAACGACCATCAAATAAGTAAAAAAATTCCCAAATGTAAGCATCGGCATGCCTCTCCTCGAATGCTGGCGCCTCATCGCATTCCTTCCCCAGTATAAACCATTTTGAGCCGTAGGCCAAAAGTGGGGGGAACGGCGAGGGTCGGCGCCTATGAAGACCTCCTCGTTCGCTTCATGCGGCTCATTCCGCCAAATTTGCTACTAGGTAGACCTCCTCGTTCGCTTCATGCGGGCTCATTCCGCCAAATTTGCTACTAGGTAGACCTCCTCGTTCGCCTCATGCGCTCACTCCGCCAAATTTTCTACTAGGTAGACCTCCTCGTTCGCTTCATGCGCTCGTTCAAACTAACTGGCTACTATTATCGCATAAACTCTAACTCTTACTTGCTTCTCCAGTTTGAAGTAGAAAGCTTATAGCGCATAATCCTACCTGTCGGAGAGACTTTGGCGACAAGAAGGCCTTTGCTAACAAGTGAACGAAGGTATTTTGCTGCGGATTCTCTGGTAATCCCCATCTTCTTCGCTGCTGTTACCGGAGTCAGTTCCCCCCAGCACTCTTGCATCAAATGCAGGAGTGCTCGCTCGTATACGCTCAACTCCTCGCTAACTGGACGAGCGATGCCGCCCCATTTGGCCAGCGCCATGAGGAGCGCGGCGAGGTTTCTCCATGACCTCGTCATAGGCAAAACGCAGCAGTTTCCAGCCTTCGATCAGCAGATGGTTTTGGCGGCTTAGATCATCTGCGAACTTCCAACGGGAAATGTCCCTCCAGTGTGGTCCGAAGCCGTCAACCTCCAGTAGCAGCTGATAAGTTAGCGGAGGGCAATAAGCATAGTCTACGAACCGCGTCCCGCCCTTCAAATCCTGCAGCTCATACTCGGGATGCAGATATTCCAAATTCCCCACAGCCGGCCACCACACTTGCTGCAACAGTGCTTTCTCTGCATCGCCATGTGTTCTGCCAATCTGCGTTTTCGTTCCTCGCTCCCACTCGCCAACGCCTGCTCCATCATGCGTGCATATGCCTGCTCAAACCCTTGCTCCATCTTCACAACACACTCCTCCGACAAATAAAAATAGGCTGCCCGCTCGGAAAACTTCCGAGAAGAGCAGCCTGTGCTTCAGGACTACTATTTGTTACTTACTATTAATTATAGTGGATTCAACTTTAGCGCGCTAGATCGGGTTATTGTGATGACGCTGAATCAACCGAATGTGAGCACGTTCGGTCTCATGTCGGCAATGGCTGCCATGGCATGAATGAATGATACGTTACTTTGTCCCAAACCGCTTCACCGACCGAATTTTGGCGCGTTCGATTTCGATTTGGCGATTGCGCGGTTCGGCATTGGTTACCAGGGAGCTAAGCAGCTTCTGCGCAACAGCGGTGACTTCGTCAATCGCGGTATGGAAGGCGGCCTCGTTCGCTTTGGATGGCGCAGTGAATCCCGAGAGCTTACGGACAAATTGCACCGCGGCTGCATGAACCTCTTCTTCAGTAGCAGGCGGGTCAAAATTGAACAGCGTCTTAATATTACGGCACATAGTATTTCTCCTTTTGAGCAGACATTTTCCTTATTTTACTACATCGCAGCCACAGTCACTAGTCTCGAACTCCGCTCATGTACCCATTCATGCACACATGAATACAGTAGACCATCTGATTATTCGCAGGAGGTTAGCTACAGCCAATGATTCCCGTATACCCCTATTATGGAAAAAGGACAGTCTGCAAAGAAGAACCCATCGCGTTTCCTCCCCAGCATCAGCCTGTCCAACCAGGGCTTGAGTATGAGATGGTACCGAGGCCGATATTTGAAACCCCTTCGTATAAAGGCAGCTGCAAGCTTCAAGATAAGGTTGCCATCATTACCGGAGGTGATAGCGGAATCGGTCGCGCGGTTGCCATTGCTTTTGCCAAAGAAGGCGCTCATGTCGTCATCCCCTATCTGTACGAGCACAGAGATGCTAATGAAACCAAACAGAGAATCGAACAGCTCGGCAGAACCTGCCTGCTCATCCCCGGTGATTTAAGATCGGAGCAGCACTGCCGGGACGTCGTCAATCTGACGATGCGGACTTACGGCAAGATAGATGTCTTAATCCTTAACCAAGGCGTACAGTTCCCTCAAACCAGCATTATGCATATATCCACCGAGCAGCTCTATAACACGTACAAAACGAACATTTTTCCCATGTTCTATATCACCAGAGCCGCGCTTCCACATATGAAATCCGGCGGTACGATCGTGAATACAGCTTCTATCACTGCTTATCAAGGGGCACCTCTCCTCATTGACTATTCTTCTACAAAAGGTGCCGTTGTTTCGTTCACACGCTCACTCGCCCTCTCCCTGGTGCACCAAGGGATCCGTGTAAATGCGGTCGCGCCGGGTCCGATTTGGACGCCGCTTACCGTGTCCAGCTTCCCTGCGGATTACGTGTCCACCTTCGGCCTGGATACGCCGATGAAGCGCGCCGGCCAGCCATTCGAGCTGGCACCTGCTTATGTCTACCTCGCATCCGACGATTCGAGCTACGTAACAGGTGAAGTTATCCACGTCAATGGAGGAGCAATGGTCACAACCTAGCATGATCACATGCAAAACAAAATGCCCGCCAAGATCATAAACCTGATCCCGGCGGGCATCAATCCCTACAAATGCTTCAACAGGTTACTCACCACATGCACAAGGTGCTGCTTCATCCGTTCGCCCGCTAGATCGGCATCTCGGCTGGAGATCGCTTCGTATATCGCGAGATGCTCGCGGTACAATCGCTCGGAAACCGAGCGATTCGCGTAAATCTCGACCCGCCGAATCTCGCGGATGGCCATCTCAAGTTGGCTCACGATGGAATCGAACAGCCGCACCATAATGGAGTTATGCGTCGCATGAGCCAGCGTCGCATGGAACTCTACATCGGTGCGTTCCCCCTCCAGATCATTGCCGACCGATGCTTCCATCTCCAGCATGATCCGGTGCAGCTCCGCCAAATCCGCATCCGTCGCCTTCAGCGCAGCGATGGAGGCGTTCGACACCTCCAGGGACTGCCTCGCTTCGAGCAGCTCAAGCAGCGTCTCGCGGTTCATCCGCAGCGACTGCAGCTCGGGCAGCTCGACTTCTACCGGAGCATTGGAAATAACCGTACATCCGCCGCCCTGCTTAATCTCGATATAGCCCATCGCCTTCAGCGCACTCAGTGCCTCGCGCATGGTCGAACGTCCAACGCCGAACTGCTCCGACATCTCCTTCGTCGAAGGCAGTTTATCGCCGACCTTCAGCTTGCCGTCAATCACCAAGCGCTTCAGCTGTTCAGCAATCTCCTCATAATGATTGCGTTTCGATAAACGGGTAACTTCCATCGGTAGAATTCCCTTCTATTAGCCAACAATGATCGCATAGACGACGCCAGGCCCGTGTACGCCAATCGTCAGATCGTTCTCGATATCTGCCGACCGCGAAGGTCCGGATATAAAATGAATGCCTGCCGGTAAATTCGCACGTCCCGCCTGATCAAAGTTTATCAGAACTTGCCCTAAACGTGTATGCAGCCGCTCAATCGGAATAATCGCCATGAGCACGGTTGGCAGTAAACTAACGGAGCGTCCTTTGTCCTTCGACGACAATACCGTAATCGAGGCCGTATACGCAGCCGCATAATCAGCGACGACAACACCGAAATCCGCTTCGGCAGCGCGTGCTTTCCAGTATTCCTCCGGATCGCTGTTCCAAACGGAAATCGTCGCATCCGGAATGGCTGCTTCCAAGCCAAGCTCGTTCAGTTCAGGCTGATTTTGTCGGATCACATACTTCGCGCTCATCTCGACCGCTTTGCCCGCAATAAACGACTTCGCTTCTTCCATCTCGGCAAGCCGTACGGGATGCCCCCCGACAGCTTTGAAATTGTCCATAAACTTCGTAACGCGCTCCTCGAGCGGCCATTCAAACTCTTGCCAGAAATCAGGCGCGCCGCGATACGGATGCGCCGGCGGCTCAATCTCACGCGGACGTCTCAGCTTCGCGGAGATGCCGTCAATGAATCCGACCTGCTTCGCGCGAGAATCCGCGGCAAGCCCGTCGAGCCATGCTTGATGCTCCTTTGACCTAGTTGCCATGACCATGACCTCCTCCTTTGCCTGTTCCGCGGTCTTTCACAATCGCTTCCATCCGGCTCTTCATAGCAGGGTCCATCTCCTGCAAGCCGCTGCGAATTTCCGCTTCCATCGTCGGCCATTTCTCCCTAAACGATTCCTTCGGCAAGCTTGGCGCAACGCGGTACGTGTTCCAGCCCTTCAACGGACCGAGCTTCGTGCGAATACCGCCGTCACGAACGACAAGCTTTTGACCCAATTGACCGATCTTCAGCACCGCTTTAAACCGCTTCGAATTCTTCATTACCGCAGCGAAGCCCTTCATTCCGAGCGCTTCCAGCTTATCGCCTCGACCGCTCTCCAGCTTGCGGCGGCGCAAATACACGAGCATTTCGTGCAGCGGAATCTTCACCGGACATGCCTCGTAACATGCACCGCATAAGCTCGATGCGTTGGCGATATCATCCCACTCCGCAGGATTTTTCTTCAGCGCCGGCGTTAACACAGCACCAATCGGTCCGCTATAAGTGCCGCCATACGCATGACCGCCAATATGGCGATACACCGGACAAGCATTCAGACAAGCACCGCAGCGAATACAGTTCAGCAGCTCTTGGAACTCAGGGTCGCCAAGCTGCAGCGAACGCCCGTTATCCACGATAATAATATGCATCTCATCCGGACCATCCGCATCGACCTCGCGGCGCGGCCCCGAAATAGCCGACATGTACACGGTAAGCTTCTGCCCAGTCGCCGACCGCGGCAGCAAAGTCGCCATGACTTCCAAATCGGCGAACGAAGGAATAATACGCTCCATCCCCATCAGCGTAATTTGCGTCTTCGGAACGGTCGTCACCATCCGTGCATTGCCCTCATTCTCGAACAAGACCATAGATCCAGTCTCGGCTATGGCAAAGTTACAGCCTGTCATGCCGATGTCCGCTTCCAGGAACCGCTCACGCAATTTGCGACGAACGAAGCCGGCAAGAATCTGCGTATCCGGTTCAAGTGTTTCTCCGGCATCCGCCGAGAGCAAATCTGCAATTTGATAGCGATTCAAGTGAATAGCCGGAATGATGATATGGGATGGCGTTTGGCCAGCCAATTGAATGATATATTCACCAAGATCGGTCTCAATCGCCTCGACCCCGATCGACTCCAATGCCGTGTTGAGATGAAGCTCCTCGGTCACCATCGACTTGGACTTCACGACCGATTTGGCCTCCACATGCTTCGCAATATCAAGCGAGATCTTAACCGCATCCGCAGCCGTCTCGGCAAAATGCACATGGACGCCGTTCGCCCGCGCATTGTTCACAAACAGATTCAAGTAATAATCGAGATGCGCGATCGTATGAAGACGGATTTGCCGTCCGCGCTCACGCCAATCGTCCCAGTTGCCATGATCCTCGGCTGCTTTTTCCTTGCCCGTACGCAGACGCTCTGTCGTAAACCGAACCGCTTTACGCAGAAAATCATTGTTCAGCGCGATATCCGCCCGTTCTTTGACCGTGCTGCCGCCAACCGCTCCTGCTCCGCTCATGCGCCTTTCACTCCTTCATAGAGAAGCTCCGCCAGATGCATCACGCGCACTGGTTTATCCCGATAACGCAAATTGCCCGCAATGTTCATGAGGCAAGCCATATCCAGGCCGACCAGCACTTCCGCTTCTGTCTCCAGTACATGATCGCTCTTCTCGCTCACCATCGCACCGGAAATATCCGACATTTTCACCGCAAACGTACCCCCGAACCCGCAGCAATCATTGGCAAAAGGAAGCGGAATAAGCTCCATCCCCTGCACCTGCTTCATCAGCATAAGCGGTTCCTCCTTCACGCCCAGCAGACGGCTGCCGTGGCAGGAAGGATGATAAGTGACTTTGTGCGGGAAGCTTGCGCCGACATCCGTAACTCCAAGCACTTGAACCAGAAATTGCGTAAATTCATAGGATTTCTCCTGCAGCTTAATCGCTTTCTCCAGCATGACAGGATCGTTCTCGAACAGCTTCGGATAATGATGAATCATGCCGGTACATGAGCCCGAAGGAGAAATGACGAAATCGCAATCTTCAAAAGCAGCCAGAATCGTAGCCGCCGTCTCCCGCGCTTCCTTCCAGTAGCCGCTGTTGAAAGCAGGCTGACCGCAGCAGGTTTGTACCGTTGGAAATTCCACCGTCACACCGTATCTAGCTAACAACCGTACCATCGCTTCACCGACCGGAGGATATAAGGCATCGCTTAAACAAGTTATAAATAAGGAAACTTTCACGCTCATCGGCACCTCGCCTTATGAAATAGTTATGATATCATTTTATCAGGTTGTCAGACATGTTGACAATAGAAAAATGCGGAGACTTGGCTCAATCCCCTGTTTACAACTCAACTACTTGGTGATACTATGTAGTGGTACTAAGCGATACAAAGTAGCTTGGAGGACGCTTATGGAAAACCTTACGGAAATGCTGAAAGGAATTCTGGAAGGCTGCGTGCTTGAAATCATCGGCCGGAAAGAAACCTATGGCTATGAAATCGTAAAATCGCTCAATACGCTCGGCTTTGAGGATGTCGTCGAAGGTACGGTCTACACGATACTCATTCGGCTCGAGAAGAATCAACTCGTTGATATCGAGAAGAAGCCATCCGACGTCGGTCCACCAAGGAAGTTTTACCGGTTGAATGACGCCGGGCAGCGCGAGCTCCAGCTGTTCTGGGACAAATGGGGTTACATTTCGTCAAGACTTACCCAACTGAAGGAGGATAGCCGTGTTTAAGAAAATAGCTCATTCCATCCGAGAAGGACATAAACAGAAAAAAGTATACAGAGCATGCATCAAACGTTCAAAAAAGCTTCCCTATGAATACCGTGAGGTTTACAATATTGCCTCCCATTATATGCTGACCTTCTCCTCACAGGATCCCGCAGTCATCAACCTATTCCCCGAAATGCTCGACATGTTCGAGCTGGCTGCCGCTGAAGGACGAGACGTATTGGATCTTGTCGGAAATGACGTTATGGCTTTCTGTGACGGATTGCTTGAAGGTGTCGCTTCTCAGACTTGGACAGGGCAAATGCGCGCCAAAATGAATGCATCCATTCATAAAAAACTAGGCAAATAGGAGGCGATCAGCATGCCGACGAACAATCTAACCATCGAGGTTAAGGGCCTCAAGAAGGCTTATAAGAATATAGAAGTGCTGCGAGGCGTGGACTTCACCGTACAGCAAGGTTCAACCTTTGCCCTGCTCGGTTCCAACGGTGCCGGTAAAACCACGATCATCAAAACACTTGCCACCTTGCTTCAGCCTGACAGCGGGCAAGCGAAGATTAATGGCTATGATGTCACCTTGCAGCCGGATCAGGTACGTAAGGATATCAGCCTGACGGGTCAGAGCGTCACCGTCGACTACATTCTGTCCGGCCGCGAGAATCTTCGCATGATGGCCAAACTACGCCATTTACCCAATCCTGACAAACAAGCCGAAGAACTCTTGCGCCGCTTTGACCTGCTGGGTGCCGCCGATCGCCGCATCGCCACTTATTCAGGTGGCATGTGCAGGCGTTTGGATTTGGCCATGAGTTTGCTGGGTAATCCACGGGTTATTTTTCTCGATGAGCCGACCACCGGTCTTGACCCTCAATCCCGCATTGCCATGTGGGAAATCATCAAAGGTCTTGCGAAGTCAGGCGTCACCGTCTTCCTTACTACGCAATATTTAGAAGAGGCCGACCAGCTTGCCGATCAAATCGCCATCTTACATGAAGGCAAAATCGTAGCAAACGGAACTCCCGCAGAGCTTAAAAACTTGCTGCCACGCGGACATTTGGAACTCCGGTTCGACAATGAAACTTCACTATATCAAGCACTTGAGCTATTTGCCGATTACAACGCGGCAGCAGATGAGCACAACCTCACGCTCTCCGTCATCACGGACGGAAGTACGAAGCAAATGCTCAAGCTGCTAACTAAAGCAGCGGATGCGGAAATCGAAATTGCTGAGTTTGCGCAAAAACTACCTACGCTGGAAGATGTATTCCTGACATTCGTCACTGGCGAAAAGGAGCGATCCCTATGAAGCTGATGCATGTGCTGAGCGATACTGCCGTTATGAGCGGACGCGTTATCCGCTACTCCACCCGCAGCATTGATACCATTATTACCGTCCTTGCTATGCCCATTATGATGATGCTGCTCTTCGTTTACGTCTTCGGCGGCGCGATGGACACCGGCGATTTAAGCTATATCAATTACATTGTGCCTGGAATCCTACTCTTCTGTATTGCCAGCGGTGTTGCCTATTCATCGCTCCGCATCAATAACGATCTCACAAAAGGCGTTTTCGAGCGCTTCCACTCCATGCCCATCGCAAAGGCCTCTATTCTTGGTGGTCATGTGATCGCATCCTTAGTGTTTAACTTAATTTCGTTGATTGCGATATTCATCGCTGCCTTCTTGATGGGATTTCGACCTCAAGCAGACTTGCTCGGTTGGGCCTTAGCCATTCTCATTCTAGTGCTCAGCATCCTCGCATTCACATGGATTGCCGTTACCTTCGGCTTGCTTGCCAAAACGTTCGAAGGTGCCGGGGTATTTGCTTACATTCTGATGTTGCTTCTATTCGTCAGCTCGGCGTTTGCCCCAACCGACAGCATGCCTAAGGTTGTTCGCGCATTTGCAGAATACCAGCCCATGACGCCGCTCATCGAAAGCATTCGTTCTCTCTTACTCGGAGGAACGGCCGATAAGACAACACTTGCGGCGGTGTTATGGAGTTCGGCAATCCTTGTTGTGTTCTGCTACTCCGCGTTGAAGGTGTATAAGCGGCGAATGAAATAAAACAAAAAAAGATGACTTCTGATTCGTGAATACATCAGAAGTCATCTTTGCCGTTTACACCGTCTGGACCGAAATTTCTGTACGTTCCGCAAGCTGCAGCCGCGTCTCCTGCGGAAGCCGTTGATCGGTAATGATCCGATCAATATCGCTCATGTCTGCGACATGCGTGAACGCCTGTACGCCGAACTTGCTGGCATCGGCCAGCAAGACAACCTCATCCGCCATACCGATCATTTTCTGCTTGATGCGCGCTTGCAGCTCATTCGACTCGCTAATGCCGCGGTCCAAATGAACGCCTTTGCATGAGAGAAATACTTTATCGACATGGTAAAGGTCGAGCGACCGTTCCGCCAGCGGACCAACAAAAGATAACGAGCGCTGCGCCAGTAAGCCGCCTGTCGAAATCACTTCGATGCGCTCCTTGCTGCTCAGCTCGGTCGCTACTTTAATCGAATTGGTCAGCACCGTCAGTGGAAAATCCGGCAGATACGAAGCCATATACCACGCGGTCGAGCTCGCGTCGAGCAAGATGCGGTCTTTCGGGCGAATGAGCTTCACCGCCTCCTGCGCAATCCGCTTCTTCTCTTCCGCGTGCGTAATTTCCCGCTCCGCATACGGAATTTCCGGCTGTTGCTGCTGCGGCAGATCCTTCACACTGACCGCGCCGCCATGAGAACGGCGAAGCCTGCCTGCCTGCTCAAGCCGGTCCAGGTCGCGGCGGATCGTCTCCTCCGTCACCTGGCACAGCTCGCTAAGCTCCGTTACCCGAATGCTGCCCCGTTCATTTACCAGTCCTACTATTTTCTCATAACGCTCTGCAACCAGCATAGTCATCCTCTTCTCGCGAACTGCTCATATTGCCTGCTACATGAAAGGGCTGCCCGCCTTCAAGCGGCGCAGCCAGCCATCTTAAATTATTTCAGTCCCGTCAAAGCACGGAATTTCTCGTATGCATCTTCCCATAATTGGCGTTCCTGCGGCTCGTACACCACAACAGGGAATGACTCCCGGATCACCTTACGCGCTTCCCAAATATCAGAGAGCTCGCCTTGCGCAATCCACTGCACGACTAGGTTGCCAAGTGCGCTGCCTTCAACCGGACCGGCCCAAACCGGCTTGCCGATCGCATTCGCCGACCACTGGCACAGAAGTACATTCTGAATACCGCCGCCAACCATGTGCAAACCGCTGAACGATTTGCCAGACAGCCGCTCTGTTAATTCAAGCACATAACGGTATTTCAGTGCAAGACTTTCCAGAATACAGCGAACGATAGCGCCCGGTGTTGCCGGTGCTGTCTGCCCCGTTGACACGCAATATTGACGAATGCGCGCTGGCATATCGCCTGCATGAAGGAACATCGGATCATCCGGCTCGATGAGAGCACCGAACGCCGGCGCTTTCTCCGCCATCGCGATCAGCTCAGGGAAGCTGTACGATTGACCTTCACGCTCCCAAGCTCTGCGGCTTTCCTGCAAAATCCACAGCCCCATAATGTTCTTGAGCAGACGGTATGTACCGTACACGCCGCCTTCATTCGTGAAATTCAGCTCCTGCGCGAGATCATTAATAATCGGCTGATCGATCTCCGTCCCCATTAGCGACCAAGTGCCACAGCTTAGGTAGGCAAAATCCCGCTCCAGCGCCGGTACCGCCGCAACCGCAGAACCCGTGTCGTGTTCGGCTGCAGCATACACCGGAACTGCGCCGATGCCAAGCTCTTCCATAAGCGAAGACCGCAATTGACCCACTCGTGCACCAGGCTGAACAACGTCGCCGAACAGCGAAGGCGAGATTCCAATCGCTTCAAGCAGCGGCTGGTCCCAGCGTCCTTCTAGCGGGTTATACAGCTGCGTCGTTGTCGCATTGGAGAATTCATTATGCATCTCGCCGGTCAAGAAGTAACGAAGCAGATCCGGAATCATCAGGAAACGTTCTGCACCTTCAAGAAGCGGAGAGTTCGCTTCCTTCAGCGCCGCAAGCTGGTAAATCGTATTGAACGGCAGAAACTGAATCCCTGTCCGGCCGAAAATCATCTCCGTCGTCAGACGCGCCATCGTGCGCTCCATAACACCATCGGTATGATGATCGCGATAGTGGTACGGATTGCCAAGCAGCTCGCCGCCTCGACCGATAAGTCCGAAGTCGACCGCCCAGGAATCGATGGCGAGACTTGCCGGCGTTTCGCCGGCATGCTTCGCCTTTAGCAGTCCCTGTTTAATCTCGTGAAACAAACGGAGAATATCCCATTGCAAACGGTCGCCAACGCCGACCGGGTCATTGCCGAATCGGTGGAGTTCCTCCACCTCAATGATGCGATTATTCAATCGGCCTAGCAGCGCTCTTCCGCTGCTGGCTCCAAGGTCATAAGCCAGAATGCTTGGCAAGCTGCATCCTCCTATACGTTAGATTCTGCTGCTTCGACCGGTTCTTTGCCACGTTGCAGCAGCACTGATTGCTCGTAAGCTTTCACTTCGGCAAGCCATGCTTCGCGCACAGGCACGCCGTTCTTCTCGCAGTAGTAATCCCAAACTGCGCCGAACGGGTAAGACTTGAATTCCTCTTGCAGCGCAAGGCGAGTCGTATAATCTCCTTCAAGCTCAGCTTGACGCAGCGCTTCAACCGGATCCAGCATTGCTCTCATCAGCGCTTTAATCGTGTTGCGCGTCCCGATAACCCAAGCTGCGACACGGTTAATGCTGGCATCGAAGAAATCAAGTCCGATATGTGTTTTGCCAAGCAGTTCGCCGCGGACAAGCTCACGACCGATATCAATCAGCTCATCGTCCATCGTGACGACATGATCGCTGTCCCAGCGCATTGGGCGGCTGACATGAAGCAGAATACCGTCCGTGAACAACGAAATCGCAGACAGCTTATTCGAAATGACTTCCGTCGGATGGAAATGGCCCGCATCCAGACAGATCAGTTTATTGTTCTGCATGCCATAGCCCATATAGAATTCATGCGAACCGACGACATAGGCTTCCGAGCCCAAGCCGAACAGTTTGCTTTCCACTGCATCCAGGTTATGAGCAGGGTTCAACTCTTCCTCGAATACTTGATCCAGCGCATCCTTGAGCCGTTTACGCGGCGCCAAACGATCCGCTGGCGTATCCTTGAAGCCGTCCGGAATCCATACGTTCGTGACGCAGGTTTGGCCTAGCTGCTCGCCGAAATACGCGCCGATCTTACGGGATGCTTTGCAGTGGTCGATCCAGAATTGACGAATTTCCGGATCCGGATGGCTCAGCGTGAAGCCGTCCTTCGACTTCTCGTGGGAGAAGCAGGTTGGGTTGAAATCAAGGCCAAGGCCTTGCTCCTTCGCCCAATCGACCCATTTCTGAAAATGCTTCGGTTCGATTTTGTCCAGCTCAACTTGCTCGTTAGTATCTACATATATTGCATGCAGATTAAGCTTGTGCTTACCCGGAATCAGGGAGAACGCCAGCTCCAAATCTGCGCGAAGCTCTTCCGGCGTACCGGCAGCCCCAGGATAATTACCGGTAACGGAGATCCCTCCGGTCAGCGCTTGGCCTTTATTCAGGAAGCCGCGTACATCGTCTCCCTGCCAGCAGTGCATTGATATTTTAATTTGAGCCAGCTGCTCAAGTGCCGCATCCACATCAATACCATGACGTGCATACAGCGCTTTGGCTGCCTCATAATTGGCTTGAATTGTTTGGTCCATCTCACATGCTCCTTTTATCGTTATTTGAGAGGATGAGCTACGACTGACATTAATGCATTCTCCGCCTGGGTTGCATCCAAACGGCTGTATTGCACGATAATCGGAATATCGCTCAATACCTCAATCGCATAAGGAACGCCGACCGGAATGAACTCTCCGGCTGACGACAGAGTAGAGGTACGGATATGTTTGGTTCGTCTGCCTGGTACGACAACAAGAATGTTCTCGATCGGATTGCGATCCTCGAAGAAAATAGTCATCCGAATGAGTGCGTCTTCGGAAGCACAATTGAGCACACATACCGATTCATGGCTTTCAAGTGAACCTTTACTCGTTGGAGGAATATAACCGTCCGGAATAATCCAGTGTTTCTCGCCTCTTGCTTGATACATGCCCGCACCAACCTCTCTTATCGTGTGAATGCTGCCGGCACGCCGCCGTCGATCGTCAACATACAACCCGTTGTTTTATCAGCCTTGGACGATGCGAAGAATGCAACGCCTTCAGCGATATCGCGCGGGTAGATGTTAACAAGCAGCGTCGTCCGTTTACGGTAGTACTCTTCCAGTTGATCCGGCTCGATACCGTAAGCGGCTGCCCGCTCGTTGCGCCAGCTGCCGTTCCAGATCGTAGAACCCTGCAGAATCGCATCCGGCAAAATCGTATTGCAGCGAATGCCGAACTCCCCGCCTTCTGCTGCCACGCAGCGTGCCAAGTGGGCCTCGAGTGCTTTGGCCGAACTGTACGCCGATGCGCTCTTGCCCGCATATACGGAGTTTTTCGATCCGATGAATACCATGTTGCCGCCGATTGCTTGCTCTTTCATCAACTTGAACGCTTCACGAGCCACAAGGAAGTAACCTGTGCCAAGCACGTTCATGTTCAGGTTCCATTCTTTCAAGGAAGTCTGGTCAAAAGGACTCGATGTTGCAAGACCTGCGTTGTTCACGATAATGTCGATACCGCCGTAAGTAAGAGCTGTTTCGGCAATAGCAGCCATAACCGCTTCTTCGCTTGTTACGTCCATTTTCACAGCAGCCGCACGGCCTTCGCCGAACTTCCCGTTAATTTCGCCGGCTACTCGCTCCGCACCTTCCAAATTCAGGTCAGCAAGCACAACATGCGCACCTTCGGAAACGAGGCGGCGAGCCGTTTCGCTGCCGATACCGCCGGCACCGCCGGTAATGAACGCCACTTTGCGGGAAAATTCCGCTTCTGCAGGAGCAAGCGATAATTTGTACAGCTCAAGCGGCCAGTACTCCACGTTGTAGGACTCGTTCTCGCTTAGGGAGACGAAATCGCCAAGCGCTGTTGCGCCGCGCATAACCGCAATGGCACGGTGGTAGAGTGCGCCGCTTACTTTGGAGTTGGACCAGCTCTTGCCTGTATTAATCATGCCGATTCCCGGGATCAGAATAACGCGCGGCGCAGCTTCGAACATCACGTCGCCTTCATTCTTATTCCGCTCGTAATAGGCTTCATATTGTTTCTTATACGCAGCGATGCTTTCTTTCAGAATCGCTTTCAAGCCATCGATGTCATCTACGTTCGGCGTCCAATCGATGAACAATGGAACAACCTTCGTGTGAACGAGGTGATCCGGGCATGCTGCACCGACTTGGGACAGCTCAGGGGATTTCGCGCCGCCAACGAATGCCAGTACATCGTCTGCATCGTCGAATGTCAGAATCATTTTCTTCGCATCGCTTACTGCGCCGCGAATCGTTGGCATCACTTGTGCAGCGATGCTTCTGCGCAGATCTGCTTCTAGCGCTGCGTGTTTCACGCCGCCGAACAGTTTCGCTTCATTGACACGAGCTTCGATGAAGTCTTCCGCTTCTGTGATGATTTTGATCGTTTGCTCGTACGCTTCCTCGGACGTTTCGCCCCAAGTGACAAGACCGTGTTTCTCCATGAGCACGAGCTCTGCTTTAGGGTTCGAAAGCACGCCTTGCGCGATCATTTTGGAAAGGGTGAAGCCTGGGCGTACATAAGGGACCCATACGAAACGGTCGCCGAAAATTTCTTTGGCCAGCTCTTTGCCGTTATCTGCGCAGCACAGGCTGATGATGGAATCCGGATGAGTATGATCCACATGTTTGAATGGAAGGAATGCATGCAGCAGCGTTTCAATAGAAGCGCGCGGGTGTTTGCTGTCGATCATGCAATGTGCGAGGTAGCCGACCATTTCTTCGTCGGACATCTCGTCGCGCTCGAACAGCGGACGGATATCCTCCAAGCGCAGACCTGTGAAGTTGCCTGCTTTCATCGTAGCAAGGTCAGATCCGCTTCCTTTCACATACATCACTTCAATGTCACGACCGCGGAAATCCTGAACCGTCGTCTTGCTCGACGTGTTGCCGCCGCCCCAGTTGCATACACGGCGATCCGTACCGATGATATTAGAACGATAAACCAACTGCGCAAGTCCGCCTTGCAGTTCCGATGCTTTCTCTTGCTCCCACAAACTTTGTACCATTGTGAATACCTCCGAATGAGTTTGATATATGATGTTGAAAATAGTTTAACATGTTTGTTTGTTTTTGAATACAGAAATTCAAAGAAAAACAAAAAGAGCTCAGAATGAGCAGCGAAAGTGAATCTTCGCTGTGTTTCCGAGCTAGCTTATCGTGCTGAGGTTGCTTCCCAGGTAGATTTCCTGGTGTACTTCATGGGCTCGAATCAAGCGAAAGAGTAGCTCCCAGGGCAACACATTCACCGATTCGCTACCTGCAGATCCCTTGGTACCCTTCTTTCGCTCAATTCGCTGAATTTTCTACCATGTAGATACCCTGGTACGTTTCATGCGTTCATTTCGGCGAATTTGCTACCATGTAGACACCTTGGTTCGCTTCTTTCGCTCATTTCGCCGGGAATCGTGACGGTCATGCCATCCTTCACACCGGCTTACTTCACCGACTGAGCCCCGATCGTGAAAGGCTCACACCGCGCCGATTCAATAATTCATCCCATTGCAACTACAGACGATTTTCCACCTTTGCAAGACCTATTTCCCTCCTAGCATGCAGGGCATTTAAGTTATGATTACAGTTGTACTCTGCTCGATTAGCAGAGCACGATTGAAGCGGCAAAGGGGATTGACAGATGAAACCACAGCATTTATTTAACCAATATGGACTTAAAGTTACTTATGAGAATGGCGATACCCCTAGTTACGAAACGGCGGGCTGGGTGAAAGGTGATGGTGGTCAAGACGAACTTGGCCGCTACGAAACGCATCTATTGCCTTTTCATGATGCGGAAGAAACAAGCCATCTGACACTTGAGCTTCGTTGTTATGCACACACCGTGAGCGCGTATATGTCCGTTCAATTAAAGCAGGATGTGTTCGGTGTCACGCATGCTTTGGCGGCGGATAACGGCATCTTGCTGTCGGTCGGCGAGCCTGTCGGCACCTTGGAAGGTGTGCTGGCCCACTATAATGCGTACAAATGGTGGTGGACCAGACCTTATATGGCGAAGAGCACAGCTGCGCTCCCCGAGAAAACGCAAGCGCTGCTCTGGAAAGCGAACGACCGCTATACCCAGCTGTTCCCGCAATGCTCGAATGTGTTCAAAACAACGCTGCGCGGTGACGGTGAGGGGCTGCAGTTTGTTATTTCTCCGCTGCTTCGCGGAGTAAGGACGGGTCGCGAGCTGCTGTTTGTTTTGCACGAAGGCGCTAGTGCTTATGATGTGGTTGAGAAAGCCGCAGAGGCCGTATTCCTCGCTCGGAAAGAACCGATTCGCCTGCGCGAGTCGAAGCGGTATCCGGAGGTTTTCGAATATTTGGGATGGTGCACATGGGATGCGTTCTACCATGATGTCTCGCAGAAGGGTATTGAAGATAAAGCCGCGGAGCTGAAAGCTAAACAGGTTCCTGTCAAATGGGTGATGATCGATGACGGCTGGTCACCGGTACGCGAGAAAGCGCTCGTATCGTTTCAGGAAGACCGCTCGAAGTTTCCGGATGGACTTGCCGGTACGGTAAGCAAGCTTAAGAATGAGTACGGCGTCAATTGGGTCGGTGTATGGCACGCGTTTACGGGTTATTGGCATGGCGTTGATCCGGAGGGCGAGATTGCCCTTAAACATCGTGACCTGCTGCAGGCCGACACTGCAGGGCGTCTCGTACCGAGCACGGATGCGAAGAGTGGCTTCGGCTTCTGGAAGCAATGGCATAGCTGGTTGGCTGGGCAAGGCATCGATATGCTGAAGGTCGACAGCCAGAGCTCTTTGATCGAATTTGTCAAAGGCCAGCAGCCTCTTGGACAAGCGGCGAAAGGATTGCATGAAGCGTTGGAAGCTTCGGCATCGCTCTATTTTGACGGTCGGTTGATTAACTGCATGGGCATGGCACAGGAGAATGTTTGGAGCCGCGTCAACTCCGCGATTTCGCGCAACAGCGACGATTTCTATCCAGCCAAACCAGAATGGTTCCGTGAGCATGCGCTCCAGAACGCCTACAATTCGTTCTATCACAGCACGCTGTACTGGGGCGATTGGGATATCTGGTGG
Organism: Paenibacillus sp. J22R3; assembly: GCF_056269305.1. Taxonomy (NCBI): domain Bacteria; kingdom Bacillati; phylum Bacillota; class Bacilli; order Caryophanales; family Paenibacillaceae; genus Paenibacillus; species Paenibacillus sp. J22R3. Next base: position 884,966 of record NZ_JBWDNS010000002.1, on the reverse strand, counting down.
ACTTCCCACGAAGATAGCCTTGCTCATGCCGTTCTCCGCGCGATTAGCGGCGGCCCGGTTTATGTCAGCGACAAAGTCGGCGAAACCGATGCTGACGTGCTTCGCCCGCTTATTCTGTCGGATGGCCGCGTGCTTCGTACCGACAAACCAGGCGTGCCGACAGAGGATGTGCTGCTGGTGAACCCTGTCGAAACAGCGGTGCCGCTCAAAATCATGAGCCGCTCCGGCGACAGCGGCTTGCTCGCTGCGTTCCACATTCATGCGGAAGCCGCGCCGCTCGAAGGCGAGTTCCGTTTGAGTGACATAGACGGACTGGAGGCTGACGCCGAGTATGCCGTTTACGACTACTTCGGCCGCAGCGCTTCGTTGCTGGACGAGTCGGGGGGTTATGGCTTCACCGTTGAACGCGGAAAGCCGCAGCTGTTTAGTGTTGCACCTTATCGCAATGGTTTTGCAAGCTTCGGCCTAATCGATAAGTACGTTTCGGCAGCAACCGTCAAATGGATGCTCGCTCAACCGGATCGTGCAACCGTGCTGCTTCACGAAGGCGGCGTATACGGTTTTGCGGCGAAGTCCGCACCATTATGTGCGTCCGTAAATGGAAAAGCGGTTGAGATTCAATTCGAGAACGGCTGCTATTTGATAGCTTGCGATTCGGTGGCAAAAGTGCATATCGAAATTAAGTGGACATAGACAAAATCAAAACCGGCATATTATTTCTCCGTTAGGTTACAGTAATCCAACCTAGACGAAATGGACTTGAAGGCGTTAAAATGCAATAGATGGCGAAGAACGCCCCGAGAAACATCCTTTAAGGATGTCTCGGGGCGTTTTCATTTTTATTTCTGGAGGAGGATGTCTAAATGGCATTGCACGGATTCAACGAAGCCCATAAGAAATGGTTGACTCGTCACCTCAGTTTAAGATCAGGAGAACGCAAAGGTCGATTGGAACGCGGTCATGCACATGGGGAAGTTTTGTTCGCTCGCAGTATCTGGTGGGAGCTGCAAGGAAGCTTGGAACATCTGCATCCTGAGTTCGAAATCGAGGATTGGCGCGGCAGACCATGGTTTGCGGACTTCGCATTTTTGCCTCCGGGCGGTTATCTTAAACTGCTCATCGAGGTCAAAAGCTTTTCATCCCATGCCCGGGATATGGACCGTTTCAAGTTCAGCGGCAATTGCAATCGAGAGATTTATGTGCAAGCGATCGGCTATCGATTGATCTCCATTCCGTATGACGATATAGAAAGAAATCCTGAATTAATTATTAGTCTGCTGCGACTTTATCTGAATCAATTCCTGCCTAATGCACAGATCGTCAGTCGATCTCTCATAACCGAAAAGGAGGTTATGCGTTTTGCGCTTGTGCTAGGGAAACCCGTCAAACCAATCGATATTTCAAGACACCTCGCTATCAATTACCGCACGACACTACGCCATATTCGTGAATTGGTCTCCAAAGGTAAACTTCGTCCAGTCATCTCGGGCAAAGGTACCAAAGTGTTAGGGTACGAAATCACACCTACTGCACGACTCGACGTTAACATGCACTAAGTACAATACATTCTCTCTATTCATGCCTCTGATGACGTGTGAAGTGTATGGAGTACAAGTCAAATCAATATTTTTAGGAAATACATCTGGTTTTCAGTAGTTCAATTGTATTGGTTACACGTTAGCTACATACTTTGCCACAAATCCTCCGTTTGAAGTGTAGTTTTTACATCTCAATGTATGTCGAGAGGAACCGGGAGGAGTCAAGCGAACTCGGAAAAGGTGGTGTGAGGAACCGGCGTGTATCAGGCGTGCTCGGTATGGTGTTGTGGGAATCTGGCGTGTGGCGGGCGCGCTCGATATGGTGGTGTGGGAATCTGGCGTGTGGCGGGCGCGCTAGATATGGTGGTGTGGGAATCTGGCGTGTGGCGGGCGTGCTCGGTATGGTAGTGTGGGAATCTGGCGTGTGGCGGGCGTGCTCGGTATGGTGGTGTGGGAATCTGGCGTGTGGCGGGCGCGCTCGATATGGTGGTGTGGGAATCTGGCGTGTGGCGGACGTGCTCGGTATGGTGGTGTGGGAATCTGGCGTGTGGCGGGCGTGCTCGGTATGGTGGTTTGGGAATCTGGCGTGTGGCGGGCGTGCTCGGTATGGTGGTTTGGGAATCTGGCGTGTGGCGGGCGCGCTCGATATGGTGGTGTGGAAATCTGGCGTGTGGCGGGCGCGCTCGGTGAGTGCGTGCTGGTATAACAAGGCGCATATACAAAAATCCCGTCTTCGGCACTCCGGGAGACGGGATTCAATTCCTTTATTTCAGCACAGCATCCTTCTTCGCAGCGCCGGTAAGAAATTCAAGCACACGAGGCAGCTTCATGTTCCAGTAGCCCCACTCGTGCAGGCCTGGTTCTTCCTCATACGTAAGCTCAACGCCCAGCGCCTGCAAGTGCTTCAGGAAGCGGATATTGTCAGCATAGAGGAAGTCTTCCGTTCCGCAGCATTGATACAGCGCAGGAAGCTCTTTGCCCGATCGTGCCGCGACATTCGCGAGGTGGAACAAGTCGTCCTTGTGCTCCTTCGTGGCTGCCACGTCACCGAAAATATCAGTGAACTCACTTCCTTCAAACAAGTTCTCGATCGCGCGGATATCCAGCGCGCCGGAGAAGCTTGCTGCAGCAGCGTAACGATCCGGATGTGCCAGCGCCAATTTCATTGCGCCGTAACCGCCCATCGATAGGCCAGCTGCAAAGGTATCTTCTCTGCGGTCCGAAATCGGGAACATCGCTTTGACGATCTTCGGAAGCTCCTCGCTTACATAGGTCCAGTACTTTGCGCCATGCGCCATATCCGAGTAGAAGCTGCGGTGCACGTTCGGCATGACGACGAACATGCGGTATTTCGAAAGCTGGTACTCTAGCGTCGTTTGGCGAAGCCACGTATTCTCGTTATCACTTAACCCATGGAGCATGTACAGCACCGGCAGCTTCTCGCCCGGCTGCACATCCTGCGGCATCACGATAGATACCGATGAGGTCATCCCCAATACGCTTGAAAAAAAATCCATATGAATGACTGCCATCGTTCATTCTCCTCCTGTAGCTGCAATAGAATCCGCAATCGTTTCTATAGGACTTGCGCCTCGTCATAGCGAAGCAATCGAACGCCACCGCTCCTCACGGCTTCGAGCACACGCGAATCCGTAAACATCAAACGCTCCCAGTGACGATCTTGCGCAACCTTCGTACCCGGATAATCCGAGTTTCCCCAGCTCCGAGTCTCTTCATCGTCATAGCCGGGATGGCCGACGATCAAATACTGCCCCGGCGCGGCAAGCTTCAGCCTAGCGACAAACTGATCCACCGGATCACCCACACTCGCTCTCGCACTCACTTCCGCATTCGTCCCCGCTCCAACTTCCGCAGCTCCGCCAAGCTCCGGCAATCTGCCCGTAAACGGTCGATGACTGATAAGCCCCTCCTGCAAGCACCATGCATCAAAAGCCGCATCGAGCCCTTTGACCGCCCACTCGAAGAACATATGCGAATCGGCATATGTAATTTCGAACCCGGCAGCACGCAGCTTGTCCAGCTGCGCCTTCATCTCGCTCAAGATCTGCTCGACATCCGGCTGCGCGGCAAGCCACAGCCCCGGATGCTGCTTGAAATAGCCATCCGCATCAACAAGTGTGGGCACTTGCGATGCCGGAAGCAGCGGCTTCCAGCGGAATGTCTCCCATTCCGCATTCATTGTAGCATGAAGACCGAAGCAGGTGCTTCGGTCTCCGGCAAACAAAGCCGCCGCATGATCAAGCGCGGCGCCTGTTGCCATCACGGAGACGTTGCGCACGATGCCGTGCTTCACGCTCTCCGCGATCGCCAGGTTATGCGACTCGCAATTTCCGCAGTCGTCGGCTCTCGTAATTAATGATACCGGACTGTTCGTACTGTTCGTACCGTTCGTCATGAAAAGATCCTCGCTTCACATTGGATTTATTCTTTGACAGAACCCATCGTTATCCCCGTGATGAAATAGCGCTGAAGCAGCGGATAAATAATGAGAATCGGCAGCATCGTTACGGCGATTTTGGCCGAGTTAAGCGTTTCGCTCGAGACTTTCGTAAGCTGACTTACGTTCTCCGTGGTGATTTTCGTCGGATCGATGGTAACAACGACCTGCTGTAAATACGTTTGCAGCGGAATTAAGTTGCTCTTCGTGACGTAGATCATCGCAGAGAAGTACTCATTCCATGTGGTAACGACGTTGAATAGCGTAATGGTCGCAAGTACAGGCAACGAGAGCGGCAAGTAAATGAGTACCAGCTTCCGCCATGCGCCTGCTCCGTCCATGCCAGCCGATTCGTCCAGTTCCTTCGGCAGGTTGCGGAAGAAGTTCATCACCAGAATAGCGTTGTACACGTTAACCAGACCCGGCAGAATCAGAACCCAGAAGTTGTTCATCATCCCGAGGGATTTGATTGTCAGGTACGTCGGTACGAGGCCGCCGTTAAACATCATGACGAAAACGAATACCCACATATAGACGTTCCGCGATTTAAATTGTCTGGTTTCACGCGATAGCGGGTATGACATCAGCACAGTGACAAGCAAGCTAAATCCAGTATAAGTGACGGTACGTTTCACCGAAACCCAGAAAGAGAGGAAGAATTGCTTATCCGTAAACACTTTTTGATAGGAGCTGATATCAAAGCCCTTCGGCCATAGAAAAACTTGTCCAGCCATTGCGAAGGAAGCTTTACTCAGCGACAATGCCAGCGTATGAATAATAGGCGCAACGGACAGAAGAGATACGACTACCATGAAAAGCAGCAGAAATACATCAAATGACCGCGAACCGAGCGTTTTATTTTGAACCATACCATTTCACCTCGCTTGTATACACTAGAAGATACGATAATTAGCAAATCGATAAGCCATCGTATAAGTAAGAATAACCAGGATGAAGCTCACGACGGAATTAAGCAGTCCGATCGCGGTTGCCATCTCGTATTGGGCGGACATCAGCCCCGAGCGGTACACATACGTATCAATAATATCGCCGGATTCCATGACCAATACGTTGTACATGTTGAAGACTTGGTCGAAGCCCGCATTAAGCACACCATTAAGGCTCAGCGTAGCAAGCAGCGCGATCGTCATCGCAATACCCGGCAATGTAATATTCATTAGTTTCTGGAAACGTCCTGCTCCGTCAATTTCAGCCGCTTCATAGAGCGAAGGGTTGATGTTAGTGAGGGCAGCTAAGTAGATGATGGTAGAGAAACCAAACTCTTTCCATACGTTAGAAGAGACGATGATCGTGCGGAACCATTCATTGCTCCCAAGGAACATTTGCGGTTCGAAGCCAAACCAGCTGTGCAGCACCCAGTTCACAGGACCGCTAAGGGAAAGTACATCTTTGAGAATACCTGCAACGACTACCCAAGACAGGAAATGGGGCAGATACACGATGGTTTGAACGGTACGTTTAAACCATCGAAGTCTAATTTCATTGAGCATAAGCGCGAATACGACTGGCACAATAATGAGGGTGATGATTTTACCGAACGAAATAATCAAGGTGTTGCGCAGAATCGTGGCACTTTCCGGATTGTCGAGCACGAAGAGAAAATGCTTGAAGCCTGCCCATGGCGAGCCCCAGATGCCTTTAGTAGGCACAAAATCTTTGAATGCCAATACGATACCTGACATCGGATAGATTTGAAAAATCAAGACCAATGCGAGTGCCGGCAACAGCATGATATGAAAATGTATGGATTCCTTCTGCCACAGCTTTGCCATCTCTATAATCCTCCCATCACGCTTAGGAAACGAAAGGCGTTAACCGTTAGGATTAACGCCTTTCCTTCTCCATCAGCTTGAACTAACCTTAATGCGTTTTTGTATACTCTGCGTTTACTTCTTCCGTGATCTTCTCGCCGCCCAGCTTGTTCCACTGCGTTACGAAGCTGTCGAACTCCGAAATATCTTTCTTGCCCATGATGATTTCGAGGAACACTTTCGTTTGCAGGTCAGTAAGCGTCGTGTTGCTTTGCTCCATTGTTGGCGTTGTGCCAGTGAATTCGTTGAATACGTTGTTCAGCTTGTTATGCGATACTACGCCGTTACCTTCCATCCAAGCCAGGAACGTCTTGTAGTTGTTTAGATCTTTCTTCGGATTGTCTTTCTCGGATTTCACTTGATCGAAGATTGGTTTCTCTGCGATATCAAGAATACCTTCTTGTGCTGAACCTGCGAAAATCTCATCGAATTTCTTAACGGTACGAGCTGTTGTATCCGGGAATGCAGGGGAAATTTGTGCGTTCAGACCCCATTGGTTTCTAGTCGAATCGCTTGCTTTGTAGATGCCTGTTGTTTCAAGCTCAAGCAGCTCAGGAATTTTCTTCGTCGAGTTTGCTTTCATCGTGTTCATGATCTTAACAGCAAGTTCCGGGTGTTTGAAGCCTTTCTTAACAACCATGAAGGAATTGGAGTAGAACTCGTTACCTACGTTAACATGGTCGCCTGTCAGGATCGGATAGGCTTTCCACTCGCCTTTAGGATTGTTGTCGATTGCACCGCCGATTGGCCAGTACGGGTTCCACCACATGCCCATCATCATTCCAGCGCGGTCGCTAACTAGGAATTCAGCTGTTTTGTTACCGTCGCGAAGCGCGAATTCGCTGTCGATCGAGCCGTCTTTGTACATTTGCGCCAGTTTGCCAAGCGCTGTTTTCATTTCAGGCGTTGTCGAGCCGTACACGAGCTTACCGGAAGCGTCTTTGACCCACATGTTCGGGAATGCATTCTCTGCCCATACGAAACCAGTCAAAGTGAACGGATCGTTGTTGAACAATTGAGCGCCTTGTACAGCAAGTCCAAGCGTATCTGCTTTACCGTTGCCGTCCGGATCTTGTTCTTTGAACGCTTTGGCTACAGCCATCAGTTCATCCGTTGTTGTAGGAGCTTTCAATTGCAGCTTGTCCAGCCAATCTTGGCGGATCCAAACCATTTGAGCGTTGTTCATATCGTTTACGCTTGGCAAGCCGTACAGCTTACCGTCGAAGGATGCGTTCTCAAGCGCTTTGTTGTCAACCGACGCGTTAACTTCTTTAACCGCATCGCTTGCATATTGCTCGTAAACCGTTGTCAGGTCTTCAAGCATGCCTGCATCGTACATACGTTTCAGAAGCGTTTTTGCAGGCGTCTTGTCGATGTTCTCCACAACGAAGATGTCCGGCAGATCGTTACTTGCAATCATGAGGTTGAATTTATTGGAGTATGCCGATCCATTCGCTTCCCAAAGCGGAGTGGATTTCACGTTAAGCGATGTTTCCAGGTAGGACTTGTATTTATTGTTCTCGAAGGACTCGCCTTCAGGGAACTTCTTAGCTGCTTCCGGGTTGTTGTTCACGATTGTCGTAAACGCAACGGTTTCTGCATATTTGCCAAACGGATCCGCTTTCTCTACTGGTGTGTTAGCCGGTGCTTCCGCCTGTGTGTTGTTCTCGTTATTGGAGTTTGCGGTCTCGTTTGTTTTATCTCCGCAAGCGGTTACAACAAGCATTAATGCTACTGCTGACAACAATGCTGCCTTTTTCAATGCTACCCCTTCTTTCGGCTGTTTAATGTTATTTGGTACATGTCCATCATACCGCCGCATCAAGCCGAATCGTGAGAGAATCGGGACTTATGCATGGGAGAAGAACGTCTGCCCATCGAACTTAGCTGTCGACGCCAGACGACTTTTTTCTCACCTGCATTCGTTTTTTTTCTACCTTACCGCCGCAGCTGGCGCTCTCTGAACTCTGATGGCACCATGCCGGTTTGCAGCCGGAATATCTTGCTGAAGTACTTCTCATCCTGGAAGCCTGTCTTCTCCGCGATCCAATAGATCGGCATATCCGCATGCTGCACCAGCATTTGCTTGGCATTCTCCAGCCGCGCCTCTTTCACTGCCTCATGAAAGGACTTTCCGATGATTTCTTTGAAAATCGTACTAAAATAGCTCTGGCTGAGATTCACTTTGGCGGACAACTCGGTACGATTGGCGCTTTCGCCCGAATCCGTATGCAGCATCTCGAGTGCACGCATGATCGCGATAAAGACGTCATTCGAGAACCCGCGGCTTCTGGCATATTGCGCGATGCTGCTTGACGCCTGCTCATACCAGCGCTGCCATTCGAACAGCCTGGTGAAAGCCGCTGTCGCCGCGCGCCAATTCGGCCATAGCCGGTTGTTAACGGCCAGCAAGTCCCACGCTGCTGCCAATTCCTCGAACATCGCCACGACGCTGCGATAGGAAGGCTTGCTATCGCGAATGGACAGCATCAATTCTTCGAGCTCCTTCTTATCGAACATCCAGCGCTGATTGCGCCATGTTTGCCGGATCTCGGAAGATACATCCATAGTGCTCGGCTTCTCTCCCGTTAACTCCGTAAGCGAAACGATATATTCATCGTTTGCATACGACTCGTAAAACATGCGTTCCTTGAGCATCGGAAGCCAATCGGAGGTTCTCGGCTTGTCCGGCCAATTCGTTACGCGTGCGTAACAAGGCTTGTCCGCTTCTCCGTCATGTTCAATCCGAGAGAGCAGCGCATCGATTTCCGAGCTGGTTTTGCCCGGAACCATCCAGATCGACTCTTGAATTTGAACGGCGCCTTCTAATCCTTCAGGACGTGCTTGCGGCGTCCCCCGCTCCGGGACCATAATGACCAGTGATTGACGGGAATCAGGCTGCTTCGCCTGCTCGCCCGCTTCAGCCTGTCCGCCTTGTGCTTGCTCGGCCACGATTCGCTCCGAAATACGCAGCAGCATTTCTTCGAGCACGTTGTCGGCAATATCGGTCTTGACCACGTAATCAATGGCGCCTAAACGCATCGCATCCTGCAAGAAATGAAAATCCTGATGGCAAGTCAATACAACGGTACGTACCGCCGGGTGACGCTCCTTTACAATGCGCATCAGTTCAAAACCATCCATGATAGGCATCGTCAAATCGGTCAATAGCAGGTCAATCGGCACTTTGTCAATAATATCGAGCGCACTTTCCCCATTGTCCGCTTCGGCGACAATTTCAAACCCGCACTCCTTCCACGGAACGGTAAATACGAGGCCTTTGCGTACCAAATGCTCATCGTCTACGATCAATGTCCTAATCATCCCACACCTCCTTCACTGTAATTGGCAGCAGCAGCCTCATTTCCGTACCGACTCCGATTTCACTTTTCACTTCCAGTCCGTACGGATCACCGTAATACATTCTCACAATATTATTGACAAAGCTCAGCCCAATACCAAGTCCGACCTTGCGACGGCTAGCTTCATTAGAGGACTGAAACAGCGACTCGATGACGTCCTGCGACATCCCTTCCCCATTGTCTTTAACACTAATGAACAGATGGTCTTCATTCGCCTTGCTTACGCTTACGACAATAGTGCCGTCCTTCTGCTTGAAACCGTGATACAGGGCATTCTCGACAATCGGCTGCAAAATAAATCGGGGCATCTCAATCTTGCTTGTTCCCTCTTCCACTTCGATCTCCACATTGAAGTTATGATTGTACCTGATTTGCTGCAGCTCCATATAGTCTTTGACTGTCTGGATTTCATCTCCGACGGTGACGATTTTGCCTTCCTTGCCCAAATTGTAATTGAGCACGCGCGTGAAAATCATCAGCAGCCGGACGATCTCGTCCTGACCGTTAATCCGAGCAAGCCACTGCGCCGTATTGAGCGTGTTATGGATAAAATGTGGATTCATCTGGTACATCAGCTTCTCGACTTCAAGCTGTCTTTTACGTGCTTCCTTCTGCTCGATTTCCGACATCAGACCGCGAATGCGCTGACGCATTTCATAGAAGTGGTAAAGTAGTTCATCAAACTCCTTGATATGAAGGGAAACCGCCGGTTCATGGAACCGATTCTCGCCAAGCATCTTGAACTGCTTGCGAATGCGCTGCAGCGGGCCATAAATCATGCTCCAGATTATCCAACCGATGGCTAACCCGATTACGAGCGAGAGAATACCGACGGCTGCGAAGCGTTTCAGCCAAGTATTCATCTCTTTATGGTAGTCATTGCGGTCAATCACAACAGCAACTTTGATGCCGTACGTGCTTTCGTTCTCGAAGAAGACGAATTTATCTCCCATTCGCTCTTTAATGGATGTGATATCGGCGCCAGGCGGGAACTCGGTATCTTCCTGACTGTTATAGATAATGCGTCCCTTCGCATCGATCATCAAATGCCGGACAGGCATCCCGTAAGGGTCATTATTGAACAAGCTCGTAATCGCGGAGACGTTCGTCTCGATGTAAACAAAGATCGGCACGTTGTTCTTCTCGCCGGAGCTGGACTCCGTTTGCCGCATAATGGAGAAGACGGAATTGCGGCTGTTCGTATATAACGTTCGATGCGGCCCATGAATCGTATAATTGCTCGTATTCTGATTGATTTTCGCAAAGTCGTCAATGTTTAGCTTGGGGTTGATATATAGATTCTCGAACAGGAATTCCCTCGTTTCGGGCAAGTAATACGTCGTTAAGCCAAGCAGAGGATTCGTGTAATTAATCAGCGAGATGTAATTCTCAATTTCGTCCGCCAGCTCTTTGCGATCAAGCGGATCAGGTGTAGTGAGAAAGCTCTTCAGGTCTTTGCCGACCTTCCCTTCGAAAGCCAGCTGGCGCGAGGAATAATCCAAGTTGCTCAAGATGGACTCAATTCCTTTGCGCTCCTGCTCCAAGCTTTTCTCGACCCCTTTCTCCACCTTGTTCTGAAGCAAATTGTAGATGCCAAAGAATGAGATGAGTCCAATCAAGATCAGCGGAATAATAACGGACAGCGTCAGCATGGCCAGCAGTCGGTGTTTCAGTGTGTAAGGCAGTAGATCGAGCATGCGTTTCGAACTTCGAAATGCCATAATGTCCTCCTTCTTGCTTCTATGAGGTTAAGTTGAAGCGTTAGTACAGAAAGCATGAAAACCTCCATGCACGCAAAGCATCAGCTTTACGAACAAGGAGGTGAGGATGAGCGTATGGTTGACCGGCTCTGCCATGGCTGCTTGAAGGAGCTCCTGATGCTTCAACTATTTTACATCTAGTTCATGCATAGAACAACTCCGGCAGCTTCGGTAATGAAAGTATTTGCAGGTGAGAGCGCATTTATGCTCGCGTTCTTCGGTTTGATCTAGTTCAAGGTGCTTCCGGCTTTCTGCTTCACGGTTCCGGCTCCGGCTCTTGTTCTGGTTCTGGCCGGCAGGCTGATGCCGATCAGTCCCGCGAACATCAGGCAAGCGCCAACGAGTTGACCGGAATAGACCGGTTCTTGGAAGAACAACACGCCGGACAAAGCTGCCGCGAGCGGCGTCAAATACCGATAGAAGCTTGCCGTTGCTGCGCCGATCTGAGGCATAACTTTGTTCCACAGCAGGAAGCAGATGATCGTAATGACGAAAATATTGCAAGCCAGCGCCCCGATCGTTGACCAGCTCATGCCCGTCCAATCGGTTGCTCCCCAAGCTTTGGTTGTAAAAGGCAGCATAAACAACGTACCGAAGCTGAACATCCACGTGGTCATGCGCAGCGCCGTATATTTCTTGAGCACCGGAATACAAGCAGCAGAATAGAAACCGCCGCAGATGCTTACGGCGAAAGCGAGCAAATTGCCCAGCAGCAAATCAGAATCAAGGGAGAAGCTTCCTCCGGCCAATATGACCAGAATGACACCCAGCATGGATACCAAACCGTACCCGATCAGCGATCGCCTAATTCGCTCTTTCGTAAAGATCGGTGCAAAGATCGCAGCGAAGATCGGCCAAGGTGCAATGCTGAGAATAGAAGAATTCGCAAGCGTCGTATAGTCGATGGATACCACAACGAAGCTCTCCAGCATCGTGGTGCCAATCAGTCCGAGGGCAATGAACTTCCACAGATCTGCCGGACTTATGCCTACGCTCCCTTCCTTCCACCGGAGAAGTCCGAACATGAGGATAGCGGACACGCCGAAACGCAGCACTAAGAATAACATCGGATCGAGCGACTCCAAGCCCACCCGAACGACAGCGTAATTAAGTCCCCACAGAAATGCGATAATGCCAAGTAGAAAGTATGCACTTACGCCTTGTTTTGCAAGCGGAGCATGTGCCGCCTTTGAAGGTTTCAACCGCTTCATCTCTCCCGTCGCCAATAGTCCCACTTATTGTAAGTCATCCTTTGCTCCCCTGCCAATGTCAAAAGCAAAGAGGAGATTGCCGGCTGTAACAGCTCAGCAATCTCCTCTTCTGACGAACTCCGTTATGAATAATTCCGGTGCCGCTTCCACATCTCGAACGGCCTCGAAGCCGAGCTTCGCGTACAGCCGCTTCGCCGGCGTATTCGCGGCTCCCGTTGCTACGATGAATGAGTCAGCCTGGTTCCGAAAGGAATCCAGTATAAACTGTACCAGCCTTTCGCCGATTCCTCTGCGGAAATAATCCGGATGGACAATGAGTCGATGGATATCCACTATGCTTCCATCCTCTTCCAATTTGTAGGAAATCGCTCCGGCCAATTCACCTTCAACGTAACAGCCGAAGAAGGTTTCTTGGCATTTCCCAAGCTTCTCAATCGTGTCATGAAGACCGGGAATTCCATCGAAGCCGATAAGTTCGGCCTCGATCCGGTAAGAAGGCAGCTGAACATCCAGCAGCTGCTCTGCAACAGATGGATCCGTGAGATCAAGCTGCTTTATCATATCGTCGCTTCCATCACGCTTTCTTTGGCCCCTGCTTCGTCATCCTTCTTCGTCACCAGTATTTCCTTCTTCAAGAACCAGCAGATCAGGAAGGATACAATCGCGAGCACGAATGAGATCCAGTAAAGGTGTGTAAAAGCGTCTGCGAAGACGATTTTGATTTGTTCAAGCAGCGTAGGATCGATACCTTCAGGAATCGCGCCCGTCGAGATATCGCCCAGCTTCGCCGCTTGATCGGCCGTCATGGAACCAGCCAAGCCTTTCAAACCGGACGTGACGTTAGCTGCGAGTACGGAGCCGAACAAGCTGAATCCGATCGTCATACCGATGGATTGGAAGAGCGTGACGGAAGATAGCGCAATACCACTGTGCTCTTTCTCAACCGATTCCTGTACGATCAGCTGATTGCCGAACAAGGTACCGAAACCAAGTCCGAGAATGATGAAGTAAATGACGAAAATATAAATTGGCGTATCTACATGTGTTGTCGACAGCAGATAGAATCCGATAACCGGAAGAATAAACGAAATCCCATAGATATTGCGGTAAGGAACTTTGGTCATCAACCGACCCGCAACTACACTTGCCGCTATTGCGCCCACCATCAGTGGAAGCGTCAGGTAGCCTGCCGCTGTAGGCGTCAGTCCGAGCACATTTTGCGCAAAGAATGGGAACGAAGAAAGTGCACCCATTACAGCGAGAATGAAGACGAATACGAGCGATGACAGCACAACGAAATTACGGTTTTTGAAGAGATGAAGCGGCAAGATCGGCTCCTTCGCCTTGGATTCCACGAAGACGAACAATACAAGCAGAACCAATCCGACTGCCATGAGGCCGAGCATTACAGGCTCTGTCCACCCATAGCCTTCTGTCTGATGCAGCACCGGTGTCAGAAGCAGACTGACTAACGCGGCAACAAGAATAATCGCCCCGAACCAATCGACACTCACTTTGCGCTCCACCCTGGTCTCCTGGAGCCCCATCGATAATATGATCGCAGCCAGAATTCCGACCGGAATATTCACGAGGAAGATCCAGTGCCATGAAATATGCTGGGCAAAATAGCCGCCGACGAGCGGTCCGAGCAGCTGCGGTATAAACATGACAGCTCCGAATATCCCTTGAATCTTGGCCCTTTGTTCGACCGGGAACGTATCGCCGAAGATGACCATCGCAAGCGGCATAAGTCCCCCTGCGCCAATCCCTTGAATGCCCCGTCCAATGAGCAGCACCTCCATCGACGGTGCCAAACCGCTAATAATGGAGCCTCCAATGAATAAGCCCATACTAAGCAAGTAAATCTTCTTGCGACCGTACAAATCGGCCAGCTTGCCGAGTACAGCCATAAAGGAAGTCATGGCGAGCATATAGACGCCGCCAACCCAGCCATACAGCGCTAAACCGCCCAGATCACGGATAATCGTGGGCATCGCCGTCGAAACAACCGTTTCGTCAAGCTCTGCGAAGATGACCCCGATCATCAACCCGATCAAAATCAATGTTTTATTGCTTTCTTTCTGCTTCAAGCCGTTAAGCCCCCTTTTCTTGATGTCCTTGTGTCATAATAAAGCATCTTTGTGAACGGAATATTAACAAAAGACACCAGCTCATTATACATTAAAAAACGACCGGACTTCCTCCGCCTCGCGAAGGATGTTCCGGTCGTTCTATAGGATGCCGTTTTAAGATTTGGAATATAACGTAGGGAAAAATTCTTCGTTATCGAATTTCATTCCGGGAATCGGGCGCGCACTTAGGTGAATCAGATTAGGGTGACGTTGACTGTGCTCACGGAAGTACGTATTGCCCGGCATCAAATGCGCAACGACAGATAGCCTTGGATCCGGGCTGTAGTTGGTACTTGAGCCATGGAAGGTGAGCGCATGATGGAAGCTAGCCTGCCCAGCCTTCAGAATACACGGCTCCTCAACCCAATCCCGCGTTGCAAACTTAGCCTTCAGCTTGCCCATGTCTTGATCGAAGAACGTATCGCTGCCTTCTACCGCTCCCCACTTATGCGAACCGAGAATCGTCATCATCCCGCCGTTCGTCATATCCGTATCTTGCAAAGCGATCCAAACGGTACACATATTGGCCGTGCTGCTGCAGCGCCAGTAACCGTAGTCTTGATGCCAGCCCACATTGCCTGCAGACGTTTCTTGGCCGGATGTGCCCGGTTTGTAAATAACCTGGTCATGCCACAATCGGATCGATTCCTCATCGAGAAGCTCAGCAGCCATTTTACCTAAGTTGCGGTCGGTTACGACGGAGCGGATCTCATCGTTAATCCACCAGCCATTGTCAAATTTACGCAGAGCGAACGGATTCTCCTGCATGTGGAAGTGGTGCATTGGCATGCCATGGCCGTCATATTTTCTGCTCCATACTCGTTCATGTGCATCACGCAGCCGTGCAATCGTATCATCATCGATCAGCTTTGGACTGATCCAGTAGCCATCGGTATTAAAGCGTTTCTTATCCTCTTCGGTAATGTTGTAATCAATAACTCCCATTACGTAAGACACCTCTTTCACTCTCATCGTAGTTGTTGCAACTGCTTTCATTGTAGAGCATGGCTGCTGGCGTTGACTTCCGAAAACCTATCAAATAGGATTAGAAACATAAGAGATATTCAGACACGAATGGAGCTGCAATTCCATATGGCTAAAGTCAGAAATGATGCGATTCGCTGGGAGATAAACGATCATGCCGCCAATCGTAGGATCGACTTTCCCGAGCTTATGATGCTGGGCTATGACCGTTTCCAGGAAGCCTCCCCGCTTACCGATCATCAACATGATGGCTGCTACGAATTTGTGTATGTCGATAATGGCCGGGTGACTTGGGAAGTCGATGGCGATTACTATCCCTCCTTTACGGGACAAATCTTCCATACCCGCCCAGGTGAATGGCATCGCGCACGCCTGAATTTTATCGAGCCATGCAGTATCTGGTGGTTCATCTTACGCGATCCCGCCGACTATCCGGGCTGGTTGTCGTTTAGCGATGAAGACCGGCATCAAATCCATCAAGCCTTGCTGCAGCTGCCCCGTATCGTTTCCGTAGACAGCCGCGTGCGCGAGCAATTCTATAAGCTCCGCAGCCTGCTGGAAGCAGAAGAACGCAGCGCGGCGTTCCGCGTGCGCCATCATCTGGTCGATATCCTGCTGCAGCTGCTCTATCCTCCCGCTCCTTCCCGCCAGCTTCCGCTTGATCTGAAAGAAGCGATGCTTGCGCTTACCGCCCAAATCGATTCCGCACCCGAGCGGCGCTGGAGTAACAAAGAGCTGGCCGCCATCGCAGGAGTCAGCGAATCGCACTTCTATCGGCTGTTTCATAATTTGCACGGCCAATCACCGGCTAATTATATGGATCGCATACGGATCAACCGCGCCTGCGAGCTGCTTCGCCAGCCCGGCGCCAATGTAACGGCAGTTGCGCTCGACCTCGGCTATAAGACGAGTCAGCATTTTGCAACGGTATTTAAGAAATACATTGGGGTATCTCCTTCGAGCTGGCGTTCGTCGTCTTAATAGGAAAGCTGAAATTTCTAGAGTTAGCGCTTGTGGAAAATTTCGGGACCTCCATCTTCCGTCGTAATCAAGTATAATAGAAGCTCATTGCGTTTATTTCAACAAGGGACAAACAGGAGAACACATCTATGCGCATACTTAATCAATACCCGAAGGAAATCAAAGTTTTTCTCGCTGCCAGTCTGATCAATGCCATCGGAAGCGCGCTGATGTGGCCGCTTGTGACGATGTTTGTCTTCGATGAGCTCGGTCGCAGCATGACCGATGCTGGGTTTGTCATTCTTATTCAATCGATCGGCGGCATCGCCGGACAGCTGCTCGGCGGCGCACTATATCACAAGGTTGGCGTGAAGAAGCTGATCATCGGTGCTTTGGCACTCAATGCGGCAGGCTTGCTGCTGCTGCCTGTTCTCAGTCATAATTGGCCTGTCTTTATCGCGATGATGGGGCTGATCGGACTGTTCAACGCACTGTCCATGCCGGCCATTCAAGCGTTCATCGGCTTCCGCTTCGCAGATCAGCGCGGTGAGCTGTTCAATATCGTCTATGTCGCCAACAATATCGGTGTCGCGATTGGAACCGCGCTCAGCGGTTTTCTCGCCGATATTTCATACTCGCTCAGCTTCTCAATGAATGGCGTAACATCCGCCGTATTCGCCATCTTCTTCTTGTTCTACTTGAAGCAAGTGGGGACTGGCAGTGACACGGCTGCGGTCAAGATGAAGCGACTATCTCCACAAAATGAAAGTGCCTGGGCGTTGCTGCTAGATGTGCGTGTGTATCTGTTCATGGCAGTAGGTGCTATGCTGCTAAATCTTGGCAACAGCATTTGGAATACCGGAGTCTCACCCTTCATCATCAGCGAAGGGCTTCCGAAGCAAATGTTCGGCTACCTGTGGACGCTGAACGGTATTCTAATCTTCGTGGCACAACCGCTTATTGGGTTGATTAAACGATTAGTAGCGCAAACTATTACTGCTCAATTGACGACCAGCGCACTGTTCTATCTATCCGGTTATGCTGCCATTCTCATGTTTCACAGCTTTCCGGGCATGGTGCTGGCGATGGTGCTCACCACCTTCGGTGAGATGCTGATTGCGCCGGCGATTCCTGCATTCCTCAGTGAAAACGGCGGCAAACAAGCCCCGTTCTACCTCGGACTTGCCGGTGGCATCGGCTCCGCGGGGCGTGTCCTCGGTCCATACATGATGGGCCATCTGTACGATATCGGCCAGCTGACTCCGGTAGCCTGGCTGGCTGTTATTACAGCGACTGCATCCGCGCTGTTCTTCGTTATTCATTCGCTCGTCAATAAGCGATGGATGAAGAACCAGACGGCCGCAACGCAGAAACAGGCGGTAACAGTAACCCATTAAATGGTTAGAAGCTGAGAACACGGTTATCCGTGCGCTCAGCTTCTTTTATTTGAGTCTGAGCCATAGTTCCCTCCCACTCTGCCCACTTTTCCACTCCGATAACGACCACGGAATAACCACTCTTGTCACTCCAACTAACCATTTCCACCTCCGCTCCATACGCCTAGCCTCGCTCACAAGCTCAATAATAGATAACATCGAAACTAACTCCTTCATGTGTTGCGCACACTACCCATAGACCACTTGAAAATCTAACGAACCGTGTGGCAGATCGGGGGCGGATGTTAGTTTGGACGCTGAGAGATCAATTTGGCGACTTTCAACTGCTGGATCGGGAATTGGAGGTTAGTATGTGCGTCGAATGTTTCATTTGGCGACTCTCAACTGCTCCTTCAAAAATCTAACGAATCGTAGAGACGCTAATTGGGTTGAAACGGTTCGTTAGAGTTTCTATGTGTGAGCCGAAGGGAGTGAGAGCCAGCGAGAATGAGGCGGTGGTGGCGTAGGTCGCGAACAAGAACGCAAAAAAAAAAACGGAGCAGTAGTAATACCTGCTCCGCTCCGTTACTGCTCCGTCCCCAAACCCTACAGATCCAATTCCTTCTCAATCTTGCGACGCTTACCTGTCAATTCATAAATGACCGGTACCACAATCAGCGTAAGCAGCGTCGACGTGGTCAAACCGCCGATTACGGTAATCGCAAGTCCGCCTGAGATCAGGCTTGTTGTCGATTCCGAGAGAGCTAGCGGCACAAGTGCCAGAATCGTTGCACATGCCGTCATTAGAATCGGTCTCAGCCTTGTCTTCGAAGCTTCAACAAGCGATTCACGAAGCGGAATGCCATCCTTGCGGTTCTTCTCTACGCGGTCAAGCAAGACGACTGCGTTCGTTACTACGATACCTACGAGCATCAGCATCCCGATCATGGAGCTCATCGATAACGATTGGCCAGTGATCAGAAGCGCGCCCAAGGAACCAACCGGTACGAAGAGCAACGAGGAGAGAATGATCAGCGGCGTGAGCAATCCGCCGAAGGTCATGCTCATGACCAAGAACACAAGTCCGATCGCTGCTGCCATCGCTATACCGATGCTTTGGAAGCCGCTGTTGATCATATCCTGGCCGCCGCCGATTTTCATTTCTACATTGCTTGGCAGCGATAAGCCGTCGATATCATCGGTGATTGTTTTCGTGACAGCTGCCGTCTTGTTGGCATCCTTCACGTTACCTGTTACTTTCGCGGACATTTTGCCATCCTCATGATTGATCGCAATTGGAGCAATCGTTTCCGTCAGCTCCACGAGATCCTTCAGCTGCTTCATGCCGCCTGCTGTCGGAATCGTAATCGCTTCGAGCTGCGCCTTGGATGTAATTTGCTGCGCATAGGACATCGTAATATCCCAGTTCTTGCTGTCAAGCAAGTAGCTGCCTACATCTGTCGGACGCAGCTGCTCGTTTACAGCGCCCATGATTTGGAACGCAGATACGTTCAAATCCTTCGCGGTTTGATTAAGCGAAATGACCCATTTTGGCGTCGTATCCTTCAAGTTATTCGTAACATCTTTCATGTCTGTATTCGCGGTCATCAGCTTCTCAATTTGCTGCGAAGCTGTCGTGAGTGCCGCCATATCTTCGGAATACAAGCTTACTTCCACGCTCGTACCCGTTGGCGGGCCGTTCTGCTCGCCTTCTTTGACATTAACCGTCGCACCCGGTACTTCTTTATCAATCAATACCTTCAAATCTTTGCCGACATCGTCCATCATCGTGTCCATCGACGTTCCTTCCGCGAATTGAACGGTGAATGCCGCTCTGTTCGCCGTGGAGCCGATTTGGATGAACGGATTATCCGCTCCGCCAATGGAAGCCTGATAATTGTCGACGCCTTTCAGATCCTTCAAGTAGCCTTCAACTTTCTCTGCAGCCTCATTCGTTTGCTCAATCGTGCTTTGCGTCGGCAACTTCAATTCGATGCCGATCGAAGGCACGGAGCCGGCTGGCAAGAATGCTACACCAAGCAGCGGAATCGTACCGAATGAACCAATCAAGATCACAATGGAAGCAATCAAAACCAGAACTTTGCGTTTAAGGGCGCCACGAATCAGTCGCTCGTAGAAGTCCATAAACTTGCCGCCTTCTTTATGCGGCTTAATGTGATTGAAGAATTTCGCGCCCAGTACCGGAATGAGCATCATCGCCACCAGCAAGGAGCTGACGATCGAGATTACGACCGAGATTGCGAATGGGCGGAAGAACTCACCGATGATACCTGTAACAAAAGCAAGCGGTAAGAACACGACTACTGTTGCAATTGTGGAGGAGCCGACTGCGCCGATAACTTCCTTGGTCGCTTTGTAGGCAAGCTCCTTGCCGTTCATATCGCGGCCCTTCTCTTGGCGCCATCTGTAAATGTTCTCAATAACGACGATACTGTCATCCACGATCCGGCCGATCGATACCGCGATACCGCCGAGCGTCATAATGTTGAGGGTATAACCCATTTCGTTCATCAACGCAATCGTTGCGAAGATCGAAATCGGCAGCGAGATGATCGAAATCAATGTGGCCCGTATATTGCGTAAAAACAGGAATATAATGATGACACAAAACAGCGCACCATACAGTCCTTCGCGAATTAGCGAGGAAACCGACTTCTTAATTTCAGCGCCTTGGTCTTGAATCAGGTGAATATCAAGGTTGGCTTTGGTCTTGTAAGTTTCCAATACTTCTTTCACATCATCGGATACTTCTGCTGTATTGGCATCCTGCGTCTTCACGATTTGTACGACGAAGCTCGCTTGGCCGTCAAAACGAGTGATTTCGTTCTGGGTGGAAACTGTCGTGATCTTAGCCACATCCGACAGCTTAACTTTAGCCGCAGGTGCTTGTCCGCCCGTACCTGGCGTACCGGCTGCACCGCCGCCAAGTCCCGAAGCTCCGGCACTCAGTTCAAGATCATTGATTTGCTGAAGCTGCGATAATTTACCGACAAGACGAATCGGAATCGATGTACTGTCTTGACTTACCGAACCAAGCGGCAGTGCATATTCCAGCTGCTGAATGGCCGTTTGGATCGCATTTAGTGAAATGCCGTGCTGCGCGGCTTTATCTTTATCGACTTCGATGCGAAGCTCTTGAGACACGACACCTTTCAGCTCAACCGCGCTTACGCCGGTCACTTTCTTCAGCTTCGGTACCACTTGCTCTTCAAGCACTTTCTGCAACGCAGCCGGATCGTCCTTCGACGAGAAGATCGCTGCTTCATAAATCGGCGCCGCATTAATATTCAGACGCTGAATCGTTAATTTGGCTTTCTCCGGTGTTTGAAGCTTAGCAATTGCGGCTTCAATATCCTTTACCTTATCATCCATATTCGTTCCGAAAGGATATTGAAGGATGACGCTTGCGGAATTCTCGGAAGTGGTGCTCGTTAAGGCGTCATAACCTTTAAGCCCCTGCAAGCTTTCTTCGACAGGTTTCGTAACCTCGGATTCGATTTCTTCCGTTGATGCACCCGGGTAAACGGCTTGTACGAATACGGCCGGAAATTCCACATCCGGGAAGGTTTGCTGCTTGATCTGCGTGGCGGAGAAGAAACCAAATCCGAGCACCATCAAGCAGAGAATAACGACTGCTACACTGTTCTTGAGACTGAATCGACTTAACCAACTCATGAATGTTATCTCTCCTCTTTCTCTATCTGGAGATCATTATACAGGAGAAGTTTGAACTGAATATGTACTGGACATTACAATTTACGACTTATGCCCCCAACATCCAGCGGCAGCCAGACCGTAAATACCGTTTCTACGCCCGGTAGGCTTGTGACAGCAATTTCGCCATGATGCAGATCGACAATTCGTTTCACAATTGAAAGGCCCAGTCCATTTCCTTTAACAGCATAATCCCTTGATTTATCCACTTTGTAAAAAGAGTTGAAGATTTGCTGCTGCTCCTCCGGCGGAATTCCTATTCCATGGTCTCGTACCGTTATTACAGCCATCTCGCCGACTCGTTGCAGCCTAATCCCAATACAGCCCTTATCCTGTGAGAACTTGATACTGTTGCTAATCAAATTATGCCACACCTGATCCAAACTATCCTCGTCCCCCTGAATGGTCAAATCTTCAAGTTCCAGCTCGAATTCGATCTCGCGTACGCTCCACTGCGGCTCGCTGGCAATAATGATGCGGCGAATTTGCTCATCCAATCGATAAGAGGTCGGATGTACCGGTCCTTGATCCTGCTGGAGGACGGATAATCGCAGCAAATTCGCGCTTAGCCTTGCAAGTCGCTGACTCTCCTCTTCGATGATGGTCAAGTAATGCTGTCTCCCTTCCTCATCCATCGGTTTCGTCCGCAGCGCTTTCGAGAATCCGGTAATGGATGTAAGGGGCGACTGAAACTCATGCGCGACATTGTTCACGAAGTCGGAGCGCATCTGGTCCAGCATGCGGAGCGACTTCGCCATCTCATTAAAGCTGGCGGTCAGAACGCCGATCTCATCTTTACGTTTCGTTTGGAGCTTGATGCCGAAGTCGCCTTGCGCCATCCGTTTGGTCGCGCGCGTCAAAAGCTGCAGCGGCTTGACGATGAAACGCGAGGCAAGCAGGATTAGCAGGCTACCCATCGCAAGTACACTGAATAGAACGGTCAGCATCACGCGGCGAAAGACGTCCAGCAACTCATTAAGTTCGGGCGAAATAAACAAAGCGTAAGCATGATCGTGAAATTCGAATGGCAGTCCGATCAGTGCAGTCTCTGGGCCATGTCTATCCCCTGGAAACACTTCAACGGTACCTCTAAAAATGCCGCCTTTAATGACATGCTCATATTGTTCGGATGTAACCGGAAATTCCGCGCTCGGGTCGATCTCATTGCCGTATTTCACGGCGACGCCATGTTCGTCGACGATTTTCACTTTGAATACCGGGATCAGCACGATATTGCTCGTTACTTCATCCAAGCTGGCGGCAGATTGGGCTTCAGGCGCTTTCTGAATCATCATGATGATTCGTTTGCCGCTTTCAATCAGCTGTTCTTCCCCCAGCTCCTTAATGTTGGTGCTGTATAGCCTCGTAGCCAAGAAGAAGGCAAAGATCAAGCTCGCAATGACAACTCCGACGAATACCAACACCGTACGGACATATAGCGACTTAATCATTGAGAACCTCTAGCCTGTAGCCGAGTCCGCGAAGTGTCACAATTCGGAACGCTGTTTCATATTCTGCAAAGCGTTCCCTTAAACGTTTGATATGTACATCCACCGTCCGCTCATCGCCCTCATATTCGAAGCCCCATATCTGTTCGATTAAAGTTGCCCGCGTAAACAATTGTCCGGGGTGGCTCGCCAATTTGTATAGCAGCTCGAATTCCTTAAGCGGAATGGTGACCGCCGTGTCCGTATCCTTAAAAATAACCTGGTAGCCGATCCTGTCCAGCACGATGCTCCCAATCGTGACCATCTGGGAAGCGGTTATCCGATATCGCTTTAACAGTGCTTTAACCCGGACGACGAGCTCCATCGGGTCAAACGGCTTTGTCACATAATCGTCGGTGCCAAGCTGGAAGCCTTTAATTTTCTCTTCGGATTCTCCTTTGGCTGTTATCATTAGAATGGGCATATCGCCCGATTCCCGAAGTTTCCTGCATAATTCATAGCCGTCCATTCGCGGCATCATAATGTCCATGATGACCATGTCCACGACATTTTCTTTGACATAGAGCCATGCTTCCTCACCATTTGCGAATTCCACAATATCAAAATCTTCGTCGCTTAAATAAAGTCTGACCAACTCTCGAATATGTACATCATCATCGACCAGAGCAATTTTGACCATTCATGAACCGCCTCACATTTTTGTATGCTTTTAGTGCTTGCATCCGCAAACACAATATCTTATTATTACAAGATTGCTAGATGAGTTGCTAGAGTTATCTTCATGCTTTTTTCAGGGGAGGATCCAATGAAACGTTTTCTGCCATTGATCAGTATGCTTGTTTTTCCGATTATGGGCTGGCTATATGCTTTAACGAATAGACCCGGCGCCCAAGTCTACAGCCTGGTGACTGATCTGGACCGAGCGATTCCGCTCGTCAAAATTTTCGTACTGCCTTATTCCGTTTGGATATTTTATATTTATTTGTGTTTGGTCTATTTCTTCATAAAGGACCCTGCCGTATACAGACGCTCGCTCATCACGTATGTGGTTTGCGCACTGATCTGTTATGGAATCTACCTTGTCTTCCAAACGACTGTACCAAGGCCGGAACTGGTCGGAACCGATCCATTTACCCGCCTGCTGGGTTATGTGTATGGGCGAGATGAACCATTCAACTGCTTCCCGAGCATTCACTGCTTCTCCAGCTACATGGTGATGAAAGCTCTGTACAGCAGCAGCTTCCGTAACCGCATCAACCAGACATTGATTTACGGCATGTCTTCGATTATTATCGTCTCCACTTTCTTTATCAAACAGCACGTCATTTTCGATGCGTTCGCCGGCATTATTCTTGCCGATGTCGTCTACCGACTTGTAACCATGATCGAACGCTCCTCTACGGTTCGCAAGCCGAAACCAATGACGCAGCGCGCAAATATGTAAGGAATTAAAAAGCTGCTCCCCATCGTCTCGCGACGATGAGGAGCAGCTTTTGTTATGGAATTGGATGGTTTACGAGTTACGATTAGTGCCCCATCATCATAGCGGGATCAACCTGCTCGGTACCTGCAATGTCTTTCTGAGGTTTCGGTTTGCGAAGAATAAGGCTGAACGCAACGCCGAAGATGGCCAGACCGAATGATAACATAAACGTATCGCTGTAGGCGTTAACTGCAGCTTCGATCTGATTGACGCCTGCCGTCATATGATCGGCCGCGCGTGTTGTCATGTAGCCGGTCAGACCGGCAACCGCGAACGATGTAACCACTTGTTGTGCTGCCGTCGTGAGCGGCGTAACACGGGAAACGAGATGACGCGGTGCGGAGTTCAGCACATGCGTGTTCAGAGACATCATCGCTAAGCCCATACCCGATCCGATCATGAATAGCGGGATAATGATCATGATCAGCTTCGTATCCACGTTGATGTTATGAAGCAGGAACAACGCTCCGGCTACAAGTGAAAGGCCGACCAGCGCAAGCGGACGAGCGCCGATTCGATCAAACAAACGTCCGCCAATCGGCATGAAGAGCATCGAACCGATCGCTTGTGGAAGCATAATAACACCCGTTTCGAGCGGTGAATAATGACGAATCGTTTGCAGGAATACCGGCATTAGAATCATAGCGCCGAACAATGCGATCTGAACGATCCACACAAGCAGTGTGCCGCGTGTAAAGTCCGAGGAACGGAATACACGCAATTCGAGAAGCGGTTGTTTGTGACGAAGCTCCACGATGATGAACAAGAGCAAGGCAATACCGCCGACGATCAAACCCGTTAACGTATTGTCTGCTGTCCAGCTAGTGCGGCCGCCTTCACTAACGCCGTACGCAAGCGATGCGAACGCGATTGGCGCTAGGATCATCCCAATGATATCAAGGGCAGGCGCTTTGTTTTGCGCGAAATTCGGCAGATATTTGACCCCAACAATCATACCGACAATACCGATCGGCAGGTTAATCAAGAAAATCCAGTGCCAAGATACCGCTTCGATCAGCCAGCCTGAGAGAATCGGTCCGAGCGCCGGCGCAAGCAGCATCGGGATACCGAGCATGCCCATAACAGCGCCACGTTTCTCCTGCGGTGCGAGACGGAAAATGATCGCCATACCAATTGGCATAACCATACCGCCGCCGAGCCCTTGAATGACACGGAACGCGATAAGCTGTTCAACCGTTTGAGCAGCTCCGCAAAGCACGGAACCAATCGTAAATAACGCAATGGTAATCAAGAATATGCGTTTAGAGCCGAATTTATCGGTCATCCAGCCGGCGAGGGGAATTACAGCTGACAGGGCAAGCGTATAGCCTGTGAACGTCCACTGGACCGTGTTAATTGTAGCGTCAAATTCGGTCTGGAATTTCGCCAGTGCTACGTTCACGACCGTGCTGTCCAGAATAACCATGATCATGCCGACGATTACGGCCATTAGCGGTGCGATGATGGTCTTGATCGAAAACTCGGATGATGATGTTGGTGCTGTTGGTGCTGACATCGTTCTACCTTCTCTCCATGAAATCCTTATTTTCGAGGCTGTGACTAATCGTTTTTATTGAAAACCGATAAGTCACGATATATAATATTCTCAACACCGGACAGTCACTTGTCAATCTTTTTCTGAAAAGAGGAACGCCACTTGAGTTTGCTTAGAGATAAAATCATCGGATCTGCCATGCAGTTATTTGCACAAAAAGGGTTTGAGGCTACATCCATTCAAGATATTGCGAACGATTGCGGAATAGCAAAGGGATCTTTATATAAGTTTTTTGCTTCCAAGGAGGAATTGCTTGTCGAAGTCTATCGGCATCGCTTTCAGCTGATGTTCGAGCAGGTGGACCGTATTAGATCGGATCGTTCACTGTCGCCTAAAGCACGTTTCGTGCAAGAAACCTTGAACCAATTTATCAACTTCAAGGCATTTAAATCCAGTATAAAAGACTTTTATGAACTGAAGATTAACGAAAACGGTGTCTTTTCTTCTTTCCTTCAACAAATTCGATCGCAAATGTTTGTCTATTTGGAAGAAAGCCTTGTACATGCATACGGCCCAGACATTCAATTATATAAATGGGATCTGATTGCTCTCTACATCGGTATCATCAAGGAATATATGGTGATGACAGAGCTAATTAGCAGTCCATTCGATTATGAACGAATGGCGAGTTTCGTGGTCGAGCGGATGGACGAAATGGTTGCCGGTCTTGTTCAATCGAAGAGCGAACCCATTCTGGAATCGGACATTATGACTCAATTTGTTGCCTGTGGGATGAAGGGGTCTGCTGTCCCTGCTGAGGAGCAGCTGAGCGAAGGAATCACCAAATTGCTAACCACCATTCATGAGCTCCAAGCTACAAACAGCATAAAGACGGAGCTACATGACGCGGCCATTCTTCTACAGGAAGAAGCGAACGCGGACAAGCCCCGAATGGTGCTTGTCCGCGCGCTTATCGGACTATTGCAATCCCAGCACGAATTAACAGCCATTCTGGGGCAGCTTGAGAAGCTGTTCGAATGGAAAGCCGCTTCTTAACCTGGGCACTGCCTTTTCGGCTTAGTACTGATTCGTCAAACTAACGAGGTTGCGCATCGAATCCCTTTCGCCACGCAGATAAACGCCTAAATTATGAACAAGAATATCGACCGCACGGTCGGTGTAATAGATCGAATTACCGGAGTTATGCGGGGTTAGAATGACATTATCGAGCTCCCAGAGCGGATGTGACGCAGGCAGCGGCTCCTGCTCGAACACATCGAGCCCTGCTCCGGCAATGACGCCGGACTGCAGCGCCTCCACCATATCTTCCGTTACGACCGTCTGTCCGCGTCCGATGTTAACGAAGAATGCGGACGGCTTCATCTGCTTAAATTTCGCAAGGTCAAACAAATGGTGGGTTTCCTTTGTAATTGGAAGCGTAACCACGACATAGTCGCTCTCCTTGAGCAAGATATCCAATCCTTCGGAATCGTACATTTGATCCACATAAGGCGAAGGCTTACCGCTATTGCGAACGCCTACCACACGCATATGAAACGCTTGAGCGAGTCTCGCAAGCTCCTCGCCAATCGCGCCGACACCGACGATCCCGAGCACCTTGCCGTGAATTTCGCCTAAGCCGCCGAGCCAATCCCATTTCTTCTCGACTTGATTGCGCATCGTCACATGCAGCTTGCGCGTAAAGCTAAGCATCATGCCGAGCACGGTCTCCGATATCCCATTCGCATGAACGCCGCTGGCGTTGGTCAGCGTTATTCCACGTGCCGCAAATGCGTCGAAAGGCATCTGCTCGACGCCTGCACCCCAAGCCTGCACCCAGCGCAGCGGAGTACCCGGCCGCAGCGCGCTTGCAGCCGCTTGATCATCCCAGCCTGCTATTATCTCAGCCTCGGCCAGATGTTCCGACATCCCCTGTTCATCGGCGTCACCGCCAAATACAAGCTCAAATCCCGGCGCAGCCTCTCGGATTCGTTGTCTATGCTTCGCTTCCAAATCATATACGCATACGAGCTTCCTCTTCATCCCTCAGCCACGCTCCTTCTCATAAAGAAGAAGCCCCTACCAGCCCAATTGGACGGTAAGGGCTTCTGTCGCATTCCCTGCTTTACAGCTTAACCTCAGAACCTGTACGAGCCGACTCATAGATCGCGGACAAAATTTTGATCATGTCTACGCCTTGATCGATCGTAAAG
This sequence comes from Paenibacillus sp. J22R3, assembly GCF_056269305.1. Taxonomy (NCBI): domain Bacteria; kingdom Bacillati; phylum Bacillota; class Bacilli; order Caryophanales; family Paenibacillaceae; genus Paenibacillus; species Paenibacillus sp. J22R3. The sequence continues at coordinate 856,979 of NZ_JBWDNS010000002.1, read as the reverse complement.
ATCGGTTTCTCGCGGCCTTGAATGACATCGACGAAGTGGTACAGGTTCGCGCCATGTCCGCCGTTGTCTTCGCCTACGTGCGGAACCATATCCGTTACGACGCCTTGGTCTTCACCGAAGATGCCAAGTTTGCCGTTGCTGAATTTGAAGCCGGCTTTCGTACCGCGCAGCTCAACGAAGTTCTCTTCTTGCTCGATGTTCGAAGCCCAGCTGAACTCGATTTGGAGCGATGCGCCGTTATCGAAACGGATAAAGCCAATAGCCAAATCTTCAACGTCGAACGTGCCCTCGTCTTCGGATTTAGAACCAAACTTGCTGTGCTCGGAGCCCGCGATATCTTCCGCATCCGCGAATTTCGTGTAAGTTGCCCCCGTAACCGATACCGGCTTCGGATTGCCCATGAACCAAATCGACAAGTCGATGAAGTGAACGCCAAGATCGATAAGCGGTCCGCCGCCGGACAATTCTTTCGTCGTGAACCAGCCGCCTTTACCCGGAATACCGCGGCGACGTGTCCAACCGCAGCGACCAGCGTAAGCTTCGCCAAGGTTGCCTTGGTCGATCCAACGTTTGATGTACTGGGAAGCCGGACGGAAACGGTTGTTACGCATAACCATCAGCGTTTTGCCGCTTTTCTCTGAAGCTTCTTTCATGCGGAGCGCTTCTTCCGGACTAACAGCATCCGGCTTCTCGCAGAATACATGCTTGCCTGCTTCAAGAGCGGCAACAGCGATTTCGGAGTGGAACAGGTTTGGTGTGCAGATATCAATAATGTCGATGTCTGCCAGGGCAATCACGTCGCGGTAGTCGCTGAACGCTTGCGGAATGCCGTGCTGCTGCGCTGCTGCTTTTGCTTTCTCCAGATCGATATCGCAAATCGCTACGATTTCAAGCTCTGGGTGGTTTTTCAAAGGCTCGGAGTGCGCCCATTGGAAAATACCGCCCGCGCCGATTACGCCTACTTTAAGTTTCTTCGTCATCGTTAACATCCTCTCAAGATGAAATAAACAGGCTCCGGCCGAGCGGCCAGAGCGCAGCAGTTTCGTTGATTTAGTTTAGTTTCTTCAGGAAGCCTTCACGAAGCTTGTAATATTTCATCCAAGCGTCCGTTTGTTTCTTCACGCCATCGGCAATATCGCTTTCCGCCAGAACGTCTGTATATTCTTTATACGTTTTGTCGAAATCAGCAACCGGGCTGGTAATTGCTTTAACAATCAGGTTGTCGAGCTCATCATTATGAGGAGCAACCAGGTTGTTGTTCAGATCATTTGTAACGGTATCGTACTCAGCGCGAGCTTGCTGCGTTGCATCATCAACAGGAAGTTCCGCATACAGCGTCATGTTCTTCATGTTGTGCTGCTGCCAAGCCGTGTTCACCAGAGTAGCTTGATCGTAGTTGCTTACGCTGAATGGATATACGATTTGCGGTGTATATACAAATCCCATTTCGTCAGCCATTGCCAGGCCGTATACTTCAGGGTTTGTCATGGTGTTGTCTTGACCTTGAATACCGTAGTACCAGCCATCGCCTGTTTCATCCTGCTTGCCAATCAGCTTGTACTCTTCGACCTTCTTGAATTCCGGTTTGTAGCGGCGTTCCATGCCTTCGCCTGTGTACATATCAGGAGTACCCCATGCGCGCAGATCTGCCGCTTCAAGGGAGTTGTTCCAGTCGATCCAGTTCAGTACTTGTGGAATCATGTCGTCCGTAACCTTTTTCGGGTTAATGGCTTTGGAGTTCCATTTTGTCGTCAATGGGAAGTACTGATTTGCTGCATCTTGATTACTTGGGTCAAGCTCGTTTGCGAAGATCGGATAGAATCTCCAGTCGTAATCCTTGCCTTCTTTTTTCACTTTCTCTTGGTTCGCTGCAATTGGAGCCCACATGTTCACAACGGCATATTCACCATTGATCACTTTCGCATCGCGCTGCTCATTCTTCTGGATGTAGAATTCTTTACCGAACAAGCCGTCTTTGAAGCCTTTGTTCATGAACGAAATGTAAGATTTCCATTCCGGAGTAAGCTGGTAGTCCGAGTATAGGTTCTTAGACTCGTTGATTACGAGCGGATAAGCTTGGCTCATATTCAAACCGGAAGCTGTGAACAAGGACCATTGAAGCGCGCCTCTCGTGTTATCCAATTGGAGGTGGCCCGGTGTAATCGTCTTGCCGTTTTCTTTAATGTCCAATGCTTTTACTTTTTCTAAGTAAGCGTACATGTCGTCTAGATTTTTGATCGGAATATCCATGATTTGCTCAAGCGATAATTTACCTTTGTTCGCAATAGCCAGCTTCTTCAGTTCAGCTGCGCTCATTGCGCTCGGGAAGATTTTTTTCAAGATATCATCGCGCATCCAAACGCCGTAACCGCCGTTACCCAGACGGGATTCGCCATAAGGTGTTTTGCGGTATTCATCTTTGAGCAATGGGCTTGGCAGTGAAGGAATTGCCCATAGCTTGCCATCCGTCGGATCTACGCTTGCTTTGTACCATTGTTCCATGGTAACGCCAAGTTCAGATAAACGGGCAGCCGTAAGCGGCATGTATTTAGTCATTTCATCAAGCGTGATTTCACGAACCATGCCTGCTTTCTTCAGCATTTCCATGTTGTCCGCGTCGTCTGCGATCCCGTTCTGGTTCGCGATTACCGCTGGAACGGTGTCAGCAAGAATTTGCATTTGCAGCCAGCTTTTATAATCAGTGCCTGCCGGGATTTCTACGAAATCAGGAATAACTTTTGTTTTCTCGCGCCAGATTGGAGTTAGCTTGTCTTCAACCGGCTTACGTGGGTTTGTCGGCAATTGGCTAAGAACTTCCAAATGCATTTCCTTGAAGTTTGCCGGATCAACCGGTGCGCCTGCGTTCGTGCCCGTATTATTCGGTGCGTTGTTTTCGTTCTTGGAGCTGCCGCAGCCAGCCAGAGAAACAGCCAGTAGAACAGCAAACATAATCATGACTACCTTTTTCATAATACCGTAAAGCCTCCCTTGGATATGTGTTTAATTAACTATGGAAAAGCAGTGACTTATTAAGCCTTAACTGCTCCAGTTAACATCCCTTTGACGAAATACTTCTGGAAGAACGGGTAAACGAATAGCAGCGGGAACGTGACCACGACCATGACCGTCATTTTGATAACCTCAGGCGTTGGAACCGTGTTATTCCGTTGAGCCAGGAGTCTACGTGCAGCAGCCCCTGAAGTCTTCGTGAAATCGATCATCGTGTTCGCTTCTGCGCGGTTGATGATTTCATACAGCACGAATTGCAGCGTACTCAAGCTGCGGTCTGTAACGTAAATCAGGTTCGTATAATAATCCAGCCAGTTGCCTACAACGGCGAAGAATGCGAATGCGGCAATAACCGGCATGCAAAGCGGGAAAATGATTTGGAAGAAAATGCGGACATAACCCGCACCGTCGATGAAAGCTGATTCCTGCAGCTCAGCCGGAAGATCTTCAATGTGCGTACGCATAATGATCATGCTGAAGAATCCAAACGCCCCCGGAAGAACGTAAACCAAGAAATTGTTGACCAGATCCAGCTTCGAGATCACGACATAGTTGGAAATAATCGTTCCGCCGATAAACATCGGAATCATAAAGAAGAAGAGAATGGATTTACGTCCCGGCAAGAAACGCTTCGAGAGTGCGAAGGCAGCCAACATCGTGACGAATACGGATAGAACAGGTCCGATGATGCATCGCAGCGTCGTTACGATAAATGCCGAGTGAAGCCGGTCATACTGAAAGACAAAAGCATAGTTCTCTAGCGTAAATACGCGAGGGAAGAACCAAATCGGGCCTGCGGCCGCGTCAGCTCCTGTATTGAAGGACATCACCAAGATATACCAAAACGGATATATCGCAGTTATCGACCAGACCAACATGAGTAGGATGTTAAAGACATCAAATGTGCGTTCACCTGTTGTTCGTTTAATTCTGTTCGCTTTCATTAGGTTCCGGTAACCCCTTCCTTTAAATGATACCTACGTTACTGAGGCGCTTCGTCGTGTAGTTAGTAGCCATAATCAGAATAAAGGAGATTACGCCTTGGAATAGCCCAACCGCGGCTGAATATGAATACTGTCCGCTAACGAGACCTTGATAGTACGTATAAACGCCGATGGTGTCCGTATCCAGACGAATCATTTTATTTTGCAAGTTGAACACTTGGTCGAAGTTTGTCGCAAGCAATCCGCTGAGCGAGAAGATCAGAAGAATACACATCGTTGGAATCAAACCCGGGAGCGTGATATACATCAGGCGCTGCCAGCGGCTCGCGCCATCCACTTGCGCGGCTTCATATTGCTGCGGGTCAATGCTCGTCAGTGCTGCAAGATACAAGATCGTGCCCCAGCCTGTTTCTTTCCACACTTCGGAGATAACAAGAACGGGAAGGAAGTTCTTCGCATCCTGCATGAACGAAATACGTTCAGCGGCCGGATCAATCAGTTGGCGCAGGTTGTTGATAATCCCTGTAGCGTCAACTGTAAGGAACATGTAGAACAAACCGGCAACCGTTACCCATGATACAAAATGCGGAATATAGGAAGTGGTTTGAACAATACGTTTGAAGCGTTCGCCGCGAAGCTCATTGAGCAGCAGCGCAAAAATCAACGGTGCAGGGAATGTCGCAATCATCATCGTCACGCTGTAAAGCAGCGTACGGCCGATCAATGTATAAAATTTATGATCCGTCAGGAACTTGGCGAAGTTGTCAAAGCCGACAAATTCACTGCCGAAACCGAACCAGCCTTTGTTAAAGTCATAATCCAAGAATGCAATGTAGTTGGAGAACATGGGCAGGTAAGAGAAAATGAAAGTTAATACCATCGCGGGAATCAAGAACAGATACAGAATCTTTATGTTCTGCGTTTGCAGCCCACTGCGTTTTTTGGGCCGTACGTTTTGTTTGCTTGTTGACATAGCCATCGTAAATCCTCCTATTTCAGTTGCGTAATAACCACACCTATTATGTCCCAAACCCGTAGGTCTGACCTACTGCCGACATGACATTTTCCATCGAAACGATTCGACGGTTTTATAAAATAAAACGATCCAAATGAACCGCTTTCACAACCAAAAAAGGTATTTAATTCGGTATTTTACGCAAATTAACAAAAAGTTACATTTCTCGCTACACTCTTTGTCGAAACGTTTCACAAAACCCATATTAGCACATTGTTCGCGATGGGAAAAGGCTTTCACCTCAATTTCTATGACTTTTTTCTTGTAAATTTGTCATGAAGCAGCTGCTTATTCCTTCTTTTGGTGAAACGTTTCGATTGAAAAATAGGAAAAAACCCCGTCTCCACGGGGTTTTTCGATAGTTTCGTACTATATATCACCTTCACAGTGGCACTATGGACCAGGTTAGATAAATACAATGGTTAGTTTGTCATCCACTTTGGCATGCTTTCGCGATACTACCAGCTTCATGCCGCCTTGTTCCTCTACCGTGTAATCTGTGCTGGCTGCGATTCCACGCGCGGTTTCGAGCGCAATTACATCTTCTGCCTGCGTCAAACGGAAGGATATCGATGCCTGATCAACAGCTGTAATTTCAGCGGTTGAATACGCGATTCGCACATCGCCGAACGTCATCCCGATCGGCAGCATGACCCCGTCTTTGCTGGCAATTTCAATACTGCGTCCGCCAAACAGCTGCTCGCCGCGGTCTGTGAGATGAAGCTCTTTATCGAAGCCGTCCAAATTTAGAATATGCACGAAACGTTCGCCTTCTTTATTAACCGTCGACGTGGTGAATATACCCAGATAGCGATTATCATGCATCAAACCGGCCTTAACCCCTAAGCGCTCAAGCGCTGTCTTGAACAAGGCCACATCGCCGCTGTAAGCCGTTGCAATCACAATGGCACGGCCGCGCCCTGCATGTGCCTCAACACCGCAAACAAATCCGCTGTCATACAAACGCATGATGACATCGTTTGTTCCAGGTGCCAGACGCTGGGCGAAATGCGTATGCACCTCAGGCCGCCCCGCCGCCCAGCCTTCTGCGATGATGGACGGCCAGGAATGCGGCCCGTTCTGAACGATGCCCTCAACCTGAATGCCCATGGCTTCGCTAAGAATCGTACAAGGCTTGCCTTCCATATCAAACTGCGGCACCTCACCGTACAGCAGCAGTCCACCGCCGGCGTTCAAATAGTCCGCAATCTTACGCTGAATAGCCGAGCTCAAGTAACGCGCGCATGGCAGTGCAAGTACAGGTGTTGTCGCCGGATCTAGAGACTTATTCTGAATATCCACGGAACTGAAGCGGTATCCGGCCAGAAGCATGCAGCGGCCCATGATTTCCCAGCCGCCATTGGCACGATTCGTTTCGATATTCTTCAGAATCTCATTCATCTTCTCGCTCTTCGGATAACGATATTCCGTCATATAGTAATCAGGAATGAATGCGAAAGCTACTCCGTCATGCTCTTCGTTCATAACAGCCAGCTTATCCTTCACAGCCATCATGGTCTTAATTGCACGCTGCATTCGCGGATAGGTATAGTTGAGCTCCCCTTCCGGGCTGACCGGAGCCGCGAAGCCATGGCGTTCGCCGGTGAAAGCGACACGATCATTGCCATCGCCGAGCTTCTCATCCATCCGGTAATTAATTCCACCGGTCATTAGATAATAGTTGATCATCCGATTTCCTTGGGCGATACACATGCGAGTCTTGAAGTCTGCGGCCGACACGTCATAACGACCGCCGAAATTATTGCCGTAGTTGCCGTCACCGCATTCGAATTCCAGCGAAGTGAGCGGTTGATCCGGCAAATGAACAGCATCCATGAATCCGTTAATCAAGTACAGGTCTTGGAAATTGCTTACCGTCAGATCGCCAAAATAAATATCGGAGCCGGACAGATAGCCGGGCGCCTGCGTATACGCTTCGTACAATTGGCTGATGCCGATGGGGTACGTGAATCCGCGACCGCCGCCGGTGCCGTGAATGTTCACGAAGAACGGCACATCGCGAACGCCGAACTCTTCCGCATATTCGCGCAGAATGGCGACATACCGAGCAAATCGGTTGCGCATGTAGTAGCCCAAATCGTGCAGAAGCTCAGCAGCATAGCTTTCTTTAGGCGAACGAATGGCAGTCAAGCGAACAGCCGGATCACTTAAATCAAACGGATACCGTTCCTGCAGCTTATCTGCCTCATAGGTACGACCGAGCCATTCCGTGAAGTCGCCTGCGACATGCTCCGTCAAATCCGGGCAGTTGCTTACCCATGACAGCATGCCAATCTCATTATCGAGCTGAACGCCAATAATGCTGCCGCCTTGTCCATGCAGGCGAGGTGCTACAACAGCCATGACAGCCGCGTACCAGCTGCGAGCTGCAGCTAAGAAACCCGGTGCCAGATAATCAAGCGTCCGTGTCGTCGCTTCTGCGCCATCCCAGCCATATGGGATGACCTCCGGATGTTTCTCATATACCCAGAACGGAATGCCTTCATTCTTCATCTCCGCCATAATGAACGGCCCCGGACGAACGAAGAAATAGAGCCCATTCGCTTCGCAAAGATCAATAAAACCGCCAAGATCGAGCTCCGGACGCGTATGTCCGTCTAGATCAAATTGTCCTTCGAGCGGCTCATGACATAACCAAGGGACATAAGAAGCAACTGCATTGCAGCCCGCATCCTTCAGCTTATCAATCCGATCCTGCCATTCACTGCGAGCAAGGCGATAATAATGAACCTCGCCGCACATAATAACCTCAGGTTTACCATCAATAACAATTTGTTTATTTATGATTTCAATCATGGGGATACGATTCTCCTGACTTGTACGCTTTAGCATATAGTTTATAGGTTCATTGCGGTGGACTTCGATGCTGCGATAACTTCCAGGGCTGTTACCTCTCGCTCCAATTGGTCGGATAAATAGATTCCTTCACTGATCAGGATGGTTTGCAGTGCAATCTCCGCGGTTGGCAACAGTTCTACTCGGCCTTGCAGAGCCGCAATCCAGTGCTCCTGTGAGGAATCATAGGCATCTGTATGCTCTCGAAGCTGATGCCAGCGGTAATTCGCATTGCCGAGATCAAAGGTAGCGTCCATATCCATATCGCTTAGCTGTGTATGATAGCTGAATGGTGTTTTACCTTGACTGGTATGTCCGGGAAGCCGCAACCCGCCGATATTGCCGACGATACTGCTTCCTTCGAAGCCGTTCAGATGAATGGCCCACGCTTCGATAATATCCAGCGTCAATCCGCCCTCGAAACGGACGAACCCTACGCCGAGCTCCTCCACATCAAAGCCGCTTATCGCTCGGCGCGTCTCATCCATCGCGACTTCCTGATACGTCTTGCCGGTAATGGTCTTCACCGTCGGCAAGTCCATTAAGTAGAGCAGTTGGGAGATGCGGTATACGCCCATATCAAACAAAGCACCGCCTGCCGCGGTAGCTTTACGATTAAATTCCTTCGTCGCATACCCGTCTACGAACGGACGCCCGCGTCTGCGGTGACCTGTCGAGCGGGCATGATAGAGCTTGCCGAGCTTGCCTTCCTCGATGAGCATCTTCGCCGCAATCGTCTCGATGAGATATAGGAAGCCCAGCTGCACATGAAGATAGCGGCCGGCTTGCTTAGCAGAATCAATCATCCGTTTGCCGTCCGCATAAGAGCCCGCAATCGGCTTCTCGCAATACACATGCTTCCCAGCTTCAAGCGCAGCAATCGTGATCGGTGCATGAAGGTTGTTGTGCACACACACATCAACCGCATCCAGATCTTCGCGTGCAATTAGCGCTCGATAATCAGTATAGGTACTAGGAACGCCGAACTGCTCTGCCATCTTCTTCAGCTGCGTTTCATTGGTGTCGCAGAGCGCCACGACTTCTGCACCCTCGATGTTCTCATATTTCTCCAAATGATCCTTGCCGATCAGCCCTGCGCCAATAATACCGATTCTGATTGTCTTCAATGCATGCCAGCCTCCAAATGATCGTTCTATGAGTGCTGCATCTCATGAATGTCACATTTCTTCAAGCGGTTGCGGGTAGTTCTCCTACTAATTCCGCAAGGCGCTTATCACTTCCTGCGGCACGGCACCAAGCCATCCTCCTTAATGAAAAAAAGAATCCTTGATGCGGCAGATGTGCGGGACCGCCCTCATTCAATCGAGTGCGATCCCGGTACATCACTAACGCATCCCCTTACAGTTTAACTTCTGATCCTGTACGGGCGGATTCATAGATAGCAGATAAAATTTTGATCATATCCACGCCTTGATCGATGGTAAAGATCGGGTTCTCGCGACCCTGCACAACATCCACGAAATGGTGCAAGTTCTCGCCATGTCCGCCTGTGTCTTCGCCAAGATGTGGAACCGTATCGGTTACCGTGCCATTGGATTCGCCGAAGATACCAAGCTTGCCGTTACTGAATCGGAAGCCTGCCTTCGTGCCGCGAAGCTCAACGAAATTCTCTTCTTGTTCGATGTTGGAAGCCCAGCTGAACTCGATTTGGAGCGACGCGCCGTTATCGAAGCGGATAAATCCGATCGCAAGGTCTTCCACATCGAAGATACCCTCGCCTTCTGATTTCTCGCCGAACTTGCTGTGCTCAGATCCAGCAATATCGTCTGCGTCCGCGAATTTCGTATAGGTTGCGCCAGTTACCGAGATTGGCTTCGGATTGCCCATGAACCAGATCGCCAAGTCGATGAAATGAACACCAAGATCGATCAACGGGCCGCCGCCGGACAGCTCTTTGGTCGTAAACCAGCCGCCTTTGCCTGGAATACCGCGGCGGCGAGTCCAGCCGCAACGGCCGGCATAAGCTTCGCCGAGGTTGCCTTCCTCAATCCACTCCTTGATGAACTTCGATGCCGGACGGAAGCGGTTGTTGCGCATAACCATAAGCACTTTGCCGCTTTTCTCCGCTGCTTGCTGCATCTTAATCGCTTCATCCGGATTTACCGCATCCGGCTTCTCGCAGAAGACATGTTTGCCGGCTTCCAGCGCCGCAACTGCAATCTCGGAATGGAACAGATTCGGCGTACAAATATCGATAATGTCGATCTCTTCCATTTGGATGACATCGCGATAGTCACGGAATGCTTGCGGAATGCCGTGCTGTTCGGCCGCAGCTTGCGCTTTCGCCAGGTCGATATCTACGATGGCGACCACTTCAAGCTCTCCATGGTTCTTCAGCGGAGCGGAATGCGCCCATTGGAAGATCCCGCCTGCGCCGATTACTGCAACCTTTAACTTCTTAGTCAACTGAAACACCCTCCCTAAGTCGTCTGCGATACAATCGAATTACTCGCCTGTAATACCTGTTTTATCTACTACTTCTACGAATCGTCTCTGCGCGAACATGTAGAGGATTAGCAAAGGCAGTACGATTAACAGCGTTCCTGCCATACGAATCGATTCATTGATATTCTTCGTCTGGCCGCCGCCTACTGCTGCTCCGCCTCCATACAGCTTCGTGAACGAGTCATTGAACGTTTTCAATTGCAGCGGAAGCGTGGTCATGCTTTCACCCAGATAGAGAGAAGTCAGATACGTCTCATTCCAGTGCCATACCGTCGAGAACAGCATAACAACGACGATAGCAGGCATGGAGATCGGAAGAATAACCGTAAAGAACGTCCGAATGAAGCCGGCCCCATCCATCTGTGCCGCTTCTTCGAGCGATGCCGGAATCGTCCGGAAGAACTGCGTATAGATCAGAATGAACAATACGCCTTTAATCCCTTGGGCGAATAGGGTCGGAACAATAAACGGCAGCGATGACCCAAGCATATGATACTCATTGAACATCAAGTAAAGCGGAATCATAACGACCTGTGACGGGACGATGAAGGTAATCATCATGAGACCAAGTACGATCGATTTGCCCGGGAAACGGAATTTCGCAATTCCGTATCCTACGACTGCACAGGAAACGGTTTGACCGATAGCCGGAACCACGGAGTTCAAGACTGAATTCCAGAAAGTATCCATGTAATCAAGAACATGCCAGGCTTGCGTGAAGTTCTCCAGGTACAGCTTCTGTGGAAGCCAGAGCACCGTTGGGTCCAGCAGGTCTGATAAGCTCTTAAAGCTTTGCGAGACAAGATAGAGAATCGGATACAAATAAACGAACCCGATACTGATGAGCAGCGCGTAGACTAACAACTTGAATACGATTCCGTCGTTGCCCTGTCTTCCCATCAGAATCCGTTTGCCGCGATTGAACGTACGAAGCAGAAAAGCTTTCTGCAACTTCGATGTTCGTTCCATTAAGCTCTCCTCCTCTTCGGTCTCACGTTCACGTCATCGTTATTGCGGAACAGCAGCAGAATTAAGAGCAAGAAGACGAATATGACACCGAAGTAAATCCAGGCGATTGCGGTCGCATAACCGAAGCCCGTTGTCAGGTTGAACATATTTTCCTTGATTAATTCTATGACGTCACTGAACGAGTTCGTGAACAAATCAACCGTCGTATAAATCATATTCACCGCAATAAACGGCTTAATGGCAGGCAATGTTACTTTCCAGAAGCTAACCCAAGGCGATGCGCCATCGATGGAAGCCGCTTCATAGACTTGCTTATTGACCTTCTGCAAACCTGCTAAGAAAATCAAAATTTGTACGCCGGAGAACCATAGAATCAAGATGAGCTGTTGAATCAGACTGATGATCGGTGACGACCATGCCGGGCTCAAATTGTCTTTAATAATCTCGATAATGCCGTACTTCTCAACGAGCGGAATCGCCGTTGCCCCTTGACTGAACAGCTCATTGACAACCTCGCCGCTCGTAATGACGACCGGTAAGAAGAAGATCGCTCTGAACAGCCCTTTCATCTTAATCGGCTGGTTGATTAAGAGTGCGACGAGCATCGAGAAAACGATGATAATCGGGATCATACCTACCGCTGATTTCACGAAGAGCAGCAGCTTCTCTACGAATTCCGGGTCAGACAAGAACGCGTATTTGTAGTTGTCCCCGCCTGTATAATCGGTTACAATGCCTTCCGCGCTGATCGTAACTTTGTGTAAGCTCAAATATACCGAGTAATAGATTGGATAGGCCATAAACAGGATGAAGCCAATAATCCAAGGCGACACCAGTGCGTACCCGGTGAGCGCCTCTCTCATTTTTTTGGTCACTTTCAACTTACTCACCCCCGATGACAGCGAAGCTCTTCGCCTTGACGCTGACTTCGTTGTATGTGTAGTCGCTCGATGTGTAATTCACTACAATTTCCACACCGTTGGAATACTTGACTGCCGAGATGCCGTAGGCCGGCACGATGCGCGCTTCAATCGTTGCATCCTGAACCTTACGCAGCGCTTGGTTCACGGCTTTGTACGTCTCCTTAATCGGCTGCTCCAAATCGGAATATTGCGTTGTCAGCAAATCGACCGAAGGCGTGTCTCTCAGCTTCCAATACGGCTCATGCGTTAGCAGGTACGACGGATATTGACCGAAATCGATCATGCGCAGCGTATCCTCGCGTGGGCTGGAAGCCGAGTTGGACGGCCAGCCGAAGTAATCGATATAGCCGTGAAGCACGATTTGCAAGAACGGTACCGTATCCGTTTCGTACATGTACTGCGAAGAACCGGAACCCATGCCGAACATCGTATCCGTGTATTTCCACAGGTAGTCATTCGCCTGAACAATCGCCAGCTCGTTCAAGTTTTTCTTGAAGTTAGCGGCAAGCTCGCGGTACGCTTCAGCGGTCTGCTCACGCGTAAACGGATGCTTCTTGTTATAGTCGGATACGAGCGTGCTGCCCGTAATATCGAGCGCAAGACCATCTACGCCCAGATCCTTCATATCCTCGGCATCGTCCTTGGCAATTTCAACCGATTTGACCGGGCTGATGTCCCGCGCCATAATATCGTCGAAGAAACCACCGTCGCCCCAGCCGAAGAACGGAAACTCGTTAATTTCGTTGTTAATGGCTCTAACGGCGTCAGACTTGAAATTCATCAAATCGGAATTTCCGAAGGCAATGGTATAGTTATTGTATAGATAGACCGGAATGTCTTTGCCTGCCAAGTATTTCTTCAGGTCCTTCAGACCCGAAGCGCCTCCAAGCTTGGACTCGACCGGGAACTCGGCAGGACGCGCACCGTTCAAGCCTCCGTCATTCCAGCCCTCCAGCACCGTCTTCAAGTTCGTAATGCCGTTCTTCTCCAGGCTGTCGACAATCGTCTTCGCCTGACTAAACGTCGTCATCGGAACGACGTTAGCTCCGAATGCGCTCGCTTCCGTTTCTCCGCCTAACAGACGGATCTGCATGGGAACGTCTGCTTTGCTCTTCGCCGATTTCTCTTTGACGAGCTCGCCTTTCTCCTGCAAGTACGTTCTGTACGTCTTCGCCATCCCCACATAATCCGCTTCCTTGCCGCCGAGGAACTCGTATCGAACTTGACGGTCTGTCTTTAGCGGATCTTTCTGGAAGGTGTTATAACCGCCCATCGATTTGCTTGTTGGCTGGAAGTAACCGTACCGGATTTCGAACTTCGGAGCGACCCAGTAGAAGTCTGTGCTTAATCCGCTTGGATACGCGACAATCTTGGCATTGAATCGGCCATCCTCGACGATGCCGAGCACGCCGTTCTGCCCGGCGCCGTGCACGATCCCGAATACCGGCACAGATGTACGGCCGGTATTCATGTTGCCGTCCGACGTATAGTCGGTACCGTAGATCTTACCGACATACGGCTCGTCAAATCGGGAATGCGCTTTGTTAAAGCGGATAAGCGCCCCTGAACGGTCCGGAATAAACAGATAGCCCGGAATATCCGCCTTGTGAACCGCGCCTAGGAACGGATAAGCCTGAATGGAAGCCAGCTTGCTGACGCCTTTCTCCCACATCGAATCCGCTGGGATAGAGACAACAAGCGAATCGTTCTCAAGCTTAACCTCGAGTGCGATGCCTGCATTCAACGACCCGAAGGTCAACTTCACGCGCACCCCTTGCTCGATCGGCTCAATGCCGTCGACTTTACCGCCGAGCGACAAGAAATTTCCCGTGCTCAGCATCTCTTGATCGTTATAGTATTCGAGCAGAACCGGTGACTTGACTGCGGTCTGCCACTCATCATTTAACTCGGCATTTTGCAGATCGGCTTCGTTAGGCGTGGAAGCCCAAACATAACCGCTCTCCTTGTTCTTCACCATAATGGCAAGCGAAGCGTTCGCCATGTACAGCTCCAGCGAGCCGGACTCGCCGATTTTCTTATAGTCGGACGGAATCGTGCGATTCGCAATGGCGCTTGCTGCCTTCTCCGGCATCGTGTAATTGTTCGAACGATAAGGGAATGAGCCTTCCGTCTTATTAAGAACAATCTTGCTCTGACCCTCGGTAGATTGCTGCTCAACTGTAGCCCCATATGCGAACTGATACAACCCAACCGCTGCAAGCGCAGCAGACGCGACCAGGATAATCGGTTTCTTGTTAATCGACACGCAGATTCACCTCTTGGAATAACGAGTAAACAAATTCCCACACCTGATTCGACAAGCCGAACAGGATAAACGCAACGAATGCCATAATAAGCATGCCGATGATCGTGAGAACGATGTTTCTAACAGTCTCCTTAATTTCGTAGCCGTGGATCTCTTTCACCATGATGAAGAGCAGAAGCGCACACCACAGAATGACGATATTATAGGAGTAGTTATAAATGACACCCTCCATCAGGGTAAGGCCACGTGACATAATCGCCAGCGGAATTGCGAAAATAATGTAAGGGGACAATGCATAAATCGTCCCTTTATAGATGTTCTTGAAACTGCCTTCCCCATCGTTGATGACGCTGACAAGGTAGTTGGAAATCACCCAGGCGAACAGTGGAATGATCAGCTTGAGCAGCTCGGTTACGATGTTAATCTGCAGCGGCTCCATCGTTGCGAACAAGAAGTTCGTCGTATAGAGACCGAACAATCGAACACCGAACAGCACGAACAGCAAGACAGTTGCCGATGCTACCGAAGCCTTGTTGTTATGCTCCAGCTCGTAATAACCTTCAATCGGATGCCGCAGCATACGGAAAATATGAAGGAGCTGCGCGACAAACCATTGTCTGGTCACCTTCAGCCAAGCCATAACGACCGGCTTGCCGAACTGGTACTTCCGATAAGCGAACCGAATGGCCATCAAGGCGATAATGGCTCCCAGGATGCTTAACGCCACGTCAACCGCGTGTTTCATAATCCATTCGCGCCGGAGTTCCCAGTACGCATTTGAATATTCTTTCTTGTTTTTGGAGAATTCGAATTTCTCGAATGCTTCCTGGTATTTGCCTTCTTTGAAGTATGCGAGGCCGATACCGGTGTGCGCTAGTGAGAACAAGCTGTTCTGACGCAGCACTTCATTCCATGGATCACGACTTTGTACGTATTTGCCATCCAAATAGAGTCCCAGCGCTTCATGCACCAGCTTCGTGAACGCCGTTGGCTGGAACACCGTAATGTTGCCGCGCTCGCCGCTCAGGGCAAGCAATCTGCCATCCGACGTGACGGCAATTCCTGTCGGTGCTGCAAGCAAACCGAGACGTTGCTCTCCCGTGTCGCTATAGCTGAAGAGGAACATAAGGTTACCGTCACGGTTGTACTCCAGGATCATGCCTTCACCGGCATCGATCGCATAAATATTCCCCATCACGTCGGTCGTAATATCGGATACTTGATTAAGCGACCACGTTCCGCCGAGCAAATCCTTGCCCGCTACGTTCAGCTTCTTAATGGCGCCGCCGTTGATACCTGTCGTACTCGTATAGATAAGGCCTTCCGAGTCAACCGAAATATTCGTCGGCGAAATCGGCATTTCACGAGTCATTTTGCTTAGCTGAGCCTTCGTATAGAACATGCGCTGCAGCGTCTTCAGCAGGTTGAAGCCCGCCCGGTTACCGCCGAAGTAGCCTAGAAATTTGCCTTCCTTGTCCAATCGAACAAGACCTTGGATCAAGCCTTCGCCGATAATATAAATGCTGCCGCGTTTATCGACGATGACCTTCTGCGGCTTGAACGGCGTATCTTTGCCGTACAGCTTCGACTTCGGCTTGCCGATCGTTTGCTTCAGCTTGCCGTCTTGTCCGAAGACGACAACGCTTTGTTTTGCATAATCCGCAACGTAAATATCTTTGTTTTCCGTTACGAATACGCCCTTCGGCTGCTTTAATTCCCCTTCGCCGATTATTCGGATGAAGTTCCCCCATGAGTCCAATTCCACAATTCGGGCGTTGCCCGTATCGGCAACGTACATATGGTCTTCATTATCCACGAAGATATCTTGCGGGTTATTCAACTCCACTTTCCCGTTGCTTAGCGCTTCATTTTCGCCAAAGATGCTATACCCGTCGATTGCGCCTACTGGCATGTAGGCGTTCTGCATCATAATGCCATGACCTTTTTCATCGATCGTGAAGGTAGGATAAGGCACGTCCGCATAAGCAGTAGTCGAACCAACCAACAGCGCAGCCGCAACGAGAAGTGTGAGCCATCTGAATCTGAACATTGTTCTCCTCCTCACTTCAACCCGGAATGCGCCATCGTATCCATTACTTTGCTTTGCATGAATATGAAGATGGCCAAGTTCGGAATAAACATCAGAAGCGCTGCCGCCGCTGCCATCCCTTGACCGGCAATATTATTTTCCATCGCGGTGGTCGTCGTCAGCGTACTCATGTAGAAAGCAAACGTCTTGAGCGTTTCTTTGCTCATGAATAACGAAGATGTCTCCGCATTGTTCCAAGCCAATTGGAACGATAGAATCGCTACGGTCGCTAGCGCCGGCATAATCATCGGAATGACGAGCTTACGGAATACGTAGTAATCGTTCGCTCCGTCAAGCTGCGCTGCTTCGATGAGCGCATTCGGAATTTGATCGACGAATTGCTTGACCAGGAACACCCCTACCGGCAAGGAAAGCATCGGTAAGATATGACCTAGGAAGTTATCCGTCAGCCCCAGCTTCTCAATGACCAAATAACGCGGAATCGTTACCGCTGCCGGTACGAACATCAGAGCGATGATGTTTACTTCGAACACGACTTTTTTCATTTTGAATTCTTTCTTGGACAAAGCGAAGCCTGTCATGGAACAGATCACGATGGACAGGAATACGACTGAGCCGGTTACAAGAATACTGTTGAACAAATATTTCGTCTTCGGAACCGCTGAAACGTCGCCGACGCTGAACAATGTCGCAAAGTTACTCCACGTCGGATGCTGAACAAACAGCTTCGGCGGATATAGAAACAGTTCGTCTACAGGCTTAAGCGCCTGAGAGAAAATAAAGATAATCGGCAAGATCATGAACACGGACAAAGAAACAAGGAAGAGAAAGAACTTCCATTGACCGAAGCTGAAGCGATCCGGATTGATTTTATTAGCATGAAAAGAAGCCATTTACGCCATCACCTTCTCCCAATTCGTAATACACTGCGGACTAGTCGGAGTCGCCGAACAAGCGCCAGCACAGTTTAGAAAATCCGTAAACAATAATGAGCAAGACTACGGAAACCGCTGAAGCGTAACCCATATCATAGCGCAGGAAACCATAGTCCTCGATATGATTGATCATGAGCTGACCGGCATTTTGCGGTGTAGGATTAGCGCCTGAGAGCTGCACGCCAATCGCTCCGGCTTGGAATGTGCCGACGACAGCCATTACGGCGCCGAATAGCATTTGCGGCTTCATGCTCGGAATGGTAATGTACCACACCTCTTGAAGACGGTTGCGAATGCCATCGATATAGCCGGCTTCATACATCTCCCCGTTAATGTTGAGGATACCCGCGAGCATCGCCAGGAAGCCAACGCCCATACTGTTCCAGAGCGATACGGTCACCATGATCGGCATTAGATAATGCGGCGATTGTGTCCACTGAATCGGCTCGTTGATAATCGCAAGGCTCATTAAGAAATGATTCAAATAACCGGAAGCATTACCGCTGAAAATAACGAGCCACACGACAGCCATTGCAATTGCTGCAGTCAGTGAAGGCGAATAGATCGCGAGGGCAATGACTGTACGCGATTTCTTCGGAATTTGCGCCAGCAGCCAAGCGAGCCAGAAGGATAATAAATATCCTCCCGGACCGACCAGCAGTGCAAATTTAAGTGTGTTTGGCAAGACGTACATCATAAAGGCATTATCTTGTGTAATCAGGTTTACATAGTTGGTCAGTCCGATAAACTTAGGCGTTTGAATCGAGTTGAAATCCGTAAACGACAAGTAAATGGCAGAAACGACCGGAACTACGACAAGCAGAGAAAAAATGATAAAAAACGGACTAATAAACACAAAGGCGTTAAATTCGTTTTTTATTGCTTTTGCAGTCGCAGGCTTCACTTCTCATCACCTCGTTTGGCCATGTCTGACATATTCGGCATAATCGGCACATGAAGCGGTTTGACGACTTTACCGTCCTTGATATAACCGAAATCCGTAAGCTGCTTCTTAATTTCGCGATTGCCGTTAATGACGGCATCTTCCATCGCCCTTCGCGCATTGTAGCCGTCGAAGACGACTTTGTTCCAAGCGTCGCTGATTTCCCGCTCGACCATGTAATCACCGAAGAAGCGCGGAATATCCCATAACCATTTCCATTGCTCTTGAATGACCTCAATATCTTCCTTCGGCCAGGAAAGCTGGCTGAACGCTTCGACATTGGCCGAATTCCATTTGTAAGTCGGTCCATAGATCGCTTCCAGATTGTTACCGAAACGAACTTGAGCCTCTTCGGAAGTCCACCATTTCAGGAACTCCCATGTATCGTCTTTCTTCTTGCTGCTGTTGAACATGATTCCGGTTGCGCCTGTTCCCGGAGCGGTCCGGTTTACGACGCCGTCCTTGCCTTTAACACCAGGGTAAGGAGCAATCTTCCACCAACCGGCAAGCTCAGGAGCTGCTGCGGTCAACTGGATATAAGTAGTAACATCTGCAATCCCGATCGGCAGGCTTCCATCGCGGAACTGGTTGTAGAAGCTCGGTACCTGCAGCGGAACGCTGTATACCGTAAACATGTCCGTCATTTGTTTCAGTCCAGCCAATGCCTCATCCTGATCGATCGCAGTGTGAAGGCCATCGTCGGTGTACAGCTTGCCGCCGGTTTGATAAATAAACGGAACGGTGTTGTTATAAGGCTTAAATCCGCCTGTTTGCGACAGCGGCAGATAGAAATTCATCCCGAAACGCTGCAGCTCCGGCAAGATTTGCTTCACTTCTTCCATCGTATCGGGAACAGGAATATTCAGCGCATCGAGAATATCCTTCCGATAGAACAGCACCCAGAAGCTTTGTGTTTCCGGCAAAGCATATAGCTTCTGATCGAAAGTGACCGGAACGAGTGCACCAGGGGAGAATCGTTTCTGCACTTCGTCAAAGCCTTTGAATTGATTCATGTCCGCTAACGCTCCGCGCGCGGCAAGGCGGAAAGGAATGTAGTTGCTGACGCCAAGTGCTGCGTCAGGCGCATTACCAGCGGCGCTGGCAAGTACAAGCTTTCCTTCGTCCGGCATAATGGAGAGCGTTACTTTAATGCCGGTTTTCTTCGTGAATTCTTGATTGATTAGCTGCTGCATTTGGGTTACGTTCTGACGCGAACGGTTTACCCACACCTGTACGGCATCTTTATCGTCCGCGTTTACTTTGGAATAATCACGAGTAAACGATTTGAAGAACGCAGCGATGCTGTTCATAAATGATTTGAAGAAGCCTACCTTTTCACTCGGCAGCTTGCTGTCTGAATAGATATAGAACCGATCCAGCTGCAGTGGCTGTCTTGGCAGCTTCGTGTTAATGACACCAAGCGTCTGCAGCACGGAGCCGGAGCCTTCGGACAGACGGTTAAATTGATAAGGGATTTTCTCCGGTTCCTTCGACATCCGCTCAAGCGTTTCCGCCGCAACGAGCAAATTGCTCGCTTGGTCCGGATTAGCGCCGGCAAGCTTCTTAAGCGCGGCGTATTGTTTGCGCAGAATAGAAGCGAATTCTTCCAGCTTCTGCGGCAAATCAGGCATCTGTTTCGTAATATCCCAGTCCCGATTCACGTCCATCGTATTACCTGTTGCCATCTTAATCTCAAGTGCCAATGTGTTAATATCCCACATGACATTCTTAATCGTTTGGATGACTTGTCCATATGGGGCAGCGTCGGCGCGAAGTGAAATTTCATGCTCACCTGCTGTAAGCGCGAATTGATACGCTTTGCCGTCTTTGCCGGACAAGACCTCATTACGCCATTCATCCGTGTAAGGGAAGGCGTACTCATTCACTTCTTTGAATGGCACTTTACCATCTATCATTAAAGTGCGATATACGGGCATGCTTGTTTTGCCAGTCTGCAAATACTTGAATGCCAGTTGGTAAGAGCCCGCCTTATCCACTTTCACTTTCCAAGTAGCCCGCTGTCCACCCACTTGCCACGCCTGCTCGTTCTCTTCCGCGTTTCCACTGGTTGCAATCGTTTCTCCGCCGAGCGTGTTTAACGTGACTTTACCGTCTCTATGAGGAACAACAGTTGCATCTCCGCTTGCAATCGCGCGGATCGACGGTTCCGATTTGGAAATCGGATGCTCGGCTTCCACGACAAGGATTGAAGAGTCTGCTTTAGACAAGCTGTTTGCTTTCGCATATTGCTCGTACTGCGGCAGTACCTCCGGAGAGGAAATGACGATTCGGCCAATGAGGGCCTCTTCGCGCAAATTCATAAGTTTGATGCTGTTCGTGCCTTGTTTCAGATAGAACCGCAGCGGTTCCGCCGTGAAATAACTGGCATCCATTAATGGGGCCGTCTGCCATTGCTTAATTTGCTTCTGGCTTGCAGGCGTCTCATTCCCGAGCGCATCTCGGTCGAATGTCGCGTTTTCATCTGTCCACAGCTTTGGTAGCACAACTCTTCTGGATTCAAAAAACGGATATTTCCCGTTTACTTCAATAGCCCGCTCAATCGGAATGATTTTGTCCGATGTCGAGTAATAGTCGATATTAATTTGGTAGAGCCCATCTTGAGGCGCAGTTACATTCAAATCGATCGCATTCAAGTCGTCCGTCCATGTAAACACCGGCTCATCATAGCCGTTCGAATCGGAAGTAAGTGTTGCCTTGCCATTAGGCGTTACAAACTGATTAGGATGAATGATGATATCCGTTGCCGCATCTTTAATTCCTTTGGCCTGCCATGCTTTAAGCACGTCGCTGTAGGCATCCTCTACGACTTTCTTAACAGGGGAGTCATCTTCCTCGTCCTCTGCCGTGTCCTTTACATCGTCTTGCTTGCCGGCACCAGAAGAAATTTCGCTGCCACCGCCAAATAAACCATCCAAAATATCGTCATTGTCTTGTTTATCTTTGTCAGGCGCAGCCGCCTCATCAGCCTGCGCGATGGAACGTCCATGGAACGATACAGGTACTGTTGTCGCTAGAAGCGAAACAAATATGATTGCAGCTAATAATGGTTTGAACTTCATGCTTTCACCCCAGTAGAACAATTTTTCCTCCCCTAAATAGAGGAGGAAAAATTGTGATTACTTGCTTTTATTTAGTTGCTTCTTTGATTTTTGCTACCGCGTTGTTGTAGTACTCCATCGATTTCTCTTGCAGCTCAGCAGCTACGTCTTCCGGTCTTGCTTCACCTTTTTGGAACTTCTCGTTGTACTTGTCTTTCACTTTAGAAGTGAAGTCCGCGAAGCCCGGTTGGTATTTGAATGTTTCAAGCACGCCTGTTGGGATTGCTTTTACGATATCTTTAACACCAGGCGTTACGAAATCTTGTGCCAACCATGCTTCCCATACTGTAGGATCGTTGACAAGCGGCATCGAAGCTAGCGGAGACTCGTCTTTAATACGTGCCAACCAGCCGTCTTTGGAGTAAGTCATCCATTTCAGGAACTCAACTGCTTCTTTCTTGTGCTTCGAGCTCTTCGTTACGCCTGCATAGTCCGTAACCAGTCCGGCTTTTTGTTGTTGGCCGTCATAGCCCGGAACCGGAAGGATATCCCAGTTGAATTTCAAGTTTTGTTTGTACCATGTCAAGCTCCAAGTTGCATCGAACACCATACCGACTTTACCGATGTTAAAGCCGCTGATGTCTTTGCCGTACCATTTGTCTTTCTGTTCTTTCTTGTAGCTTTGAAGCGATGATTTGTCTTTCATACCGAAGTTGTTCGCCCAGTTCACAGCTTGCGCCCAAGCCGGGTTTGTGTAGTTATACTGAGTGCCGTCCCATGTGGAAGCACCAAGCGTATTGTCAATGTTAGGGATCAGGACGTCGCCCATGCCCGCAGCACCATCTATACCGAATTGCTGTTCGTTAAAATTCGTAAGCTTCTTGGAAATATCCTCGAGTTCAGCTACTGTCCAGTTAGCACTAGGAATTGGAATATTCGCTTTTGCAAATAAATCTTTGTTAATGTAAACGCCCCATGAGAAAAGTCCGTGTGGCAATGCAAATTGCTTGCCCTCGTATTTACCCGTGTCGGCCAAGTTGCCGTAAATTTTGTCAGGAGCAAAATCAGGATCTTGTTCCAGGTATGGAGTCAAATCTTCAAGCCAGCCGCTGCCTACAGCCAGAGGGACATTGAATAACCAAGTTACATCGGGAAGCTTGTTAGCTGCTGCTGCAGCTGCCAATTTCTCATCCCAAGGCCAATCCATCGATTTATCGATGACAACTTTAATGTTCGGGTGAGCAGCTTCGAATGCTTTGATACGTTTCATCTCAGCGCCGTTATCTGCTTTATCGCCCCAAGTTCCGTATGTGATCGTTACAACTTCATCTGTTGCAGCGGGCTCTTCAGCCGCTGGCTCTTCTGCTGGTTCCGTAGTATTAGCGTTTGTCGCTGTGTTATTGGTCTCTGTTGTATTGCCCGTATTCGCATTAGTTGCCGTGTTGTTTGCGTTGTTGTTGCTGCTGCCGCAGCCAGCAAGCACAAAAGATAAAGCCAGTACCATCAGAAGCATCATATTAATTGACTTTTTCATTCCAATTCTCCCCCAGCTCGTGAATGTAGATTTGGTGATTCTTAGTCGACTTCCCCATAAACACAATCAAGCATGACTTGCTCCTTACTTCCCGGTTAACCCTGGTTTCGCCTCCCTTCATGGAATATATAGCTTTCCTCATTCTCATTGTGAGTGCCTTTGAATCCACAGGATTGACGAATAACCAGCTGCGTCGGAAGCATAATGGAGTTCTCTTCCTTCTGCACATTGAACACAAGCTGCGTTGCAATCGCTCCCATTTCGTATTTAGAATGGCCGATTGTCGTCAATGAAGGACGAACGAACGGTCCGAAACTAATGTTGTCAAAGCCTACGACTGCGACATCCTCAGGCACTCGAATACCGCCTTCGCGGAGCGCTCGCATAGCGCCGATCGCCATTTCATCATTCGCGGCGAAGATGGCATCAGGCAGCCTTTTGCATGCCATCATGACCTTCACGGTTTGATAGCCCCCGGCTTCCAAGTAACGACCTTGCAGGCTGATCTTCGGAGGTACATGCAAGTTATGTTCCATAAGCGCACGCTTGTAGCCGTCATAACGTTTGGAATTGTCATACGCGGCGAGCGGTCCGCTAAGAAATTCAATTCGCTTGCGTCCCAGTTTAATGAGATGCGTAACCGCATCGTAAGCGCCTTGTTCATTAGTGATCAGTACGCTGTGTACGTAATCGCTCTTAAGCTCTCGGTCGAGTACGACGATCGGGAATGACTCAGCCGCTACCTGGAGGATCAAGCTGTCCGGAATCGCTGTACCCATAATAATCGCGCCATCTACGAATTTTTCTCTCAGAAACCGATTCGCTGAGCTGTTCTCGCCGCCATAGGTACTGCAGACAATGAGATTGTAATCATGCGAGGCAACAACTTCCTGTACACCTTCGATGACTTGACTATAGAAAGGTCCGCCCAGATCATTCAGGAACAGTCCGATCGTTTCACTCTTGCGTTTCTTCAAATTTCGTGCCGCACCGCTTGGCCGATAGCTTAACTCTTCTGCAGCTCGAATTACTTTCTTTCGCGTTTCCTCACTGATCTTCGGTGAGTTATTCAGTGCGTAAGAAACAGTTGATACGGCAACTCCGGCCATTCTTGCAACATCTTTGATCGTAGCAGCCATCATCAATTCCACCTCTGGTTCAGCCTATTGAAACGTTTCGAAAGAATAAAGTAAAATTCCCCCATTATGAAACGCTTACATTACAGGTTAGCGCTCAGACTTGTAATCACAGTCACAGAGGGATATTTGTTTAAAGAACTACCCTTTTCACTCATAGAAACGTTTCACAAACACATAATAGCACAGAATTCTGGAAGTGAAAAGGCTTTCAACTGATAAAATGGAACTTTTTTTTGTTAGAAATTTGTTAGTTCCTGGTCTGTTTTTCCAATTATCTTTCTAACATTGTCGAAACGATTCGACTGTAATTGGAAAAACCCCCGACATTTCGGGGGTTTGCCAACAGGATGATTTAAATGACTTCGAATTGCCCTTCTAAACCGTCCGCACTGCTTGGACCGATCCAGAGCTTGAATTTCCCCGGCTCTACGACAAAATGATGCTCTTGATTGATAAATCCGAGCTCTTCCTTTGCCAGCTGGAATGAAACTGTCGTGCTTTCGCCGGCCGCCAATGTAATTCTACGGAAGCCTTTAAGTTCTTTTACAGGTCTTGTAATGCTCGCTGCCTCATCGCAAATATACAGCTGTACGATTTCGACACCTTCGCGCGTTCCTGTATTGTGCACTTTTGCAGAAACGTTCAGCGTTTGGCCAAGCGGAAGCTCGGCTTGCTCGATCTGCAGCTCCTCATAGCTGAAACTTGTATACGTCAGACCGTGTCCGAACGGGTACAACGGTGAAGTATCGGCATCCACATAACGTCTCATATGCGGTCTGCCTGTTTTCTTCGCGTTGTAATAGATCGGCACTTGGCCCGCATGTTTTGGGAATGTGACAGGCAGTTTGCCGCTAGGGCCGGCTGCGCCGAACAGGATGTCGGCAATTGCCGGACCTGCTTGCACGCCGAGCTGCCAAGCCTCAACGATAGCCGGAATATTCGCATCCGCCCACTCAAGCGTAAGCGGACGTCCGTTTGCAAGGACAAGGACAACCGGAACGCCGGTCGCATGAATCGCTTCAAGCAGCTTCTGCTGGCTTGCCGGAATGTCGAGCGATACGCGGCTGTTGTTCTCGCCGCTCATATCCGCATTCTCGCCTAATACGAGAATGGCAACATCACTGCTCTTAGCGGCCGATACGGCTTCCCCAAGCTCTTCAGCCGTTCCGTCCAGCACACCTGAACCTCGTGCATACACAACTTCGGTTTGATGCTGATGAGCAAGCGCCCGTATGCCTGCCAATACGGTAATCACATCTTCCGGCCTTCCTTGTCCGCGCCAGCAGCCGAGCTGTGCCTCACGATCCTCGGCAAACGGACCGATAACCGCCAGCTTACGAGAAGAAGATTTGAGCGGAAGCGTGTCGTTCTCATTCTTCAGCAGCACGATCGATTGACGCGCCATTTCGCGTGCTGTTTCCAGATGCGCGGAATGAAGCATAAAGGAGTTGGCCAATTTATTGTCTACATACGGATGAGTGAACAGACCAAGCTGATGCTTCACGCGCAGAATACGGCGAACCGCATCATCAATCTCGCTCTCGTTAACCTCACCCTTCTCAATCAATGCAGCCAGATGCTCATGATAAATCAGGGAATGCATGTCCATGTGCATGCCTGCTTTAATCGCTTGCAATCCTGCTTGCTCGCGGTTTGCGGCATAACCATGCTGAACGAGCTCATCAACGGATTCCCAATCACTGACGACGAAACCCTTGAAGCCCCACTCATCCTGCAGTACATCCTTCAGCAACCAACGGTTGCCGGAAGCCGGTATGCCGTTGATTTCATTGAAGGCCGCCATAATCGTGCCTGCGCCGGCATCAAGTGCCGCCTGAAACGGCGGGAAATACGTTTCGCGCATACGCGTCTCCGACACATCGACCGTGTTGTAGTCACGGCCGCCTTCGGCAAGTCCATATGCGGCAAAATGTTTCGGACAAGCCATCACATGCGGCCGATCCGTCCAATCGTTTCTTTGAATCCCTCTAACGCGCGCTCCGGCAACGGAGGAAGCCAGGTATGTATCTTCCCCTGCGCCTTCCGCGATTCTTCCCCATCTTGCATCCCGGGCGATATCCACCATCGGTGCAAGAATCCAGTTGATGCCTTCTGATGAAGCTTCACGTGCAGCAATCGCCGCCGTTTCTTCCAGCAGCTCCGGATTCCAGCTGCATACCTCTGCAAGCGGTATTGGGAAAGTCGACCGGTAGCCGTGGATAACATCATCCGCAAACAGCAGCGGAATACCAAGTCGGGACTCTTCAATCGCAATACGCTGCAGCTCATTAACCGTATCTGCCCCTCGAACACCGAGAATGGAGCCTACCATGCCTTCTTCGATCAGCTCGCTGTCCGACTCTTCGTCAAATGTACCCAGCTGCGTCAATTGGCCGATTTTCTCCTGCAGCGTCATCTGAGCAAGCAGCGTCTCGATCGCGGCTTCCTTCTCCGCGTCCAGCTGGAAAGGGGTTTTCTTTACGTTGCTATCCATAGTAAGCCGCCTTTCTATGCGAGTTCCGCGATGCAAGACTTCATATATGCAATGGAATTGGCAGTCGCTTCCGCGAGCGTTCCCTTTGCACCAGTGCCTTCCTCATGCACGAGCTCGAATGTAAGCCAGCCTTCATATCCGATGTCGGATGCAGCTTGCAGCACTTGTTTCATATCGATATCGCCAACAGTCAGATCTTCGCTATAGATGCGTCCGATTTGATTGCGGAAGTGGAACGCATAAATGCGATCCGAATAAGTGCGAAGCAATTCCACAGGGTTCAAACCTGCAACATGCGCCCAGCCGGTATCCACGCAAAGCCCTACTTTTTGGCTCGCATATTCGATAACCGCGCGAAGATCGCCGTCTGCATTGTGTTTGTCCGAAGCATGATTGTGCAAGCTTACTTTAAGACCGAGACCACTGACTGCAGCCGCGATGCGGGACAAATTGTCGCCGATTTGCTTAAATTCTTCTTCCGTCTTCGCCTGCGGAGCATCCCAGCCGCCTTTTGGATCGGCATTAATGACCAGGTCTGTTCCGCCTGCTTCGACGACACGCTTAGCAACAGGTATAACCGTTTCTTCGATGTTGAGCGTTTCGAACGGCTCATGCAGCTGCAAACCAACATACGCACCGGAAATCGCTAAACCGAATTGTTTCGCCAGTGTTACCAGCTCCGGAGTCGGATCCAGTTCAAGCGCATTCATGCCTGCTTCCGCACAGTTGCGGAAAATTTCTTCCATGGACGGATCTTTGCCATCCTTCCAATATTCGCACATGTAGCCGTAAAGCCCCGTGGAAAAGCCTTTATTTGTAATCATGCTTATTTCCTCCTTAGCACAACTGCCTGTTGACTTGCAGCAGCATCATAGATCGATTGTAAACATAAGAAATTGAAGACAGCCTGCTCATTTACGACCGCAGGAGACTGCTGCCCTTTTACTTTCTGATAGAAGAAGTGAATCGGATGGTCCATATAACCGATTTGACCTTCGTACGGAATCGTATTTTCGTTAGTTATAACTTCACCATTCTTGTCCGATTTAACCAGAACTTGGTCGGTCTCGAAGTACGGCGACCACTTAACTGCGCCTTTCGTGCCTTCGATTTCAACCGTGTAATACGGTTCGCCATGCGTACAGGAAGCACGCTCATACTGTACCCAGACCGACTTGCCGCTGGCTTGCTGGAATTTCAGCATAGCGCCGACATGTCCTTCGATGTCATACACAACATCCTTCGGATCAACGTCGGTTTCCGGTTTCGCCGTCCAAGCAGAAGCAACCTCAACGCTAACCGGCTGCAGCATGTCATTGAGCAGCGTGAAATCATATGGACCCCAGTCCATAACGATGCCGCCTGCAGCTTTCGATTTATCCAGGAACCAGCGGCTCTCAGGCTGATGCTCAATACCGGGACGACCGCGTTGACCGCGGAAAACGAATGAAATTTTGTAGACATCGCCGAGCTCGCCCGAATTCAAAATCCGTTTCACTTCATCCGTCTTCGGCACCTGCAAGAAACGAACGCTGCAGCAGCCGAGCATGCGGTTATTCGCTTTGGCGATTTCAAGCAATGCTTCTGCTTCTTCGCGATTCATCACAAGCGGTTTCTCGCAGAGCGTGTGACGACCGGACTCCAGCGCCATGCGCGACAATGGGAAATGCGTAAAAGGAGGCGTGCCGACGATCACGATATCATCTTCTCGCGGCTCCTCGTTCAGCATTTCTTTCGCATCGGTAAACGTCGTTACTTGCGGGAAACGCTCTGCGAAGCTCGCAAGCGCCGCTGGGTTCGGATCCGCTACTTTGATCTGAATGACTTCTTCGCCTTCGATTTTGTATATCGCCTCAGCGTGGGTCCGGTTAATGACACCGGCCCCAATTAGATAGAATCTCATGATCGAGTAAGTCCCCTTCCTATTCCCAAGGCATTGCTACTGGTTGACCGATGCGGAAGTTACGGTACACTTCTTTTTCCTTAGCAGTCATGGCATCGTAAGTTTCACGCGGAATCGGAGTGTGCGTGCTGGAATTGTACCAGTGACGGTTGAAGATCATAGCCAGGTTCGTACGACGATCGTCCGAACGGTTTGGCGTGCCGCGGTGCCACATACGGATATCGCGGATGACGATAGAGCCTGCAGGCATGAATACTTTCTCCGAAAGCATGCCTTCTGCTGCGCGAACGATGTGCAGGTTCGGGTTGATGCTGCCATCAAGCGTATCGTGGTTCGCATTATCCGGATTCAGGTGCGTACCGCCCGGCCAAATTTCAAGCGGACCATTCACTTCATTAACATCAACCAGCGGAATGTTCACAACTAGGCTGAACGCCGGAAGCGGAACCGTCAGTTCTGGGAACAGCGGCATGATGTCGCAGTGTACAGCTTGATAATCAGAACCCGGCATAGGTGTATCGGATGCAAAATAGGAACAGTGGAAACCTCTGCCGAGCACTTTCTCGATCACGCTCATCACGATAGGGTGAGCAATAACTTCGCTGTCATTGAACGGTGCCATGAATGGCAAGAACATTTGTGCACGGTTTGTGCCTGTGTTGTAACCGCGTTTGTCGATATACTCGTCGAAGATCGGATCGAAAGAGTCACGGATTGTTTTGATTTTCTCGTCGCTCAGTACTTTCTCAAACAAGATATAGCCGTTTACTTTCACCTGCTCAGCTGCTGTTTCCAACGTTTCCGGGCTAAGCTGCCCGCTTGCCAATTCTTGCTCAGTCAATTTGATTCTCATATCAATCGTCTCCTTTAGGTGTGTTGTATAAGATCAATGGCGGTTAGCCAACGATTCCAAAACCATATTATCCCTCGATTAGCATCGACATCGCGCTGGGCAGATATGCGGTGCTCGCAGGGAAGAGTGCCTCCATTCATGGAGCAGCAACAAAATCACGTCGTTATTGCGGAAACTATGACATGCAGCATAGATTAGCCAGAAGCGGACCTGCCATGTCGCTGTCAGCTCCCTATGAATAATATACATGTTTTTCTCGCTAAGTGAAACGTTTCGACAAACAGAAATTAAGACTGCCATAAATGACCGCAATTAGCAGGCGTTTACTTCTCAATTTTGATGGGGGAGCGTCTTGTTTGCCCTGAAAGCGTTATCTTACTTCACAACCCGAACATTGGCAACTACAGATAACAATCGAAATGCGGATGTACTCTCCTATGAGCGGTAACTCCTACCTCTCTTGGGATTCTATCGTCGAGTTCCGGCGAGTGTGTTGCTCTGGCTTAATTGCTGAGAGTCGTTCTTCTCTGCGTGGTTTCAACGCGGAGAGTTCGGTTTTCGCACTCTCAGCAAAACAAAGACCATCCCCAGCTAGGGATGGTCTCCGATTCAGTCACTATGAATTTATAAAGTCCATTAGATTGCTGGCATAACGTTGCCGCCGCAAACAGGAATGTAAGCCCCGGTAATGAATCCGGCCAGATCGGAAGCCAGATATGCGACTGTATTCGCGATATCTTGATCGGTGCCTCTGCGCTTCAACGCCACGCTTTTCTCATACGCTTCATTGTGCTCCGTCCCGTTTGCACGGTCACGGTCGGAAATGGTCCACCCCGGCGCGACTTGGTTGACCGTAATCTGATATTTGCCAATTTCCTTGGCCAAGATCCGATAAACGCCGTCCATCCCCCGTTTGCCGGCCACGTAGGCGGATTGGGTTTCGAAGTTTTGCATGGCGCATTCGGTGTTGATGCCAATGAACCGGCCTGCTTGTTTCTCGATCATGGCCGGTGCGAAAGCTTTCGCCAGATAGACGCTCTGCATCACGCAGGATTCAAACTGGCTGCGATAATCCTCCGGCGCCTGCTCCAGGACAGAGGTCCATGCATACTGAATGACAGCGTTAGCGACTACGATATCAACATGGCCCAGCTCCGCATTCACTTTATCTCTCATCGCAACAATCGAATCCAAATTTGTAATGTCGGCTTGTACAATAGCAGCACGTCTGCCTAAGGCGTTAATCTCCTTCTGCAGCTCTACGGCTTGTCCTTCATTACGGTTGTATTGAATCGCAACATCCGCTCCGCATGCTGCTAATGTTCGAGCCATAACTCTGCCCAATTCTCCGGTAGCCCCGGTAACGAGCGCGGTGCGCCCGGTGAGATCGATTCCGATCATGATTGTGCCTCCTCTTGATCTTCCGGCAATGTTGCAGCTGCTGCATCAATCAGGCTGTCAAACAGATCATCATCCTGCTCGATTGCGGCTTCAACTGCATGGATTTGCTCTTCAGGGCCGGGCTCTTTTGCGAAAAGCAAGCTATAATCCCAAGTCGTTCCACGCAGGCTGTTCAACTGGAGCGTAATTTCGTAGGGGTGTTTATGGCCTTCAACCTCGAATTGAACGCTTCCTCTGTAGCCGTTTTCCTTGTCATGTGTCATAGCTGCTTGAATAATTGTAATGTTCATCGTTCGTTAACCTCCAAAATGGTGGACATGCTTCCGCCATTATGCACCTGTCGATGCCTGCCTGCGGAATGACTTGCCTAAATTATACCATGCTTGCTGCAAAATGCGTAAAAACGGGCAGCCCCCAGCCGCCCGTTTGCATCAGTCGATTCATTATTCGGTCCGTCCTGTCAGCAGCGGCTCCGCTGATTGACGCGACCAAGGTCCGTCATAAGTGGGCTCATTCACATAGCGAGACATCAATAATGAAAGGCGAATGGATGCGCCCGGAAGCAGCTCGATCTGCAGCCATTTGCTGTTTACCTGTACCGTTTGCTCAGCATCAGTTTCTCCAAGCACCGTGGCAGAAATAATGTCATGCTCCCCGAATGTGCCACCCTGGATGACTACAGTATGCGACTCAAACATCGATGTATTCACCACATGCAGTGTCGCAGAGTCGTCGCTCAGTTGTTCGACAAGGGCCGCCGTATCTTGCGGAAGCCCTACACGCTTGCGATCCCCATCGAAATAACGGAATCTGCCGTGCTGGAAGCCGCCGTGTGAAATATGCATCGGTGCACCAAGAGTTAGCTGCACGAGACTTTCCATATAGACCGGGCACAGCTCCTGCCATATATGAATGCTGGAGAAGTCATCATCATTATACGATGCCGACCACTGCGCCGGATCGCCCATTGGGGAATCCATTCGGTCCAGCTGCTTCATGATCAGCTTGAAATTCGCATCCAGAATGCGGTCCGGATAATCCGGCAGCTCACCATTCATATAGCGGAACCAAGGCTCCGTGTTGCTTATAAAATGTTTCGTATCACGACCGGTCAGCGCGTCCTTGCCGGATACGTTCGGGATCACCACCTCATCCCAGTTGTAGCTCTTCGGAATGCGATTAATCCGTTCGCGATCTTCTTCAGCCATCGAGACCGTCCATAGATAGATCGGATACCGTACGCTCGCTTCCCGGAAATCGGACCACCCTGCATCAAAATGCTTGTAAGGCACTACGGTCCTGCCATCCTCCGCCTGCTTGCGAAGCGACCAGTTCAAATCAATCTGTCTGCGCGCGAGTCCAAGCTGCTCCATATCGCCTGTAAGCAGAACCGCGTTCATTGTCGCATTCGTGATCGGCTCAATGACGGTCATGAAACCGTGCGGCCAGCGGTAGCCGTAGTAGCCGCCCCACCATTTGCCATCGTTATACTCCCCGATTTCATCATTTAAGCCTACATTATCAGGGATCAACCCTCCGTTGCGTTCTGCCCGATCCCTCCAAGCCGCCAAGTAGTCCAGTACCCATTGTTTATACTTGTCATCGGCCGTATGCATGAACGCATTTGCCACAAGCCCGGTAGCATTTAAGTTCAGCGGCACATCACCGCGGTTCATGCGCTCATTCATCATCGCAAGCAGATGGCCGTAGATCGTGTCGTCACTCCACTTGCACTTGCGCGATGCGAAATCCACACCCGGTATATCTTCATATGGCGCTAAATAATTATCCAGAATGCCCCGATGCGTAGACCAATCCTCTGCGGAAGCGATGAAACGCGGTCCTTTGCTGCCATTGAGCGGAGAACGAATCAGCTTCTTCTCTTTGTCGTAGTTCGGCGCTTCCAAATCATCACCGGTATACATGTTTGCGAATCGCACAGCACGCTGCCGGTCTTTCAATAGTGCGGGTCCCGACAGTCCCAGAAAATAAAAATATAAATACCCTTCTCCGTGATGCATCCAGTCATAATAAGCGTCAAATTCGCGATGAATCTGTCCATATTCCGTCCACTGGAAGGTGATGCCTTCCCATATTCGACGGGATGCCTCATGCAGGAAATCGTCGCCCCCTAATGCGTGAAGCAGCGCTAAGTTCATGAAACCTTCATATGGATCGTCAGAGCCGTCCATTCCCGGCCAATCATTTCGCCAAATAAGTGTACCGTCAGGCCTTGTATATTTCTTGATGAAAAGTTTCGCGGATTCATTCAGGAGGTCGAATAATTGCCTTTGCTTCACAGCCCATCCTGGTGCGGTGCTGCGACTTGCTGCCGTTAAACTTGTTAGCAGGGGAAGCGGAAGTTGAAGTGGACTCAAACTCACTTGAAACACATCCTTCTTATGAATTGTTGTGATTCAATTTATCGCTGTGGCTCGTTTAATCCTTGGTGTTCCCAAGCGTAAAGCCGCCTTCAATCGGGATGATGGCTCCGTTCACCCATGAAGACTCTTGGCTAACCAGAAAAGCGACAGCGCTTGCAATTTGCTCCGGCTTACCAACATGGGGATCCTCATAAATCCGCTCGGCCGCCTGCTTCGCTGCTGCAGGATCGCCCATCTTCTGCTGCAGCCAAATCTCCAAGAGTGGCGTGGCTACACCGGCCGGAAGCAAAGCATTAAACCTTACTCCTTCCTTGCGCAGCTCGAAGGCAAGTCCGCGCGTCATATGGTTTAAAGCTGCCTTCATCGTGTCATAGACGAGGTTGTCATGCGCATTGATCTGTCCGTTGATTGAGCTTACATTGACGACAGCCCCTTGCCTCTCGCGCAAATAAGGCAGCGCCTCCTGAATCAAAAAGAAACCTGCCTTCACATTGACCGCAAACAGCCGATCCCAATCTTGATGGGTCACTTCGGCAAGCGGCTTGCTGCAGACCAGCGCGGCATTATTAACGACGATATCAAGGCGTCCCCATTGTGTAATTGCAGCCTGTACGAGCTTGCCCGGCACCGATGGATCACTGAGGTCCGCTTGCACGAACAAGGCTTCTCCGCCATTTCGGATAATCTCCGATACGACCTTCGTACCTCGTTCCTGGTCTCTGCCGGTAATTAATATTTTGGCGCCATGCTCTGCCAGCTTATATGCCGTCGCTTCACCGATTCCACTGGTCGAGCCTGTAATAATAGCTGCTTGGTTATGTAAGCTCATCATAACTACGCGTCACCCTGCTCCTTCTGCTGCTAGATTTCCCCACCGCTGCGAATGATGACATTTAAGATATTTTGCCTAGAGTATGCCAGATGTTCCGTGACAGCCGCCTTCGCCGCTATAAAGTCTCTTGCCCGAAGCGATTCATAGATAGACAGATGCTGACGAAAAGCAAGCATCATCATCTCGTCCGTCACATGCGGCTCGCCAAGATTCAAGTAACGATAATGCATCAGCGATTTGTAAATCTCCACATTTTTACGATTGCCGCTCATCCGCACAAGCTCCAAATGAAACATGAGATCAAAGTTGGATTGCAATACAATGTTGATGCCGTTCCCCTCTGCAATGGATGCAGCAGCATGCTCAACCAGCGCATCTAACGCATCGAATTTGGAAGCAAGCAATCCTTCGTCCATGACGCTCAGCTGCTCAATCGTCCATAAGTCGATCATCAACCGGCTGTTCATGATGTCATTGACGTTATCCACCAATACGGGATTAACGAAAGTTCCTACTTTCGATACGGTGCGGACAAGTCCTTCCATCTCAAGCCGGTTCAGTGCATCTCGAATCGGGGTGCGACTGACGCCAAGCTGTTTAGCCAGGTCCGGAATGAGCAGCTTCTCGTTTGCGCCGAAATGTCGGGCTAGTATTCGCTCCTTAAGCACTTGATAGGTTTGATCCCAAATATTACTGACGTCCAGTTTCGCCAACGGCTGCGGTGGAAGCTGACTCGAAGACACGTTACTAACCTCCTGATTTCTATATATGAATTGTCATGTTGTATGTTGTATACAACATTATAGTAATGAAGCTGGATAATTCCGTCAATCCTTTTCTTGGAAAAGAGATTCTACTAACCAAGAAAACCCGGGAAGCAGAATGCCGCCGGGTTCTCTCAAGTTATGACCGTAAAATTTGCGTACTAATTGCTCTCCAACATTTCCCCGGAAATATTCGACGTTTTCTTCCCCTTCAAGCTGTCGAATCAGCCGTGACTAAGTGAATGTAATCATCTTATTCTCTTCAGCACTTTCATAGACAGAGAACGCCAAACGGAGCGTAATTAAGTTATCTTCGCCGCTTGTTTGGAACGGTTCACCGTTAGTTAAACAGGCAATAAAATGCGACTGCAGCTGGAAGTGGCTCTCTTCGTGATCAAGCGTTGTCTCGGCTTTCACTACTCGTTCCGAAGATCCGTCCTTCGACACAATCGTGATTTTGCCGTCTGTATACATTTTCAAGCTGCCATTGCTGCCATCAATGACGAACTGCTCCAAATGGACCGCCCGAACTTGCTCGCCAAGCGGACGGTCCAGCTTCTGCCTAGTCGCCCAGCTCATATCCATGAATCCATAGAATCCGTCATGTCCAAGCATGACAATGCCGCTGTCTTCCCCGATAATATGGTCGCTGACCCGTGTTAGCTCCGCCGTCAATCGCTTTGGTGTCCCGAAGAGAAACCGCCATGTATCAAACCAATGCACACCCATCTCATAGAAGAGCAGCTTGGGCATCGTTCGGAAGAACGGTTGCGGCAGTTCAGCTTCAGGCTCCATCCGCGGAGTGTAATAATCGGTATGGATGTATCTTGCGACATGCAGCTTACCTAACTCACCGCTGTCGATAACTTCTTTAATCGTTTGAAAAGGCTCCAGCCACCGCCAATTCTCCGTAACCATGAGTCTCACGCCGTTTCGTTTCGCGAGCGCGACCATCTCTTCGGCTTCTTCAAGTGTCGGCGCGAATGGTTTCTGGCACATGATATGCTTGCCCGCCTGCGCAGCCTTCCGAACGAAATCCACGTGTGTTTCAGCGCCTGTTACGATATCAATAATGTCGATATCCGCATGAGCGAGCATATCGTCGATATTGTTATATAATTGATCGGAAGAAATGTTGTATTTGGACGCAGCTTGTTTTAGTTTCTCTGAAGATCGGTTGCAGAGCGCGATAATTTGAACACCCGGAATTCGGCTCCACGCCTGCAGATGCTTATCCGACCAGAAGCCGGTTCCGATTAGACCAACTTTCCACATGCTTCTATCTCCCTCTCTGTCATGATGAATTATTTAAGCGCAGGCTTCTCATCCAAATGCAGCATGAGACGCAGCACTTCATCTAGAGATTCCTTCGTAAACACTTGCTTCCAGTCCGGTTTGAAAATCTTATCGTACCCGTAATTAATCGCGATCTTCGCCGCATCGGAGAATGGATTCACATTATTGAACGCAATGGCCAGCGGGATTTGGATATGGCCGAGCATAAACGATCTGGCTGCAGCTGCCGGAACGCCCATTCGAATCACTTCATCCATCGCTTCTTTCATAATACAAGCAGCAGCTGCCGCAACTACTTCTGCCGCTGCCGGCTCAAGCAGCGCCATATGTTCTACCGTTATGCGGTGACATTGCGTAACCGGCGCAAACATACGGATGCAAATCTGTTCCGCAATATCGAACCTCTCCTCGCTGCCTTGCTGAAGTGCAATGACAATATCCTGTTTCGCCGCAATGCCGCCGAACATGTCTTGGCGCGCTTCCGGTGAATCTTGCTCCTCGAACAATGCGGGGTGACACGGATGTGTAACGACAAATGTACAATCATCGCGCAGCGCTACTTGCTGTGCATAGGCTGCCGCCGGATCTAGCAAGATGACAGTCGCACCGGCCTTCAGCTGCGAAACGATCTTCTCGCTTAACGGCCCAATGACAGCATCAGGTACAGCAAGAATAACGAAGTCGGCTACTGCAAGCGCTTCGTCATTAGGCGTGATGGACAATCCTCGCTCCGAGATGCGGGCAATTCCATTCTCAGCTTGTTCGCACAGAAGCAGCTGATAATCCGTTTGCCTCAAATTATCCGTAATTCGGCAGCCCATTTTACCACCGGCACCAAGCACGGCAATTACGATTTCACTCAGTTGGTTGCTCATTCATCCTGCTCCTTATTAATAGAATAAGTATTATTGAAACTAGCATAACTGATCGACATCAGACATTCAATACATAATGTATACAATACATATATATTTATTGCCGTCCTCTAAAATACCTGTTATTCTAAGGTCACAAATGCTAGGGAGGAATCTGTGTGAGACTTGGACTTAGCTCTTTCACCTTCACTTGGTCGATCGGCATTCCCGGCTATGAGCGGCCGGCTGAACCGCTCACGCACGAAGGACTTATTAAACTTACGCGAAGCTGCGGACTCGATCTTGTGCAAATTGCGGACAATCTGCCTCTTCATCCGCTTTCGTCAGAAGAGTTGTTGCAGTTGAAGCAAATCGCTGATGAACAGAACGTCTCGATTGAAGTTGGCACACGGGGTACGGAACCCGCACTGCTGCTGACTTATCTGTCCATTGCTCGGACGCTGCAATCCCCGATTGTTCGAACGATCATTACGACGCCTGATCTTGCTGCCGCAGAGCAGCAGCTGCGTGAGGTACTCCCCGCCTTCGAGGAAGAGAATATTGCGCTTGCCATTGAAAATCATGGCTTGCATACAACGCAGCAACTGGTACAATTATTTGAGAGCTTGAATCATCCGCTCGCGGGCTGCTGCCTGGATACGGTGAATTCTTTTGGCGCGCTGGAGAGTCCGGATGTCGTCATTAAACGGTTAATTCCCTTTCTGGTAAACCTGCATATTAAAGACTTTGATATTAAACGGGTTGACCACCAGCTCGGCTTTACGATCCTCGGCGCGCCTGCCGGAGCAGGCCGGCTCGATTATGAGCTTCTGCGAGATTCAATTCGGGAGCATGACAAAACATCTGCAACGGCTATCCTTGAATTATGGACACCGTTCACGGAATCCGTGGAGCAGACGGCTGCACTCGAACGAAGCTGGACGGAGCAATCGATCGCGTATTTGAAATCCATTCATTTCATAGAAGAAAAGGATACTGACAATGGCAACCATAACATTGAAAGAGAAAGCGTATGAGCAGCTTCGCGCTTATATTCTAGAAGGAACCATTAATTCCAACGATCAGCTGACGGAGAAATATTTGGTGGAGCTGCTCCAAATGAGCCGCACGCCAATCCGTTCCGCTCTTGAGAAGCTGGCTGCGGAAGGTCTGCTAAACATTGCGCCTAATAAAGGGCTGAGTCTACCCGAATTGTCGCTGCAGCGAGTTGCGGATTTCTTCGATTTCCGGATTGCATTGGAAGGTCATATCGTGCAGAAGCTGGCCAATCGCAAGCTCCCGCAGGAGGAGATTGCTTGGTTCCGTGCAAATTTGCTCATTCAGGAGCAGACCGCCGCGCAGCATGATTACCTGGCATTCACCCACGCGGATTCCGAGTATCATCGCCGCCTTGCCCTCGTCTATGACAATACCGAAATGGTGCAGATGATGGATAATCTGCAGGATCGGCTGTTCCAGATGGCACTTAAAGTGCTTCGCAAGGACATGAACCGCATCGGGATGTCCTATCGCGATCATTTGGAAATCTTCGAGCTCATTCTCGAAGGCAACGCCGCAGAAGCAAGTCGTCGGATGGTCGAGCATCTGGCCTACGGGGCGCGGATATTAGTGCTATAGTACATTGGTGAGCTGCTGCGGAGCTGCTTCTGTCATCTCATTTAGATGATGGAGGCAGCTTTTTCTAATGGATGTTGTTTGAAGAGAGGTTCTGGGTACCTCTCTTTAAAAGTAAAGTAGCTCACCTTTGGCTCTACATGGACGGGAATCAGGAAATTGTGAGAAAGTAGCTCTCCTGGGGACCTACATTGGCGGTAATGAGGAGTATTGGTCGAAAAGTAACATGTCCGTTTGCGCAACAGTTGCTTAGAAGCTTAGACAACCTAAAGGCAGGCTGAACGTCATGTTCTTAGACGATCATTCTGCCTTATTTATGTTACAT
The DNA here is from genome assembly GCF_056269305.1 of Paenibacillus sp. J22R3. Classification (NCBI taxonomy): domain Bacteria; kingdom Bacillati; phylum Bacillota; class Bacilli; order Caryophanales; family Paenibacillaceae; genus Paenibacillus; species Paenibacillus sp. J22R3. The sequence continues at coordinate 818,130 of NZ_JBWDNS010000002.1, read as the reverse complement.
ACTACAGACATGCGCCAATACGGGCAGGCTGCACGGTTCATATCATAGACCAGCGGTAGCAGTATGCGTCAGAAGGAGGCATCGCGGCCATGTTCTGCTGGATCGGCAAAGTCATCATCGTGAACAACAATGGCACCGTCCTGTTCGGCGATGCCAATATTTTACCCGAGTTTGGTGAGAATCCAGAGGCCGAGGAAGAAGTAGACGAAGATCTGGGCGGAGAAGATGTTGTCGTCGATGAAGAAGTTAACGCGAACCGACGAAAGTCGAAAAAAAGCAAGAAATCCTCTTCCGCCGCCGGCAAGAAAAAACCCAAGAAACGCTGATCGTTGGACAGCGAAGTTTCGGTTTACGGCTTCCGGTTGCGCTTTGCCGGTTGCTATCCCTAAACAAGCGACCAATCAAATACAAGGCCAAGCGAATGGTTCCGCTGCTCGGCTAAATCCTCGTACACAGCAGCAGCTTGCTTCGGTGAAACGACTTCGTACAAGCCGTCTACATTCACCTTTCCGGCTGCCAGCCATTGCAGCGCCCCTGCTAGATTCGTGAAAATTCCGGGCTCTGCCGCGCTTCCGGCGTGCAGCGGAATATCCCATTCCCAGCCGCTGCGCAGCACGACATAGTTATGGAAAACAAGATGCAGCAGCTCATGCGCGTACGCTTCGGTCTGCCGTCTCCATGGTACGCCTACCATGACTACCTCGCCATTCTTGCCAACCATGCGACTGCCGTCAAGCACAGCCTGCTCATGCCCGGAGCATTCCACGACGAGTGCGAATGTCCCTCTGAGAGCAGGATCATCCACAGGCGGCAAGCTCGATATATAAGCACCACCGGCAATCCTAGCGGCAGCTTCACGCTTCCACGCCACCGGATCGTAAGCCGTAACGGAATAGCCGCTAGCCGCGAATAGCTGCGCCGCCATATTGCCGACCAAACCCAATCCGCTTACCATCACCCGCTGAGGCGGTCTTGCTTGTGTCGTCGAAAGCGTCGACATGCTGACATTCATCATTCTCGCGAAGACAGCCGCTGCCGGGGACAAGCCCTCCGGAAGCAGCAGTGCTTCCTTCTCACTTACACGCTGCACAGATCGATGCGGCCCCATGCAGAATGCCAAATCTCCAGGCTTGAAGGCTTGGACATCACGACCAACCTCTTGTACCCGAAACACCGCGGCATAGCCCGGAATACTCGTGAAATCAGCCCGCCCCAGATACAACGCGAGCTCCGTCCCCGTACTAATTAAAGTGAACAAGGTCTCTCCTATAATTTCGTTCGCCTGCAACAGGGCAGCCCCGCGATCCATCGACTGAAGCTCGATTCTGCGAACGCCTGTCAGAACAATCCCAACATCCTTTCGGCTCGTCATTTCAGCTTCACTCCGATCGAACTTGCTGTTGCTCGAATATAGTCAGCCGCAAGTCGGTATTCGGCGTCACTGTCCAGATGCTCCAGCATAAGCGGTACATCACGGTCCAGCTTCACTAACTGGCGGAGATACTGAGCATAATCCAGCTTTCCCAGCCCCGGACGCGTTTCATCCAGATGAACCACCATCGACGAGCCAAGCACAATATCCTTAGCATGGCAGCTGCGAATATAGGGACCAAGCTTGGTGAAGCATTCTTCGATCAAAGCCCCGTTCCGATAAAACAGCTGCGGACTAGTGACAATGTTCACAGGATCCAAATGCACGGCAAACGCCGTCCGGTCAATCGCCTTAATGAGCTGCAAATAACTGTCGACAGTATCCGGGTACATCCACGGCATCATTTCCAGCGTATAATAAGTACGCTCAGGTTTCACATGATCGATGATTCCGCGAACGGTATCGACGATCAGCTCGAAGGTTTCGTCTGTCAAGTTCGCCGGATCATGACCATCCCACTGCTCGCCTAACGAACCGGCGATGTTCACGCAGCAGCGTGCCCCTGCCAGCTCTGCCGTCACGAGCTTCTTCTTGCAGTAGCGGATTGCCTGCTCCCGCACCTCCGGGTCTTGGCTCAGCGGGTTGCTCCACGCCCCCGCCTCCGCAATGACAATGTTCGCCGCTGCGGCAGCGCGAACGTACTCCTCGATTTGTGCCGCTTCATCCACATCCGGAAAATATGCAGCCGTATAACCGCGCTCTGCATGTGCAGCAATCCAGCGCTCCGGATCAAGCGTTTCCCTTGCCAGAATCGGACCTCCGAGCCTCATGAAGGATCATTCCTTTCTATCCTAAATTTCCTAATCATTGTATTCCGTGACCTCTGCCCTAAATCCTTCCATCCTGATTGCCATAAATAGCAAAAAACAGCAGAAACGGTCCAACATAACCCGCTCCTGCTGTATTAGCAACCGTCCGTCTATTTCACGATATCAATCACGACCATCTGATGGCATTCCAGACGCTCCACGGTATAGGTCAACTTCCCGCCTTCCTGCACGAATGGCAGCGCGGTTTGCTGTGGAGCCAAGTAAACACTCTTGACCGCTTCCTGCAATTGCAGGGAAACCGTCGTATCGTAAACAGGCAATATATCCTCTATGATTTCAATGCCATTGCCGCGTTTGACCGGTGTCGCATACAGCAAATGGTTAACATAGCGACCTTCCGCGGGCTGCTGCTGCAGCGTCACAATTCCTTGTGCAGGAAGAGAAGTTTCGATCGTCTTCCTTTCGCCCAGCAATCTATTCAGGGCATAGAGCACCGTTTCTCTCAGAATTAAGCTGCCCTTCGTCCCGTAATCCTCGAACACATTCCAAGCGATATAGATGCCATCCGGACCTTCTGCCATGCCGGGTCCACCATCGCTTCGCGAGCTTGGCGTGTGCTGATGGGAGCAGAATGTGAACACATCCCGGTTAAAATAAGGATCTTCCCGCCGACCAAGCGCAGCAGCGGCGGCGGCGCCTGCACCATCTACAAGCTCAATACGCTGCCCTTTGCCATAGAAAATAAATGCGGCTTTGCCGAGTCCGCCTACTTCAAACGCCGGCCGAAAATAATCCGGCTGGAACGGGTTCTCGCCCAGCCACTTCACACCGAAATCGAGGCCAAATCCACTTCCGTCTTCCTTCAAGCCCGACCGCCCGGTAGCCAGAACCTTACCGCCGTTTGCCAGATAGGACCTAAGACTAGCGGCTAACTTACTGCTTAGCACTACCTCGTCAGGCAAAATAATAACTTTATAGGCGGAGAAGTCCGCTTCCATATCGATAACGTCAAACAGCATTTTTCCTTCCAGCAGCATTCTCACAGCTCCAGCATCGGAATGCCCTGTGAAATCTACCTGCCCCGTAGTCTTGTGAACACCGACAGCTTCCAGCGAGAGCAGCGCTACATCGGCGACATTCACCGTATCCGTGCACCAAGCTTCCTTCTGCTCCACCTCGCGGTAGGCGTGACCAATCAGCTCATAAGTTGCCTCATCCATGACGCCGTCCGGGTGGAGCTGATCGCCGATCGAGCAGCGAGCACCGTTCGCAATGCTGAGAGCAGTTTCATAACGCAATGCGTTGGGATGCTTATAGCCGCCGAATTCCCCCCATGACGTATGGAATTTACCGGTCATGCCCAGATAAGGCATGCCAAGCGTTTGCGAATAGCGCGCCGACAGCGGGAAGTGATCGTACCCCCATCCGCCGGTAGGCAGCGATTCCAGCTCCAGATGGGTGTTCAACTGCGCCAAGTCACGCCGGCCGCGGCGAATATGGCCGCCATTTTGGAAGATGGGCATGCCCGGTTTCAAGCCATGGATAAGTTCCTTCACGGCTCTCCCATAATGAGCGTAGGTTCGTTCGCCAAGCGCCAGCACATCCTCCGCATTGCGCGGATCTTTGCCTTCTCGGCGCAAATCCGCCACGCAATACTGGCAATAGCATTGACGAACGCCAACGATATCCAGGAAGATGCCGTCTGCATCGTAATGGCGAACAACCTCCTCGATTTGCTTCAGCAGCATTTCCAGGTAAGGCGTGTTCATGCAGAACTCATGATAACCGGGCTGCATGAAGTTCTTCACCCAGCTCGTTCTCTCCTCTTGATCTCGGAAGAGCCATTCCGGATGACGTCTGGCCAACTTCTCATCCAGCCCGGCGGAAATATAAACTGGCGTCTTGACGCCGACTTCATGTGCGGCCTCAATCATCGCCCCTAGCAAATCGAACTCCAGACCGGGATGGCGCTCATTGGCGTCGGTCGGGTGATAGGCCCAGCCATGATGACATTTGGAGAACACCGTAATGGAATCGACATGGCCTTTGCGGAGCATGCCTTGGAACTGCTCCTTGGAGAACTGACTGCCAATGCCCGGAATTGCTTCTGAGGTATGAAAATCAAGATGAACCTGTCTGAACCGCATACGCTTCGCCCCTATCCTCGTAGTCAATCTTTCTTCACTATTACATAGTCATTGCGCAGGAGGATAGAGATGGAATAGACTTGTTATAGCACAAAATCGACCTAATAGGAGAGGTGCCTCCAAGATGGAATGTTTGCAGCTTCCAATACCTCCGCTTCCGCAATTCGTAACCATCGGCCATTCCATCTGGCGTCCCGGAAACCAGCATTTCAAGCGGAATTTCCCCATGTATGACATGCTGCTGGTTATTCAAGGCGTCCTTTATATGACCGAGGATGAGCGGCCGTATACGCTTGGTGCAGGTGATCTGCTGCTGCTTGAGCCCGGTCACACTCATGTCGGCCATCGGCCTTGTGAGGAGGACACCGAAATTTATTGGATTCATTTCTACCATCCGCTCCCTGCTGCCTTGCTGACCAGCCAACAAATTTCATGGTCTTCCATTCTTGAACCGGGAACGGATGCCGATTTTCTCCCTCGCAGACAATCGTTATTTCTGCCAAAATGGGCGAATATTGACCCGAAGCCGCTGCTGCCCATACTTCGAGATATGCTGTCGATCCAGCACAAGCTGAATTTAGAAAATGCCGCGCGTCTGCATGGACTACTCGTCCGATTGCTGGAGCAGCTGCAGCAATTAACGATAGAATCGACGAAGCCGTCGCGTTCGCTTACACTAAGCCGCCAGTTGGAGGATTACTTAACCCGCTTCATTAAGGAACCGTTTCACTCGGCTTCCTTAGAGGAACAGTTTCATTTTAACACTGAGTATTTAGCCCGCTGTTTAAAGAAGCACACCGGCAAAACACCTGTCCAATACATCCGTTATTTGAAGATCGAAGAAGCCAAGCGGCTTCTCGCAGCGAGCGAGCTGCCTGTTCCCGTCGTAGCCGAAGCCATCGGCATCGAAGACTACAACTATTTCATTCGTATGTTTAGAGAGACGACCGGCCAGACACCGGGAGACTACCGCAAATCTCGGCAAGGATTAAGCTGAGGGCAGGACATTTCGAATACGGAGAGAATGTAGTTAAGAATTACTTACTTTTATGAAATGAGGGATGAAAGTGGAAGCGAATTTATTGCTGAATCAAGTGCCGGAACAAACCATGCAGTGGATGAATGAACCCCGATACTCGGCGCGTGGCGAGAATGGCGAACTCCTAATTGAGGCCCCGGCGAATGCTGACTTCTATCAAGACCCGGCTGGCAAACACATCGTCAGTTCCGCACCTTTCCTCCATCTGCCGGTTAGCGGTTCTTTCGTGCTTTCAACTCGATTGAGTGCTGTCATGACACACAAATATGATTCGGGCTGTCTCATGCTGATGGTGGACGACCGTAACTGGGCCAAGTTATGTTTCGAATATAACGGTGAATATCCTACTATCGTGTCTGTTGTCACCAAGGAAGGCAGCTCAGACGACTGCAATTCCGAGCGAGTTGATGTGGAGAAGCCGTATTTACGCCTCACACGTGACGGCAACTGCATCTCCTTCCACTATTCGGCGGACGGAGAGCAATGGCGGTTGATTCGGTATTTTGGCATGAACCTGCCTACGACCTGCCTCGCAGGAGTGGTTGCACAATCGCCGCAAGGGACAGGCTGCCTGGTACAGGTTGACGAGCTGTTGCTGATGGAGCAATAATCTACGAGTCAGACGCAATTAACTGGAAATTATATCTTATTGAAGAATATCTTGTATTCGTGCTTAAATAGAATAGACCTTCAAGCATTACCAAACTGAATGATGGAGCCGATACATGAGCGAAATTAAACGTTTTTTTGAAAACTATTCGAACATGATCATCGATGGTTGGATTGATCGATTATTTACCGCCTATCCCGGTCAATATGATCCGGTTCAGCTCCGCATTCAAGGCACGCTTTATTTGGCTCTTATTTCGGATTTTCATATTCCGATCGAGCAGCATCCGGTTTATGTGAATTACAAGGATTGGGTTGAGTTATTATTTCGGCGAAAAGTCCCGATAGCCCATATTAACCAGAGTACTTTATTTTTACGGGAAGCCTTCCTCGAAGCTTTCAATCATTCGGATATCGATCGTACTGAATTCGTTTCGATCATTACCACGATCTTTTCAAGAATTGATACCTTCCAATCTGTCCTCTCCACCTACTTCTGGGAGAATGCTTTTGGGAAAATCGAGCAGCAGGACAAAATGATCGAGGACATGCACACGGATAAGCTTAACCTCATTGGTAAGATGGCCTCCAGCATGGCACACGAGATTCGAAATCCGCTGACATCCATTAAGGGGTTCTTCGTGTTAATTCGCAAATCCCTTGCCCCAAGCGCACTTTCCAGCATCGAGAAATACTTAGATATCATCGATCATGAGTTTCGCAATATTGAAATGCAAATAACCGGCTTCCTCAGCTTCTCGAGAAAACCGATTGCCGAGGAAGACCGTATCCTCACTTCACTTAATGAGCTTGTCGATCAAACGCTGATCCTCGTCAATCCATTGCTGCTCAACGAAAACATCGAGCTCATTCTAGACATGCAGCAGCAGCTCCAAGTGGAGCTTCAGAAGATTGCGATCGTGCAAGTATTCTCTAATTTGCTCAACAATGCGATTGATGCCCTTCGCGAATCAGTAGGGGAGCTCCGTAGAATTACGATACATACCTTTGTCGACGGCTCTTACATCTACATCAGAATCAGTAACACCGGTCCCGAAATTCCGCATGAGATTCAGGCTTCCTTGTTCGATCCTTTCGTCACGAGCAAATCCGACGGCACCGGCCTTGGACTTGCCATCTGCAAACAGATCGTGGAGCGCAACGAAGGCACGATTGCTTTTGACACTACCAGCAGTGAAACGACGTTTACGCTGCGGTTTCCGGCACCTCCGGAGAATGAATAATTACAGGGAAGCTTCTTCCGATTCTTCGTAATCCGGCTTGACTTCCCTTTTCTTTTTTTGAACATCTATATTTGCTGATCCCTATCCTGTCTCGCTTGCCTTCCACTCCGATTTCAACAGACCATATACGAGGTGATCATGATAGTGTCCCTTATTGTATTCGGCCGCTCTAATGATTCCTTCTTGCACGAAGCCAAGGCGCAGAGGAACTGCTTTACTCCTTGCATTATCCTCTCTTACCCGAATCTCGATCCGATTTAATTCCTGCTCCTGAAAGATATGCCGGATAATCGTCTTACACGCCTCCGTCATGAATCCCTTGCCTTGATAATCCGCGCATAACCAATAGCCAATCGACGTCTTCCTATGCTTCCAATTGATATCTTGGATGCTAATATTACCAATGTAGCGATCTTGATAGAAGATCCCGCACGATACGCCGTTGTTTCCTGCGAATCTCTTTAACTCATATTCAATGTACAGCTTCACTTCATCGACGTTTGTCGTCGTGAGCGCCCAAGGTAGAAACTCGCCAATATGCTCTCGGTTCTTCTGAATCGCGGCATAGATTTCATCCGCATGATTGATCTGCAAGATATGTAATTTCAAGTCCGCGTTTATCGAGAAACTGAACAAAGATTCACGCTCCTTCGAAATCGATTACCCTTCTGTTAACGAGGAGATCCACCTTATTTAGTATAACAGGAACTGGAAAATTAGGGATAATAAAAAGAAGATCAACATGTCCATTACAGACATCTCGATCTCCCAAACCCTATCAGCTATTAGCAACAGCATTCCCTGCATATTCGCACTCGATTTCCAATTCCCGTGCTTCAGCAAAGGTGCGCTTCTCACCACTTGGTAGTGTGAGAGTAACCGGAATACCGACTGGACCGTTCACTTGAATGCTGAAGCGGCTGCCTTCTTGCTGCCAGGCTACTTCAACAAGACCATGTGGTGTCGATGTGCTTCCCTTCGCCCAGCTGAGCGGCCCGACGACCGGCGATATCCCGATTTCGGCAAAACCGGGAGTCAGCGGCTTGATGCCGAGTATCTCCGCAGGGAACTCATAGAGGGGCAAAGCGCCCCAGGCATGGCAATCACTGCGTTCTGACACCGGGTCCTCCACCCAAGCAGTCAGATGGAGATCGACTTGTCTGCGCCATGAATCCCATAGCTTGAACGTTTGCTCATACATGCCCGTCATCGCCAGCGCACGGAACAGGTAGTAGGACATCGCCGTCGAGATTTGCGCCAGGTCCGCTCCATCTCCGTCTCCGTCCAGCATCCGCACCGTCAGCGACTTTGCTTCATCACCATTTACCGTTCCTGTGAGTACCGCCCACATCTGCGCATGCTGGCTGTAAGCCTCCACTTCCGGACCGTCACGGAATAGCTGCCGCGATTCCGACCAGCAATGCAGGCGAACTGCTTCTCGCACGGAAGCTGCCCGTTCGCGGTATTCCGCGCCGACTTCGTTTCGTCCGGTCCACTCATTCATCTCTGCCGCTTTAACAAGCGCATCCGCATACATGAGATTGTACACCGTGAGCGGCCCGCGGCGTGCCGCATGGGGCGCGCCGGCATTGTCCTTCCATGCCATCGTCCAATCGACGAACGACCAATACGCAGTCGGCATTTGCCCGACTAATCCGCTATCCTCGCGGCGATTCTCGAACCAGCCGAGCACCGCATCCATCGTCGGACGATAGGCTTTCACAAGCGCAGCATCGCCATAATGGCTGTAATGATCGTACACCATCATGAGCCAGAACAAAGCAAAACCCGGAATGACCTGTCTGTCGACAGATGGATAACGGCTTTGCAGTATGCCGCTTGGCAGCAAGGAGCTGTGGAAGTCGCGAATCGTCTTCCGACCGAGCCTGTCATCACCGCTCACGGAATAGGTAAACAACGCTTGAAGTCGGCTGTCCAGCTCATACTGCATTTGCTCATAGAAAGGGGTGTCTTCATACGTTTCGTGCATACAGCCGCGAAGCGTATTTAAGCTGATTTCCCATAACGGAGCGAATGTAGGATCTGATCCGTCAAAAGCAGCCAATTCCTCCAGCGGATAGCCACTCTGCCGATAATCGATACCAGCCAGCATGACGGGTTCATCTGCGGCTTGAAGCGTCACGCGGATAAACCGAAATCCTCTGCGGTGGATAGGCTCGTACACTTCACTTACAGCGGTACTCGAATTACCTACGCCGGCAAGAGAATAGTAATCCTCGAAGCCATATAATGACTTCCCTTCTTTATCATCACGAATCCCTTTGTTGCGCATGCCGCCTTCGCCCGGCGGGAGCTCATAAGATTCGGCATAAAGCACGGAGGCTTGTGCACCTCTGCCTCCATAGAACTGAACGCGCGGGTATCCGCTTGTCATCTTCGAAGCATCCAGCTCGACGATCAGCTTCTCTCCCGGAGCCAGCACCACGCCGAGCAGCTGCTCCGGCGAGTCGCCTTCACTCCAAGTCCGATCCCCACTCGACGCCTGCATAACGCGAGTAAAAGAACGAAGGGTCTCTTGCATAAACGGAATAGAACGCTCGGTTAGCTGCCAGCGAGTCAACTGACCATACATCCCGTCCATAATCTCGCTGACCACCGCTGCATTCGTCCAACTGCTGTCATCGAAATCAGGAGTCGTGAAGCCGATCGGCAGCTCGCTTCCGTTCACTCGTTCCCCGCCGCCAATAAATAACGTAAATGTCTCCCGCTCGAACGTGAACGCACCGGCGCCAAGACGCAGTGCCTGCCAGCGAGTATCTGTGCTTACATCTTCCAATGTGTTCCCTGATCCATCTACGAGTTGGCCATCCAGCAGGAACGCTCCCATATCTGACCGCCAAACGGAAGCCGGTCCGGTTCGTCCGGCATAGTAAATGACTTGGGCTGCCCATACATTCTCCCCGTCAAGAAGCTTGTCCGTCACATCGATCACTTCATAGTAGTGCGTGTTCATGTCGCCTTTAAGCGGACCGCTTACGAGCGATTCTCCATTCAGCCAGATCCGATAGCGGCTGTCTGCAGAAACGCGTACAGTCAAGCGAACATCCGACTTATCCGAAACGCGAAAGCTCCGGCGAAAATAAGCCAACTGCGGCTCTCGCTCGCCTGCAGCCTGCTCGAGGCCGGGCCGATTCGGCCAGATCCATTTTGCCTGCCAATTAAGGTTCTCTTCCATGCTAGCTCTCCAACTCCTTCTTATAGCTCATGTTCGCCATTCATCTAAGTGAGTTGCCATCAGGCTGTCATCTTCCATTATAAAGAAGATCGATGTTTTCATCAGCAACAATCTCACTGCATCTCATTCGCGAATAATTTATTGATTTAAGCTAATAAATGGATAGATAGATGCGACTCTGGACCCTATATTTCCTGTTTGATCATTCACATGCTGTAGAAACGAATGTTATAATAACCATTACATATGACGAAATTGTTAACCTTCTTTCATTCATTTTTCTAAAATTCGTATTCGACCGGGAGGATAACATGTCAGCTACAATCAAGGATGTAGCGAAGATGGCGGGCGTTGCCGTTTCGACCGTCTCCTACGCACTGAATAACTCGCCTAAGATCAGTGAAGAGACACGCCGTAAAGTCGTTCGGGCCGCTGAGGCACTTAATTTCCGTCCAAGCGGGGCTGCTCGTAATTTGAAGAAACGCAAAAGCGAGACGATCGGACTATTCCTGAACGATCTTGGCGGTCCTTTCTACAGCCAAGTCATTGAAGGCGTCCAAGAAATTGTAGCCTCACATGATTACAATTTGATCGTCTGCAGTACCTATGGCGGCGAGAACAGCTCTGCACATCGTTTCTTAAGAGAAAAATTCGTTGATGGTGCCATCGTTATGGGTACAGCGATCAGCGACAGCCTCATTCTTCAAGTAGCGTCGGAATCTTTCCCCATTGTCGTTCTGGATAGAGAGTTACGTGGAGATTATGTACATAATGTCCTCATTACCAATGAGCAAGGCGGTTATGATGCAGTCACGCATCTGATCAAGCTGGGACGGCGCAATATTGAGTTTCTGAGCGGACCGACGGCTGCCTTCGATAATACGCAGCGATACGAGGGCTACAAACGCGCCTTGCTCGAACATGACCTGCCCGTCCCCAAGCGGATTGCGATGCACGGCCGATTCCTCGAAGCCGGCGGTTATCAAGCGGTCAAGCTCCTAATAGCAAGCAAACGGCTGCCGGATGCGATATTCGCAGCTAATGATGAGATGGCGATTGGCGCCATTCGAGCCTTGCACGAAGCAGGGCTTCGTGTACCTGAAGATATTGCGATAGTCGGATTCGACAACATTAATCTCGCCCCGCTAATCAGGCCTGCTTTGTCGACAATCGGCCATTCCAAATTTGAGGTTGGCGCCATTGCCACCCAGCTCGTCTTTAATGCTCGCAAGGAAGAGGACGTCATTATCCTGCCTACCCAGCTTATTGCCAGGCAGTCTTGCGGTTTCTCAGGCGGCGTAAGTGAACAGGATCATGACAATTTGGTCGCGTCCATCCTTCATGTCGGCGGACGAACGAATCATTAACACTAGGTCGCTTTATTCAGAAGAGATCTGTTGCATTTCCTTAACGCGCGATCCGACAAATACGAATGAAGCCCGCGGAAATCCGCGGGCTTCATTCTGTAAATACGCTTGTCAATCGAAATCTGCTCCCTCTTCGTCTGTTCTGCTTACTCCCAAGAACGATCCCAGCTAATTTTGGATATGAATATGAAACAGACAGCAAGCAGACAGAACGCGCAGCCGTTAACCAGCCGCATGAGTCCGATATGAAAGCTTCCCCATTGCACAATCGCGAATAGCGCCGAGATTGCGAAGCCGCTGGCAAGGCCTAGTAGCCGCGAACTGACCATTTTATGATTGAATCCGTCAGGGAGCCCTTGCAGCTGAACCTCAGCCTTCTCGGAAGACACGCCAAGATTCACCACCGCAAAGCCGAAGCCTGCGCAGGACACCGCAAAGGTGATGACGGATGAGTCGCTGCCGCCCCAAGATAGTAGACAAATCGACGCGAACATGCATAGCAACAATCCAATAGGGATGGAAGACCAAGCTGATCGAGCGAGCATATTATCCGGAATGTAGGCTCCAACACATAGCATGATGCCGGTAATGAGGTTCAAACCTATCGAAATCGGAGATAGGTTGAAGCCCTCCGATAGCGCATACCCCGCAGAAACAAATAGTACCGTGCAGAAGAAATGGGAGGCGAAAAGCGCGATTAGAAGCCGGCGATGCCGCGGTCCATGCAGATTAGTCATAGCTGAATGCCGTCGTATAGGCTTCATCCGATCATCCTCCGTTTATCTTCGAAGATTCCAACCGTCAGCGCCATATTTATCTACCGCAAGCCGGTTGGCCAATTCCGTTTCAAACTCCGTTAAGGCGCCGTAGATGAGTTCGGTTTCCAGACCTTGAGCAAATCCGATGCGAAAAGCTTCTTCCACATCCGAAATCATTAGCGGCAGCTCCCCTTTCCGGCGCAGACAGGTATTTATCGCGACTGCTTTGCGCTCGAATACTTTTTTCATCAGCCTTTTTTCCGTCTCGTCGTCGAAACGCAAAACATCGTATAACAGGTCAGCATCCAGTTCAATAAGGACGGAGCCGTGCTGGAGGATGACTCCTTTGGTTCGCATTTGTGCGCTTCCCGCGATTTTTTTGCCTTCAACGACAAGCTCATACTTGGAAGGAGCATCGAAACAGGCAGCCGACATCACCTTTCCTCTCGAAGCACTGCACGTGGATGGATCCGCGATAACATCAGCCTCAAAGTCTTCCATACCCGACATGTTCGCGGCTAAACCTAACTCGCGAAAGCCAAACAGCAGTCCCATGCTGAGCACGCGATAGGCTTCAACTACGCTGCTCGGAATGCCGGGATAATTCTCGGAGACGATGAGGCTATAGGTGAGCTCTTGATCGTGAAGCACCGCGCGTCCGCCGGTTGCCCGCCGGACGAAGCCGAGGCCATGCTTGTGCAAAGCATCAAAGTCAACCTCTTCGGCAGCCTTCTGGAAACAGCCAATGGACAATGTCGCAGGACTCCAGCCGTAGAATCGAACGGTTGGCGGTACAAGTCCCCGTTCATGAGCAACGACGATCGCTTCATCGATTGCCATGTTCTCTGCCGGCGTCCGATTCCCCGTGTGTACGAACCTCCACATCGCAGTCACATCCCCAGAGCCAGGTTGTCGGCCTCGAGCATGGCTTCGCCGATAATTTCGGAGAGCGTCGGATGCGGATGAATCATTCGGCCGATATGCATCGAAGTTGCCTTCAACAGCTGCGCAAGCGATGCTTCGCCGATGAAGTCCGTCACATGCGGTCCGATCATGTGAACGCCAAGGACATCACCGGTATTCTCGTCCGCAACAACTTTAACAAAGCCGTCGGAGTCGCCTAAAACCAGCGCTTTGCCAATCGCCTTGAACGAAAACTTGCCTATTTTGACCGAATGCCCGTTTTCAACCGCAGCCTGCTCAGATAGTCCGACACTAGCAAGCTCGGGACGGCTGTATATGCATTTCGGAACGGAGACAGCCTCAGGCGAATGAGCGTCAAGACCGCAGATGCTCTCTGCCGCCACCAGTCCTTCATGACTAGCAACATGAGCGAGCTGCAAACCGCCGACGACATCGCCGATTGCATAGACATGGGGATCGTTCGTCCGCATCGATCGGTCAACGGCGATGACCCCCTGCTCGATCCGCGCCTCCGTTCGTTCGAGACCGAAGCCTTCAATATTCGCCGCTCGTCCAACAGAAACAAGCATACGATCTGCCATAAGCGTCTCGATCTTGCCTCCCCGCGAGACCTGCAAGATCACGCCTCCATCGTCCGCCAGAACGCTGTCCGGAAGCAGCATTGCGCCTGTCAACGTTTTGATCCTGCGTTTCGTGAACAGACGCGCCAGTTCGCGGGACAAGTCCTCATCCTCTGTTGGCACGATCCGATCTGCCGCTTCGACGATTGTTACTTGCGCGCCGAAATCGTTCAACATCGAAGCCCATTCAACGCCAATGACGCCGCCTCCGACGATTACAATCGAAGCCGGGACGGCTTCCATGGCAAGTGCTTCATCACTGCTCATAATCCGCTCGTTTACCGGCAACCCGGGGATACGACGGGGACGTGATCCCGTAGCCACAATGAGGTCACGATAGCCGATGCTTATTGGTGGTTCACCTTCCGCTTTGCCGCTGCCTTTTACTTCTATAACGCCATTGCGATCGCTCGTAATTGCAGTATTTGCAATCATACCCATGCCTTCATAGACATCGATCTTGTTCTTATTCATCAGGAAACGCACACCGCTTTCGAGCCGCTCAACGATACTATCCTTGCGCGCTAGCACACCACTGTAATCAAGTTCTACCCCGTGCACGCGGATGCCGAAGCTTGAGCTGCGCTTCATGGTCTCATAGAGCTCCGCGCTGCGCAGCAGCGCTTTGCTGGGAATGCAGCCCTTATGCAGACAAGTGCCGCCCAGCTTCTCTTTCTCGACCAGCGCAATGCGTTTGCCCAACTGGGCAGCTCGGATGGCGGCTACATAACCGCCGGGGCCGCCACCCAAAATAACGATATCATAGTCGTTCATAGTAACACTCCCCCTGCGGCACTGGCTGTCTTCGCGCGCTCGACTTGTTCGCGGGCGTGATAGGAACTTCGGACGAGCGGCCCTGCCTCGACATGGGCGAAGCCAAGCGCAAGTCCCGCCTGCTTGAGTACTTCGAATTCCGTTGGATGATAATAGCGAACGACATCCATATGCTTGGAAGTCGGCTGCAAATACTGCCCAATCGTCAAAATATCGCATCCGGCTTCTCGCAAATCACGCATGGCTTCAATAAGTTCTTCCTGCTCCTCCCCTAGCCCGACCATCAATCCGGATTTCGTCGTCTGACTAGGACGGAGTTCTTTGGCCATGCGCAGCACGGACAATGAACGGTCATATTTGGCCTTTGCACGCACTTTGTCCGAAAGCCGTCTCACCGTCTCGAGATTGTGATTCAGCACGTCCGGCTTCGCCTCCAGCAAGGCAGCGAGCCGGTTGGCGTCACCGCCGAAATCCGGAATTAGCACTTCGATGCTCGTTAGCGGGTTTTCCAAGCGCACAGCCACAATGGTCGCAGCAAACATCGCTGCACCGTGATCATTCAGATCGTCACGGGCGACGGAAGTGATGACGACATGCGCAAGTCCCATCTCGTTGACGGATTGCGCCACATGCCGGGGCTCCTCCAGATCGAGCTCTGTCGGCTGGCCCGAGTTTACGGCGCAGAACCGACAGGCGCGCGTGCAGATTCTCCCCAAAATCATGAATGTTGCCGTCCGCTGACTCCAACACTCGAATATATTCGGGCATTTCGCCTCCTCGCACACCGTGTGCAGCTGGCGGCCGCGCATCATCGATTTGATCTCTTGGTATCCGTCTCCTGTATGAAGCGATATTTTCAGCCACTCCGGCTTGCGTTCCCTAGGCTTCGGCATCTTGCGCACCTCCTTATTTGGATGCAACGAACGCCGCGTATCGCTCAGCGCTCCAAAGCGCGGCCACCACTTCCGCCGCTTCGCCCTCCACCTCGACCTCGATAATCCAGCCTTCTCCGTACGGGTCCTCGTTCACTTTTTGCGGTTCGTCCAGCAATTCCTCGTTCACTTTCACGACAGTTCCGCTAACAGGGCTGAACAGATCGGATACTGTCTTTACCGACTCGATCGTCCCCATCGGCTCGTTCGCCTCAAGCGTTACCCCCACTTCCGGGAATTCCACGAACACAATGTCGCCTAACTGACATTGCGCAAAATCCGAAATCCCAATTCGAATGATGGCTCCTCGCGCCTCAGCCCATTCATGCTCCTCTGTATATCCCAATCCTGCTCTCACTTCACTCATGTTCAACATCCTTTCCGTTATATGGTAGGTAATTGCGGTTATCCGTCTCTTGCGATTCCTGCAGCGTCCAGGCGTTATTGAGGATCATTGCTGCATATGCTTTAAAAGAAGGATTTATCGCCTCGCCGAAGCATACGGCCTTAGCCGCAATGATATGCATAAGCGGTCCGCCTTGAATGCTTGGAAAAATAAATGTATAACCCCGCTCCCTCCTTTAATGCCGGTAAAGCAATAAAAAGAGACAGAGAACCGGCTATTCGCCAAGTTCTCTGTCCCGGGTACCTGAGAGTTTAAACGGTTCAAGAACCGCTCTTACCCCTTTGGTGGCTATTCGCTCTCTCCAGAGTTGCGTCGAATGGCGGTACGTTTACCTGAGAGATTAATCTTCAGCCGGCCGGCCGTCGACTTGCTCCTTCGGTGCCTCCAGAGCGATTCGCTCCTTCAGTCTCTCCCTGCCATCGTCAACCGCTTATTCGGTTGTTGATGCGTTTAGCTTAAATCAGAATTATTATTCATGTCAATATATCTAACAAAATATTAACATCATAAATACTTATGTTGACAAAACCTATCATTACTGTGTAAGAATAGAGGATAACAACTAAATATGCGGATGATGATAATGGGAGAGATCGCCAACAAGCAAGATTCCGGCGGCGCCGAAGGAGTAAACCTCACATAGGTGAATCTCTCAGGCAAAAGGACCTTTATCGGACGCGCCTCTGGAGAGCATCCCGTTCGCGGGATCACCCACGGGGAAACTTATGTCCCTTCTTTTCTTACGGACATAGGGTAACTCTCAGGTACAAAGGACAGAGCAAAAAGGAAACGCAGGCAGCTTCGGCTGAGAATGCGCTGTCCTTTTTGCTGCTGTCCTTCTTTGCGTTACGATCACGAATTCGAGGAGGAGAGTTAAGAATGGCCGATTTGAAAAGAACCCCGTTGTACCCGCTCTATGCCGCTCATCCGGAGGTCCGCTGCATTGATTTCGGCGGATGGGAGCTGCCCGTCCAGTTCTCCGGCATACAGAAAGAACACGACGCTGTTCGGCAGCGCGCCGGTCTATTCGATGTCTCCCATATGGGAGAATTCAAGGTGACAGGCCTATTCGCGGAGCGCTTCTTGCAGCTGTTGACGACGAATGACGTCACTAAGCTCGCCGACGGCCAAGCGCAATACACACTCATGTGTTATCCGGATGGAGGCGTCGTCGACGACTTGCTTGTCTATCGGATCACGGCCGATCAGTTCATGGTCGTCGTGAACGCTTCGAACATCGATAAAGATTACGAATGGATGCGAGATCATTTAATCGGGGATGTCCTGCTCGAGAATATCTCCGATAAGCTGGCCCTTCTCGCCTTGCAGGGACCATCAGCCGCTGCTATCATGGCTGCCGCCGGCGCCGATGCCGACATCCTCGAACTCCCTTCTTTCCGATTCGCAACAAGCACCTCACTCGCGGGAGTGAATGCGTTAATTTCGCGAACCGGCTACACGGGCGAGGATGGTTTCGAACTATATGTTCAGGCAGGCCGAGCCGGCGACGTCTGGAAAAGCCTGCTCACAGCCGGCGAACCGTTCGGCTTAATCCCTTCCGGACTCGGCGCTCGTGACACTTTACGCTTTGAGGCGCGTTTGCCGCTATACGGTCAAGAGCTCTCGAACACCATCACGCCTCTTGAGGCCGGAGTCAGCTTCTTCGTCAAGCTCGACAAAGAGGACTTTATCGGCCGAGAAGCGCTGGTCAAGCAGAAGGAAGAGGGACTGTCCCGCAAGCTTGTCGGCATCGAGCTGATTGACCGCGGCATCCCCCGCTCGCATTATCCTGTCTACGGAAACGGTACATTAATCGGAACCGTCACGACAGGCACACAATCGCCGACGCTGAAGCGTAACCTCGGCCTCGCTTTGATCGATGCGAACTTTGCCGCTCTCGGCACCGAACTGACAGTTGAAATTCGCGGTAAACAGTTAAAGGCGAAAGTCATAAAGACCCCATTTTATAAAAGACTTCCTAAGGAGTGAAATTCATGGCTAATTTACACCGCTACATTCCCGTAACCGATCAAGACCAATCCGATATGCTCGCAACGATCGGCGCAGCATCGATCGAAGAGCTGTTCCGAGACATTCCGGAATCCATTCGTTACCGCGGTACGATGCCGATGTCCTCCGCGCTCGACGAGTTCTCCCTGCTTGAGCATATGAAGGAGCTTGCCGGCCGCAACGCCGACACCGACCGTTACAAAAGCTTTCTTGGTGCGGGAATCTATGATCACCACTTGCCTGTCGTTATCAATCATATGATCTCTCGCTCTGAATTTTATACGGCTTATACGCCTTACCAGCCGGAGATCAGCCAAGGCGAGCTTCAAGCCATCTTCGAGTTCCAATCGTACATTTGCGAGTTGACTGGCATGGCTGTCGCAAACGCAAGTATGTATGACGGCGTTACCGCCTTAGCCGAAGCAGGCGCCTTGGCTGCAGGAGCAACGAAGCGAAACCGGATCGTCATCTCGCGCACCGTCCATCCGGAAGCCCGAGAGATGGTCCGCACAATGGCGCGCGGCCTAAACCTGGACATTGTCGAAGTAGGCTATGCGAACGGCGTTACAGATCTGAACGCCCTACAGGCAGCCGTAGACGACAAGACCGCAGCCGTGCTTGTGCAATCACCGAATTTCTTCGGCGCAGTCGAGGATCTGGCCGCCATCGAGCCAATCATTCACCATGTTAAAGGACTGCTTGTCGTTAGCAGCAATCCCATGTCGCTCGGTTTGCTGGAGACACCGGGTAAGCTCGGAAGCGACATTGTCGTCGGCGATGCGCAGCCGCTTGGCATCTCGCAATCGCTCGGAGGACCGACCTGCGGCTTCTTCGCCGTCACTGAGCCGCTGATGCGGCGAATGCCGGGTAGGATTGTCGGCCAGACCACGGATATCGACGGAAAGCGCGGCTTTGTTCTGACGCTGCAAGCTCGGGAGCAGCATATAAGGCGGGAGAAAGCGACGTCCAACATCTGCTCGAATCAAGCATTGCTTGCTCTATGTGCTTCGATCTACTTGTCGACGATGGGCAAAGAGGGCTTGCGCGAGGCCGCTAACTTGAATTTACAGAAAGCCCATTATACAGCCGATCAGTTTGCAAAACGCGGCTTCGAACTCCCCTTCTCCGCTCCGTTCTTTAATGAATTTGTCGTGAAGCTGCCGACCAACGTTTCCGTAAAGGAAGCGAATCTGAAGCTGCTTGCAGCCGGCTTCCTCGGTGGCTGCGATCTTGCGTTTGCCTATCCGGAGCTGCAAGGACATATGTTAATTGCTGTGACGGAGAAACGTACGCGCGCGGAAATCGATAACTTTGTCATGAGACTGGAGGAAATGGCATGACTACGCATTTAAATGATGGTGATTCTACCATTGCTCTACAGAACGATATGAGGAACATGTCTTTGAAACCGGCCAAATCGCTGATATTCGAGCTCAGCAAACCAGGGCGCGTCGCTTATTCCCTCCCGCCTTGCGACGTACCCGAATCGGATCCTTCTGCCTTCATTCCTGCCGCAATGCTAAGACAAACGCCTGCACAGCTTCCCGAGGTTTACGAGGTCGACGTAATCCGTCATTACACCGAGCTGTCCCGGCGCAATTTCGGCGTCGATAACGGCTTTTATCCGCTCGGCTCCTGTACGATGAAGTATAATCCGAAAATCAACGAAGACACCGCTCGTTTCGCGGGCTTCGCTAAGATTCATCCCTATCAGCCGGAAGAGAGCATCCAAGGCGCACTCGAGCTGATGTATGTGCTTCAGAACGACCTGGCTGCACTGACCGGCATGGATCAGGTTACACTTCAGCCGGCTGCAGGCGCACATGGCGAATGGACCGGGCTCATGATGATTCGCGCTTATCATGAGAGCCGCGGCGATGTGCGCACCAAAGTGATCGTTCCGGACTCCTCGCACGGAACGAATCCTGCCAGTGCCACCGTCGCAGGCTTCGAAACCATCACAATCAAATCGAATGAGCACGGCATGGTTGACCTAGGCGCGCTGCGCTCGGCTGTCGGCAAGGATACCGCCGCGCTCATGCTCACAAATCCGAGCACCCTCGGCCTGTTCGAGGAACAGATCGTTGAGATCGCAGAGATTATCCACGAGGCTGGCGGTCTGCTCTATTACGACGGAGCGAATTCGAATGCGATCATGGGCATCACCAGACCCGGCGACATGGGGTTTGACGTTGTCCACCTTAATTTGCACAAGACGATGAGCACGCCGCATGGCGGCGGCGGCCCGGGAGCCGGCCCTGTCGGCGTGAAGAGCACGCTCATCCCGTTTCTGCCCAAACCTCTTGCAGCCAGACGCGATGACGGCACCTATTACTTTGACTACGACCGTCCTGAATCAATCGGCCGGGTCAAAGCGTTCTACGGCAACTTCGGCATTCTTGTACGGGCCTATACGTATATTCGGACTTATGGACCGGAAGGACTCCGCCGTGTCTCGGAATGCGCGGTTCTAAATGCCAACTATATGATGCACCGGCTCGCTCCTCATTTCGAGCTTCCTTACCCCGGCGTCTGTAAGCATGAGTTCGTTATGTCGGGCCGCGGCCTGAAGGAGTACGGCGTCCGCACGTTAGACGTAGCCAAGCGGCTGCTCGACTTCGGTTACCATCCGCCAACCATCTATTTTCCGCTCAACGTCGAGGAATGTATCATGATCGAACCGACCGAAACAGAGAGTAAAGAGACACTCGACGGGTTTATTGATACGATGATCCAAATTGCCGAAGAAGCACGCACGAATCCAGCCATTGTACTAGGCGCACCTTATAATACCGTCGTACGCCGACTGGACGAGACGACTGCCGCCCGCAAACCGGTTCTCAACTGCGCGTGCAGCTAATCAGCAGCGCATAGGACAAAACCGATGGGTGTAAAGCTAAGCCAATAACGAAAAAAGCTTAATCCGATCTCTTCTAAAAGATTGGATTAAGCTTTCATTTCTATTTCAAGCTAGTTTTTGTCGTTCCTTCTCGACGCGCGCCGATCATAAAGACTGCAGCATCTGCAGCTCCTATGTTTTACTTGGGTGTCGATCTATTTTTTCTGATCTGGACTCAAGCTTAGCTTCTCATCGACAAACTTATCGACGAACGCACGAGCATCCTTCTTTTCCTGATCGGCTTCTGCTTGCGTTAGTTGTTTCTTATCCACAAGCTTCTTCAGCTGCTCTTGTACATCAATAAGCAGAGCATCGATAAGCTGCTGACGAGTAAATCCTTTGTCTTGAGCGATTTCGGTAAGTGATTTACCGGAATTCACAAGCTTCTCAAGTGCGGCTTTATCCAGCCCAAGGAACACAATCGCTGCTTTTATATTGAGACCATACTTGTCATCCGACATTTGCTTATTCAGAGGCTCATTTACAATCCGATCCGCCTCGAAGCTGATCTTCTTCTTCCTATTGCTCTTGTCTTCATCCGTCAGTTTCCCGGAGTCGTCAGGAGTTGGCAGGCCGCTCATGAGCTGATTAGTCACTTCATCGATAATCGACTGAATCGCGATCCCTTTCTCTTTCGCAAGATCAGCGAGCGATTTGCCCGCATTGGCTGCCTTCACATAGGCTTCTTTATCTAGACCGAGCTTCGTTATTGCAATTTGGGCTACGTCGACGCCTACCCCGCCGTGATCCTCTTTATAAACTCGTTCACGCTTAGCCGCCTTCAGCTGTTCAGCCAATGGCTCGGATACAATCCGCTTCGCCTCAAGGCCAACCTTCTTCGTAATCTTGCTCTTCTCCTCAGCGGTCAACTGCTCAGAATCTTTGGGTTTCTGAATACCTGCCAGCAGCTGTTTAGTCAATTCGTCGATAATCGGCTGAATCGCGATCCCTTTCTCTTTCGCAAGATCGGTGAGTGATTTGCCATCTTTGACTGCTTTCTCGAAGGCAGCTTTGTCCAGACCGAGCTTCGTCATGGCCAATTCAGCGATGTCGGTTCCGATGCCGCCATGCTCTTCGATATATACCGCATTGCGCTTGTCATCCTTCAACTGCTCAGACAGCGGCACGGTGACGACCCGATTCACTTCGGTAGTGACTTTCAGATTAATATTGTTCTTCTCCTCGTCCGTAAGGTTCTCTTCGGAGCTTCGGGACTTCTGTATCTCTGCCACCAGCTGTGCAGTCAATTCGTCGATAATCGGCTGAATCGCGATCCCTTTCTCTTTCGCAAGATCGGTGAGTGATTTGCCATCTTTAGCCGCAGCCTCGATAGCCGCCTGATCCAGCCCGAGCTTCTTCACCGCGATGTCGAGTACGTCAATTCTTGCATCCTTACGTTCCGATTTGACACCGCTTTTGTTGATCGAAATCACATGATACTTCTTGTCCGGGTTCTTCTGGCTTGCCCCATCCGCTGCCGCATAGGCCGATACCGGAATCGCTACAGCCAGTGCAATGGCCGCTCCGGCCAACTTCCATTTCTTGTTCATGTTGATGATAACCTCCTGTACCTTAATTCCGCCCATCGGCGGTTACAATACTGATTCTATCGATACATTCTGAAACTAATCTGAAACGTTTGGCATCGTCACGCGAAATGTAGTGCCAACCTCCGGTTCACTCCACACCTGCAATCTTCCTCTGTGCGACAGTACAATTTGCTTCGCGATGGCAAGCCCGAGTCCTGTTCCTTCCGATCGGCGAGAACGCGCTTGATCTAAACGATAAAACCGCTCGAATATGCCGGTTAAATGCTCCTTCGCAATGCCGATGCCGGTATCGGTTACCGTGATTGCGGCTTCATCCGGCCCGCTTTTGATAGCAACGGTTACTGTGCCCCCTGACCGATTGTACTGAATCGCATTCTCCGCCAGAATGAACATTAGCTGCCTGATTCGCACCTCATCGCCGCAAAATTTCCTCTCCACCGTCTCGGAGCTTTCCGCTATATGCAAGCGCACCTGCTTTCCCTGCGCAATCGGCTCCAGCTGTTCCAGGACTTGCAGAACCATGCTGCGCAAGGAGAAAGGCCGCTTCATTATTTCAATCCGTCCGTTCTCGCTGCGCGCAAGCGTCAGCAAATTATCGACAAGTCGGATCAATTGATGAATTTCTTTGCCGGATTTGACGAGTACATTCCGGTAAAACTCCGGCAGCGTCTCTCGCTGTTCATTAAGCACCTCCACAGAGGACCTTAATATGCTCAGCGGAGTACGCAGTTCATGGGATGCATCTGCCGTGAATTGCTCCTGGCGCCGGTAAGCATTGAATATCGGAACCATTGCCCGGCCTGCCAGCAAGTAGCCGGCGGCGGCTCCAGCGAGCAGCATAACGAGGGCAAAGCCTGCGAACGCCCATCTCAATTGAACAAGGAGGGCGACGTCGCTTGTCACCTCCTGCGCCACGATCACTCGATATTCATCTCCTGTTGAGGCGTTGATCGTCAGCCCCCCAATACGAAACGTTCTTCCATCAGAGCGCACATTGTGATACTTTTCATCTGGCTTGCTTAACAAACTCGGAAGCAGCGGCAGAATGGGAAAGTTACTTGCAATAAGACTGCCATTCTTACCTCCTGGAGATTGAAGCAGAATTTCCCCTTGGGCCGAAACAAGCCAAGTCATCTGATTGAGTTGCAGCCCCGTCGGCGAGAAAGCCTCGTTAAGCTTCTTGTCATTCATATTTTGGTCAAACAGTACAGCCGCTTTCGGAGAATCCAGCAGTTGTTGAAGATCCTTGGCGTACTGATGACTAAGTGACCGCAGCTGGTTATTCTCCGTCGACGTAAGGATATATTGGACCATCCAATGCGCGAAGAAGACGGTAAGGAGAAGAATAATTCCGATCGTGATTGAGAATTGCCGCGTCAGCTTGGTCTGCGTTCTTTTAAACATGATGCTCCCCGCCGTTCTGCGAGAGTCGGTAGCCTGCGCCGTAAACGCTGTGAATGCATTTATGCTCGTACGGCCCGTCCACTTTCTTGCGAAGCAGCTTGACCGTGGAATCCACTGTATTCAGTGTTACCTCTGCTCCCACACCCCAGACTTGATCCAGCAGCTGCTCGCGCGACAGCACCTGCCCTTCATGCCGCATCAAGCAGATAAGCAGCTGAAATTCACGCCGGGTTAACGTAATCGCTGCTCCACCGCGCGTCACTTCGAATCGATTCAGATGGGCAACCAGCTCGCCAACTCGCAAGGAATCGGATTGAATAACACGTTCTTGTCGTCGGAACAACGCCAGAAGCCGCGCTTCTAATTCTTCGAACGCAAATGGCTTGATCATATAATCGTCTGCACCTGCGAGTAATCCTTCTACCCGATCCTGCACCGCGTCCCGCGCCGTAAGCAGCAGAATCGGCGTATGGTCATCCTTCTTCCGAGCTGCACGAATCAGATCCATACCCGTTGCACCGGGAAGCATCCAATCCAGCACATAGACGTCATATCGGCCGGGAGCCATCGCTTGACGCGCTTCTGCACCATCCTTCATCCAATCCACAACATGATAACGCCGCAGCAGTTGATGCTCTGTCAGCTCCCCCAGCGTCTCATCGTCCTCCGCAAACAATATCCGCAACGTCTGTTCCTCCTATGTAAACGTAAACCTTTATCATTGTCGAAAATATAGCTCCCATCATTATACCTGCAAAAGATGAAAGAATTCTGAAAAAGCCATAACGAAAAAAGCTTAATCCGATATCCCCTTTCAGGAATTGGATTAAGCTTTTTCAAGTTTATTTCAAGCTGGTTTTAGTTGTTCCTTCTCGGCGAGCACCGATGATAAAGTCGGAACTATAACGAATAAGCAAATATAGAAGCAGCGCAGCTTGCGGAATGACCGTTTCAAGTGTCGGGTAGATGCCAAGGACATTCACCGAGATGCTTCTCGAAATGGAATGCGCCGGCACCCAGGTTGCGACTTGAAGCGAATGAATGCTCTCGCCGATGAACCGGAACACCAGTACATAGATGAACGCCGAAGCCGTGAAGAAGAACGGGCGAAGCGGCAGCTTCACGCTGTACTTAATCATCAGCACAGCAAGAATTAGAAGCAATACCAATGCCACAGCGATCCCCAGCAGCATTTGCACCGGTTCGATAGACGAGGCCATGCCGACGTAGAATATAGCCGTTTCCGCGCCTTCTCGGAAGATGGAAAGTCCCGATACGACAAACAAGGACCATAAGCTGCCTCGTGCCAAGGCACCTCCGACCTGCTTATCGATAAAGGCATTCCAAGCGCGTATATTGGACTTCTTATGCAGCCAATTTCCGACCAGCAGCATGAAGAGAACGGCGGCGAGCCCGCTTAAGCCTTCAATCTTCTCACGCATCGTGCCTGACATCGCCTGCGAAACCGCATAGGTCAGTACTACTGCCATAATTGCGCTCAGCAGCAGCCCCGCGCCTGCACCGCCCCAGATCCATTTACGTTTATCCGCATGACCGGCTTTATTCAGATATGATATAAGGGCAGCCAAGACTAGAATAGCCTCGAACCCTTCTCTGAGCAAAATAGCTCCTGCATCGAAAGCGTTGTAACTCGCCTCCTCCAGCATCGGTGCCAATTGTTCCTTCATGCCTGCGATGATCTCGCCGGCTTTCTCTGTCTCGGGAGGCTCGGACACCAGGTAGCCTGCAGCTTCTGTCATCCGATTCTCGATATCGCGATAAACAGTGGCTGATCGCAGCTGGACTTCTCCTTCTACGCTCGGCCACATGCGAATGAAAGCTTGCATCTGTCCGTTCGATTCCGCAGCATGACCTGCCTTCGCATCCGCCTCCGCTTGATTCAGCACTTCAAAAGCATCTGTTAGCGTTAAACTCGTATCTGCTGCTGTCTTGGCAATCTTCCCTGACGAATAATCCTTGACCTGCTGCAGCAAAGCAGCGGTTTCCGCTTCGGCTTGCGCTGCGCGCGGAGGGTCCGAGCGAAGCGCAATCCGAATCATGCTCATGCTCGTCTCAAGTGAGCCATAAACGATGACGTTGTCGCCTCGAATCGGCTGCTCGATCTTCTTCCAGCCGCTGTCGATCTGTCTGTAATCCGCATTCGCTGCAGACCAGGACGCTTCCTTAATGTGCGTAGTCAACTGTTCCAATAGAGGGATCAACGTCGCTGCTGCATCAGGGCCGGTCATTTGCGTCTTGCCGCTGGATGCCTTCGCATAGGCATTGACGGCCTTTGCTGCTGCTGCCAATGCTTTCTTCGCTGCAGCAGGATCTTCTTTCGCTGCAGCCACAGCTATATTGGCATGAGCCAGTGCAGAATTCACATTCGCGGCCAGATCCGAATTCTCCGCCTGAACGCCTTCCCAAAGTTGACTCGCCTCTGTGAATGCGTCCTGTGCCTCCGTAAACTTCTCTTGACCGATATCTACAAGCGCTTCGCCGATCAAAGGAAGCACTCGTTCGACCGGCGATTGTTCAACAGCCGCGATAGCTGTACTTCCCAGTGGAAGCCACAGCATAAGCGCAATAAGCACAATAGGGAGCAAACTTGCTCCCCGTTTCATCTCATGCATGAGTATACTAAACTTCGACTTCATCTTTATTCCCCTTCCGCTCACAGCAGCGTCTCTCCAATATAGCCGCCTTTGCGGACACCGGGGAAACAAGCGAATATCGCGCTCCCGTGGTGAAGGATATATTCGTTCAGCTTGTCGGTTGCAAGCCGCTGCTGCATGGGAATGAACTGTTTGGCAATATCGCGTTGATAGCTGATGAACAGAAGGCCCGCATCCAATTGTCCGGTCACCTTATCGAGACCGCTAGAATACGAATAGGAGCGCCGAAGAATCCGAATCGAACTGTCTCCTCTTGCAAGGCGTACGTGGGCATCCATCGGAATGATCGGGTTCCCCTTCTCATCCTTCGCCGCAAGATCGAGCTTATCCGTTTCCTTCTGACTACCAATCGGTGCTCCGCTGTGCCGATGTCGGCCGAACGTGTCTTCTTGATCCTTCAGCGTCGAACGGTCCCATACTTCAACGCGTATCCGAATACGTCTTACCACCATGTAGCTTCCCCCTGCCATCCAAGGAGCGCCATCGCCTGCCCCAGCCCAGACGACCTCTTTCATCGTCTGCGCATCATGAATATCGGGATTGCCGGTACCATCCTTGAACCCCATGAGATTTCGCGGTGTCGCGCCAGACGGATCCGCTTGGCCGGTACGTTGAAAGCCCTCCTGCGTCCACCGAAGAACTGCCTTCCCTCGCGCTATGCGGGCGAGGTTGCGTATAGCATGGAAAGCAACCTGCAGATCATTCGCACAAACTTGCACGCCGATATCTCCGCCTGTCCATTCCTCACGGAGCGCATCCCCGTTAAAGAGCGGCAGCTCAGCGAAGCTCGCCGGACGTTTCCCCGCAAGACCGAATCGTTCATCAAAGAAGCTTGGCCCTACCCCAAACGTAATCGTCGTTCGAGAAGGATTCAGTCCGGCGGCTTCCCCCGTATCCGTAGGCGGTACATGCTCATTCTCATGAACGGGCTCTCCGACTAATTGTCCACGAGTCATTGCGCCGGAAGCTTCCGTCCACTTCTTGAACAGCTCGCGTACATCCGCAACATCCGTCGTCCGCAAATCAAATGCGGCAAAACAAATAAAATCCTGTGAAGGCGTTGCAATGCCCGCTTGATTCGTACCGTAGAACGAAACAATATCATCTTCGGACTGTGTAGTTTCGTTGCCGCGCAGACGACTGCTTGCTTCCAGCAATCCGCCGGTTCCGAGGCCGCCCAGCAGAAGTCCGGCTCCGCCGATACCGGCCATCTTGAGCAGATCGCGCCGGCTAACTGGTTTTTTCCAAATTCCGCTTTGTCCGTCTTCCGGACGGTTCTTCTTCTCCTGGTCCTTCATCTCTAATTACGCCCCCAAAATAGTACCCATCTGCGAAAGCGGCTCTGCAAGTGCATCAAGCGATTGGCTCAGCGATTTGGTATCCGCGTCCTTTAAGTCCGTAAACAAGACAAAACCGTCGCCTGACTTGTACTTATCGAGAAGGCCTTCCAATTCGGTAAAGCGTTCACCGATTTGCTTCTCCAGATCCGCATCTTTCTGCGCAAGCGCAGGCTTCAACAGTTCATAAATTTTCTTCGCCCCTTGAACGTTCGCAACAAAATCATACAGATCCGTGCGGGAATAACGTTCCTCTTCCCCTGTTACCTTCGAGGAGGAAACCTCGTTAAGCAGCTCTACCGCGCCGGTCACGAGCATCGTGCTGTCTACTTCAACGGTTTCCATCAATGCGCGAAGCGCTTTGACATCACTGAGAAGTCGATCGGCATACTCCGTCATGCCGTCCGTAGAGTTATCGACCCACAGCGCTTTCTCGATGCGGTGGAATCCGCGCCAATCGGCTTCAGCCACATCGCCTTCGCGCGCATCGATATTCGGATCGAAGTCGCCAAGCGATTCTGCAATCGGCTCAATACGTTCATAAAACATCCGTGCAGGGGCATAAAGCTTCTTCGCCTCATCGATATTGCCCGCTTTGACGGCATTTACGAACTTCTCCGTATCCGCGATCAATAGATCACACTGCTCAATGCCGAAAGCCTGATATTGGTCTTGCGCCTCCGTTAGATCAACTGCTCCTTCACCATTCGCAGCAGCTGCATTGGTTGCTTTGGACGCGTTAGCATTGTTGTCATTCTTACCGCAACCGGATAATACGATTGCTGCCGCAGTTAATAGAACTGCACCTCTATACCAAACTTTCATGTTTGCATCCCCCTAGTAATGATAATCAATCTCATTATAAGCCTGTGAATGCCAATCGTAAATGCAAAAAAAAAAAAAGATGACCTCTCCATGACGCGAGATCATCCTTATCACCGATCATTTAATAATGCCCGTATTTGCAATATGGACCTGCACTTCCGTTTTTATCTTCATTTCCTTGTATGTTTTCTTCCAGTCGATGGTTTCCCACAGCTTGGCATGATGGGCTTTAAGCTTTCTTCCGATACCAAGCGCATCGCAATTCGCCTGCTGCAATTTGTTTGTTACGCCTATGGCTCGCTTGTTTAGGTATGCGGTAATTTCCTGCTTCACCTGTTCACGATCTACCTCCTGTCCCAGATGGCTCGGATAACTGCTAATGACACCATATAGGTCTACCTTCACAAAGCATTCGATTTCGGACGTGGATTGATTGACTGACAAGTGGATGGATCTCTTCATTTTGCGCGGTTGATAGGTAAGTAAACTCCGCTCTATCGGAATGTCTATATTTGCAAATTTATTAAGCTTTCCGATCATGAGCAATAACAATGTACTATCGTCATTACTCAAGGTTTGACCGGTAAATTTATCCTCATCGAATAGACCGACACTGTCAATGACCAAGGCTTTATTCTCTATTCTCTGAATGAAAGGCAGCACCATATCTTCGCCCGGGTCAAACATTTGACTCCAAATCGAATACATCGTTTGATTCGGAATGATCGTCGTGCGCTCAGCCCCATTAATCAATTGTTTAATGCCAAATGCGATGGGACTGTTATCAAGTTTCTTGAAAGATAATACTTCGGCAGCTTGCCCCTTACTTATTAGAATATTCGAATTCAGATAGCCTTTCGGATTCCTATAAAAGTACTCCAAGGGAACCTTGATCCCTTGTTTGGCGAGTTCTTCCCCTATGATGACAACATGCGTCTTACTGGCTTCGACGGTGCCGGGAAGCATACTATCTATTATCATGCCGGTACTGGCAGTTGATGCCCCGCTTGCTCGCATCTCTTGGTCCTTTACATCAAATTGGCCGCCGCCTTTACTATCGAGCTGGACTGTTCTAACGGTCACCAGTATTTGGTTGTCCTTGTCCTTGTCCAAGCTAATTCCGTTTACCATTTTCTTCGTCGATAAGTATTGGCTGTCCCAGCAGCCTGTCAGCACCGTTATGCCTAACAAGATCCAAACCGTAAGAAGCCACTTTCTTCTCATATTGAACCGACCTTTTCATTGGTTTTAACAAGGAAGGATGCGAACCAGAGCAATACCGGCACCGCCGCAATCATGATCAAATAGCCATATTCCAGCCATTGACTGAAGGGATGGATATTCTCGATTTTTGTTATATACCAGGCTGCAACGAAGACAATCCCCCCGCTGAACCATACAAGCTTTCGATAGGAGCCGCGTTTGGTCGTGAGGCTTTTGCCGGCAACACATAAATAAGAAACGATGGTAGCCGTCATCGGAATGATCCAAATGGCCAGGAAGATCAGATCTAAACGATCAAAAAGCTGAAAGTACAAGCCTTTAAATAAAAACAATACCGGATGACTCACCTGCTCTAACGCCTTTGGACTCAATCCCACCAAGCAGATAAGGACAAAGTAGGTATAAAACAAGGTCACAAAGCCATTGGCAGCCGAAATGACAGGCAACATGCCCTTCCGGTTTCCTTGAACTTGAGAGTAGAAAAACAGCGTCACCTCAAATCCGAGCATGGAGAAGAACGTTTTCTCACTTCCGCTGAGAATTGGCATCATGCCCGAGTGCCCTATAGGTAAAATGTTTGAAATATGCATGACACTCTTAAAGTTCAAAATGCTGATCAGAATCAACACGACAAACAGTATAGATGAAAAGACAAAAAACCGAGCGATGACGCGCAAATTATCTAGTGCCAAATAGACGCTTGTCCCAACGATAAGCAGAAGCAGCACCCATCCGGGCGTCAATGGAAGCATCCAAGTATTGATCAGCTCTACGTAAAGTGAACAGGCATACGCCGCGATGAGCACGAAGAAACCATAATAAACGACGTTGATCGCTTTCCCTATATATCGTCCAAGCATGCGAACCGTAATTTCACTTAAAGTGTCATCCGGATATTTTTTTAGCAGACGCCAATAAACGAGCAGCACCAGCTGAATGACAACTCCGGCAATAACAACCGAAATCCAGGAATCTCCATTGGCTGTGCCCTGAATATCAGAAGGCAAGGATAATAAGCCTATTCCAATCTGCGTTTTGACAATCATAAAAAACAATTGGGATTTGCTTATTGTCATTCTCACGGCCGCTTCCACCTCCCGAATATCGCTTGCTTAATGGGGCTGACTTCCGCTTTTTGCGTGCTTTTATTGACCATCCACAGCGGTAATCTAAGAAAAACGTCTTTAAAACTCTCTTTGCCTTGAAATGGACCAAACGGCGTGAAATACGGAATGCCCAGTGTTTCGATTTTGCAAAGGTGAATAAAAATCAGCATCAACATAA
The DNA here is from genome assembly GCF_056269305.1 of Paenibacillus sp. J22R3. Lineage (NCBI taxonomy): Bacteria > Bacillati > Bacillota > Bacilli > Caryophanales > Paenibacillaceae > Paenibacillus > Paenibacillus sp. J22R3. The sequence continues at coordinate 786,704 of NZ_JBWDNS010000002.1, read as the reverse complement.
TGGAGATACCGAAAAAACCGAATAAGGAAGCGGCCAGCATCATCGGAAACCCCAGAATGCGAAGGCTCGTTCCAAATTCGTTTATCGGGGTTACGAAAGAAGCGATCGCCGTTAATCCGATGACGACGATCATCGTATGCGATACCAATTGGGCTTCTACCACAGCCGTTCCGATGACTAAGCCCCCTACAATACCGATCGTTTGGGAAATCGGAGAGGGCAGCCTGATTGCAGCCTCCTTCAACAGCTCCAGAATGATTTGCATCACAAGCGCTTCCAGGATAGGCGGTAACGGTACGTAGGTTAAAGACACCTTGACCGAATACAGGATCCCGATCGGCAGCACCTCGGAGTGGTAGGTCACGGTAGCGATGTAGATGGCCGGCAAGCAAATCGCCAGAATGAAACTGATTAACCGAATGAACCGGTAAAAGGAGCCGATAATCCAGCGGCTGTTGTAATCATCCGGAGATTGATAAAAGGAAAAGAACGTAATCGGCAGGACCAGAACGCTCGGACTGCCGTCGACGATGATCGTAATTTTGCCTTCCATCAGGTAGGAAACCGCCCGATCCGGCCTTTCAGTCTGCAGCGTTTGCGGAAAAGGAGACATCGGATGCTCCTCAAGCATTTCATCGATGTTTCCGACGGAATACAAATACTCCAAATCAATCTCGGAGAGCCTTTTCTCACATTCCGCAACGATCTTGGGATCTGCAAAGCCATCCATATAGATCATGGCCACTTTCGTATTCGTGACGCTGCCTAACGTGTAATACTTGACTTTCAATTTGGGGTTTTTCATTCGGTTGCGAAGCAAAAACAAATTTGTGCTAAGGCTTTCAATAAATCCATCATGGGCGCCTTTAATGATTTGTTCGTCTCTAGGCTCTTGTATGGCTCGGTCTTGCGACTTTGCAACGGGTATTACGGTGGCTGTCGAGTCGCCTTCCGTTAAAATGACGCAATGACCTTCCAGCATATATTTTCCGATTTGAATCAGATCGGATGTCTTTTTAACTTCAACTGCAGTTACCTTCTGCTCGATATCACCGGAGCTGGATTCAACCAATGCATCAATGACAATCGTTTGTATGGAAGCCGACTTGACGAGTGACTCCAGATACATCAAAGCGCAGGTTTGATCTGAACATGGGAGCTTCTGCAGCTTCAGATCTTCCGTTTGTGCAAAATAGTTCTGAATCTGTGCAATCTTCTTATCAAGATCTCCGGATTCCATTTCAACGGATCGTGGTTTACCGGATTTGGGGATTGATTTCTTGAAGCGGAACATGCCATCACCACCTGCCAACAGTTAATTATTTCCTTATAGTTTGCAGTCAGGCTTATAATTATGATAATTCGGCAGAAACGCAAAAAAAGTCGGCCGATCCGTGTTCTGATCAGTCCGACTCTCTTTCCTCTTTCCTCTTTCCTTCTAATTTCCTTTTCTCTGCAATACACGTTCAATTCGCTTATCAGGGACAAACCAGAGCACCGCAACAAGCGCGAAGAAGAAACAGGATACCCATGCGTTAAGATAGGCTGTCACGATTGCAGATAGATAGATCAAAGGCGAAATCTTGCCTTTGAAATCTCTCCCTATCGCCGTTTTAATTGCAGAGTCTGATGGATGCTGTCCAAGAATCGCAAGCTGCAATAACCAGTACGACATCGAAGCAAGCAGCAGCACGATGCCATACAACGCTGTTGGCGTGGGGGCAAAGTAACTCTCTCCTATCCATGCCGTAGAGAAAGGCACAAGTGATAACCAGAACAGCAGCAGCATATTGAGCCACATCAGCTTGCCGGTTAGCGTGTGAACGGCATGAAGAAGATGATGATGATTATTCCAATAGATCCCGACATAGATGAAGCTTAACAGGTAACTGAGCAGCTTCGGCGCCAGCCCGATCAGCGAGTGCCACTCATGGCCTTCCGGTACTTTGAGCTCCAGCACCATAATTGTAATGATGATGGCGAACACGCCATCGCTGAACGCTTCCATTCGATTTGCTTTCAACGTACTCACTCTCTCCATGTATTGACGTTGCTTTGTTGTTTCGACATCTGCGGCGGAAACCCTTCTTCACTTCACCCCCCCACAACTGTTGCCACCTGCAGCTCCGAATGCACGACAAAAAAGGCAGCCGCCTCGGCTGCCTTCTCATGAACCTTTATGCGGCTTTATTATTCTTAACATCCCAGCCGCCTGTGATTGGCGTACGAACGCCTCTCGCATCCGTAGACCAGAAGGTCCACTTGATCTTCGTATAATTAAGCTTCACCGTTTCGTCGGTATCATCAAAGGTATAGTTGGTAATGGCTATGTCTTCAAGCTCAAGCATAAGGTAAGGGGTTTGCGCCCCCGTCCCTTCCTGGCGCGTAAATACAAGCTTGCCCTTCGGAATATGTACGCCTTTCATGGCAGTCATCATGATCGGAATCGAAGCTGCATCGGTCGATTTAGTAATGGTGAGTTCTGAGAGGCTTACTTTCGAGCTTCCACTTCCGGCACCGACTGTACCAGAGCCCAGACTGGATAAGGAAAATGAAGCGCCGGTAACGATACTCCATTTCTCGTAGCCTTTGATCGTAGAATCGCCAGTGATCCCATCCAGCTGCAGCACAATGCTGAGATTACCGGGTGCTGCCGCACTTGCCGGAACAATGCTGAACGTAGCTAACCATAAACAAGCAATCAAGACGGACGATAGCAGCTTCTTCAAGAATGATCACTCCTCCTTCAATATAGATACATTATGTATCAATAGAAGAGTTATGACAATAGGTACCAAGTCGGTGGGCAGTCACATTATTTCTTGTTGTATAACTTCTCGAGTGCTTCACGCTGCGGCGGTTTAATGTTGATTTTGGCGCGAATGTCGATTGCCTTCGCTTCTGCTTCCTCAATTCCGGCTGCTTGCGCAAGCTCGATCAGCGTTCCCACTGCCACTACACCTGTACGGCCACCGCCGCCTGCACAATGAAAAGCTACTTTCTTACCGCTCTTATACGCACCAACAACTTCATCAATTGCTTGCTTAAATAGGAGATGGTCATCCGCCGTATTGTCTCCCAGGGGGATCTGAACCCACTCCACTTCCGCCCCCTCATACGCACAACCCTTAGCTTCGGCACGCAAGTCAATGACGACATCAACCTTTTCGTTCTTGACCATTTCCTCTACATCCGCGGCTCCGCCCATGAAGATGCGATCTTCGATTAACGCTTGATAGTTATTCTGTGTCATGTATTAGGGCTCCTCGTCGATTCATTTTGCGTTTAGACGTTCCTGAAATATAGCTGCTCGCGCAGGATGCTTGTCAGTGATGCTCAGAGCGTGATGCTGCCCCTGTTCAAGCCGCCATATCGCGAACTTACCGCTTCCCTTCCTCCAGCTCACGAAAAACCCGCTCGACCCACTCCAGAAACATCACCTGTATAAAGACTAACAGCTATGATCTCATCGTTTAATATGTATTATATCTCATGGATTCGTGTTTTTATAATAGGGAGCGAGGGGATTCGGAGCGAGCGAGTGCATGATTGTTGCATAAAGTGCAAGAATTTGGCCGTCTCGAGGGTACTAGTGGAGCTAATGTTGCAGGAAATGCAGCATTTCTGAGCAAATGAGCGCCATATGAGCTTATTAGACCGAAAATGTTGCGCTTTGCGCAACATTTTCAAGAATAGACTCGATAAACCCCATTAATGTTGCAGAAAGCGCAACATTTCTTGTGGTCCTCCAACGGCACTGCTACATAGGCGTGAGAGTGCGTGAAGCAAGCTAAAAAAAGAAGGCACAAGGGTTACCTCTTGTTGCCATCTTTTTTAGGTGGGGATTCGGAGCGAGCGAGTGCATGATTGTTGCGCTACTTGAGCTCGATCCACGAACCAAGATCCGTAATATGATGCGGGAACGACTGGCCCAGCTCGGTGAAGATTAGGCTGTAATCCGCGTGACGTCCGCGCCGTATCGCCTGAAGCCTAATCTTATTTCTCCCTTGACGCAGCTTAACCTCAGAGTGATGCCGGTTCTCGGCTGTCCACCAATCGTGATGATCCGCCTCGCTGATTAATTGATCGTTAATCCACAACCGGTAGGCCTCCGTATGTCCGAATATGATATTAACCTCTCGGCCCTCCGGAAGCTCGATCTCCCGCTCCGCGTATACGACGCAAGGCCCCTGGAAGCCGATCAGATCAGATACCGAGAACAAGTCCTCTGTTACATTCACGAGTCGATAGTCCAACGAATCGACTAAGCTCCTATAATCTTTACTCGCATCGGCCTTCGTATTGAGATGGAATTGCCGAGTCAAATCGGCGACTTCGTCCCTTGTGCCTTGGAATGCGCCGTAATACCACTCGCCGAGCTCCGTGCGTGGAAGGTCGATATGATTTTCCCAAAACGGTCCGTACACCTTCCAAACCTGTGCTCCGTTCAGTCCGAAGACAAAGGTAGACTCGCCGAATGCGGCCGTCAGCAAATTTTTCTCCGATAGATAGGTGATCTGCTCCGGTACGCTTACCGTGAGCGATACGGACTTGGTCTCCCCCGGCTGTAGAACGATATGCTGTGAAGTCCAATCACTCAGCCAGCCGTCAGGCAAGTCGACTGTCAATTGGTCGACAGCGACATACTCCGTCTCGTTCGACAGACCAATGGCGATCGTCTTGCTTCCGCGCCATCCAACGACTGGAATCCCCTGATAATCCACGGAGATCACTATGGAAGGCTGCGGCTGGTTCGCTGGAATGGAGCCTAGTCCAACCGGTATATCGCTTACCTCTATCCGATCATTAAGCTCCCTCAGGATAGTCAAACCCGCCACGCAAGTATCTTCAGCCAAATCAGCCAGTTGGTTAGAGCGGCGAGTCACTTTCACGTCGAGCTTGTAGCTCGTATCGTAGAAGGCATGCTTCTCTATTAAATAACGCGCACCATATATAATGCCCAATAGAGCCCCCGCCGTTGCGCAGCTGCAGTCGGTATCGAAGCCGCAATTGAGCGCGATCATCGTCGTTTCAAGAAAATCCCCTTTGCCGTAAAACAAACATACAAGCGTAAATCCGATATTCTGATAGAGGTTCGTACAGTCCGGGTGACCGTAATCGCGAATGATTCGAGAACGAACCTGCTGCCAGGTCAGGTCCTGTGAGCACCATGCCATCGTGTCCTCTACTAGTCGGCGGATTTTTGTGCCCTCAGGCAAATAGACCATCCCGTCCCGCAGCAATTTCATGAGATCATCTTCGATGAAGGCCATCGCTTCAACTGCTGCCAAATACTGCTCCGCGTAGATGGAATCACCTTCATGGTCCAGCATGCCATCACGCCCGGCAAACTCGGCTGCGAGTTCGGGATTGCCCGGAGCGACACAAGCCCATATTTCGGAACGAATGGGACAGCCCATTCCGTTGATATAATAGCGATTATTGAAAGCACCCGATACAGGCGGATAAATGCCGCGATTATAGTTTTTCTTGAACCAGGCATATTCACCGGGCACGAAAGGATAACGCTCGTAGAAGGCTTCGGCCAAGTCCATCGAGGTGAAATAAACGCCTTTCTGCTCAAGAACATGCAGCCATAACACCTGAAGATCCAAGTCGTCATTCGGAAGCATTTCAGCGATTGCACGAGGGTCGTATTCGTAATCGAACAATTCCTTCCTGCCCTCGAACGGTGCACCGATCGTACCGGCGATGCTCTTGCCCAGCCATGCCCCGTACACTTTATCCAGATAGTTCTCATAGGTTAATTGATAGTTGGCCATCATCGCTCTCCCTCTTGTCCATGAATTCGCTCTTGAAGCTTAATCGTGATAAGCTCTCCTGCTTTCATCGGAATGCCTTCTCCTGCTGCATCCTCCACCTGTTCCTTCAGACTCTCATCTAGTAAAGCCGTGCAGATATCCACATCAAGGAACGAGCTTTGAACATGAACGTGCCCCGACTGTAAAGGATTCCACAAACGGGCAATCCACCCGCTTCGATCCTCGGCTTGCTTAAGACAACTCATAAACAAGTCTCTGCTCCCTGTCGATTGGAAGGAGAATAGTGAGCCACAAGATGGCCAATTCCCATCATGCTGCAGCGACGCTTCCACCATTAGAGGTGTGCGATAATCTGAAGCTTTCCCCAAACATTGTCCTTGCCGCCAATCCTCTTCATGGGGAATTAACGCATATTCGAACCGATGCGGACCTTGGCACTGACCGCCCGGAGCCGGATAATTGGCGCCGGCTGCTTGACCGATGCTGCCTGCCGACCGAACTAAGGTAAGCTGCATAGTTGTTCCTCTGTCACCGGCACTTACTGCTTCATAAGCCGGAAGTCCTTTTGTCGATAGGCAGAGTCCTTCTCGTCCATCTGATACATCAATAAACTCTTGAAACGGCTCATCTCTCCACTCTCCTCCGGCAGCCCTGACACTCCGGTCCACAACATGAAAATGATCGTATGCCGCAACCGACTGCGTGTGCAGACCCGTCTCGAAAGCAACTCTCAGCATATGATCCTTGCAGCTGTTATTCATATCAATTGCAATGTCGAGCCTCTCGATACCCGCATACAAAGTTGCGTACATCGTCATAGGAACTTCAGCATGTACAGAGGATCGTTTATCATTCAAGTTCGCTTCAGGCAGCGCCCAGCTCATCTCGGCTCTATAGACAATGCGATCCGGAGCATGTTCATGAAGCTGCCACTTCGCTCCGATCGTCCTGGAATCGCGCTCATCATAGTCTGCAAATTCATGATGATCATATAAATCGCCCGTTTCTTCCCGATCCACGAAGTAATTGAGATTACGATATTTGCGGCCTGTACGCTTATAAAGAAGGTCAAATGTCCCATCGTTGTGAAACCGAACTTGGATGGCTTCGTTCTCCATCCCGTCTTCACACAATCGAAGTGACTCCGCTGGCGCAGCTTCGTTCTGCATGCCGGCTGGCTTCACCCAATAAGTCCGATATCCGTTTGCGGGAACTTCCTCAGCTACAAAATCAATCTCCAATACCGTGAATACCTGATTATCCGCGCGCGTATCCCCGCTAGTCTTCGAAATTAACACAGCCAGCATATCGGCAGTCATATATTCGCTTTCCAAATCTTTATTCTTATCGACGATATGGCGGATTCTCGCTGGAATGGTTTGCCCCTTCTCATCAACCAGCCTATAGGCATCATGCTTGAATCGCTTCGGAACTCGCACATAACGCTTCACTGGGCCGGCATGCCTGCGGCCAAGCGGGTTCACCACCACAACTGCAATCGCATCATTATTCGGAGAGTTGGTATCAATAGCTCCTATCAGTTGGTGAAGTCCATCCTTGATCAGATAGGCACCGGTGTTCTCGATCTCCTCGAATCGGTTCCGCATATCCTTATGAACTTGGTCCAGGCTGCAGCCGCAGATGGAATCATGCGGGTGGTTTGCAAGCAGCAGCTTCCATAGGTTCTGAATGAGCCCCTTCGGATAGTTTGCGCCGCTCGCGCTCGAAGCCATCACCCACAATGGCTCTATTAATCGCTGCAATAGAATTTCGCTGGCATCGTTCTGCTGCTTCAAGCTCATATAAGAAGATAACGTGCCTACCAAATCCATCGGAAGGTCATCTGAGCCTCTCATCTCTCCCGCATATGTGGACAATCCACCAGCCGCTGCTGCAACTGCAGCCAGATAATCTTCCGGCATAGCGTACTTGAGCTCATATTCCTCTTGATGCTGATTGATATAATCGACGATCCCCGGCAGGGATGGCCGAGGCTCCATGTGGTCAATTCCAACGGACATGTACAGATTCGATGTAGCTGCCTTATCGAGCTGCTTCTGCGCCTCCTCAAGGAAGCTGCCCAAAGTCATCTCCGCATCCGGAGCAAGCGAAGACGGATGACTAATATCGGACCAAATATCCGGATAGCTTAGAAAAATCCCGAGGCTATACCCATGATTGGCCGCCAAAACCTTCGAACCCGCAGGACCCTCCCACCAGAATTCGTACTCGGCCAGTTCATCATCCCAGCGAGGACGTCCACGCCCGAACGTGGCATAGTGGATCCCAAAACCATTCAGAATCATCGGCAAGCTCGCAATACTCCCGAAGGAATCCGGCACATAGCCGAGCATCATCGGCCTGCCGCGCATTTGCCGAATCAAGTCCATGCCGATCAGCAAGTTCCGTATGGTAGACTCTCCGTTCTCCATAAACTGATCAGCCAGCACATACCAAGGACCGGTAACCAGCCTGCCGGACTCCATCAGCGCAGCCATCCGTTCTCTCTGCTCCGGCTTGATGGCTAAGTAATCTTCAAGCACAATGGCTTGCCCATCAAGCAGAAACCGATAAGTCCGATGTTCATCCATGATGTGCAGCAGCCGATCGATCAAATGAACCAAACGAACCTGGAATTGGCCTTTGGTCATCACCCATTCCCGGTCCCAATGCGTGGTTGGTGTAATAAACATCTTTTTCTTATCCATGTAAACCTCCATTTGTTCAAAAAAAAGGCTGCTACCCATTAAGCAACGACAGCTTACTCCAGCCGCCGTTGCTTAGAGGAGCAACCTTCTTCCGTTATATTATTGCGCTTGCTTCGATGCAACGAATTCCGCTGCTTGCTTCTTCACTTCTTCCAACACCTTCTCCGCACCGGCTTTCTTGTATCTTTCGATCAGATCAGCTACTGCGGCGTCAACGTCTTTAACAAGACCCATTTGAATCGGTGCAGAGTATTGCTTATCGATGTTCACGATGTTCGCAAGCTCCGTCTTAATGTTTGTCGTGTCGATGTTAAATCCGTTAAGCAGGAATGGCTGTGCTTTCTCAAGCAGCGCTTTCTTCGTGTCGATATATTGCTGCGTATAGCTCTCAAGCGGCGGCCATTGGTCACGGTTGTTGGACCACCAGCCCGCGCCGTACATCGGATACGGATTCGGATCGGCCTGAGCGACAACAAGCTTGCCGTCGCCATTAAGCGTATAGTTCTTGCCTTCGATACCGAATGCGAGCAGCATGTTGTACGATTTGTCTTGGTGCAGCAGGTCAATCGCCATGAGCGCTCTTTCGTAGTTTTTCGTTTTCGGCGAGAATGCGAAACCATTACCGGTAGCAGGACGAGTCATGACGACGCCGCTGTCCGTCAGGTTGTTGACGGCGCCAAGCTCCCAGCCTTTAGCGATCATATCGGAGCTGTATTGCGCATAGTTCTCGAATGCATTCGCCCAGTAGCCGGATTTGCCTTCTTTGGCAAGGTCAGCCGCAGCTGTCTTCTGTGCGAAAGCGTTCTTAGGCAGCAACCCTTTGTCAGCCCAATCCTTCATCGTTTTGGCAGCATCGATAAACTTCGCTTTGAACGCATCGTCTAGCAAGCCCGTAATCGTGTAGTTCGTATCATCCGGGAAGAAACCGGTGATATATGGAGCTTCTTTAATCACGTAGTTCTTCATCAAGCCGCCGAAGATGCCTTGAATATCAGAGGCAGAACCGTCGACAGGAAGCATCCCTTTCTCATTGTCTTTCAGCGCTTGGAAGTAAGCGCCCAGGTCTTTGAAGGTTTTAATTTCAGGTACATTGTACTTTTTGCGAAGATCTTCTCGGATGAAGCCTGTACCCACGTCCAATTCCTTGAACGTTTGCGGAATCATGTAGATTTTGCCGTTAACGCGGGCATCCGTCCATTGGCCTTCGGACGTCGCTGATGCCGTCAATGGCATAAACTTGTTTACATCGTCTAGCGTAATTTCGTGATAACCGCCTTTGGAAGCGTTGGAGCCGTAGTTGACGTTACCGAAGATGACGTCCCAGTCCTGCGGGGAAGCCAGTACGAGCGGATACTTCGTATTAATGTCTGCAAATGGAATATAAGTCAATTCAATCGTCGCGTTAATGTCTGCTTCGAGCTTCTTGTTAATTTCAGCCATGACCGCATCGTTATCCTTCGGAGCTTCGCCGAGAAGAACGAATTTCAACGTCACTTTATCCAATTGCGGTTTCTCTGTGTTGTCGGCTGCTGTGTCATTGGTACCTGCGCTGTTGTCCGTGTTGCTTGCCGCTGCATTGTTCTTCGTCTCATTGGCAGGCTTGTTGTTTGCTGCATTGTTGTTGCCATTGTCATTCTTGGAACAAGCGGACAAGATTAACATCAGGCAGAGCGTAAGCGATAAACTCAGACTCAGTGCTTTGGATTTCTTGCTCATCTTTGTTTAACCTCCCAATTATTGAATGAACTATGTTAAACCGCTTGCAGCGGAATTAACCAAACTTGACTAGCCTTTGACTGATCCGATCGTGAGACCGGCAACGAAATACTTCTGTACGAACGGGTAAGCGAATACGATCGGCCCCGTAGCGACAACTGTCAGTGCGAGCTTCACCGTTTGCTGCGGGAGTTCAATCGCTGAAGCAGCGCCGTTATTCTGCAGCATCTGTTTCGCGAAGGTCGTCGAGCTCAGAATTCGGTAAAGCGTGTACTGCAGCGGGAACAAGTTGTCTTTGGTAATGAACAGCGTTGCCGTATACCAATCGTTCCAATACCCGAGGGCGATGAACAGCCCGATCGATGCGAGCGCCGGCTTTAGCAGCGGGAACACGACTCTAATGAAGATGGAGAAGTCATTCGCCCCGTCGATCTTGGCCGATTCGGAGATGGAATCCGGAATGCTGTTCGCGATATAAGTTCTCAGAATCAGGATGTAAATGACGTTAAACATCCCGTTCAAAAGCAGAATCATCATCGTATTTCGCAGCTGCAGATAATTGGACATCAGCAGGTAGTAAGGCACTAAGCCTCCGCTGAACAAGGTCGTAAAGAAGAGGTAAAAGGCCATCCCATTGCGGTATTTCACATCTTTTCTGGCGAGCACATATGCGGTCATCGATGAGAAGAAGATGGATATTCCGGTACCCGCTATTGTAAGAAATATCGTGACCAGATAACTGTGGAAGATCTTCTCGGGCTCCAGAAATATGAATTTATATGCGCCAAGGTCAAATGTCCGCGGAAGAAGCGAATAGCCATACTGCAGGATCGAGCTCTCGGATTGAAAGGATCCCACAAGAAGCATAATGAATGGCAATATCGTTGCGATGCCAATGAAGCCTACAATGATGAATGCGATGATATTAAAGGTGATGACGTCTTTTCCCATTTTCATAGACTTGAACCGCCTTCCCTGCTCGAACCGAGAGTGACTAATAGAGCGCATAATCGCTGTTCCATTTCTTAACGCCCCAGTTAACCGCGTAGATAATGAAGAAGCTCAGAACGGATTGGTAGACGCCGCCGGCGGAAGCCATTCCGAAATCATTCGCGAAGATGAGGGAGCGGAAGACGAATGTATCGATAATATCCGTCGTGTCGGCCAAGAGGCCGTTGTCGCCGATAAGTTGGTAGAACATATCGAATTCCCCGCGCATGATTCTGGATAGTCCGAGCAGAACCAGTGTAATGATAGTCGGCTTCAGCATCGGAATGGTAATGTACCAGATCCGTTGGTACAAATTCGCGCCGTCGATCTTAGCGGATTCGTAGCTCTCATGATCAATTCCCATAATCGCTGACAGGTACAGCACGCTGGAGAAGCCGATTCCCTTCCATACATAGAATAATGGCAGAAGGATGAGCCACATATTCGGATTCGAGTAGATGTCGATCGGCTCTGCGCCAAGCGACTTCAGCCATGAGTTGAGCGCGCCGTAATCATAATTAAAGATATTGTAGAAGAACGCCGAGACGGTAACCCAGGAGATGAAGTACGGTAGAAACATGAACGTCTGCGCCGTCTTCTTAAAGTATTTGCCGACCATTTCCGCAATTAGGATGGCGACAATAACCGATAGAATCGTGCTAACCGTCAGAAACACGAGATTGTACAGCACCGTGTTCTTCGTAACGAGCCACAGCTTGCCCGATTCGAAGAAGTATTTGAAGTTTTCGATTCCATTCCATTTGCTTCCGAAGATACCGCCATCGTAAGAGTACTCCTTGAATGCGATGACGATACCCGGCATCGGAAGATATGCCAGCACGAGAAAGTAGAGCCCGACGGGCAGAAACATTAGATAGAGAATACGGTTTTTCATAATCTCGTATAGGAATCCCTTTTTCTTCAGAGCCCTTTGCATTCATCCACCTCTTACCGAATGTCGTTTATTGGTTACGCTTTCATAATAAAGCGTTTTCATAATCCGTGCTACGAGAGAAAATTACGATCCCTTTGCAATCTTACGCAACATGGCAAAGTAATTTAGACAGCGAACGCCCGTTTACAACATAAAAGCCGCGCTCCCTGAAGCCGGTAAGGCTTTGGGCGGGGCGGCCTTACATTTACAACGGCAAATCGATTATGACTGTAACTCCCGATCCCTCGTTGCGCTTGTAGACAAGGCCATACTCTTCCCCATAGAGCAGTTTAATTCGCTTATTGATATTGTTAGCGCCATAACCATGGAAGGGATCCGTTCGATCTCGATTGAAAATACGCTCAAGGTTCTCCTGCGAAATGCCTACCCCGTCGTCTTTTACCATAATGACAAACTTGCCGTTACTTGTAGTTGCGCTGATCGTAATCGTTCCCGTTTCACTTTCCGACTCCAGAATGCCGTGAATGATTGAATTTTCGACCAGCGGCTGCAGCGTGATTTTGGGCATCGGATGTTCATAAAGCGCTTCCGAAATATCGATTGCCAGCGTTATGCCGTTCTTGAATCTCGCGTTCTGGATGTCAATGTAGGCGGAGATATGCTCCACTTCATTGCGCAAGGAGACGATATCCTCCCCTTTACTCAAGCTAAGCTTATAGAATTTGGACAGCGACTGGACCAAATCATAGATCCCTTGCTCCTGAATGCGCATCGCCTTCCAGTAAATCAAATCAAGCGTATTATAGAGAAAATGCGGATTAATTTGCGCTTGCAGCGCTTTGAGCTCCATCGACTTCACTTCTTGCCCGAGCGCATATTTCTCATCGAGCAATTGAGTAACCTTGGCGATCATAGACTTGAAGTTCCGCGATAATTCCCCGATCTCATCCTTGCCCTCATGCTGGATGTGAAGATCGAAATCCCCCTGCTTCACACTCTTCATCTGCGAGATCAAACCGCGGATTCTGCGCGTACCGGACGCAGCAGCAAGGAAAGCCAGCGGCAGCAGGAACATCGCGATTAGGAACGCAATGACCAGCATTTGCTTCATCGCTTTCTTCTGGGAGCCCAGAATCTCCTTATACGGGGTCAAGCTGACCAAATACCATTCCGAATCCTCCACCATCTGTGCGCCAACCAAATACTCTGCATTGTCAAAAACCCGCTTGCCCCAGACGCCTTCCTTGAACTGATCGTTCGTACTTCCTTTCAGAATATCCGACTTAAACGACAGCATGCCCGCATTCGCATGGGAGGAATGAACCAGAATCTCGCCGGCTTGGTTGATCAGAAATACGGAGGACTCCTTCGTAAACGCAACTCGATTCAGAATGGATTCGAATATGCTCTTCGGCATGTCGACACTGAGTACCCCAATGACATTCTGGAAGCTTTCGTTATCGAAGATGCTTCTTGCGATCGTAAACGTCGGCGTCTTCTCCTTCTGCAAATCATTCAGCAGGATCATGCTTGGGAAAACCTCAAAGGTGGTGCTGCTCTTATTCAAATTCGCATACCAGGCGGTGTCCGCGATCCGATCGGTGCTCATCACATCATCGGTTTCGTTCGTGCTCGCAACGGCCTGAGAGGTATACAAGCTTGTTTTGATAATGTCTTCACTTGGCTTAGTGATATAAAATTGCTTGCGGATTCCTTCAACATCGAAGCTCCATAAGCCATAGCTGTTGAAGTAATAGCTGGCATTCCGATGCAAAATATCTTGGATTTTCTCATTCGACGCTAGGATGGTTAAGAAGTTCTTGGCTACATAAAGCTTAAACTCCATAAAGGAACGGCTTTGTTCGAACACTTGCCGGGAGGAATACCTTGCTTGCGCCTCAAGATCCTTAGACGAGATGCGGTAATTCACGATAATGAACAAAGTGAACGGAATCGCAAGCAGCAATAAATATTGCAGAAAAAGCTTATAATGCATTTTCAAATCGCGATAGATGTTAACTCTCATAGAGCAGCTTCATTCTATACTCGGATGGTGTGGAGCCTGTGTATTTCTTGAACAGCGTTGAGAAATAGTTCGTATCCGTGAGCCCAATCTCGGTTGTAATATCGTACAGCTTCTTATTGCGGTCCTGCAGCAGCCCTTTGGCTTTCTCGATTCGAAGCTCCGTAATGAATTCATTAATCGTACGGCCGGTTGATTTCTTGAATAGAGCGCATAAGTACGTTTGGCTCAGAAAGGTGTGCTCGGCGATGGTTTGAATCGACAATTGATTACTGTCGTAGTGGCTTGCGATGTACTTCTTGATCTCCTCTACCTTCTCGATGCCGCCTGCCTTGCTCTCCGGCTTCTGCATCGTCATTTCGATATTAGAGCGCAGAAACTCGGCAAGCTCGTTAAGCGTAATGCGCGTATCGACTTCCCGCCACATATAGGTCGTTTCTTGCTCATCGCCTGAATCGGCCGCATCCCACTGCATCGTCACTTCAAACAGAATTCGCAAATGATTGAAATAAAGGTTTCTGATCTTATTCGTGTCGGGGTCTACGGCTGCGGCAATTGCCTCTGTCATCTGATTCACATAAGCGATAATAGCTTCAGGCGGGTCGCTTCTGAGCATTTTCTTAAAGCGGGTATAGGCGGACTTGTCCGGCTCATAACAGGCAGGCGCAGCGGAATTCGGATAATAGATCCGATTCGTCCCCGAGTAGAATTGACGCTTCGCTGCTTCGGACGCGTCCTTGTACAGCACGGAGAATTCATCGGTTCGGGCCGTTTGATTGCTGCAGCCTGCAGTCAGAGAATAGGCGCCTTGGGCAGCCTCTTGAAGCCGGTTCAGCAAATGCCGCGCGAAAGCCTCTGCATGCTTGGGCTGCGATTCGTCGTCATCATTCGCGATGATCGCCAAGCGTCTATCTCCCACGAATCCAGCGATATATCTCCGATTCATATCTGTTGGCGCATGATTCAGCAGGTGCAGAATACGCTGTTTCATCAGCGTTTTCTCATCTTCTGCAGCGGTAGAGGACCAATTAAACAGAAACGTATAGACGCGGTATAGTTCACCATTCGTTAACGGCAGGATGCTGGTGTCAACACGATCCATCCACACGGAGAGATCCGTTTTGTTACAGATCACATCCACCACCATTTCTTCGCGCCGGTACTGGATATCTACGGTTTTGCTTGCTGCATGTACAATCTTCTTCACCACCGCAGTGAACAGCGTCTTCAATTGCTCCATATCGACCGGTTTGTCCAGATAATCAACTGCATGCAATTGAATAGCCGACTTCAAGTATTCCTTGTCCGAGAAACCGCTTAGGAATATGATCTCGCAATCCGGGTAAAGGCCACGGATTCTCTGTGCCAGCTCAATGCCATTCATCTTCGGCATGCGAATATCGGTCAGCAAGATCGACGGCTTGAACTTCTCTGCAAGCGCAAGCGCCGCATTGCCGTTCTCCGCCGAGTGCGCCTCTGTAATTCCCCAATCGGACCAGGGCACCAACTCCATCAAACTATCACGTGTCGTTTCTTCATCATCGACTATCATTAAGTTAATCACCCTGCCCCCCCTTTCCGTAACCGCTTTCAGCAACTCTATTATACAACTTTATTTTTCATAGTTGCATAGCAAAACCGCATAAATGATCGGGTGGAAAATACAGTTAATAGGTGGATTTCATTGGAATTATTGCGCGTCGTTATAATGAGGATCGCTATTTCGGGGGCTATTTGCCAATACAAATAAAGCTGCCCCTGAAGTCTATGGGTAGACTTCAGAGGCAGCTTCGACTCATTGCTGCGGCGGCCATACAATCGTTCCGCTGCGGTTGATATAACCTCGTATATAGTCCCGCGAGTTCGGAACGTTAATATAAACCTCTGCCAACTCCCCGGCGAATGAAGCCGCCCATTCCAGCTGTTCCTTGATCACAAACTTGCCGGAAGTGTTGATAAAGCCGTATTTCTGCCCTATGCTTGCCGGAGCCAGACCGCCGGAGAAGGTGCCACCCGCTCTAATATTCTGGATGACCTTCTGTCCCTTCTTGTTGATGTAGAAGGTAACCCCGTTGCGTTCAACGAACGCCAGCCCTTCCGAGAACGGCTGCGCCATCGAGAACTGCGGCTTCAGTATATACGTTCCGGTTTTATCGATATAGCCGTATTTGCCATTCTCATACACGGCGGCAACGCCATCAGAGAATGACGTCGCATGGGTAAACCGCGGAGTAACCACGAGCTTTCCTGATGTGTTGATATAGCCGAACTTGCCGTTGGAAGCCAGCTTAACGGCCGACATTCCCTCTGCGAAGTCCGTGGTGTAGCTGAATTGATACGGAATGACTAGTTGACCCTTCGTGTCGATGAAGCCCGAAGCTTTACCGAGATTCACGCGAGCCAATCCCTCGGAGAATTGAAACGCATTCACATAGATTGGCTGAATGGCGGTTTGCCCCTGGCTGTCCTTAAATCCGTACCGAAACTCATACTTCCCATTAACCCCTTGAATCTTGGTTGTAAATTGCGTTCGACCGTCGTACATCAAGCTGCATGTATTTAACGGACAATCAAACAACTTGTCTCCTGCAAGGCTGTAATACGTCTGCTTCTTCTCTGCAAGATTCGTGATCACATACGGATTCCCCGGTTTATTGTCGTACCAGATGCCATCGTAGATCGGCGCTACTACCGGCTTACCTTTACTATTGATGAGACCAAATTTACCGTCTAATTCAACGCGGTACAGTCGTTCCTCGGCTGGCTTCTGTACAGCTGTGATTGCTTTACCTGCGACTGGCACCTCTGCCTGTCCATGTCCCACCCAGGCTAATCCAGTCATTGTTAGCATCATTGCAGTGATGGCTGCGACCCGTTTCAGCATCTGATTGCCCCCCATTTTCCAATAACATGTAGATATCTCAATATCTAGACGCATCAGATCGAGAAAAGTGTGCAGCTGATTGGAATTCCATTCACTGCCGCGTTTGTAACCCATCTAACGTCTCATACAACAACAGGCAGCCGAGATCCATATCTCAGCTGCCTGTTGTTCGTACTATGATAAGATCAATTAGAGCAAACCCTTTTCTTTCAAGTTCAAGTAGCTGACTGTCGCCGTCTCGATACCGGTGAGGTTACGGAGCTGATCTTGCTCGACCGTCATCCATTCCACACCGATTTCGGTAGCGGCTTCAATCGACGCTTGAATGTTGACGACGCCGGTACCGACAGCCGTCCACTTCCCAACCTCGTCTGTACCGTACACATCTTTCAAATGAATGGCCGGTACGCGACCCGCCATCTTACGAAGGATATGCGCCGGATCTGCTCCGCCGAGTGTAATCCAAGCCACATCCATACGGAAGAAGAGATGCTTCGGATCTGTGTGTTCAGCCAGAATATCCAGGGAGTATAGGCCGCCAAACGTTCTCTCGAATTCATGTGCATGGTTATGATAGCAGAACCGCAGTCCCTCTGCCGCAAACCGCGCGCCTGCCGCATCGTACAATTCAGCATCGCGAAGCAGCTGATCTCTATTATCAACGACGTCCCACCAGAACGTAACATCCTTCGTTTGCAAGGCATGTGCCTCACGAATCAGGCGATCGACTTCCTTCTCGTCCTTGAGCAGTTCCTTGCTAGGGACGCTATGCGTTGCTACTTGCAGGCACAGTTCGTGGAAACGTGCGACATTCGCATCGACATCTCCCTTAAGAAGCTCACCGCCGCCTTCGATTCCCTTATAGCCGATCTCAGCTACGCGCTTCATCGTGCCCCAGAAATCCTGCTGTGCTTCCTCATGCACGATTCCAATTAAACCAAGCTTCGGTCTTGTCATGGTTAGTTTCCCGCTCCTTTATTTGGCGAAATGGCCGTCATTAAGCATCGTGATAAAAGGGCTGTCCGTAACGCCGGTAAGCGGAAGCTCTACCCGCGCATTGCGGCGAACCGACTCATAGACTGCGAAAATAATTTCCGAAGCGCGAGTTGCCTTCTGATGCGAGGCTTCAGGTTCTTCACCTGTCTCCAGGCAGTCGATCGCATGACGGACATAACCGATCATCTGATCGGACATGGAGGACAGCTCCATCTCAGGCTTCCAAGAAGAATCGTCGTAGTTGATTCCCTTGACGATTTGCCCGTCCCACATCACTTCGATAAATCCTTCGGTGCCAATGACGCGAACACCGGCCCAGATCTTCGTCATATCCTGACTTGGTTCCCATGTATCGATAGAGCCGGAATAGAGGCTAGCCTGTACGCCGTTCGCGAATAGAATTTGTCCGGTCGCGCCGCATTCGGAGGGCACGTTGAACCAGTTATAGATCTCGGTAGTATCTACTGCGCCAAGCACGGTTTTCGCAGGCGTTTCGTCCATATAGCTAATCGCTTGGTCAAACGTATGGATACCGCAATCGAGCAGATTAGGCGGTGAGTAGAGGTCTAGGCGGAGCACCTGACCGATTCGGCCTTCTTTGATATAACGACGTACCGTTTGATTTCCCTTAGCGAAACGACGTTGCAGCGAGAAGGTCAGCTGGCAGCCGAACTCGTCTGCGATCTCCCCCATCTCTTGGCATTCACCCCATGTAGCCGACATCGGCTTCTCGCATAATACGGCTTTGGCGCCCGCTTCCGCACAATCGCGGAAAACCGGCAGATGCAGCGGTGTCCAGAGACAGATTAGAACAACATCCGGCTTCTCCTTCTCCAGCATTTCTTTATGATCGGTATAAATAGCAGCTTGGAACCCAAACTCAGTATTCAGCGTTTCGGCCGAAGCTGTTGAAATATCGGACAACGCAACAACCTTTAATCTGCTGTCGGCTTGTACGCCGATCGCGTGTTCATGCGCACGTTTGCCACAGCCAATAAAAGCGACTTTATAAACGGATGATGATGATGAGTTCACTTCGTAATCCCTCTCCCTCAAACTCGATTCTCACAGATGATCCTGCACGTCATTGAAACGTTTCAACATACCTCAAGAATACATCAACAGTTACAGCGCTTTCAACCCAATTTTTTCAAATCGGTGGTAAATTTTTTTGATATCCTTCCGATATCTTGGCAGCCATTATCGGCGCTTTCCCACCATTCCACCGCATTTCCGCCAATGTAGACTCCTAGACCAGCTACTTTCTCCCATTCCACCGCATTTCCGCCAATGTAGATATTCCTAAAGTGATTCGAGTACCTCCTCTGCGTTTAATGAATCAGGTGTACAAGTTCTGGAGGGAGAGAGAAACATTGGACCACAAGAGCGACAATATTACATGGCATCACTCTAACATTTCACGGGACGATCGGCAGAGGCGGAACCGTCACAGAAGCTGTACCTTATGGCTGACAGGCTTATCCGGCTCGGGCAAATCAACGCTGGCGTTCGCACTGGAGAAGGAATTGTATGCAAGAGGAATCGCATCTTACGTGCTCGATGGGGACAATATCCGTCATGGGCTTAATCGCGATCTCGGTTTCTCAGATGAGGATCGACAAGAAAATATCCGTAGAATCGGTGAACTATCGAAGTTGTTCGTGGATGCCGGCTTAGTCGTACTGGCGGCGTTCATCTCTCCGAATGAGAAAGACCGGAACATGGTGAGAGAGCTGCTTGGGCCGGGGGATTACAACGAAATTTTCGTGAAATGTTCGTTAGAAGAATGCGAGAAGAGAGATCCGAAAGGACTCTACCGGAAAGCTAGAAGCGGACAGATTCCCAACTTCACGGGCATTAGCGGACAGTATGACATCCCAAGCGCGCCTGAGCTCATTATCGATACGGAACAGTTAACAATTGAGCAATCTATTACAGCGATTATCCAATACCTCGATGAACGAGATTACCTCATAGGCAACTAATCCACTGCTGCAAGTGCCGTCGACGGCGGAAACACCATAATAAAATGGGAGCTAAACAGCTCCCCTCTAGGCTGCCCGAGAAAGACTCGGGCAGCCTCTTGTTGGTGTCTAAATCATGTAACGGTTGTCAGCGTGGCTATTTCATGAAAATACACCATTTTGAAACGCTAACTGTTGTGACAGACGTTATTTGCAGCTAATGGGCAGCACCCAGCCGGATCCCTCCGTTAAGGTCCAACTTTATCCGATTGAAAATGCAAGAGCTTGCTGAACGTCCCCTTCAAGTCCGCGGAGAGCTGCTGATAGCCGCCTCGCTGAATCACTTCCCCTTTCTCCAATACCACGACTTGATCCGCGCTCCGTATGGTCGACAGCCTGTGAGCAATGACAATAATGGTCATTCTCCCTCGTAAACGGTCAAGCGCACCTTGAATTTGAGCTTCATTCTCGCTGTCTAGGCTGCTTGTTGCTTCATCGAGAATCAGAATGCCCGGCTTACGCAATACCGCCCGAGCCAGAACGATCCGCTGTCGTTCCCCTCCCGAGAGTCTAACCCCACGGTCACCAAGTACGGTATCCAGTCCCTGCGGCAGGTTGCGCACAAATTCATCCGATGCAGAGAACTGCAGCGCCTCCCACATTTGGTCTTCCGTCGCTTCCGGAGCGGCAATCAACAGATTCTCTCTGATGCTTGCGTGGAACAAGAACGGATCCTGCGAAACATAACTGACGGATCTCCTCAGCGAGAAGCTGTCGTCTCCGGCCAAGTTGCATCCATCTACAAGGACCTCTCCCTCATCCGGCTGTATAAGTCCAATGATGATATCGATCAAGGTGCTTTTCCCGGCACCGGATTTTCCAACGATAGCTGTCATCCGATTAACCGGAATGGACAGATTGATATTGTGAAGGGCATAGGAGGATTGGCTTCCATGATAACGATAGGAGATTCCTCGGCACTCAATTCCTTGCTCCATGCTCACCGGATCTCCGCCCGCAGGATAGTCATGCACTTCCAATTCCTTTGCCAAGGCGCAATCCTTCTGAAGATCCGCAAGGCTCTTGAATGCGGGAAGCGTTTGAGCAATTTGTTCCCAATTAGACTGCAAGGTCGAAAACTTCGGCCAAAGACGGGAAAATATGATGATGATCAGCATAAGCTTCTCAGCCTGTACATGGAATACTTCCAGAGATACGTAAACAAAAAGCGTAATGATAATGACGGACGCCACTTTATAAATGTATTGAGAGGTAGCCTGCGTTTTCCCAAAGTGAACGAGGTTAGACTCCATTTTGCCGCAAAGCGCGCGAAACCAACTCAAATGCTGTGCTTCTGATCGATTGCTTTTAATATCTTTCATGCCGTTAAAATGATCGGTCATCCCGCCCATATAACTTTGGGCAAGCTCCGAGGTTTCATCCCCGATACTTTTGGAACGTTTAATGAACCGGCTTGCATACACGGCCAGCACGAATCCGCAGATCAAGACCATAACCGTCAGTTGTGCCGACAACCACAGCGCAAAGCCGATTTGTACCGCGGTAAACAGAATTGTGGTCATTAAACGCATTGCGAGAAATGCGCCTTGGCTGACACGCGACAGCTCATTGGTCATGATATTATAGAAATCCGATCTTCTTCTTTGCAGATAGAACGCCCACTTGGCCTGCAGCAAGCCCTGATAGATTTCCATTCGAAGGTACCTTATAAACCCATGTTGAATGTCCAGGTTCAAATGCGTTTGCTTTCGCTGCAGATGAGCCTGACCTGCAATTAATAGAATGAACCCCCCTAGAACAACAAGCAGTCTCATTCCGTCAGGTAAAGCCTCTAACGGTTTCACCAAAACAGCAACGAAAGGGATTCCATCCGTGTTCAAACCCAGGACCCCAATTAAACCAAGCACCGGAATCAACAGAAAGATTCCAATACCCTCCAGAAAGCTGATCACCATCATGCCGACTAGATTGATATAGAGCTTGGTACCGGCAAAGTGATGCATTTTTTTGATATATAGCAGCAGATGCTCCATTTTTCTTTTCCCCCTATCCGTGCGAAATCCATATTCCTTCTTCAACCGTATTCAGGATTCGGCTTACTAAATCGTTGGCAGTAAATCTCTCAGCCGGCCTGCATAATTGGTACATGTTAATACGATTAACGATCGAGACGGAGGCAGAGAAATGCCACTGATCCAAGCCAAGCTGAGGAATCAGAAAATGGCGGTAGGTATGAAATCGGATGGTAGGAAGTCTCTCAAGCCCTTGGAGATGGCGAAGTTCCGTGACATTCCTGTCCGTCTTCACGAGTTCGAAGATACCTTCCAGAGGGACCGGCTCCTTGCAAAACATTGACGCTGCGGGTATCGCATATTTGGTCTCGTACAGCGGAACATAACGATCGGATTGCATCCCAAGCATGTCGATGCTCTCCTGCCAAAGCTTCTGCTGCGGGTAAGAGGGAATGACGACGGGGACTCGGTCGCGGTTCAACGTTACGGCAATCACGTCGTCGGTAAGAAGCGGATAGCCGCGTTTGAGAAAGGCGGCAGCAAGGGTGGATTTGCCCGCGCCGGAATCGCCGACGAAAGCGTAAGCCTTTCCGTTAATGACAACGGCGCTTCCATGTAAGGGCATCATCTTACGCTGGAACAGCAGCGCACCCATGCAGGTTCCGAGCAAATATAGCCGAACAACGGAATCCTCCGCTCCGATTGTCTGCGAGACGGTGATCCGGTTCCCTCCACGGACTCTGTAAATGGCCGTGCCTTCTATGTTCAGCATTAGTTCATCGCCTTCAAGAGCATAATAATCGTCGCTGTCACTGCCGCTGCGTTCGTTCCAGGCTTGATCCAAGTCATCCTTGTCGATATAAACATCCGCTTCGCATGTTTGTTCCTCTTCCCGAAGCAGCTCCGGCAAGGCGATTTCACTTGCCATCTTCAGCCCAAATGCTCTATAAATCGTTCGTTTGGCAGCAGAGCTCATCTTCCACACCTCCATTTCGTAGCGTAGCTATAAATAATCAGGAAGAAAATTGAAGAGGCCCTTATACGCTTTTCTTCGTATAAGGGCCCATTGGTTTGCCACGTATCAGGTGCATTTAGGATTCAAAAGCGTGCCCTTTGTTGGAACCCTTGCCGTTCTTGTCCGGGAATACACCGTTAGGTCCACCCATCGTCATGTTTACGTCCAGTACTTCCAGCATTGGTTGTTGCCATTCTTTCCGTGTTTGCTTTTCCATATGTTTCACCCCCTTTCAATTGGAATCAATCACGTAAATTGCTTCAAGAACCGGTAAGCTATCAAGCCACGCATTAATAATCTCGCATCTGGATCGTATGCATGCTTCGGATTGGGCGCACGGCCGATTTTCTCAAGCGATGCCTTGATTTGATCTACGTTCAAATAATGCGAGGTCATCGGATCCCGGCAAAGCTTCCGAAGTTCTTCGTTAAATAAGCCCCATATCGGAATCATGCGATGGACCCAATCCGCTCCTTGAACGCCGTGAATACGTTGGTTTAACCGTACTTCATCAGGCAAATACGATTCGGTGGCCCTCCGGACGAGTGATCGGTCCATCCCGTTTTGTACATACTGCTCAATCGGCACGGACAGGCAGAAGCGTACCACTCTCGGATCGGATGTCGGGTCCCTTTCCCAAACGCCATAACGCAGGGAAAACTTGGTTACAGATGTGCCTTGATGGTTTGAGGTTGCCAAATTTCTGAATTGATAGTCTCTCGCTTCGAATTCATCGAAGGCAGCCCCGCCCAAGCCGACGTCATGGTGTTTAAGCTTTTCAAAGACATTTGTTCTTGCGGCCAAATCCGGATGGATGAGATTTGGAATTTCGTTCTTCGGTTCCTTGGCGTAATAAGATCTGGTCGCAAATGGAAAGGCTTGTTTAGCGATAATGGGCAGCAGCCGGGATCTTCCGATATTCATCTGTCTCCCGTAGTGCTTTAGCTCGCGGTAAAAATGGAACAAGCGCAGCTTCCTTAAAAGCTTGGCGTAGTAGTCCATGGCCGGTCCCCAAGAAACGGTGTAATTGCCACGTGCGCCCGTAAGCAGCACGCCGACCCCATCCTGACGCGCTTTTTCAAGAATCCCTTTGATCCAGAACGAATTCTCGAAAAACTTATAAGGAGCTTCCAGAAGCCCGACCAAGTCGTCGATTTCCCCGAACGAGTTCCTGTCCGAAAAATCCAAGCCGTTGTGCGATATATTTCCTACGTGACGTACCGTGGCTCCAATGTGCGTACTTTCGTCGGCCATCATGCTTCTCGAAGTCCAATCCACGAAATCGGGCGAAGGAACGAAACTGTAGGTATGCAATGATTTCCCTTCCTTACGCAAGGGGTCAGCTGCAAAGCTGATGACTGCGCCTGAATCCAATCCACCGCTTAAGCTTGCGCCGACCGAACGGAACGTCCGAAGCTTCGATGTTACGGCCTCCTGAAAAACATCGCGAAACGCTTCCTCGTATTCGCCGTTTGATTTCAGCCGAAGCTGATCCCGGGGCGCTTCCAGCGTCTCGTACTGCTCCAGCGTCATTTTACCATCCTGGGCCGTAAAGCTGTGTGCCGGAGGAATTTGCTCGATATTACGGTATACTGACCCGTTCACGTCGACGGAATCGAGAATAATGGGAATGGCCAAAAACTCTGCAAACCATGACTCATTAAGCTCCTTCCTGGCGCCGGTGATCTCGAATAACGGATTGACCGCCGTGCAAAAGGCGAACTGCCGCTCTTGACGTTGATAATAGAGCGTGCGGTTTCCCAATAAGTCGCGTGCTCCGAAAAGAAGACGCTTCTTCTCGTCCCAGATGACAAAAGCGAAATCGCCGATCAAATAGCGCGGGACTTCCTTTCCCCACTTCAAGTACGCCAACAGAATAAGCTCGCTGTCAGTCATCCCTTTCCGCCGGGAATAATCAATCTGCAGCCGGTTAAACAATTCATCCCGGTTGTCGATGATCGCATCGGCGGTAATGGCCAGTTTATTTAGCTCATCATAGAACGGCAGACGTTCATGAACCGATTCCGGTGTAATCCATTGGGCATGGCATCCCAGAAATACAGACCCGCCATACCAGGTTTGCACATCATCTGCCGGATATCTTTGCAAAGCTTGCATAAGCTTCATGCTATCCTCTATCGATACAGTCTCTTCGTTGTAACAAAGAATACCTGCAATTGCGCTCATGATTGCCTCCGAGGTGCTTGTCATTCTTCTACGTGCAGTCATGTCATACTTGAATAGGCCGGATTCCTTTAAGCTTCCTGCCTCATTTGCCGCCATAACCAGACGAACGGCCTTAAAGGAAAGTATAGAAAATGTAATTGTTTCGGAAGCGGCATCGCCTCCGTATCCCTGAAGCTGGGATATAATTGGCCAACTATATAAACCGACTTTTGCCGGGTCGTTTTCAATGCAAACAAGTAACGTTTATAGGTCTTGGCTAATTCTTGGGAGCTCGGCACAGGCGAGAAAGCGACGATATCCCGGATAAAATAGAGCGAACGTTGAGCCAACTCGCGATGGTTGCTAGTGATCATCGGTTTGGTTGAGCTTGGTATCGGCGTGCCAAGCAGTGCGGAAGCAAGAATTAGAGCCTGTCCTCCAAGCTGAAGGCATTCATAGCGTCGCATAAGCGAGTTGAGCGTTTCAAAGTTTACACCTTGGCGTACCAAGCGATCAATATCCGCCAGCCAGCGGAGCCTAAACCAGCCGTGACGGGCGCCGTGCGAGACCAGATACATGAAGAGATCTTCGCTTCCTAGCATATAAATCTCATTCCTCGTAAGAGTACTGCGTCTTCTCCGTTCCCAGAGCTCCTCGAATGAAGGTTCTTTGCCCATGTCGGAATTGAGACGCCAATGAAGCTCCACTTGAATCCTCGTTTGCGGATGCGTATAGGAGATATGGTGCATCTTCCACTTCCAATTGAATAACCGCGGAGCATGACTATCGCTCTTATAACCGAGCTTGGTCAATATCTCTTCTGCCTTCTCCACACCGTCCATTGGGACCAGAATGTCTAAATCCTTGGACGTTCGGAGCGAAACATCACCATATAGCAGATCGGCAAGCACCGGTCCTTTAAGAACTAATGAAGGAATCCCTCGCTCCTGAAAGGAGCTGCACACAAGGCCCATTTCGCCGCTTAAACGGAGCATCTGAAATGTATTCTTCCCGTAATCCTGATGAAGGGCTTGCAAGAAATCGGCAGGAATCCCGTTGTTGTTCTTCAGCTGCGAATACAGCTGCGGATAGACGCGATGATGTCGGATCAGCTTCAGAATTTGATTCCAATCGATGTCAGGCATCGATGGTTTGCCCCATTGCTGCGCTTGATCGGCATTCATCTGCATGAACGCCAGCATGATGTTTAATTCTTCAGGAAAAGCGCTTAGATCCAGAGTACGATTGTTCTCCATAACGGGACACCTTCATTCCTTTCCTTACGTTTTGTCAGATCCGAATGAAGCCACCATCGTGAACATCTTCATTTCCTCGGCTCCGGTCACATAGAATGGCCCGCTGCGCAGCCAGGCATGCGCGATCATGTTCCCCTGCTCATCCCTCGCCGTACCCAGATAGAGCGTGCTTTCAATCTGACGCCTTTTCAGCATTTTCTTGGCTGCGATCGCTCTGACCATGCACTGGCTTTCCCAGATGGTATGACGGCTCATCAGCTGGATCGCCTGAGCAATTTGGCGAATCGGCATTTCGGTTGACGGATCATGCGCGAGCGGCGTTTCGAACATACGTCTGCCCAAAGATGGCGCGAGCCGAGAGAACGGTAAGGTCTTCAATACACGTGCCCAGCCTAAGTAGATGAACGCTTCGAGCATGAACCGTTTCTTCTCCGCAGGCAGAGCGAGAAACTTCCTAACGATGCGCTTCAAGGTTCCGAACCTCGATCAGCGATTCCTGATGCATTTTCCGAAGGAAAGCGTCAACCTGTTCCTCACAGGCAGCCCGTGTAACGTTATATTCCAATAGGAGCTTGTCTACCAATTGGCTGGCCGTAATCGGTGAAGCGATGAGCTCCCAAATTCGGCCGCCAATCATGCCGAGATTGTAATATTTCCCGCTATCGATGCTGAACATCACCTTCTCCCCGTTCATGTCACTCACAATGCTGCCCGGCGATTGGATAATCTGTTGTTCCGCCAAGTTCACGTTCGTCATGTTTATACGCCTCCTTCTTCAATGGTACGAATGATCTCAGATGCAAGGTGATGCGCCGTAAATCCGGCTGTTGGCCGAATGAGCTGATAAACGTTAACCTGATCAGCCATGCTGGACGAAACCTTGAAATGCCACTGCTCTAGACCGAGTCGCGGAATCAGCATATTTCGGTACGTATGCATCAGCACGATACGCAGCCGATCCAAATTGGACAACCGTCTGATCGAAACGGCTGCCTCTGATTCCGACTTCACCAGTTCAAACACTCCTGCAAGTGGGACGGGCTCATTACAAAATCTTGAAAGCACCGGTACGGCATATTTCGTCGTTTCCCGATAAACCGATTGGTAGTTCCCGGATGCCAGACCCAGCTGATCGATACTTTCCTGCCACAGCTTCTGCTGCGGATAGGACGGCATAACGACAAGCCTTCCGCCTTCGTCTGTAAAGGAAACCGCGATGACATCGTCACTTATTAGCTCATACCCCATGCCTACCAAAGTAGCGGCAAGCGTAGATTTACCGGCTCCCGAATCGCCAAGAAACGCATAGGCTTTGCCGCCTAACATAATGGCGCTTCCATGCAAAGGCAGCACATTGCGTATCATGAGCAGCGCGCCCATGCAAGTACCGAGCAAATATACACGCACCTTCTCCGGATCTGCGCCGGCAAGCGGTGCTACAGTAATTCGATATCCATCTTCAATGCAATAAATCGCTGTCTCCGGAATGAGGAACAGGAATCGGCCGCCTTTGTACAAGAAATTGCTGCCGCCAAGCTCAAGGTCCTCCCACAGCTTGTCTGGGTTAGCCGCTTCAATGAAAACATCCGGGTACTCCCGCTCCTTCATTGGACCGGACAAAGGTAATTCAGGCAGCGGTATTTCACTCGATATCCGCATGCCGAAAGCCTTATATATCGTGTGTTCACTGGCAGATATCAGATCAACCACTCCTTTCAGGGCAATAATAAGAAATCCCTTATACAATCCGGTACGCGGATTGTATAAGGGCGTTGACCCGAACCTAGCTCGGGTTATAGATGTCCATATCGTCCGTTGTTACGAAGTCAATATTCGTCATACCTTTTCCATACATCGTTTCGCTTACGTCAAGCATTTCAACAGTCGGTACTTGCCATTCTTTTTTGTTCGTCATGGTTTTTCACCCCCTTTCAAAGGAGTTAACGAGTTTTATAGCTATCTAAAAGGTAGAGCTGCAGGGATCAGGGATGTGCCTTCGGCCGCTGTTGATTGTGTGTTCTCTAGGATTAGACTAGGAGGTAACAACACACTATCAAAGCCGGCACGTAAACTCTCCGGCACATTCCCTTTCTCCCCTTCGCAACTTTTAGTTGCTTCATCTAAAATCGTTTTAGGAACCGGTAGATGATCAGGCTGCGCATGAGCATTCTCATTTCCGGATCGAAAGCATGTTCCGGACGCGGGGATTCGCCAAGCCGAGACACCGCATTGCGGATTCGATCGACGTGAAGGTACCCGGTCGCGATAGGGTCTGAGCAGAGCTGTCTAAGTTCATCGGTCAACGGCTTCCAGGAAGGCATGATGCGGTGAACCCAATCCGCTCCCTGGATGCCGCGAATGCGCTGATTCAGCCTTACCTCATCGGGCAAATAGTTCTTCGTCGCCCTTCTAATCAGCGCACGATCCAAGCCATCCCGGACATACTGTTCAACCGGGACCGAGAAGCAGAAGCGAACGACTCTGGGATCGCAGGTTGGATCGCGTTCCCATGCACCGTAACGCAAGGACAATTTCGTTGCCGATGCGCCGTTCTTGTTGCCAACGGCTAGGCTTTGCATCTTCTCCTTGCGCAGCTCCAGCGGATCGATGATCGTAGAGCCATTCACACCAATACGATTCTCCTGTAGCTTGGCGAACACATCCGTTCGTCTGGCAAAATCGGGATGGATCAGCATCGTCGGAATATCGGACTTACCGCCTTGCTGCGGACCTTTATCCAGAATCGGAAACGCCTGCTTGCCGATCACGGATAGTAAACGTGATCTGCTAATCCCTTTATTAACGCTGTACAGCCGAAGCTCCCGCATGAATTGCAGCCATTTCAGCTTTCTTAGCAGCGTCGCGTAATAATAGAGAGCGGGTCCCCACGAAACGGTAAAGTTCCCTCTTGCTCCGGTGAGCAGAACACCTGCACCTTGTCCGCCGGCTCGCTCATGGATCCCTTTCAACCAATAGGAATTCTCGAAGAACTTGTAAGGCATCTCGAGTATATCCAGCCATTCGTCGATTTCGGAGAATGGGCTGATGCCTTCGAAATCCATAGCTTGGTGCGAAATATTGCCAACATGGCGAACCGTGGCTTCGATGAACCGGCTTTCGTCCGCTTCTGTGCTTCTCGGCGTCCAATCGGTGAAATCGCGGGTTGGAATGTAGCTGTACGCATACAACGACTTCCCTTCCTCACGCAGCGCAAGTGCTGCGAAGCTTGCGACAGAACCGGAGTCCAGACCGCCGCTTAACGTTGCCGCTACTTGACGATGCGTGCGCAGCCTTGACCTCACCGCTTCGTCGAATACCTCACGGAATGCTTCTTCATACTCATGACTGGATGTGAGCCGAAGCATCGAACTCGGTTCCAATGAGCCATACCCAGAGAGCGAAACACGTCCATCCGATACCGTAATCGTATGGGCCGGCGGCAGCTGCTGAATATTGCGGTAAGGCGTAGAAGTGACATCGGTAGACTCGAACATTTCCGGGATTGCCATAAACTCTGCGAGCCAAGGCTCATGAAGCTCTTTGACAACTTCCGGTAAAGCGAATAACGGAGCAATCGTCGTACCGAAGGCAAACCGGTCGCGACCGTGAACATAATAGAGAGAGCGGTGTCCAAGCAAATCTCTAGCACCGAACAGTTCCCGCTTCCCCATGTCCCAGATCACGAAAGCGAAGTCGCCGATTAGATATTCCGGAGCCTTCCGCCCCCATTTCCGATAGGCCAGCAGAATAAGCTCGCTGTCCGTTATCTTGCTGCGATGAGCCGGATAAACCTGCAGCAGCTCCAACAATTCCCGGCGGTTATCAATGATGGCATCGGCCGAAATAGCGAGCTTCCTCTCCGCGTCATAATAGGGCAACCGCTCCCCTACCGACTCCGGGGTAATCCACTTAGCTCGGCAGCCGAGGAATACCGCACCGTTCGTCCACGTTTGAACATCATCGGCATCGTATCGCTCCATGGCTTCCATCATTCCGCTGCTGTCCCTGTTGTTGATCGGATGCCCATTAAACTGATAAATACCGACAATGGCGCTCATTTGTTCAGCCTGCTGTTGTTGAAGTAGGTCGAAGCAAGCTGGGACAAGCGATTGCCGAAGGGAATCAGCATTTTCAACCGATTGGCTTTTCGCCTCATGGTGTCCAGCTGCAATTTCAATTGTCTGCGCTCTTTGGCACTGTTCTCCAACCGTTTCTCCAGCATGCGCACCGTCATCTGCAGCTGAAGCTCCTCCGGATGCAGCCATCTCTCGTCATTGTGTTGGTCCGGAATAACCAAGCTCCCTGATGCACTGGGTTCGGTTCGCATCTCATAACCCGCTTCCCATCTACAGCCCGTCGCATCCGTCAGATGCTTGGTGTACAAGGCCAGCAACTCCGAATCCGGTTCAAGCTCGAAGCGTACACCTGTCAGCTTCTCCGCTTCGCCCAGCTCCTCGCTGTACCCCAGATCATGGAAGATTTGAGCCCCAAGCACGCGGCCGTACATCTCGATCTCGTGCTTGTCCAGCACCTCTTTCCAGATGGCGATGGAATCCTGATTCGCCTCCGAATGATTCGCGACAAACGGATCCCCTACCCCCATGCTGAAGTACAAATCAGACTTGGCCGTATTTCTAAAGTTCCCATACTGCTCCAGCCCCTCTTCATAAGCAACGCCCAGGAAGCGGCAAACCTCAATCATCTCTTCTCTCGGGCTAGTTACCAGTTTCTCGTAGGACAGCCGGTGCGTGAAGGGATTAGTTTGAGCAAAATAGCGGAAATAACGGAACAATCCGATCGTCAGGTCAGCGATCTTCATATCGAAGTTCCCATTCCTCATGTCTTCCCTCATATTAAAGCTTGTTCCACGCTGACCGTTCACCTTCTTATGGGAAGAGAGAACCGCGAAAGGATTGCGGATGAGCCAAATCCGCCGAGACTGCGGAAACAGTGCATCCAGAAACTCCAGCAGATAATAATACCGAGGCGATTTGTCGATTACCATCTCCGCGCCGGCACTGCTTTGCATTAAGCCGTTGTATACCTGGAGAGCGAATGCTCGGCAAGCCTGCTCGAAGCTGTGTTCAGGCAGAACGCCGTTATAGAATTGATTCAGGATGCCCGTCCCGCCATAGGCGCGACGCTGAGGCGACTGCAGATCATATAAGCTCATCAAGAACCACATTTCCTGGGCAGCGAACATTTTACTGTGATTTTGGAGCATAACCGTGGCCAGAGAGCTTCCGCTCCTCGGCGTACAGAGTAGAAAAACAAGGTTGTTGCCGCTCGAATCGACCAAGGTGTACCTCCTTCAAGGCAAGAATTGCGAAGTCATCCGCAAGCTTATGCTTTATTGAAATCATAATAAAATTTCGCGCGCTCCCCGAGCATGACCTTATAGATGTCATAGTTCGTATCCATGATCGCCTTCAGATAGTCCTTATAGGGGCGATCCGCAACATTGATTAGGCCGGAGTTGTAATGCTCGCCTCCTTCGCCCTGCCAATATCTCCCAAGTCCGGCTTGATCCACGTAATTGAATACATGTGCACCGACTACATAAGGCAGCGTGACTGCGCCTTCCACGTAATTGCGATAGCGCATTCCCCGCTGGAATTGGTTCACTGCCGAATTTGGCAGGAGAGGCGCTAACCCCTGCTCGCTTGTTCCATAACCGAATTCGCTGAACAGAATCGGTTTGCCGCCTGAGAGGTCGTAAACTTTCTGCAACAAATCGGGTTCGAGCTTGTAGGTGTAATAGTTGATGCTGATGACATCCACGTATTTGCCTTCCGCTTTGGCGAGCGCGCTGCTGATTTTCTCGTTATGGAACGTTGTCGTAATCCATCGGTCTCCCAGAAGGAGATGGTTCGGATCGTATTTCCGATAGGCACGTGACACGGTTCCGAAGAACGTATCCAGATAATAGTCGAAGAAGGCTTCCATATCGCGCCATGATTGGGAGGTTGAAACAGGCAGTTCCGCCTCCTTCATCTCGTCGAAGGATTTGAATGTCGTCTTCCAATTGGCGTTGAAGGAGCTGATGGTTTGATACTTATCCTTCAGCCTCTGCACCAATTTCCCTTTCATGGCAGCCGAGCTCGCTTTGAGCTTTGGCACATTCGTATAAAATTTGTGAAAGTCGTATTCATTATCGATAAAATAACCGATTAAATTCTTATCATTTTTGTTTGGCGTGAGCGCATTCTTGAATGCTTTATCGATCTGCTCTGCGGCATTCGGAGCAAAGATATCGAATAACGAGAGTCCATTGATCTTAGCCCATGCCATCCCATTAAGCGGCAGCATACGCACGTAAGGAAGCTTGCCGTCCTCGCCGTATTTCTCGGTCGAATAATTGCCTACACCGTTAAAGCCCCATTTGGGAAGCCGAGATACCGCCTCCTGGTAGATCGCATGCTCGGTCGGAAACACGCCTTTCTTTCGGAAAACATTCGCCACATAGAATGAATAGTTATCCTTGCCGATATAAGCGTTTTTGTTGACCCCTTGATTCGGGAGAACGGATTCGAACTTCTTCTCCCTCCCGGCGATCCGAGTGTAGGTTTCATTGGCTGTAACACCATTCACGGCTAGGCTGAAATATAGGTTCCCATCAGGCGTCGTCATCACTTTGCGTTCACCCATCCGCTGGATCGCGAAGTAACCCTTGGCAGCCAAATTGTATTTCTTCGCACTGCCGGCCAGCCCGCCGTAGGAGTCACGACCTCCCGGAGCTTTCAGGCTGTCATAATAAGCAGCATCCGCCGCCGCATCCGATGCCAACTCCTTCTCGCTGGTTACCTTCCCCGTGAAATTCGCAGCCTCCATCTGACCGAACCGATCGACAAGGATTTCATTGCTCGCATTCACCGTGAATTTGCGGATCGGACTAGGCAGCAAGCCGTCTTTCACCGCATACGTTTCCAGCACGTTATACCCTTGGAGCTGGAGCGGCTTGGAATAATACACGAAATCCGGCCCTTTGTTTAACCGATAATAAATGCGTGCCCCTTTGGTAGTCGAAGTCAATTCGGTCTTGACCAATGTCGCGCTTCGGGAGGTGGCCAGCTTCACGGAAGCCGTATTCTGATTAATGACGACCTTCGAAACTTGAGGCGACCAGGCTTTCGAACCAAGCAGTACAATCTTCAAATACCTCGAATGCTCGGGGAGTCCGGAAGCTTCATACGCATATTGCTGCCAATTTCCGGTCGGATAGCCGACAGGGGTAATCGACACGGGAATTTGCGTGTATTGTTTGCCGTCCGACGAGACCAACAAGCGATGCTCCTCAATCGGATTTCCCGAGAAGAAGCTGCTGTAGATTGAAACCGAATTGATATCGTAAGGCGTATGGTACACCATGCTGCCAGGGGCACTTGTCGTACGCGCGAGCCGGCCTTTGTCGTTATCGAAGTAGCCGGGTTCGTTATTGGCCACATACAGATTGGTACGATTGGCGAGCAGTTTGAAATTATCAAGCGGATCAATCAACCCGCTAGGCGGCGTCAATTGAGGCGCAGGCACATACCGATAAGTCGATACACCGGTTGCCGCCGAGTGGCCCGTACTGGAATGACCGACAGCCGTTATTTGAAGCAATAAATTATTGATAACTGCAATTGGCGATCTATAGTGCATGCGGGTAAGCGAGGTTCTGGGGTCGCTGCCATCTGTCGTGTAATAGATGGTTTCACCTTCCTCGCCTTGGTTCAGCATGACCATGCGGCCGTAAGGCACTGTCCCCGAAGGCACGCTGGTATCCGCTGTGGATGGGCCGTTAAGTACGACCTTCCCGATGGCGGGCGATCTGACGATGCTGCTGCCTTGGTAGACGATTTTGAGAAACTTCGTACCTGCCGGAAACCGCCTCGACTCGTACACCATGTTAACCGACTCGCCGTCTTCTTCATGAATGTCCGGAATGACTTTGTTATACGTCACGCCATCCTTCGAGATGTAAAAGGACGGATGGTCATAGGACTTGCTCCCGTTCGGCTGATAATACGTATACACCGCGAAGGACCGGAGGTAACCTTCCGCCTTGTACACGATGTTCTCGCCGGAGTAGCCGCCGCGTTTCGCACGGGTCGAATCCGAGGTTTCGCCCGGAGTCTTCGTCAGAAAGAGCGTATCCGAATGCTTGTACACCTGCTCCCAATCTCGAAGATGATCAATCTCAATCTCAAAGTATGAAAGCGGAGCGGCATCCCCCGTAGCGGTTAACGGAATCAAGCAGCCGAGCAGTCCGTACAACAACAGCATTGAAGCATTTTTTCTCACAATAAAGGCCCTCATCATCCTTTAGTAATGTAATGCCAGCACTTCCTCCTTGACGCCTTGATTCAAGCTCGGGCGGCCGATGGAATAGTAGATAAACGCCATTCCTGCCAAATCTTCCTCTTTGAACACATTGCGTCCGTCAATCAGAATAGGCTTACGCAGCACGTTTTGCAGTTGATTCAGATCCACATGAATGAATTCATCCCATTCCGTCAGCAGACAGAGCGCATCTGCATCCGCTGCCGCCTCCAATGCGCCATCACACCAAACGACACCGTTCTCGCCATACATGCGGCGGAAGTTCGGAATCGCGATGGGATCATAAACCTTCACCGCAGCCCCGCTGTTTACCAGATGCTGGACAATCTCGAGTGCAGGTGATTCCCTCACGTCGTCGGTATTCGGTTTAAAGGAAAGTCCCCAGACAGCGATCGTCTTGCCCTGCAGGTTGCCGTCAAATATCATTTCGAGCTTCCTGATCATTTTGAACCGCTGATCCTGATTCACCTCAACTACCGCACGAAGCAATTTAAATTCGTAGTCGACATGACCGGCAATTTGGATAAGTGCCCGCGTATCCTTGGGAAAACAGGAGCCTCCATAGCCAATGCCCGCTTTCAGGAACGAATGACCGATCCGGTTGTCGTATCCCATGCCTTGGGCTACCTGAGTGACGTCTGCGCCAACCTTCTCGCAGATGTTCGCAATCTCGTTAATGAAAGATATCTTCGTAGCGAGAAAAGCATTGGAAGCATATTTCAGCATCTCGCT
This sequence comes from Paenibacillus sp. J22R3, assembly GCF_056269305.1. Lineage (NCBI taxonomy): Bacteria > Bacillati > Bacillota > Bacilli > Caryophanales > Paenibacillaceae > Paenibacillus > Paenibacillus sp. J22R3. Next base: position 751,218 of record NZ_JBWDNS010000002.1, on the reverse strand, counting down.
GCTGCGAATGTCCGTGATCACGATTTGATCCGTCAGCGGCGCATGCAGCTTAGCGATGGTGTCTGCCGCACTTTGACAGTCGGCGCCAATGACGATCCGATCCGGATGAAGCGTATCCTGGACGGCCGAACCTTCTCTCAGAAACTCCGGCAGCGAAATGCTGTCGAACCGTTCACTGGTCAGCTTACGGATCCGATCACGTACGCGTTCGTTCGTTCCGACAGGAACCGTACTTTTCACGGCGATGATCTTATAGCCGTTCATCGCTGCTGCAATTTCGTCAGCGGCCTGATCGATGTAAGACAAATCCGCCTCGCCGTTTGCCATGGAAGGCGTCCCGACCGCGATGATTACAATATCCGACAGCTGAACCGCGCGATGCAGATCGGACGTGTAGCTCAGCTTTCCGGCAGCCATATTTTTAAGCGAAAGCTCTTGCAAACTCGGTTCATATATAGGAATGGCTCCACTTCGCAAAACATCGAGCTTGGCTAGATCCTTGTCTACGCAGATGACTTGGTTGCCAAGCTCCGCGTAACAAACTCCCGATACAAGCCCTACATATCCAGCACCGATAACCGTGATGTTCATAGTCAACAACTCCTTCGAATTTTCGGAGAAAACGCAGCAGTTTTCGTAAGCATTCGCTTCGTTATTTCGTGCAGAGCTGCATAATTTCGTTCCAATCATGTTCAAGTCGTACGATGTCCTCTTCAATCAGCTGCGAGCCGGTTTGGATTTCGATGATTTCGATATCCGCTTGTGCACGCAAGCTATGTCTGTTCTCCTTCGGAATCATGAGCACGTCCCCGGTCTTAATCGAGAACCTCCGGTCGTTAAGTACCATCTCCCCATGTCCGGCAACCACCGTCCATACCTCGTCTCGTAAACTATGGTATTGGTAGCTCAGATTGCTTCCCTCGGAAATAAAGATCCGTTTCGTCAGCACTTCCCGGCCATCCGGATAGGTTACGTAATCCAGTACTCTGTAGCGGCCCCAGCGCCGCTCTTCATACATCGGGCGCTGCTCCGAATGCTTCATCACATCCTTGATTCGCGGACTTGAAGCTTTGTCTGCGACAAGAATGCCGTCCGGGCTTGCCGCAACAATGACATCGGACAAGCCGAGCAGCGTAATCGGCACTTCCAGCTCGTTAATGACATGCGTATTGATCGAATCTGACGTAATGATGCCTTTGCCGATCAGAGAGGTCTCAATCTCCTCCGTCAGCGTGTTCCAGGTGCCAAGATCCTTCCAGTACCCGTCATATTGGATGGCAGCAATTCGATTCGCTTTCTCCACCACTTTATAGTCAAAGCTGATCTTCGGCAGCTTGCTGTACTGCTTCAACATTTCATCGTACTGAATCGGCAGCCCGTTCACGATCAGGATGTTAATGATCAGATCCAATTTGAATGCGAATACGCCGCAATTCCATAGCGCATCCTGTTTGATCATTTCCTCGGCTTCTTCTTCGCTAGGTTTCTCGCGGAAGCTTTGCACATCCATGAACGAGCGAGCGGCGTCGCCGCTTTGCTTCGGAATGATATACCCGTATTTCTCTGATGGATAAGTCGGTTTCACTCCCATCAGCGCTAAGTCGGCTTCGGAGCTGGCAAGCGCATGCTCCAGCTCCTTCAGCTTCTGGAAGAAGCCGATTTCTACGAAGGGGTCAACGGGCATGACTACAATCGCTTCATCCAGACTCACACCTTCGACCGAGTAGAGATAGGTGGCTGCAAGCGCGATGGCTGGGAACGTGTCCCTTCGCTCTGGCTCGACGATCAGGTTAATTTCATTTCCCAGCTGGCTGTGAATCATCTCAACCTGAGGTTTGCTCGTCGTAACATAAGTGTGGTCTCTCAAATCGGCTTCACCGATTTGTCCCCAGACGCGTTGTATCATGGACTCCAAACGGTCATCGTCTTTTTTCAAGATTTTCAAAAACTGTTTCGACCGAGCGTCATTCGACAACGGCCACAGCCGTTTCCCCGATCCTCCCGAAAGCAATACGACTTTCATGATAGTCCCTCCTATGATAGGGAGTTTGACGTGAGTCAAACTCTCTCTGCTATTGGTAATAGGGAGTTTGACGGAGTCAAACTCTCTCTGCTATTAAACTCGATCCGCGGTACCGCTCTGTTGCGACAATAGTTTCGCCGACTTGATCCCATTCGTCCACGTGCGATAGTAGCTGGAATTCTTTCCGTAGGAATTATCCAGCAGAACATTCGGCTTATCCATGAGACAAGACAGAATATGTCCATGCAGCCTTGAGGTCTGCACGTTCTTGTATTTGCTGAACCGGTTAACGGCTTTGTTCACCAGATAGTCGGTGTATTTGCCCCAGATCATGCTTACTGGCAGCTTCCCGTTGCTGGCTGCCGACATTTTGAAAATCGCGCGAATCGATTTATGCTCAAATCCGCTGAACAGCGTCGCCCAATCCAGATAGTCGCCTTGGCCTGAAGCTTCAAGCCGCTCCTGCTCTGCCGTCTTCTCGATGTCAATGCGAAGGAAACAAAGCAGGTCCTTATCCGGGCTCGTATGGCTCCGAATCGGCCATAATTGATGCGCCATATCCGGTGACAGATAGACATGGCAGGTCGTGAATTTGACGGTAGCCATCTCCTGCGAGTAGGTGTCGCGAACGTAGAGATGCACATCCTTATGCTTGTTAAAGATCCTTGCCGTCTTATCAAACTCAGCTTCGTTCTTGTAGAAAATCGTCTGCGGCAGCATGACCACTCGATGGTCGGGATAGTCGGACACGATTTGCTCGCGCAGCTTCTGATGAGCCGGATACAGGTCACCGAAGTTCCCGCCGCCGTGCAGCACGATAATATGATCCTGCGGAATTTTCACGCCGCTCGGGAAATCAAGCACGCTGTACCTTGCCTGGACCCGAATATGATTATCTTTGAAGAACGCTTCGGTTCCTTTCATGATCAATAAATCTCCGCCATTGCCATGAACCGGATAGTCGATGTAATAGATCTTGGAATGTGGCGGAATCACCTGCAAAATCTGCCGAAGCTTGTCCTTGAGCGCATCCATCGGATGAGCAAACTGTACGCTTTCCATCAATCCGTCTCCTTTGTCTTCTCTCTCTATCTCTCTGCGAGCTTGTTCAAAAAGTGAATGGTTTGAACAAGCTCTATATCGCTCCGTCACTTGTTCCACTTGACGTTTCGCTTTATTGGCTTGGCCGGGACGCCTGCGACAAGCGTGTGGGCCGGCACGTCTCTCGACACGACTGCCCCCGCAGCCACAACGGCGCCTTGCCCGATCGTGACCCCTTTCAAAATAACCGCCTTATTGCCGATCCAGACATGATCGCCGATGATTGTCGGCTTGGTCGCTACACTACCCTCGATACAGTGGTAATCCGTATCCATAATGGTGACATCCCATGAGATGGCGCAGTGACTGCCGATTTTCACCTGCTTCTTGCATCTGATTTCGGATCTTCGATTAATGAAGGTATGGTCGCCGATCTCGATAACAGCCTCGTTGGAATCCAAGTAAAACCCGGTATGCTTGTGCAGGATGACGTAATTGCCAATGAAGAGTTTGGCTCGTTTGGCCTTCGACACCGTCATGCTTCCGCCAACCCGCAGCAGCTTCCCGCATTGATCGACATGTCTGCGAAACAGGACGCCGAGCAATACGCGATAACCGAATTTGAAGTAATCCTTGATGCTTCTGTTGCGTATGTTCATTGCGGTGTTGCCGCCTTCCTAGGTTTGCATTCTTCGCGTGATGTGCTCGAATAGAAAGCGTAGATCGTTTCTGTCATACAGGATGCCGAGGATGCGCACCTTGAACACGATTCTCATAGCTGCAATCGTAATCAGAATGCGGATGACCGCGCCGAGCAGCAAGGCAATCGCGATACCGTTCAAGCCATATAGCGGTGTAAGGATGAAGAACAGCCCTACTGTAATGGCCAGCGCGATCGCTTGTCGCATCGCTACCAAACCGGGACGCCCCATTGCATTGAAGGAAGAAGCGAGAATCCACGAGCCTCCACCGATGATGCATTCGAGGGACAGCAGGTAGAAGGCGGTTCCGGCTTCCAGAAATTGCTCTCCATACAGAAGACCCAGCAAATAATGACCGATGAGCATCCCCGGAATAACCGCGATGGTCATGAGCAGAAAGGACAACCGGAACGCTCTGCTGACGGCTGCTATGATCTTGTCCTGGCTAAGCCCAGTCACCTTCGGAAAGATGACATTCGAAATGGCTGTCTGCACGACGTTAAACACGCGGGATAAGGTATAAACAACCGTATAAAGTCCGAAATCTCTCGGCGTTAACAGCGATAGAATGATCAGCTTGTCGCACTGCGAATACAGCGTGCCAAGCAGCTCTACGCCGAACACGCGACCGCCGTAGCCAAACAGCGTCCCGAGCACGTTACGGTCCGAGAATCGTCGCAGCCAGTTGAACGACAATTCATGCCGCAGCCGGTGCAGCGCCCAGAAGATGACCATCAGGCTCGTCCCGAAGAAAACGAATGCCGCACTGTGCAGCGATAGCTTGCCGACCGCCCACAGTACCAGCAGACCGAGCAAATTGCTGAGCGGAACATATAACCGCAATCCGTTATACAGCACGAATTTATCCATGCTTTGCGTAAGCGCCGAGAGCAGATTAACTGCAAGCAGAATCGGCAGCGTCAAGACGGTGTACCACTGCGCCGTCCGAATGACATCATCCGGATAGTTTCCAAGCCAGACGGGCAAATAGATCCAGCTAACCGTACCGACGATCAGACTGACAGGCAGTTGAAACATGAATCCCGCTCGGATGTACTCGGCTGCTTTCCCTGCATGCATCTTCATGTTGTAGATCAGGGAAGTCGGAAGCCCGAACGAGACAAGCCCTGCCAGCAAGGTCGGCCAGAACAGAATGGCCGAGAACATCCCCTTCCCCTCGACGCCGAACATTCGTGCAGTCACGATGGAGGTCACCGTGCTTAGCACCATAATGAGCAGATTGGCGACGCTGGTATGCAGGATGGTTCGGAATACGCTGCGGCCTGCTCCCGCTCTTGTAACAGCCATTTGATTCATGATTCAAAACATCCTCAAAGGTTATATTCGCTTCGGTTGATAGCTTCGCAGCACGCCGCTGATCAGTCCGTTGTTATAAATAATCTTGCTGATATTGCGGAATATTCGCCGTTTATCGAACAGGAACAAGATCGTCAGCACGAGAAAGATCGGCAGCTTCACGAGCGACTTCATGAATATCCCCGTCTTCTGCTTCGAGGACACCGCGCTGCTGACGCCTTGCCAATAAATGCGTCGCAGCAGCCATTTGCGGCTGATCCGGCTTCGCGGAATCTTGTGCAGCACGGAGGCATGAGGCGTGTAGTAGACCGCATACCGAGTACGGATACGCGCAATCAGCTCAGCCTCCTCACTGGAGAGCAAATTGCTTCCTACTCTGCCGAGATCCTCGCGAAACGCATTCATCGATTCGAACACCGACATGCGGAAAGCAACATTGGCTCCGAACGGGATCGCCGGCTCCTTCATTTCCACAATGTCATTCGAATAATCCAAGATGCTGTACAGGGAATGGTTATCTCGGGACAGCCACCTTGGCGGAGTTCCTTCCCAAGCGGGATCGATTCTCCCGCCTACGCAGCCGATTCGCGGATTCCCGTCGAATAAATCGACGATGCCGGCGATCCAGTCCTTCGACGCCTTGGCATCGTCATCCAGGAAGAGGATGATCTCGCCTTTCGCCTCGCGAATCGCACGATTCCGAGCGACGGATAAACCAAGTCGTTCCTCGTACACGTAGCGAACCTGGATATCGACCATGTTCCGGAAGTCCAGTACCGTTTGTTTGGTATGATCGGTGGATCGATTGTCAATTACGATAACCTCGAAAGGTTGTTTGTAGCTTTGCTGCAGCAGGCTGAGCAGCGCTTCCTTCACATCTGCTGCCCGATTATGTGTACAAATCGCTATCGTTGCTTTCATGCTTTCACCTCATGCAGCTTTGTACCGCTATAAATAGGGATCATTTTGCCGGCTATTCGGCTCCAATCGAGCTCTCGCAGCTTGGCCTCTATTTGTTTCTCCGTTTGCTTCATATCCATGTCCATGGACCTGCGAAGCGCATGACTGAGGCCGCTTGGATCATCCGGGTCGTACAGGATGCCGCATTCGCCTGTTACATACTCACCGAGAGCACCCAGATTCGGCGCTATAACCGGCTTATGATGGGATAAAGCAAGAATCGCGCTCCCGGATGTCGTGATTTGGTTATACGGCAGAACGACTCGATCGGCCGCTTGCAAGTAGTCTGCGAGTTCATCATCACCTACAAAATGCGGATAAACACTGATGTCTCCATTGCTGTTATAGGCGTCGATGAAATCCAGGCTGTACCCTTTATCGACCCTTCCTGCGATTAGCAAACTGCATTGCGCATGCTGGAGTGACGCGAACGCCTCCACGAGTCGATCCACCCCTTTGTACGGATTGATCCGTCCCACGAACAAGAAGAGAAACCGATCCGGCGCGATACCGAATTTCTGGCGGATATCTGTTCCTGTACCCGGGTAGGCACCTACATAATGGCCGTGTGGCGTAACTACCAGTTTCTTGGGCGATATCCCAAACACGCCGGAAACCTCCTGCTTAACCGATTCGCTCAGGACAAAACCCCGATGGCACACGGTCAGGATGTACTTGCGCATGATATAGTCCCAGCGAGTTCTGCCTGAATGCGGCCAAATATTGTGAACCGTCCAAAATAAGCGAACGCCTCTTAATCTGTAATAGAGCAGCAGTAGAGCGAAGAACAGCGACTTTACGACGGTCATGGCCAATCCCGATGCATGCTGATAGGAATTACTCGGCCAATGCATGTGGACGATATCCCCGCCGCGCGGCTTCAGAACCGCTTGTTGGTCATAATGCTCGACATGCAGTCCTGCCTGCTCAATCGATTTGGTTAGCAGCTCGCTGTATTTATTATCCGGGCTCGCTTTGGGCCACATGTAAACGGTGGACTTGCTCATGGCGCTCATCTCCCGTTTACCCCGGCCAGAGCGTATTCATGCTGGCCATATTGAATTTGCTCATAGAGATTGAGGTGCTTGTCCAATAGGGATTGGGTCGTAAAGTTTCGGCAATGCTTCAGACATTGCTCCCCGATCCTTCTTCTCTCGTCGCTCCCGAAGGAATGGAACGCGATAATTTTGGCTTGGATGGCGTCCGAACTCCCCGGAGCAAAGAGGAATTCACTCGGATTCCAGACCGCGTCCGGAATCCCGCCGACTGCCGAGGCGTAGACCGGTGTCCCGACTTGGTACGACTCGATGATCACCCGTCCGAAAGGCTCCTCCCAGATGGAAGGCACAAACGTAACATCGACGCGTCCCATATGACTGCGGGCCTCTTCCGGTGCAACTTTACCGGTGAACACGAAGCGATCATCGGAGCTGCATAACTCCTGAAGCTGCTGCTTAAGGCCGCCATCACCGCAAATCATCACTTGCTCCACCATCTTACGGGGTAGGAATCGGACGGCGTCGATAAGCTCGCGCACGCCTTTCTCGGCTTCGATTCTGCCGAAGTAACCGATTCGCAGCGGCTCGCGGTGAAAGTCTTTCGGCCTGCCTTCGATTGCACCGTCCACAGCGTTCGGAATGACCAGCTTCGCCGCATTAGGAAACAATCCCGCATCCGTATGACGATTCAGAATGTGCGATGAGATTCCGACAACCGCTGATACCTGCTTGCTGTAGCCAAGCGAGGTCGAATGATAGACACGCGCTAACGCCTGATTCTTGATCGGCGAGCTGACCGGAGAGAGGAGCGAATAATCTCGAAGCGTATGCGCTACCGGCACCCCTTCCTCTGCGCAAGCCGACCATACCGCCGAGCCAAACCCGGATAAATTCTGGGTATGCACAAGATCCGGTTTGATCGATTTCAGCAGGCTGCGGAACGTCTTGATTTGCACCGGATTGTACAGATCAATCATTCTGCGTGCTGCTTTCATCAGCGTTCCGCGTCCCTGCGGCTCACCAATCCAGTACAGATTGTTGTAGGGCAGACGATGCACGGTGACGCCGTTAATTACTTCTCGCTGAACACCGCTACTTCGCTTCTGCCCGCCAACCGTTAAGACATGAACCTCTGCGGCGGAGACCAATGATTCCGCTAAGATTTGAGTCGATATTTCCGCGCCGCCAATGATGTACGGCGTGTACAGACTATTTACAATTAAAATTCTCATGCAATTCGTTTCATTCCCTTCATGCGCTGCATCACTCTTCCTACTGCCAAAGCAGTCGGCTGTTCATTAAAAAAACCGCCTCGGATGAACCCGATCAACAGCCAAAAGTTCACAAAGGAATAGGAATCGAAGTTCATGACGAGCGAAACGCACAATGCGAAAGCGAATTTAGCGTATGGGCTCGAACCTGCGCTCCTTAAAGCGGAGATCATAAAGCCGAAGAACAGCGCGGCACCGATCAACCCTTCCTCTGCGAACACTTTGGACAGCAGATTCCGTGACGTTGCCATCTCAGGAGTGTCGAAGACGAGATCATGAACCTCGTCGAAAACCAATCCATCATTGAAATGCTTCAGCAGCAGTTCCGCGAAATCCCTGTAATAGAAGCCTCCCCCAACACCGAAGAGCGGATGGTGCGCGAACTCCAAGAAACCGATAGCCGGAAAAACGACCCTGATAAAGAAGGAATTGTCGGTCTTAATCAGCGAGCTGAAGTCAAACTGGAATCGGTCTGTAAAGTAACCGCTGACGTGGAAAGCTTCTAACAAGAACGGAACCCCTAACCCAACGACAAGCACGCATGCCGCAAGCACAAGCAGCATTTTCCCGCGGTTCCTGTTCGTAATCAGCACATAGATGAGCAGCGCGGTAAGCAATACGCTATAGGCATATGCCGAGAAGGATAATACCAGCAGTACCGCCGTGCCGATCAGCAGCATCAAATGCTTGCGAAAGCCTTGTTTGAACAGGTAAAACATGAGAATGCCGCCGCTCAGCATATGAATGGCTCCCCACGAAGGCTCACCGGACAACATTTGAATCCGTCCGCGATATACCTTCTCCGAGAACAACCCGGTTAGAGGCAAGGAGAACCCGCTGTGAAGAACAAGCGCATCCACGAGCTGAATGAACCCAATAGCTACCGGCGGGATAAACCCGATTAACAGGCTCTTGGCGATCCTTCCCTTCAAGGCAGGATCTGTTTTCGTTTCTTCGGCGATATAGACAGACACCCGGTACATCGATAGGCCAAACAGCAATGTAATGACATGCTTGAAACTGCTGCCTGCATCCTCATAGCCGATGGAGGCCACCAATGAATGCCCGATGCTGTAGATAACGAATGCAAGAAAGAAGAGGTCTCCGGCCCTGAACCGGAAATTGCAAAACAACAGTAGAAACGATGCTGCGAACATCGGAAACATGGCAACCGGACGATAGACCGAGAAATGAAAGTAAGGCAAGCTATCATAAGTTAGAACTGCCAAGGAAAAGAGAAACAGCATGATAATAAGATTTCGAAGAACCATGTATGCACCTGCTCTTGACGCAAGCGGAGCTATGATAAGATCAGCTCCATAGGTTTGCGCGTGGCGGAGCTGCTGAAATGACCTGCGACATAGCGTACCGAATTGCGCGATACTTTATCGTTAATCTCTGGGTTGTTGAGTAGAAGCAGTACGTTCTGAACCATTTCGTCGTCCGAATCGCAGATAAACAAGTCCTCGCTGTGATTCGCGCTGATCCCTTCAACGCCGATCTGATTGGTCACGACCGGGACGCCCCAGGACATGGCTTCGACGATTTTCGTTTTGATGCCTGTCCCGAACAGCAGCGGAGCGATCATGAGCGCACACTTGCTTACGATCTGCTTCACGTCGTCGACTTCTCCGGTTACGATGACGCCCGGATAGGTTTCCTGCAGCTGCAGCACTTCGGCGGTTGGACTCTTCCCGACAATCGTGAAGGTAGCCTCCGGTGCCTTCCGCTTGATCTGGGGCCATATTCGTTCGCAGAAATAGACAACGGCAGAGCTGTTATGCGGGATATCCATCTTCCCGACGAACACCAGCTTGTTCCGGTCATATCGGCGCGGTCCGCTGCCCCGCTGCCCAATCGCTTCGAATTTCATCGGAATGCCGTAGCAGGATTCGTGGCGAGTAACCTTCTGGAAGCTTTCCGCTTCGGTTGGCGAGGTGAAGATGAGATGGTGAAAATGTGCCGCAACCCGCTTCTCGTACTTGGCGAGCAGCCGGCTCTCCAGATCAATCAGCCATTTCTGAATAAACTTCACATCCGCCATGCGCTTCAGCTTGCCTGGCAATTTGTCCGCAAACCCTCCAAGTGCAGAGGGAATGTAGTGAAACCATTCCAGCTGCCGCCGATAGCGCAGCGATAACAGATCATCGTAGCTCAGAACCTGTCTGCCTTGTTCCTCGGATACATATTCCGCAACTCGTACCATGTCGTACAGGATGAGCTCCGGTTTCTCCGATTGCACGATTTCTTTGATCTTCCGATGTGTCTTCCGGCTGTAATAGACGGATACCTGAAGCGGCCATCTTCTTAGCAGCAAGGAATATACCGCGACATTGTAAAGCTTCTCAAACAAACCAGGTAGCTCGAGCGTGACCAAGCGGTCAATTTCATCCGGCCGATGCTTGAGATACCGGTCATCATCCACGAAGGACAAATTTACAATCTCACTGTCCGGATGAATCTCCTTCATTTGCCGTATATATTGCAAAAGCATATTTTTCCGTCCATCCGTATTCGGGAAGGGAAACCGGTTCGTAATAAACATGATGGTTTTCATGTGCAGTCCCTACCCCCTATCAAAAAGCATCCTTGGCACCAAGCAGAAGCTTGAAGGTTCTGAAAATGATCTTCAAATCGCCCGTTACGCTTCTCTTCTGGATATACTCCAAGTCCAGCTTCACCATTTCTTCGAAGCTCAGCTCATTACGTCCGCTGACCTGCCATAATCCCGTACAGCCCGATGTGACCGTCAGCCTGAGCTTGTCGTACTCCGAATATTCTGCAACTTCCCTCGGCAACGGCGGCCTGGGGCCGACGAGCGACATATTCCCTTTAAGCACATTAACCAGCTGAGGAAGCTCATCGATGCTTGTTTTGCGAATGAATTTACCGACCCTCGTAATGCGCGGATCATCCTTCATCTTGAACATCGCGCCTTGAATCTCATTCTGATCCAGCAGTTCCTTCAGCTTCTCTTCCGCATTTGAAACCATGGAACGGAACTTGTACATCTTAAAGGGCTTCTCATCCTTGCCAATTCTCGTTTGATAGAAGAAGGCTGAACCTCTTGGATCCTCCAGCTTTATCAGGAGGATAATGAGTAAGAACAGCGGCAGCAGAATAATTAACCCGATCAGCGCACAGGTGATATCGATCATGCGTTTGACTAACGTATAGAAAATCAAATTATTGTAATTTAGCAGAGCCCGATGTTCCGACACCTTCATGACAGCTTCCTGATCAAATTGTCGATTCATGAGATACACTCGCTCTTTCCCGCTCGAGAATTTCCTCGAGCTCTTCTATTAATTGGTAGCGCAGCTCGCTGTTTCCGAGTGCGAAATCGATCGTTGTCATAATGAATCCGAGCTTCTCGCCAACATCGTAGCGAACTCCCTCGAAATCATAGGCGTATACGCCTGAATCCTCATTCAGCTTCTGAATCGCATCAGTCAACTGAATTTCCCCGCCTGCTCCCGTCTCATGTCGGCCCAGATAATCGAAAATATCAGGCGTTAGAATATAACGGCCCATAATCGCGAGGTTCGATGGTGCTTGTCCAAATGCCGGCTTCTCTACGAAACGATTAACCGTGCAAAGTCGTCCGTCTCTTAGAACCGGATCTACGATTCCATAACGATGGGTTTGGTGAGCGCCTACGGCTTGAACACCAATAACTGATTTTCCAGTCCGCTCATATTGCTCGATGAGCTGTCTGGTGCAAGGAACATCCGCTTTGACGATATCATCGCCAAGCAGTACGGCGAACGGCTCGTCGCCAATGAAATTACGCGCGCACCATACGGCATGACCGAGACCTTTTGCCTCTTTCTGCCGGATATAGTGAAGCTCTACGTTAGAAGACTGCTGTACCTTGCGAAGGATATCGTGTTTCCCTTTCTCCTGGAGCGTATGCTCAAGTTCAAAGGCGATATCGAAGTGATCCTCAATTGCACGTTTTCCTTTGCCCGTGACGACGATGATGTCTTCAATACCGGATGCGATCGCTTCCTCCACGATGTACTGGATTGTCGGCTTGTCGACAATGGGAAGCATTTCTTTGGGCATTGCTTTGGTTGCGGGTAGAAACCTAGTACCGAGTCCAGCCGCAGGGATAATTGCTTTTCTCACTTTTTTCATTGATCTCACCCTATCCAATTTATTTCTGTATCTATGTCGTGTTCTAAAAACACGAGCTATGTTTTCTCGCCAATGAGTAAAACATAGCTCGTATTTCTAGATAAGAAGTAACGAATCTAGAAATAGAGTAGGGCATTGAACCCTTCCTCACGTCATACCCCTGACGATAAACGTCTAAGGCCGCTTGACCCACAGCATAACCGAGTGCCTCCGGTGATAGAGGAGCAGGAGACATTTCCTTAAATCGGCCGAGATGTTAGATATTAGATGTTAGATATGAGTTGCTACCGGCCTGCCCGGTTGAGAACAGCTCCGATGACCGTTGCCTGACCATACTCCAGCGCAGCCATAGCTTTGGCCGCTATATCGTTCTTCACTTTTCCCGGTTTCACAACAAGGACGACACCATCCGTCTTGTTGGCTACGATCAGTGCATCCGTAACCGTCATCACCGGTGGCGTATCGATAATAACGATATCGAAGCGCTCCTTTGCCTGCTCTAGCAGTGCTGTCATCTCCGGCGATTCCAGCAGCTCGGACGGACCATTCGGTTCCGGTCCTGCACTAACCACATAGAGATTCTCTACCCTTGTTTGCTGAATTACGGCATCAAGCTCACTGCGATCGGCTAATGCCGTGCTTAACCCATAACGGTCATTGTTAAGCTCGAATATGTGATGCTGAACGGGCGTCCGCAGATCTGCGTCAATGAGCAGCACTCTCTTATTCGCTTGAGCGTAGGCTACCGCAACGTTGGCTGCTGTCGTGCTCTTGCCTTCGCCGGGCAGCGCCGATGTAATCATGACGGTTTTCAAAGCGGTGTCCCGGTTCGAGAAGGTGATTTTCGTCCTCAAGCTGCGATAAATTTCGGAGACGGCCGACTTCGGGTTACTCTCGGTAACGAGACTACGACTTCTATGCATCAAGCGAGACATTGTTCTTCCTCCCTGACAACTGCTTCATCTGAGCATTATGGCCGCCTGCGGCCTTATTGCTTCCTTTGAATCTCGGAATTTCCGCAAGCACGGGAATTCCGTATTGTTCCTGAACATCTTCCTCCGTCTTAACCGTGTTATCCAGCTGATCCAGAATAAAGGCGGCTACCACGCCGGCCATCAAGACCAGTATGAATGTGACCATGATGTTCATCGTAGGATTAGGCGAAACTTGCCCCCGGTGCTCCGATGGATCAGCCAAGTTCAGTACCGCGATATTGTCCAGATGCATAAGCGTCCGAATTTCTTGCCGGAAGACCTCCGACATGGCATTGGCAATATTGGCCGCTCGCTCAGAGGAAGTATCTCGAACGGTAATGGTCATCACCTGTGTATCGTTGATGGAGCTGACACTCACTTTCGCAGCAAGCTCACCTGCGGTTGCGCCGAGCTCCGGATGCTCCTTTACGACCTTTTCCATGACGCGCGGCGTCCTGATGATTTCCTTATAGGTCTTAATCAGCAAAATATTGGAGTTGATGGAAGCGACATCAACGGTTGACTTGTTCGGATCCGCATCTTTGCTCTGACCGACGATCAGCTTCGTCGAAGCTTCGTACTGCGGTTTCACGAAGTGGTTCGTGTAGTAGCCGACAAGCGTACAGCTGACAATGACCATTAAAGCGATCAGCCACAGCTTCTTTCTGACAATGTTCCAATATCGTTGTAATTCCAAGCTAGTTCCTCCGATACCGCGTTCATTAGTTAGCGATTGAACACTATTTTAGTCTGAATATTCTGATATATTTATGTGCTGCTATCTGACTTCCGGGGATCAGTCTTCCCATTCGCGGTTAGGCCATTTCGCTGTGCACCTTAATTGTATAGCGATTTTACACTTGAAGACTATTGAACGGCAGGATGATTTTGTTTCATCGCAAGTCGTACACCGGGCCGCCTCCAATGGACACGCTCGCATTATACTTTCGTACCATATGCCCCCTAAGACGAACAAAAAGAGCGGCGGTCGCCACTCTTTTAAGAAGTTCCGGATAGCTCATCCGACATTGCGTATGCAGCCACCCCCCGCGACTGCGCATAAAGAGCAGCTTGAGTGCGGTCATTTACTTGTAGTTTCTGGAAAATATTGCTGATATGTTTCTTGACCGTGGACTCGCTGATCATCAGCTTCTGCGCCAAAGCGCTGTTGGACAATCCCTCGCCAAGTGAAGACAGCACATTGCGTTCCTTCGGAGTCAGCTTCTCCAGCGGATCGTCCGGGTCCTTACGGATAAGAACGTCCATCAGTCCCTGGTCATAGTATTTTCTTCCCCGATCAATCATCTTGATTGCGAGCAGCAGCTCCTCGGGCATAGAGTCCTTAAGTACATATCCGTCAGCTCCGCACTCCTCTGCCCTGCGAATATCCGCTTCCGCCGCAGATGAAGTAAGCATCATGAAACGGCAGGTATGTTCTCGAAGCTGTTCGACCACGTCAAAGCCGCATTGGTCGCCAAGTCGAATATCGACGATAGCCAGATCAGGCTCAGTCGTCTCTATGAGCTGCACAGCCTCTTCGACCGTTTCAGCCTCTCCTATAATTTCGATTCCCTCTTCCTGCGCCAGTACGGCGATCAAGCCTTTGCGGACCACATGATGGTCATCCACAATCGCGATTCTCAAGTCGATCACCCGCTTTTCGTAGTTTGGCCAATTGCTTTATGAACGCCGGTTAATGGTAACGGCAGCAAGACCCGAATCACGGTCCCGCTCCCTTGCTTACTGCTAATCTCATATTTGCCGCCTAATGATGCGGCCAGTTTGCGCATGTTGAATATGCCGTAGCCTGAATCCGGTTTGCTTGGCTTCAGCAGCCAAGGATTAAAGCCGCGCCCGTTATCTTCGATGGAGAGTCTAACGATACGTTTCTCCACGGATAAATGAATCGTTACACTGCTGCTCCCACCATGACGGATCGCATTGCCTACCCCTTCCAGGATCATCCGATACAGCGCTTTTTGATGGTTTATGGAAAGACGATGATCGGATTCAGGTGCGTCAATGTGGATTTGGATACCGTTCAGCTTAGCCTGATTGGCCAGATGTGATTTGACGATACTGATCCAGGAAGCATCGGCGTTCGCATCGCTCTCCCGAGAGCTCAGGTTGTAAATCGATGCACGCAGTTCACGCGAAGCAGTCAGCGCCGCTTCTTGAATTTCCTGCATCTGCTCTTGAGTCTGGTCGTTATTCATTCCGTTACAGTCACTTTTCATGGACTGAATGGCGTAAATGATACCGAATAAATGCTGGGAAACACGATCATGCAGTTCCTCAGCGATTCGGTTACGCTCCTCGATTAAGAATCGTTCTGATTCGATCTGAATTGCCATCGTTATCATCACCTTTCTTATCACTCAATTAAACGCTACTTCCGGTTGTGGAGCACACATTCTATGATTAATATGAGAGAATCCTACCTTTTCGTCATAGATATCCAAATTCGGACAATTGGACTTCTTCTCTCAACATACATTGAGAAGATGGACATGGACATAATTCAGGAGTACTGATTTTGTTAACCTTTCGTTTACAGGGAAAGAGTGACCTTGGTCTCAATCGCTGAGCATGTGTTTGTCGAAATCGAAGGTTAAAGCTAACGAGAGAGGTTAGATATTGTAATTTTTTTGTAAGAGAGAAATCATGATAACAGAGCACTCCGCAAGGAACGAGAACGATTCTCAAACCTGACATTTCGATTTATTCATGATGCTTCCGCCACTTGGGCCTCATTACCCAAGAGGGGATTACAGAGAACCGTTTAGAAGTGGGACCTTTAGCAATTACAAATTCATCACTTTAACAAAATTTTAATGATTATTTACATATTTTAGCGCAAACAACTCCCCTTAGTAGTATTCACCATGGTGCTTTTGCACACTGCATACGTACAAATTCGATTAAATAATGAGAAGAAAGTGAGAATAATGAGAAGAATAATCTGCCTAGTGCATTTCTTCTTCGGCAAACCACTACTTACCCCCGTGTGGTCGATATGAATCTAGCAGCACACAAAAGGCTGCCGATTGGCAGCCTTTGAATGTCGAGAACCCCGCGTTTTTGCAACGCGCGAGGCTCCCATCGCGCTGTATGACGCGTTAGGTTTCTTTTTCTTTATTTGCGGATCGTTTGTAGGTAGCAGATCTAACATGAACAGAAGTGTAACGGTTGTCAGAATGGCTATTTCATGAAACTAAGCCTTTTTGAAGCGCTAACGGTTGTGACAGACGTTATGTGCAGCAAAAGGCTTAGTGATTAGACGCCAAATCTGCATCTGCTTTGCCTGCTTGCGCACCGTAGTAATAAGGATTAGCGGTAGCCGGAAGAGGTCGATCCACAACATAATCGGGATTCTTCTTCTGTTTAATCAGCGCGGCTATGACCTCTCTAAGCGCAGCCCATAGACTTGGACTCGGTGCCGGATAGTCAAACTTCAATTCCTCATGCAGGGCAGGCAGCGCATGATACGGAACCATCGGAAACATATGATGCTCGATATGATAGTTCATATTCCAATACAGGAAGCGAAAGAACGGATTGATATAAATCGTACGCGTGTTCAAGCGATGATCCAATACATCTTCCCTGAGACCCAGATGCTGGCCCAAGCCCACTAACAGCAGCAGAATCGGACCATAGAAAGTCGGAAGTCCAACAAACATGAGCGGCAGAATACTGCCGATCAGAATCGACCAAGCGATAAAGCCTGCAAGAATAAGTACCCAGATCCGCGAAATCCAAACGGCTTTCCTAATTTCAGACGCAGGAACATAATCGCTCTCTGCTGCAGTCAGCTTCCCGAAGCAATGCGTAATAATCGCTTTAAGATCTCTTGATCCGCCATAGATATGAACGATTTCCCCGAATATAATACGCCACACCGGCGGTCTGGACATCGCGATTTCCGGGTCGCGCCCTACGATATAGGTATCGGTATGGTGTCTCACATGACTCCAGCGCCATGGGGTCGGTGCTCTCAAATCCATGAAAGAAGCTATTTGATACAGGACATCGTTCATCCACGCTGTCTTAAATGCCGTGCCATGACCGCATTCATGCCACCGTGAATCGGCAGTTGAAGCATAGCTCACTCCGTATAAGGCAAACGCCGGTATCGCCCACCAGGTTCCCCAAGAATAATAGGCAAGAATCCCCGTACCGATGAGCCAAGCAAACATCAGAATCGTATCGCGAATAGCCGGTCCATCCTTACGCTTCATTAATTCCTTCAAACGCTGG
Organism: Paenibacillus sp. J22R3; assembly: GCF_056269305.1. NCBI lineage: Bacteria > Bacillati > Bacillota > Bacilli > Caryophanales > Paenibacillaceae > Paenibacillus > Paenibacillus sp. J22R3. Next base: position 733,533 of record NZ_JBWDNS010000002.1, on the reverse strand, counting down.
CGCGGAATCGGGCTCTTATACCAATCCTCCGCTGATGCTAATCCTCTTTCTTGCGCGCGTTTATTCTCCGGTCCTGTCAGGCTATAATCTCTTCTCGCAGACATGGTGAAGACCTCCCCATACAGATTTGTGATAGCGCTTTCTTAAATCATAACGCCTAGCGAACAAACTGTCGTTAACGTAACAAGACATTCATTTGCACTATTAGGACAATCCTTCATAAATCTGCAAAATCCTGATCCCATGTAACTGAATGATCAGGATTTTCGTCGGCATTTTCTGATTAGATCGTACTTTTTCCTGCATGATCGATATAGACCTTTACGTTTACAGCCCTTAAGGAGGACTCGTCAATCTTGATTGTTTTCCAGTTCTTTACCCTGCCTTGAAACAGGTGATGCCTGAAATTGTACAGATCAATGCCTTTTCTTATATTGGTTTCGTAGGTTTCCCTTATCTCGCGTGCAATGTTGGCGGAAACTTCGCCCACAACGGCCGACTCGTCACCCTCATCGCTTAACCATTCGACGATATTACCGTGGGCGCTTATATCAATCGTAAAGAATACCTCATCACCACGCTTGGTGAATTTTATTTTTGATTTCGCCTTCTCCATGGATACGACGCCGTTTGCGACCAATACAGGGGTCCGAATCATATCAGGCTGAAACCAACGCAGGCCCATCATCTTCTTTTCCGGGATGTATCCCTGTGCTTTGGTTTCGTCCATTACGAAGATTCCTTCAATTTTGAGGTGAGGGTCCCGTTTATTTTGGTCATTTGACCATTTCTCTGTATCCAGCGCCAGCGCGGGAATCGTAGTTGTATAGCCGGGATCGAGCATACCCAGCATTAGTTCTTGAAAGGTCAGCATCGGATAGATCGAACGCTGGCTATGGCTGTCTCGCGGTGATTGCATGGTTGTGGTTAAGGGACTTAGTGTAAAAAAGGATTGTGCCTTTAACACTTTATCCACCGGTTCCTTGGTAGCATACACCCAGGATGAGTATCGAAACTCTCGATACCTCTGATAGGAATCAAGTCCATTTGGTCCCATATGGCTTAGCATCCGATCTGAAATCAGAACAGATCGGATGTGGCTCCACTCGATCTTACGCTGCGCCGTACTATACAAGTCACCAGCGGCCTCGCTGGGTGTTCTGCCAACCCCTCTGCCTATCCAGATTTGCGGTTGGCCGCCTGTCGAGCCTTGTTCTGCATTGGTGGCAGAGGAAAGGCTTACAATCTGTACATACACAATCGTCTTCCCTTTGTAATAATCGTATCCGATCGCGGTGGCATAAAGGACTTCCTCGATGTTTTTGTAATCCCAGCATCCAGTCAGCAGTAAAGTTACGGAGAGGAGCGCTGCTCCTAATTTAGCTCCCATTTTGATGCTCAAGGATAGCTCTCCTTTACTTGGTTTTATCTTTAGGTTGGAGCGCTTTGAAGCGTTCCCTCTTCATATGAAACGGAAGATCGAGAATGGAGAGAATAAACGGTTTCATTTTCATCTGACTAATGGGTTCCAAGTAAGGAACGCCGAACGACTTTAATGTAGCCATATATGCAATAACGGAAAGCAAGGCTATAAAGAATCCGAACAAGCCTAATATACATGAGACTATGAGCACGTATATGCGGATGAGCGTGACCGTCCCGCTTAAGGATTGGTTCACGAGTGTAAACGTAGCGACAACTGCAGACGCAGTGACCATTAACATGGATGGCGACGCCAATCCTGAGCGAATGGCGGCATCTCCGATAATCAGTCCGCCTACAACCGCAACCGTTTGACCTACCGCCGTCGGCAGCCTGATTCCCGCTTCCCGGAACATTTCAAACAAGCCAAGAATAATGAAGGTTTCGATCGGCGCGGGATAAGGGATCCCCGTTCGAGCGGTAACGATCGTCGACAAGAGCGGGAATGGGAGTTGGTCGATATTATAGGAGAATAAACTAACCCAGAAGCCCGGCAAAAACATGGCAACCATTAGCCCAACGAATCTCAGCATGCGCTGAAAAATCGTATAGTAGAATGGGAAATGGATATCTTCCGGCGACTTGATGAGCTCCAGAAAGTTAATGGGTCCAATAATAGCCATCGGGGATCCGTCTATGAGAATAACGAAGCGACCCGTCATGAGTGCTTGGATCGCAAAATCCGGCCGTCCGATATAGTCGACAAGCGGAAATATGGAATTAGGCGAATCGCTCAAATACTCCTCCAATTGAGCTACCCCAAGGAGGACATCGATGTCGATTTTCGCAAGCCGTGCTCTGAGCTCCTTCACGATCTCCGCATTTATTATATCTTTGCAATACAGCAGCGCTACCGTCGTATTTCCACGCCTCCCTATCTTCACTTGCTCATAGTTCAGAGAGGTTGTTTTCATCCGTTTGCGAATAAGCGCCACGTTAGTCATGACTTCCTCTGTAAACCCGTCCCTTGGTCCTTTAATGGAGACTTCGCTTGTTGATTCCTCTATGCTTCGGCTTCGCGGCTCATGAAGATCATATTTAAGCTGATCCGGGAGCATCACCACTGCCCCGGCGAATATTTCCTCCGATAGGGTCTGTTCGATCGGTTTCCATTCGTTATTCTGGATCATTTGCTTCCAGTTCGGAATGACGATCGTTTTGAGCCTGTCCATATTGACTAAACTTTCGCAATATAATAAGGAGATCTCGCCTATCTGCTCCAGTTTGACATCATACGCGTCTTGAATTAAGGCTTCTGCTTCTTGGTTCATGATAACACCTTCTTCTTCGCACGAATGGCCCACGCGTACAAGATAATAGCCGTCACAAGCCAAGCTGAATAAGGAATATAGTACTCGCTTAATACGGCCAAATAACTCAATTCCCCCCATGGTATGGCTAAGGCAGCAATGAGGAGCACACCCATAAAGAGCACCGGTAGTTTAGATCGCGGTTTGATGATGTCACCAATCAGAAATAACATGACAGACGCATTAACTACGGTTAATGTCATCCAAATGAACACGGAAATGAAGTCCATCTTCTCGATATACTCTGTAATTTGGATTAATCGAGCTTCGCTATAGATGGGGTAGGATAATCTTGCTGCTTCCACAGGTCCAAATGTAGCCAGCAGCACTACCGCTATAACGCTAGCTATAACTCCCAGCGTTACACAATTCCATACAAACTTCCCCCTTTTGACAGCGCCGTCCGTATGATGGGACAAAAACAACAGAAAGGCAATATTCCCCTCTCCACGCCATGCATCCCACATCGATTCCAGCAATGGGGGGATTGGAGTTGTACCAACAGGCTTAAGAAAATTGAAGTGTACGTATTTCATAGCTAATAGATTTTGAAAAAGAACAGCGAAGAATACCGGAAAAAAAACGACGGTTGCCACGATACCGATGGGCTCAATTCCTTTAACGCCGAGATACATAGCAAGACCGACTAAAGCCAATATGACGATGATTTTGGGCGTAAATGGAAGCAGCACAATTTTCGTCCACGATATAATGTCGCGGCAATCAATGAACGCATTGGTCGCTAAGTAGAGTAAAGATAGCGCTTTGAATATCGCCGTAACAAAGCCACCGACTTGGCGTTTCGATTCAACCATTAAGGATGTATTCGCGTCATAAGCGGCGTATACGATAAACGAAAAGGCGATAAAAGGTACGAGCGAAAGTGCAACAGCTATCCAGGCGTCACGCCCGCCGGCACCTAATATGGGATTTACAGAAGCGGTTTGTAAAAAGGAAACGACAGCAAACGTAATTAATATATAGGTTTGTGCAGCATTGATCTTCGTCACTTTTTCCACCTCCATAAGGTAGAATGCGCCAATTGTGGGTCGATTATGAAAACAGCATGTGACGAAGGAAAATAAAAGCCGCCCGTATCCATCAGGATACAAGCGGCTGGAAGTACGCATAAAACATTTGTCAATGACGGATGAGATAATCAAAGGCACTAAGAGCAGCGGTTGCGCCAGAACCCAACGAAATCACGATTTGATTGTACGGACTGTCCGTGCAATCGCCGCCGGCAAATACGCCTGGCAAGCTCGTTGCTCCCCGCTTGTCCACGACAATCTCACCGGAGCTCATCCGCTCAAGGCTATCGCCTAGCCATTCCGTATTCGGAACAAGTCCGATCTGAACGAACACACCTTCGAGCTCGACATGCTTAACGGCTCCCGAATCGCGCTCGATGTAGGAAATGCCGCGCACTTTGTCCGTCCCGGTAATTTCTTTGGTTTCCACATTCTTAAGTACCGTTACGTTCGGAAGACTGTAGAGACGATCTTGAAGAACAGCGTCCGCCTTCAATTCCGATGAGGATGCCAGAACAGTGACATGGCTGGTGATACCTGCGAGATCAATCGCAGCCTCGACGCCGGAGTTGCCTCCGCCGACTACGGCTACACGTTTACCGGCATACAACGGACCATCACAATGCGGGCAATAAGCCACGCCTTTATTCTTGAACTCCTCTTCGCCCGGTACGCCTATATTACGCCAGCGAGCACCTGTTGATAGAATAACGGTCTTGCTCTTCAGCACAGCACCGTTCTCGAGTTGAACCTCGAACAGTTTACCCTTCTCGAGCCGAACAGCGCGCTGCAGCTTCATAATGTCGACGTTGTACTCTTTCACATGCTCTTCCAGGCTAGCCGCCAGCTTCGGACCTTCGGTGTATTTCATGCCGATCAGGTTCTCAATAGCAAGCGTATCGACCACTTGGCCGCCGAAGCGATCAGCCACGATGCCGGTGCGGATCCCTTTGCGCGCCGCATAGATCGCCGCGCTTGCACCCGCAGGTCCGCCGCCGACAACAAGCACGTCATAAGGCTCTTTATTGAACAGCTCCGAATCATCACGCGTCATGCCGATTTTGGTCAAAATCTCGTCGATCGTCATCCGGCCGCCGCCGAAAAACTCGCCGTTTAGGAATACGGATGGGACGGCCATGATGTTGTTGCTCTCCACTTCCGCTTGGAAGGCAGCACCGTCAATCATCGTATGCGATATGCCGGCATTTAGGACGCTCATCAGGTTCAGTGCCTGCACGACATCCGGGCAGTTATGGCAGGTTAAGCTGATGTAGGTCTCGAATCGGTATTCGCCTTGGATGCTCTTTATTCGATCAATAACGTCCTGCTCGACTTTAGGCGCTCGTCCGCTTACTTGCAGCAATGCAAGCACCAAGGATGTGAACTCGTGGCCCAGCGGAATGCCCGCGAACACGATACCCGTGTTCTCGCCTGGGCGGTTTACGCTGAAGCTTGGCGTTCTCGGCAGATCTGCCTTCTCGACCTTGATTCGGGAAGACATGCCGGCAATGGCGTCCACCAGACCAAGCATATCTTGCGATACTTGATCGTCGCCGGCGCAGACTTTGATCAGCACGTCGCCTTCCATCAAACCAAGGTATTGATTTAGTTGTGCCTTTATCTCCGGGTCTAATACCATTGTCCATTCACTCCTTAGATCTTGCCTACGAGATCGAGGCTCGGTTTAAGCGCTCCCGATGCGATCTTATTTATAATTATTATAAAATAATATTAACTATTAAACAGTTCAGTGTCAATACTATTCTGCTTCCAATTGAAAACAATTATCAATTATAACCGTTAAAAAGCCGCCCGTATCCTACAGGATACAAGGCGGCCTGAAGTGAAATGAATTTAATGGCGAATGAGATAGTCAAATGCACCTAAAGCTGCGGTTGCGCCTGATCCCATTGAAATAATAATTTGCTTATACGGACTGTTCGTACAATCTCCTGCGGCGAATACGCCCGGCAGGCTGGTTGCTCCATGGTTGTTCACGACAATCTCGCCGAAACGCGTCCGTTCGATATGATCCGGGAGCCAGTCGGTATTCGGGACAAGTCCGATCTGTACGAATACACCTTCAAGCTCGACATGTTTCTCGGCACCTGAATCGCGTTCGGTATAGGAAATGCCGTTCACTTTGTCTGTACCTGTAATTTCTTTCGTCTGGACGTTCTTGTGCACCGTTACGTTCGGCAGACTGTATAGGCGATCTTGAAGAACAGCGTCTGCCTTTAATTCCGGAGCGAATTCCAGCACGGTGACATGGCTCGTGATACCTGCGAGATCAATCGCAGCTTCAATACCGGAGTTTCCTCCGCCGATGACAGCTACGCGTTTGCCTGCAAACAACGGACCATCGCAATGCGGGCAGTAGGCCACGCCTTTGTTCTTGAACTCCGCTTCACCGGGAACGCCGACATTGCGCCAGCGAGCGCCTGTGGAGAGAATAACGGTTTTGCTCTTAAGTACGGCACCGTTCTCGAGCTCAACTTCAATATAGTCGCTCTTATCCAAACGTACGGCGCGCTGCAGCTTCATGACGTCGACGTTGTACTCTTTCACATGCTCTTCCAGACTTGCTGCGAGCTTCGGACCCTCCGTGTACTTTGTGCTAATGAAATTCTCGATGCCGACCGTATCCATGACTTGACCGCCGAAGCGCTCAGCCAAGATGCCTGTGCGAATCCCTTTACGCGCTGCATAGATTGCCGCGCTCGCACCTGCAGGACCGCCGCCGACAACAAGCACGTCATAAGGCTTCTTCTCGAACAACTCGGAGTCGTCGCGCGACGTGCCGACTTTCGCCAGAATTTCGTCGATGGTCATGCGGCCGCCGCCGAAAAACTCCCCATTCAAATATACGGATGGAACCGCCATTACTTCCTTACTCTCGGCTTCTTCTTTAAACACCGCGCCGTCGATCATCGTATGCGAAATGCCGGGATTGAGGACACTCATCAGATTCAGCGCCTGCACGACGTCCGGGCAGTTATGGCAGCTTAAGCTGATGTACGACTCGAAGCGGTATTCGCCTTGGATGCTCTTGATCTGATCAATCACTTCCTGCTCGACTTTGGGAGCTCTGCCGCTGACTTGCAGCAAGGCAAGCACCAAAGACGTGAATTCGTGACCGAGCGGAATGCCCGCGAACGCAATGCCCGTATTCTCGCCTGGGCGGTTCACGCTAAAGCTTGGCGTTCTTGGCAGATCAGCCTTCTCTACTTTAATGCGGGAAGACATGCCGACAAGTTCATCCATCAGCTCAAGCATTTCCTTCGATACTTGATCGTCGCCTGCGCAGACTTGGATATGCACGTCGCCTTCCATTAGTCCAAGGTATTGGTTCAGTTGCGCTTTAATCTCCGGGTCTAAAACCATTTCACATGCCTCCCAAGTGATGTAATAGGATTGCCGTTCGATAATTGAGAATGATTTTCAGTTGTTGCAAGAAAAAACCGCCTGCACCCATCAGGATGCAAAGCGGCAGTTGTCGTTTCCTTCGTTCCTTAGATCTTGCCAACAAGATCAAGGCTCGGTTTAAGTGTTGCGCCGCCTTCTTGCCATTTCGCAGGGCAAACTTCGCCTGGATTGTTGCGCACGTATTGAGCAGCTTTGATTTTGTTCACAAGCGTGCTTGCATCACGGCCGATGCCGCCAGCGCTGATTTCAACCGATTGAACAACGCCGTCTGGATCGACGATGAATGTACCGCGGTCAGCCAGACCAGCTTCTTCGATCAACACGTCGAAGTTACGGGAAATCGCGTGCGTAGGGTCGCCGATCATGATGTATTCGATTTTGCCGATTGTTTCCGAGCTATCGTGCCAAGCTTTGTGCGTGAAGTGTGTATCTGTCGATACGGAGAAAACTTCTACGCCAAGCGATTTCAATGTCGCGTATTGGTCTTGCAGGTCGCCAAGCTCAGTCGGGCAGACGAACGTGAAGTCAGCTGGATAGAAGCAAACTACACTCCATTGACCTTTCAAGCTAGCGTCGGATACTTCGATGAATTTACCGCCTTGGAATGCTTGCGCTTTGAAAGGTAGAATTTCTTTTCCGATTAAAGACATATGTTTGTTTCCTCCTATAGAGCATTTAATTGAAATGATTCTAAACTGATATTAATTCTCGGACGAGCATTTGTCAAGACTTTTTAGCATCCAATTGATAATTGTTTTCAACTGGACCTCTCGACATCCCAAACCATTGCCACGTGCTAGTATTGTCTACATGAGGATCATTATACAGAAGAACCTCGAATTACGCAGTTTCTTCTACTATCCCATCGTGCTGATATCGATAACAAATCGATAACGAACATCGGATGCGAGTACGCGTTCCCAAGCTTCATCGATTTGGTTGGCTGAAATCACTTCAATCTCAGGAGTTATGTCTTGTTCCGCGCAGAAATCCAGCATCTCCTGCGTCTCGCGAATGCCCCCTATCATGGATCCGGCAAATGACCGGCGATGACCGATTAGCGAGAACACGTCCACGGACATCGGTTCCGGCGGCGCACCGACATTGACGAGCGTGCCGTCGAGCGCGAGCAGCGAAAGGTATGCGCTTATATCGATCTTAGCGCTCACCGTATTAATGATGAGGTCGAAGGAACCGGCCAATTGCTGAAACGTCTCTGGATCGCCTGTGGCATAATAATGATCCGCGCCAAGCCGCAAACCGTCTTCTTTCTTCTTCTCGGTTTGAGATAACACCGTAACCTCCGCGCCCATGGCATGTGCGAGCTTCACCGCCATATGTCCGAGCCCGCCGAATCCAACCACGGCTACCTTTTTGCCCGGAGCTGCACCCCAATGACGAAGCGGCGAAAACGTCGTGATGCCGGCACACAGGAGCGGTGCTGCGGCATCAAGCTCCATGTTGTCCGGAATTCGAACGACGAAGTCTTCCGTAACCACGATATGGGTGGAATAACCGCCCTGCGTATATTGTCCGTACCGATCGATAGCTCCATAGGTGCCCGTATTACCGCTCAGGCAATACTGCTCCTCGCCTTTATGGCAGCTGTCGCACTCTCTGCAGGAGTCAACCATGCACCCTACTCCTACGCGGTCGCCAGCAGCATGCTTCACGACCTCCGAACCAACTTGAGCGACAATTCCGGCGATCTCGTGACCCGGAACGAGCGGATAGCTTACCGGCCCCCACTCGCCGCGGGCACAGTGGATGTCGGAATGGCAAATACCCGCGAATTTAATCTCGATGAGGACGTCAAGCGGACCAAGTTCCCTGCGCTCAATCGTGGTCGGCTTGAAAGGACCTTCCGGACTGAATACAGCGTGTGCATTTACGTTAATCATGGATAACCTCCTGCGCGTATGGATAAGTAGTTCTTCTACTATTCTTCACGATGGCGATCCACGGTGTCAAACAAAAGGCTGCCAAATGGCAGCCTTTAATCTGTTAAATATTCGAAAACTTAGCAAATCGCTGCTTGTACATCTTCTCGAGACCAAGCGAGATCAAATGGAAGCCGAATATAAACACCGTATAGACCAGAAGCGGAATGAACAGCAGCCAACGATTAATATCCAGATTACTGCGTGCTTGTCCGATCAATCCGCTCCATTCGTTCGTGCGGCTAATGTATTCGGGCAGTTCGGGCCACGGATTGTTGTACACTAACGTACCCCCGACGTAGATATGGAAGATTGCCAACTGTCCGAACAACCCCAGGATCAATACGATCTCTTGGACGAACAGGATGATGAAGCTTTCCATTAAGTGGGGCAGAAGATGCGTCCGGATGATGGTCCGGTGGCTTGCTCCGATCGACTTGGCGGAGAGGATAAACTGCTTCTCGCGAATGACCATCGTTTTCTCTTTCACCGTAGATGCGACTGTCGGGATGCCGACAACCGCCAAAACGATGGAAAGAATGAGTGTCAGCTTTAAAGGAGAAGATGCCGGATTCAAGGATATGCCGATCATGATCATCCAAACAATAATTAAGATCGGAATGCCGTTTAACATATTCCACATCGGAAGACGGTCAGCTCTGGAGGTCTTGCCTTTTCCCAGAAAACCAAGCAGCATCCCCAGCACACCACCAATGCATATGCGGGTTAGCGCTATCGATACCGTTGCGATAATCGTATATTTTGCCCCGTCCAGCAGCTTCGCCATCAAATCGATTCCGTATTTATCCGTTCCAAACGGATAGCCGGCTGACGGTGGACTAGGCGGCGCAATAATCGTGCCTTTGCCATTCTCGTCGACCTGATAATCGAATGCAAGATGTTCGTTTAGATCATGAGGAGCGATATAGTGGCCGAAGAAGGAAGCCAAGATAATTAGAACTGTAATCGTCAGACCGGCCAACAAGGTTTTGTTCATCGTGCAAACACCTTCTCCCAGCCGTAAAGCAAAGCCCTCAAGATGGCAAACAAAATAACATAAAGCAGCAGCATCGTGAAGATTCCGTTCACGACCAAATTGTACTGGTACCCTTCATAGGCATAAGCATTGGAGAATACCAGCAGCGTCACGCCGTTCAGGTTATACAAATATTCGAAGATGAACAAATTCCCGAACAGGATTCCCATAAACTTATGCAAATCCGCTTTCACAAAAGGCAGTACGTTAGGCAGCGCGTGAAAGAAAATAATATAGCGTTTGCCAAGCCCCCGTGCTTTCGCGAAACTGATATAGTCTTCTGTCAGCGTCTGACTCATGTGAAGCGTGACGTTGCGAATCATATAGATCGCAGGAATGATGATCGCCGAGATTAGCGGCAGCGCGACCGCCGGATCATCCGTCGAGAAGCTTGCAACCTGGAAGAAGACAAGGCCGGTCTCGTCCGCTATGAATACAATCAGAAACTGCAACAGCAAGACGATGACGAAATCCGGCATCACACTCAACAGTTCCAACAGGCTCTTAAGCCATCGCGCGCGCGTAACTGCAAAATAGACGCCGAGCAAAATGCCGACCGTCATGCCGATGGAGGCACCGACAATCATATACGAGAATGTAAGCGTAAAGCTGCTTCCGATTTGTTCCAAGAACGAGTGCTCGGTCTTGCCGGCCAAGTACATGAAGCTTTGTCCGTTTGCAAGGCCTTCGATATAGCTGATCAAACGCGTCAGTCCCTCTGACCAGTGGAATTGCAGCGAACCGTCCATATAGCCTTGCTGCAGAACAACCGGAACCATGGCAAATACAAGGACGAACAACAGAATGCCCAGTATAATCGAGCTGTACTGCGTTAGTTTTGTCATGCTGCAACCGAAGTCCCTTCTACAAGAATTCATCGCCGGTAAACGCAACGAGCGAAAGAATGAACAGCAAGGAAATAAGCACAAACACACCTAAGCAAATCGTAGAAGAAATTTTCTGTGAACGTGGTGAAACCGTAACGCCCCAGCTAATCAGGAATGCCCAGAGACCATTGCTGAAATGGAACACGGCCGACAATACGCCAATGACGTATAGAATGAAATACGCCGGATTCACGGCAATGTGATGCATGGTCGAACCGAGTTCCTCATGCGTTATATGACCCAAGTAAATTTGAAGACGCGTATTGAAGAAATGCCAGAAAACGAAGATAAACGTAAGGACCCCCGTAATGCGCTGCAAAGTGAACGCCCAGTTACGCTCGTATTTGTATTGTCCGGAGTTCAGATTGGACTGAAAGGCCATGTACAGTCCATAAATAGCGTGAAACAAGATCGGCAGGTAGATCCCAACAATCTCGAGCAATGGCTTAAGCGGCAAACTGTTAATAAAATGCACGTAGGTAGCGAAGCCTTCCGGTCCGCGCTCAAACGCTTGAAAGTTGATTGATACATGCACAAGAATAAACCCTCCGAGAGGAATTACGCCAAGCAGTGAATGCAATTTACGCCAGTAATAGGAATTTCTTTTCATTATTTCGCCTCCCTATAAATGAAACGATTCAGGGTTCTCATCTGTGACAAAAGAGCAATCGGCAGCTACATGGCCTGATTGTTCTTTGTTCTAAATTGGGGATAACCTAAGCATCGAATCACCATAATAAGATGACTTATTTTTCTTAGACAGGCGGTGAATGGGATGTCCTCCAATCTACATAAGGCATTAAAGGAGATCACAAATTCGGCAGACTTTATGCAAACAACCCAGCTGATTCAAAATACTCCTATCCATTTTTCTTACTATGCAACGCTCATCAGCCATGAACAACTCCACCACGATGTCCTCTCTTTTTTGCAATTACCCGATGATCCGATAACAAATTTGCAAGAATTAAAAACCTCGATTCCCATCGAAGGAATCAAGGTCTCATCAAGCCTCGATGATATTATTAAAAGCTTGTCTCACGGTTCAATCTTTATTCAGTTGGATCTCGATATAAATGAAGGGCTTATCTTAGATACCGCAGACTTGAAACTGGGCCATCGTGGTCATAATGATACCGAAAATGAATACAGCGTTATCGGCCCGAAGGTCGGTTTTGTCGAATGCATAGATATCAACTTGTCTCTGCTTCGAAGAGGACTTTCATCCGAGAAGCTTCAATTTGAAGAACTCATCATTGGCTCACTTTCCAAAACAAGAGTCGTTATCGCTCATTTGGAGGGCATTACGAATCCTGAGTACGTTAACACGGCAAGGCAGAGACTCATGGATCTGGATTTTGACGTATTGTTTGAAACCTCTCTTCTGGAACAGTTGATTACGGACAACTCGAATTCACCTTTTCCGTTATTTTTGTCAACTGAACGGCTGGACAGAACCATGTATTCGTTGATAAATGGGGAATTAGTCATTTTATGTGACGGTTCTCCTATCATAATCGCGGCCCCGGTCAGCTTATTCAGCTTCTTCATTTCACCCGAGGATTACTATTTGCCTTGGATTATGGGCTCGTTTTTTCGTCTCATTCGTTATTTCGGGGTTGCGTTTTCCATTCTGGCGACTTCCTTCTATGTTGCGATTCTTACGTTTCATTACACGGTCATTCCAAGGGATCTAATAGGTCCGATTATCGAATCCAGAAAAAACGTTCCCTTCCCCCCTTTGCTGGAAGTTCTGTTCTTGGAGGTCACCATCGAGCTGCTGCGCGAGGCCGGATCCAGGCTTCCTACAAAAGTCAGCCAAACGTTAGGTATTGTAGGCGGAATCATACTTGGGCAGGCAGCGGTGCAAGCCGGCTTAACGAGTAATATTCTACTCATTATCGTTTCTCTCTCGGCATTGGCTTCCTTTACGACGCCTATCTTCAAAATCTCAAACACGATACGCTTTTTGCGTTTTCCATTGATCGTGCTGGCATCTTTGTGGGGCGGTTTAGGCATCATGATTGGGATCATGATATTATTGTGCCATTTATTACGTTTGAAATCATTGGGTTCGCCGTATATTGCGCCCCTCTTCCCTTTTCGCCCCAATAGTTTCAGCGACAGTATTATCCGTTCTTCCTTTACGCATCTTTCCCATCGATTTCCCACGACGCGTCCGGGTTCGCCCAAACGATTTTCGGTACCCAAAAATAAAGATCTTGGCGACGACTACAATCACGAATAAATGTTTTGCGGATAGGAGGATGAAAGTATGAAGGGGCTTATCCCAGCTCTTATCTGCTGCTGCTTATTATGCGGTTGCGCGCAAGAGCGGATCGTCGACCGCATTAATATTATCCAAAGCATTGGGATAGACAAGGAAGGGGAGACCATTAAAGTAAGTGCTTCTTTTCCTTCCTATATAAAAGGCGCTCGGGAACAAGCCTCCCCGATAACCGCGGAGTCTAACGTCACGTACGGGTTATTCACAGCCCTAACGGCAAAGTCTTCGCAGCCTATCGAAATCGGTCAAATGCGTACATTGGTCCTCAGCGAACCATTCGCACGAGAAGCCATTGATGAGTTTGCCGAGATCATTAATCGAGAATCAATCAAAAGCAGCAATGCTACGATTGTCATAACCAAACAAAATGCAAGCTCGATCATCTCCGCTACTTCTAAAAAGCCGCCTTATTACTTGTCGGAGTTAATCGAAAATAACATGAAACATGGGAACACGCCGAAGGCCAATTATCATTCCTTCTTAAATCAATATTATGGAGAAGGGCAGGATCTTTATTTACCCGTTATCAATAGAGATAAGGGCTTATTATATATGGATGGTATCTGCGTCTTTAAAGGAGACGAGCTCAAGCTATGGTTAACAGCCGAAGAAGGATTATATGTAAAGCTGCTTACAGACAAAGCCTTGACAGGCGAATATGATTTCAAGCAAGGTCCAAAAGAGATGTACTCCTTGATCATCCTGCGCGGAAAGAGAAAAATTGCCGTTGCGCAGGACGGAAAAACGAAGATATCCCTTCGATTATCCATCGCGCTTAGAGAGATTCCGAAGGAAATTAACGTTCAGAAAGAAGCCGATATGCAGAAAGTAAAAGAACAAATCGAGACGAAACTATCTTCGGGAATCACAGCGCTGCTAACTCGTTTACAGAAGAACAAGGTCGATCCTGTCGGCTTCGGAGAATCCTATAGATGGCAGCATAGAACGTTTAACGAGCCTCATTTTTATGAAGAAATCTACCCGAATCAAGTTTTCGAAGTGAAAGCGAAGATTATTATTACATACTCAGGGGTTGGGCAATAGTGCAGAAGCTCGTAAAGGAAAACTACACGATTTCCGGATATTTTGTATTTTTCTTAATCAGCACTTCCCAAGCTGCCGCTAACATCTTTAATTTTCAATGTCTGATTGCCGTTCATGCCGGACAGGATGCTTGGATTTCGATTATGCTGATGGGTTTGAGCTTGCATCTGATCGTCTGGATGGTGTTTAAGATGCTCGGTAATCCGGCGAAAGACGTTATTGACTTGCATAGAAGGATCTTCGGCAGGATCATAGGCAATGCCTTTTCTCTGCTGTTAGTCGGATACTACTTCATTATGTCTCTTTATTTTCTGCGGGCTTACATCGAAATCATTCAAGTGTGGGTGTTTCCGAATATCCGAACATGGGCTCTGGCAGCGCTCTTCAGTTGCATCATTTACTATATCGTATCCGGCGGGTTCAGGGTTGTTGCCGGCTTTAACTTCTTTTACTTGGCACTGCTCCCGCTGCTCTTTTGGCTGTACTTCCCGATTCGACAAGGCAATTTCCATCATTTATTGCCCCTGCTCAATCACTCTTTTCTTGATTTGCTTCGAGGTTCCAGAGCTACGGGTTTCATTTTCTTCGGACTTGAAGCTTTGCTTATTTACTTTCCTTTCTTAAAATCACCTGAAAAAAACGTGAAATGGGCGCATTTTGCCGTGTTATTCTCAACGCTCAAATATATGGCAATCATGATGGTAACCATCATGTATTTTAGTCTGGGGCTGCTGGAACATTCGCTGTGGCCTACTTTAGCCATGACGAAAATTACGGAGCTGTCCTTCTTTGCAAGGTTTGAGTTTGTTCTGATTTTTATTTGGCTAATGATCATCATTTCAACGGTTTGCATCCCCATTTGGTGCTGTACGAGAATTATGAAGAGGGTTGCCTCGTTTAAACCCGGACTGTCATTACCGATTCTATTGGCGGCCCTTTTCATCGCCTCGCTTATGTTTAACGAACGAACGAAGATCATTGCATTTGGAACGTTTATAAACGATATAGGCTTTTATTTCAATTTCGCCTATATCCCGATCCTTTTCATTATCTCTTGCGTGGTAATAAAGTCGAATTCGGCTGGCGGCGGGCCGACACTAGGGGAAAAGTAAAAAACCATGGATCAACTCCATGGTTTAAAGTGGCCTCTTTCGTTACGATGCCATTAGTCGATATGTATCCGGTTACCTCTAAACACCACATTACTGCAGGCCAGCAGCCGAACAGCCTCTTCCGTTCGGTTTAGCACCTTACCGGATGCGGGTACGACAAGCTCATTATTCAGAACATGCAAGCCCGAAGTGCTCTTAGCATGCAAAATATCACCGGCGATCATTTCGAAACGGTTGTCTTCAATCCGGACTTGTTGATGTACCGGCTGTTCGACTCTAACCTCTCGATTCTCAGGAGCGACTAGTATGACAGGGTGATCCTCATTGCCGCACGCTAAGAACCGGTTCATCCTAATCGTTACATCTCGAACCATGCCGGACTCGAACCAGCTTTCGGCGTCATCGGCGATTAGAATGGCGCTCATGCCTGTCCGTTCAAATCGATTGTTCTCGATTACAACCTTTCGCCTTGTCGTGACCAATATGCCGCGCGTCGGAATACAAGCAAACCGATTGTTGCGGATGGTAACCTGCGGTGTCCATGTGACATTCTCCACTACATCGCGTTCCTCGATCGCATCCGGCACCTGCTTGTCGAAGGTGAGCAGCCAATCTCTGGCATGAATTCTACTAACTGCTTCTACAATAAGGCTGGAATAAGGTATTAACGTTCGCGCTTGAATAAACTCTACCTCATCACCTGCGAAGAAAGGCTCGAAGCCGTAGGTTTGCCCATGCATATATCGAACGACAACTTGGTTCCGGGACGGACGATCCACGATTCTCAGATGGGTGCCATGCACGTTAATGGCGTCATCATGCGCCCCTTCAAAATCACTGTTCTCGACGCGGATGAGTCCACAGCATCCCGAGACATGAATCAAATCAGCAAATCCTGCGCATGTCCGGCCGGATTCGGCGCGAGGCTTCATGCTCATCTCTTCGAATGAAACATTCTCGCTGAACTGACACACAATGCCAAGCCCATGCATGTAATGCATGCCGACCTTTGACCATGTTACGTTCCGGCTGCGTACCACGAAAGAACCCACTTGATCGCGGATGCCATCGCGCAGCTGAAATACGTTACCGACTTTCGTATCCGGCATGTCCTCGTCATAATGCAACCGTAAGCGTTTCGGCTCTAATTCTTCTAACTTCACCGCGTCCATGATGGGATGCTGCGGGATACGCCTGATCGTATTGTTGGCAGGATCATATTGGGCTGCCGGTCCTCCTTGGTATCGCCAGCCTTCTCCGATCCAGAACAGCTCTCCTTGATGATCAAGCTCATACCAAGAGTCGGGCTTGACGCGAACATCCAGATGACGACGGCCTACAGACTCGACTACCATCTCCGACATGGTCGCACGCTCGAAATCGATCGATAGATTTCGAATCTGAATGTTCTCGCAGCCATCGATGACCAGAGGCGTCATTTTCCCATGGAATACAAAGAGCGAACCGTTGCCATCGAGCGTAATGCCCTTCATTCCTTTCAACAACAGCCCGATGGTCTTGCTCACATCCGGATTCTCGGATTCGCTCGCTGTGTTGGTAATATAATAGGGTACCTTCGCTGCAAGCTCGGGATAGAAATCGTATCTGCCCTTCGCGATCGACAGGGTTACCGGACTATCGTACTCCTTCAACTTCTCTATTGCCTGTCGGAAGTACGGCACGGCATCTACTCCGAGATCAGGCTTTATTCCAACATTCATCGTGTGCACGATGTTCTCCATTAATTATCACCTCTTCTCCTTGCCCTTCACCACGAGCGTAGTCACGCTTTCACCCTTAAACGTCCACGTACGCGGAGTTGCACCTGTGAATACGCGCTCCAAATCAGAATCTGCCGATGTTTCGTAAATTTCGGTAATCGTTCCCTCTCCATCCGTACCGATATCAATGCCGGAGGTAACATTCTCTTTGCTGTTGTTGACGACCACAAGCGTTACGCTCTCTCCACCGTTGTCGGTAAACGCTGCGACCTTCAGCTCCGAATGATCGCAGTGCGCCTCGTTTCTTACATCGCCGGGTCGAATGAATTTACTGTAATTTCCGAATGCCCATAGCCGTTTCGTTTCCTTAATCCGCCCCTCTGCCTCATCGACATAAACCAGTCCGTCGCGGAAGTCGTATTTGGACACGGCGATCCAATACTGCCACGAAGTCACGCCGCCAATGGTGATATCCTCATGGACGAGATTCGCTAGATTCAGTGCGGTTTCCATGCCATAGTCCGCTCCGCCCTCCATTTCGGTCCACTCCGACATCCAAATGCTGAGATTCGGCTGCTCCCGGCGAATAAGCTCGGTGAACTCTTCTTTGTACACGGGATTAGAAACATGAGGTACATAAGAATGTACGGCGATATTGCCGATACGACTCATGAGTTCCTTATCCTCAGCCAACTTGTAATAGTACATCCTTGCGCTTGTCCATTCTCCCGCTTCGATCGCGGATATGCGGACAGGCAGCCCTTGTTCTTGCATTATACGGTCTAAAGCTCGATAGACGAGCAAACATTCCTCAGGCGTGTAATGACAGCCTTCTTGTCCGTTCTCTGCATTCCATAACCACATCGGCTCATTAATCGGGGAAATCCATTCCACAGGCAAACCTTCGACTTCAATCAGATGCTTGACGACATCAACGAGGTACTGAGCGAACTGCTCTTCCATGCCTTCACGAATATTCGACTTTCCTTCTTGATGTCCGGAGGTCATCCCGCTTATCGTCATTCTAGGCGTTGGACTGTTAGCAAACGCCACGATTTGCTTAGCACCCTTCTCTATAGCCATCTTCATTACCGCCAGAGCTTGCGCATCCCTGCTCCAGTCATATTGTCCTTCGGCCACTTCAACACTTTCCGCGCGCCGCCACACATCCTCAATTTCCTCGCCATCACCGGCTCCGATATTGTGACGATAGATCGTCATACCGATACCTTTGTTGGAATCATAAAACAATTCCAGTAATCGAGCTAATTCCGACTCCTGCCAGCTGCCCGTGTGCTGTGCCCACCATGCGCCCGAAGCACCGAAACCCTCCATGCGTTGTTTCTTGTCTGCCTGTTTGATTTCAATCCGATATTCTCCCATACGCTCACCTTATCTCTCATTAGTATGTGCTGTGCGTTCTCATCACGGTGCCTCATGCAGAATACCGGTTAACAGAATCTCGATCATTTCTTTCAACGCTGCGTCGTAGGTCAAATTCAAATCCAGCAAGAACCGATCCTTCAACATGCGATCCATTGTCCCCACGATCATTTCCTTCAGAATCAAGGGATGAATCGGCTTAATCCGCTTCTGCCGTATCCCTTCCTCAATTAAAGCAATTGTCTGATCCCAATCCGCCTGCAGATGGCCTTCGATCTCCGCGAACAGCTCCGGGTATGTCTTCTCGATTTCGTAGGCACGCCTATAATCGAGTACATCTGAGAATGCAGGCATAATAGGAATAACACGCTTCAGCTTCTCGATTACATCCAAGGAGGCATCCGATAATATCCGCTGCTCCTGCTCCTTAATACTTGCAAAAGCTTCTTGAATAAACAGGCGAATAACATCTTCCTTATTGCCTATTTGCTCATATAATGTTCGTTTGGAGATACCCAGCTTGGCAGAAAGGTCATCCATGGTAAACCGAATTCCTTTCTCGTCGAATGCCTCTATAGCTGCTTTCATGACCCGAGATTTTAATTCCATCCTGTTACACTTCCTTACTGCTTCACTTGTGAAAGCGTTTGTAAAACCAATAAAACTGTATTGGTTTTCTGAGTTTTATATACAAAATATCATACCTTTAAAGACTATACAAGACATCTTTCACCGACGCTTAAATCATATATAGAACTAAAAACCGAATAGGTGTCCATACTATAGAGGAAACGTATAAACTAGATCCTTTCTGAGGAAGTGAACGTACATTGACGACGAAATCTGTACCGAAAGAACAAACGGAACGTGAAGGAAATGCTTTGTTTCTAACCATGAAAATTACCGCATGGGTAGCGTTTATTATTGGTGTGGTGTTGTGTCTCAGCAACTATGAGGATTTCAGCGACAATAACAGCTCATTAATGACCGGGATCGGCTGTTTGGTCGGCAGCGTGTTCATCTATACGATTGGTACGGCGATAAGCCTTGTGCAGAAACGCAAGGCGGAATCCGAATAAGTATCTTCATATTGATTTACTTCTGGGCTGTTTCCTTATATGAGGAACAGCCCTTCTTCTGTAGATTGGCCTTGCAACAACCGCGGCTGTAATATTGATCGGCATTCCGGGGAAAATTAAGTTAATCCAAGGTGATGTTTAGGAGATGAGGAACTGTTGAATATGTCAAAGCTCATTCGGCTGTTGACCACAAGCGGCGTCTTGGCAAGCACCGCCTTGTTTGCATCGGGCTGCAAGTCCATGATTGTCTTCGATCCGAAAGGACCTATCGGCATGCATCAGCGCGATCTAATCTATTTCACGATGCTGCTTTGCCTCATCCTATTGGTTCCGGTGTTAATCATTACAGCCTGGATCGTATGGCGCTTCCGCGACAAGAAAGGTAACAACGCGCCCTATCAGCCTGTATGGTCACACAGCACCAAACTCGAGATTACCTGGTGGAGCATTCCCATCCTTGTCATTCTGATCTTAGCCATTGTGACTGTACGATACACATACATGCTGGATCCGGCTAAACCGATCACGTCCGACAAGAAGGCAATTACGATCCAGGCAACGTCGCTGGACTGGAAATGGCTGTTCCAGTATCCGGATCAAGGTATCGCCACCGTCAACCATCTGGTCATTCCCGAAGAGACTCCCATTAAGTTCGAGCTTACCTCAGACGGCCCGATGAACGGGTTCTGGGTGCCGCAGCTCGGGGGGATGATTTACACCATGTCTGGCATGGCGACGACGATGTATCTTCAAGCTGATGAGCCCGGTAATTATATGGGTACCGGATCTAATTTTACAGGCCGCGAATTCGCCAAAATGGGCTTTACGACCAAAGCCGTTCCGCAGGCGGATTTCGATCAATGGGTGGCAGACACCAAAGCCGGCGGGAACGCCCTGTCCGAAGAGGGCTATCAAGCTCTTGCCAAACCGGGGACTTCAGACAAGGTGACGTTCGCTTCCATCCCGCCCGGCTTGTTCGAGCGAATCGTCCATGTCTACTCCATGAGCCGCGGCGCACCTCCGGGTTATACGCAGAAGGCGCAAACACTCAGCGGAGAAAAGGCAATTGAACATTCGGAAGGCGGTCAGTTGCCGCCCGGAAATAATGCGCAAAAGGATACACCGGACGACTTAGAAAGCCTCGGCTCCGGACACTCCTATCATAAATTGGACAACATGCACATGTATCATGGCAAATGAGAGGAGAGGCTTCCGTGATGGACCAAATTAAAGATTTCGTCTCGTGGTTCTTTGTCACAGGCGACCCGTTGATTTATGGGGCGGATGTGGCGATATCGCTGACGACGGTAGCTATTATCTTCGTGCTTAGCTATTTTGGCAAATGGGGTTGGCTGTGGCGGGAATGGCTGACGACTGTCGATCATAAGCGCGTCGGGATTATGTACATCATTGCTGCGCTGCTGATGCTGTTCCGCGGCGGCGTCGATGCGCTGATGATGCGGACGCAGCTCGCTTTTCCCGAAATGAAATTTTTATCGCCGGAGCACTATAACGAGGTGTTCACCACTCATGGCGTCATTATGATTCTGTTCATGGCGATGCCGCTCATGTTCGGCTTATTCAACATTGCCGTACCGCTGCAGCTTGGCGCGCGTGACGTCGCATTCCCGTTCCTGAACTCGCTTAGCTTCTGGTTATTCTTCTTCGGCGCGATGCTGTTCAATATGTCATTCGTTATCGGCGGTTCCCCGAATGCCGGCTGGCTGTCGTATCCGCCGCTTTCGGAAATGACGGGCAGCCCCGGAGTAGGCGAAGACTTCTACATCTGGGGTATTCAAATATCCGGGATCGGATCTCTGATGACAGGAATTAATTTCATTGTCACCATTGTCAAAATGCGTGCGCCTGGGATGACATGGTCGAGGGTGCCGATCTTTACTTGGTCGGTACTCTCAAGCTGCATTGCGATTATTGTTGCGTTCCCTGTGCTAACGGTAACGTTAGCGCTGCTGTTCCTGGACCGCTTCTTGGGCGCACACTTCTTCACGATGGATGGCGGCGGTAACGCCATGATGTACGTCAACCTGATTTGGATGTGGGGCCATCCGGAGGTCTATATTGTCGTTCTGCCCGCCTTCGGTATTTTCTCAGAAGTGGTGGCGGCCTTCTCGAAGAAGCGTTTGTTTGGCTACGGGTCCATGGTGTTTGCGATGATGAGCATTAGTCTGATGGCCTATTTCACTTGGCTCCATCACTTCTTTACAATGGGCTCGGGTGCTAACGTCAACATTTTCTTCGCCATATCCACGATGATTATTGCGATTCCTACAGGTGTTAAAATATTTAATTGGCTGTTCACCATGTACCGGGGTCGGATCTCGTTCGCAACGCCAATGCTTTGGACGATCGGGTTCATTCCCTGTTTCGTCGTTGGCGGCATGACCGGCGTGATGCTCTCGGTAGCCCCTGCGGATTTCCAGTTTCACAACAGCTATTTCCTCATCGCTCACTTCCATCAAGTCCTCATCGGCGGAGTAGCTTTCGGTTACTTTGCGGGTTTGTATTACTGGTGGCCGAAGATGTTCGGCTTCAAGCTGAATGAACCTATCGGCAAGTGGGCGTTCTGGATATGGAACATCGGTTTCTATGTCTGTTTTATGCCTCAATATATAGTGGGACTAGACGGCATGACACGCCGTATCAATTCGTACGACTGGGATACGGGCTGGTGGGCACTCAATTTCACATCGACCATAGGCGGTTTCCTGATGGGCCTCGGCTTCCTATTCCAGGTATGGCAGATCGCACACAGCATCAAGTTTATGGAGAAGGATACGACCGGCGATCCGTGGGGAGCCCGTACGCTGGAATGGTCCATTCCCTCGCCCGCGCCGCTCTATAACTTTGCGACGACGCCTCTCGTAACGGACCGAGATGATTGGTGGGAAGAGAAAGAACGCATCGCCGCAGGGAAAATGCCTAAGAACAAACTGGCGCTCGAGCCTATTCATATGCCGAAAAACTCGCCGATCCCTTTTATCCAATCTATCTGCTGGTTTACAGTCGGCTTTGGTCTTGTTTTTCACTGGCTCTGGATTGCGATTCCCGGTTTCATCGGCATTGCGCTGACGATGCTCGCTCATTCGTTCAACTACGATACCGATTACTATATCCCGGTCGATGAAATCAAACGCACGGAAGCAAATGCAAGGGGGAGTATCTGATGGCGCACGCTCATGCGCATGAGGGCGGCCATGATGGCCATCACGATCTGGAGGAGCTCCGTAAATTCGGCTTCTGGATCTTCTTGATTACCGACTGTATCTTGTTCGCGACTCTGTTTGCCACCTATCTCGTGCTTCATGAGAGTACTGCAGGCGGGCCGGGGGCCAAAGAAATCTTCGAAATGCCCGGCGTCATCGTCGAAACGTTCATCCTTCTGACCAGCAGCTTCACGAGCGGTCTGGCTGTGCTCGCATTGAATGCGGGAAGCCGGAAAGGACTGATAGGCTGGCTTGTTGTGACGATCCTGCTCGGTGCCTGCTTTATTGGCATGGAAGTGTCTGAGTTTCTGAAGCTCATACACGAGGGCCATACGATTCATTCCAGCGCTTTTCTGTCAGGCTTCTTCACGCTTGTAGGTACGCACGGGCTGCACGTCTCGCTCGGCATCTGCTGGATCACCGCGTTGATCATCCAGCTGACCCGGCACGGCATTACACCGGTGACGCAGCGAAAAGTACATATCACCAGCTTGTATTGGCACTTTCTGGATGCCGTATGGATCTTCGTATTCACATTCGTTTATTTGATGGGAGTGATGTGAGATGGCACATAACCATGCTGCCGGGCACGGCGATCACGGACACCATGCCACGCACCACGGCTCGCTCAAGGAGTACGTTGTCGGCTTCGGGCTCTCCATCATCCTGACGATTATCCCGATCCTCGCTGTCATGAACGGCTGGTTCGGGAAAACGACAACGATCGTAGTCTTGCTGGCCACGGCGGTTCTGCAATTTGCGGTGCAGCTTCTATTCTTCATGCACTTGCGAGAAGAAGATGGCCCGCGTTATAACCTCATTACGCTCATTCTCGGCTTAATCATCGTCGTGGTCGTCGTCTACGGCTCCATTTGGATTATGGATCATAACAAAATGTATTAGACGCGGAAGAGCCGATGCCTCCCCCATTGTTGGGGCCGTCATCGGCTCTTCTGGCTTCAATCCATTATCGCGCCATTATTGGAGACCTACTATTAACGAATCCACGAATTTCTCGCTCGCTCGCCCAAGGTCATACGAGGAATCCGAAAGGCACCAAGTGACGAGAGCTCCCGTCAGGAAAGAGAACAAATAATTCACGATCTCTTCTACTGATAACTCCTTTCGGAATATGGACTGTGATATTCCCTCTTCAATTGCTTTATATAATAGTTCCTGCTTAATGCAGTCTGAGAAAAACGAAGGTTCTGTTGATTTTTGCGAAAGGAGAACTACAAACGTAAGTTTAGTAAGTTCTTCTCCGACGATTAATGGAAAGCCCAGTGCAACCATCATAAACGTTTTAAGCTTATCTACCGGAGAAGCATGTTCATTGTCCTGGATATACTTCCCGAAATTCTCTTCCATGTACTCGGACATATCATCTCGGAATAACTTTCTGACGATGTCCTCTTTGGACTTGTAGTGAATGTAAAATGCCCCTTTAGAAAGGCTGCATTTCTCGCAAATTTCATCAACCGTAACGTTGTTATATCCCTTGCTCAGAATGAGTTCCTTCGCTACGGTGAAAATCTTTTTCTTCGTGGCTTTCCCCTTCAGGTAGCGACTCGTTTCTTTTTCCTTCATCCCGTAACCCCTCCACAATTACAACTATAACGTATAGGTTTTTGGTTAGTCAAAGCTTGCTCGGGGGGGAATTGACAAAACAAAAGTGACTGCAGTATACTGACTACAGTCATATTGACTACGGTCACTTTTATATCGACCGAAACAAATCATAAGAAAGAAGGTCGTTCATAATGAAAATTTCTATTGTAGGTACAGGTAATATCGGAGGCAGCCTTGCCCGGATTTTCACAGGGAAAGGTCATACCGTTTCGATCGCCAATTCGAGTAACTCCAAAGCTTTGCACGACTTAGCTAACGAGACGGGAGCAACTCCGGCAACGGTTCAGGAAGTCGCGAAAGGTGCCGACGTTATTATTCTCTCCATTCCTACAAAGGGAATTCTCAATTTACCATCGGAATTCCTCGATAGTATCGCACCAGAAGCGATTGTCATTGATACCAGCAATTATTATCCTTTACACCGCGACGGAGCTATTGAAGGCATTGAGAATGGTTTGCCCGAAAGTCGTTGGGTCGAGCAACAAATCAAACACCCGGTTATCAAAACGTTCAGTGCAACAAATTGGTATAACTTCACAGAAGAAATTCAGTCGGGACTTCCCGGCCGCCTGGCTTTGCCCGTATCCGGCGACGACCCTGCAGCTAAGGCCATCGTATCCCAATTGGTGACCGAGGCTGGATTTGATCCGGTCGATGCAGGCGGACTGGATGAATCCTGGCGTCAACAGCCCGGATCCCCTGCCTATTGCACCGATCTTGGCGTAGAAGACTTGCGTAAAGCCTTGTCTCAAGCAACCCATGTCCGGAAACCGGAATCGTCGGGTGTCCGCTCGAGCGAAGAAGAACTGGTTACGGCGCGGGAGATGCAAACCACGTTCTTTCAAACCTTCGGCAAAGCCATTCAGGTTCTGATGGAATCGAACCAGTGGACGGAAGCTGCGGCAACGAAGCGTCTTGTGGCACAATTTATGACGGGCCAATCACCCGAGGCTGTCTTTGGATTCGTATTCGAGCACAAACGGCTATCCTAAAGTAATGACATAGGGTACGACTTCTGCAGAACAAAGTCGCAACCAGTAACAGGTACCCATGCACTGGCACTTTAACAAAGTGTCACGTGCATGGGTACTTTTATTAGCGTGCTCGCATCTTCACCTTACGGCCTGCAACTTCCACAGAGTTCGCACCTTCTCCTTCGGCCCCCCAATTTCTAACGAACCGTACAGGTCTTATTTGATCAAAAAAAATCGATTTGAAAATCTAACGAACCCTACAGGTCTTATTCGCTCAATAACTCGTGCGTTTCTGCCTATTTCAGGGAAATAAGGCCTCTGTGATTCGTTAGAATATTTAAAGCGCGTATTTCGCCAAAATAAGACCTCCACGGTTCGTTAGCGTGGTGTTCCACTGCAAAAAAAGAGCTGACTCCGGTATCATACATAATACCGAAGCCAGCTTTTTAAGCTTAATCTATTCAATTCCAGTTAGAACGTCTTTGCTACTTCACGTGCTTTTCGGATCGACTTGTCTATAATCATCTTCGTTTGGTCGGAGGCTGAGGCCGTGCCCTCGACAAAGATTCCTTCCAAGGTCGCAACGCCTAGAAATTTCATAATCACGTTCAAGTGGCGATGCCCCATCTCGAATGCGGCAAAATCCGATCCAGGCGACAATACGCTTCCGCTTGCTTGGATATGAACGGCTTTTTTGCTGCTTAATAAGCCAACCGGACCTTTACCTTCCACATACTGAAATGTTTTCCCGGCTACGCAGATGGAATCGATATAAGCCTTCAACACTGGCGGAAATGAAAAATTCCATATCGGATTCACAAAAATATATTTATCTGCTTCCACAAATTGATCGACGAGCTCGTTCAAACGATCGATTTTGGATTGTTCTGCAGTGGATAACGGCTTGCCTTCCCCCGCTTTCTTCCAACCGTTCATGACATCGGCATCGATCTCCGGTATGTTCGATTGATAAAGATCAAGGTGAATAACATCATCGTTAGGATTTTCCTTCTGGTAAGTCTCTATAAAAGCAGCGCCGACCGACATACTATAGGAAGACTCTTGATTTTTGGGATGAGCCGTGATAAACAACACTTTCTCTTTACGGCCATTGCCGTTTCCGTTATTGGAGCTGAATATTTTTTTGAGAAGCTGGATCACGTTATAAGGACTCCTTCAATACTTAGAATGTTTTTGCAATTTTCCAAGCTTGTTGAATGGCATTTTCTTTAATTTGGCGTGCTTGGTCTGACGCTGCCGCCATACCTTCTACGAAGATAGCCTCAAAGCTCGGAACACCGATGAATTTCATAATCACGTCCAAATGACGATGGCCGATTTCAAAATCAGCATAATCGGAGCCTGGGGACAATACGCTTCCACTTGCTTGAATGTGGAGGGCTTTTTTGTTGTCCAGAAGTCCGACAGGACCTTTATCCGTATATTTAAATGTTTTTCCTGCAACGCAAATCGAGTCAATGTATGCTTTCAGGACCGGAGGGTAGGAGAAGTTCCACGTCGGGTTAACAATGACATATTTATCTGCTTCTACGAATTGATCCACCAGCTGGCCGAGTCGAGCGACTTTCGCTTGTTCCTCACTTGTTAATTGATCAAATGCCGTTCCGGACCCTAATTTCTCCCAGGCGCTAAATACATCAGCATCGATGCGCGGGATATCCATCTTGAACAGATCGAGATGCACGATTTCGTCGTTCGGATTTGCAGCTTTATAAGCCTCGAGAAATTGTTTACCAACCGCCATGCTATAAGAAGCTTCGGTTTCATTCGGATGAGCGGTGATATACAGAACAGTGGACATAATATTAATCCTTCTTTCGTTTTTTTATTCGGAATTATCCGTTTAGGTTAATTAACAAAGTGCATAAGGCTCTTTATTAAGTTTCTTACTTTTTGTATGTTACTATATATAATTGATAAACGTCAATGATATTTTATTCCATAACGCACACCGCATATCCTCGCAATTACGATATGATCTCATTCATTTGCAACGCAAAAAACGGATTAGCTGCACGCCATCCGTTTCACTTGTTCAACTGTAAGGTAGTCAGACAAGCATTTACCTTGTCATATGGAAATTCTCCTGCATAATAATTCCTTCACTAGGGATTCTAATGCTGTCTACGAAATCAAGACAACTCAAAGGAGTGAAATAGCTGTGTACTATTACAAAGAAGAGCTGATTAACATCATTCAACCCGATAAGCCGGATCCCGCAGCTGCGAAGGTACTTCAAGAGGCACTGGGAGGACAATTCGGTGAAATGCGAACCATGATGCAATATTCTTTCCAAAGCTCTAATTTCAGAGGCAAGGATAAACAATTTCGCGATCTTATTCGCGGTGTGTTCCTGGAAGAGATTGCTCATGTGGAACTTGTACAAAATACGATTAATCAACTCCTAAACGATTCAGGCTTAACCTCCCCGGGCAATTCGGGACTAGACGCTGCTCCAATTGACGAAGCAGTCAAACATGCGAACCCCCATCATTACATCATGGGAGCGAAAAGCTCCTTGCCCGTCGATGCGGGAGGCAATCCATGGAATGGTTCTTGGGTTTACAGTCATGGGAATTTGATCGCTGATTTATTGAATAATGTTGTCCTAGAGTCTACCGGCGTCCTGCAAAAATCAAGGATTTACGAAATGAGCTCGAACAAAACGTTTCGCGAAACGCTAGCATTTCTCATCGTTCGGGACAACGCACATCAGAATGCTTTTGCCAAAGCGCTTGAAACGCTAGGGGTCGACTGGGGAAAAACATTTCCCGTTCCGAATTATGATATTAACAAATACCCCGAGTGCAGAAAGTATGTCGACTTGGGTTATCACAACGTTCAATTTAATTTCAGGTTGGACGAGACAAGAATCGCTGAAATCTTCCAAGGCGTCAGCCCAAGCCGGAATAGCGGTGCTCTATCGGTCACTCCACCTCCACAAGGCTTCCCTGTTCCTCAGCTTCCGGATATGCCGAATGAACACAGTCCCGGTATAGCTGACATGTTGAGATAACTTCTATCCTTTATTTCGCCAAGATAATGGAAACCTTTAGCAATAAGTACAAATTGGGCACTACGTACTTCAAACAAACAAAGCTCATTCAATTACGAATGAGCTTCTACGGTTAAAACATCTCAATCTGTGAATTTTATGCGGGTCAATTTCTCACTGATTTGCCAAAGTCGCTCCGCATATTCAGGATCAATCGCCCAAGGAAATACGCCTGTTAGCTTTTGACTCAGTCCTTGTGGAGCTTCTGCCGTAATGACTTCGGCAATATCAACATCTAAGCAGTAAACGCCTCCTTTGCCCTCAAGTTGTGGACTGGTCGCGCACCACACGCTAGTGGCAGCACCTTGCTCAGTTGTCTTTAGTTCTCCAGTTGCCGCTGCCTTTTCCTCTTCCGACATAAAACGCACTAAATCGGTCATAATTCTTCCTGGATGTACTGAAAACGCTCGGATCCCGTGCGATTGACCACGCTTGTCCAGTGCAACGGCAAAAAGCGCGTTAGCAGATTTGGACTGGCCATAAGCCTTCCATTTATCGTATTCCTTCTGTTCAAAATTCGGATCCTCAAAATCAACACCACCAAAGCGGATACCTGTTGAAGAAACAGAAACTACCCGCGCGTCTATTGCCTTTTTCAAGGCGGGCCATAACAGTAACGTTAACTGAAAGTGACCCAAATGATTGGTTGCAAATTGAGACTCGTAACCGCGTGCGTCCCGTACTAGGGGAGGAGCCATGATACCCGCATTATTGATCAGGATGTCCAGCGGTCGTCCAGAGTCCAGAAACTTCTGCGCAAATGCCTCGATTGAAGCAGGATCGATCAAATCTAATTCTTCTAACTCTACTCTTTGGATACCTGCAACCGAAGTGAGAGCTTTCTCTGGTGTACGTGCAGGTACAATGACTGTTGCTCCAGCCTCGGCTAAGGCGCGGGTTGTTTCAAGTCCGACGCCTGAGTACCCGCCGGTTACGATGGCGATTTTTCCATTCAAATCACAGCCTTTAACTACTTCCCGTGCGGTTGTTTGCGAACCAAAGCCCGAATGGATTGGTTTTTGAGGTGTTACTTGATAGTTGTTATCTTCTTTCATGTTCATTCTCCTCCTAGTCTTGCTTTCTTCATTAGGTCCTTAAAATGATCCAACTTATAATTCACTAATTCCAACGTTGCCTTTATTTCCATCATTTTCGATTCAATTTCGTGTTTATGCTTATAAAGTAAGTCATAACAGTTCTCATAATTTTTAGCGGTTGCCAAGGACATGTAATGTTTAATTTCTCTTAGCGGCATGCCGGTTCGTTTGAGATGCGAAATAAAGACCAGACGTTCGAGATGGACCGTGCCATATTCCCTCTGCCCGTTTTCCTTACGCTTCGTCGGCGGCAGGAGGCCAATCTTTACATAATACCGTATCGTATCGTAACTGAGTCCTGATTTATCCGAAATCTCTGCGATTGAAAATGTAGGCTCCATCTATTGCCTCCTCTCTAACCCCGTTAAGCTGTCTCGTTTTCAACCGCATCCGTATCTTAAAATATGGAGTTTACTCCATGTCAACAAATTTACCTCTTTAACTGAGGACAAGCTTATTATTACTGGATAGTTTAACCGACTGAAGTCGAGCTATTCTGCTCTTTACTCAAATAAAAGATAAGCGGAACTTCCGCGAAAATTTATGTCATTTGATTAATGCAATCAAAAAAGCAGCCTCACAATGTCCAGTTTAAGTAAAAAAACCAAGAGATGATTCATCATCTCTTGGTCAGCTTGTATGCGGCCTACTTTATTTTCTTATAGAATCGAACGCTGTTTATAATGCCCGGTTAGTTGAAGCTTGCTTCTTACTGCCGGAGGAACTGTTCTCGAACCGTTGACGGTCAGTCCGTTCAATCTGGACAATCGATCCGTTATGCACAGTGATTTGAACCGAACCGTATTCCAATCCGTTTACCTGCTCCAGAATCCGGTTTAGCCAGATCTCGTCCGCTACCAGTTTAGTCATCGCAATCCCTCCTTATCAATCAATACTGCTGTTAAGCTTTGGCTGAAGCCGTTTCACGGAGCGCATGATAAACGTTGAAATCTCCCTGTGTAATTGCGTCAATTTCCGCAAGCTCATCGGCAGACAGCTTCTCCGCTACTTTTGCAATCGACTCGGTAATATTTTGCGGATTGGATGCGCCGAGAATAGCGGACGTGACATGCGGCTGGCTGACGACCCAAGTCAGCGCAAGCTGTGCCAGCGTCCAGCCTTTCCTAGCCGCAATCGGCTTCAAAGCTTCAACGATATGGAAGTTTCGTTCGTTTTCGAGCAGCGGCTTAATTCTCGCTTCACCCGCAGCCCCGCGCGATCCTGCCGGCGGCGCTTGATTGAACTCGTATTTGCCGGTCAACAACCCGCGGCCCAGCGGACTATATACGACTACCCCTACCTGTTCGGAGGCTGCGAACGGCAGCAATTCCTGCTCGATCCCCCGCGCAATAAGGCTGTACTCCGGCTGAATGCTCTCATAGCGGTGCAAGCCCAGCTGTGCCGATATGCCATGTGCTTTCGCCAACTGCCAAGCTGCATAGTTGGAGGCCCCGATGTAACGAACCTTACCTTGACGGACAAGGTCATCAAGCGCCCGCAGCGACTCCTCAAGCGGCGTTTCCTGGTCGAAGCGGTGTACTTGATAGAGATCGATATAATCGGTTTTCAGACGGCGGAGGCTGTTTTCAACCGCACGAATGATATGATACCTGCTTTGCCCTTGGTCGTTCGGCTCGCTGCCGACGCGGCCATGTACCTTGGTCGCCAGAATAATGCGGTTTCGGCGGGAGCCTAGCAAATTGCCGAGAATCGCTTCCGATTGACCACTCTCTTGCGGGTTGCTCAGATCGGTGCCCTTACCGTAGACATCGGCCGTATCGATAAAGTTGATTCCGGCATCCAGCGCCGTGTCCAGTACTTCCGCCGACTTCGACTCGTCGATCCAACGCCCGAAAGCCATCGTACCGAGCGCAACCTCCGATACTTTCAAACCCGTTCTTCCGAACTTCTTCAATGAAATGCTCATACCTGCACGCTCCTTAAAATTAGGTTTTGGAAAAACAATAATGGCAGCTGCATCGACCGTAACGTCCATTTAAGACAAAAAACCGGAGAGTCGCATAGTCTGACGTCTCTCCGGTTGGCCGGTCGATTAATTACAAGTAATCCTATGAATATACTGTGCTTAAAAATATAGCACCGACTTCCACGCATGTCAACTTGTGGAAGAACATTTTTTTCGCAGCGTTGACGCCCTTCAATGTTGGTGATACGATATAGCTGATTATTCCGCTAGGAATAATATAAATAGTTGACCAGCCCTCTGGAGACACAAGATTCGCTTTGTGTCTCCTTTTGTTTTTCTGAAACCAAGATCATACATTCATAAGGAGGATAACGATGGGCAAATCCAACAAACAAGTGCATCTGAACGTTTTTCTTCGGCAGGCAGGTCATCATGCCGCCGCCTGGCGCCTTTCCTTCCTAATCCGATATCAAAGGAGTGTCTGCATGTGACTAAGATCGCCACCAATCTTACCCAGTTGATCGGTAACACGCCCCTGTTGGAGCTAAGAAATTTCAATGCCAGCCGAAGCCTCGGCGCAGTTCTGATCGCCAAGCTGGAATATTTCAATCCCGCCGGAAGCGTCAAGGACCGAATCGGGTACGCGATGATCAAGGACGCGGAAGAACGCGGCGTCATCAATAAAGACTCGATCATCATTGAACCGACAAGCGGCAACACCGGCATTGCGCTTGCGTTTGCCGCGGCAGCGCTCGGATACAAATTGATCATTACGCTTCCCGAGACGTTCAGCATCGAGCGAAGAAAAATGCTGCTCGCCCTGGGGGCAGAGCTTGTATTAACGCCGGGCGCCGCGGGCATGGCCGGTGCGATCAAGAGAGCCGAGGAGCTCGCGGCAGCCATACCCAACTCGTTTATTCCGCAGCAGTTCCGCAATCCGGCCAATCCGGCCATTCACCGCAAAACGACGGCAGAAGAAATTTGGCGGGATACGGACGGGGCGGTCGATATATTCGTTGGCGGCGTGGGAACCGGCGGCACGATATCCGGCGTCGGCGACGTTCTTAAACAACGCAAACCGTCGGTCCAAATCATTGCGGTCGAACCGGCCGGCTCTCCCGTTCTCTCCGGCGGGGAGAAAGGCACCCATAAAATCCAAGGGATCGGGCCGGGTTTCGTACCGGACAACTTCCACAGGCACATCGCGGACGAAATTGTGACCGTCACGAATGAAGATGCGCTCGATACCGCGCGTTCGCTGGCCAGGAAGGAAGGGCTGGTCGTCGGCATCTCGTCCGGCGCTGCCGTCTTTGCGGCTGCTAAGATTGCGAATCGACCAGAGAATGCCGGCAAAACCATCGTCGTGCTGCTTCCCGATACCGGCGAACGTTACTTGTCCACCGAGCTGTTCCCGGTCGAAATCCTCTAGCGCTCCTGCTCTCCGATAAAAGCGATGACAGCTTCCGCGGAACCCCTTGTGGAAGCTGTTCCGTTAAGATCGGCCGTACGAACGCCTGCCTTGCCCGTTTCCATCCCCATGCATCACGCCTATCCGATAAACGCTCCTCATACCAATATACCTCGCGCGTTCAGATACAGCCTGGAATAATAGCCATTTTGTTCTAACAACCTCTCATGATCGCCTTCCTCCACGATTTGGCCCTGATCCAGAACGATGATCCGGTCGGATCGGCGGATCGTAGACAGCCGGTGCGCAATGACCAGCGTAGTCCTGCCCTCCGACACGACCCGAAGCGCGGATTGAAGCAACTGCTCCGTGTGCGAGTCCAGATTGGCGGTTGCCTCGTCAAGAATCAAGATGTTCGGCTGAAAGACAATGATGCGGGCAAACGAAATTAACTGCTTCTCCCCGGACGAGAGCCCGGTACCGTTCTCGGACAGCCGGGTTGCGTAGCCATCCTTCATCCGCAGAACCAGCTGGTCGACGCCGACTCGCTCGCACGCGCGGATCACTCTCTCCTCCGGGATCGATTCGTCGAACAACCGGATGTTGTCGAGCACGCTTCCCGAGTAGAGAAACGGCTCTTGCTGCACAAGCCCGACAATCCGCTGCAGCTTCTTCTGCTTCAGCTTGCGGATATCGAAGCCGTCGATCCGGATGCTGCCTTCCTTCACGTCGTAGAAACGGCACAATAAGCTGATCAAAGAACTTTTGCCAGCTCCGGTTGCCCCTACGATGCCCAGCATTTCGCCCGGTTGGATGTTCAAATCCACTTTATGCAGCACCTGCCTGCCTTCCTTGTAGCCGAATGTAACACCTTCGAATTCCACTTTGCCGGCTATTGTCGCCCTCTTGACCTGCGTGGCTTCCTCCGGATCGCGGACATCGGGCGCCGCATTGAACACGCTCCAAATCCGATTCACCGACACGATGGTGGATTGGACCGTATTCCACTGCTGCGTAATGGAATTGATCGGCTGGAAAAACTGGCGAATGTAGGTAATGAATGCGAAGAGCACGCCGAATTCGATCTGGCCGCCTAACACCGCGCGTCCCCCCAGCCACACGACGAACGCCACCGACAAGTTGCCGAGGATGTCGAAAATGCGGTTAAACACCACCATCGTTCGAATTTCGCGCAAATTGGTGCGGTAGAAGGCGTCGTTGCGTTCCGTAAACTGGCGCTGCTGCTCCTTCTCCTGGTGAAAGACTTGGATGAGATTCATACCGGACAAGTTCTCCGCGGCAAAAGCGATCATGCGCGACAAAGCGGTTCGAACGAGCTGGTACGTCGCTCGCATATAGGCGCGAAAGCTGTACGCAATAAGCGTGATCACGGGAATGATTAGCAAGCTAAACAGCGTCAACCGAACATCCAGCCTGAACATCAGCACGACGATAAAAATCAAGGTCAAGCCGTCCCGCAGCAGGCTGGCCAACACTTGGTTAAAGAACCGGTTCAACCCTTCCGTATCGCTCGACACGTGCGCAATGAGACTGCCGGTCGATACGCGGTCGAAATAGGAAACGGACAGCTTTACCAAGTGCTTGAACATCCCGCTGCGAATGCCGGCCACGATGCTCTGTCCGATCCGCTGAAGCAAATTGTTCTGAAGATAGGTAAACACGAAGCCGGCAACCGCCAGGAGGAAGTAGATGCCGCATAGAAGCAGCAGCGACCGGTAATCCGCATGGTCGGCGGTCAGCACGTCATCAATGGCAATCTTAATTAGATACGGCTGCAGCAAATCGGCCGAGATCGACAACAGAATAAAGAACAAGAGCACGACAAATGACCACCTGTGCGGCTTGGCGTACGTATACAGCGCTTTGACGGCCGAGCCGTAATCAAGCGCGGCATCGGTATCTTGCTGAATGCCCGTACGCTGATCCTGCTGCCAATTGTTAACGATGGCTTTCGACATCCGCATCCCCCTCCTCCTGAATGGCGTAAAGACGTGCATAGAGGCCATCCGCCGCGACGAGCTGCTCGTGCGTGCCCCGCTGGACGATACGTCCTTCGTCCATGACGATAATCAGGTCCGCATGCTTGAGCGCGCTGATCCGATGGGAAACGATGATTGTCGTCTTGCCCTTGCGCTCGGCGCGCAGCGAGTCGATGATCGCTTTCTCGGTCAGCGAATCGATCGCGCTTACGCTGTCGTCCAGGATCATGATCGGCGCCTGCTTGAACAAACCGCGAGCAAGGCTCGCCCGCTGCCGTTGTCCGCCGGATAACGATAATCCCCGTTCTCCGAGCCTCGTCTCGAACCCATCGGGAAGCTCATGAACCTCTTGATGGATATGAGCCTGCAATGCCGCCTTCTCGATCTCATCCAGCGCCGCACCGCGATTACTGAAGCCGATATTTTCGCGGATCGATGTGCTGAACAGGAAGCCGTCCTGCGGGACGTAGCCAATGCTGCTTCTGAGGCTTTCCAAGGTCACGCTGCGAATATCCAGACCATCCGCGAAAATCGTGCCGGCCGGCGGATCGTAGATACGGAGAAGCAGCTTCATTAACGTTGTCTTGCCGCTTCCCGTCTTGCCGATAATGCCTACCGTTGCGCCTGGCAGTACCGTAAGATCGATCTCCGACAAGACCGGCGCGGATCCGTCCGGATAGGCGAACGACAGCTTGCGGATGTCGATGGCTGCATGCTGCGGGTCTCCCAGCTTAAAGATCCCGGTATCGGGAACGTCCGGTTCGACGCCGAGAAGATCGTTCAAACGTTCAAGGGAAGCCCGTGCACGCTGCATCGCATTGATGACGTCGCCGACCCGCTGAAGCGGATTGATCAACATGCCGATGTACAGCACCAACGTAACGAAATCGCCGAGCGAGATCGTCCTGTTGGCTGTCAAATACCCGGCGAGGGCGATCGAGGCGATCATCGACAAGGCGCCGAGAAACGGAATGACTGCCTGCAAGAGCGATGAAACGCGCACCAGTTGAAGCTGGTTGTCGCGGATTTGGGCGACCGTAGCGTCGAAGCGGTCCGTCATGATGGCTTCCGCCGCGAATTTCTTCGTGACCCGAATCCCGCTGAATTGCTCCGCTGCGGTTTCCGTCATTTTACCGAGCGATTCCTGTACTTGGACGGAGCGCTTGCGAATAATCGGGCCCAGCCATGCGACGAACCACGGGATAAAGAGCAGCGGGATCAAGCTGACCAGAATCGCATAAGCCGGAATCGAGCTGAGCATCATCGACACGATAACGGAAATGAGCAGAATCGAGGAGTTCGTAATATGATTGATCCCCATCGAAATCGATTCCCTGACAGCAGTTACGTCGTTGATCATATAGTTCAGCAGCTTACCAACCCCGTACTTCGAGTAATTGTTCAAGCTGAGCCGCGTGAACTGAATGAACAGCTTCCCCCTGGTCAAGCGCTCGAACAACCGCCCCAGATACATGATCAGAAACTGTCCGCTGCCGCCAAGAACACCGTATCCGAGCGCGATCGACACAACAAGCAAGCTGTATGGCGCAATATCGGCCTGGGACAGCGTGCCCTTGTGGAGCTCATCCGTGAAACTGCCGATCGTGCGCGGCAATCGCGCCAAAATCACGTTTGCCGTACCGATGGCGCAGACGGCGATGACATAGAGAACCCATTTGGACTTCATATAATCGCTTAATAGCTTCGGCTTTTTCAACTAGCATTCACTTCCCGTATCATTCTTTGGCATCATTACAAAAGCCGGGGCTTTATCGGCCCCGGACTCCCGTCTTCTCTTATGGCGTGCCGACCGTCGTCTTGAGCGTCTCGACATCCTTATTAATGGCTTCCTCGGTTTTGCGGATCGTGGAGTTGACATCCAGGCCGCCGATCGCCAAATCTTCGGCCGCCTCGGTCAGGCGCTTGCCGATATCCAGCTCGTACGGGTGAACATAGTGCTCTTGCAGCGGTTCGCCGATAAACACGTTCTGTACCGACTTGCCCTGCAGCACCGGAATATCGAGTCCGTACTCTTTGTTCAGGTCATCATTGATAATGGCCGGCACCCGGCCGTTGCGCGCGAGGATCCGCTGGCCTTCATCCGACAAAATCTCCTGGATGACTTGGAACGCTTCGTCCTTATGCTCGCTCTTGCTGTTTACAGATAACGAGTGAATTTGGGCTTCCCTCGTCTTGCCGAGCTGATCCGAGAAGTTCGGCGCAGGCGCGATGTCCCAGTTGAATTCGACTCCCTGCTGCCGCAGCTCTTCAAGCGGTCCTACCATGTTGGCCAACCAGGTGACGCGGATCGCTACGTTCTGGTCCTTCATAAACTGGTCGCGCCCGTAATTCCACGTTTTATCGGCCCCAACATAGCCGGGGATCTCGAATATTTTCTTCTGCAGTTCGAATACCCGGCGCCATTCCGGCGTATCGAGCGCCGCCTGGCCCGTTTCCTTGTTCAAATACGGCAGGCCCAGGCTCTTCGCCAAGCCGGTCAGGTTATCGACGGACAGGCCGACATAACGCTTGCCGCCTTCCGTACGGGTCAGCTTCTTGCCCAGCTCCAGCACTTCATCCCACGTCAGCTGCTTTTCGGTCGGGTAGGGAACGCCGAATTTATCGAAGATGTCTTTGTTGTAGTACAAGACATGCTGGTTGGCGTTAAACGGAATCGCGTAGATCTGGTCTCCCTTGCCCGCCGTAATCTCCGTGATATAGTTCCACAGGATCGGCTTAATGCGCGAGGTATCGAAGCTGTGCCGCTTGATGAGCTCCCGAAGATCTTCATAGGCGCCTGTGCGAATGATTTGTTGATGGGAGGACGAAGACGAATAGATGATGTCCGGGGTATACGTAGACAGTACTTCCTCGTTGGTCGTTTCCGCCGCGGGCGTGATTCGTTCGATTGTCACGTTCGGGTATTTCTTCTTGATCGGTTCGGCGATCAGCGTATTGAATTCGACGTCGGGGAACGTGCCGCTGGTGTTGTAGAACGTGAGCTTCAGCGGCTCGTCGCCCAGCTTCTTATAATCCGCGGATTCGTTTTTCTGGTTTCCGTCCTCTGTGCTGTTCTCGGTCGAGGCTGCGTTACCGGCTGGTTCATTCGCTCCGGCAGAAGCACCATCGTTCTTGCCTCCACCGCTGCTGCATGCGGCCAACAGGGTAGCCGCCAGCAGTAAATTGACCATTGTAAGTTTCTTCTTCATCTCATGACACCGCCTATAGGTTT
Source organism: Paenibacillus sp. J22R3 (assembly GCF_056269305.1). Classification (NCBI taxonomy): domain Bacteria; kingdom Bacillati; phylum Bacillota; class Bacilli; order Caryophanales; family Paenibacillaceae; genus Paenibacillus; species Paenibacillus sp. J22R3. The sequence continues at coordinate 695,228 of NZ_JBWDNS010000002.1, read as the reverse complement.
AGTAGTTGCAAGACTAGCCTTTCATCGCGCTGACACTGCCAACCTAACGGCTCTTCGATAACAGCGTTGTTGACGACACATGCCGATCACCTCCTTACAAACTAGCTCCATCTCCATCCGAAACCATCTATTCGACCAGACCCGTTCGTTCCACGCCTTCGATAAACCAGCGCTGCGCGAAGAAGTAGACGATGAGCAGCGGAAACACAATGAGGAACGAAGCCGCCATTTTGATCGACTCCTCGTACACCGACATCTCCCCTGCTCCCGCAGCCCTCGCCATCTCCGCGGCCATTCTCGCCAGCGTAATGGACAGCGGCACGTTCTCGGCCGTGAACATGAAGATCGACGGCAAGTAGAAATCATTCCAATTCCAGACAAAGGAGAATAAGACGACAACGACGATCGCGGATTTGGACAGCGGGAACATGACGCGGAAGAACAGCCTGAACGCGCCGGCCCCGTCCATCCTCGCTGCTTCGTCCAGCTCCTTGGGCAGCGTGGAATAGAAGGAACGGTAGATGATGACGAACAACGCTCCCTTCAAGCCATGCCCGAAAATAGCGGGGATGACCATGGGCAGCACGGTATCCAGCCAGCCGAAGCTCTTGAACATCATGATCGTCGGCAGAATGATGACTTGCGGCGGCATGATGAACGTGAACAGCAGCATCGCCATCCAGAAGCGCTTGAACGGAAAGTCCAACCGGGCAAAGGCATAACCGGCCACCGCGCAGGAGAAAACTTGCAGCACCGAAACCGCGCCGGCGAGGGATACGCTGATCGCCAAGCTTTTCGTATAATCGAGCAGCCGCATCGCTTCCCGAATATGGCCAAGGAAGATGCTCTTCGGCACCCAGATAACCGTCGGATCGAGAATGTTCCGGGCATCCTTCACCATGGTCGTGACCATGTACAGAATCGGCTTAATATAGATGAAGGCAACGTTGATCAAGATGACGTACATGACGGTTTTGAATAGAAGGCCTTTATCGATCTCGCCTCCGATCAGCCGGAACCGCACGAATGCCGCGATCCGGTCAATCACCGCAAAAGGCGCGCGCCTTGCTCGTTCGATTAGAATTTTGGCCACTCGCGAATCGCCTCCTTTTTATTGACTCGTGCTGCCCGAGAGCGCCTTATCCACCCTGCTGTAGAGCAGCAGCGTCAAACCGACGAACAGCAATATAATAGTGAAATAAATCCAAGCCAGCGCGCTGGAGCTGCCATAGTTGGCCGTATTCACCTTGCTGATGATCGGGTTGGACGGGAAAGTGAACAAATCGACGACCGTGTACATCAGATTCAGGAAAATGTAGGGAACGAGTCCCGGCAGCGTGATTTTCCAGAAGGTGTTCCATGGCCCGGAGCCGTCAATGCGGGAAGCCTCGTACATCGACGGCGGCAGCGTCTGGCGCCCCGCAAGGAAGATCAGAATCTGGACGCCCGAATACCAGAGCACCAGCACGAATGAGCTCATGACGGTCTGAATCGGATCTGCCCATGACGCGGGAACGTATTCTCTCAGGTATTCTTCGATATGCAGCGACTGCAGGACGCTCAGCGAGCCTTCCCCTTGATTGATAAATTCCTGGACGATTTGGCCGGACGAGAAAATGACGGGAAGAAAGAAAATAACGCGAAACAGCGTACGGCCAGGAAATTTCAAGTTGAGCAGAATCGCCACCAGCAGCGAGAAGACGAGAATGATCGGAATCATCATGATCGACTCGCGCAGGAACGGGATGAGATCCTCGTAAAGAAGGCTCCCGTTCGAAACCAGAATTTCTTTGTAATTGCGGAAGCCGAGAAAGGTATAGACGACCGAATCGACGGTAATCCGAACCTGATGGAAGCTCATGTACAAGGAATAACCGAGCGGAAACGCAACGAAAGCGAGAAAGCCGAATATCCAGGGGGCGATGAAAATCGAGCCTTCGATACTGCGGATCGTCGATGCGTGCAGCCTGGCCTTTCGAATTATCATTGGTCCGCCCCTCCCTTGATTACGGCAAAGTCCTGCGCAGGCACGCGAAGCTCGCCTTGCGCGTAAGCGCTCGCTCCGTAATTGACGATTACGCGCTGCCCGCCTTCGTAAGTCGTTTCCTTCACGTCCTCCGAGATGGAGCGATGACCGATGATTCGCTTATCCTGCACATCGCGCAGCGCCTCGTTCGCCCTCGCGTATTCCTCCGACAGACTGTCCAGCCAATCCCGGTAATTCAGGCTGTAATACCAGATCGAATAAGCATGCCGCAGTTTATCGGACGGAGCCGCGGCGAAGACATAAGTCGGATACGCCCCGTATTCGATGCCGCGCAGAAACTCGGTCCGCGATTCCTGTCTCACGTTCCCCCACTCGGACGTGTACGTGACAGCACCGTGGAGTACGATCTGCGTAAAAGGAACCACCTCATCGACAAACACGTCGAAGGAGTAACTATCCGCGAGGCGGGGGATGTGCTTCAGCCCCTCCCATACGTAGGCGTTGGCATTAACGGCCGTGACGGAACCGAGCGTTTCCTTCGCCTGCTTGAAAATATCGCGTTGAATGCCAATCTCATCGGCGCGGCTAGCCGCATAGCGGCCGTTGAAATCGGTGTTCAGCTGAAACCCGATCCCGCCGCCGTCGAACACGATGCCATCCGCGCCAAGCTTCTTATACTCGCTTAGGTCCGAGGCGATAACCTTACTGTAAAACCGCGGACTAACGAGCCAGGTATCCTCTCTCGCGGACAGCGTGTTGCCCGAGAGATCGCGCTGTCCGTCCCTTCTATACCAGAAGCCGTCGTCCCCGTTATTGTTGATCGTATAATTGGCCGTTAAATAAACGGGGATGTCCAGCGTATGGGCATAATCGATAAAAGCTTTCATGCCTTTGTTCCCGCCGAGCTTCGACTCCACGGGAAAGTATCCGCCATGCGTGCTGTACCCATCCTGTTGCCAGCCGCCATATTGCACGACTAAGTCATGAACGCCCCGGTCATAAATGCTTGCAACCAGCTCTTTCGCTTCCTTCGTCGTCGTAGCGGTCAAATAGGAATCGAAGAGCAGGCCCTGTTCGATGTCGCCGCCGACGATGTCCACGTAGAGCGGAATGTCCTTCTTCGGCTCCAGCGGATGAAGCGCGCCGCTTGTCGTCAAATAATTGCGATATTTGGCCGCCATTCCCACGTAATCGCTTTGATCCGGCGGCAGCAAGTAATAGCGGACGGTCCGGCGAGGCGCGTCGAATCGCTGCTCGCTGTACGTGAAGAAACCCGCGTCCGTGCTCTTGCTAACGCTTTGGAAGAAGCGCTTGCGGTACTGCCATTCGGCCGTCACCCAGTTCGACTGACCAATCGAGCCGGAAGGAGCCGCGAACACGTTTGCGTATTCGGCCCCTTCGGTTATGACGGCCGCGAATGCCTGGTCGCCGGACTTCAGGCCGAATACCGGGATCGACAGCCGCTGGCGGTTCGGCTGATCGAAATAGAAGGAACCGTCGTATCCGTAAACCGGTTGATTGAACGTGAGCTGCGGGAGGACGCGGTCGGTCTTGAACCGGATCAGCGCGCCGGAGCCGTCCGGCACGAAAATATAGCCGTCCTGCCCTTGGGAAAATTCTCCTCCGAACAACGGGTAAAGCTTGGCACTCAGGAGGCTAAACTTACCGCCTTCCACGATTTGCTCATCGCGGATGGTTATCTCGATGCTATCCTCCTTCAGCGTCACTTCGACCGGAATTTTAATCGTGCCTTTAGGCAGTACGAACGTGACGGCAAAGCCGCTCTCCGTCGTCTTGAAATCTTCAACGTAACCGCCTTCGTCGACTAAACCGACCGTTCTGGACGCCGATTTGTAGTTGGATAAATCCATGTATTCCACGATAACGGGCGAAAGCAAATTGTTCTTCCATGCTCCGCCGATCGTCTCGTTCGGCCACTGGGCAGGATCGGGATAAGAGTACCAAACCTTGCCGGTTTGTTTGCTCACGACCCGGAAATGCCCCGTTTCCTTGTCGGCCAACAGCGTCAGGCTGACGTTCTCGGCAATCTGCTGAAACCTGTCATCAGCCGGGAGCTCCGACTTAAACGGTGTGGTGCCTGCCTTGGGCTTGAAGGAGACTGTTGCTGCACTATTGACGCTCGCGGCGGCTGCTGCTGCTTTTCCTTCCGATGCGGCGTCTTCCCGCGTATGGAATTGAAGAGCAAGCCCGGCCAGGATGGCAACGATCACGATGCCCGTTATAAGGAAGGAAAGCCTCAGTCTGCTGCCGGTCATCGGATGATCACCTCCTGATAGATGGAATAAATAAAGTTAATCAATTCTCCGCTTAAACTGAAGAAGATAAAGATCAGCGTCGCGATGATGGCCAGCGCCAGCAAGGTAAACACGATGTTCAGGATGGCTTCCCCGACGCTGTAGTTGTGAATCCCTTGCACCATCCAGAAAAATTGCAAGAACGTCCACGCATACATCGCCAGCTTGAGAAACCCGAAGATCGACGCCTCGCTTAACGTGAATCCATGAGAGATTATTGTTAGGGGTATACCGATCGAAATAATCGGAAATAAAGCATAGGAACTCCCATAAAACACATCCCGCAGCCGTCCTTCCCCGCGCATCAGGGAGCTGACCAAATAATTCGCTACCACCCACCCGAGCCAAATCGCGGCAAACTGCACCAAGATCGGCCCCAGCTTAACGCCCAGATAAATATCCGGATTAAAGATGAAGCTCGTTTGCGAGCTGATGACGCCTGCAGATACGATCGAAAGCGCAAGCATAAGCAAGCTGCTCACGAGCCCTGCGCCATACTGGTATCGGATCGCATGGTACCCTTCGATCGGATGCCTGACAAGTGTCCGCACATGCCGAAGCTGTGCATACAACCTGCTCTGCGGGCGAAGCATCCCAGAGCTCGCTGCGGCCCAACCATATTTTCGCGACAGCCTTACGGCAGCGAAACCGAGAATTCCCGCCGCTGCAACGACATTCATCAGAAACCCGAAATGCTCCTGGAACCAGAAGAGCCGGTTCTGCCAGAAGGAGTCCGAATAGCCTTTGTTCACGCCTGCTTTCAGGAACAGGTCTTCTGCAAGCTCGAATTGCTCCTTCTTATATGCCGCCTTCGCAAGCCCGATCAACGCGGGGGTATAGTAAGCATTCTGACGGTAAACCTCGGCCCACAGCGGCTCGCTTTCCTCGTAGCGCCCATCTTGGGTAAGCCTGTTTGCCTGATGGACGAGAGAACCGTACTCGGTCAGCCGCAGCCGCTGAATGAGGCTGTTGACGCTGTCCAGCACCAATAAATCCCCCGTCGAAGTCGTCGCAATTGATGCCGGCGTCTTGACGAGCCCAAGCTTCGTCGTTCCTTCGATTTCGTCGCTGCCCCAGAAGAAGAGCAGGTTTCCGTCAGCGTCATACTGGCTGACGGCGTTATAGAGCGAATCGATGACCGTAAAGTTCCCGTCCGCATCGACGCTGATATCCTGCAGCTGCGGCTCGGCTTTCCGGTGCGCCCACCAGGCAGTCTCGCCGAACGACTTGTTGGCTGAAGCCGGCGTAAATTCGCCGCCCCCTTCCAGCTGATCCAATCCGGCGATATTGAATTTCTTCACTTGCTCGTTGTCGATTTCCTTGGTTACCGTATAGATGAAACCGTTTGGATCGATCGCCGCGTTCACGATAGCTCCAGGCAGCTTGCTTAGCTCCCTCCCGTACATTTCCCGCGTGTAGAAAGCCCGTTTAAACGAATCGAACACCGAGAACTTCACTTTGTTGGAGCCGAAGAAGCTCTGGTAACGGCCTTCCGGGTCGAGCTGGAGCAAACCCTGGAACGCGCCTAGCGTCGTGATATAGAGAAAACCGCGTTTGTCGACGACCAGCTTCGTCGGCTCGTACTTGAACGACTCCGGCAAGTAAGGCGAATCCGGCCGTTTGTACTCGCGCAGCAGCTTTCCTGTCTCATCGAGCCTGACGACCCGCTGATTACCGGTATCCGCCACGTAAATATCGCCCTTCTGATCCACGAACAGACCGTTCGGGCTGCTGAGAGGACTTTCTTTGACCTCGATGAAACGGACCAATCGCCCCTGTTCATCCAGATGCACGATCCGGTTATTTCCCGTATCGGCGATATAGATATGATCCCTGCCGTCAACGAACAGATCCTGCGGCTGATTGAGTGTGCCGATCGGCGTTTCGCCGGCCGCCGCCGATTGGACGGACACTTTCCGAGAAGTCGCCTTGTCTCCGCCGATATCCGGTCCGAGCATCCCCTCCGGCTGATAGGCGTTCTGAATTTGCACAAGCTGCCCATACCCGTCCTTATAGAACGTTTGGTACGGGGAATATGCGCTTGTCACGGACGGGAACAGCGGCACCGCCAGAAATGCGACAAGCATGATCATCGTTGTCGTTGTTGCACGAAACCGCCATCGCCTGCTCAATGATGCGCCCTCCCTCCTCATTTGATTCCCGAATGCGCCATCGTATCGATGACCTTCCGCTGCAGGATGATGAAGAACAATAAGTTCGGCACCAGAATGATTAATGCCGCAACCGCCGCCGCTCCCTGCCGGGCGACATTGTTCGCCAGATTGTTCGTCAGCGTGGACAGGAAGAACGGGAACGTCTTCATATCGTCGTCCTGCATATAGAACGTCGAGGTCTCCAGGTTGCTCCATGAATTCTGAAACGACAGGATGGCGACCGTAGCGACGGCCGGCATGCAGACCGGGATGACAATTTTCAGGAACAAGCCGAACTCCGTCGACCCGTCGATGCGTGCGGCTTCCAGAAGCGCCGACGGAATCTGGTCCATAAACTGTTTGAGCAGAAAGACGGCAACCGGCAGCGCCACCATCGGCAGCACGTGCCCTAGATACGAATTCATCAGTCCCAGCTGGCTGACCACCAAGTAGCGCGGAATCTGGACGACCTCGGGCGCGAACATGAGCATGAGCACGATGGACGAGAACACCAGTCTTTTGCCCGGAAATTCATGCTTGGCAAGCGCGTAGGCGCATAAGGAGCTGACGACCGTCACCGCCACGATGGTCACAGCCGTGATCAGGAAGCTGTTGAACAAGTAACGGGAAAGCGGAATAATCGAATTCGACGTGACCCACATCAGCTCGATGAAGTTCTGTACCGTCGGCTCCTTGACGAAGAAGTTCGGCGGATAGACGAACAGCTCGTGATACGGCTTGAACGCATGGTTGAAGATATAAATGATTGGAATCAGCATGAACGCCGCGAAGGCGGCCATGGCCAGATGAAGAGCGATTCTCGATACGGAGAATGATTTCAGCATGATTACTCCTCCTTGCTTCCGAACAATCCCCAAGCGAGCTTATTCGATGCGTACATCAGCAGCAGGAGAAAGACCGAAATCGCCGCCGCATAGCCCATCTCGAAACGGATAAAGCCGAAATCGTGAATATGGTTGACGATCAGATGCCCGGCGTACTCCGGCGTCGGGTTTTTGCCCGACAGCTCCACGCCGATCGCTCCCGTCTTGAAGGTCGTGACGATCGCCATGACGGCGCCGAACAGCATCTGGGGTTTCATGGATGGAATCGTGATATACCAGATTTCCTGCAGCCTGCTTCGGATGCCGTCGATACGCCCCGCCTCGTACAGAATGGGGTCAATGTTTAATATGCCGGCCAGCATCGCCAGAAAACCGACGCCCATGCTCGACCATAACGACACGGCGATCATCGAATTCATCAGCAGCGCGGGGTCGGTCACCCAAAGCTTCGGCACGTCGATCAAGCCTTGCCCGAGCAGAAAGCTGTTTAGGTAACCGATTCGATCCCCGGACAGCAGCGGCAGCCATATGACCGTCATCGCGATGCCGATCGTGAGCGAGGGCGTGTAGACTGCCAAGGCGATCCACTTGCGGACGTTTTTGCCCAAGAGCGAGATGAGCCAAGCCACGATAAAGCCCGCGATATAACCGCCCGGTCCCACGATGATCGCGAATTTGAACGTATTGGGAAGCGCGTATTTCAAAAACAGCAAATCCTGCGAGATTAAATATTGAAAATTGCTCCATCCGATAAAACGAGGCGGCTCGACCGCGTTGTAATAGGTAAAGCTCAATCCAATCGCAATGACGACCGGTACGACGATGAAGGCGCCGAAGATCAGCATGAACGGGGCGATGAATAAATACGATATCCGGCTGGACCATAGCTTGCTCAGGATGACGTTTGTCTCCCTCTCACGGGTTGCCGTTACCCGGTACGCCGCCCGATAGGACAGTAATCTACTTAACATAGCGATCGATCCCTTCCCATGGTTTGTTGACATTCGGCAGCTTGAACGGCTTAAGCCGCTTGCCATCGGCATCGATGAAGCCGAATTCTTCCTGCTTCCTGCGGAGCTCCCGGTTAATGTCGCGTACGGCTTGCTCGAGCGAAGCCCGATAGTTCATCTTGCCGATAACCGACCGGTTCCAGGCGTTGTTCGCTTCCCGCTCCAGGTAGTAGCCCCCGGGTACGTTCGGGATATCCTTGTACCATCGCCATTGCTCGAGGATCACTTCGGCGTCCTCCCGTTTCCAAGGCAGGCGGCTGAACGCCTGCACGTTCGACGTATTCCAGCGGAACGCGACGCCGTTAATGGCTTCAAGGTCGGCTCCATATTGCTGCTGAACGTCGGCGGACAACCACCACTGCAGAAACTTCCACGCCTGCTCCTTCTTCGTTGACCGTTTGAAGATGACGTCGGTGCGCTGCCCGCCTCCCGCCCAGCGGGAGATCGCGCCGTCCGCTTGTTTAACGCCGGGTATTTCGGCTATTTTCCAGCGGTCATTCAGCTCGGGCGCGGCCGCAGCCAGCTGCACGTACATGTTGTAATCCGATATGCCGATCGGCATCGTGCCGTCGCGGAAATGCTGATAGAAGCTCGGCACTTCCTTCTCGATCGCATACGTGTTGAACAGATCCGTCCATTGCTTGAACGCCTTGAACGCCTCCGGATTGTCCAGTGCGGTCTTTAAGCCGTCCGGTTCGTAGAAATCGATGCCGTTCTGGTAGAAATATTGCGAGAATTGCGTTGGATTGATATAAAAGTTCATGTAATTCTGCTGCAGCGTCGGCAGGATATCGTAGACATCCTCCCATGTCTGCGGAACCGGGATGCCGAGCTTGTTCAGAATATCCTCCCGGTAGAACAATACCTGGAACGATTGCGTTTCCGGCGTGCCGTAATGCCCGCCGTTGTAGTTAAGAGGAAGCCAGGAACCGGGACTGAACTGCTCGTAAAGCTTGTCGAACCCATTGAATTCGGACAAATTTGCAAGACTTCCCCGAATGGCGAGATCTACCGGCAAATCCTGGGTTAATCCGAGCGCGAGATCGGGCTGAACGTTGGCGGCATTAGACATAAGCAGCAGTTCAGGATTCGCGAGCAAATTAACCTTTACCTCGATGCCGGTCTCCGGCGTGAACGATTCGTCGGCAAGCTGCTGCAGCTGGTCTACGTAATCGCGACCGCGCTGGACCCAGATATTCAGCTTCTTCTCGTCGAGCTTCGTAATGCTGTCCCTGCTGTCGAATGAATAGCTGAAATTTTGGATACCGCCCCATAGCCTGCTCCACAGAGACGCCTTCATGCCCGGAAAGTCAGCCCCGTTCGGGGCTACGTAGATTTCGTCGAGTTGGAGCGTCTGCTTCAGCAGCGTCTCGATGAAGAGGTTCAGCTTTTCCCGGATCGACGCGATTTCCTCGACGTTATACGGAATTTCCTCCGGCTTCTTAAGCAGCGAACGGATATCCTTGGCTGCCGTGGCCATTCCCTGGCTTATGGAATCTTTGTTTCCGTTGATCCGCACGCTCGAATGAGACAGCAGCTCCAACCGCTCCGCGATGCGCTGCAGCTTATCCGGCATTTCCGGATAATCCCGTTCCATGATCCAGGTCCGATTGCGGTCCACGACCGCTCCCGTCAATGCCCGCAATTCCCAATCGACCGCATCGAGCTCTTGCGACACCGATTTGACTTCGGCAATCATCGGTTCGACGGGGGCATGAGTGACGGCCAGCGAAATCGTATGCTTCCCTTCATCAAGGAAAACTTCATAGGGGCTGCCTGTCGTGTTTTCGAGCACCTGTCCTTGCCAGCTGGGCGAATAGGGAAAGGCGAAGGCTTGGAACTCCCTGAAAGGAACATGGCCGTCGACGCGAATGGTCCGAAACGACGTTTTCTGGGAAATGACGTTCTGCAGCGTGCGGAATGCGAATTTGTACCGTCCGCTCGCCGGCACCTCGAAGTCCCACGTGATTTCCTGGTTCTGGTCGACCCACCTTGCCCCGCCGACCGTATTGTAGGTGATGCGGCCTTTGGCCCTCGGGAGGGTGCGCGGATTGCGGTCCGAGAATAATTTAATGGCTGTATCGTTCTTATAGTCAAAATCTTCGGCTTGGATCGTAATCGGTCCCGCGCCCTTAGCGTCGCCCGCCGGATAGCCGGCGGAAACTTCCGCATAACTGCCCGGCGTTTCGCTTGGCGCCAGCTCGATGCGCTCCAGCGCCACCGGCTCGTAGCCCGAGAACCGGATCGTATGGGTTCCCTTCGGAAAATACCATTGCAGCGGTCCGGCGAAAGCGCCTGCCGAATCGACCAGCGGCTTGGTGCTCCAATCGGAAATATCCTTCGATCTCGGACGAATTTGATCGCCGTCTCCGTTCTTCAAGATCGGCCGGACATCCTGCCAGGTGCGGTATAGCGCAACGGATGACGCTTCCGCGAACGGCCGCTTGCCGTCGATATTCACTTCCCACAGGATTGGAGCCGTTCTGCCGTCACCGGTAGCGGGCTTGTAGGAAAGGCGGATTTCGTACAGCCCCGCCTCAGGGACGACCGCCTTGAATTCTGCCCATTCTTTGTCCGGAGAATCCCAGCGCAGTACCCCGGCCTTGCCGCCGGATTCGCCGATCGAGAGTTTTCCTGCATTCGAAACCGCCTGCGGACTTCCCGCGTCAACCGTGACGACGGTCTTTGCGCTTTGGATTCCTTGGCTATTCCACGAACTCAAAGCCTGGGCATACGTCAATTCTCCCTCTCCGGGGTCGGCAGGCGGCGGCGTATGCAAAACATCGTCCACATTAGCTGCCGCCGCAACCGTATCCCGGCCGTTCGGACTGCTGTAATGCTGCAGTGCAGCCTGCACGGAGAATACCAGCAAGCCGGCCGCCAGCACGGCTCCACTCGCCTTCCTCCAAAAACGTGTTTTCAAAACGCTCTCTCCTTCCGGCATGGTTTAGAATGAAAACCGTTCGCCGGTTTCCTGGTGAAAGAACAGCATTTTCAACGTGTCCAGCCCTAATCGAACCGTCTCGTTTGATTCGAAATGTACGGCCGGACTGACGCGCGCAATGAGTAAATTGTCCTGGCCGATATCGAGATAGAGATAGCGGTCAGCGCCCATAAGCTCGGCGAATCGATAAGTGCCTGTGATGACGGCCTCCGAGAACAGCGCTTCGAGACTGATGTTCTCGGGCCTTATGCCGAGAATGACTTGTTTGTCGATTTGCTTGTGCTTCCGGAGCGCGGCCGCGTTGTCGCCATGAATCGTTAGCTTGAACCGCGAGGTATGAAATTCGAGCAAGCCAAGCGCATTCTCTTCGATTTTGCCCCGAATGAAATTGATCTGAGGCGATCCGATGAAACCGGCGACGAACGTGTTGGCCGGATTCGAATAAATGTGCTCGGGCGTGTCGATCTGGTGAATGATGCCGTCGCGCATGACGACGACCCTGTCGGCCATCGTCATGGCCTCCACCTGGTCATGGGTTACGTAGATGAACGTACTGCCCAGCTCCTTATGGAGTTTAATGATTTCCATCCTCATCGATACCCTCAGCTTGGCATCCAGATTGGATAGAGGTTCATCCATGAGAAACAATTTGGGGTTGCGGACAATCGCTCGGCCAAGAGCGACGCGCTGACGCTGTCCCCCCGACAGCTGCCTCGGTTTGCGGTTCAGATACGGCTCGATCTCCAGAATTCGGGAAGCCTTCTTCACGGCGAGATCGATTTCGTGCTTAGGCAGCTTTCGCATCCGAAGGCCGAACGCGATATTCTCAAATACGCTTAAGTTTGGATACAGCGCGTAATTCTGGAACACCATCGAGATGTCGCGATCCTTCGGCGGCAGGTGGTTGACCACCTGACCGTCGATGATGATCTCGCCCTCCGAAATGTCTTCCAGGCCGGCAATCATGCGCAGCGTCGTTGACTTGCCGCAGCCGGACGGGCCGACGAATACGATAAATTCCTTATCCCGGATCGTCATGTGGAAGTCCTTTACGACCGGATGTTTATCTTTACCGTAGCGTTTGTAAAGATGATTGATCTGCAAGCCCGCCATTGATATCCCCCTATCCTCTTGCCCGTATCCAAATGAAAAAAGGAGATATCCGGTCGGTTTCATAAAGAAACCTGATCAGACATCTCCGAGTGTACGGTCGATTATTTGGTCCAAAATCGCTATAACCAATAAATCCGATGAATTTTGTATGCTTTGGTTCAACTTGGGTCTTACTATAACAACGGCTCCTAGATATTGTCAACCTCAACTGCCGAACTTTTTTTGAAAAATAGTCATTGACGATTGACAAATGATCCTATAGTATTTCGAGTAAAACGATGGGATTACCCAGCGTTAGAGACCGGTCAACCGGATCCATGGCTATTCAGCGTGGGTCCGGTTTTTTTTGTCCGTTTCTATGCGATGGGCCCTACTAACAGAGGTGAGAGGTATGGGAGCAAACAAGGAACAGTCAAAGAAACAAGCGCATTTTAACGTATTTATTCGTGGAGCCGGCCATCATGCCGGAGCTTGGAAGCATCCCTCCAGCGATCCTATTGCGGATCTGGGTTTGGATTATTATGCCGGTCTGGCGAAAATTGCCGAGCGCGGACTATTCGATTCCTTATTCACGGCGGACAACTACTCCGGCCTCGGCAGAAGACTGGAGCCGTTCACGCTGTTGTCGGCGCTTGCGGCTCTGACCAAGCATGTCGGATTTATCGCCACTGTCAGCACGACCTATAACGATCCTTATCATGTCGCTCGCAAATTCGCTTCGCTAGACCATATCAGCAAAGGCCGCGCCGCATGGAATATCGTGACAGGACACTCGCAGTCGGATGCGGATAATTTCGGCAAGCCCGGTCATCCCGAGCCGGAGACACGCTACGATATCGGTACAGAATTTGTCGAAGTGACGAAGCAGCTATGGGACAGCTGGGAAGAGGATGCGCTCGTCTATGACAGGGCGAGCGATGTGACGCTTCACCAAGATAAGGTGCATGATATTAATTTCAAAGGCAAATATTTCAACGTCAAAGGCCCTCTGAACATTCCCCGTCCGCCGCAGGGCTATCCTGTTCTTGTCCAGGCCGGCTCGTCCGAAAGCGGCAAGGAGCTGGCCGCCCGTACGGGGGAAGTGATATTCACCGCCCAACAGACGCTTGGAGCCGCGCAGGAGTTCTACACGGACGTCAAATCCCGGCTGGCCAAGTATGGGAGAACGCCGGATCAGCTGCTCATTATGCCGGGGCTCAGCCCAATCGTAGCCGATACGGAAGCCGAGGCCCGCGACCTTGAAGATGAGCTGTTCAACCTGGTCGACTCCGCCAAATCGCTGAAGCGGTTGTCTAATTATTTTACAGTCGACCTGTCCGAATATCCGCTTGACGCGCCGGTTCCGGTCGATAAATCGAAGCCATATGGCTTCTCGAACAACGGTATTACGAGCCGCCACGAAGTTGTCATTGACGCCGCGCGCCGCGACAATATGACCATTAGGCAGTTCCTGAGCCGCAGCTATGCCGGGCATGGCCATGTTTCGTTCACCGGCTCGGTCATTCAGGTCGCCGATTTTATCGAGAAATGGCTAGCCGAAGGCGGGGCCGACGGCTTCAACATCCTGCCTCCCCTCTTCCCTTCCGGCTTCGAAACGTTCGTTGACAAGGTAGTGCCGGAGCTGCAGAACCGCGGGTTGTTCCGCACTGCATACGAAGGCGCCACGCTTCGCGAGAATCTCGGCCTTGCCCGTCCGGATAACGCGCATAAGCAGATTTGGGCGCTGAGCAAAGCGGCGGAGTAACCTATTCATACTAAACTAAGAACGGAGGTTTCAGCAGATGGCAATCAATTATGCACCTGAAGTTGAATTCGGCTGGTATATGCCGACAAGGGGCGACGGCCCTTACATTGGCGTCAAATCGGAACGCGTCGTCGACACGCCTTACATGATTCGTGTCGCTCAGGCGGTAGAAAATGCCGGCTATACGTTCGCCCTCATCCCGACCGGCGGCACCTGCAGCGACGCCTGGATTATGGGCGCGACTCTCGCGGCCCATACGCGCGTCTTCAAACCGCTTGTTGCGATGCGCCCCGGATTAATCGCTCCGGCGCTTGCTGCGCGAATCGGAGCAACGCTCGATGAGGTGAGCGGCGGCCGTGCGCTCATCAACATTGTAACCGGCAGTTCGCCGGAGGACATGAAGGCAATGGGAGACCCTCTGGCATACGACAAGGAAGCGCGATACGAACGGACGCTGGAATATATCAAGATCGTTCGCGAGCTGTGGGTTCGATCGCATGGCGCGGAGGGACGCCAGTTCCTTGCCGGCGGCAACCTTGCGGCAGGTAATCCGGAAGGCGCCGCGTCAACGTTCGATTTCAATGGCAAACACTTCTCCATTGAGGGAGGCAAGAGCTATCCACCGCCTGTGCAGCGTCCGCATCCGCCTTTCTACTTCGGCGGAAGCTCGCCGGCAGCGAAGAAGACAGCTGCCGAAATCGCAGACGTCTATCTCATGTGGGCAGAGCCTCTCGACTGGATTAAAGAACAGATCGCGGAGGTAGAACACCATCGCGAGCAGCTGCTTGAGCGCGATGGCATCAACCGCACGATTCGGTACGGCCTTCGGGCGCAGGTCGTCATCCGTGATACCGAGGAGGAGGCATGGGCGGCGGCGAAGCTGATCATCAGTAAAGTCGACAACGCAACTCTCGACGCGAACGAAATTCAGTTTGGCGGCTCGCAATCGGAAGGCCAGCAGCGTCAGAACCAAGTCCGCGCACTCGCCAAAGCAAACGATTATGTCATTGGGCCGAACTTCTGGGCCGGCTTGTCCGCCATTCGCGGAGGCGGCGCTATGGCATTCGTCGGCACGCCTGAACAAGTCACCGACAGGCTGCTCGAATACGTGGAGATCGGCATCACATCCTTCATCTTCTCGGGCTATCCGAACCTTGAAGAAGCGACGATTTCCGGGACGAAGCTGCTTCCTGTATTCCATCGTAAACTCGCCGAGCGGCTTCAGGCGGATCTGAGCGAAACCGCAAGCTGACGACAAACAGCGCCCATAGCGTATGGGCGCTGTCCTTGTCTTAGCAGCAAAGGCTTCGATTAATGGAAGCGGTAGCCTTGACCTTCAATAAAACCCTGCAAGTGGTGGCGCAGCCGGTCTTTGCGAAAGCGTGACGCCATTTCTTTGGACCAATACGTATCCTTGCTGCCGCCGGCACGGGAGGCATAATAAGACTTCGTTGTCTCGTCATAGTCTTTAATGCTGGTTGCGAACACTTCGTCATCGTAAATTTCTTCGTGGTAAATCGCAGCCACCGGAAGCCTAGGACGAATGTCAGGTTCCTGGTCAGGCACGCCAAGGCACATGCCGAATACGGGATAAACGAGATGAGGAAGCTTGAGCAGCTCCGCCGCCCGTTTCGGGTCGTTGCGAATGCCGCCGATGTAAACCATGCCAAGTCCGACCGATTCCGCCGCAATCGTCGCGTTTTGAGCAGCAAGCGTGGCATCGATCGTCGCCAGCAGAAACGTTTCCACGTTCTGCGTCAGCTCTTTGTCTTCATCGTCTTCGTGCAGTCGGACCGCTGTTTGCAGCCGGTTCAAATCCGCGCACCATACAAGGAAAAGCGGCGCCTCCTCGATATGCTTCTGGCCGCCTGCAAGCTCGGCGAATTGCCGTTTCGTCTCCTTATTGCGCACCCCGACAACGCTGTACGCTTGAATATTGGATGACGTGGATGCCGCTTGCGCGGAAGCCAGTATCGAGGCCAACTGCTCCTCCGTCACCGGATCCGGCTTAAATTTACGAATCGAGCGATGTGCCTGCAAATGCTTAATAATGTCGTTCAACTTATTCCCTCCTCATGAGATAAAAAAAACCAGAGATGCACAAAGCGCATTCTCCGGTTTTCCGGTGGATATACAATTCCTACTATTCCTACTGGCAATAATGAATTTAGCATCAAACGTCTATGCTGTCAACATGCAGCTCAGCTCGCACAACGTATTTTATTAACATCAAGGAGGGGTTTTCCATGGTCGATCTCGCCATTATCGGAGCAGGCCCTTACGGCATATCACTGGCTGCGCATGCCAAGGCCGCCGGTCTCTCCTATGTACTGCTTGGACAGCCGATGCATTTCTGGAAGGAGCAGATACCGCAGACGATGTTCATCCGCACCAATCCGCTTCACATCAGCCTCTCGGACAGCGATGACAGATGGACGATTGAGCGATTCTGCGAAGAAACCGGAACTTCTCTCGTTTCTCCGTTTCCGCGCCCCGCATTCGTCGATTACGCCTTCTGGTTCGCCCTTCAGGCCGGCATTTCATTTACGTCTGACCTAGCAGCTGAAATCACGCGTACTCCGCGTGCTTTTGACATCGTCACCCGAACGGGCTCCCGCCTGTCAGCCGCTCATATCGCCGTCGCCACCGGGCTGCAGCATTTCAGCTACGTCCCGAAAGTACTGCATTCGCTGCCTCCATCGCTGCTGACGCATACATTCGGCCAAACCTCGTTCGATCACTTTCGCGGCCGCTCGGTTGCCGTCGTCGGAGGCGGCCAGAGCGCCTGGGAAGCGGCGGCGCTGCTTCATTTGGCCGGCTGTGACGCGGAGCTGCTGTTTCGCGGAGAAGAAGTTCGCTTCTCCGGGGAAGACAATGCCGTTTCCGGACTTCGTCTGATCGAATCGGCCGAGCAGTTCTACCGCCAGCCTCCCGAAGAGAAGCAGGAGCGCTGGAATACGCCGAGACGCGGCAGCGTTGCCTTATTCCTGAAGCCTTACGTGGAAGGCAAAGTGAAAGCGACGGGCGGCGCGGAAATCGTCCGGGCGGATGTACGGGACGACGGCAAAGCGCTGCTCGCGCTCTCTAACGGCGAGACACGCGCAGTAGACCATGTGGTCAGCGCCACCGGTTACCGCATCGATTTGGATAACGTGCCCTTCTTGGCGCCCGAGCTTTCCAGAGACGTCCTCCGGGAACCAGCTCCCTTCCATGGCTTCCCTCTTTTAAGCGAGCACTTTGAGAGCAGCATACCCGGACTTTATTTTACCGGGCCGCTGGCCAGCCATACCCATGGCCCTGCCTTCGGCTTCATTGCCGGCCTTCGCCAGACATGCCGAACCATAATCCCGCATATCGTCGGCTTGAAAAACGACAGCCCCGACTGACTAGGATACGAAAAGCTCGAAATTGCGCGACTATGTAATGTACTAGTTAGTAGCCGTGTCTATACTTGGATTTTACAAAGTGCATCTTGCCGTATTCGTTAGTCGAGTGATTTCGTTAGTCGTAGTTATCCGCGCTATCCGTTTTTCCGTTACATTTGTTCATTTCATAAACTACATCACTAAAATCCGTAAACCCGGCAAAAAAATGATTTGATTAATCTAGAAACCGTGAAGCTCTCTTCTTCAAGGACAAAGTGCCCGCCACATAACAGCACGAGTTCGACACAGGTTAGTTCCCGTTCGAGCGCGTACGCCCCTGCCAATGTGAATATAAAATCGTTTTTGCCCCAAGCAATTAAGGTTGGAGGCTGGTAAGTACGCAAATACTGCTGCCATTTCGGATATTGTTCTACATTATTTCTGTAATCATAGCCTAGTGCCAACTGAATGGCGGCATTGCCCGGCCGATCCAGGAAGAATTGGTCCATTGCATAACCGTCCGAACTGATTAGAAAAGGATTGCACGCGCCAAAGGTATATTGCTTCTTGGTGAACTCAATATCGACAAGCGTGGCGAACGCTTTCTTATTCTCGGGACTCGGATCTGCCCAAAGGGCCTTGAACAAATCAAATGGCTGCCCAAGCCCTATAGCATGTGCAACTGCGTTCTGAATAACGAAACCTAATACGCGCTCCGGATGGCGGATCGCGAGCCTGAAACCGACAGGTCCGCCGTAATCATGACAATACAAAATATATCGAGGAATGCAAAGTCTATTAATTAATTGTTCAATAACCAAAGATAGATGTTCGAACGTATACGAGAACTCCTCCACTGAAGGCATACTACTGTTTCCGTATCCAGGATAGTCCGGTGCAATGACATAATAGCGATCGGCCAATAAAGGTATCAAATCCCGAAACATGTGGGAGGAGCTAGGAAATCCATGAAGAAGAATAATGGCCGGATTGCGCGGATTCCCTGCTTCGCGAAAAAAGACTTCTATCCCTTCGATGTTCATCTTCTTATACTGCACAGCCAAGGACATCTGTAGCTCTCCCTCCTTGCAAGGTTCAACCGTCTTACTAAAAATATGAATAGGTAGCTCAACTAAGACCTTGAAAGATAGCTGCTGCAATCGGATGTCGTTTATTTTTTGATTCTAACTTCATTCAATTTCTCTTTGTGAATAAGGATTGAGTTCCGCCCTGTACTTATGATGCCTTCAGTGGAAAGCTCTTGTAAGACAACGGATACGGCTTCTCTAGTAGCACCAATCATATTAGCAAGCTCCTGATGAGTTAATGGCAGATCGTTTTTTTGATTTCCATCATTGTCGATTCCAAATTTGGATGATAATTTCGACAGGAAAAATAGAACTTTACCTCGGAGGTCCTTCGAGGTTATTGTCTCCAACATTTCGTCCCGCTCCTTCAATCGCGTGCTTAACTCCTTCAAAATTCGTACGATCAGTTCCGGATATTTTACTAATAAGTTTTCGAAAGACTGTTTCGGAATTGAGCAAAAACATACGTCTTCAATGACTTCAATATAATTCCCATGAGTCCCAAGCGAGAATGAGTCACTCTCACCAAACATGCTTCCTGGACTCAGTATGCCGACCGTATATTGCTTTCCGGACGAATTTGTTTTATAGAGGCGCAGCTTTCCTTCAATGACGAAGGACAAGCCAACCCTTTCGTTCCCTGGTGTTTGAATAACAGTCTTTTTATTCAGAAAATGAAAGTCCGTTATAGAAACTAATTGATCCAGCTCATTTAATATTTCGCTTGGGAGCGATGCGAAAAGCTTGGACGACGATAATCGCAAAGGTGACTGCATATGTAAATTACCCCACGTTCGTTTAAATTCATTTATAACATTAGCTTGATGTCTCATTTTTCTTGGGAATCTCCTCAGCAATAGGAAAGTGCCTTCATTATATATCCTCCTCTTGTTGAAGCTTATATATCCTCAACTGCTACCTGGCATGACCCAGATAAATAGCTACACAATTCAAAAGGTTGTTTGTAAATTTGTAAATGCAATTGTTCATAATAATATTGATAATCCTGATGAAATTGTATTTTATGAAATCTGGAACTGCTCTAAAGAAACGTGGCTGGCAGAAGAAGAATCCAAAGCTTACCGTCAAGGTCCCTATACTAGAGCAGCAGAATATTTGTTGGGAAGAGAACTGAGTTTCTACACACCGACGGGCGAATGGGGAACTACGATTACAGCAGGTAAGCATTTTTCTTGATCTGATCCGAAAAACCCGGCAGCAGCCCTTAATAGGGCTACAGCCGGGTTTTTGCTTTCTAGGCTATCCGTTAGTCTAGTTTACTCCATCCATTTTTCCTGCTGTTCTTCTCGGTAAGAAGCGCTCGTTTCTGAATAT
Organism: Paenibacillus sp. J22R3; assembly: GCF_056269305.1. NCBI lineage: Bacteria > Bacillati > Bacillota > Bacilli > Caryophanales > Paenibacillaceae > Paenibacillus > Paenibacillus sp. J22R3. The sequence continues at coordinate 675,329 of NZ_JBWDNS010000002.1, read as the reverse complement.
ACTTCGGACAATGCGATCCTGTTCTCTAGTGGCGATCCCGTTAATATTGATTTTATCCAGGATGGCTTTTTTTCTGCCGGGATGTGAAAATCAGGCAGGGAGCTGTGTACAGACTCCTCTGCCTGATTTGAAAACGATGGTTATCCGAAAAGGGGGCGGCTCAGCGGAACGGTAATCTTGGCGGACTCAGGACTTGACCGAGCGCTTCACCAAATATATCAGCGGCAGCCTTTACGCGTTCGTTATTCGACTTCCCCATTCGCCCTTCGGTTCCAGCCAACTGACGCTTCTATCAATGATTAAATCGCCCAGTGTTTCTTCGTAATTCTTGCGATATGGTTTTGTGAATTCTTCCGCAAGCCAGCTGTCTCTCGTGCCTTGCCATGTTTCATAAATAACCAAATCATCCGGCTGATCCAGGTCATCGGAGACAATGGCGCTGATGAATGCTTTCTCGGATGACATTTCTTCGATAAGGGAAGATAACTCCTTGCGGAATTCTTCTCTTTTCCCCGGTTTGGCTTTGAATCGAATATTCAGCTGGACTTGTTGATTGGACATGTTGATTCCTCCTCTGACGTATTGTTTTTGTTCGAATCCTATCCAGCCTGCAACCGAAGAAGCAATATTCCAATTGAAAGATCAAGACAGTTCTTCCATGGCTTTTTCGATATCAATCATGACCGTTCTTCGGCTGGTAGCGAGAATCCCCTCGTTGGAGAGCTCCTGTAATACAAGCGATACCGCTTCTCTTGTAGCGCCGACCATATTAGCCAATTCCTGATGAGTCAGCGGGATGTCTATTTTGCGATATCCGTTTTCTTCCACGCTGAATTTTTTTGAAAGCCGGTTCAGAAAGTAAAGCACTTTTCCTCGAAGATCTCTAAAGACAAGTTTTTCTACTAACTCATCCTGATCTCGCAATCTCGTACTCATTTCCGATAAGAATCGCAAAGTGAGTTCCGAATATTTGCTTAAAAGCGGCTCGAATTGTTCGGATGGTATCGAATAGATCATCGTTTCTTCCATCGTTTCCACGTAAGTTCCGCTTGTGCCTAGAGAAAACGATTTGACTTCGCCAAACATCCCGCCTTCGCTAAGAATGCAAACCGTATATTGTTTGCCTGCCGAATTGGTTTTATATAAACGAAGTTTGCCCGTGATGACGAAAAACAATCCATTCCTTTGGTTACCCGGCGTCTGGATAATGCAGTTCTTAGGCAGCGTATTTACGTTCGTCCCCATAGTCAACTGATCGATTTCATGAATAATATCCGCTGGGAGCGACTCGAATATTTTGAATTGCGACAATAGTAACAACCTGGGATTTTCAAATCTATTCATTGTTCATCCCTCCTTGTTATATGCTCATCTTAGCTCAGCATGCGACTAATATCTGTAATCTAACTTACAAAAAGGTTCGATATCATAAATCCAACCGGTAAAGTAATGAGTCCCGATCCGGATAGTCATAAGAAACCGGCAAGTCATGTTTGGATATTTCCTTGAATCCGTTCTTTTCGTAGAAGCGATGCGATCGCGTCGCGATGGATGGCGTATCTAAGATAATCGTCTTTATCCCTTGCTGCTTCGCATACATGACTAATTCATTGAATAGTCCAAGCGAAAATGCTTTGCCCCGGTATTCGTTATAAATAAAAAACTTCTTCAAGATGTAAAGGTCTTCCGTGAGCTGCTGCAATCCAATCGATCCGATTACATTTCCGCCTTCATTTAGAGCGACCCAGAAGTTTCCTCCGTTAGCCAAGTAATGCGTTGGAATATCAAGTATGTCGGACTGCTCCTCAATACCGATATTTAGTTGAAATTCCGAATTTTGAACGAACAGAATCAGATCGACGATCTCATTTTTATATTTCGCATCATACGTTTTAAACACTCCCAGTTTCTCCACCGTTCTCCCGCCCGTTCGGGCTTGTTTAATGTCTTGACGATTCAACGCGAATCAATTGAAATAAATCGTTCAACGATCAGCCAAAGCTGCGAGCCAACGTTTTCCAAGCCTTTTCTGAAACCGATAATGATGGTTACATTCATCTTAAACTACCAAATCTTCGGCTTCTGTAATCCAGATTACAATGCAAATAAATCGGAATCGTATGCGGGAACTTATAATGTAGAAACTGCAGAAACAAACTTGTTCAACATGAATAACAACGAATACAGCTACAGATACTTACGTTGCTAAGTAACGACGTATCTTTTTTTGTGAAATAGATTACTGATAACTAGATAGCAAGACACTATGATAGGAATCAAGCAAGAAAGGAGCGGTGACGTTGCTGTGTTACACAAATAAAACTGCTATAACACGCTAGTATATCGGCTATCAATAAATAAGAGTTCATTCTTTGTTAGAGTTTATCATCATAAAAAAATAAATTTATGGAGGAATACAATTATGTCAACTTTTTTGGATGTTATGGGACCACGTATCAAACTGTTAACGGATTTAGCGAATAATCGGGATTACAGCCTTATGGAAGCAGAAGTTCCACCAGGTGTGGTCGTTCCTGTTCACAGTCACGAGGATCGCGAAACCTTTGTTGTCCTCTCTGGAGAACTTGAAGCGTTCACGAATGACAGCTGGCAAACCGTTCGCGCCGGCCAAACGGTTGATATTCCGGGAGACGTAAAGCATGCTTGGAGAAATGCTACGAATGAAACCGTAACATTGGTAGTCGCCTCGACGGCGAACATGGGAGACTTCTTCGTTGAAATCGGCCGTCCATCTGATTCGGTTCCACCGGGTCCTCCTTCTCCGGAAGCATTGAACCATTTTGTTAAAGCAGCCATCGCCTATGGATATTGGCTCGGAACACCTGATGACAATGCATCGATCGGCATCAAATTAGGCTAAGCAAACGAGGTGCAGTTCACGCACGGATGCAACTGCTATTATAAAAAATAAACGGCTGATCAGGAGTATATCCTGTTCAGCCGCTTTTTCTATTTCAAACTATGTATGTGGGGCCACATGCGTCAAATGCAAGCGGTATAGCAATCTGTCTAAATCTGCGTTTGTATCATTGCAAACTTGCTATGCAAGTGAGCAGTCTCGAACAAGTATCTCCAGAAGCCGCAGAGTTATTTCAAACCTTCACGAATAAGTCAACTCCAGTATTTCAGCTACTTTTACGGGCGAAATGGATATCGATTTCCTCCCGGTTTGAATAACATTATCCCTCATTAGCGTCTTCAGAATCACAGAGACTGCCTCGCGCGTGGCCCCAACCATATTGGCAACTTCCTGATGCGTTAACGGCAAGTCAATCCTTACATACTCTCCATCCTCTACTCCAAATCGTTCAGAAAGCTTGAGTAATAAATGGAGAATGCGATCTCGGACATCGCCAAGTGCTATCTTCTCGAGCATGCCGTCCCGCTCTTTAAGAATCTTGCTCAATTCCGTTAGCATTTTCATGGCGAGTAACGGACGCTCTGCCAAGAAATGTTCAAAATCTTGTTTGGGCACCGAGCAAATTAAGGTTTCCTCAATCGTTTCGATATAAAGTCCTTTCGTCCCAAAAGAGAACGTGTCGATCTCTCCGAAAACATTGCCTTTGCCCAAAATGGCTAGAGTAAATTGCTTACCTTCCATATTCGTTCTATACAACCGAAGTTTACCTTCTTTAAGAAAAAACAGTCCGTCTTTAGCTGTTTCAGGCGTTTGTATTAAGCTTCCTTTAGGAATTGGACTAAAATGGGTCATCGGCGAAATATGATCAAGCTCCGCCAAGTCATCAGGGGTCAATACTTCAAAGATGCTCATCTTTGATAAATATAAGCGTTTATCTAACATCGGTGACTCCTTATGTGTTGAACGTAATTTAATCGGCTGCTCGATGAAAATATACATAGTTTGGTTCACTTTGATTCCCCTGGTGCGACACTATTTCAAGTTCCAGCTTTTTCGCTTTATCATAGAGACGAGAAGCATGCAAAGCGGAACGATAATCAGAAAAGGAACCGAATACAGCGGCCAAATATCTTTTACGAATTCGACGAGATCCAACTGATTGGGATGAATAATAATGGTTCCGATAAGAACCAGCAGTCCAAGGGGGATAATATAAAATCGGTAATTTCGGCTGCCGATCGTCTGCGAGAAAGCTAATGTCGTTGCAAATAAACAGACGCATAGTTTGGTAAATTCATTGAAAATCCACGCCGTAAACCCGAACGGCTCGATGCGTTCAATGAAGTCTCCGACCCCGACATACGTCAAAGCGGTATAACTGGGAAACAGCTGGTTGTTCATGATTTCCCCTAATACCATGATAACGGCGAAAACCTGAACGACAATGAACACCCCTACTACGGCCACCATGGAAAGGACGGTTTTCTGCACGGAGGCAGCCTGATTGACATATGGAATGAGCATGGAAAACAAAACCGTCTCTCCGAAAGTAACGGTGGCGATTTGTCCAGCACCCTTGAAGATGGACGTCCAGCCGCTTTCAAAGACCGGCAGTACTGCCTTTGGATCCATATCCGGTATCAATAATAGTTGTATCAGGAGGGAAGAAACCACGGTAAGCACCATTAATATAATCGCGCATCTGCATATGACCTCCACCCCTTTGAATACCGTCCAGCCAACCACGCAGATCATGATGCTTCCTACGATTAAGGAAGGCGTTTTCGGCAGCAGAACGGCTCCCGCCAAATCCGTGAAATTGCGCAACACATAGGCCCCGAGGAAAACGCCATACCAGGTATACAATAAACCGACCGATTTGCCGAGCCATGGCCCGAATAAGATGTGCGCGATTTCGACTAATGATTTTTGCGGATATTTCTGACATAAGAATGCGTAAATCCAATTGATTCCGAGCCCCGCTATCGTGCCAAGGATGGCTGATATCCATGAATCATGGCCTGCAACGTAACCGATCTGCAAATTAAGCGAGCTGCCCATCGTAAACACGAACATGAGTATCCAAAGTTCCAAATTCGAAATCCGATCATTCGGTCCATAAGTCTCCATTGAAACCTACCTTTCCAGCAGGTTCATTCAACAAGAAACAGCAACCATTTCCTGATGAGAACCGACGGACTGAGAATTGATACATGCCAAATTATTAGAAATCCCAACAATGCGGAGCCAAGTAATAGGATCGAAACGAACATCACGTCTATTTTGGAAGCCGAATGGCGCATATAGCGAAATTGAATCCCTGCCATGGATGCAAATCCCAACAAAAACAGCAGCGAGAGCATGATCATTTCTTCTCCGCTCCTTGATGCTCAAAGGAATTCCCAATGATTCCGGCTCGGTGAAGGCGGATTTCAGCCGTTACGTCGACGTCGGCTTCGGAAAAAATCGTATCCCATTGCGTACGAACCTTCTTCCACGTCTGATAATGAAATTGATGCAGATGCAATCCAAACCCGAAAATGTCGGCTTTCCATTCCGTCTGGGCTTTCTTCACGGTCTGCAACGTTTGCCGCGAAATTAATTCACCGAATTGTTTTTCGATGAGCGTCATATTCGACAATTGGCTCAGCTTTAAATTGACGTTCGATTCATTGATCGTGCCCGTGCCCCGAAGCTGGATGCGTACTCGCGCATGGTTGCCGTTCATGGTGACTTTGACTTTGCATTTAAGGTCATTCAATACAATGCCGATGTTTCCGCTAAGTTCGGGAAGCGTATCTCCGAAATGCTCTTCTTTGGATTCGTTTTTGATCCACCGCAGGCTTCGCGTTTCAATGTCGTTTAAGTAACCGATTAATTTATAGTCTTTAAACACGGCCGTCGAGGAAAGTCGGAACATTTTGAATTTGGATGCCGCGCTGCTACTCGGATCCACCAAAGGCGGCACCAGCTCGATAGCTCCCGTCACGGGCACGATTCCACCCCTGGCTTGCGTCATCAAGAAGTCGCGAAACGTCACGGATGTGCCGACCCCGGAACGTTCCAGCTCTCGAACTTCATCTGCCGGAATACGTTCGGTGGGATGATCGTTTTGAAGGAGCTGGGATGCTTCGATGCCTTTCGCCACGACAATATAAGTCCGCAACCGGCTTCTCGGATCCCTCGCATAGTTGTCCAAAATATCTTGGATGCCTTTCCTCGCAAGCGCTTCGCCAATAAACACGACTCTGCGCTGGCCTTTGAAGAAATGGCGGGAATTCTTTTGCTGGATTTGTCTCTCAGCATCGAAAATGTTCGTGCCGATGGCCGAAACGGCATAGTACGTTTTTCCGAAAGTGCCAGTCGATGCCTTGCCGCTCTCGCCGCCGCCAACTCCTGCGGGAATCGGTACTTGAATCGTCGTTTTCAATCTTCCGTCTTCCGATAAATCCAAGCCCGAAGCCATAAAAAAAGAGATGTCGTTCATTTCGACCCGATCCCAGCAGCCGCTTAGCAGCGGTACGAACAGAAGTAAGAGAAGCATGCGCGCAGGCAAATCAGCCTCTCCCCTTTCTACTTGATTTCTTGCCGACCGTCTGCGGATGGAGATACAGCGTCCACAAGGGAGCGCGGAACAGCGCATCTTTGAGGCCTTGCAAGGTAACGGGTGCCACCGGAAACAGATAGGGAACCCCAAATGATTTCAACCCGCTGAGATGGACTAGAATCACCAACAAGCCAATTGAAATGCCATAAAGACCGAACATGCCTGCAAGGATAATCAAGGGGAACCGTAACATCCGGAAAGCAATGGAGAAATTATACCGCGGGATGGTAAACGAAGCGATGCCCGTTAAGGACACGACAATTACCATCGGAGCGGACACGATGCCCGCCTGTACCGCAGCTTGACCGACGACCAAACCTCCAACGATACTGACCGCCTGTCCCACTTGCTTCGGCAAGCGGACGCCGGCTTCCCTTAAGCCCTCGAACGTCACTTCCATTATTATGGCTTCAACCAACGCTGGAAAAGGAACCCCTTCGCGAGCCGCGGCTATACTAAGCAGAAGATTCGTCGGAATCATTTGCTGATGGAAGGTCGTAAGCGCAACATAAAGAGAAGGCAGCAGTAATGCAATCATGGCAAAGATAAACCGGATCACTCGAATGGCATTGATATACAGCACGCGTTCATAATAATCCTCGCCGGCCTGCATAAACCCCCAGAACGTCATCGGAGCGCTGATCGCAAACGGGGAGCCATCGGTAAATATCGCGACTTGCCCTTGCAGTAAGGCCGCAGCGAGATAGTCGGGGCGTTCCGTCACGAGAAATTGAGGAAAAGGGGAGTACGTTTTCTCTTCGATTAATTGTTCGATGTATCCGGACTCCAGCACGACGTCAATTTCAATGTCTTGAATTCGCGATTTTATTTCTTGCAAGGTGGATTCGTTCGTAATCCCTTTCAGATAGGCGATGGCAACGTCGGTTCGCGTGATTTCTCCGACCGTGAGCATTTCGATTTTCAACCGGGAGGATCGAACTCTTCTGCGGATCAAGCTCGTATTCGTGCTAAGAACTTCGGTGAATGAGTCACGGGAACCGCGTACAGTACTTTCGGAAGCAGGCTCATCAACGGCTCTGGTGTTACCTCCCGGCAAGCCGACTGCAATTGCTTCTGCCTGGTTGTCCACGCATATCACTACTGAACCATGTAGTATCTCGCGTTCAATCTGAACCAATTCCGCCGTCTGTTTCACTTGGGAAATCATGATGAGGCGATTTTGAAGGAATGGAAGAAGTTCTGGAGCATCATGGGGTATTTCGGAAGGCATACTGGACATGAGTGGCTTTAACAGTGATTCATCCAATTGCGTGCTATCGATTAATCCATCAATAAATAGTAGGAAGGCGTATCGTTGCCCGCCAATATAAAATGGGCGAAAGACAACATCAGCGCAGCTTTCGAAGATTGCAAGAAGTTTGGTTTTGTTTTCTTCTAGAGAAGAGGAGAGGCGTTCGCTCTGATGTAAGGTTGATTTATCCAGGAAGACCTTCGATACCCTTGTTCTCCTCCCAAAACCCTTCCCAATCACACGATTCCCCCCAGTTTATGTAAACTTTACCGCAGGAATAACATACCCTTCTTACCTGATTTCTATGTATCCGTAGAATGCCGTTGACCACCATTGCACAACACAGATCATCCCTCTAAGAGAATCAATTAATATAGACTAACTATTTGCGATACAAAAAAAAGAAGCCTTCCTTAGGTGGACGGCTCGTATTAAACTGTTTGTTTGCCGCATGCGGCTTGACGGAACATTCGATAGGCTTCAGCACCTTTTAAGCTGATTTTGCATCTCTAATGGTCGTTATGTCGAATGACTTCGGCTAATAATCATTGCCAATGCCTTGATAATAATAACCGATTTCCCGCATCCGCCAAGCATCCAACATATTGCGACCATCGAAGAAATTGGCCTGCCCAAGATGCGCTTTTAGGTGTTCCCAATTCAGCTGTCCAAACTCCGTCCATTCGGTGCACAGGATGATCGCTTCTGCATCTTGTAAGGCTTCTTCCACCGATCCACAAACCGTAACCGAATCATAACAATCATGGACTGGCAATTTGGCAACGGGATCAAACAATCTTACTTTTGCCTGTTCGAGCAGCAACTCTTGAATCACCCGTAGTGCTGGCGCTTCACGGATATCATCCGTATTTGGCTTAAACGCAAGCCCCAGTACCGCAATGTTCTTGTTCGTAAAGTCTCCCAGCCGCGACCTCGCCTTGTCAATCAAATAAGTAAACTGAAGGCGGTTAACTTCCATCACTTGGTCCAGAATACGAAGATTCACTTCGTGCTTTTTTGATGTCATGACAAGCTCCGAGACGTCTTTCGGAAAACAGGAGCCTCCATACCCCAGACCGGCTTGAAGGAAGCTTGGTCCGATCCGAGGATCCAGCCCCATTCCATCGGCAACCTCTTTAACGTTGATTTCCAGCTCATCACAAAGTCTCGCAAGCTCGTTCATATACGATATTTTCGTGGCGAGAAAGGCATTGGACGCATACTTGATTAGCTCTGCGGTCCGAGGCTTCGTTACGATCCAAGGGCAATTAAACGTCCTGTAAAGCTTTTGAAGCTGCTCCGTTGCACTCGCGCTGTCCGTGCCAATTACGATACGATCCGGCCGCAAGGCATCTTCCACGGCTTTGCCTTCTCGCAGAAATTCGGGATTTGAAGCAACATCGAAGGAGTAGGTTTCCCGTTGAGACGCTTCGATCCACATTTTTATTTGCTCTTGCGTGCCTACGGGGACGGTGCTTTTGGTGACAATTAGCTTGTAGTCGTTCATCCAGTACCCGATGTCCTCAGCTGCCTGTTGAATGTAGCGCAGGTCCGCGTTTCCGTCCAGCTGCGAAGGCGTTCCGACGCAAATAAAAATGACGTCGTGCTCAGCGATAGCCGTCTCTTTATTCGTAGTAAAGAGTAATCGGCCGCTGTTCACGTGCTTTGATATAAGATCTTCAAGGCCAGGCTCGTGAAAATGCAAACGTCCCTGCCTCAGCCGCTCAATTTTGAAAGCATCGACATCAAGACCCGTGACTTGCCAGCCCGACTCTGCAAATACCATCGCGGTCGTAGCCCCTACGTAGCCCGTCCCAATTATTAAAATTTTCAAGGTTCATTCACTCCCTCGTCGTTGTTCACACCGGCGACGATTGAATGCTCGCCAAGAATAACATTTTTCAATACAAATGGAGGATTTTGCGCATGAACCCCATTCAAAATCACGCTGTTTTCGATATGACAGTTTTCCAGCTTGGAGCCAGCGCCCACGGACACGTACGGCCCGACCCGGCAATCCTTCAGCACGCAGTCCTTATCGATGGATACAGGCTCCACGATCGTGCACCGCTCCAACCTGACGGACTCGTGAATCCGATTTTTCGAAGCATCTGCGCTAAGCAATTTCTGATTAGCCTCCAGCCACCGGTCCATCGTACCGACATCTATGTTCAACTGATCGGTAACATGATACGCGACAACTAGACGCTTATCGATTAACCGTTGAATCGCATCCGTAATCTCGTACTCCCCCCGCTTGGAAGGTCGAATTTCGTCGATCGCCGTGAAAATATCTTTAGTAAAGGCATACGAACCAAGCACCGCTAAATTGGACTTAGGAATCGTCGGCTTCTCATCAAGACTAATGATTCGCCCATCCCGAATATCCGCGATGCCGTAATCCTTCGGAGCCGTAACATTCGCGAGCAGCAAAGATGCTTGTACCCCGCCAAGCTCGATGTCATCCTTCAGCGCATATAACGGAGCGGAAATCAGATTATCCCCCAGGAGCAGTAAAAAAGCTTCCTCCGAGATAAATGCTTGAGCTTGCTTGACTGCATGCGCAATTCCTTTGGCCTCGTACTGATAGATGTACGAGATTGAAATGCCAAGCGCTTCTCCCTCACCGAATTGCTCACGAATGGCAGCTTCCTGCGATGGATGAATTACTATGCCGACCTGATCTATGCCGAGCTCTATTAATTTCACAAGCGATAATTGCAATAGGGGAGTATTTGCGACAGGTATGAGCGTCTTCGGACGACTATGGGTAAACGGATATAATCGACTTCCTTTCCCCGCACAGAGAATCAATCCCTTCAAAAGCCTCTCTCCCTTCTAATCAACTTCTATTATTCTATGAAAACGGCTTTCACTTGGTATAGGCCGCACACTACGCAAGAAAAAAATGCCGCTGATCTTGATGAAAGCGCCGTGCCCTGCACAAGAGTCTATTCATATCCTACAAAGAAACGCCTATGGAAGACACTGACCTAAGGAGCTGTGGATATTTTGAGAATAGCTCAAATCTCAACCAATACGATTCCTGTCCCTCCGAAGGATTACGGGGGCACGCAGCGCGATGTTCATTATTTGACGGAAGAATTGGTCAGACGGGGGCATGAGGTGTTTCTGTTTGCCAAGAAAGGATCGACCTCGAATGCTACCCAAACGTTTGAATATGAATCGGACGATCCGAAAGAGCAACTCGATTTCATTATAAAAAACCTCCCATCCGATGTGGACATCATTCACGATCACTACGGCATCGTCGCGAAAGCGAATCCGCCCATTCCGACCATCTGTCAGTCCCATTCCAAGGGGATCAAGTCAAACGTGCAGATTCGCGTATACGTAAGCAGATTCATCCTGCGCAAATACGGGAAACGAAAAGGCTACGCGGTCCACAACGGAATCCGTATGGGGGATTACACCTTTAAATCCACCAAACAGAAATACCTGCTCTTCTTGGGAAGATTGATCAAAGAAAAGGGCGTCCATCTAGCCATCAAGGTGGCCAAGAAAACGGGCAGACGGCTCATCATCGCCGGTACGCTGAATGACAAAAAATATTACAACGCTAAAATCAAACCGTATCTGGGCAAACAAATCCGCTACGTTGGCCCCGTGGGAGGAGACCGCAAACACGAGCTTCTTGCCAATGCCAGCTGTGTCCTGTTCACGTCGACTTGGGATGAACCATTCGGTCTTGTCCTCATCGAAGCGCTAGCCAGCGGTACGCCTGTGCTCGGCTTTCGGAAGGGCGGAGTGGCCGAGGTGCTTCGGGGATTACCGCAGCTCTTGTGCAAAACCACATCTGGCATGGCGATGAAGGTCAGATACCGCAAAAGGCTGCCCACAGCCCGCAAATGCAGACGCTATGCGAGAACCCGCTATTCAGATATCATTATGACGGATTCATTCCTTAAGCTGTATCAGAAGATTATCAGCAAAAAATTGTACAAAATCAAAAAAAATACATTATGGAATCGGCGCAAAGCTAAGCTTCAACCTACATCGAATGGAGATGACAACTAAGATGATCACTGTGATCGCCTGTACGATGAGATCCTCCTGCATTGACAACGTATTCGAGAATTACGATCGTCAGCTTTGGAAGAATAAACAAATGATCATTGTCTTGAACAACGACAACATGGATATCGAGCTCTATCGACAGCGGGCAAGCCAATACCCTGAAAACGAAGTCCGCGTATTCCAGCTTTCCCAGAAATTCAAGCTCGGAAAATGCTTGAATTACGCCATCAATCTCGCTGAGAACGGCATCATCGCCAAGTTCGACGACGATGATTATTACGGCCCTAAGTTTCTTAGGGAAACCGCCCGAGCGATTAAACGCGGCAAGGCGTCCATCGTCGGCAAACATACCGCCTTCCTCTACTTCAAAGCGAAGCGGGCGCTGATGGTGTTCCGCCGTGGCGGCGAATGGAAGTATAGCCGCAGCGTCAAGGGCGGCACGCTGGTCTTCCGGAAATCAGTCTGGAAGCGTGTCCCGTTCCCCGAGTTTAAGAAGTCTGGCACCGATTCCGGTTGGGTCGGGCGCTGCGTTCGCAGAGGCTTCCGCGTATATTCCGTGTCCAAAAGGCATTATGTCTGCATCCGAAGAAAAAACAACAACAGCCATACGCAGAAGAAAACCACGTACCGCTATATGTCGCAATGCCGGCTTGTTCGCAAGACGAAGTATTATAGAAGATTTGTCAACTAGATGATCTATAAAAGGAGACAAAGATGATATCCGCGGATACAGATACAGGCGTAACTATCATTACCTCAACGATTCGAAAAGACCTCATGCACAATATGTTCGATAATTACGACCGTCAGGAATGGAGCGTCAAAGAGCTCATTGTAATCATTAATGACAACGACATCGCCATGGGTCCTTATAAAGAACTTGCAAAACAATATGAAAACGTCCGTGTTTATCGGGTAGACGAGTGCAGAAATCTTGGGGCATGCCTCAATTACGCGGTAACCCGTGCCCGATATAGCTATATTGCCAAATTCGATGACGATGACTACTATTCGCCCCAATATCTCGATGAATCTATGTTATTGTTTCTTAAGAAGAAAGCGGACGTCGTCGGCAAACGTTCCAGTTATTTCTTCTTCCCCCATCGTTCCTTACTGCTGCTTCGCAAAACGACAGTCAAGCCATATGGCCGGTGCAGACGAATAGCTGGCCCCACGATCATGTTTCACAAACGGGTATTCAAGAAGGTTGCCTTCTCGACTAAGGTGGTTGCCGGGTCCGATGCGCGATTCGTTCAAGCATGCCTGAAACAAGGATTCAAAGTGTTCACTGCCTCTTCCTACAACTTCGCCGCATACCGCCGCGCAAACCGAAGATCACATACTTGGCAGGTTTCGGATAAGCAGTTGCTCGCTTCCAAAGGCGCCGCGATCATTCGAACGAATGATTTCAAACCTTACGTCGATCGGACGCTCGATCTTCTGCCCTTACCGGACGGAATAGAAATAAACTAGGTGCAACTCCATGCATGCGAATAAACACCTCCCTATATACTCCGTCCTTGTCGTCCCCTTTCTAATTCAGTTTACTTTTGTAAAGCTCCATTAAATTCGAGGCGGTCAGCTTCCAGTTGAACCGGTTCTGCGCATCCTTCCTGGCCTGCTTAGCGAGTCGGCCGCGCATTTCCGGATCGCGCGCGAGTTTAACGATTTGGGCGGCGAACGCCGATGGTTTGTGGTAGTCTTGCACGAGCAGCCCGTTCCGGTCATGTTGCACGATTTCCGGTATGCCGCCGTTATGGGAGGCGATTACCGGCAGGCCGCTGGCCATGGCTTCGACGTTGACGAGTCCGAATGCCTCGTGCCTCTGCGAAGGACAAACGAAGCAGTCGCCAGTCCGGTAGAACGCCGGCATTTGCTTGCGGGAGAGATTTCCCTTGAACTGGACGGGAACGTTCAGGCTGCGCGCGGTTCTCATCAAGAATGCCTTGTAGGAGGCTTTCCCTGATCCGCCAGCAACCGTTAATCGAAGCGAAGGAATGGATTTAAGCGCTATACCGAAAGCCTTCATCAACGTGGGGACCCCTTTCCGCGGAATGAGCCTACCCGCGAAGAGAAGGTGGAACGGCTTGGAGGAAGACGAGCCGATTGGATGGAATTTTTCCGTATCGACGCCAAGATGTACGAAGCTGATTTTTGCTTTATGCGCGGGAAAGCGACTAATCAAAGACTGCTGCAGCGATTTGCTATTGCCGACGATCAGATTCGCGTGATTGAATTCCGCATTCGCTTTCTGCGTCGTCGTCATGGGGCTGGATACGAATGTCATGGAATGCATGAAGATGGCAATTGGCGTTTTCGGAAACGATTGCCGAAACGCTTTTGCGAAGCTCGGCCTATTGTCGATCTGAATTAGATCGTAGCGATTCCCTTTCACTTTTCTAATCGCGTTTGATAAATACGCTTGCTTCGAACCACCGGATACTCTCAAGATCGTCATGTTGTCGACAATAGATTTACGTGCTAGATTCTTGCGATATAGACTGACGATCGTGACTTGGTGCTCGTTCGAAATTTGCTTCGTGATCTGATAGATGCAGTTCTCCACCGACCCTCCGACCGGCGGAGGTACTGGAATTTGTTCGGGTGCGATGATTAGCAGTTTCATAACATTCTCCTCTCGTCTCTTTGAAGTTGTATTACAAACTATTCGAAGATTCACATATGTTGATAGGCAATGGTCATTTATTGACGAATTTAATAAATCTAACAGCAGCTATCCGCTATATTATCCAATTCGTTCATAATGCTTTTCTATCAATATGTTTTGATTTAATTATGACTCTTTCGCAAATTATTGTAGCTTTTATCACAGAAATCCTCTCCATGATGGCACATGAATTCACTCTACTGGGAGAAAGACCATACAATGCAGGAACATCCAAATCCTGAGGAGTGAAAGAGATGTTCAAAATAAGCTTAGAAACGGCAAAATACTTGCTTGCAATTGCAGAACAAAAAGCCCGGCAAATGGGTTTGTCAAGCGATATCGCAATAGTAGATGAAGGCGCGAACCTAGTTGCATTTCATCGTATGGATAGTGCCAAAATTGCTGGAATCGAAATCTCACAGAATAAGGCTTGGACTAGCGTAGCCATGCAGATGCCGACAGCAAATCTGGCGCAATCGGCTCAGCCTGGCGCTCCTTCGTTTGGTATTAATACTACTAACCAAGGTAAACTTGTCATTTTGGGGGGAGGTATCCCCTTCTTAATAGATAATAAAGTCATTGGTGGTATCGGAGTAAGTGGAGGCACGAGTGCTCAGGATATCGAAGTAGCCAATGCCGCCGTTTTAGCCTTCACGCATATACTTGCAGGTGGAGAAGCATCAATTTCTAGTGCTCGTAACGGGTATTTTCCATTTTTAAAAAGGTAATCGAAGAGTACGATGGAACCACGATTACAGTCTCGAACAACAGCTGCGGGTCACAAGCTTTTCGAGGGGGATTATTCGCTGCCATATCCGTTTGTCGAATCTATGAGCCATCAGTGGCGCTTCTTGCATGTTAAAAAACGGCGCTGATGCACCATGGAGGTGCATCAGCGCCGCAAGAGCAGCTATTCAAATTTCAAAACGACGTTGCCTTTTTTCCCAGGCGCAGCAACAGCTTCCACGGCATGCTTGATTTCGGATAGATCGAATTCCTTATAGCTTGAGAACATGGGCTTCGAATTGCTCCCCACCTCGATGGCGGCTTTCAAGTCTTGCATCCGCTCATCTGCCGTCGTATCTTCTTGCCAAGTCATGATCGTAGCCCCGTGCCATATCTCATCCTCCTTGACTACAGGGATAGGAAAACAATGAATCTTCTTGCTGAAGATGAATCCATTGCATCGGAACCGTGTTGAAAGCTTTGATTACACGAGCGCCAGGAGCATATTGAGTCGTAACTGAAACCGTTACAGTTACAATATAGTTAATAAAAGGCAGCACACGACCTATTGGCATGGGTAACCCGGCGGTCATCACTTGGACAGTGATGACCGCCGGGTTACTTTATCCTTTATTTAGTTTTCACGAAATCTATTTTGTACAAATCCTCATATTAGTCTCGTTATAGTTCTTCAATAAACTTTACTTCGCATGCACATACAATTCTTCATCTTTTAGATTAGGTGTAGGACCCAAAATATTTTCTAAAGATGTTTCCAACGGAAGACCTTTCTCTGCTTTGACCACCCAGTCATGATTAGCTAATGCGGCTTTTCCTAGTGAAATTAAATCCGAACCTGCCTCAAGCGCCCTTTCGGCATCCTCTGGCTGATCCAGTTGCCCATTAGCGATAACGGTCGTTTTTCCATATTTTTTCGCTAATTCAGCTAGCGTTGAACCGCTATCCCCGAATGCCGGTGCATGGGCATTATATTCAGTGATGTGGATATAATCGGGCTTTTCTGCGCCAATGGCTTCGAAAATGATTCGGGCGTCTTCTTCACCGTTTGCCCACTTGTGCACAAAGTAATTGGCTTTAGCCTGCGAAATTCGAACGCCGACAACAAAACGTTGACCGACTTTTTCCTTAACGGCTCTAATAATTTCGGTTACGAAACGTACACGGTTCTCAGTTGATCCGCCATATTCATCTTGACGCAGATTCGTGAAATCCGTCAAAAATTCGTCCAATAAATACCCGGCTGCCGCGTGAATCTCTACCCCGTCGAACCCTGCTTGCTCGGCTCTTAAAGCTGCTTCCGCAAATTCCGCTATGATGGCTTTGATTTCTTCACGTGTAAGTTCCTTCGGCGTTAAATAATCGCCTTCCCCTCCAAATGCTGGTGATTGCTCACCTAATGGCTTCACGGCCGAAGGAGCCACTGTCCCATTTTTATAAATATTACTCATAGCGAGAGCACCAGCATGGGCAATTTGCATGATAATTTTACTACCCTTAGAATGAACAGCTTCAGTTACTTGTTTCCATGCTCCGACATGCTCAACATTTGCGATTCCTGGTTGATGACTATATCCTTGACTGTATTCTTCATCTGGGTATGTTCCTTCGGTAATCACAAGACCAAATCCACCGGCAGCAAAGCTTTCATAATATCGCGCCATTCTATCTGTTGCATTACCATTCTTTTCGGCAGAAACGCGAGTCATCGGGGCAAGTACTACTCGATTTTTCAAGGTAAGATTTCCCAGATTATATGTGGAAAGAAGTTTTTTAGGTGTTGTCATGAAAAGTATCTCCTTTTATGTCAAAAAGTTATTTTTACCAAAAAATCACTAAGTCTCTAAGGTCTACGGCGCGACAATGTTTTCTCCAGTGGAATATAAATAATCTGTTCCTTAGTTCAAGGATTTATACCGCAAGCCAGCTATCTCGCGTGCCTTGCCATGTTTCATAATGACCAAGTGATCCGGCTGATCCAGGTCATCTTTTTCCCCGGTTTGGCTTTGAATCGAATATTCAATTGGACTTGTTGACTCCTCCTCTAGGGTTGTTCGAATCATATCTTTAACCGCGCTATAAATTTACTTTGCGGTTCACGTTGATACTTTTTCGGCTGCAGCTGCAGCTCCTTTGGAACCTCCAAAAGGATGAAATAATCATAACCCTGAATGAATGATTCCTCAGTAATGTAGATTACTTTAGAAGTCTGTAACCGAAGGAGAATTGTTCCTATAGAAAACGACTCGAATATCTTGATTTGCGACAATAGTGATAAGAATGAAACCTCATTTGCAGCCATGGAAGGGCAGGGTGGGTTGACTACGACGAGCAATCCTATCAATCATCTGCACATTTATGATTTAAACAGCGCGGATGCACCTCGTGTAGATTGGGCTAAAACGATCCACGACTCCATTGTGCAACACAAGCATCCATCTAATAGAATCAAATAGTATTTCTGACTGTTGCGAATTGAAGAGACAACAATAAACAGGAGCCCTCCATATGTGGACGGCTCCTTTTCTATTGAATCGACATGCAAAATTACTGTTCGAATCTGGTAAATTTCATTGTAATCTATCTTACTGCTGCCTATGCGGAAATCGTATTAAACTATGGTTGTTGCCGGACGCGGCTTGGATGTAAGTTCGATAATATTTATTTAGAAAAGGGGATAACCTATAATGTTCCGATTGTTAATGATCACCTTTGGCATATTTGGAATTATCAATACCGAGCTTGGCATCGTAGGAATTTTACCTCAAGTGTCTGAAGTTTACGGAATCAGCGCTTCTCAAGCTGGTTTGCTGGTCAGTCTATTTGCCTTGGTCATCGCGTTATTTGGTCCGTTTATGACGTTGTTGTTTTCGGGCATCAATCATAAGAAAATGATGGTTGCAGCACTATCCATTTTCGTTCTAAGCAGTGTAGTTGGTGCTTTTGCTCCTAACTATCCGATTTTAATCATTGCTAGAATTATTCCGGCTTTTCTGCATCCCGTTTATTTCTCTGTCGCCTTTATTGCCGCAGCCAATTCGGTAACTAAAGAGCAAAGTATGAAGGCCGTTGGTAAAGTATTTATGGGGGTTACCGCTGGACTCGTGTTTGGTATTCCGGTTACCGCTTTTATTGCAGACGTATTTTCACTTCAATCCGCATTGTTGTTCTCGGGAGCCATTAACGCACTTGCAATGATCGGCATTGCGGCCTTTATTCCTTCTATGCCTGTACATGGGAAAATGTCCTATTCAACACAACTTGGCATATTGAGAAGACCTCAAGTTTGGCTTAGTTTG
This sequence comes from Paenibacillus sp. J22R3, assembly GCF_056269305.1. Classification (NCBI taxonomy): domain Bacteria; kingdom Bacillati; phylum Bacillota; class Bacilli; order Caryophanales; family Paenibacillaceae; genus Paenibacillus; species Paenibacillus sp. J22R3. The sequence goes on along the minus strand of NZ_JBWDNS010000002.1, from coordinate 656,840 downwards.
ATCGCCTCTTCTTTAATTATGTCCGGCGTATTTTCCGTATACAGCTACTTTGCTGAATATCTGGGTCAAATCACTCATATGTCAGGAAAACAAATCAGTTTGATGTTGATCGTATATGGTGTTGGCGGTATGTTTGGCAATATAGTAGCCGGATATTTGTTTAGTAAAAACATGATCAGAACCGCATTAATTTTCCCCTTTGTTTTCGGAATTATTTACTTGATGGTTGACTTCTTTGGCCGATATTCGATTCCTATGGCCTTGCTTGTCTTGCTTTGGGGCATTATCACCACCATCAGCCTAAACTTTACTCAGTTATGGATTACATCCATCGCTACCGATGCACCTGAGTTTTCCAATGGTTTAGTTGTATCCTTCACTAATTTAGGCATCACGCTCGGCACTTTTGTAGGAGGTTTATTCATTTCTTATCTGGGTCTTGAACAGATTGCCTGGAGCGGTATCATCCTACTGGCCCTGGGAGTGATTATGATCGTATGGAGAGTCCGACGTTATGATATGAAGTTGAGTTTGCCTCAATAAAATAGGGTAGGGTCCCGCTGCTTCAATTGAATCAGCGGGACCTTTTTCTTTTCAAATAGTGAATATTATCTTTCACGGTACCTGAACCGTTTCTTAGCACATGCTGAAAAGCCTGGAACTCTCATGACCCTTGGGAATTTATTGGTCGCAGCAAACTATCGTCTCCCGGCCGCAATGCTAGTTTTACTTATTTTCTTAGTGGTTGTAAGGCTCCCGACCAAGCAACCACCTGATCCAACATGCTGTCCACCGTCGCTACGTGATGCGGTGACGGTTTAAACACACTGTAATTCTCAAAATCATCACGAAGTGAAATAGCAACTTGCGCACGAACATCTGCTATTTGCAGCTCTCCCATAATAAGCCGTAAATTTTCCACTGCTCGAGATCCCCCAAGACTGCCGTACCCGACGAAACCAGCAGCTTTATTGTTCCATTCTTGAAATAGAAAATCGATTGCATTTTTAAGAGCTCCCGATGTCGCATGGTTGTATTCAGGAGTTACAAATACGTAGCCGTCAAAAGAAGCTATTTTTTCAGACCAGGCTTTTGTATGTTGTTTGGAATAGGGTTGCCCCATAGCCGGCGGAATCGGCTCATCGTAAATAGGTAAATTGAACTCGGCGATATCCACCAATTCATACTCAGCGTCATTTCTTTTTTTAGCAATATCGTAAGTCCAGCGAGCTACTGCCTCTCCGTTTCGACCGGGACGCGTGCTTCCAATAATAATTCCAATTTTAATCATTAAATAGCTCCTCCATTATCTAGTCATTTCTAAAATAAGTTTCGCGATGTTCATCCCAATTATTCTCAGAGCTTAGAGCACACAAAGAAAACATCCCATTCAACAGAATTCAAACCCTCGTCACAATTCATGTGAAAATAATCACATAGATCGGCTATAATAATCGTGTAACCACCACATCACATCTACATGAGAGAAGGGATCCTATTGGCCGGTCATCAGCAAAACCCGAAAGACAGCAACCGAGTAGCCAAACAAGAGAAACGCCTTATCCTGCTTTGCATCATCGTTGCGGTCATTATGCTTCTCTCTCTATCTCGATATGTGTTTAAATAATTAATATCCATTCATTACTACATCAAGCAATTGGAGGGATTACATATGCTGCTTAGCAGTTACGATCCGGTCATGTACAGCCGAATGCTCACAGGACTCACGCTTGCTTTCCATATTATTTTCGCAACGATTGGTGTCGGGGTGCCGCTTATGATTGCGCTCGCCGAGTGGATCGGGATCAAACGCAATGATGAGCATTACTTGCTTATGGCTCGCAGATGGGCACGGGGCTTCGTCATTACGGTTGCGGTTGGCGTTGTCACCGGGACTGCGATTGGTCTGCAGCTCAGTCTGTTGTGGCCAAGCTTCATGAAGGTAGCCGGTCAGTCCATCGCGCTTCCGCTCTTTATGGAGACGTTCGCCTTCTTCTTCGAAGCCATCTTTCTCGGTATCTACCTCTACACTTGGGACCGATTCAAGAGCAGAATGACACACTTCTGGCTGCTCGTTCCCGTCGTTATCGGCTCGTCCGCTTCGGCCTTCTTCATTACAGTCGTCAACGCATTCATGAATGCGCCTGCCGGGATCACGGTGAAAGACGGCAAAATCACAGAAATATCACCTTTCGGCGCGATGCTGAGCCCGGCGATGCCGACCAAAGTCTCGCATGTGCTCGTCACAGCTTATCTAACCTGCGCATTCGTCCTTGCTGCGATATCGGCTTGGTCCCTGCTTAAAGGCCGCAATCATGTGTACTATAAGAAAGCGCTCAAGTTAACGATGGTTTCCGCCTTCATCTTCTTAATTTCCAGTGCCATCATCGGCGACTTATCTGGCAAATATCTAGCTAAATATCAGCCCGAGAAGCTCGCGGCTATGGAGTGGCATTTCGAAACGACATCCGAAGCACCGCTTGTGCTTGGTGGGATTCTAACCGAAGACAATGAGGTCAAATATGGTCTCAAAATCCCGTTCGCGCTTAGTATTCTCGCCCATGGCGTGCCTAATGCGGAAGTTACCGGATTGAATGACATCCCGGAAGATGAGCATCCGCCGCTTTATATTCATTACCTGTTCGATCTGAAAATGGGCTTCGTTGCGATGATGGTCTTAATCGCATCGGCATTCATGCTCCTCCTGTGGCGCAAGCGCGAGCTCGCATTCAGCAACAAATGGATACTCCGCGGCATCATATTAGCGGCTCCGCTAGCGATGTTGACCATTGAACATGGTTGGATTTTCTCGGAGGTTGGCCGTCAACCTTGGATTCTTCGCGGCATCATGCGCACTTCGGAAGGCGCAACGGTATCCGATCATGTGGATACGATGCTGTGGGTGTTCGCACTGCTTTACATTGTACTCGCCATCTCATCGGTCACCGTCTTAACCCGCATGTTCCGCAGCAACTCGGCTGAGCAAGAAATCGAGGCTAAAGGCATTAAAGGGGGCGACGAACAATGAGCTACGAAGTACTTGGCATAACCGTCCTCTGGATCTTCCTGTTCGGTTACTTGATTGTCGCTTCGATTGATTTTGGCGCAGGCTTCTTCAGCTATTACAGCACCATTACGGGCAAACGCCACGTAATCAACAATATTATTGAACGTTATCTCTCGCCGGTCTGGGAAGTGACGAACGTCTTTCTCGTCTTCTTCTTCGTTGGCATGGTGGGATTCTTCCCGGACACGGCTTACTATTACGGTACCGCTCTGCTCGTTCCGGGTAGTATCGCTGTAATCCTGCTGGCCATTCGAGGCTCGTATTACGCTTTCAACACGTACGGCACGAACAAAAACAACCGCTTCTACATGCTGCTCTACGGTGCAAGCGGACTGCTTATTCCCGCTTCCTTGTCTACCGTGATGACGATTTCGGAAGGCGGCTACATTGAAGTAAGCGATTCCGGTCAAGTCAGCTTCCTGTTCAGCAAGCTGTTCCAAAGCACGTATTCGTGGACGGTAGTGCTGCTGGCGCTAGTGAGTGTACTCTATATCTCGGCTATGTTTCTCAGCTATTACGCTAATCGCGCGAATGATCGCGGTGCCTTTGAGGTGGTGCGCAAATACGCGCTCGCATGGAGTGCGCCTACGATTCTAAGCAGCCTGCTCGTATTCTTCGCTATTCGCGGTCATAACGCGGAGCATTACCAACGGATGACGGAACACGCGTGGATGTTCGTGGTATCCTTCGCCTGCTTCTTGATCGCGGTCTATCATGTATGGACGCGCAAACGACTTGGACTCTCCTTCATCTTCGTCATGCTCCAGTTCGGCTTCGCGTTCTTCGGTTATGGCGCTGCTCACTTGCCGTACATTCTATATCCTTATTTAACGATTCACGATAATTTCACCAGCGAGCCGATGGCTATTGCACTGATTTCCGTCTTCATCCTCGGACTGCTGCTGCTCGTTCCGTCGCTGTATCTGCTCATGCGGTTGTTCTTGTTCGATACCAAATATGTGCAAGGCAAGCGCGGCAAATAACCCTACCGGAGGAGGCTGAACCGAAATGGAGCAATTTCTGATCTTCGTCGCACCGTTTCTAGTTGTTATATTATCTGTAGGATTTCTGTTCTTGTGGGGTGCCCGGAAGCCGAAACCGAAACGTTAATTTGTCATAAGAATCGGCCTAATCGCACACGATAGATGAGTACAATCCAGCGATCACACTCATTGATGAAGGAGCATTCACCGACTATGACATCTTCGAAGAACCGCAGAGAGAACGCTTGGAAGAGCCGTAAGCAGAACCAGAAGCCGCATGGCGAGGTCAAATCGTTGGCCGAGATTTCTGATGAAGGCACCTCCGGCGTAGCCGGCTATGAGAACGCCCGCAATAACGGCGACTAGTCCGCAATTAAGAAGCCTCCATCACGGATCGTGATGGAGGCTTCTCTTTGCAGCAGTCGCTCGCGATGATTTTTCAGCGCCAAGCCGTACATCAATTATCTCGCAGCCGCCGCTTCTGCCCTTGCCAGATATGCCGCGCTCATAAACGTTTGCTCGAACTGCTGGATCGACAACGGTCTGCTATGCCAGTAGCCTTGCATATCCGTACAACCCAGCTCGCAGAGGCGCTCGGATTGCTGCTCCGTTTCTACCCCTTCGGCCAATACCTGCAGCTTCAAGCTGCGCGCCATGGCAATGATCGCTTCCACAATCGCGGTATCCTCCCCTGCACCGGAAATATCCTGTACGAAGGACTTGTCAATCTTGAGCGTATCGATTGGAAACCGTTTCAGATAACATAAGGACGAATAGCCCGTTCCAAAGTCATCAATCGAAATCGAAACCCCTAGCTGCTTCAATGCATGGAGTTTGCTGACGATCGTCACATTATGCTGCATGGCCATACTTTCGGTAATTTCCACAACCAAATAGCTGGCATCAAGGCCGGTTTGCTCCAGCACACGAACAATCATATCCACGACTTGATCTTGATTAAACTGAATGACGGAGAAATTAACAGCCACCGGAATCCGAGGGAGGCCTGCATCATGCCAGTCTTTCATTTGCCTGCAGGCCATGTGCAGAATCCATTCGCCAAGCACGATAATGTGACCGGTGCTCTCGGCAACCGGAATGAACTCGCACGGCGAAACCGTTCCCAGCACCGGATGCTCTAAGCGGGCCAACGTTTCTACACCGATTAAATGACCTTGCTGCGCATTGAATATCGGTTGATAAACGAGATGGAAGGCCTGCTCTTCAATCGCGGCCGGCAGCGCCTTCTCGATGTTCATCCGCCTTGCCTGACAATGGTTCATCGACCATTCGAAGAACTGGAATTGATTCTTTCCTTTCTCCTTCGCCGCATACATCGCCGTATCCGCATTCTGCAGCAGCATTTCCAGCGTCTCGCCATCCTCCGGATAAATCGCAATGCCAATACTGGATGTAATGAAAATATCCTGACCATCCACCTGGATCGGCTCGGCCACTCGTCTTATTAAGGTTTCCGCCATGAGCTCCAGCTCCGAGCGGTTACAATCCTGAATGATCGCCACAAACTCATCCCCGCTTAAGCGCGCAACCTTGCGATTGTCACCAATCGTCTCACTGAGCACAGCTGCAAAATGCTGCAGCAGCCGGTCTCCCATCAAATGCCCCATCGTGTCGTTAATCAGCTTGAACCGATCCAGATCCAGAAACATAAGCGCCGCCTGCTGCCCTCTGGCGCTCACGCTTATCAGCAACTCGGGATAAGAGAGGTTGAACCAATTTCGGTTCGGCAGCCCGGTCAGCATATCGTAATAAGCCAGCTGCCTGATCGTATTCTCGTAACTTTTCTTAACCGTAATATCCCATGCGATCGTTTGAATCAAGGCTTGTCCGGCAAAATGAACCAGAATCGACTTCGCTTCAATATCGATCATCGTCCCATTCAGCTTATGCATCTTCAGCTCAATGGAATCTCCATTGGCCGATCCGTTCTGCACACGCTCCAGCCACTGCGCAGCCGATGCCAGGCTTTCAGGATGAACCAGCTCCAGGAAACCTCTCCCGATCAAGCCATCCTCCTCGGCACCGAATATACGCAGCGCCGCTTCGTTCACGAAGGAGATGGCGCCTTGATCATGAACGAGAATGGGCTCCGGCGAGAAATCGATCAGCTTCCGATAGCGCTCCTCACTCTCACGCAGCGCTTCTTCTACAATTCGGCGCTCCGTTAAGTCTCGCAAATACATCGTGAAAACGGGGAATTTCTCTCTGCGGATACGGGTGACGATAATTTCTGCCGGAAATTCGCTTTGATACCCTCGCGGGAGCATCGTCTCTATCCGTTTGCCAAGCACCGTTATATCACCGCTGCACAGCATTCCGTTCTTCGACGTCATATCTCGAGGCAGCCCAGGCATCAGCACCTCTTCAATCGATTTGCCGATGACCTCGCTTCGCGAATAACCGAAGAGGTTCTCCGCTGCCGGATTAAATTCAAATATGGCTCCTTTATGATCAAACATGATTAGGCAGTCGATCACCGACTCCAGTATCGAGCCTTTAAGCGACAATTGCTCGGACAGCTTCTTATCGACATTCATCGAGCTGATCAAGCTGACAGCCATAATCACGATTGTGCCAAAGGCTACATAGATCGCCATTTCGATAAAATCCATTGCCTGCGCATCGGCCGTACGACTTAGCATATTGACCGGCATCGACATTCGAGCCGCTGACATGCCCGTATAATGCATACCTGTGACAGCGATACCCATGATGAAGCCGCTCAGCCAATAATGATTATTTCTGCGGAAGGAGAAAAGTAAGGCAACAATCGATGCCAGCACGGCAATAAGTATCGAAAGTGTGAAGATATAGGGGCTATAAGTAACCGTAATTCCCGTCAAGGCATACATGCCAATGTAATGCATGCCGGTGATTGCAAGCCCCATAATGGTACCACCCACAATCAGTCTCAGCGTACCGCGACCGGAATGGCTGGCAATACCGAAACCGATAAAAGCGCCGACAATAGAAACACCAATCGATACGAGAACGGTTACAAAATCATAGGTCACTCCGCTTGGCAAATGAAAAGCGAGCATCGCGATGAAATGCATCGACCAAATCCCAACACCCATAACGACTGCTCCGCCCAGCAGCCATCCTCTCTTCTTCCAGCCCTCAGACAACAGCACGCGTCTGGCTATATTCAATGCCGTATAGGAAGCGAACAGCGCAATAATAAACGACAGACATACCAAGAACCAGTTGTAGCTTCCTTCGATATGATTATGCACCATTTCGATACCCCCCAGGGAGTGTTACTTGAAACGTCGTGCCCTCTCCCATCTTGCTGGCAATAGAAATTGTCCCGCCATGACTGGAAATGATTTTGTTGCTGATCATAAGTCCAAGTCCAGTTCCCTGCTCCTTCGTCGTATAAAAGGGTCTTCCCACCTGCTCAAGCACTTCCCCCGGAATACCGCAGCCAGTGTCTGCAATCGAGGTTATCAACTGGTTGCCGACCCGTTCTACGGCAACCCGAATTTCGCCGCCGCCCTCCGTTGCTTCGATTGCGTTCTTGATGAGATTGATAAATACTTGTTTGATCTGGCTTTCATCGCAATAGACATGCAGCTCCGGCTCCGAGAAATGCAGCTTGATATCCACATTGTTTAGATTAGCCTGTGATTCCAGCAGCGTATAGACAGCGGCTAGCAGCTCACATAGATTAGTCGCTTGAAACCGGCTGATTTGCGGCTTCGCAAGCAGGAGCAGCTCGTTGATGATGCCTTCCATGCGAACAATCTCAGACGTAATAATGGTGACATACTCCATTTTGGTCATCCCGTTCTGAAACAGCTTCATAAATCCTTTAATCGCCGTAAGCGGGTTTCGAATCTCATGTGCGATACCTGCAGCCAGCTGGCCTGCCATCGACAGCTTCTCCGACTCCACAATGAACGACTCTTGCTCTTTGCGCTGCGTCAGATCCGTGAAGTTTATAACAACACCGGCTTGTTCACCTTCACCTTTACCTTGCATAGGCGTAATATGATATTCCACCGGGAACGTCGAACCATTCTTCCGGCGAAACAAGTCATCCGCCACATATTCAGCGTTGCCGGTGCGATGAACCTTCTCGATAGGGTCCCATTCCTCACCCGCAGGCTTAATAGCCCGAAGCCCAACCTTACGCCCGAGTACTTCGTTCGCCTCAAACCCGGTTAAGTTCACAGCGGCTTGATTCCAGAAGATAACCTTGCCACGCTCGTCCAAACGGTAGATCCCCTCAGCCACAGAATCTAAAATATGCGAATAGGCTTCATTCATCCGTTTAAGTCGTTCTTCACTTTGCTTTAAGCGGCTGTCAATCATCATAATGACGATCGAATACATGCAGATGACGGAAACGATCAAACTTATGCTAATGGCGAGAAAGAACTGATTTTGCGATAAAGCCACAGATTCACCTGCATGCAGCGTTGTAATGCCATGCATCATGGGCATATTGCTGTAATGCAGAAATTCAATAGCGACGGATAGCGATAGAGCGTGGATGAACTGCCGCAACCGGCTTTGCCGATGGAGTTGGAATCGCTGTCTTGTGAAGATGAAACCAAGCACGAGAGCCAGAACGACGATTGAAATAAAACCTGTGGATGACTGATAATGAAGCGTCGCATGGGCTTTGATGGCTCTCATCCCGATGTAGTGCATCCCTACGATGCCACACGTCTGTACCAGGCTGCCTAGAACGAGCAAGCTTGTCCGATTTCGCCCTGAAGCACGTTCGAACAAGAGAAGCGCTAACGCCGACAAGACGATTAAAACACCCATCGAGAGAAACACATAACCGAAATGATACATCACCTTAACCGGGAACGGATACGCCAGCAAGGCCACAAAGTGCATGGACCAAACCCCGATACTAAAAACAAAAGCAGCACTCATAAGCCAAAAGAAAGTCGTGTACCTGGCTGCATTCATGCGCCCGTAAAGATGAAAGAGAATTAAGGAAGAGCTGAATACGAGTACGAATGAAATGGCGACGAGTGCGATGGGTGCCATGCTAACCTTCCTCCGGATCATTGACTTAGCATGCAGGATGCAAAATGGCAATAAAAAAACCACCCGAATAGGATGGATTCCATCTACTCGGCAGCCTTGTCTACCTTAGCATCACAGAAAGTGATCCCTTAGGCCACGGCTTTGCGTCCCATAGTTTCCTATGGTTTGCCCTTATCTTAGGTATTTAGTTGTAAAATTTTTCTAGATTATTCGTTTTTAATTCTCATTATAGGTGTTTTCACAGAACTGTACAGAGCGAATAACGTAGAACTTTGACTGATTTTGTCGAACTCCCAAAAAATATGTAACATCATTAACGATGCAAAAAAAGCCGAAGATGACAAGGCCATCTCCGGCTTCATTGGTTGTTCTACTACTCGAAGTATACAGCCTTGCCCGTACGGGAAGACTCGTAGATCGCTTCAAGAATTTCGGAAACCACAAGCGCTTGCTCTGGTTTAACGAAAGTTTCTTTGTCGTTCTTAACTGCATCGATCCACATGCTAGCTTCAAGAACTTCTGCAGTTTCGCTCGCGCCTTCATAGAAAGCAACGCCGCCGCTGTTCAGTTCAACTTTGTTTACATATAGGCGGCTGTTGTGCTCGCCATTGAAACGAAGACCGTCTTTCATGTCAGCGCCTGCTTTAGTACCGCTGAGGGAAACTTTAGCCTCATCGACTTCAAGCGAGTTAAGCGCCCAGCTGGATTCAAGGATTACAGTTGCACCGTTCTCCATTGTGATCATAGCGAAAGCGGAATCTTCAACTGTGAATTGTTTTGGATCCCATGGGCCCCAAGCATTCGCAGAATTCTCGTTTTGGGACAGCTTGTGGTAAGCGCGGCCAAGAACGACTTTCGGCTTGTAGTTGTCCATCATCCACAATACAAGGTCAAGTGCGTGAGTACCGATATCGATAAGCGGTCCGCCGCCTTGTTTCTCTTCATCCAAGAATACGCCCCATGTCGGAACAGCACGACGACGGATTGCATGTGCTTTAGCGAAGTAAATTTCGCCAAGCTCGCCTGCATCGCAAGCTTCTTTCAGGTAACGGCTGTCTGCGCGGTAACGGTTGTTGTAACCGATGCTGAGTTTTTTGCCGGTACGTTGTGCTACTTCAAGCATTTTACGAGCGTCAGCAGCTGTTTTAGCCATTGGCTTCTCGCAAAGCACGTGTTTGCCAGCTTCCAATGCGTCGATGGAGATAACCGCATGGGAATCGTTAGGCGTACAAACGTGGATCACGTCGATCGATCCGTCTTGAAGCAATTCTTTATAGTCAGAATATACTTTTGCTTCTTCTGTACCGTATTTCGCTTTTGCTTGTTCAGCCTTCTCAACAATGATATCGCAGAAAGCTACGATTTCAGCGTCTTTGACTTGGGCCAAACTTGGGAGATGTTTACCGTTGGCGATACCGCCGCAGCCAATAATGCCTACACGTACTTTTGACATTTTAAATTTCTACCTCCATGAGCCTCGAAATGATATAATTTGTAGTATGTGTGTCAGCTAGATAGAGAGACATACAATGACTACAGTATATCCGAACTTGTCCACTAAAATATAGGCGCTATATAGGTATGGTTTTATGTGATTTTGTTATTGAAGGGATGGTACCGTGGAATTTTATAATGAGAAGGTCGTTTACGAGAACCCGCTGCTCTCCATCAAAGTGTTCCAATCCCTGCGGAATAACGATCTATTTATCAATTGGCATTATCATCGAGAAATCGAATTGCTGCTTGTGATCACCGGCGAACTTGACGTAAATATTGAAGATGAGTGCATAAAACTACAAACGGGCGACATCGCATTGATCGGTGCAAGGCAGCTTCATCGCGATCGCAGCATGAGCAGCCCGCTGAATTATATCGTCTTGCAGTTCGATTTGGAGCAATTTATTGACCAAAGCTCAATGCCTTATATGCGATTTTTCTCCGAAACGAAGAATCCGCTCAGCCGAGCCAACTACATTTTTCAAGAAGATGAATCCGCACGAGCAGAGGCGTCGGAATGTATCCGCGGCATTCTGCAAGAAGTCACGACCAAGCAAAGCGGGTATGAGCTTGCCGTCAGCATGTACATAAAGAAGCTGCTCCTTCTGCTCATCCGGGGAGATTCCAGGAAAGTGCTTGCTGATCATGATGACTTTGATCGTGCTCGTCTGCGAGGTGTGATTGACTATGTGGAAGAACATCTGACCGACCGCATCCAAGTAGAAGAAGTTTCGAAGCTCGCCAATATGAGCTACTATTATTTTGTGAAATTCTTCAAGAAGGCGATCGGGATGTCCTTCACAGAGTATGTGAATTATCGCAAGATCAAATGGGCCGAACGTATTCTGCTCACGAAGGACCTCAGCGTCTCCGAGGTAGGGGACCGGATCGGCATGCCGAACATGGCCCATTTCTACAAAATGTTCAAGAAATACAATGATTGCTCCCCAAAGCAATTTCAGAAGAAAATGCTGGAGTGGAACCGCGCTTAACCGTAATGTCCAGGAAATCAGCCCAGCCGATGGAATTGTTGTTTCATGAAAGTCAGACTAGCCGATAATTCCTCGTCTGGTTGCTGAAGGCTGCATTCCGCGGAGATTCCGCCCTTGTAGCCTGCTGCTGTCAGCTGTGCGGCAAAGTCCGCGTATGGATATTGCCCGGTTCCCGGTGATAGTCTGCCCGTATCTGCGATGTGAATATGCGCAAGCCAGTCCTTATTAGCAGTCAATGTGTCCAGCGCTTCGCTATCCTCATCCATGTGATAGAAATCAGCCAGCACCCGAATGGTAGGATGATTAATTTGTTTCGCCAAATAAACAGCTTCGGCCACAGAGCCGATCAGATTCGTCTCTTTCTTGTTCAGCGGTTCAATAGCCAGCGTTACGCCGCTTCCCGTAAACTCCTCCGAAATCCAGCTAAGTAAGTGAAGCATCTGGTCCTCCGCCCGATTACGCTCCCATCCATCCGGAATGTTGCGCGCTCCCCCACTTCCAAGCACGGAAATTTTCGCACCGATCTCATTCATCGCTTGCGCAGCACGATATACATAGCGCCGGATACGCTCTGGTTCTACATTGGGACCAACCACTTTAATATCCCCTGGGAAAAATAAGTTAAACGCATAAACAGGCAGTGGACTTTCCTTGTAAGCACGCAGCAATTCTTGATGCAAGGCTTCGTTCTCCAGCTGCAGAGCGGACAGAGGACACTCGATGTAGTCAAACCCGTATTTGTGAAGCAGCTCCGCGTCCTCGATCCCTCTGCACCAACCATAAGCAACCATTCTCTAAGCACCTCCATTAGTTTCTAAAGTGATTTTACCATTATTTGCTTCGATAATAGACAAAAAAAAGTTCACCTTATTTAGGTGAACCTAGCTTCTTCGGCATAACCAGCTTATAGCCTACGCCGCGTATGGATTCAATTTCGACCGATTGCTGGCCCAGTTCCAATTTCTTGCGCAAGGAGCTGACATGGACGTCTACCGTTCGCTGTCCGCCGAAATAGTCGAAGCCCCATACGACATTCATAAGATCATCGCGGGTAACGACAACGCCGGGACGTTGAACAAGATAGAGCAGCACTTCGAATTCCTTCGGCCGCAGCGGTACGGTTTCGCCATTAAGGACGACCTCATAGCGTTCCGGATAAATCGATAAATCACCGGCCGTTATGACTTTGTCCGTGGACTCCGTCAGCTTGCCTTCATCTTGACCGGTTCTGCGGAGCACCGCAGATACACGCGCAAGAAGCTCGGCCACGCCGAATGGCTTAGTCATATAATCATCGGCGCCTCGCTTAAGGCCTTGCACAACTTCTTCTTCCGCATTGCGGGCTGTCAGTACGATAACCGGCGTACGGTTGCCACTCTGCCGCAAGCGGGATAAGATCTCGAAACCGTTCATGCCTGGCAGCATGATATCTAGAATGATAAGATCAAATGCGCGCTGCAAAGCAACCTGCAAGCCTTCTGCACCATGATCAATGACAGTCGTGTCATAACCTTCCTGTGAAAGGTTATACGAGAGTAATCTGGCTAACGTCGGCTCATCCTCAATGACCAACACTTTCTGTGACATGTTGACCCCCTGGCTTCCACGCATGCCGCTGCTAATACTCGGCATGGTAACTCGTTCTACGTTCATAACCATGATAGCATTGTTCAGAGGAAGGGGAAACCCCAATTACTGGCTCATTGCTATTGTAGGACCGGCAGCTCAATCGTAAACGTCGAGCCGCTGCCCACTCGGCTCTCTACAGATATCGTTCCTTTGTGCAGCTCAACAAGATGTTTCACGATCGACAACCCCAGCCCGGTGCCGCCTGAACTGCGGGATCTTGCCTTGTCCACTCGGTAGAAACGCTCGAATATTCGCGGCAAATCTTTCTTCGGTATACCGATACCTGTGTCGGATATGTGAATACGCACGGATTCGTAATTGTCCCCGCCAACCGGTTCAACGACGATGGAAACACTACCACCTTCAGGCGTGTAGTTAATTCCGTTCGAGAGCAGGTTCATGATGATTTGTCGCAGGCGATCTTCATCTGCCTCCACATAAACATCCCGATCTGCTTTATAAGATAATCGAATTTGCTTCTGCAACCCTTCTGCACGCATCAGTTCCACCGTCTTCTCCACGAATGACGCCAGCTCGATCGGCGAGAATTGCAGCGGTACTCGGCGGGACTCAATCTTGGACAATTCCAAGATGTCGCCGATAAGCCGGTTCAAGCGGTCGCTCTCGTCATAAATGATTTGCAAGAAGGAGCGTGCGGTCTCCGGATCATCCACGGCGCCGCCAAGTAGCGTCTCCGCGAAACCTTTTACCGCAGTAATCGGTGTCTTCAGCTCATGTGACACGTTCGCAACGAACTCGCTGCGCATCCGTTCCAGTCTGCGAATGGCCGTCACATCTTGTAGGACAAGCAGGACGCCGCCGAAGGAATCATCATCTTCGAAGATAGGCACCAGATTGAGATCAAGCAGCCTCTCCTCCGGATAATAGAAGGTGACCTCTTCGCGCAGATGCTCCTTGCGCTCGATCGCCTCTTGAATAATTTGCGACAGCTCATACTGCTGTTTGGCCACTGTGAAATGATGGCCAACCAGCTCGCGTGTTGAGAACCCTAGTACTTCCTCTGCCCGCCGATTGAGCAGCACAATATGCCCGCTCGCATCGATCATGACAACGCCGCTGATCATATTGTCCAAGACGCTGGCCAATTGGCTTTCGTTCTGATGAATTCGCGTCATCTGCACTTGCAGCGAATCTGCCATCGCATTGATGGCAAGCCCCAGCTCGCCAATCTCGTCGTTACGCTTCACATGAACGCGCGCCCGATAATCGAGGCTCTTAATTCGCTTCGCGACGCGAGTAATCTGTTCAAGCGGACGCGTTAATCCGAGTGCGACACGGTAGCTGATAAGTGCAGCTGCTATAAATAGAATGAGCAGCCCCAATACAAGAGTTATCCAAATGCGCTGTACGCTCTCGTCCACCTTCTGCAAGCTGAGTGCCATTCGGATAATGTCCGAATTCGGATCATCGGGGTGAACAAGCATCGCCACGTAAAGCAAATTCTCATTAATGGTGTCGCTGTACCGTGTCGTACGCCCTACACCGTCTTTCTTGGCCTCCATCACTTCTTCTCGCTTCAGATGGTTGTCCATCGTTGTCGGATCATGATCGGAATCGCCAAGAACTACCCCATCGCCGCGAATGAAGGTAATCCGCGTATCCGTAATCTTCTTAAGCCGCTTGGCGTGGCTCGTGTAGTAGCTGTAGACCGACGCCGGTTCCCCGCTTCGCCAGTCCATTTGATCGAGAATAATCTTCATTTCGCGCACCATATTTTCTTGCAGCGCATCCAGATGATTTTCCTTATACGTCTTGCCCATAAATAAACCGGCTGCCAGAACGGCAAGTCCGATCATACCGATCAGAATCATCGTTAGCCGCACGCGAAAGCTATTCATCTTCTCCTACCTCCATGCCGGGTTGCTCCATGTACCATCCATCGTACCTTGTTCTCAGCCGCCTGCGCCAGCACTGCGTTTGTTAAGTTTTTGTAAAATGTAATGATGCAGCGTGGCAAGCGGCTGTTGAATCAGAATCGACAGCACAACCGGAACAGCGGCCAGCGGGCTAAAATAGCCCATTGCAAGCACTACGCCAAGCGAAATGTTCCGCATACCGGTCGCATAGGAAACCGTGACTTGTACCTCACGACTCCGGTAATGCGTTGTACCGAAATAGCCAATTGCATAACATAAGCCCACCATGACCAAGGCCGCAGGCACTACCTTCAACAGATCACCGCGAAGCGCTTCTGTGGAAGGAGCAATGGCTGCCGCATTCAGCATGACGACTGCTGTGAAACACAGCTTGGACAAGGGCGGAGCGTAGGGCTGAACGGCTTGTTGAATGCGTCCTTTGGACCACTCATGCAAAGCAACACCAATTATCGTTGGCGCCACGATAAGGAGCATTAAGTCGCCCATCATCGCCATTGTGTTGGTCTCTACGTCGGTACGAAACAGCAGATGAATGCCGGTTGGCACTACAATCGGACTAAGCGCCGAATCGATGACGACCATAGCCAGCATAAGCGGGACACTTCCGGCCGACATTCCAACCCACAGCACGGTTGAAATACCAAGGGGGATTATCGTGAATAGGACAAGTCCCACAACGTAAGGAGAATCCGGTCCGAATAGCATATACCCTAGTGCGTATGCTACAAGCGGAGACAGCACATGTGCCAGCAGGAAGGTCCAAATCATCACGCCAGGTCGATTCAATACAGCTCGCAGCTGCTGCAGGCCGCATCCGATCGCCATCGTCAGCGTGACGAAGGCAAAGCAATAAGGCACTGCATTCACGTATTTGTGCAAATACGGAGAAAAAAAGAATCCCAGGATAAGTGATCCAGGGATAATAAGAAACATCCATTGTTCATACCTTCGATTGAAGGCGAGTCCGAAGCTGCGCGTACCGCATCCCTCATTCTATTGTCTACTTTGGTAATTATTTAAATACAGGCTCTTTAAATTGGGCAAGCTTAGCAAAAGAATCTTTGTCTACATCCGCGTGCAAGCTGTTGCCATGGGAATCCATCGTTACTACTGCAGCGAAGCCTTCTGTCTTCAGATGCCACATCGCCTCTGGAATACCGAATTCCATAAAGTCGACGCCGTTCACATTCTTGAAGCATTCTGCGTAGTACTGTGCCGCACCGCCGATTGCATTCAGATAAACCGCACCATGCTCTTGAAGCGCAGCAAGCGTCTTCGGTCCCATTCCGCCTTTGCCGATAACCGCGCGGATACCGAATTTCTTAATGATATCGCCTTGGTAAGGCTCCTCGCGAATGCTTGTCGTCGGTCCAGCTGCTTTCACATGCCAGCCGCTATCATCCTTCATCATTACAGGTCCGCAGTGATAAATAACGGAGCCATTCAAATCAATCGGCGCGTCATGATCCATCAGGTGATGGTGAATTGCGTCACGGCCTGTGTGCATCTCTCCATTAATGATGACGATGTCGCCTACTTGCAAGCTGCGCACATCTTCTTCGGAGAGCGGTGTGTTCAGAACCACTTCACGGCGTGCCGCGTTCTCCGTTACCGCCTCAGCTGCTTCATCAGCGGCTTGCGATTTCATCGGCGTATCGGAGCCGCTCGGATAAATCCAAGATTTGATCTCTCCGCTGTCTGCAGAGAGCAAAACGCCTTGACGGCGGTAAGCCCAGCAGTTATAAGCAACCGAGACGAAGTAGCTCGCCGGCAGACGGTTCATGACGCCGACTTTACAGCCGAGCAAGGTCACTTGGCCGCCGAAGCCCATTGTCCCGATACCAAGCTTGTTGGCATTCTCCATTACATATTCTTCAAGTTGAGCAAGCTCGGGAATCGTATTCGTATCATCGGTATGACGGAATAATTGCTGTTTCGCTAATTCATAGCCTGTCGTCCGGTCGCCGCCGATGCCAACGCCGATGAAACCCGCGCTGCAGCCTTGACCTTGTGCTTGATAGATCGAGTGCATGATACATTTGCGGATACCGTCGAGATCGCGGCCGGCTTTGCCTAGACCCGGAATCTCCATCGGAAGGCTGTATTGGATGTTCTTGTTCTCACAGCCGCCGCCTTTGAGGATCAGACGCACATCTATATCGTCCTTCTCCCATTGCTCGAAGTGGATTACCGGCGTACCCGGTCCGAGGTTGTCACCGGTGTTGGAGCCGGTGAGCGAATCAACGGAGTTCGTGCGCAGCTTGCCGTCTTTCGTCGCGCGTGCGATGGCACTACGAATCTGTTGCTTCATATTAATTTGGTTGGCACCAACCGGGGTATGAACAACAAAGGTCGGCATGCCTGTATCCTGACAGATCGGGGAGACATTGCACTCCGCCATCTCAATGTTCGTTGCAATTGTGGAGAGCGACATTCCTGCGCGAGTTGCGCGGTCCTCCGCCTCTTGTGCGGCTTGAATGACTTTCCGGACGTCTCCCGGAAGATTCGTAGAAGTTTCAACAATAAGGTTATAAACACTCTGTTCAAAATGCTGCATAAGGCCTAAATGGCTCCTCTCTCTATTCCTTAATCGTCTTTCCTTATATAATCAATCTATATCATACCATATCCTAAACGAGCGGGCATACCGCTTTCGCAGCCTCATATGTTCTCCTATTTCTAGAGTAGAAGGAGCTTCCTGCCATTATGGATAGTCCGTTTATCGCTTATATGTACCGGCTTCGCTATATTGAGAGATGGAGCCTCATGCGCAATACCACCCGTGAAAATGTTGCCGAGCATTCCTATCATGTCGCGCTTCTCTCGCATATGCTTTGCGAGATTGGCAATCAGCTGTTCGGCCGTTCGCTGAATGCCGACCGAGCGGTTACGATGGCGCTGTTCCACGACGCCACAGAAGTGTTCACCGGCGATATTCCAACGCCGGTTAAGCATCACAACCCGAAGATGCTCGCGAATTTCCGCGAGATCGAGGCGCTTGCCGCCGAGCGGCTGCTCGGCATGGTGCCGGAGCCGCTGCAGGCTGCCTATGAGCCTCTTGTCATCGGAGCGGCTCATAGCGACGAGGAGAAGGAGCTGCTTAAGATGGTGAAAGCAGCGGATCTGCTCGATGCCTACATGAAGTGCCTCTCCGAGCTGTCCTCCGGCAATCGCGAATTCGCTGTCGCCAAAGGGCAGACGGAGCAGAAACTCGCGGATCTGAACATGCAAGAGGTCAACTGGTTTCTGACTTACATGGCACCAAGCTTCAACAAAACGCTGGATGAGCTGTCTGAGCATGAGGCTTAGGAGCTCATCTTGAGGATGAACAGCTAGGGACAGCTTCGCATTTACTCTATATTGGGCGGAAGAGAGTGATGGGCAGTGGGAGACAACCGGACTTGCATGCGGATTCGCACGAAGGGAAATTATCAGGGGAAGCAAGGCTTCGACTATCAAGAAGCGATTTCTGCCGAGAGTGTCGGCTCAACCGGACTCTGCATGCATCTGCTGACCATCCCGCCGGGCGGCCGTGCCAAAGCGCATCTGCATGAGAACCACGAGTCATCGGTTTATGTGCTTTCCGGGCGTGCCGGGATGTGGTACGGTGAAGGGCTTGAGCAGCATATGGAAGTCGAGGCCGGGGACTTTATGTACATACCGGCTGGCGTGCCGCATCTGCCCTATAACCGTTCGGATACGGAGGTCTGCACGGCGGTCATCGCCCGCACCGATCCGAACGAACAGGAGAGCGTAACGCTGCTGCCGGAACTGGATGACCTTCGCGGCTCCCGCTGAACTAATAAATAGGCTGCCTATTGTAGGCAGCCGCTGGCTGCCCGAGACTTTCTCGGACGGCCACTTTTTTTGTCTAACCATCATGAATAATAGTGTAACGGTTGTCAGCGTTGCTATTTCAAGCAAATAAGCCTGTTTGAAAATTTAACGGTTGTGAGAGAGGCTATTTGCAGCATATTGGTCGATTCCTAGTGGAAAACGTTCAAATAAGCTCGCCGGCAACCGTTAGAAAATTAAAACGGTCATTTGGTGTCAAATAACCACTGTCACAACCGTTAGCGTTGGCATGCGACAACGCATGCACTCATCGCGGAGGTACAGCATATTAAGTAGATTGCGAGCCGGAAATTAAATCTCAGCGCAATGGCTCACCTTGGATGACATGCCAATGGAGATGCTTCGAATCCTGGTATTTGCCTAGGTTTGTGATGACTCGGCATGCCCCGTGTTCTGTCGTCACTCTGGCCGCCACCTGTTTCACGACCTCTAGTAATTCTAAGAGCAGGTCATTATCGCTCGGCTCTAACGTGAGTAATGATGAAATATGCTTCTTCGGTATCGCAACAATGTGCACCGGATAGAACGGACGCGTGTGATAATAAGCTAGCACATTATCCGTCTCTATTACTTTCTGAACGTGCGTCCGCCCGCTTAAAACCTCTTCGCAATAGAAATCCTCCGACATCGGGTTTCTCTCCTTTGATAGAGTGGTGCTTTCTTGTTACTGGCGCCATTTCTCCAATGTAGACTACCTGGTTCGCTACTTTCTCCCATTCACCCTATTTCCGGCCAATGACTCCCTGGTTCGCTACTTTCTCCCATTTACCCTATCTCCGGCCAATGTAGACTACCTGGTTCGCTACTTTCTCCCATTTACCCTATTTCCGGCCAATGTAGACTCCCTGGTATGCTACTTTCTCCCATTTACCCTATCTCCGGCCAATGTAGACTGCCTGGTGTGCTACTTTCTCCCATTCACCCTATTTCCGGCCAATGTAGACTGCACTGCTTGATTCTCCAGCCAGCTTGTCGCTAACCCGGCGCACTCTGTACCCACACATCCTTAAAGTCGATCCACCCGAGCGATGACATCGTGATCCCCTTTATCCCCGGATGGTAGGAGGTGTTCGTCTTCTTGTGCAGCAGGAACACCACATGGCCCTCCTCGCGAAGCCGATCCTCGATTTCGCCCATAATAAGTCGGCGTTCTTCGGTGGCCTTCGACGCTAATGCCAGATCGATTTTGTCCCTCGCCCATGCCCGGAAATCCGAATGCAGATGCTCCTTAAGGAAGCTGCCATGCTGCTCATAGGACTCAATCTCGCATACCTCATCCTGCGCAAACAAGATGCCATACAGAATGGTATCTGCCTCGTTGATTACATCCCTTCTCTTAAATTCATTGTTGTCATGCTGCTCAATATGTACGATAACACCGTGCTCCCCACAGCGATCCGCAATCCACTTGGCATCCCGCATATTGAAGCTTGTTGTATAGAGTGTAATGGGAGTCCCGTCATAGCCGGACTCACGTAGAAGGGCTCGCGCCATTGCTGAATCGTGACGGATGCTTCGGAGCGGCGTATTATCGTCGGGACGGAAACCGCGAGCCGCATACATGCGGTCCTCTCCCAGCTCCCGAATCATCGTATGACGGTCAATCAGCAGATCGATCGCCTTGCGAAATAAGGCCGATTGTTGTGGCCCTTCTTTCCCCATGTTCCAAGTCAGCATCGTGCACCCTTTGCACAATGTCTCCACCGTAACCCAATCCTCTTCCGGCTTCTGATCCTGCAGATCATGATCCCAGATGAGCTTCTCCCAGCATTTACGCGAGGAATCTCCATGCTCCGGCGGCATGAACGCAATGACGACACCATCCAGATGCGCTCTGCCGTTGTAATAATTCTTGTTCACCGCAAGCACGAACCGATCCTCGTTCCACTCCCCGGCCATGAAAGGCCCCGTACCGGACGGCTTACGCCAGAACTGTTCCTCATCGCTCTCGACCAATTCACGAGGCAGAATCGACGCTGCAGGCGAGCTCATGAATCGGTGAAAAATGCGGTTGGGCTTCTCCAATTCGATCCGAATCGTTCGCAGCCCGACGGTCTCGATCTTAACCACCGATCTAAGCAGCCAGCTGTGCGCTTTGCCTAAGCGCAGCCGCTCCAAGGAGAAGATGACATCATCCGCCGTCATTTCATGACCATGATGAAAGTAAACGCCCTTGCGTAGATGAAATTGCCATACAGTCGCTTCCTTATTAGATTCCCACGCATGCGCAAGCGCCGGAACAACCCGTCCGGCCACCACATCGTAATAAAGAAGCTGATTAAACAGCTGCTTGATCATATGCGCATCGAATGCGTACAGGACATCGCCCGGATCGAGCGTCACAATCGGGGTATGCACGGGAAGCCGCAGCGTATCCACACTGCGTTTGCCATCCAACACTTCCGTGCGATAGCCAAAATGCAGCTCCAGCCATTCCGAGAAACGATCCTTCACCGGCGAGCCTTTCCCATGAGTATGGATCAGCTCAAATGCAGGCTTATACTCGCCTCGCTGCGCCATCCGCTGCGCGAGCTCAAGCAGCATCGTATCGCGCTCCAGCAGAAAAACCAGCTGCGAGCGATTGCCTCTGCCCCGACCGGGCAGCCAGCGAATCCAGCTTTCCTCTTCCATTTTACGCAGCACGAGCTTCACGTTACGGGTTGTGCAATACAACACCTGCGCAAGCTCATCAAGCGAAACTTCAACAGGTGTTCCTGTCGTCGCAATCCCATCGGCGAATCGGCTATATAGATCCAAATAGCGTTCAGCAGCAGCCATTTGCATGCCGGCATCCCTCCTGTACCCGAGTGAAAAGGGGAAGTGTTTTATGAAGATTCTACTCTTTTTATCCCCTTTTAGCGAGCGCATAATTGAACTATAAACGAGAGGAGGAAAACTACATGTTACAACACACAAACACGTACACGATAGAGAAGCTTGGACAATATCAACAGGCGGAATTGGAACAGAAACTTCGCAGAGGATTACTGTTTAATTCGGCGGAGGAAGCTGAGGTGAAGCCTCAAGCGGAGCAAGAGAATATGGAGCGCGGATGGTTGCGCAGATGGTGGAATAAAAGGCGGTTCGGCACTTCGGTGAAGTGACGACCGCCCTTTTTTTATTTGAACTCGATGTCTGCTGACGGACTGATTTGGGCAAAAGAGGAAAAACGCGCGTTATGCTCTGCTATGATTTCCTCCGCGGTAAGACCTCCCGATTCCCATGTACTATGGGCATCCCCAGCCACGATGATCTCATAACCAAGCTCCGCAGCTCTGGTCGTCGTCGCATTCACGCACATGTCGGTCTGAAGACCAGCGATCACAAGCTTGCCAACGCCTCGCTCCGCCAATACTTGCTGAAGCTCCGTTTCATGGAATGAATCCGGCTTATACTTCTGAATTCGCGGCTCATCGCCAACCGGAGCAATCGCAGCGTGAATTTCCCAGTTCGGAGAACCCGTTTCCAGCTCTTCGCCTTCCCCTTCATTATGCTGAACATAGATCACCGGAACGTCCGCAGCCCGCGCTTTCGCCAACAATCCGTTGATCCGTTCCAGCAGAACCTCACCGTTATATACGGGGTATGAATCCGCGAACATCGCCGATTGTACGTCAATTACGAGTAATGCCGTTTTCGAATTCGAATTTGCACCCATCCTTCAATTATCCCCTCTCAATAAGCTCAAATTTACTCTTCAAACAATCGTTCGCCTTTATGCAGTCGCCATGCAATTTGTGCCGTATGCGGCAGCTCGCGCGCTGTCGGCGCATGTGCAGCCAAGTACCTCGTGCAAGCCAGCAGCATCGTCTCTTGTGCCTTCACCGCAAATCCGTCTGATCGTAAACACCAACGCTCATACTCGGCAAAAGCAGCCTCTACCATCTGGAACGTATGGAACTCCGCATCCTCACGCAGCAGCGCATGACCAAGCGTATTCAGCAGCGCATCCATCTCGCCACCGCTCTTCACGTAGTCGAACACCCATTTCGCCGCTTGTTCTACCTGCTGTCGCTGATCGAGCAGTTGCAGCAGCTCCGAAGAATTCGTCGTAGCAGTCACATCGCTCGGAGCCGCTTTGGGCCGTTTCGCCGATGGCACGTTCAAGAATCGATCCAAGTACACACTCATCGCACCATGGAAAATAGCTCGCACCAGCAGCGGTTCCTCAGAGCGCAGCAAGCGCTCATGCAGAGCATGCGCATAAGTGAACGTATGGAGCACCGCAACCCAATCGCGGTGATCATTCTGCGTATGGAATCGAACTACACGCTCGGCAGAGGCAAGTGCGACCAATTGCGTAAGCTGCACCGGTGCTGCGCCTGCCAAGAGCAGGTCTCTTAGCAGTGCAATCGTTTCAAGCGGCTCTTCGCTTAGCAGCTGCTGCAGAACGGCCTCTTCGTCAATGGCAATCACTTCTGCGCCTACAGCTCGCACCCCCGCCAACTCTTTCACAGCCTCGTGAATCGGCTCAACAAGATTAATCGGCGCCTGCCAGTGATGCTGCTCTTCGCTACGAGATGGATTTCCCATCATATGCAGCAGCGAGGTGAGCACCTGCTTCGACTGATCAGCGCCCACAAGCTCAAGCGCCTCGAACGCTTTATTATGAAAATCTAACACATGCCCGCCGTCCAGATAGAAATGATCCGTTGCGGCAATCAGCATCATATCGGCCAATTGCTCCGGACTCATTCCTTTCTCAATCGCTGTAATGACCAGTTTCTCGGCGCCCTGCGTATCTCGAACCTCGATGCAGTTGCGGTACCAGCCCGCAAGCCGCTCGAAGGAAACGTCTGCACTTGGCAATGCGCCAAGCAAATAATGAATGCCGCGGCCCGAGCTGCCCCTTGCCACATGCACCAAGCCCTGATAGAGCGCCAGAATGCGCCCTGTCTTGTCCAGCTTCGGAATTACGCGGACCATCGCGGTCAGAATCGTCAATCCGGAATTCCAGCCGCTTCCGCTGCGAGTTCCGAAGGCGATGCCTACACCGGCAATCTCGGCATCCGGCACATTCGCTTCCACCAGACCGACAACCGCTTTGGCGATGACGATACTAATATTTTGCTCTAAGCCTTCCATGAGACGATCTTTATACTTCTGAATATGATTCGCAATCTTCGGCTGCGGGTTCACCCACACGGTCTCTTCTTCAACTCTGACTTCGTAGGAAGGCACATCATCCGCCCAAGGATCGAGCGTCCCGCCGCTGCATACGTCGAAACGTGCGTGATGCCAATGA
This sequence comes from Paenibacillus sp. J22R3, assembly GCF_056269305.1. Lineage (NCBI taxonomy): Bacteria > Bacillati > Bacillota > Bacilli > Caryophanales > Paenibacillaceae > Paenibacillus > Paenibacillus sp. J22R3. The sequence continues at coordinate 632,643 of NZ_JBWDNS010000002.1, read as the reverse complement.
CAAGTTAAGATGCCATCGCACAAGCTTCCCATATGAAGCGGAAATCCGAGATGCGGGCAACGGTTATCGACGGCGAAGATGCCTTCCTCATGCACGAACACGGCAATACCGCCTTTAATGACAGCGGAACCTTTCTCCTTCAATTCCTGAACGGGTCCGGCTTTGATCCACTCTGAGGTTCGATTCATATTCAGCCTCCTTCAAATTGATGGTGCTTCCTACTCTCCTACTTCTTCTATAGCTGCGGAGTCTAGTCCTTCATTAACCAGAACATTATGTATTGCATCGCAGCCGTCCCTGCAACGACAACCGGAAGCCATATGGATTCCAGGTCTTTCGAGACAAAGAGCAGCAGCGTAATCGATATAATCCGGCCCGCATTCAGAAACACTTCCCGCATGACAACCGATTCCACCTTGAGTTGTCCTTTAAGCGGCAGTTTGCCAATCAGCCTGTAATAATAGGAGGTTAACGTGTTCACGGCGAGCGGATTACAAATCGAGAAGGCGACCATATAGAAGACGACCGTCCAAGCAGACACATCATAGAGAAGGAAAGCCGCGCCGAGCAAAATCCCACTCGTGGAATACAGCACATGCTTGCGCACCTGTTCCTTCTTCGCTTTGCGTGAAATCACATACCCGGTTGCGACCGTTAGTGCGGAGAAGAATACGCCTAAGTAGCCCACGAAGTCTTCCCTTCCGACGGTTTGATAGAGCAGAATGTTCGGCAGAAACAGCATGATGCCTTGGAATAATCCCAGAACAAAAAACGCCAGCAGGCCCTTCACCCATTGCGCGTTCTTCCGCATGACAATGCCCATCAGGTTCAAATGATAGACACGGTGATGTGACGCCATCATCGGAATTCGGAAGCTGATAATCGAAGCGACCAGGAACATGATGAAGGCAAGCATAAACGTGATGATATAGCCGCGCAATCCTTCGTTAAATTGAATGATAAAGCCGGCAAGCGCCGGTCCAAGCAGACCTGCCAAGTTAAACACAACCATATTAATCGCCAGAAATCGAACGCGGTTGTTCTCCGTTGACACATCATACATAAGAACAAGGTATCCGGTCCAGTACAGGCCGGCAGCCATTCCGTGAAAAATAGCAAAGAGCACGTACCATGCCGCAACGTTCTCTTGTGCAATGACAACGAGCAGATAGAAGATGGCAATCAACAGAATGCCAATCCGATAGGTAACCATCCGATCCTTGCGTTTCGTGATCCAACCACCCAGCGCGAACGCAATCGGTGTGAATAGGAACACGATCATATTATAGAAACCATTAACGGCCAAATCATGGGTGAGCCGCCACAAATACAAGTTCAGAAACAGCCCCGACATCGAAGCGCCGAATTGAAAGCAGCCATGGATGATCAGCGCAACAAGCGCTTCTCTGCCAAGCTCTCGCTCCTTTGGAACCGGGCTTCCTTTCATGGCATTCCATCTCATTCCTAAACTTGCCTTCATCTGTACGGGGCCACCTCCGACTAAGCTGCATCCAATTGCTGTCATTGTAACATAGCAGCCAAGTCAGGTAAGCGCTTTAACCGACCGCCCTGGGCCAAATAACCTCTTCTGCTAGATTCTTGCTTGAATTCCGCCGTATAATCGGTCTTTTTGCCCAGATAGAGGGGAATCTGGCTGTCATGCTGTGCTTGACGGCTGCTGCTGCCAATAATTGATTCCGGACATGTCCGAATCGCCCTATATAAATGTCCGAACAGTACCCTCTCAGTCGCCAAGTAATCGTTTACAATGAGGGGGATGATGACGATAGAGGAGGCAATCAATTATGTGGCAAGCATCATGGATTTGGGGCAGCGGCGAGGAAAGTCCGCGCAATGAATGGCGCTGTTTCCGTAAAACCTTTCAGTTCGAGCAAACGGGCACCAGTGAAACGAAACTGAAGCTGACAGCGGATTCCCGCTACGTTCTCTATGTGAATGGCACGCAGGTAGGCCGCGGACCGGTCCGCTCTTGGCCGTTTGAGCTTGCATATGATGAATATGAAATCGGCCATCTGCTGCACGGTGGCGCTTTGAATACTATCGCGGTATTGGTGCTGCATTCCGGCATCTCTACCTTTCAATATTTGAGAGGCAGAGGCGGCTTGCTGCTGCAAGCCGAGGACGCAGATGGAACTTCCATCGTTTGTACCGACGAATCTTGGTCGACTGCTGTTCACGCCGCATATGATGCGACCTCATCTCGCATTTCCTGCCAGCTTCCATTCACCGATCGTTATGATGCACGGAACTGGGATGATGCATGGATGGATGCGCAGGTTGACGATGCTGCATGGGAGCAGGCAACGGTCATCGGCAGCGTTGGCATGGCACCATGGACAAGCCTTGTGCCGAGGGCGATTCCTTATCTAACTGAAGAGCCCATCTATCCGGCGCGCGTGGAAGAGCTGTCGTTCGTCAAGCCGGTTGCTTGGAGCGCCGTATTCGACGTTCGGACGATGCTCGTTCCGGAAAGTGTGAATCACGCGAATCCGATTTCTTTTATCGGACTTATGGCTACTGTGCTCACGCTTTCTGAAGCGGCTGCTTGTACAATTGGCACTGTGGACGGAGGCAGAGTTCCCTTCCGCGTTCGCATTGGCGGCAAGTGGTATCGGGATGATGACTTCTCCGGCGAGCGGCCAAACATGTTCCTTGAGCTTCATATGCCGGCTGGCGAGCATTTCCTTCTGTTCGATCTGAGCGGCGGCTCGCACGGACATGGTTACCACCTTGGCCTTCATTGCGATGGACCGTTTGAGCTTCGTTCCCCAATTGCTGAGCATGGTCAAGTGAGCGCAGTGCCTTTTGCTCAGATCGGCGCTTTCGATTCCGCAGAGCATATCGACCATCAGCCCGGCGTTTCGATGAAGCGGGAGCAGCCGCTCTATGAAGCTGTGAAGCAAATCGACTCCGCCTCTCAATTGAGTGAATTTGCCGAGTGGATCCGTCCGATTCCGTCGCAGCTGGTTCATTTCACCGATGTCTACACCCAAACCGCATGGCGTGTCGTGGACCTGCCGCAGCCTGTCCCGGTTCAGCTGCAGCAAGCCGTTCTGGCTGGGTCGGATGCGGGCATTGTTCCGCTGCATGCGGAGCTCGATACCGAGATTTTGATTGATTTTGGTCGTGAATTGACCGGATATGTGGCCTTTACGATCGATGCCGCCGAAGGAACGATCGTGGACGGCTACGGTTTCGAATATATCCGCGATGGCTGGCGTCAATACACGTATGAGCTCGACAATACGTTCCGTTATACATGCCGTGAAGGCAGACAATCCTATGTCTCCGTCGTTCGCCGCGGTCTGCGGTATCTTGCCATTACGGTACGAGGCGCAACACGGCCCGCGAAGCTGGTCGAAGTGAAGATGATTCAAAGCAACTTCCCGGTCGCCAATGTCGGTACGTTCCATTCCAGCAATGCGAAGCTGAATGAAATCTGGCGGATTAGCCGCGATACGACACGGCTTTGCATGGAGGATACGTTCGTGGATTGCCCGGCTTACGAGCAAACCTATTGGGTTGGCGATGCCCGTAATGCTTCACTCGTCAACTATTATGCATTTGGTTCTGCTGAGATTGTGGAACGCTGTTTGCGGCTTGTACCAGGCTCCTCCTTCCAATCACCGCTCTATGGCGATCAAGTGCCGAGCGGCTGGAGCAGCGTCATTCCGAACTGGACGCTATTCTGGGTGTCAGCTTGCCTCGAGCATTACCAGTATACAGGCAATGAAACCTTCGCGCGCGATATGTGGCCTCATGTTCGTTTCACGCTGGAGCATTACTTGCAGAAGATCGACGAACGCGGTTTGTTGAACATTAGCGGTTGGAATCTGCTCGATTGGGCAGCCTTTGAGCAGCCGGGCGAAGGTATCGTAGCACCGCAAAACATGTTCCTCGTCAAGGCGCTTCGCGATGCTGCTCAGCTGGCTGAAACCGCGGGTGATGAGTTAACAGGCGCAGGGTTCCGCAAACGCGCTTCGCTAATCCGCGATGCCATCAATGAGGAGCTGTGGGATGACACTCGTCAAGCATACCTGGATTGCATTCATCCGGACGGTAGTCCATCGAGTACGACCAGTATGCAAACGCAGGTGGTTGCTTGCTTGTGCGACATCACAACAGAAGAACGCTTGGAAGTGCTGAAGCGTTACATCGTGGAGCCGCCTGCTTCTTTTGTTCAAATTGGCAGCCCATTCATGTCCTTCTTCTACCATGAAGCACTGGCTAAGCTGGGACTACAAGATACGATGGCAAACGACATACTTGAGCAGTATGGAGTCATGGTAGACCAAGGTGCCACTTCCGTATGGGAAGTGTACCCGACCAGCAATATTACGATTAGCTCCAAAATGCTCACGCGCAGCCATTGTCACGCTTGGTCCGCAGGTCCGGTCTATTTCCTCGGCACCGAAGTGCTTGGTGTACGCGGGCTGACACCGGGTTGGACGAAGGTTGAAGTTGCTCCGAAGCCGGTTGGTCTGACTTGGGCACGCGGCTCCGTCCCGGTTCCGGGCAGCGGCAGCATCAATGTTTCCTGGAAAGTCGATGAACAGACAAAAGTGTTGCAGCTTCGCGTTGTGGCTCCGTCCCATATCGAGCTTCAGCTCGTGAAGCCGGATGGCTATGAGCTTGAAGTGGAACAAGTCGTACTTGGATAGAATAGGTAGAGCCTGGCGAATAATCGCCAGGCTCTTCTTATTCATTGCTGCCGCTCCCGCCCATTTTCTTTGCAAATGGACATACCAATTTCAGGATAAGTCATGTGCGCTTAAAGGGATTAAGGGATCAACGGTTCATGTGAGAGCGGTGAAGATAAAACAATAAGTGTCGTTGAATCGCCGAACGCTCCCAGTTTGTTGAGTGCGACTTCCAACGTTTGAAGCGATTCGGTGACCAGTTTCACGAGAAAGTTATACTGGTGTCCGCTGATGCGATGCAGCTCGACTACATCGCTCATTTCCCCGCAGTATTCTACAAACCGGTCACATCCTTTGGTATAGAAAAGCACAAACGCGGATATTGGTTTATTGATTTTCTCTGGGATGACCACGGCACGGTAGTGGTCGATGATGCCCTTCTCTTCCATGCGACGCACCCGCTCTGTGACGGCTGGCTGCGACAAGGAGACGGCTCTGCCCAAATCGGTCATCGAAATGCGCCCTTGCTCCTGCAGAATAAGCAATATTTGTTTGTCTAATTCGTCCATCGAAGCGACTCCTTTAATTTTAAGGTGAAGATTATAGAATAAAAGGATTTTATAAGAGAAACCCGTTAAAGGTCTTGAAACAACTATGGGATCAATCCGGATTATTATATAAAATTCAAACATAGAAAACAATTCAGCTAAGGGAGCTCAACATACATGGAGAATCAAACATTATTGCAGAATGTGGACATCGGTCCTTGGAAGCTTCGGTCGCGGATCACAATGGCGCCGATGACACGCGGTTTCGCTAACGATGCCACGGGGACCGTTGGAGATGAGGTCGTCGCTTATTATCGGCGCCGAGCCCAAGACGGGGTCGGCTTAATAATAACGGAAGGCATTACGCCTTCGCCGCGAGGAAAAGGTACTTTCGGCGTGCCCGGATTATATACGAAGGAGCAAGCGGACTCTTGGCGTAAAGTAACGGAAGCCGTACACGAGGAAGGCGGTACGATTATAGCGCAGCTCTGGCATGTCGGCAGACTGACACATCCCGATCTGATCGGTGGTCAAGCACCTCAAGCGCCGTCAGCCCTGCAGGCGGAAGGACTCGTGCATAAGCTCCGGAAACCTTTCGCAATGCCAGAGGCCATGACGATCGACGAAATCCGTGCGCTTGTCCGCCAGTACCAGCAGGCTGCGAAGCACGCGATGGAAGCAGGATTCGATGGCGTTGAAATCCATGGCGCTCATGGCTATATCATCGACCAGTTCGCTTCGCCGGTTACGAATAACCGAAGCGACAGTTACGGCAAGGATAGAGAGGATCGCCTTCGGTTGATGAAGGAAGTGCTCTCGACCGTAGGTGAGGTAGTTGGCATGGATCGCCTAATCATTCGTTTCTCCGAGCTGAAGGACGACCAACCCGGTTATCGGTGGCAAGAACCCGAAGCGGAGTTAGATGCCTATCTCCATATTTTTCGTGAGGTAGGTTTGGGAATCATCCATCCGTCGACAAATTCATTCTTAACCGCTGTGGCGGGCGGTCTATCGCTGCACGAGCTCGTTCGTAAGCGTTGGAATGGCGCCGTGATCGGTGTAGGCGGTCTGACTCCGAGCTCTGCCTCAGACGCGGTAAATGCTGGTATCATCGACCTTGCCGCGTTTGGCAAACCTCTGCTGGCAAATCCGGATTTCGTGCAGCGCCTTCGTACCGGCCAACCGCAAATTCCTTACGAACCTTCCCTTCATTTGAAAAATTTGCGTTAAAGATAATAAAACACTAGATTGCTAAAAGTGGCAGTCATGGACCCATTCTCGTCCATGACTGCCACTTTATCATTCATCCCCGAAACGATAAAACTGCTTCAGAATCGACCTAGCGCTGTTCCCCGATCCGTCCTTCCACGTGTTCAGCATGCGGAAATCGGTATTATCAGTAATTTGATCTATATTCCCGATTAATCGGTTACGGATCAACCATTGCAGCTTCTCATCTTGAATCCGATTCGCTAAGAGTCCGCCGATTTCACCGCCGTTCATGACTAGAAAGGGACGAGTAAAGAAGCTCGTCGCCTCATCCGACACCGGTTCGGTAATGCCAAGCTCGTTATGCATATGGGCCAGATGTTTATATATGCTGTTCAGCCCTTGCTCCCGCTCTTTCCACACTGTCGCCGTTTGAACCTTCCATAAGAGCGGCGTCAGCTGTTCCGCGCACTTCAGCTTCCCGAACGCCGTACCGAACCATTTCGGATACGGTGCATACCAGCGTTCCATGAGGAAACCTAGGTTCATGACATCTCGAATAAGCCGAGATGCAATAACGGCTGAACCAAGTTCATCTCCGGCATAACCGGCGCGAAGCATCAGATGCTCCTCTTGACCGATGCGCTGCCACGCGGAAGCCAGTAGATAGAACCACACATCATTCGGGTAGAACTGCAATTGTTCGCGCAGCTCAACCAAGCGACCATCATCATCATGGAACACTTCGCCCTTCGTCATCTCAAGCAATGTTTGCGAAGAGAACGTCAACCAATCCACCGATTCCAGCGGCTTGTTAAAGTCGTGAGCAAGACAATTCCAAGTGTATCGCTGCAGCGTCGTAATGACAGTATTCTCCGCTTCAACCGGGAATCCGTAGAACGTTTCCGGCAATTTCTCTATGATAGAGGCGCGAAGCCTTTCAGCCAAATCCTCGTCCGCATCGTGAAGAAAAATCAGCGTTCGCGGACCCCAATCATGGTCCTGCGACATCTCGGTATCGAAACCGAGAACTTCACTGCCAGGCCCGATGAGAGCTGCCGAATAAGCTATCGATGTGAATACAGCGAACTGCGGTTGGACGATTTCTTCATAGAAACGTCGGCATAATTCAATCCCTTGCATCTGTAACCCACCATTTCACTACTTTTTCTGGATAAGTCCGATTCCCAGACCGACAGGGTCAACCAAATAGGCGAGATAGAAATCGTCGAATTCCATTTTATCACGAACGATGACCGCTCCGTTATCCCTTGCTTTCGCAATAGCTTCGTCAATCGCATCTACTTCAATCTGAATGCGCGTACCGTGCGGATGATCAGCCGGACCTCTGCCGATGCCGCCATCAATTCCAGGCTTCTCAGAGGCACCGGTCGTAACGTTCCAATAATCCCACTGAGGTTCAGCCACCTTCCACCCAAACACATTCGCATAGAATGCTGCTGCTTTCTCCGGCTCTTGGCTGCTTAGCTCGAATCCAATGACTCTACCCATCTAAGTTCCCTCGCTTCACTTGGAATTTATATCCACTTTCTTATAATAGCAAACATATGTTCGCTTGTGAAGGGTGAATTTATTAATCAAAGAGACCCTTTTCTCAGAAGGGCCTCAGCTTCAATCATGAACCATAATCAGCAAGCTATTCGCAGAATCGTGTCTGTTAGGATAAGCATGGTCTCAGCAGAATCACCGCTCCATCATTGGCAGCGAGCTTTACCATCATGTGATTGCCGACGTTCTCTGCTTGACCGCGCCAGCAATCTTCGAGCTGCCACCCCTCCGCTAGTTGCACACCTATTGACTTCACCTCAGGCGTGTGGTTAATGAGGATCGCGATGCGTTTGCCATCCGCCGCGGAATGCTCCGTCAATCCGACTAGCGGGTCCTCCTTTTGCAGAACCCGGCCCCCCACTACTTCTCGTGAAATCGCACGGTAAACTTTCCAATAAGGATTCTCATCCGGCTTGCTGCATGTTGCTTCCCCTTGCGTCATGGCCAGCTCAATAGGAAGAGACATGAAGTAAACCGTTCCTTTGCCGTATGCTGCTCGCGTTAGTACCGGATTGCCGTCCTCTTCCGTCGCCAAAACTTCCGCCCGATCACTGCGGAAGGTCCAGCGAAACGAGGCAGGAACCGAAAGCTGATCTTCATTCGAACCCAGATTTACTTGTGCCGCCTGTTGCCGCCGCTGCCGGTTCAATACAGAAAGTCCGGTCAATTCTGAAAACTGCAGCATATAGCCGTCATCGACTGACACATACAGGGTCGCCCCCTCCTGAACACGCTGCAGCAGCTGTTCCCATCTGCGCTTCGGCATTCCCCGAACGCCTGTTACGGAAGGAAGCAAATATAGTTCTGCATCAGGCAAAGGCTGATCTTCGAATCGGAATGTCAAATCAAACCCCGCTTGCTTAGACAGCGCGAAACTTCCAAAAGCCACTGCCCAATGGTCTTGATCCGAATTCAGGATGCATACGGCTTCAATTCGCCTTAGAGGCAGCTCTTGTATCGGATATGCCGCGATATCCTGCTTTAATTTAGCCATTTCCGTCAGGACAGGTTTAACACGGCCATCCTCAGTCAACAGTCCCAATTCGCCTTCGCAGGCCACTTCATCGTAAGGTGCATGCTTCAATCTCGTCTGATCGTTTGCGCACCACCATTGCAAGCCATGCAAACCATGAGCCCATTGAGTTAGCATGCTCGTACGAGCGAACGCGACTGCAACTTCATCCGAGCAAACCATTGGTCCCATAGTGCCCATCTCTTCCGCAAAACAAGGTTTCCCCCCGATACCCGCATAAAATAAGCTTTCGGCCGTTGCATGCAGAGTCGCTCGCATCGTATCCATCGGTTCATAGTCCATGTAAGGCGTCCAGTACGGATACGGATGAGTTGTCAAAATATCTGTCAGCTCCCCTTGATCCTGCATCGTCCAGTTCCCATTCGGAAATAGACAATGCATGCCGGAGATGAGCGGACGGCTGCTATCGGCGCGTTTGATTGCACCTGACAATGAAGCTGTCCACACAAAAGCCTGCTCCCGGTTCTCCACTTGCCCCATGCTATTGCACTCATTACCAAGGTCCCAAGCAATAATGGCAGCATCCGTCTTCATACGCGAGACAAAATAGGATACGAATTTGACCTGCCAACGAATGGAATCCGCATCGGTTAAGATGGACTTGCCACGAAGTGCCGGCGGAACGAACAGCCTCCCGCTCATCCAACCCGTAATTAATCCTACAATTAGCTTAATGCCGTATTTCTCCGAGAGTGATGCGAATGCTTCAAATCGCTGCATCATCACTTCTGATACGCCTGCTAGGCCTGCTTCTGTATCGGGGAAATGTTCTTCACCGAACCGATAAGACGAATGATTCCCAAACTCACGATATGTGCTCTCAATAGGTTGAAAATCCGGCCAGAGCGGAAATACCCGCAGCACTTCTATGCCTTCGCTTGAAAGCTTCTTCAAATCCGATTCCACGACATCCGGTCTCCAGTCCGACCACATAGCCGTCCCAGCATGTGAAGCCCAATAATTACATCCGATAAAGAAAGGACTCTCTAACTGATTTAGTAAACGATTCGCGCTCATTATGTAGCTCCATTTCGGGTTTTCCACTACCATAACGATTTCTATGGCATAAATTAATGGACGCAACAACGAAAAATGGACCATTCGAGCCCGCATAAACAAAAATCCTGGGAACCACTGCAGAAGCAGTCGTCCCTTCTGTAGAGCGATACATCGTTTACAAAACTTTAACGGTTGTCAGCGTGGCTATATGATGAGAATAAGCCTTTTTCAAAGGCTAACGGTTGTGTCCGGCGTTATTTGCAGCAAATGGGCCAATTCCTGGTGGAATACGTTCAAATAAGCTCGCTGGCAACCGTTAGCATTTAAAAGGGAGCTATTTATGCCAAATAAGCACTGTGACAACCGTTAGAGCGGGAACACGATAAAGCATACGCTCATCACTGAAAAGTAGGATCCAAGACACAAAAACCACTTCGATGCGAAGTGGTTTTGAGTAGCGTTCTGAATTTACGCAGTTCTATTCCGTTTGTTTCACGCTAACCTCTTTAGATTCTTTAATGAGCTTATAGTATATAAGCCGATCTCGCAGTTCCTCTTCTCTCACGAACTGACAAGCTTCGAGCAATCGCTGGCATCTTACATTCGCTTCTTCAACCGTGGCCTCAATATAAGCAAGCTTCATCACATCGAATCCCAATTGGAGCATCGGTCGGAGCACTTCCTTCATGTACCCTTGCCCCCAGTAAGCTCGAGATAAATCAAAGCCAATCTCCGCTCGGGATCGAGCCCCTTCATCGTTCGCCCAGCAATGGTATCCACAGGTGCCGATCATCGTTCCGGTCTCTTTGCTAAACAATCCGTATCTACAACCGCTGTCCTCGATATGAAACCGGATAATCTCCTCAGCTTCTCGGATAGACTGACACGGCTCGATATCCATAAATGCAGTTACTTCAGGGTCTGAGAAATGCTTAAGCACTTCCTCGGCATCATCCAGCGTCAACTCTCTCAAAACCAATCTATCTGTCGTTATAGGCGGAAAAAGAATCAAAATTCACAACACCTTAATGGGTCTAGTTTGCCTATCATTTATATCTCCTTATGACACACTCATCCCAGATTTGCGCCTCAATATATCGCTCCGGGCCAAACGCACCATCTGCATTCCATTGCTGCGGAAATCCATATTGGTCACCTTCACGTACAAACTGCCTTTGAAGCTCCTCCGCTTGCGCCATCGGCAGACTCGACAAGTTGCGAAAAGGACCCAGCCTCTTATCGTAATAATGAAATAAACTCACTGCCACGGAGACACCACGATCTCGCCGAGAGGCGAAGGAGGCGAATCAAGCTCGGTCTGGACGTGGACGGTGCCAGCTGCGTACCAGCCGTCCGGCTGTCTTCCTTCTGATGCCAGGCGGATAGCCGGCTCGCCGATATGTCTGTCGACAAGCGCGACTTCCAGTCGGTAATGACCAAGCGGCATATCCTGCGGAATGTTGAGCGACCGCTCATAGGTGATGTCGCCGGGCAGCCACTCCCGAATGTCGGCATCTGTCAGATACACCTTGCTCCAGCGCTCGTTAACCAGTCGCACCGCCAAATTAAACCTTCGATAGATCGGCGCAACGCCAAGGTTCTCCCACCAAGAAGTGAAATCGAGCTTGCCGCCGGGCTTCACAACCTCAGGGTAAGTCCACTTGCGCAGTGCGAAGCGATACCCCATCGATCGCAGCCAGCGATTCACCTGACTCTCCCATTCTCGTGGAATTGGGGATGATTTGGGATTGAAGGAGGACATATGCCATTTCAGCGATTGATCGATCACGTAGTCGATGTCGACACCGCGGTGGAACCATGAATACATGACCCCGCACGATTCAAAAGAGACATGGCCTTTCATCCAAGCATGCTGCATCCCGCATTGGATGATCTGCTGCGGATAACAGTCCAGCATATGAGCCGCGCCTTCCGTCATATCGCCAAGACAATCCATCCGATAGCCCACATTCGCCTTCTTCAGACCATATTGATTCGTATAGGGATCTGTTAACAGCATGACTAAAGGTGTATCTATGAACGTGTCGGTGTAGGAGTCTACCAGAGCCGCACGCGTATGCTCGCTCAAGAGGTGAGAAGATTCGCCTTCGCCCCATGCACTGACAATGGACATATCCACCGTCTCTAAATCCGGATGCCCGTTATACCTCTCGCCCATAAGCCGTATGAACCCGCCAAAATGCTTCACATACAGCGGATTCTCAGGGTCAACCTGCCATTTGGCATCCGGCAGCTCCCTGCTGCTACTGCCTATTAAGGCGCGAAACCATGCCGGTACATCCTCCGATTCTCCTACTCCATAAGGCGCGATTCGCAGCTGAAGCGTCTGTCTGCGCTCGCGCGCCACAGACAGCGCAGTGTCGATCATATCCCAGCGATAAACACCTTCTTCGGGCTCGAGATACTTCCAGTACACGCGATAATAAGCGAGAGATGTCATCGGATAATCCACATTTTCCAAGCTTCCGCCATAGCTCTGATATTCGATCGGATGTCCTTCTGTCCAATGCCTGGTTCCAGGATTAAGCTGATCTCCGTTAAAACGCTGAAACGTCATAAATCCGGTTCCCGGATTGCCGAGCACGTCATGAATCACCTTCGGATACATTGCAATGCGGCTTCCCATAGCCATGCGAACACCACCTTTAGATTACTAGACTCATTGTTACTAGAATAACATAATATGTAAATTCGATGTGGTCCCGGTTCTTAACGAGAAATTAATAAGCGTACGCATTCAAAATACCCCGTTGACAGCTCCGAGGGGGCGATGATAAAGTACTCACATATACTTTGAAGAACGGAAAGGAGGGTTACGGATATGTTTAACCGACATATGGATGGATCATTTCTGCCTGCAGGCGGAACATACAATCGAAATGTACGTAACCCTCGCGCAACAAGGCGTTAAGAGGCGGAGAATGGCAGATTCTCGCTTCATATCGTTAGAAGGTGCATGGTTGCGGTGACGTAATCGTGCGCCTTTTTTATTGCACTCGGGTCAGGTGGCGACAGTTCTCAAGCTGTCAATCCCCATACGAGTTCAGGCGTATCGCTTACGGGCGGTATGCCTTTTTTGGTTCCTCAGAAGTTTAGAAAGGTTGTTGATCGACGTGTTTGCAGTACTTAAGAAGCTAAGCTGGTTTTTCAAAATGCATTGGAAACGCTACACGGTTGCAGGCGTTCTGCTGACAATCGTTGGCATTATGGAGGTTACGCCTCCGAAATTAATCGGATATGCCGTCGACAGCATCGGGCAAGGCACGATGACGACCGGGAAGCTAACCGAACTTCTGCTGTTCTGGGCCGGTCTTACGATCGCGATTTATCTCATTACTTGTGTGTGGTGGTCCCTGCTCTTTGGGTCTGCCTTCATGCTTGAACGTACGCTCCGTTCCAAGCTGATGCGGCATCTGCTCAAGATGACGCCTACATTCTACGAGCGTAACCGTACCGGGGACCTCATGGCCCGGGCTACGAACGACCTCGGCGCCGTATCGACTACGGCAGGCTTTGGTATTCTGACGCTGATCGATTCCACCGTGTTCATGATGACGATTCTCTTCGTGATGGCCGTGATGATCAGCTGGAAGCTGACACTTGCGGCGATGCTTCCGCTGCCGCTTCTGGCACTGGTCATGCAGCATTTTGGCAAAAAAATTCATGAGCGGTTTACGGTGCAGCAGGATGCCTTCGGTAACTTGAATGATCAGGTGCTGGAGTCCGTATCCGGCGTGCGGGTCATTCGCGCCTTCGTCCAAGAAGAAGCAGACCGGAAACGGTTTAGCGACATGACAGATGAAGTGTTCAGCAAGAACATTGCCGTTGCCAAGATCGACGCATTGTTCGAGCCGGCACTCAAAATTCTGGTCGGGATCAGTTACTTAATCGGTCTCTGCTACGGCGGCGTGCTCGTGTTCCGCGGCGAAATTTCGCTTGGGGAAATGGTATCGTTCAACATGTTCCTCGGTATGCTCATCTGGCCGATGTTTGCCATTGGGGAACTGATTAATATTATGCAGCGCGGTAATGCCTCGCTCGATCGTATCAATGAGACGCTTGGCATTAAGCCAAACGTGAAGGATGCGCAGTCGCCGGTAGCCATGGCTGTGCCGGAGTCAATCGAATACGAGCAATTGACCTTCCGTTACCCTTCTTCAACCATTGATAATCTGGTCGATATTTCCTTCAAGCTGCGCAGAGGCGAAACGCTTGGAATCGTCGGCAGAACAGGAAGCGGCAAGACGACGCTGCTCAAGCAGCTGCTGCGCGAATATCCGATGGGCCAAGGGAGCTTGAAAGCAGGTGACGTCTCCATCACGGAGATCGAGCTTGATCAAATCCGCAGCTGGATCGGGTATGTGCCGCAGCAACCGATCTTGTTCAGCAAGACCATTCGCCAGAACATCGCCTATGGCACCACTGGAGTGACCATGGACGACGAGCTGCTAAACAAAGCGCTGGAGCTGGCTGCGTTCCGCAAGGACGTCACGTTCCTCCCGGATGGCCTCGAAACGCTGGTCGGCGAGAAAGGCGTTGCGCTATCAGGCGGACAGAAGCAGCGGGTCAGCATTGCGAGAGCCGTCATTGCCAATCCGGAAATTCTGATGCTGGATGATGCTCTCTCCGCTGTTGATGCTAAGACAGAGACTGAGATTCTTGAAGGCATACGAAGAGAACGCGCCGGCAAAACAACGCTCATTACGACGCACCGCCTGTCGGCCGTACAGCATGCGGATTGGATTCTCGTGCTGGATGAGGGCCGTATTACGGAAGAAGGCACACATGAACAGCTGATTCAGAACAATGGCTGGTACAAAGAGCAGTACGATCGGCAGCAGCTCGCTTCCCTGGTGGAAGAATAATCGACTGCCGGCTCAAATGTGCGCATACTAGGATAAATGAAATGAAGGTGACAATTACAATGGGTAACAACGGAAAACGATTGTTTCAATATGCCTGGCATTATAAAAGGCCCATCCTGCTAGCGCTTCTGCTGCTGGCTTTGGCTATCTCGGTCGAGCTTGTAGGACCATTCCTTGCCAAACGTATGATCGATACGAACATTATGGGGATACAGAAACCGTGGTACGAAAGCAAGCATGACGGGCCATACTCCGTCCCTTATAAGGACAGCTGGTACAAGCGAGCTGACCACTGGGAGGACGGCGAAGTGAAAGGCCGGGAAGTGCATGTCATGCAGTCCGGACTTACGTATTATTTTGTAGATGCGCCCGGTGTTCCAAGCACTGGATCGCTCTCGTTTAAGGACGGTCAGCTGACTGTCACGGCGAAGGATGACAGCGCGCAGCAATTCCCTGCAGTGCTGTTGAACCGCAATGAAACCTACGGCTTCTACAAACCGGAAATTAGTAGTATGATCAAGCTTGCTTCCGGGTATGTCGTTCTGCTGCTTGTCGGAGCGCTTCTGGCATACGGTCAGAAGTATTTGCTTCAAGTGTCCGCTAACCGGATTGTACGCAAGATGCGTAACGATGTGTTCCGGCATATTCAGGAGCTGCCGGTTCAATATTTCGATAATCTCCCGGCAGGTAAGGTCGTTTCACGCGTAACCAATGATACCGAAGCGATTCGCGAGCTGTACGTCTCGGTACTGGCGAACTTCTTCTCCGGTATTATCTATATGACCGCGATTATGGGTGCATTGTTCGTGCTCGATACGAAGCTCGCATTAATCGCACTGCCTTTACTGCCGATCCTCTATGTGTGGATCGTCGTGTATCGCAAATATGCATCCAGCTACAATCATGTCATTCGCTCGCGTCTGAGCGATATTAACGGCATGATCAACGAATCCATTCAAGGGATGCCGATCATTCAAGTATTCCGCCGAGAGAAACAAACGATGACGGAGTTCCATGAGATGAACGACGAGTATTTTAAATACCAGAACAAGATGCTTTATTTGAACTCGTTTACGAGCCACAACTTGCTTACGATCTTCCGTAATATCATTTTCATTGCGGTGGTATGGATGTTTGCGGGGGGCTGGCTCGGAGCAGCCGTTTCGGTCGGCGTCCTCTATGCGTTCATCGATTATATGAACCGAATGATGTCGCCGATCGTCGGTATGGTCAATCAGCTGTCCAACCTAGAGGTTGCGCGTGTATCCGCCGAGCGGGTATTCGCCCTGCTGGATGAGCCCGGCATTCCCGTGTCGGAGCAGCGTTTGGACCGTTATAAGGGTCATGTTGCATTTAATGATGTTTCGTTCGGGTACAAAGAAGGCGAAGACGTGCTCAAGAACATCGATTTCACGGCCAAACAAGGAGAAACCGTCGCGCTTGTCGGTCATACGGGCTCGGGTAAGAGCTCCATTCTGAATCTGCTCTTCCGCTTCTACGATATCGATCGCGGCTCGATTACGGTGGATGGTAACGATGTACGCGAGATGGCAAAGCAGCAGCTGCGTCAGCATATGGGCATCGTACTGCAAGAACCGTTCCTCTTCACAGGTACGATCGCTTCGAACGTCAGTTTGGACGATCCGTCGATTACGCGTGAGAAAGTGGAACAGTCGCTTCGCGATGTTGGCGCGTATGACATGTTCATGCAGCTGCCGGGCGGACTCGATGAGCCGGTGATTGAGAAAGGCAGCACGCTCTCAGCGGGCCAGCGCCAGCTGATCTCCTTCGCGCGAGCGCTGGCGTTCGATCCGGCGATTCTGATTCTCGATGAAGCAACGGCGAGCATCGACACCGAGACGGAAGCGATTATCCAGCAAGCGCTCGACGTGCTCAAGCGAGGTCGCACAACCTTCGTCATCGCCCACCGCCTGTCGACGATTCGTGCTGCAGACCAGATCCTCGTGCTCGATCGCGGACGCATCGTGGAACGCGGCAATCACGAAGAGCTGATGGAGCATGGCGGCAAGTACTATGCCATGTACCAGCTGCAGCAAGGTGCAGCCGTCAGCGTAGCCTAACAAGGTAACAAATAAGGGAGAACCCGCACGGCATATGCCGCCTCGGGTTCTCCCTTATTATGTTGCGCTGCTATTGATTGTTCAACCGGATAGAGGTTTCGAACTCTCGCGAACCTTCTATTAATGTAATCACGCGCGCACCGCGTTCAAGCTTGCCATAGGTGTTATATCCGGTAACGCGTCCGTAACATAATTGTATGCCATGGAAGTGACCGACATAATCGTTATCGTGATCATGCCCGGCGAAGGTTCCGACGATATCGCCCATCTCCAGCATGGCCGTGAATAAGCCGCTATTCAATTTCGGACAGCAGACTTCCTCGCCCTTGATTCCTTCTATCGTGCCAAGCTGACAAACTTGGTCATATTCCGGAATCGGAATATGGAAGAATGCAAGCGCAGGCAGCGTAGAGTTGCCGTTCTTCTCTCTCAGCGCCAGCGATTCATGCCGATACCACTCCACTTGATTAGGCTGAATCCATGCGTACCCGCCAACGCTCTCCGGTGCGTAGTCACCAGAGTCAAAGAAATATAAGGCGGCCGCATCCTCATTGCTCGCAGAAGCTCCGACAGTCAGCACATAATTGCCAATGCCGTGAATGTCCTCAGGTCCATCGACGGACAGGTTATTGTCATGCTCCTGTAGAATCTGGTTCAACCGCTGACGTGTAATCCCTTTCTCCGAATCATGATTGCCGTAAACGACGGCAAACGGAATTCCGGAGTTCACGATACCGGCAATGGCGCGGCGGAATGCTCCTTCTTGATCTGCGATGTCGTAGCTCGCAATCACATCACCTGTAAGCACGATCAAATCCGGCTTCTGATCCGCGATCAACTGATCGATAAGCGCAAGGGTCTGGATATCCTTCTTGGCCCCATCTTGGATATGCATATCGGTAAATTGCAGAATCGAAAATGTACCGTTTGCTCGAAAGCGAAGCTTATTGGGATCCATGGGAGATCTCCTCTCTAGTCTATTTAGTCATTACGTATGCTGCCAATAAACGAGTCCCCCAGCCTGTCGCACCAACAGCAAGCTGGCCTTTGGCTGAAGAGCAATCCTTCGGTCCGTTCATATCAATATGGGCCCATGCGAGCGTGGGATGCACGAATTTGCGCAAAAATAACGCAGCCATAATAGCCCCTCCGCCATTTCCGCTGCTAATATTGGACGTATCCGCATAATCACTGGATAAATAGCCTTCATACTCGTCAATAATCGGCAGCTGCCAGATCTTCTCGTCATAGGGCTCGCCTGCTGCCTTCAACGCTTGAACAAGCTCGTTCTGTCCAAAAGCTCCTGCGACCGCCGTACCAAGCGCTCCAACGACCGAATACGTCAGCGTCGCCATGTCGATGACCTGCTCTGCGCCGAGCTGATGGGCATAAACCAAGGCATCCGCCAGAATAAGTCTGCCTTCCGAATCCGTATTGCCGACTTGGACGGTGACCCCATTCGCATACCGGATGACTTCGCCGGGCAGCATCGAGCGATCGGATGGACTGTTCTCAGCCGATGGTACAAGCACGATAAGATTAGCCGGGTACTCCGCGCGCACGACCAGATCGAGCGCCCCCAGCACACCGGCGGCCCCTGCCATATCCATACGCATATCGCTGATATCATTGTCTCGCTTCAAGCTAATGCCGCCGGTATCGAACGTAATGCCTTTGCCGATTAAAGCCACCAGGGGTTTCGTTTCGTCGGTGCAATACCGCAGCTCGATAAATACAGGCGGATGAATGCTTCCTTTGCCAACTGCCGCTAATCCGGCAAACCCGCGGCGTGTAATCTCCTCGCCTTCATACACCGAAACCTTCGCATTGGTACCGGCAAACCGCTCCACTGTTCGCTCGGCCAGATCGCGGGGACGAAGATAGTTTGGAGGCTCGTTCGTCAGATCCCGCGCCCACATGGTACTCTCCGCTCGAAGCTGACCCAGACGAATCGCTTCTGTAAGCTCCGCCGAAGGATCTCCTATCAGATGTATGGGAATATCTGCATGATGCTCGGCTCGCGCCGCCGATTTATACTTATCGAACGCATAAGTGCCCAGCAGCGAGCCTTCTACCCAAGCTTCCATATAAGCAGACAAACCGACCGCGAAGACTCCATTACCCTCGAGCGCTTCAAAGGAAACTGCCGCGCAATCCCGCTTCTCTTTATGTAAAGCACGTCCCGCATTCCCTGCCGCATCGCGCAGAACAGCCAGGTTAAACTTGTCCATGTCGCCCAGACCAACTACCATGAGGTCAGCCAGACCGCTCTGAGCGCCATAAAACCATGTTATTGCATGTCTGGCACCCATATACGGCAATAAGGAAGCCTTTCGCAGCTCTTCCCGGTTTTGAGACAAATCCGTCAAGCTTTCCGTAAATACAGGAACAATCACAGTCTGAATCCCAGTTCCATGGTTGATTTCGAAATGCATAGCTGCTCGTGACCTCCTCTCGCTTCGGTGCTTTACGCGCTCTCCCAAATATCCGTCGTACAGTTGGCCTTCTCGAATAGAAATTGTTCCATCTCCGTTTGATCCGGCGTTCCCGTACTTCCACCTGATTGTGTCACAGACAAGGCTCCGCATGCGTTGCCGTACAATAAACACTGCTCCGGCTTCAGTCCGCTCAGAAAACCGTAGATGTAACCGGCGTTAAAGGAATCTCCGGCACCTGTCGTATCGACGACGGGCACATGGAAACCGGAACGAAACCGAGCATGTCCGTTTACAGTCGAAACCGCGCCGGCCGAACCAAGCTTGACTACGAAATGGTTGCTATGAGCAGACAATTTCGCAATAATATCCTTAATGCTGGAACATCCGGTATAATGCTCCGCCTCGACTTCATTCATGAAGAACACATTGACTTCGCTCATCAGTTCATAGATGCCAGCGAACCACTCGCCGGTATCGTCCCAACCTACATCAATGGAGGTCGTCACGCCTAACCCCTTAATCCTTTGAACGACTTTCATATATTCCGCGTGATTCTCTCTTCCTCGATAACCGGTCAGATGCACATGTCTTGCCAAAGCAACGCTTTCAATATCGAGAAGTCCCATGCTCAGCTCCGCGTTTGATCCCATATAAGTAATGAAGGAACGATCCTTCTCCGGATTGATCGCGATGGAAATGCCCGTGCTGCTGCTGCTGCTGCGGATATAGCTAGTATCGATTCCATGCTCGGTCAAATGATCGCGTACAAATTGTCCGAAACCATCCTCGCCGAGTATGCCGTTAAAGGCAATCTTTAAGCCAAGCTTCGCCAATGCCATGCTGAACAATGCGGCTCCGCCGCCCACATGAATCGTCATGTTTTGAACAAGCACCTCTTGTCCGGGCTTCGGCAGCTCGTTGCAGCCGGCAACGACCAAATCGATGTTCGCGTCCCCAATTACAATTGCGTCGTATTTCTTCAAGGTTGCTTCATCTCCGCCCTACTCCTGATATGCTTGCCTCTGCTCATCTATTTCTTCCTGGGTATACAACTCTCGCGCGCCACCAGGCGATGGTCGAGCACGAGGTCCCCGCTTGGCTCTTCGCCGGTCTCCACCTGGTGGAGCAGGAGGCGCATCGTTTCTTTGCCCATTTCATGAATCGGTTGTTCCATAGAAGTCAACGTTGGTCTCGTAAGCTCGGTTAATTGGCTGCCATCGAAGCCGATGACCGAAATATCCTCAGGTACGCGAAGATTGTGGTCGCGGATGCAATTCATCGCTCCGACAGCCATATCATCGCTGACCGCAAATACCGCCGTAGGCCGCTGGCTCACGCGCAGCAGCTCTTTCATCTGCGCATAGCCGCTTTTCACCTTGTAGTCCCCGAAGCGGATATGCTCGTGAATGATCCGAATCCCTTTGCTCGTGAGTGCATTCCGATACCCGCTGTACCGGTTTTGGCCTGACGTAATGTCTCGCATGTCGCCGCCGATAAACCCGATTTCTTCATGCCCTAGTTCGATCAAATAGGACGTCGCATCATAGGCTGCCTTATAATCGTCGACGATAACGGATACGAATTGTTGATCCATCGGTTTAACGCTGGAGAAAATAACCGGAATCTTCATCTTATGGATGAGATTGCGAATCTCCTCGTTGATCTTCTCATGCATAATAATGATGCCTTCAACCCGCATCTCTTGAAAGACGTTCAAATATTTATATTCCTTATCAATATCCTCGCTGATGTTGCACACCAGCAAATTGTAGTCGTTTGCGCTTGCGGCTTCTTCGATGCTGCTAAGAATAGTCGCATAGAAGCTGGAGGTAATGTCAGGTACGATTACACCGATCAGGTTCGTTTTGTTACGCACCAAACTACGGGCAATATGGCTGGGGGCATATCCCAATTCTTCGATAGCTTGATTCACTTTGTACTTGAGATCGTCCTTGACATACTTCTCGCCGTTCAACACACGGGAAACGGTCGTTACCGAAACGCCCGCCAGGCGCGCCACGTCTTTAATTTTTGGCTGCACATTACTCACCCTCTTTATAAAGATTCAATTAAGAAGCAGTTCGCCGTTCACGAAACAAACTCCTTTACGTTAATGAGCATTATTTACTAGTTTCGACAAATAAAGGCTGGGAAAATGCGCCGTAGCCGCCTTCCAAATAGGCCGCAATGCGTACATATCCTTCATCGCCTTTGCATTCATAAGTGGCCTGGCTGATTCTACCCGTCGTTTCCTGCAGCACGCGGCCATCTTTACCGAAGAACGTCACATACTTATACATTTTATCCAGCAGCTCGTTCGAACGGAGATCGATCACAATCGTATGGCCTTCCGTGCGAATAGCATCGAATCCATAGCCCGTAGATACGTAGAAATTGCCGTCCTTGATCGCTTGCGTAATCGCTTCATTCGTATTCGCTTCCGCCTGCACCATATTCCAAGCTCGTTTCTCTTGGCCGTAAACATGCGAATCATCATTGCCGAAGCCCCATACCTTCCGTCCGCTCGACAATAAGGCATCCCATTTATCAAAGGCGATATCGTACTCCGGATTGCCGTCGCCGTTATACACTTCAATCCCAATATAACGTTCCAATTTCATCATATCTTCCAAGGTCCAATAATTGGAGAAGAAGCGATTCGGATGGACCAATACGGCAAACCCGCCGTTGTCGACCGCCATATCGGTCAACCGTTGATAGTTTTCAATCGTAAACTCGTTGCTGTATTGATCAAGCATCGTAAGCGGCGGATTAACGAGCAGCATATGCGTCTGGCGGCTGCTCACTTCAATGGCATCAAACACAGTGGGAATGCTGCGCTCGCCTTCGTGCTTCGTAATTTTATCATGATCGGAAATACCCAGAAAATCGTAGCCGCCATACATCTTATAGACCGTTTCCAGCGGGAACCAGCCATCGCTGTTCGTCGTATGATTGTGAAAGCTGCCTCTCCACCATTTGCCCGTTTGCGTGTAGCTATTCAAGATCTTCATCTACGATTTCTCCCTCTTTCCGCTCTTCTTTCTATTCTTTCATCGAACCGATCATAATGCCTTTGGCAAAATAACGCTGCACGAAAGGATAGATGATGATAATCGGAGCCACTACTACGATAATCGTCGCCATCTTTAGCGAGTTGCCCGTAATTTGGATTTTGTCGAGCAGCTCGTATTTGGTCGTACCCGCGGCTTGATTCAACGTATCTCGCATTGCTTCGGCGCTTGTCAGCATTTCCTGAAGCAGTGTCGATAAGGGACGCAGGCTGGCTTTACGTACGAAGAATGCACCGGTAAACCAATCATTCCAGTGCCCTACGGCGTTGAACAACCCAATAACGGCAATAACAGGACGGCTGAGCGGCATAATAATGCGCATAAAGATGGCAAAATCATTGTAGCCGTCAATGCGTGCCGATTCTTCTAAGCTTGGGTGAATTTGCTGGAAGAAGGTTCGAATAATGATCAAATTCCATGCACTGTATAAGCTTGGAATGACATAAACCCAGATGTTGTTCGTTAAATGAATCGACTTGAGCAGCATGTAGTAGGGAATGATGCCTCCGCCAAACAACATCGTGAAGAAAATGAGCATCATGAAAAATTTCCCGCCGGGCAATGTTTTGCTCTTTAACGCATAGGCAGCCATCGCTGTCATAAACACGCTGGAGACAGTGCCGACCACCGTACGGAACATCGAAATACCGAAAGCCGATGCGATATTGGAGGCTTCAAATACCTTCAAGAAGTTCTCGAACGACCAGATGCGAGGCCAGAAGAAGATGCCGCCTCTTTCCGCATCTTTGCCCGGATTAAACGCTAACGCGAATATATTCAGGAAAGGAAGAATAATAGACAAGCACAAGAGGACAATTAGGACATAATTGATGACGCGGAATACTTTCTCACCTAGGCTGATCTTATAAAATTCGTTCACTGACTTCCCTCCTTCTACACCTCGAAGAAACCACTCCGAAACGATAATAGAAAAGCGGCTTCATCCGGACTGCGAATAAAACCGCCTAACCATCAGGTACTCATTTGCTGCCTGCAGATGCTATAGCTTTACCTTTGTTTTTGGATCTGCATTCTTCTCCGCAAGAAGCTTCAAGTAGTCGTCCAAGCCGGAAGCTTCCATCTGCTTCAGGGCATTGTCAATGATCTTCTTCGCTTCATCATGACTTTTGCTGTAATACGCTTGGATCAAGCTGTCATTGTAGTTATCAAGAGCGGTTTTCAACTCTGTGCCGTTGCTAAACTCGCCAATGAACGAATTCGGCTGGTAAGCATCGGATACAACGCCGTTCTTCACCTTCTCATCGAAGTTCCAGTACGTTGCGATTTTCTCTACTGCCGGGAACAAGCCTGATGCTGCGTTATCGCCATAATTGGCTTCGCCGAAATCCACTAGATTATCATTGTCCGTGCTGCCGAGGATGTCGCCCCAGTTGTTGCCTACGCCGCCAAAACCAAGCTTCTTCGCTTCGTTAGGATCTTTCGCCTTCAAATCCACGACTTCTTGTTTCACAAGCGGGTTGCCTTTGTCGTCAAGCGTGTAGTCACGGCCTTCAATTCCGTATTTCCACAGCAGCTTGCCTTCGCGGCTTGCAAGGAAATCAGCGAATTTAACAATGTCTTCCGGTTTCTCAGTCGTAGTCGGAATCGCCCATGCGGAGTAACCGGACTTATAGGAAATCTGCATTTGATAAGGACCGTCTACTTGGTTAATTGGACCTAGCGGAACATAATGCATATCTTGGTTATATTCTTGGTAGCTGTGCGTATCGGCGATAATCGCCCATGAACCGTTTAATGCCCCTTCCGTTGCACGGCTCTCGTCAATCGTGAAGAACTCCGGATGGATTAGTTTTTCTTTGATTAGCTTCTGGACATAATCTACTTTCTTCAGTGCAAATTCAGTTTGAGCTTCGTGCAGAATTTTACCGTCTTTCGTCTGCTTAATCCGCTGGTCGTCTGCGCCCCACTCCAGATCGTTGAACAGGGCTCCGACTTCTTTACCGCCCCAGTAGGATGGACCGATCGGCGTAACCGGACCGCCGTTCTTATCTTTAAAGTCGCCTGCTTTGATCTTCTTAGCCAAATCATAGAGCTGATCTGTCGATGTAATCGTGCGTGGATCAATACCCAGTGCGTCTACGATATCTTTACGGATGTAAGGACCTCCGACGCCTTTCCAAGACACTTGACCGCCTTCGCGTTGGATGTTCATATGCGTGAAGTAGGTAGAGCCGTTGAATTCCGGACGGAACATGACGCCGAACTGCGTATCCATTGGCAGGTAATCAGCCTGCAAATACTTGCTGTATACCTTCGAATCCTTGAAGAAAGGAGTCAGGTCGGTGAACATGCCTTCGCGAGCTGCTTTGAGCACGACCGGCATTTCCGGACGACCGCTGTTGTTGAGGTAGAAAGCAACGAAATCCGGCAGGTCGTTCGCCGCAAGCCCCGCAATCAAACCATCAATGGAATGCTCCGCCTTCATAATTTCGATTTCGAAATCAATGCCCGTTTTCTCTTTAATTTGCGCTTTGATTTCAGGGTTCATATCCTCGGTATAATCGTCGGTTCCCATGAATACGAGACCTTTAATCGTACGGTCTGCAATCCATGTTGCCGGCTTTCCTTCAGGTGCATTTGTAGCAGTGGCATTGCTGTCTGAAGCGGTATTGCTGTTTGCAGCAGGTTCATTGCTCGTGTTGTTGCCGCTGTTGTTGGAACAACCTGCGAGAAGCATGGAAACCATAACAGGAATCGCTAGAAACTTCGTCCATTTTCTGCTCATGCGTTTTACCCCTTTAATTCAATTTTTTGTATGAATACGTCGGTTGACGTTTCCACCATTAGAACGTTCTTCATTACATGGTAGCGTTACCATAGTGAAGTGTCTGACACTTTGCGAGACAGCCGATTAGCCAAAACTACTAAGATTAGTCCGATAACGCCTTGCAGCATACCAACTGCGGTTGCATAACCATATTGACCGCCTTGTAAGCCGACACGAATGATATAAGTATCTAAGATATCGGAAAGCTGCATGTTTCCCGGCGTTCGCAGCAGGTAAAGCTGATCGAATCCGGCGGATAAAATGTTCCCAAGCGATAAAATAAACAGGATGACGACCGTCGGCATGATAGACGGCAGTGTAATGTTCCAGATCTCCCGAAGCTTACCGGCACCATCGATCTTGGCCGCTTCATACATATCGGGGTTTACACCTGATATCGCTGCCATATAAATGATCGAATCCCAGCCAATCGACTTCCACAGATGGCTGCCGAACATGATTTGATAGAAGTATTTAGGGTCCATCATGTAGAAGATACTGCCATCACCGCCAACATTGGCAATGAATTGATTGAGCAAGCCCGTGTCCGGAGCGAGAATCCGCTGAATCAAGCCGACAACCACGACCCAGGACAGGAAATGCGGCAGATAGAGCACGCTCTGAGACACGTTCTTGAACCATTTGTTGCGAACTTCATTAAACATGAGGGCTAGTATGATTGGGAAAGGCAAGTACAGGAACAGCTTCATACTGCTGATAATCAGTGTGTTTTGGATTAAACTCTTGCTTTGGTAAGAGTTGAAGAAGGTTACGAAATAGTCAAAACCGATCCATGGGCTTCCGAGAATGCCTTTGTTGAACTTATATTCCTTAAAGGCTAACAACAAGCCGCCCATCGGAATATATGAAAATACGATGAAGAACACGAGACAAGGCAGTAGCATGAAATACAAGTACCGATGCAGCATAATGTTTTTCCACAGAGAAGCTCTGGGTTTTCTCAGCTTCACTTGCGAAGTCGTCGAGACATTTGCCATGAGTCGGGAATCACCTTCTTTTCGGAGAAATGGCTAATTCTTGTTGTGCTCTGTTGCTTCTGTCGGTTCGGGTTTATTTTCTGGTATCGATACCAGAAACGGCTAAAAAATTTACTTTCCAATAAAACGGAAAGTAAGCGTTGCCATTGGTTTCATTATAGCAACTAATTTCGAATATGGCTATACGTTTTTCTACTCTTCATGAATACTTAACAGTCGGCTTGGCTGTCTCGTGGTGATGGCATCTACCCCTAATCCAATCAGCCGTCTCATCTCTTGCGGATCGTTCACCGTGTACACCCAAACGAGCAGTCCTGCGGCATGCGCACGATCGACTACTTCTTGGCGATATGTCGAGCTCTCCATGTTCAAACCGGCATAGCCGCCTATTTGCGCTTTCCGGCAAACGGCATCCGCAAACTCGACATAGCGCTCGCCCTTCCCTTCGGTCCAAACATCAGGTGTGTTGTACATCACTCTAATATCCGGGTACCTCGCGGTCATCGAATCGGAAGCCCCCGTAATAAAGACGCGTTTCTGCGCAGCGAACTGATAA
This sequence comes from Paenibacillus sp. J22R3, assembly GCF_056269305.1. NCBI lineage: Bacteria > Bacillati > Bacillota > Bacilli > Caryophanales > Paenibacillaceae > Paenibacillus > Paenibacillus sp. J22R3. The sequence goes on along the minus strand of NZ_JBWDNS010000002.1, from coordinate 605,803 downwards.
ATCAGCTTAGCTGTCGCTTCAATAGCGTCGGTTGATTTCAAATCCAAATTGAGCAGCATAGCGCGGGACTCCGATAGCCGGAGGATCTGTTCTAGTGTCGCTACCTCATGCTCGATATACGCAGGCGAGAGTGACTCTCTCACTTCTGGAGCGTTCAGTTCCTCATAGGTATATTTCTGCAGAGCCGGCGAATGATCATGCAGCAGCACTGCCGTACCTCCAAGCGTGACAAGCACGTCTACTTCTGCGATTTGGGCACCGCTCTCCATCGCCTCGAAGAACGAAGCTAACGTGTTATCCGGATGAATGCCGCAGCCCGTATGGGCTGCGGTTAATGGTTTACGCATCTTGAATCGGCTCCTTCTCATGGATGGTCTCTCTAAGATAGAATACGATTAATTATTCACAGCCCGTTTGATTTCATTCTCCATCCGAAGCAAGTTCTCCAAGCTTAATGCCAGACTGTCCATCGGGCTGCCCGGGCAGTAATCCTGCTCAACAGCGTACCATTCTACGCCGCTGGCTTCTCCCCACCGAATGATCGGCACAAAGTCTATAATTCCGCTGCCAACCTCGGCAAAATACCTTCGTTCGTCAGCAGTCATATCTTTCAAGTGGAGAATTGGCATGCGGCCGGCGTATTGTTGAATGTACGTGAGCGGATCCACATTCGCTTTCTTGACCCAATACGTATCGATCTCCGCGTAGACCGGACTCTCGGGATCCAGCTCTAACACATAATCCAGCGCGTATTGCCCATTCATGGACGTATGAAATTCAAAGTCATGGTTATGGTAGCCGGCCCTAAAGCCCAGCCCGCTTACTTGGCTTGCAACTTGGCGCAGCGCTTCCCGTACACTTCGATAACCATCCGGGTTCATAAGTTCGTCCGGAAGCGAGTGACAGATGAAATCTCTCGTCTTGAATAATCGCGCTTCTTCCAACACGGCCGGCAAATCATGCTTCATGCGCTCTAAACCGACATGCATCCCGGCAGTCTGCAGACCGAGCTCATCCATTACCGATGCGATCTCGCGTGGATCATTGCCATGCAAACCGTCGATTTGTACGGCATGCCATCCCATCTTCTTCAGCTCGCGAAGTGTGCCGGGGAAATCCTTCTTCAATTCATTCCGGAGCGTGTACAATTGCGCTGCCAGTTTCTCTCTCATACCGCAAGCTCCTCTCGTTTCAGATCCAGCCATTCCTGCTCTGCTTCTGTAAGATTAATTTCCATCGCTTTCACGGAATCCATCAACTCCGCATCCGTGCGGGGACCAATGATCGCTCCGGTTGGAAACGGACGATTGAGCACAAATGATAGGGCGATATGCAGAGCCGTGACACCTTTGCTTTCTGCCAGCTTCTTCGCTCTCTCATAACGCTTCCAGTTGTCCTCGTTATAATAGACGCGAACCATGTCCGAATTGGATCGATCCTCCGGCGAGAATAGCCCTGTAAAGAAACCACCCGCTTGCGCAGACCATGCAAGCAGCGGCAATTGATGACGCTCATGCCACTGGCTGGCCTGTTCATCCGCTGACACGCAGCCCTCCCATCTCGGCTCATTCGCTGCCGCCAGAGCGAGATTCGTGCTGCTGAACATGAAACCGGACAGATTATGCGCCTGAGCATAGTCATTAGCTTCCTGTATGCGATGATGCGTCCAGTTAGAAGCGCCGATGGCCCGTACCCGGCCTTCGCTCAGATGTAAGTTCAACTCTTCCATAATCGGCCCGACCGGCGTTCCCGGCTCGTCTCGATGAAGAGCATACAAATCGATATAATTCGTTTCCAAGCGATCAAGGCTTTCGAACAAATCCTTGCGTATCGCTTCCGCATTCACGCGAGGCCCGGGGCTGCCGTCATTGTGGTGAGCACCTTTGGTCATGATGACCATCTGATTCCGGTTTCCCTTCTCCGTCATCCATTGCCCGATGATTGTCTCGGCACGCCGATATTGATGAGCGGTATCAATCGTTGTTCCGCCTGCGGCAACGTAGGTGTCCAACATGTCCGTTCCATTCAACTTGCTTAAGTCGCCGGTTCCCATAATGAGCCGGGACAGACGAACGCCATTGATTTCCATGAACTTCATTGATTAAGCCCTCCTAGTGCCTTTGTCGAACTTTCTGGTACCGATACCATAAAACGAAGTCGTATGCCCCATGAATGGGGCTGCGACTGAACTTCTTACTGTAACCCAACCGGACAGCTTCGTCGTCTAGATAGAGAGTGGTTTCCCGCTCGATTGCCGGATAACAAGCTCGGGCTTCAGCACCATACGCTTCGATTCTCCAGGTTTCCCTGCATGATTCTTACTCAGAACCAAGTCTACAACAAGCTGACCCATCTGCTCCGTTGGCTGCGAAACCGTCGTCAGCGGGGGATCGGTAACCGTCGCCAATATCGTATTGTCAAAGCCGACAATCGACAGCTCCTCCGGAACGCGAACGCCCATCTCCTTCGCTGCTTGCAGCGCGCCGATGGCAAGCAGGTCGTTGCAGCAGAACACGGCTGTTGGGCGATCCGCATAACGAAGCAGCTCTGAAGCGCTGCGCCTGCCATCGCTAACCAAGTCATGCCCGCTCATTTTAACCATGTACTCCGGGATCTGTAAGCCCTCTTCAGCGACTTCGTCTTGGAAGCCTCGAATCCGTTCTTGCGAGCTAATTACTTTCGGATGCTCAGCAAGCACAGCCATCCGGGTATGCCCTAACTCCAGCAGATGACGAGCCGCCATTCGACCGCCTTCATAATCGTCAACGACGACGGTTGCAAGATCATGGCCAGGCATTTCCCTCGCGATCAGCGCGAATGGGATGGACTTCTTGAGAAGCTTATCCAGCAGCTCCCCGCTATCGATCCCCGTGCCGATAATGATACCGTCAACGCTCTTCTGTTGAAGCAAATTCAAATACCGTTCGACCCGCTCGTCCTTGTTATCCGTGCTGCAGATGACCAAGCTGTAGCCATGCACATCTCCTTGGTCTTCCACGGCCCGGGCGATTTCGGCGAAGAAGGGGTTGGAGATATCCGGAATGAGCATCCCAAGCGTATACGTTTTCTTGCCGGTCAATGCGGAGGCGATGAGGCTCGGCTTATAATTCAGCTGTTCCATGACGCTGATAATAGAGGCGCGGCGCTCTTCGCTGATTTTCCCTTTCCCGTTAATGACTTGGGAGACGGCCGCAATGGAAACCCCGGCTTCTCGTGCTACGTCGTAAATCGTTGCTTTCACTCTTGTAACTCCTCCTGCTTCTATGCCGCTTACAATTTGCTAGCGATTCGGATTCGGATTGACCATGATCCACTCATGATCCGGATCGTTGTGGAACTTCCACGTACGTACCGGACCGGCCATTACATTCAGATAATAACAATCATATCCCGGCGGAGCGGAGACCGGATGATAGCCTTTGGGCACCATGACTGCTTGCCCATCCTTGACAACCAGCGTCTCATCTAAGGAGCGATCGTCTGTGTAAACACGCTGGATCGCAAACCCTTTCTCCTGCTGAATCCGGAAATAATAGGTTTCCTCGAGCAGCGATTCTGCCGGAAGCGCATCTTGATCATGCTTATGCGGCGGATAGCTGGACCAATGTCCGTTAGGCGTGAACACCTCCACGACAAGCAGGCTGTCAGCCGACTGCTGCTCAGGCAAAATGTTATGAATTTGTCGCTCTAAGCTGCCATATCCGCGTGTTTCCACACCGACTTGCTCCGGTTTAATCAGCCGCGCTTCATGATGGCCATGGCCGGGAGCGGAACAAATGGCCATTTCCAAATCCGTTACAGCGCGAATCTCGTAGTTATCGTCATTCGGTACATAAACCGAATAAGGCGTTGTTCGTTCGAATATGTTCATTCTGCTTCCAATCGCAAGCCATTCTTGCGACCTCGTTGTCACATCCGCTTTACCGCTGAGAAGGACAAGGCACACTTCTCGATCTCCGGTATCGCGGCGAAAGGCTTGACCTGCTTCCAGCTTGATGACTTGAAATCCAACATACTTCCAACCTGCCGACTCCGGCGTAATGTTCATTATACTACCATCGTGATCCGGATGATCAGCCGGCGCAATGATTAAATTCGACATCGTTGCCTATCTCCCCTCCTAGATAAGAATCGCATGCTGCTCCGCGAGCTGCATCGCTTCCGCGATCTTCACGGGACGCGCAAGCATCAACGATAACTTAGCAGCCAGCGCCGTCAACTCTGCCTGCAGACCGTCGGAACCGCTGACCGGAACCGGCTGATCCTCTCGGATGCAATCGATAAAGATCCGCGTCTCTGCTCTGTAGGCCTCTTGATACCGCTCCAGGAAGAAGTGCAGCGGCTTATCGCGGTACACGCCTTCAGCCGTACTGATTTCCGCCGAATTCGGATAATCATTCGTCACGGCTGCCGCGCCTTTGGAGCCAAAAACCTCCACCCGTTGATCGTATCCATATACGGCTTGACGGCTGTTATCAATGACTCCCATCGCCCCGTTAGCAAACTTCAGCGTTACGATCGCCGTATCGACATCGCCATATTGCGCGAATACAGGGTCGATCAACACGCCGCCGTGTGCGTATACCTCTTCAATTTCACTGCCGGTCACGTAACGTGCCATATCGAAATCATGGATCATCATATCCATGAACATACCGCCGGATACACGAATGTAATCTTGATGCGGCGGATTCGGATCACGCGAGGTGATTTTGACAATGTGCGGGGTTCCAATCGTACCGCTCTGCACATGCTCGCTGATCCTCTGGAAGTTATGGTCGAATCGACGGTTGAACCCGATCTGCAGCTTAACGCCAGCCTGCTTCGCGGTCTCTACAGCTTCCTGAGTTTGTCTGATGTCCATACTGACAGGTTTCTCGCAGAAGATATGTTTGCCCGCCAGTGCAGCTTGTTTAATGAGCGGGACATGCGTGTCAGTAGAAGAACAGATGAACACGGCATCAATATCCGGATGGGCAATAATGGCCCCGCTGTCCTTCGTCACTAGCGGAATGTCTCGCAGCGCCGCCCATTCCTCAAGCTCGGCACCTGCGAATAAATCGCTCACTGCGATGACTTCCACTTGAGGCATCCGCAGCAGATTATCGGCATGTATTTTGCCGATTCGACCTGCTCCGATGATGCCGATCTTGATTTTCCCCAACGCCATATCGATATGCCTCCTCTTACCAGCGGGTAGTGATCATTTTCTTGCGCGTGTAGAACTCTACACCGTCGCTGCCGTTAGCATGCAAGTCGCCGTAGAACGACTTCTTCCAACCGGAGAACGGGAAGAACGCCATTGGAGCCGGAACACCAAGATTCACGCCCAGCATGCCGGCATCGATGGTTTCACGGAACTGACGAACGTTAGCGCCGCTCTTCGTAAACAAACATGCGCCGTTGGCAAAATCCGACCGATTGGCCACTTCGATGGCTTCTTCCAACGTTTCCACACGCACAATGGAGAGAACCGGCGCGAAAATCTCGTCTTCCCAAATTTTCATGCCGCATTGCACTTCATCGAACAAGGTCGGTCCAACGAAGTAACCTTCGCCCGCTGAAGCCGCATCCTTGCGTCCGTCCCTAATCAAGAGCGCGCCTTCCGACTCGCCAAGCTCAATGTACTTCAATGTACGTTCTTTGTGGGGTCCGCGAATAACGGGGCCGAGGAAAATCCCCTCTTCCATGCCATTGCCGATCGTAATGCGATCTGCTGCTTCGACCAGCTTGTTCACGAGTGTATCGGCAACTTCGCCTACAGCTACTACGACGGAGCAAGCCATGCAGCGCTCGCCTGCGGAGCCGAATGCCGCATTGACAATTTCTTTAACGGTCAATTCCAGATCGGCGTCCGGCATCACGATGGAATGGTTCTTCGCTCCGGCAAGCGCTTGAACCCGCTTCCCGTTCGCGGACGCTGTTTTGTACACATACTCAGCTACCGGCTGGGAGCCGACGAACGACACGGCCGTAACATCCGGATGCTCCAGGATGCCATTCACGACATCATGCGCGCCATGAACGATATTAAGGACGCCATCCGGCAATCCCGCTTCCGTGAACAGCTCCGCGAGACGGTTCGCCAGAAGTGGCGTACGCTCCGATGGTTTCATGACAAACGTATTGCCGCAAGCTATAGCGAGCGGGAACATCCAGCATGGCACCATCATCGGAAAGTTAAAAGGCGTTATCCCGGCAACGACTCCAACCGGATAACGATACATGCCGGATTCGAGGTTGGACGCAATGTCAGGCAGTTGTTTACCCATCATCAGCGTCGGTGCTCCTGCAGCGAATTCAACGCATTCGATCCCGCGCTGCACCTCGCCGTAAGCTTCACTGTAGCTTTTGCCGTTCTCGAGTGTGACTAGGCGGGCGAGCGCTTCCCAGTTGTCGACCAAGAGCTGCTGATATTTGAATAAAATGCGAGCCCGGCGCGGTACAGGCGTCCGGCTCCATCCCGAGAAAGCTTCCTTAGCCGTTCTCACCGCAAGGTCAACGTCTTCTTTGGTCGAGAGCGGAACCAGCGCCAACACTTCTTCCGTTGCCGGGTTATAGACGTTCTCGTGCGCGGCAGAGGCGGATGGTACCCAGCTGCCTCCGATCCAGTTGTTCAACACTTGTGTCATACTCGAATTCCCCTTTCGTAATCAACAGTCTGTCAGCGGCGACTATGAGGCCGTTATTTTGCCGTTATTGCAATCCTCGATATAGCGGAGCACTTGACTCTCGGTTGGCATGGCGTCGGAGCAGCTATGGCTCGAAATGACGATACAGGCAGCCGCGCTGCCGAATTCCATGCACTGCTCAAGCGACCAGCCCTGCATGATCCCATGCAGGAAACCGGCGGCATAGGAGTCGCCTGCGCCGAAGGTTTTGATAACCTTCGCCGGGAAGCTCTTCGCTCTATGACTCTTGTTGTCGGCCGTATAGGCGATCGAGCCCTCTTTGCCATGCTTGATAATGACGATCTTCGCGTTGTAGTCGAACCATTTGGAGGCGGTTACGCTGTCGCTGTGCTCCGGATTTTGCTCGAACACCTCCATCATGTCGAACTCCTCGCGCGTCCCCAAGATGATATCGCAATACGCTGCGGCCATATTATAGTAAACGGCTGTTTCCTGTTTGGAAGTCCACGTATAAGGGCGGTAATCCAGATCGAAGGCGATAACGGTTCCGTGTTTCTTCGCAAACTGCAGCGCTTGGAACACCGCCTCCCGCGAAGGACTCTGAGCAAGCGCCGTGCCTGAGATCAAGAGCATCTTCGACTGCGCGATTATAGCCTCACTGACCTCGCCGGCCTCTAGCAGCAGATCGGCCACGTTGTCGCGATACATGAGAATGCTGCAATCGGTAGGACTCTTAATCTCGGTAAAAGCCAGACCGGTCACCGCACCGGACCGATCGGTCACGACATTCTCCGTCTCAATCCCGGTTCTCTGCAAATAATCGAGGATGAAGCGCCCCATCTGATCATTTGCGATCTTCCCGATAAACGCCGTTTGGCGTCCAAGTCTTGCCATGCCGATTGTAATGTTCGCAGGAGAGCCGCCGACATATTTGGTAAATGTCATCGTCTCTTCCATCGGGCGATTGATCTCGTTCGCATTCAAATCGATGCAGAGACGTCCAATCGCCGTGAAGTCATAAGCTCTGTCTGCCTTGAAGGACACATAGGTCATGGCGTGGATTACCTTCTTTCTTCCGAGATCAGAGAATCGATGTACTGAAGCGCATTCCTCGCATATTCATAGGCGGGATGCAGCGCGGGATCTTGTTCACCCTCCAGCAAAGCCCATCCCTTATAATTACGTTTGACCAGTTCAGATAGAATCGGCCCAAAATCAATGCAGCCATCGCCCGGAACGGTGAACACGCCTTTGCGGATGCAAGTGATAAAGTCCGCCTGTTCGGCTCTTGCCTCCTCCAATATCTGAGGCCGGATATCCTTCAAGTGAACATAAGCAATTCGTTCGTAATGCTTCTGCAGAACAGTCAGCGGGTCTGCTCCTCCGTAATAGGCATGCCCCGTGTCGAAGAGCAGGTAGACGAGCTCCGGATCGGTCAGCTCCATGAGGCGATCGATCTCTTCCGGCCGCTCCACAACCGTTCCCCCGTGATGATGATAGGTCAATTTCAGCCCATACTCCTTGGCAATTGCGCCGGCAGCATTCAAGCCTTCAGCCAGCGACGCCCACTGTTCATCGCTTAAACGCTGCACTTCCTTCTCATTCGGAGAACGCCGCGGATCGAAGTGCAGCGATCCTCCCGCTTCGCATGTGCTAATCACCGTGCTTCCCATTTCCTTAAGAAACTGTGCATGTGACCGATAGGCGTTCAGTTCATCTTCACGATACGCCGGATCGGAGAAGAGCACCGACTTCCACTGCGACGTCAAGCTGATCCCGCGTCGTGACAGCTCATTCTTCAGCACTTGCGGATCGCTCGGAAACTTCCGTCCCATCTCCGTACCCGTTAAACCAAGCGCAACGATGTCATCGACGATCCGATCGAACGAAGTATCGTCACCGTGTTCCTTTACATCCTCTCCAACCCAATTAATGGGATGAATCCCTAATCGGAATGGCAACTGTTTCATAGGCTGGCAGCCCCTCTTTTATAGGATTTGAATGGATCTGATTTTGGCGTTCATTTCTTTACCGGCTTTGATCACGTTATCGCTCTCTGACACCTCGGGAACAGCAACGTTCCACCAGGACTCATATCCGCCTGTATTCGTGCCCGGCACAACAGGAATCTCGATGAGTGTAGTGACCGTTTCTTGCTTCGCCAGCTGCAGCGCTTCCTTCAATTCTTGCTCGTTGTTTGCCTTGTAGGCTTTAGCACCAAGACTGCGCGCATGTGCCGCGAAGTCGATTGGCATATACGTTCCGGTCAGCTTACCTGTCTCCGCCGAGCGGAAACGGAACTCATTCCCGAAGCCGTCGCTGCCCTGGCTCCTCTGCAAATTATGGATACACTGGAACCCGTGGTTGTCGAACAGCAATACGGTGATTTTGCGACCTTCCTGCAAGCTGGTCACCAGCTCGGAGTGAAGCATGAGATACCCGCCATCTCCCACGATCGCATAGACTTCGCGGCGCGGTTCAGCCAGCGCGACGCCGAATGCGCCGGCGATCTCATACCCCATGCAGGAGAAGCCATATTCCATATGATAGGTTTTGGGTTCGGTTGGCCGCCACACCCGGTGAAGATCACCGGGCAGACTTCCCGCCGCGCATACGATAACCGAGTTAGATGCAATTGTCTCCTGGATGATGCCCAGTGCCCGGGTCTGAGCCAAACCAAGCTCATGCTCTATGGCAAAAAGTCGATCGACCTCATCATCCCACTCCCGCTTAATGGCATGGATCTCCTGCAGATCATGTTCACTCGAATAGTGAACATCTTGGAGTGCAGCTTGCAGCGCGATTAGGCCTTCTTGGGCATCCGCCGTAATCGCTACCCCGTTCAGCTTCGAGGAATCGAATCCGCTGACATTCACATTAATGAATTGCACATCCGGATGACCGAAGGCGGACTTGGAAGCCGTCGTGAAATCGGAATACCGCGTGCCCACGCCGATGATGAGATCGGCTTCTTGCGCGATCTTGTTTGCGGCCAGAGCACCGGTAACTCCGATCGCGCCTACGTTTAGCGGATGGTTCCAAGGCAATGAGCTCTTGCCTGCTTGTGTCTCGGCAACCGGGATATGGAAAGCCTCGGCGAATGCAGCAAGCTCACTCGATGCAGAAGAATACAACACACCGCCGCCCGCGATAAGGAGCGGCTTCTTCTTGCCAGCCATGAGCTTCACCGCGCGCTTAATCGCGTCCGGCACCGGCGGACGACGATCCAAATAATGCACCTTGCGGTCAAAGAAATGGATCGGATAGTCATAAGCTTCCGCCTGTACATCCTGCGGCAGAGCCAGCGTCACTGCGCCGGTCTCTGCGGGATCGGTCAATACGCGCATCGCTTGCACCGCAGCCGTCATCAATTGCTCCGGTCTCACGATACGGTCCCAATACTTGCTGACTGATTTGAAAGGTTCGTTAGCGGAAATGGTGTAATCGCTTACAACTTCTAACTGCTGCAGCACCGGATCCGGCTGTCTGCTGGCAAAATTATCACCCGGCAGCAGCAGCACCGGGATGCGGTTTACGGTTGCCGTCGCAGCCGCCGTAATCATATTCAAAGCACCTGGTCCGATAGAGGACGTGCAGGCATAAATCTGCTTGCGATTGCTTTGCTTCGCGAATGCAGCTGCGGCATGAACCATGCCCTGCTCGTTCTTGCCTTGTATGTAAACCAGTTCACCTGCGCTATGCTCCAAGGCTTCCCCGATCCCGGTTACGTTGCCATGACCGAAGATACCCATAACGCCCTTAACGAACTTCGTTTCCTCGCCGTCTACCGAGATATATTGCTGATCCAGAAATCGCAGCAGCGCTTGCGACATCGTAAGCCGAACTGTATTCATTATGCTTGACTCCTCCTTAGATTGAGTAGGTTAAGCGCTATACCCTTTGACATAAAAATAACGCTCTTCTTACTATTCCACAGTAGATTAAGCGCTTAACTTATTTTACGAAAAAAGATTGCAAATCTCAATAGCTGTTTTTGGCGAATCCTGTCATTAGGACCGTATTACAACCCTTCGACCACTTGCACAGTAAGGCTTCGCTTCATGAAGTCAAAGATAAATTCAATAACCGTGTTATCCTGCTCGATGTTCATTGTCGCTTTCGTCGATGAGCCGCTCCGCGGATATTCATCAATTGAATACGTTTGCGATAACGTTCCGTATGGTGCAACGGCATAGGTGTAAGAACCCGTGAACGGCATAACAAAGGTGCGCCGGTAGATGCCATTACCGATGTAGTACATCCGCGTTGTTTCGCTATTGGAGTCATTATTGAACGCGCCAACATGATGCTGGAAGCTTCCGTATAGGATGACGCGAGCCGGAAGTTTGATTCCTGTCTCGGGATCATAGCTGTCATCCGCCCCATAGGAGGTGTTCGGCAGCGGATTGCCTGCACGCTGCCTTAGATCCTGTTCGGATTGCCACAGCGATCTGATCTTCTCTTCCTGTCCGAATCCGAGCGGACAGCCTTCGCCTGCTTGATTCGCCTGATAGCAATTCGACAGTTCTTCTCCAGCGCTGCCGGTCGGCATCGGAACATGATAACTGCCGAGCGTTCTTCGAATCGGCATCTGCATATATGCGTTCGTATTGTTTACGGCCGTCCATTTGAAGGCGTATTCAAGAAAACGGTTACGACTCTCTTCATCCTGCGATGCGAACCAGCCAATCTGATCGTAGCCCCACCATTCCATCCATGCTCTGCGTTCATCTGGAATGTTGTCCTGATCATCGAAGAATTTACCGCCCCAATTATCGAGCTCCATCAGCATCGGTAACGAATCGCAGCTCCATCCGCTAGGCGTCACGCCGCCTTCACTGAAGCCTTCTTGCACAAGTGCAAGCTTGTCGCTTGGTACGTCTTGAATCGGCATCCGGGAGTATGGCATGGAATGAAAATCAAACAGAAGCTTGCCATCCATGTTCACGCCATGCGTATGTGCATCAAGCAGCACAATGCCTCGTCTCGCATGCTCGCTCGCATAATCCCTTATCATTTGGAATAAGGCAATCGTCTTCTTGAGCCCGAAGTCTTCAGCCGTGTACAGGTGAATCTGCCCCATATGAATGGCTTCATAGCCGGCATCGATATAGTTAACCGCCCGGTAATAGAACCAGAACTGTGTCTCAAGCTTGTTCATATTGGGAATGCCGCCGCCGTCGTCCCAGACGAAGCCTTGCGGGTTCTCGTCAAACAGCATATCGGTGATACGGAAATTGCGATCCTCTGCCGGCAATTGAAAGGCTTTGAACACCCATTCCGGAATCTTGATCTTCTCGACATCCGGGAAAACAGCTTCGAAAATGCAGGTTTGCAGCATAATGTCCGGGTCCACTTCATGTGCACGCTCAGCAAGCGTCTTAGACTTCCGGAAATGCTCGCCGTCATCCGCTTCCAGCAGCCACACGCCCGAAGCACGTCCCAGAAACTTTGCCCCGATGTTCTTGATCATCCTTAAGTCATCATTTAACGTATCACTGTTGACCAAATCTGCGGCCGTAACCGCCCTGGACAGAAAGCCCTCCAGAACATCCCGGCTGATACATCCGTTATACATCGAATGGTTCATGTCTACCTCCGTGATCATTGTTATTCATCGTATAAAGTTGTTCATGATCGCCTTCATTCCTGATCTCTGAAACAGCATCTAGACTATTTCTGGTATCGATACCAGAAATACATATTACTAATTTACCATCATTTCTGAATAATGGAATAACTTTTTGGAAATTTACACTTTTTTATTGTTTGCGCCCAACAATAGAGCGATACCAGCGGCCTTTTTTTTCTAGTATCACTCTCAATCTATTCGATTTCGTCTAACGGTGCAGTTTGATCAAACATCGCCCTGTTCTCTTCCGGCACATGAATGATATCTTGCACCTGGTACATGTCTGAATCAGGGTCTTTCACGATATCCAGCAGCAGAATCTCATCTTCCATCCTTAGAAAGCTATAAGTTCGAAGCTCGGCTCCGGTTGCGGAGATGCCCTTCAATTGACTCATATCTTCCTCTGAAAGGGTTCCCTTCATTGCGTCCGACAAGTAGGCATTCAACTGCTGCAAATCCTGATGATCGATTGCCTGCTTCACGAGTATAGCTACATTTTCCGGGGAATCAGGCTGGACGAACTTGGGAGATGAACATCCCATAATAAACATTAATCCTGCTAGCACAGTAAGCTTCTTTGCCGTCATGCTGTTTCTCCTAACCAATCATATAAACGATCATAAATTTATTCCACCCATGTATCTTGCAGCAGTTCAATAATTTCTTCTTGTTCCTTGCCAACCATTTCGTGGATGCGAACGGCTAATGTAGGAAGCTTCCACGCCTCCAGCTCAGCTGTCTCGACGCCACTTAAAGCTATGTATACATCGCAATATACCTCGTGAAATAGCCTCCGCCCATCACGCAGCCAGCTAGGCGCTTCCGGTGGTAAAGAGTTCGATGCCAGCATCATCAAGGTTCGGCTCACATCCGCGGCCTTGTCGCCAATTAGGACATTCATCCAGTCAATGATGACAGGTCCATCCGCTGCCATGAGTATGTTACCCGGGTGAAAATCATAGTGGCATAATGCCTGCCCGTCCGGTAATTGCCGAAGCATGGCTATAATGTGATCCCTCTGGCGATCCGAAATTTCGGTGGCTGCCATCGTATGTTTTAGCAGCTCTTGCTTCAGATTCGGGGTAAAATCAACCTTCAGTTCATGAAGCTGATAGTGGAGCTCCGCCATCAATTTCGCATAGTGGGTAACGCTCTCTCTGTTTGGTTCAATCCTGCTCATCATGGAAGGAGCGTTGATTCGCTCATAGACGATGCCGGAGCGGCCTTCATACTCAATAAGTCCGCCGAACCTCGGCGTCCGTACAGCTAACCGGGATATAATTGCTGCATTCTTCGCTTCCTTCGGTGCTTCATGGGCATGATGAAAGAGTTTAATAACCTCATGCTCGCCCCACTCATAGACATCCGCTGTATTGCCTCTCCCAACCAGTTCGCCAGCTTTCATTATGCGGCACCTCACTAAGACATCGTAATTGGTATTGTATCCCATATCATGGAGCAGTGGCGATAAAATTCTTCCAAAGAAAAAGCCCCATTGGCATAAGAGTCTCTCTCTTAGCGCAATGCGGCACAAATTGATGATATACAGCTAAACTTCGCTTACTTTCACTTCGTATGCTCTAAGCTCACAATTGCCGGTGTGAAAGTTATAGTACTCTTCATTCAATTGTTCATGGAAATAAGCATGAATGACTCTGCAGATTCCGCCATGAGAGACCAGCAATACATGCAGACCTTTATACCTCTCTATGATTTCATCGATTAAATTATAGACTCGTTGCGCCACCTGCAATACGGATTCTCCACCTGAGAGCTTGCTCGGAAAATGTTTCTTTGCCTCAAGGAAACCAGCGTCATCACGCATAACGCCCTCGTATTTTCCATAATTTTGCTCCCTGAGTCTATCTTCTACGGTATAAGCTGCTCCTAGCGCATCAGAAAGGATCTCAGCGGTTTGTTTGGCTCTCATGAGCGGAGATGAAAGGATAAGATCGATCTTCACATCTCCCATGCTCGCGGCCAACGTTCTTGCTTGTTCAATGCCTCGACTCGTCAAGGCAATATCTGAGATTCCACAGATGCGGCGCGCTACATTCCATTCGGTTTGACCGTGCCTCACAGCGAATATGTTCATAGGCATCCTCGTTTCCGGTTGAATAGTACTAATTAGCCCTGCGGATACACGTACTTGGTAGCCGACACAGTCATATTGGCTGCGACGGAGCCTTCTGCAGGAACGGTTATTGTTCCTTTGGCCGAATAGGTGTCACCGCTAAATTCAAAATATTGGCCGAAGCTGTACGTTCCCGGCGGCAGGAAGAGCTCGAATTTCCCATTATTCAGAACCACATCGCAAATGTAGCTGTTACTGTCATTATAGATGTTCACCTGGCCGGAACGATTGACGGAGACATTCTCGAAACTAGCGGTTCCGGTCACATTGGGCTTCTGCAGCTGCAGCGTTGCGCTCTCAAACTGGCCATTCTGCACACGAATCGGCTTGTTCAGCACACTGGTCGTGCGGTAAGTCCTAACACTCACAATTTTATAGTTACCATCAGGCAATTCCGCATAAGCTGTGAGTCCTTCCCAGTTCACCCAGCGATCCAGGTCGTATCTGCCTTCTGCGGACTGAATAAAGATTGTACCGCTCTCAACCGGCACTCCCTGTGCATCCACGATGCGCAGCTCCGGTATAACCGGCTGTTTATCCTGAACGGCTAACCATTTGGTCGTGCCGCGAGAAACAGCCATTCTGTAGGGGGTATCATGAAACCGATTTTCTTTGTAGGGATCAGCGCCAGCCTTGAGCAGCAGCTGCGCAATTGGGTAGCTGGACCACTGAACAGCTGTATACAAGGAACTATCGAGTCCCGGATCAGCGCCATGTGCGAGCAGCGTCTGAACGATCTCTGCCTTCGGATATTGATTCACGTATACACTCCCATTGCTGGCACGACCAATTACGCCTGAAGCGGATTCCAAATAGGAATACCCATCGCGGTTTGTTTTATTCGCGTCATAGCCTTGCGACAATAGCAGGTCTAGCAGATCGGCATTTTGGTTCAATATCGCCTCCGAAACCAAGTCCCGTGATGACAGCTTGACATCTGCACCATGCTCCAGCAGCGCTCGCGTCCCCGCCGTACTGCTTTTCAACACCGTATACTCAATCGGAACATTATCCCCAAACATGTTGACCAGCTTCAAATTCGGATCAACGCCTCGATCCAGCATCCGCTCGATCGTCAACGCATCTCCGCTCATGGCAGCTTCAAACAGCGTGCGCTGAAAGACTTTCAAATCGGCCTCACTATACCCGATAATAACCTTCTTCTGCTTGGTATCGTAGCTCACGTTCTTCCCGCTCACGATCGAAACCAGCCTTGCCGAGACGTAAATACGTCCATTCAAATTAACCGGCGCCTGGCTTAAACGAATGTTCTGATTGGATGTTTGGAGCATCGTCGTGTTCAAACGGATACTCCATTTCGTCGATCCACGCGTCATATCGATTCTTCCCAGCTGTACCACCGCTTTGACATCAAGCGCATCCAATATCGACTTCATCGGCAGCATTAAGCTGCCTTTATACATAAGCGGAGCTGCTGATAATTGAAGCGGCTTACCGTCAATGACCACCATAATAGTCGGTGCTGACGGAGCTGATGCTGCGCTGACCGGTGCTTGTATTACCGCTGCTAGAAGGAATATCGTTGCCCACAGCAGGGCAAGCACCGATAACCTTCCGGTTTGAATCTGTCTTCTCATTTTCCATTCATCCCCTCAAACATGTTTGTCACCCTATTTCCCATAATTCGACAGTAACCCTCCAATCCCTTCCATAAACCATCCAATCAATCCCATTTATACGCACCGTTTCTAGGCTCCTGCATACCATGTGAACATACTTATTTTTTTCTGCACGACGGGCTGCTTCCGGCATGAATTGCAGAAAGTCTATGGAGGGGTTTACTTGAAAAAAAGTATGATGAGACTTTCCTTCATCGTCATCAGCTTAGCGCTTCTGCTGGCGGGCTGCGGCGGGAAAAAGTCGGAACCGACCAAGGTTCGAATCGGTGAAGTCACGCGTTCTATTTTCTATGCACCGCAATATGTCGCCATTACGAATGGATTCTTCAAAGATGAAGGTCTGGACGTAGAGCTGACCACAACGCCGGGCGGAGATAAAACGATGACGGCACTGCTCAGTAACAACATTGACGTGGCACTGGTAGGATCCGAAACATCCATTTATGTCTCGCTTCAAGGCTCCGAAGATCCGGTCATTAATTTCGCCCAATTAACGCAAACCGACGGGACCTTCCTGATCTCCCGCTCCAAGGTCGACAATTTCGATTGGAACATGCTGAAAGGGTCCAAATTCCTGGGGCAGCGCAAAGGCGGCATGCCGCAAATGGCCGGTGAATTTACGCTCAAGAAACACGGCATCGATCCTCAGAATGATTTGGAACTCATTCAAAATGTGGAATTTGCCAACATCGTTCCTGCCTTCACATCAGGTACAGGCGACTACGTTCAGCTCTTCGAGCCATCGGCTACGATGATCGAGCAGCAAGGCAAAGGATATGTCGTTGCGTCATTCGGTACGGAGAGCGGCCATCTGCCTTATACCGTGTTCATGACCAAACAAAGCTATATCGATGACAATCCGGGTACGGTACAGAAGTTCACGAATGCCGTCCATAAAGGACAAAAGTGGGTGCAGGAGCATAGTGTAAATGAAATCGCTGATGCTGTTGCGCCATTCTTCCCGGACACAGACATTGAGCTGATCCGCGGCGTTGTGAAACGGTACAAAGATCAAGGCTCCTATGCAACAGATCCAATCATCGACGAAACCGAGTGGGCGAATTTGCAGGATGTGATGAAATCGGCCGGCGAGCTGGATGCTCCTGCGGAATTCGGCAAGCTGGTGAACAATACGTTTGCAGAGAAAGCGATTAAGAATGTGAAGTAAGGACTTGACAGATAGGCCGCCTGCGTGCGGCCTCTTCAAGCGTATGGAAGGAGTGACCGCTGTGATTCCTGTCGTGGAAGTAAAGGATGTTACACATGTGTACGTCAATGAGAAGGGGGCAACGCTGGCTCTGGATCAGATTGCATTAACGGTCAGGAGCGGTGAATTCGTCTCCCTCGTCGGCCCGAGCGGCTGCGGCAAAACAACGCTGCTCTCCATCATCGCGGGCTTAATCCTGCCAACCGAAGGAGAGGTCTCCATACTCGGGCAGCCCGTTACCGGTCCGACGTCGAAGATCGGTTATATGCTGCAGCAGGACTTTCTGTTTCCGTGGCGGACGATTCGCGAGAATGTGACGATTGGTCTGGAAATCATGGGCAAGCTGACACGCGAGAAGAAGGAGTTCGCGCTTCATCTGTTGGAGGAGCTGGGGCTTGGCCAGTCAGCGGGCAAATATCCCGGTGAACTGTCTGGCGGTATGCGGCAGCGGGCAGCGCTTGCGCGTACACTGGCTACCGAACCGGATATTTTATTTCTGGATGAACCGTTCTCGTCGCTGGATTTTCAAACGAAGCTGCAGCTCGAGAACCTGATCTCCCACACTCTTAAAGCGCGCCGCAAAACCTCGCTGCTGGTTACCCACGATATAGCCGAGGCCATCGCGATGAGCGATAGAGTGATTGTGCTAGCGCCTAATCCGGGACGGATAAAGAGCGAAATCGCCATCCCTGCGTATCTGGCAGAGATGACGCCTATTGCCGCGCGTGAGCAAGACGGGTTTCAGGAGTGGTTTCGCATTGTCCGGAAGGCGTTCGAATCGACGGAGAGAAGGAGATGAAGACACCTATGGGGAACGACAAGTTGGGGAAAGAACCTTCTGAGACGGAACAGTCTGGAACAGTACAATCTGGAACAGAACAACAGAAAGAACCGCGGAGCAATGTCGATCCGCAGCTCATCTATAAGGCCTTTAAACAAGCAAGAAATAAAGAAAAGCTTATTGTTCACATAACGCAAGTATTGCTGCTTGCCCTCTTCCTCGGCTCCTGGGAGTATGCGGGGAGAACGCGTTTGATTGACGTCTTCCTGTTCAGTTATCCCAGCAAGATCTTCAAGCTGCTGTACACAAAAGCAATGGACGGCTCGCTGCTGCCTCATATCGGGGTTACGGTAGCGGAAACCGCGGCAGGTTTTGCACTAGGCACGTTATGCGGCTTGTTGATTGCAACGATCATTTGGTGGAGCCCTTTTCTGGCACGCGTACTCGATCCGTATCTTGTCGTGCTGAACTCCTTACCCAAGGTAGCGCTCGGTCCTCTGTTCATCGTGGCGCTCGGCTCCGGCATCCTCTCCATCATCGCAACGATACTCTCGATTACCGTCATCATCACCACGCTCGTCATCTATAACGCCTTCCAGGAGGTTGACGCCAACTACGTGAAAGTAGTGAACGTATTCGGCGCGACCAAAACGCAATCGTACAGCAAAGTTATCCTGCCCGCTTCCTTCCCCGCTATCATATCGACGCTTAAAGTGAATGTCGGCTTAGCTTGGGTTGGGGTTATTGTAGGCGAATTCCTGGTAGCCAAGGAAGGGCTGGGCTATTTAATTATTTATGGTTTTCAAGTGTTTAACTTTACACTTGTCCTCGCGAGCTTATTCATCATTGCGGCTTTCGCAACGTTCATGTACCAAATTGTAGCAGCGATTGAGTCTAGGATTAGGAAGAGAAGGCGATAAGGGAACAGGGCAAAACCGCGCGAAAGGGCTACCGTTCCGACGCAGCCGCGATATGTCTGAGCTTATCGGGATTGACGACGATATAGAACGATGAGATTTGACCATCAGTAATCTCAAAGGAATGCACGTTATTCGGCTGTCCATTGCCATCGTATCCGACAATGCCGATTTCTCCGTTCACCTCGGACAAGGTGTAGGTATAATCTTGAGGCAGCTTAGCAAGCAGTCCGAAGAAGAATGCCGCGATGCGCTCGGAGCCCTGAATCGGACGGGTCGCTGCTTTCACCTTCCCGCCGCCATCCGAGTAGAGAACCGCATCTGCACGAACAACGCTGAGCAATTGTCCCATATTTCCGGACATAAGGGCTTGCACGAACTGCTCCACGATTGTTGATGTTTTCTCGACGGCAGGTGGCTTTAATTGTTGTTGCTGCTCGATTGGAGTCGTTTGCAGCGATGACTTCAACGCATCATCCGGCTCCGGTATTTGACTTATTGCCAGTTTGGCTCGGCGGAAAATTTGGCGGCAATTCGTGCTGCTCTTGCCCACGATCTCCGCAATCTCGTCATACTCGTACTGCAGCACTTCGCGCAATAGAAATACGGCACGCTCCACCCAAGACAGCTGCTGCAGCAGGAGCAAATATGCAGTAGATATCGACTCCTTCTGCAGATAACGGTCATCCGGCTCTGCGAACGATCGTGCCGCATCCGGGACAAGCGGCTCCGGCAGCCATGTTCCAACGTAGACTTCCCGCTGCTTGCGAGAGGAACGCAGCAGATCGATGCAGCGGTTCGTGACGATTTTGCACAAATACGCCTTCATACTGGTGATGTGCTCCGGCCTCTTCACATTTACATAAATAAAAGCCTCCTGTACCACATCTTCCGCATCCATCACGCTGCCCAGCATCCGATAAGCTAATGAAAACAAGAGCGGCCGATAGGAAATATATTCCTCTACAGACGACGATGCTCCCTTATTTGGTTCCGATTCCGTGTTCCTGTTCATATGGGCACACCTCCGTGTCGTTACCTTGCCGCAGCCAAGCTTGGTGAATGCGCGATTGCTTCCGCCGCCCTGACTGCGCTCGCGGCTGATGCGTCAGCAAGCAATTCGCCATGACCGGCCCAGTCTCCTGCGACATATAAGCCTTGAATTTCGGGAACGGACGGCCCAATGTTCTTCAACTTCTGACCGGTACGCGGATAACCGTGCGTTACCGTTATATTAGGCAGAAACTGCTTCGCGAGAACTTCGTCCTGCCAGCCCGGCTGCAGCCAGTTCATCGTTTGCAGCAGCTGCTGCTCATCCGCCTTCGGGTCGTTCTCGCCGGGACCGTTATATTTGATCAAATGGACCACAACCGCACCGTTATCGCTCATCGTGGCATGGGCCGAATGATTGGAGAAGAAGATAGGCTGATCGAGGCCGAGCGCAAATTCATGCTCTTTGACCGGCAGCTTCTTCAGTCCAATATCAAGACAGGCCGCCATAGAAGGGATCGCTTCTGTTTTCCATTGCTTTAATACCGTCGCTTCGGCTCCGGGCACAAGTTTATACGTTTCCGAAGGGGAAGCCGTACTAATCGCATTTGCTATGGTTATCGATGTGCCATCTCCAAGTTCGAGCGCTGTAACCTTGCCTTCCTTGTGCGTGATTTCTTTTACCGATTTGGCGGCTACGATGTGCACGCCTATCTGCTGAGCCTTGACTCGCAGCTGATCCACGATCGTCTGCCAGCCTTTATGCAAATAGATGACTCCTTTGAGCGAACGTTGAATTTGCCCCAGAGCTGGTGCTGCGAGCTGATGATCCGGATCAAAAGCATACGTCGCCGTCCTGCACAGCGCATAGAAAACATGCCGTACCATCGGATCTTGCACCTCGCGCTCCGCCCATTCCCGAATGCTCGATGCAGGAATGTTGGAGGCATTAAGGCGCGTTAACTTGACCATCAGACGCATCAGCTGCATCTTGCTGGACCAAGTGAGCAGCTTCGTCTTCAGCATGCCAATCGGGTCCGCCCCCATAGGGACGAGCTGATTGTTCCAGATGGCGTTCATTTTGGTGGACGGCTTTGCGCCTTCCACTCGAATGCCAAGTTCTTGTAGAATACTATTCGCACGACCCGCTTTATACAGCGCATGCCCGCCTAAGTTGAGATAAACACCCTTGTTATGGTTCGTCATCGCACGTCCGCCGAGTCGATTCGACTTCTCCAACAGCAGGACTGAGCGGCCGCTCTGCGCCACCTTTATCGCTGCAATCAAACCCGCCAACCCGCCGCCGATCACGGCTGTATCATAGTTAGTATTCATTATTGTCACCCTCCCCGAATGCTTTCATAAGTTAAGGCGGGGGAGGAGGGGGTTTTGTGACAGGATGGGTGAAAAAATAGATTTTCTGCTCATGTAGACCTCTGGGTGGGCTTCTTTTGCGTTTTCCGTTGATTTTACGCTCATGTAGACCTCTAGGTAGGCTTCTTTTGCGTTTTCCGATGATTTTACGCTAATGTAGACTTCTGGGTTGGCTTCTTTTGTGTTTTCCGATGATTTTACGCCAATGTAGACTTCTGGGTTGGCTTCTTTTGCGTTTTCCGTTGATTTTACGCTAATGTAGACTTCTGGGTTGGCTTCTTTTGCGCTTTCCGTTGGCTTTAGACTCATGTAGACTTCTGGGTTAGCTTCTTTTGCGTTTTCCGTTGATTTTACGCCAATGTAGACTTCTGGGTTGGCTTCTTTTGTGTTTTCCGATGATGTGTTGCCTCTAGTGCTACTCTTTCTAATACTCTTTCTCTGATTTGACTACTATTCCAGAAATGTGTAGCTCCCAGAACCACTCTTTCTCTCATTTGACTACTTTTCCAGCGATGTGTAGCTCTCCGAACCACTCTTCCTCTCATTTAGCTACATTGCTAGCGATGTGTTGCCTCCTCACCAGCAACACACAAACAAAAAAAGAGTTGCACAAGCCCCATGGCCCGTGCAACTCTATAACATCTCAAATCCCTACTCGCCCCAGCGCCAGCCGAACGGGTACTGCGCGGACAGGGTCAGCGGCAGTCGGCCTGTTGGCGTGAACTCGCCGAGCAGTGCACCCGCGGCGGATTCCAGCGCGAGTGGACGGCATTCGTATACGGCGAGGAACGCCGATACGTCCGGGTACACGAGCAGATCGAGCGGGTTGCGGACGGATACCGCAACCGTGCGATCTCCCGCTTCCGCGAGCAGCCGCGCAGCGAGCTCGCGCTCGTTCGCGTGCTTCGCCGCGTCGTAGCTCACGAACACGATCTGTTCGAACGCCGCAAGATCCTGCAGCGCATCGGCAGCTCCGACGCGCCGTTCCGTCACATGCGGCATCCGCGCCGCGAGTCGGCCCCCAAGTGTACCGTCGTCGGTCAGCAGCTCGTCCGCTTCCGACACGGTCACGATTTCGGGCCAGAGCACGAGCGTCTTCGCCTCGCGCCGCAGCGGAAGCAAGCCGCGCTCGTTCTTCACGAGCGTCGCCGAAGCCTCGCTCCAGTGGCGGACGGCAGCTCGCTGGTCCGGCGTATCCAGCGCCGGCTCGACCTCCGCCCATGGCGCGAGCGCCTCGCCTACCGCGCGCTTCTCCTTCAAGCGCATGATGCGCGCCAATGAAGCATCAATGCGCGCTTCGCTCAGCTCGCCGCTCTCTACCGCGGCAACGACTGCTTCAATCGCAGCCCGCTGCTTCGCTGCCGTGTGGCAGATCAGCACCATATCCGCGCCTGCCTGCAGCGCCATAACAGCACCGCGCTCCGGACCATAGAACTTGTCGATGGCGTTCATCTCCAAGCAGTCCGTTACGATGACGCCTTCATAGCCAAGCTCCTCACGCAGCAAGCCCGTCAATACAGGCTGCGACAAGGTCGAAGGTACGCCTGACGGGTCCAGCGCAGGCAAACACACATGGGCCGTCATGATCATATCCGTCTCGCCGGCTGCCATCTTAAACGGAACCAGCTCAATCGCATCAAGCCGTTCCCGATCATGCGTAAGTACAGGCAGATCCCGGTGCGAATCAACGCTTGTATCGCCATGTCCCGGAAAATGCTTCACGGTCGCCGAGACACGCGAGCGCTGATAACCGCGAACTGCCGCCAAACCAAGCTCACCGACAACCTCCGGCCGGTCGCTGTAGGAGCGAACGTTAATAACCGGATTGTCCGGGTTATTGTTCACGTCAATACACGGCGCATAGTTCAAATTAATGCCGAGTGCGCGAAGCTGTTCGCCGCACATGACCGCCGATTCGAATACGCCTCCGGCAGAACCAGCTGCGCCAAGTGCCATATTGCCCGGCATCAGCGTGACACCTTTCACAAGTCGCGACACCATGCCGCCTTCCTGATCCACCGCAATAAACATCGGCGATCTCCCCGATCGCTCAGCCGATGCCATTAAACCTGCCGATAGGGCATGCACCTGTTTCGCATCCACGATGTTACGCGTGAAATAGATAATGCCGCCAACGCCGTAATCCCCAATCAGCGCTTCAATCTCAGCTGACGGTTCATGACCGTGGAACCCAAACACAAACAGCTGCCCGATTTTCTCCCGCAAACTAAACGTTCCCCATTCAACTTGCTCTCCCATGACTCGAACGCACCTCTCCCGTTAATGCTCATCCTCTGAATCTTCGGAGACCGCTAACAGCGATCCGCCCCCTTGAACTGCCACTCGGTAGTCCGTCGGTTTCTGCCCCGCATACTTCATAAACACTTTTGTAAAATACCGCCGCTCCGCATACCCGACTTCCTTGGCAATCAGCGCGACGCTCTTCGGCGTATCGAGCAGCAGCGATTTCGCTTTCTCCATTCGCTGACGCGTAATATATTCGATGAAGGTTTCGCCATACGTTTGCTTAAACAACAAGCTGAAATGCGAGGTCGACAATCCGACGTATGTAGCGGCTTCTTCCACGCTGAGATCACGGAACAGATGACGGTCCATGAACTGCTTCGCATCGGTCATCTGCCGCTCGGAATGCTTCCGTTTGTCCGTCGAACGCGCCACGCCTTCACTGGAAGCTTGCCGGATCGCCGCGAACAAATCCTTCACGCCAAAATGCAAGTCCATCTTGCGCCACATGGCTTCTTCCTGCTCACGCTGCAGCAAATCCGCTTCCTTCAGCTCCCGCATCAGATGCAGCGCCAGAAAATGCAGCATCGGCTTCAGCCGACCTTCCGCACTGCCGCCAGCCTTATGCAGCTGCTCCGCCAGTCGCTTCTGCTCACCTTCCACGCCATCCGCATCGCCGCGCTTCATCGCACCGATCAACCGCTCCGCAATATCCCACAGCGTGCGCCCCGCATCAAAGCCTCCTGCAAGCTCGCTGCCGTAGACCGCGATTGGCACCGATTCGGTAGACAGCTGCATGCCGCGCTGCACGGTTTTATAAGCGGAGGACAGCTTATTCATCGCTGTCATTTTATCATAAATACCCGCATGGAGCTGCAGTTTAGCATTCTTGCGAACGGAGGCCAGCAGCATTTCTGCCCATTGCTTCACCTGCTGGTCACGCGCCTCAGGCGAACCATCTCCGCTTGCCACGGCCTTCTCGCCGCGAATCAAGACGCACCACTCGCCATCTCTCATTTGGATGACGGCATGATGTAACCCATCCAGCTGCAGCGTCTCGCGCAGCACGTTACACACGGCGAAGTTCCAGATCTTCCGCTCTTTGTCCGGCCATTCACGCCAATCCCGAGCATCGGCTGAACCGGCATCGATATCAAGCACGAGCAGCGTATATTGGGGCTCCCCGAGCAGCTGCTCCTGTCCCGCCATCAGCCAATTGTCTGGGGTAATATCCGTATAGTCCATCAGCACATCATACAGAATCTTCTCGTTCACCAAATCAATCATGCGATCAAGCTTGCGCTGCTCTTCCTTAATCTGCTGCCGTTTATTGCGCTGCTCGGACATGACACGAGCGATAACTCCTGTCAGCTCATCATACGGAATCGGTTTAAGGATATAATCCTTCACCCCATACTGAATCGCAGACCTCGTATACGAGAAATCCTGGTAGCCCGAGAGCATAATAACATCGCAAGCCATTCCCCGCTCCCGAATCTGACGGACGAGCTCAAGTCCATCCATGACCGGCATCCGGATGTCGCAGAGGATTAAATCCGCCGGTTTCTCCCGCAAAAGCTCCAATGCCTCAACACCGTTCTTCGCGGTACCTGTAACTTCAAGTCCAAGCATACTCCAAGGGATCACCTTCTCTAGGTTGCGAGTAATATGTTGTTCGTCATCGACAAGCAGCACTTTTCCGTTCATACCCGTTCACCTCTGCTCCGTGGGATCTTAATTCGGATAGTCGTACCGTAACCCTCCTGGCTGCACAGGAGCAAACCATAAGGCGATCCATAATGAATGCGCAGCCGATCTGCGACACTCCGTAGTCCAAGTCCGCGCCGCTCTCCTTGTTCAGCCACGTTCAAATCGAGATCCCGCTCCTGCTCGCTGCTCAGTCCGTTAATGCGTTTCAAAGCCTCCTCGTTCATGCCGATTCCATTATCGGTAACGGTCAAGATGACCAAGCCTTCTTCCAGATGAACCGAAACGGAAATCATGCCAACATGCTCAAGACCTTCAAATCCATGTTGAATACTGTTCTCGACAAGCGGTTGAAGGGTCAGCTTCAGAATCGTATAATCGAGCGTCTCATCCGAGATTAACAACTCATAGCTGAATACATCCTCGAAGCGGTATTTCTGAATCTCCAGGTAGCTGCGTACATGCTCAATCTCTTGCTGCACCGTAATAATCTCCGAGTGATGCATGCTCGTTCGCAGGAGTATGCTCAATCTGCGCACCATCTGCATGATTTTGCCGCCTTCGTTCTGGGCTGCCAGCGCATTGATCGACTCCAGCGTATTAAACAGAAAATGCGGCTTAATCTGCGCCTGCATGAGCATCATCTCCGCGCGCTGCTTCCGTTCCTGCTCCGTGCGCACCTCGCTTAGCAGACGGCCTATGGTCTCCACCATGCTGTTAAAGCTGCGCGCCAGGAGCACGGTTTCGTCCTTGCCTTTCGCCGGAACGCGGGTATCCATCATCCCCTGCTCCACGAGGCGCATTTTGCGAACGACCCGAATGATCGATTTGGCGACCCGACTAACGAAGAAAATATTAAATAAAATCGCAAAAATCAAACAAAGCAGCGTAATCCCGCCGATCCACTGCACGAAACGAATGTTCTCGCTCGTTAACGACTCCCATGATTTCACGGAAATAAGGATCCACCCGCTGCGGTCGAGGTTATACGCCGAAACAAGAGAATCCTCATGATTGAACATGGTGCGGGAGCTTACATAGCGCTGCGTGTGCTGCAATTGAAGCTGCGTTTCATTTTGAGCGTATTTTCCCTCTAATTGGTGCTTACTATCCAGCATGACCAGACCGCCGTTGTTGATGATGAGATAACGCGTCTGCGTTTCTTGTTCCCCTGAGAGCGTAAAATCCTGCAGCATGCTGTCCACGTCGTCGGTTTTCACCTGGGTCACCATAATACCGGATTCATTGAACGATTCCATATCCCGTACAATGCGCAGCTGCGTGAATAAAGCCGCACCGGTACCGGTTAATCCCGGCTGCTCGTATGGACCGATCCACATCGGCCGACCGCTGTACTGCTTGATCTGCGGATAGATCGAGTGATTCTTCAGCATATCGTACGTAATATTCTTAAACGTAGTCGGATCATTACGATAAGAACGGAACATCGTCCCGTCCTCCCCGTAAAGCATCACCATGCTGAGCGCCGGATTTTGCCACAACAGCTTCCCGAGCGACTTCTCGTATTGGCTGATTGCGATTAGCCTGCTTGCATCATTAACCGAGTTGCGGGAGCTGCGCAGCGCATCTTGAACGGTTGCGTTCGTGACGCTGGTATCGCTAAGCTGATCGAGCTCTCGGAAGAAATAGCGGATATTGCCGCCCACCGCTTTGAGCGTAATTTCGGTTTGCTCGCTATACTTCTTCTCCAGCAGCTGCTCCGAATTCAGAAAGGATACGATGCCTAGAAAAATAAGCGGAGCTACGATCAAACCTATAAATGCCAGCAGCAGCTTCGGACGCAAATTCATGGGACGGCTCCTTTATGGTTACAGTTCTTGTCACCGGCAAGCGCGTCCGCGCCAAGCTACGAGATCTAGCCCTTCACGCTGCCCGCTGTCATACCGTCGATAATTTGACGCTGCAGGAACATGTACACGAGCAGCACCGGAATGATGCTGATAATGACTGCCGCAGATAGCGATGCAAAATTCGTCCGGTAGCCGTCATTGAAAGTAGCCATGCCGGTCGGCAGCGTACGCAGCGATTCTGTCGTGACGAGCAGCTGTGAGAGTATATATTCGTTCCAGTTGCCGATGAACGCAAGGATGAAGACGGTAACGAGCGCCGGCATCGACACCGGTATTATCACTCTGACGAACAATCCCGCAGCACTAAGCCCGTCCATAATGCCGGCCTCTTCAAGCTCGGTTGGAACGGATTGCATGAAGGCATGCAGAATGAAGATGGTAATTGGCAAAGCATAAGTGCAGTATACCAAAATGAGCGCCTGATGCGTATCGTAGAGATGAAGATCATTCACCAATCGGTACAGGGGAATGAACAGCGCGCCCGGAGGCACGAGCAATCCCATCAGAATAAGGCCATAAATTCGCTTGCTCAGCACTTTGTATTTCATCCGGGACAACGCGAAAGCCGTTGCTGCCGAAAGCAGAATCGTGAGTAAACATGCGGCTACCGTTACATATAGACTGTTAAAAGCATACTCGCCGATATGCGCGCTCTGCCAAGCAGCCTTGTAGTTGTCGAAGTTAAACTTGGATGGCAATGCCCAGGTATTGACGGTAATCTCCCGATTCGTCTTGAATGAAGATAGGAGCAGCCACAGCAGTGGGAAAAGAATCACGATAACGTACACCCAAAGCGACAAATGAAGCGGCCACTGGCTGTTGCGTACTTTGTTCGAACGGTGCAGTTTAGGATTGGCCGTATCTTTCGATGGTGTAAGGTTGCCTTTAGTAAGGACACGTTCCATTAGTACTGCACCTCCTCGGATTTGGATACACGCTGCAGGATAGCCGTCATCGCCAGAATCAGAATGAACATCGCTAC
This sequence comes from Paenibacillus sp. J22R3, assembly GCF_056269305.1. Lineage (NCBI taxonomy): Bacteria > Bacillati > Bacillota > Bacilli > Caryophanales > Paenibacillaceae > Paenibacillus > Paenibacillus sp. J22R3. The sequence goes on along the minus strand of NZ_JBWDNS010000002.1, from coordinate 577,692 downwards.
ACCGATGGAACTGCCATAACCAAGCTCCAAGGAGCGGAAGCCGACTTTCAGCGCATAAGTGGACATCACCTCAGTAGACTGGAAGGGTCCGCCATTGGTCATAATTTGCACAATATCAAGCACTTTTAACGTACCGGACACCGTTAGGAGCAGCATGACGAACAGAATCGGACGTACGAGCGGCAGCGTGATTTTCCACGTCTCGCTCCATGCGTTGACACCGTCGATCTTCGCCGCTTCGCCGATTTCCTTCGGAATATTCAGAATCGCAGCCAGACAGAGAACAATGAAGAAACCGATGTTCTGCCAAGCGTTTGCAATCAGGATGGAGAGCATCGCCAGGTGAGGATCGGAGAGCCATTCTTTCGCCCAGCTTTCGCCGCCAATCGCGCGCAAAACTTGGTTGATCATACCTGATTCATAGTTGTACAATACGCCGAACAGAATAGCGACGGTTGCCGTGGAGATGACAACGGGTACGAAAACAGCTGATTTATAGAAACCGCGCATGCGTCTTGCTTTACTGACCATAATGGCAATCAGAAACACGAGCGGAATATTGACGATAAGGGAAAAAGCCATGAAATAGAAGTTGTTGCCGAGCGATTTCAAGAATACTTCGTCGTGAATCAATCTTGTAAAGTTGTCGATACCGATAAATACTTTCTCGGAAATGCCATCCCATTGATAGAAGCCATAAATGAAAGACACAACGACCGGATATAAAAAGAACAGACCGTAGAGCAGAAGTGTAGGGACAACAAAAGCCAGATACGTCCATGGGTTTCTCAGCGCTTGATACATCGGGATCCTCCTAGCAGGTTAGGCGTATAAAAAGAGGGTGCCTGTTACGGCAGGACACCCTCCATTCATCAACAAGTTGTGATTGCTCTTATTTTTGCGCTGCGTTCGCTTTCTCTTGGGATGCTTGGATTTTCGCTGCTACCTCATCCGGCTTCTTCACTTTGCCGATCAGCTCTTGCAGACCCACACCTACATCTGCGCCAACGCTTGGTTGAACGATCGCGTCAAAAGCTTTCCAAGAAGTCGATGCGCCGCCCATTACGTTCAGAACATCGGAGATCAGTGGATCTACGCCGGACAGATCGGACAGCTTCATGGAAGGAAGAACTTTGTCTTCAAGCAGCGTACGCTTCTGGATTTCTTCGTTGAAGAAGTTACCGATGAATTTCTTCACTGCTTCTTTTTGATCGTCATTCAGGTTCGACGAGAAGCCGAAACCGTTGGAGTAGCTCGCATTAATTGAAGTTTGGTCGCCTTTACCGCCGTCGATGGACGGGAAGGAGAAGTAACCGATGTTGCCTTTGAGCTCGCCTGCTTCGTCGCCCGTGAAGCGGTTTGCATCCCAGCTTCCTGTGAAGACCATAGCTGCGTCGCCTTTCAAGAATTGCGCGCCTTGCTCTGCGTACGGCAAGCCAAGTGCACCTTTAGTAAAGTAATCGTTGTTTACCAGTGTTGCGTAGTCGCTGAAGCCGGCTACGAAATCCGGATCGGTCCATTTTGCTGCGCCGGTCACCAATTTGCTGAAAGCATCGATGCCCACGTGACGTTCCATGACTGTGTTCCATAGCATACCGTTAACCCAACCGTCTTTGGCTGCAAGCGCGAATGGCGTTTTGCCTTTTGCTTTAATGGCGTCCGATACTGTGATCAGGTCTGCGAACGTTTTCGGAACTTCCAGGCCGTAATCCGTGAACATCTTCTTGTTATAGAACACGCCTTCGCTGTAACCGCCGAATGGAAGGCCGTACACTTTACCGTCGATTGTAAACTCGTCCAAGCTTGCGAACTTGTCTTTGATGCCAAGCTCTTCAATGATCGGCGTCAGGTCGAGCATGCGGCCTGCTTTTACGTAGAGGTTCAAGTCCGCGCCGCCGAAAACTTCGAAGATGTCAGGCGGATTGCCTGCTGCCATTTCCGCTTTCAGCTTCTGATCGCGGTTAACGACTTCATCGATGCCTTCAAGGTTGAATTTGAGGCCAGCGTTGTCTTGTTCTGTTTTCGCAACAACATCTTGCAGGATTTTCAGACGCACTTTGCTTGTTTCTTTAATTTGTGTATGACGCAGGGAAAGCGTAACGTCTTTCGCCACCGGCGTTTCGTTGGTTGAAGTATTGGTTGTTCCATTATTAGCTGCTGTGTTGTTGTCGTCTTTGGAACCGCATGCGGAAAGTACAAGGGATGCCGACATTAGCGTTACGGCTGCGACTGTAAATCCTTTTTTCATTTCAAGACCTCCAAATGTGTAATCGTATATTTGTTTACTGCTCTTCCTTACACTTTGAATTATAGAGGGAGCAGCGAGAACGCAGGAGGTCGAAAATACAACGAGATGGGGATACTTTTGGGCTTGAAAATGAGGAAGGGGTAATAATAAACGACCCACAGGAGGTAATAATCCTGTGGGCAGCGTTTTTAATCAGAGAATAGTATCCTAGCTGTTAGGTTCCATGACATTGGAGACGGTTATCGGGTTATCGACTACCAAGCATACGCGCGTGGTGCTTCTCCGCCTGGTCCTGGGAAGATCTCGTCGATGCGTTTAAGTGTCGACTCGTCCAATTCAAGCTCTACTGCACGCAGGGAGCTTTCGAATTGCTCGGCCGTACGTACGCCGATGATTGGTGCTGTTACAGCTGGGTTCGAAAGCAGCCAAGCCAGCGAAACCACATCCTCGCGTTCGCCAAGTTCGTCGCAAAGCGCTCCGTAAGCTTCAAGCTGTGCCGCGTGCTGCTCGATGCGCTTGAGGTCACCGCTGCGTTTGCCAGCGCCGCCGCGGCGAACGTTACCAGCCAGCAGGCCGCCGTCAAGCGGGCTCCATGGAATGACGCCGATGCCGAGTCCTTGAGCAGCTGGCAGTACTTCCAGCTCCGGCAAGCGGCAAAGCAGGTTATATTTATGTTGCTCCGACACAAGTCCGAGTATTCCGCGAGCTTTCGCTTCGCCTTGTGCAACGGCAAGGTCCCAGCCGGCAAAGTTGCTCGCGCCGACGTAGCCGATTTGCCCTTGTGTTTGTGCCGCTTGGAATGCAGGCCATAGCTCGTCCCAGCTCACGTTGCGATCAACGTGATGCATTTGGTACAGCTCGATGTGGTCAGTCTGTAAGCGCTTAAGCGAAGCTTCCAAGTGACGGCGGAGCTTATAAGCAGACAAGCCGCCATCGCGGTTTGGTCCATCGTTCTTGTTACTCATATCACCGTAGAATTTCGTTGCCAGCACGGTACGCTCACGGCGTCCGCCGCCTTGCGCGAACCAGCGGCCGATGATTTCCTCCGTGCGGCCGGCGTTCTCGCCCCAACCGTAAATATTCGCCGTATCAAAGAAGTTAATGCCCGCATCCAGCGCCGCATCCATAATCCGAAACGCTTCCTGCTCGTCCGTATCGACTCCGAAATTCATCGTTCCCAAGCACAAGCGGCTAACCTTCAAACCAGAACGTCCCAAATAGGTATACTTCATCTTGATTTCACAGCTCCTCTTCCAAGTATGAATGAGATAAGGAAATAAGTCCCTTTCCTATTATAAAGAATTTGGCGGGGAAAGAGAAATGAAGTTGCTGTTTAGAACTCCCCATTTCCCACATTCCCGCCAATGTAGACGTCTAGACAAGCTTCTTTCTCCCCATTTCCCACATTCCAACCAATGTAGACGCCTAGACAAGCTACTTTCTCTCATCCTCGCACATTCCGACTATGTAGCTCCCTTGGTGAACTAGTTGGCTATCGAGTAACTGTGGCGGTTGTTTGCTGCTCCGAGCTTCGATTAATGTTGATTCCCAGGCGAGCTACCCTTGCGATTTGAAGTGGAAGTGGATTTCTGTCGCATCTGTGGCTCACAAACCGCTACACATCCGCGTGAATCCGACGATTGTGGTGGATGTGTTGCCCCCAGAGCTACACCTTAGTGTGAACCGGTGCCACAGTGAAATTCAGAGAGGTAGCTAGTACCTCTCTTGGTGTATAAATCGAAAAAAGGAGCTCAAGAGTGGAACATGGTACCCTTCTTGAGCCCAATAAGCGGAATTATGCAAATGTAAGGTAGCCAATACCCTTCTTTTGAATTGGAATGATGAATAAAAAAGACGGCGATAACCATCATCGCCGTCTTCCCAATATCTATAGCAAGTGGTGAGACTACTCGCCACCACGCATCCCCTGTACTGCGGCGCGAACGGCGCCGTAAAATTCACGCCAATGGGGCGCAGCCTCAGCTGGGCCGATCACGCTCCCAGGAGTGTCATGCTCCGCCGTCGGCGCAAGCTTCCCGCTTAAATGAAGGCGGCTCTCTCGCTGCGACACATCAACCGCTGGCGAACCAGCCTTCATTTCCGCGCCAGCTTCTGCTCCAATCGCGTGGAACGCATCTTTAGCTGCGTTCACTTCAGCTGTACTCACGTGCAATGAATCATTAGCCGTCTTCACCTCTGCTGCACGCACCGCACCATCAGCTGCCCTCACCTCGGATACATCTCTCACCTCTTCGGTGTCTACCTCAGCCGTTAGCACAACTTCATCCTCACGCACTTGTTTACCCGCCCATTCTTCCATCGGTTGCCTTGCACCTCACTCACTGTTGCTTAGCTCCATCAGTTCCTTGCACCGCACCACTTTCGCTTAGCTCCACGGTTGCCTTGCACCACACTCACTATGGCTTCCATCGCTCGCCTCTACTTCACTCGCGATCGCTTAGCTCCATCGATTGCCTTTACCGCACCACAATCGCTTAACCCTTGAGCCGATGCTTGCGGAGCGAGAACAGCTCGCGCAGCTCGTCAGTCGACATCTCGGTAATCCAGTTCTCCGATTGGCTTACAACTTGATCGTTAAGCATCTGCTTGCGCGTGATCATGTCGTCGATTCGCTCTTCCAGAGTGCCCAGCGTCACGTATTTGTGCACCTGCACATTGCGCTTCTGACCGATTCGGAACGCGCGGTCTGTCGCTTGATTCTCGACTGCCGGATTCCACCATCTGTCGAAATGAATCACATGATTCGCCGCCGTCAAATTGAGTCCGGTGCCGCCGGCTTTCAACGACAGGACGAAGGCGCAGCCCGGCTCAGCTTCATTCTGGAACCGCTCGATCATGTTGTCCCGCTCCGCCTTCGGCACTGCGCCGTACAGATAAGGCGTCGGAATGCCCAGCCGCTCTTCAATAAGCCGCTTGAGCGTAGAGCCCATCTCCACATACTGCGTGAAAATCAAACAGCGCTCGCCTTCCGCCGCAATCTCTTCCACCATCTCAAGCACGCGAAGCACTTTGTTGGAGCGCTCGATATCCCATGCTGAAGGGAATAACGTCCGGTCTTCCTTCAATAATAAGCTCGGATGATCGCATACCTGCTTCAAGCGAGTAAGAGCGGAGAGAATGATCCCCCGACGCTGCAGCGCACCGACCGCCTCCAGCTGATTCATCAGTTCAGACACAATATTCTCGTACAGCGCACCTTGCTCCACGGTCAGCGACAAATACGTACGCATCTCGTTTTTCTCCGGCAGCGCAAGCGCGATGGCAGGATCCTTCTTAAGCCGGCGCAGCATGAATGGTTTCACCCACCGCTGCAGCTCTGCAATCAACGCCTCATCGCGCTCCTTCTCAATCGGAAGCACGACCGCTTTACGGAATTCAGTCAACGTCCCCAGATAGCCCGGATTCGTAAAATCATACAGCGACCACAGCTCCGTCAACCGATTCTCCATCGGCGTACCTGTCAAAGCAACCCGGTGATGCGCGGAGAAACCTCGAATCGCAGAAGATTGCTTCGTGTAATAGTTCTTGATATTCTGGGCTTCATCCAAACAAAGAACATCCCATGAAACGGCACCGAGTTCTTCCTCATCGATTGGAGCTAGCGTATACGAGGTGATAACAAGGTCAGCCTCGGCTGCTTCAGCCGCGAAGTCCTCTCCGCGCATACGTTTCGGTCCATAATGCACCATCACGCGCAGCTCCGGAGCGAATCGTTCCAGCTCCTTCTCCCAGTTGCCGATAACCGACGTCGGACAGATAAGCAGCGATGGTCCGAAGCTCCCTTGCTCCATCACATGCTGCAAATAAGCAGTAAACTGAATCGTTTTGCCAAGACCCATATCATCGGCTAAGCAGCCGCCAAGCCCGAACTTTCGCAGAAACGCGAGCCACGATACCCCTTGCAGCTGATAATGACGAAGCTCGCCTTGGAAAGCATCCGGCGTTTCAACAAGCGGCAAATCTGAAGATTCATTCAATTGCCCGATCCAAGTAGCCAAGTGCTCATTCAGCTCGATTTCGGCTGTCAATGCTTCCTGCATCTCATCTTCCGGCTCAAGCTCTGCCCCGCCGCGCAGATGCATCTCCATCACATCGCGCATCGTTAAGCCGCGCTTGCCGCCGTTCTTCTTCAGCCACTTGCGCAGCCGTTCCATGTCGCCCGGGTCCAAATGCACCCATTCGCCGCCAACTTGCATCAGCCTGCGATTCTCGGATGCCAGCTTCATAAATTCAGCTTCCGACATATCGACATTGCCAACGGCAAGCTTCCAGTCAAAATCCACGATTTGCTGAAGGCCGAACATCGACTGCTCGGCTGAGCCGACAGACGATTTCACTTTGGCTTTCAGCTTCATCCGGCGGTTTCGCGCCGCTTCCCACCAAGATGGCAGCAGCACGGAGCAGCCTGCGGCAAGCAGCTTCACGCTCTCTTGCTCCAGAAATGCATAGGCCTGCGCATCATTCAGCTCAATACGAATATGGCCGGCATCCGCATCGCCGCCAAGCATGCCATCCTCAGATCGCGTCCATTCCGGGAGCGCCGCAGCCCATTTCATCTCTTCCTTACGCATACGCTCGGCAAAATGCTCCCGCCACGCTTCCGGAGCATCCGCCGGCAGCATAAACCGCTCTTCCCCACGCGACTCGGCCGCTTCATTAAGCGCAAGCGTCATCCAGCGTCCGCCATCTTCGCGGTCACGAACTGCCGGGCGCAGCCGCCAGCCATGCCCATCGCTTGGCTCCAGCAGCTGCAAAGCGGTACGGAACGCCGCATTATCCTGCTTCATGCCAATGGAGACGAGCCAATCGTCCTCATCGGCCGCTTTCATCATTAGCGCTCCTTCACCGGCCTGTGATGCAGCGTTTCGCCAAGCCACGCCTACCGAATCATCGGAAGCGATCAGCTCTTCCACGATACCGGTTAGCCAGCCTTGCAGCGCTCCGATATCTCCCTGCTCCTCAAGCTGTTCCGCAAGCTGCTTCCACTCCGTGCGCTTGTTCTCCTCATCGCGCGGCACATCGAGGCGCCAAGCTCTCGCCTCAGCCCGCCAGCGCGTCCAATCCGGCGAGAACCAGCCGTGGAGCAGCACCTCGCGCATCATCTCAGCAAGCTTGGCCAGGATCTGCAGCCTATCCGTCCATTCCACCTGCAGCAGCCTTACCGGCTTCGGGGAAGATAAATAATCCATCGCTATCGCCGGTGACAACGGCAGCTCCGTACGTTTGAGCCGCTCGTCCGTACGTTCCTCGATCTCTGCACCAAACCATGAGGCCTCGTGCCAAGCGAAGAGAAGGCGGCGCAGACGAAGCGTTATTCCGGCGACATGCCCGGCTGCCAGCACCAAGCCTTCGCCATCTTTCCAAAATCCGTCAACGACAACCGTTTCAGTACCTGTGTACCCTCTCATGTGATGATTTTACCCCTCCAAAGCTCTTCCTGCAGCGCGCGCAGGCGCCCATGCTTTTGTACGATACCATCCACATAACGGCTCCATTTATCGCTGTGCTCTTCCGCTTTGTACAGCTTCTCGAGCTTCTTCATCAGCTTGACGGCTTGCCGATAACCTTGCCGATTACGCGAGCGAATCGCGCCGTCAATCGCTTGATGGTACAGCGGGTACAGCACGCGGGGAGCAGCCTTGCTGATCTCCCGCACCAATTGGATATCCATCTCGTCAGGCTCGATGCCGAACAGAAGCTGCAAATCTGCCCACTTATCATAATGCTTGCGATCCAGCCAATGCTCCGTCAAAGCCGAGTACGAATACGGCAGGAACGAAACCAAATAATGCTGCCAGCTCGGATTATCGGGCTGCTGGAGATCGGCTAAACGGCACATCGACAAGAACGGTCCAAATGCCTTGGATTTCCGCTCAATCGATAAACCTCCGTACAAATACCGAATCCAATTGTCCAGCTTCGCCCAATTCCGCTCCTCCAGCCGCTGCAGGGCACAGTCGCAAGCAAGCAGGGCCGTCCGATTAAATGGAGTTCTCGCCAGCAGCTCCATCGCATAATCGTCGTTATTCTCCGCATAAGCGAGATAAGCCAGTGCCATCGGAACGAAGAAGCTCGCATGTCCCGTGCCTTTCTCCTCTGCCAGCTTATTCTCCAGCCATTGCTTCTCCTTGCCGGTCCAGCCGGGATCGTGTACAAGCTGCCCCCAGATCGAGAAATACAGCGCCTCCCATCTGTGAAGCTGCTGCTCCCGATCCATCTCCCGTACATGGAACAGCTCGAGCAATTGCTCGACACCGACCCGTTCAAGTTCTGTCATCGTATCCGGTGTAAGCTCTCCTGCGAGCTCGTGATACTGATTGATCCAAGGCTCCGTCATCCGCGCGAAAGCCATCTCATAATAGTAGCGACTGTAACTGTCCGTAATTGAATAGGCTCTTTCCGACTGCTCTACGACAAAAATAATACCGTGCATCCAGTGCAGCCGTCTTAGTCCTTCATCCCAATTCTTCGAGACCGCCTTTATCGCCGACAAAACCGGCTGCAGCGGATGCAGGGAATGTCTGCATTGCCGCCATATTTCGCCGTGCTTCGCTTCCATATCTTGCTGCCATAGATGCGGGTCACCTTCGAGACCGGTCTTAGCCGCAGCAACAACTGCCGCTGCCGAGGTCGTACCGCGATCTCCCCGATCTTCCGTAAACATCGGATCTTGACCGTATAACAAGCGGTTATGCACCTCATCCGCACTTCTTCCCGCATATTCGTAATAAGCATAGAAAACGGCAGCCATATGCTTGCAATACCCTTTAACCGGACACGTACATGTGCTGAAACCAAACTCATCGCAATCGAGCGTAACGGCAAAAATCGCAGCATCCTTGACGGTTCCATATACAGAGGTTCCTTCCATCACTTGAACGGAAAGCACCTTCTCCCGGCGGTAATAATCAAAGCCAAGCTGCATCACCTCAAGGGGGATGCTGCTTGCGACAGCTGTTTCCAAAGCTTGCAGCCGCTGTTCATCCAGTTGAAAAAACGTGCTCACGATGCGTCCCCCGTTCCTCAATAACCATTCCAATCATTATATCACATTCACAAACGGTTTCGCTTTGAACTGGGACAGACAGGAAGAGATAATAATAAAAGCCTCTTGTCCGGACCGGTAAGTCCGAGCAATAGGCTTCGTAGAATTGGTTATAAGCATTCCAGCTTAATAAGGCACTTTCACGATAAAAGTAACCGTATTCGGTTCATTAATGGCTAGTTTAATACCACCTTTGTACTTCTCCACGATGGACTTCACAATGTGCAAGCCAAGTCCGGAATGACTGCCCTTCTTCGACGTGTAACCCGCCTGAAATATCGGTTTATTCGCAAGCTCCGCTGCGCGCAAGCAAGTATTACTTACGGCAAATTCATAATACCCGGTCTTCTGGCAGGCCTCGATGTTCACCGAACGTTGACCTTCTGCATAATTAAGCACTTCATCAAACGCATTATCGATCAGGTTGCCAAGCAGCCTTGTCATATCCAGCGACTTCATCCCGAGCTCAAGCTTATTAATGTCATTGAAATCCGCCTTGAATTCCACTTTGAGCACCTCAGCCTGCAAGCCTTTCGCACGAATAAGCGCAGCAATGGCCGGATTGCCGATGTCGATAATATCGTTCAATTCTCGAATCTCGCCGGTTAACTCTGCCGTGTAAGACTTTAATTCCTCTGTCTTGCCAAGCTCAGCCAACGCATGAATGGTTTGTACATGGTTAGCAAAATCATGACGCTGGGAGCGAATCGACTGAAACAGTCCGTTAATTTCATCCAAGTATGTTTCTTGCGCTTTCCGAATCAATTTGTCCTGCGACTTGCGATAAGCGGTGACGAACAGGTAAACCAAGATCAAGCTAATCACCGTTACGATGCCGATAATAATCGCAATATTAACAAATTGTTTGTCTAGTGTCTGTTGAATGATCGCGTAATCCGATACGACCGAGATTACATAGCGATTAAGCGGTTCGCCATTCTCATCGAGCATGCTGGCTACCTTATTCGTAATATCGACCGGTATAAACAGCTTAATAACATGTTTACCGTTGATGACATCATTCTGATACACCTTAATGTTCTTCTCATTCGCCAGTTTCACGTTAGCCAGATCATCAGGGTCTTCATACTTATAGGTTCCATTAATGATCGGATTTTGCGTCATATGCGTTAGAACATCGCCATTATCCGTAATGGTTGTTTTCTCGCCGTTTCCAAAGGTGGCCGGATTAATGATCGTAATTTCGCTTAGCGACTTATTCTCCTTCAGCGTTTGGGAGATCAGCTTGTCGACGCCGGTTGCCTCATCGTAATCATGCTGCCTGCTGTCGTAGCTAATGTAGGGATCAATCATATAATTGGTCGTGCCGTCATAATAGTATCCCCATTTTTGAATGGAGCTGGTGTCTGTCGTTGCAAACTCAAAAGGGCCTGTCCAGAAATTCGTCAATTGCTGGCCCCAGTCAATCGAAACCTTGTGCTCATCGAACAATTGGTTGAACGCCTGGTACCAAGGTTTCCATGTATTGGTCTTGTATCCGAGCTGTTTCGGACTGGACGATTTATATAAGATGATATTGTCTGTGGTTCGTTTAAGCAGCGTAATGCCAACCATATCAAGCTTCTTGGAGAGCTCCGCCAGTTGCGAGTTGGATACTTTCTCGACATCCGGGCTTAAGGCAAACTGAGTTGCAATCGAGACTGCACGAAGCTCACGGCCGATTTGCTCTTGATATTTCTCTGCGCCGCCACGGGACAGCTCGATGGAGATTTCAATCTGTTTTGCAACCGATTCCATTTCATGCTCAAGGCTGTCTTCCAGTGAATCTTTGGTTGTAAAATAATAGATTGTATTATTGACGCCAAGTAATAGTGCGATCAACAAGATGGCAAGAAGCCACGCATTACGCCGCATTTCGACAGACTCTCCGATCAAATTCGATATTTCTCTCAATTATGTCCGATTTCATAGAGAGTGACAATGAAAGAATTGAACAGTAATGGGTGTAACGCACTAATTTTGGGGTTTTTTGACGAAAAAAGCGGCTCAGCACCTAATGACACATGCCGAAACCGCTTTTCTCTAGGATGAAAGTCTCTTAAAAAAGGCCAGAAGTGCCCATTTGCGCTCTTGTCGTTTCTTGTATCGCGGCAAAGCGCGGTACAGTGTCCCGCATTCCATCAGTGTTTGCTTCGCATCCTCCGCTCTTCCAAGCTGTGAATAGAGAAGCGCGAGCTTGTAGTACGCTTCAATGGAAGAAGAATGAATAGCGCGGAAGGATTGCAAATGCCCGATCGCCTTTTCTGGATTCGTCCTGGCGTAGATCGCAGCTAACCGCAGATAGGGGGTTCCGTATTTGACTCTCGGATTGATCGAAAGCGCGTTGCCGATTGCCGCTTCTGCAGCATCCGTTTCCCCGAGTTGACTGAGACAAGCGCCAAGATCATCCCAGAATTCCGCGGAATGCTCCAGCGCATCCTGCAGCGGCATGAGCCATTCCTTCGCTTCTTTATATCGTTTGCGTTCAATCAGCAGTCGAGCGAGCTCGTGTTTGGCCGGAATATCGTTTGGATTCATGAGGATTTGCTGGCGCAGTCGTCTGATTGTACCGAATCTGCGCAGCGGCTTCACGAAACTCGGCGTGAGTCCGATAAATCTGCGGTCCAGCACATAGAGCAGGGCCAGAAGGACAAGAACAGCAAGAAACGGACTGCCCGTCAGCCACCATAATAAGCCGAAAAGTAGGATTTTAACCATATTGCCTCCTGCTACAAATGATAAGGTTTATTGCTGTCATCATTGTACACGATTGGCCTGGCTCTCAGATAGTGGAAATTCTTTTTCCTCTTGCCGAGCAACTCCGGTGGGCCGTACACTATGAAGTAGAATAGGACAGCGAAGAGATGAGGCGACAATAATGATGGAACAATTGCGGGAAACCTTACCGATATGGTTAAATGCAAGCCGGCTGCATGCAAGCGAAGGGCAAGTAGCCTCCTATATTCCGGAGCTCGCCAAAGCGCCTGCGGATGCGCTCGGTGTTACGATTATGGGCGCCGGTGGGGAGACGATTAGCGCCGGAGAGACTGATTTCCCTTTTACCATGCAGAGTATTTCGAAGGTGTTCACCCTGCTTCTGGCTCTTATGGATAACGGAGAGGACGGCGTGTTTGCCAAAGTTGGCATGGAGCCGACCGGTGACGACTTCAATTCGATGCTCAAGCTGGAGCTTGTTGAGCCGGGCAAGCCGTTTAATCCACTGATCAACGCTGGGGCAATCGCAATCAGTTCATTGATTCACGGCGATACGCCTGCAGCGAAGACGCAGCGCATTCTAGCCTTCTTTGCTGAAGCGGCAGGCGGTTCTGCACTGTCCGTCAACGAAGATGTCTTCCGTTCTGAATCTGCAACGGCTCATCGAAATCGTTCGCTCGCTTATTTCCTCAAAGATAACGAAGTGCTAGGTGAAGAAATTGACGTCGAAGATGTGCTGCATGTCTATTTCCGGCATTGCTCCATTGAAGTCAGCTGCAATCAGCTTGCAAGAATGGCGCTGCTGCTGGCATTCGACGGCTTCGACCCGCTGGTCGGTCGGCAGCTCGTACCGAAACGTTATGTCCAAATCGCCAAAACGTTCATGATCATGTGCGGCATGTACAACGCATCCGGCGAATTCGCGATTAAAGTCGGCATTCCGGCGAAGAGCGGCGTATCGGGAGGCATCCTCGCCCTTGTTCCCGGCCGGTTCGGCATCGGTGTCATAGGGCCGGCACTCGGCACGAAAGGAAACAGCACGGCAGGTGTCCATTTGCTGGAGACGATGTCGACTGCGCTGGATTGGCGGATCTTCTGATATAGCAATGTGAAAAGAGGCTGAACCGGTGGTAATCCACCTGTTCAGCCTCTTTCTTATGGTGATGTAATTACCCTACATGCATCATCATTTCCGGTTGTTTGTTGCCATCTTCACCGGCAATCGGTGCCGGTTTGCGGAGCAATAAACCAAGTACTGCGCCGAAGATCGCGATGAACGTCAAGATCAGGAACGTATCCCCGAAGGAGAGCGAATAAGCTTCAAGCTCACTCTTCGCTGTCGGTCCGTAGAACACCATGCGTTTAGCAAGAATGGTTGCCAAACCTGCTACTGCAAATGAAGTCATGATTTGCTGCGCAGCATTCGTAAGGGACGTGACGCGGCTGACGAGATCACGCGGTGCGGATTGCATCAGATGCGTATTCAATGGCATCATCGACATCCCCATACCTGCTCCGAGCAAGGCCAACGGACCCATAATCATCATTTTGCCGGATTCTGCGTCAACATGAGAGAAGATATATGCTGCTACGGTAACGAGCAGCATCCCTGCGAATACTAGCGGTCTTGCGCCGATCTTATCGTAAAGCATCCCGCCGATTGGCATAAACAAACCTGCGGCAATTGCTTGCGGAAGCATGATAAGTCCAGTATCAAATGCGCTGTAATGCTGTGCTTGCTGCAGGAACAACGGAACTAGGAACATCGTGCCGAACAATGCGATTTGTGAAATCCATTGCACCACGATCCCTTTCGTGAAGTCCATCGAACGGAAGACACGAAGCTCAAGCAGTGGATCTTTACGTCTGAGTTCAACGATAACGAACAAAATAAGGGCTACTGCTCCAACTATGATACCGATAATCGTCTTCGATGCCGTCCAGCTTACTGCGCCTTCACTAACCCCGTAGGAAAGTCCGGCGAAAGCGATCGGAGCCAAGAGGAAACCAAGCTTATCGAGTGCGGCCACAGCTTGACGCTCGATGCGCGGCAGTGAGCGAATACCAAGGAATACGCCGAATGCACCGATTGGAATGTTGATCAGGAACAGCCATTTCCAGCTGACATAGTCAACTAGGTAACCTGCAAGTACAGGTCCAAGCGCCGGAGCAAGAAGGATCGGAATCCCCATCATCCCCATTACTGCGCCGACCTTCTCCGGTGGGCTAAGACGATAGATGAACGCCATCGCAACCGGAAGCACCATACCACCGCCGATACCTTGCACGATACGGAAAATAATCAAGGTTTCAACGGATGTTGCCAATGCGCAGAGCAGCGATCCTACCGTAAACAGAAATACGGATGTTAGAAATACTTGCTTTGCACCGTAACGGTCAGACAACCATCCGGCAAGCGGGATGACCGCTGCTTGTGCCAATGCATACCCTGTAACGGTCCAGGATACAACTTGATACGTGGTGTTAAACTCTTTGAGCAAACCCGGAAGCGCCACGTTAACGGCTGTTCCGTCCAGCACGACCATGAAAATCCCGATAATAATGGCTGCAAGCGGGCCTAATATTTTCCGAATGGAAAACGGCTCTTCGCTCCTTGCAGCAGATGTTGCTTGTGCAGACATCGTACTCTCCAGCTCCCTTTACCCGCCCTATGCTCCGCCAGATCCCCGTACTTGCATTGACCCTTCCTACGCAGAGGAGTACAATGAAGGCATCGGAACCTAGTTCGGAACATCTCGGTTTTTTATAAATGGACAATTGTCCGCTTTAGATACAGCTTACCTAACGCTACGCGCATTGTCAACGAAAGACAATGTGAACTTTTTTCAATTTCAGGAGGTTCATGGCATATGCAGCAACGGAGCGAACGAAAGGACGCCGCCAGACACCGCGAGCTCATACTCGATACAGCCTCCCAGCTGTTTCATGAACATGGTGTGGATAGCGTCAGCATGCATCAGATCGCCAAGTGCGCAGGAGTCGGCCAAGGCACACTCTACAGACGATATTCTTCCAAGGCTGAGCTCTGCATGGAACTTCTCACGGATAGCTTCGAGCGATTTGCATCCAATATCTCCGCTTATCTTGCGCTTGAAGCGCAATTGCCGGTACGCGAGCGAATGGAAACGTTCCTGTCGCGCTGGATTGATTTTATCGCAACCGAAATGCAGTGGTTTAATGCGATTCAGCCGGATACTTGGTGTTCGGATGATCGGGAAAATATGCTCAGCTCACCGCCTTTTCAATTTGTGACAGGCGTTCTGAAGAATTTGCTGGATGAAGCTGTCGCTTCCGGCTTGGCACCGAATGTGGATACCGAATTCGCAGCCTTCCATATTACGATTTCCATGAGTCCGATTGCGTTTCTCTACTTCACCGACGATCGTGGACAGACAACGGAACAGATGAAGGCGAAGTACATTTCTTATTACAGTAGCCTATTTCTCGGACGATAATGCAGATGCAAAAAGGACGCTGACTAGCAATTCCCTTGTAGGTAAAGGGCTTGCTCATCAGCGTCCTTTATTTGGTTAAAGTTTGATTGTTGATTCAGTTATAGCTGTCCTAGGATCGGCTTGTTCGGCAAATAATGCTGGGATTTGATGTAGCGAATGGTACGTGTCTTCACGCGCATGACGATGGAATGCGTTTCAGCGCGTTGATCCGGCAGCATGGAGACACCGCCGAGAAACTCACCGGGCGTGACGCCTGTAGCCGCGAAGATAACATCGTCATTGCCGATCATATCTTCCATCCTCAGCAGCTTGCGTGGATCCGAGAGCCCCATCGCTCTGCAGCGCTGTTCCTGCTCCTCATTGAGGGGCATCAGCCGGCCTTGAATCTCGCCGCCGAGGCATTTGAGCGCGGCAGCAGCAAGCACGCCTTCCGGTGCGCCTCCCGAGCCAACATAGAGGTCGATGCCGGCTTCCGGAAAAGCCGGGGCGATCGCCCCCGCAACGTCGCCGTCAGACAGAAACTTGATGCGTACACCGACTTCTCGAAGCGAATGGATCAGCTCAGCATGGCGCTCACGGTCAAGGATCATTACGGTCAGATCCGAGACTTGCTTGTGAAGAGCAAGCGCCGCTTTCTCTACAGTTGTGCGGATTGGATCCTCCAGCCTCAGCTTCCCGGCAAGCGCCGGACCGACAGCTAGCTTCTCCATATACATATCCGGTGCATGCAGCAACCGACCTTTCGGTGCCACTGCAATGACGGCCATTGCGTTGTTGAGCCCTCGCGCTACAAGCTCCGTCCCTTCCAGCGGATCGACCGCCACATCCACCTCCGGACCTTGAAGGCTGCCGACTACTTCACCAATATATAGCATTGGCGCCTCATCCATCTCGCCTTCCCCAATCACAACCGTTCCTCGTATCGAGACCGAGTCCAGCATGCCCCGCATGGCATTCGTCGCTGCTTCATCGGCGCGGTGCTTGTCTCCTCTGCCCATCCAAGGAGCAGCAGCAAGGGCTGCCAGCTCCGTTACCCTTACAATCTCAAGTGCCAATTCCCTTTCCATCGTACACCGATCCCCTCCTCAGTTTGCTTGCTGCAGCCAACCAATAATGATACCCGCCGTTTCTTCAATCGCTTTCTCCGTGACATCGATGACAGGACAGTTTAACGATTTCATAATGGCATTTGCGTAGGTCAGCTCAGCGTCTATGCGCTCTGAGGATGCGTATTTCGCTGAGAATGGGAGCCCCATCGCTTTAAGCCGTTCCGTGCGTATTCCCGAGAGCTTCTCCGGCTGCATCGTTAACCCTACGATGAGGCGTTTGCCTTGATAGAGCTCCTGCGGTACTTTCACTTCAGGTACGAGCGGCAAGTTCGCGACTCGAATGCCTTTATGGGCGAGATAGATGCTAAGCGGTGTTTTCGAGGTGCGGGATACGCCGATGATGACAACTTCTGCGAGCAGCAGTCCTTTCGTATCCTTGCCGTCGTCATATTTCACAGCGAACTCAATCGCTTCAATGCGGCGGTAATAATCATCATCGAGCGTATGGAGCAGACCGGGTTGTCGTTTCGGTGAATCATTAAACGTATCAATGAAAGCTTGCATCATCGGTCCCAATACATCAATGGCGCGCACGCCTTTAAGCAGCGCTTCCTCTCTCATCGTTTCGCGGAGCTCCGGCTGCACCAGCGTATAGGCGATGAATCCGCCGGCGCCGGCTGCATCTCCGACAATATGGACGATCTCGTCCTCCGACCTGATGTGGCCGCACCGAATCAATTTCACATCTTCAAAAGCGAACTGCCGCATCGCCGCCTTTACGACCGCTTCCGCCGTTTCCCCAACCGCATCCGAGCAAATATAGATCGGCTGCACACGTTTTCCCGAGCTCCCCACGTCCTGCCTCCTTATCCCTGCCTATCCGATTCCAGCTCCATCATCCAGCGGAGGATATTCGTTTTGCTGATCCACCCTACGACCTCGTGTCGATTCGCGGGTTGTTCTTCGCTTGCAACGCTTGCAATAACCGGTAGACCGTCAAGCTCCTGCACGAGCATCTTCTTCACCGCGTCCATCAGCGGTTGATCGGCTTGCACGGCAGCGATAGCCGGCAGACGCGACATGGCCATACTTACCGGAATCGCGGCGGCATTGCTGCTGCCAAGAGTGATTTTGAGCAAATCCTTCGGTGTCACGACGCCTACAAAATGCCGGTTCTCATCCACAACGGTGAGCACCTCGGCATTGCCCATGAATAATGTAATGACAGCGTCATGCACGGATGCGGTCTCCGCCACACTGATCGGCAGCCCCTGCACATCCTTCACGCACGCGTCTTCCCACCGCTTAAGCACCTGCTCTCTTCCCTGAGCTGCCGTACCCGGAAAATAGCCCACTCTCGGCTTCGCCTCCAAGAGTCGCAGCATCACGAGCAGCGATAAATCCGCGCGCAGCGTCGGCTTCCCCGTCCCCAGCATCTCCGCCAGCTGATCCCCCGTAATCGGCGCATGCAGCTTAACGAGCTTCAAAATTTCGACTTGCCTTGCCGTTAACGTGATGCCAACCACCTCATTCATGCGTCCTTATTTGATAATTAATGTATCACATTGGTTTATTAGTACACAATATATATTCGGCTATTTTTGCTTGTTTTGATGATACACGCCTACCTCTATGTAATCGCGAATAGACGCCATCACTTAACGAATATCCCCTGGTGCGGTTCATGAGCTCATTTCGCCGAATTCGCTTCCATGTAGATGCCCTGGTTCGCTTCATGAGCTCATTTCGCCGAATTCGCTCCCATGTAGATACCCTGGTTCGCTTCATGAGCTCATTTCGCCGAATTCGCTCCCATGTAGATGCCCTGGTTCGCTTCAAGAGCTCATTTCATCGAATTCGCTTCCATGTAGATGCCCTGGTTCGCTTCATGAAGCCACTTCTCCTTGGAGATGTGGTTGCGAACCATCCACTCCCAACGTCAAAAAACCTTCTCGCAAACGTTTCCGAATAAATTCGGAAGCATTGCCAGAAGGCTGAGCAAGGTATGCGGTGATTTTCGTCAAATCTTTAATTCCCCAAGCTTTATAAGCTCGACAACCGCTTGTGAACGACCTTTAACGTTCAACTTCTGCATGACGTTGGAGATGTGGTTTCGAACAGTTTTCTCGCTGATGAACAGTTGCTGTGCGATATCCCTTGTGGTTTTATCCTGCACAAGCAGCTCGAAAACCTCGCGTTCACGATGAGTTAATAAGAACTTGCTCTTCTGGTCGCTACCCATTGATGTTTGTCACCCCTCCTTGCTCGGGTTTTTATGGTTTAACAAGGTTAAGGGATACAGTCAAATTATATTATGATCAGGCGCCTGTAGTGGTGCGGTATCTTGAAAAAATGGGCGGGTATTTGTCGCTCCATGACGGATGCCTGTGCTGTCCCTGGTATAGATACTCGAATTAAACCCGTTTTGATAAAATCATAGTAAGAACCGGAATTTACAGGAGGGATTTTCAATGAAATGGCAGCAAGTCAGAGAATTGTTTCCCGACCAATTTGTATTGCTTTCTGTATTGGATTATCGTGAATTACCGATGTTATGATTGGAGATCTGGGGTTAGTTGGGACGCTGAGAGTTTTCCCACTCTCAGCTTCTTTTATTAGCAGTTTTGGCGGTGAGAGTTGGATTTCCCTACTCTCAGTTACCGCGTAGGGGATAACTGGGTTAGTTCGAGGGCTGAGAGTCGGGTTTTCCGACTCTCAGCTTCTTTTATTAGCGGTTTTGGCGGTGAGAGACGGGTTTTCCGACTCTCAGATACTTCCGCGATGGAGGCAATCTCAGTTACCGCCGGCGGCGAGGTTGGGGTGGATATTTACCACCCATAACAAAAGGCCCGGCCGCAACAACGCGACCGGGCCGCAGGCCCACATAAGCGCCTATCGGCGCCAGTACACTTCGTGCGCGTAACGATACTGCGCCGGCTGCTTCGGCGCGCGAATCGCGAATGCGCCGCCCGGCTGATACGCGAATGGCGCTTCGCCTTGCGCGTACGACGCGACTTTGCGGCGCTCGATGCAGTCCAGCAGCACATGCTGCTTGAGCGACAAGTACTCTAGCGTGTGAGGGCCGAATTCGGATTCGATTTCGCCGGGGCGGAATTCGTAGTAAACCGTGCGGCGCAGCGGGTTGCCGTCACCTGCAGGCGAGCCGTGCAGCACCTCGATATTGTGGAAGATTACATCTCCCGGCTGCATCGGAACCGGAATCGCATCCTCCGTCGTGAAGCCGGGCTGCTTGCAGCGCTGATCGGCTTCTTCTTTACTCCACTTATTACTCCCCGGAATAACCCATAAACAGGTTTGCAGATCCGCTTCATCCAAATAGAAATCCACATTGAATATCGGGCGCGTATCCTCACAGCCGTCCGGTACAGCCGCGTCGCGATGCCACGGCACGATAATGCCTTCATTCGGCGCCTTCAGCACCATGGAATCCCAGGTGGCGATGAAGTTCCGGCCCTGCAGCTTCTCCACGGAGCGCAATATAAACGGATGACCGAGCAGCACCTTCATCGGATCGCTTTTATCAATGACATATTCGACGCGTTTTAAGATCGATTGGCCTGATTTCACACCAACCCCATACATATAATCAGGGTCGTCATCTGCACCTGCAGCACCTTTCTCGTAAAGCGCTTGCATTTCGTTCTGCACCAATTTCAATTCTTCGCCCACGATCACATTCCGAATGACAAGAAAACCATTATCCAAGAAAAACTGCGTCTGTTCTTCCGTAATACTCTCCTGCGCCCTTGCATCGACGAAAGGAATTTCCACATTGATCGTGCCCATTTATGTTCCACTCCCTCATAGGTAATGAGTGCTTCTCAGCTAAGTATAAGGGATATGGACGGAAGGTGTATGTAGTTGAAAGTAACAAAGAGGTTGCAGAAATCACACGAAATTGCGATAGTAAACTTGAACAATCTGCATCTACCCTAATACCGCCGAGGTGACACGACCAATGAATACGCCGCCCAAAATCCCATACTACCATCACGCGTTGCCCGAGCATGTTGCAGGTTTGTATTTTCATCCCCCATACATCACACTCGCCCATTTGTTTCACGCGCCGCAGCACTGGGATATCGCAAGACGCATGTTAAACAATTATCAATTTCAATACGTCGTTGAAGGTGCCGCCGAATATCGGATTGAGGATCAAACCTACATGACACGCCGAGGCGATCTGATCTATCACTCCCCATCACAGGCTCACGAAGTTCACACGATTCCAGGGGAAAAATATATTTGTATCTCCATCCTGTTCGACTTCGGAGAGACGAACTATCCGGTTGAGCGGATGCTTGGCGAGGAACGTTTCTTGGGCAATTTCGCAGGGCATGACATCGAGAAGAAGCTTACGCAGCTGATCACTCATTATCATCAGCCTGGACTTACCCACCATACACAGTGTCAGGGACTTCTGATGCAAATTTTGGCCGATCTGTCGGGCATCAAGCAGGAACAAGAAACGAAGACGGAGGGGCAGCAGAAGATAAAGACGAAAATGGTGCTCATCCGAAATTACATCGCCAATCGGTTCAGCGAAAACATTCAGCATAGTGAGCTGGAAGCCATGTCAGGGCTCAGCCGCAATTATATTATTATCAAATTCCGCCATGCTTTCGGCATGACACCATTCGAGTATTTAACGCGAGTACGGATCGAACGAGCCAAGGAGCTAGCCATTCAAACGAATATGTCGATCGGGGAAATTGCCAATGCCGTGGGTTATGCGGATGTGCACACGTTCGGCCGAATGTTCAAGAACAAGATGGGCACAAGCTTCAGTCAGTTCTGTTCCTCCATGGTGACTTAATGCAAAGAAGAGAACAGCAGCCAATTCACGTCAGAGCACGTGAATTGGCTGCCGCTTAAATGCTCATAGTAAGTAATGACTCCTTGAATTAAGATCCGGATCTATGCGGGAAAACACGGTCCACCATTGCATTAAATTCAGCAATGAAGCCCTGAATCGGATGGCCAAGCTTCACATCACTCATGTAAGCGTCCATGCGGTCGAAGAAATCGGGATTCGCTGAGACGTATACATTCTTCACTGTAGGCGCCATCTGTTTGACTTCATTGGCAATTCGGTCTTTCAAGCCGCCGGTCACGTCTGCATCCCGCGTCATCCGACTCGGTGCACTAGGAACCGTAGGTGCCGGATTTGTATTATACACCCGCAGCATGTTCGGACCGGTAGCAATTGCACTGATTTTCGTATCCATCGTTCCTGTATTCAAATTTGGACGCTGATAGGCTCGCTGTGTACGGCTGAGCGGAGTCGGTGCAGAAGGAACATTCATTGCACGCGTGCCCATGCCTTTCATCTCCGACGTATCTTTCAGCGAAACGCCGACATAGGCGTTATCGTCTGTCAGCATCACATGAGCTTTATTCACTTCAGGCAAGCGTTCGAGCCGATCCGAGATCTCCTGGCTCATTTCCAGCCTGTAGTTTTTGTGAAGACCGATGATATTATTGCTGTTTAATCGGTGTCCGTCCACACGATTCATTTCGTTCATTTGATCGTTCGCAAATCTGGAATTGATGATTCGGTTGCCATTCATGTCATAAGCGATACTGTTATTTCGGATGTTGCGGTTGCCAAGGTCCCCTTGGTTATCCATACAGCCTGTCAGTATCGTCGTCAACATCGCGCCGGCTGCGAGCACTGCCCATTTTCGCTGCATTCCATCTCATCCTCCGTTTTGTTTCGTATGAACCGAATTAGTGCGGCCCGTTTATAGGGTTAGCCGAACGGGGATGAGCTATGCTGGCAAGTTTTTAGGTGGGCACCTTCTCCGCTTCCGCTTCCGTTTCCGGTTCTGCAGCTTCATGCTGTGCGAACAGAACGCGCACCAGATGAACCGGTTCAAGCATCCCTTTAAGGTCCACAATAAACGGATCCGTCACCGTAAACGTTGCGTTCCTTTCTTGTTCACCGAGCTGTGCAAGCAGTCCCGCCTCAAGCACGATTTCTCGAGGACCGCCGATGGCTTGAATCCGCGCCGCCATATTGACTGTCCGTCCAAAATAATCATTTCGACCGTTCATTCCAACCGTCACTGCCGGTCCATGATGAAGTCCGATTCGAAGGTCGAGCCCTTTCAACGAATGCCAGCCCTGCTGAATGTTCAGCGCCGCTCTAAAGCCTGCTTCCGGACTATCGAACACGGCCATTACCGCATCGCCGATCGTTTTGACAACTACGCCTCCTTGCTGCTGTACCTGCTCCGATAGAAACTCGAACATATGCCTGACATAGCCGTAGGCGCTCGCATCGCCGACACTTTCGTAATACGCGGTTGATCCGCAAAGATCGGTAAACAGTACCGTTAGACTCGAAACGCCTGCCTGTTGACCCGGAGCCAGAACATCGGATGCAAACAGAGAGCGGAATTCGGGGAACATCGTAACTTGGGAAGCGGTCGCGACGATATCATCCCAGCCTTCCCGCTCCAGAACGACCATCACGTCGATATCTCGCTCATTGGTTACCGTTAACCATCCACCGGTTGTTCCATGAATAGCCTCTTGCAGCCATCCATGATCGGCCAAAATAACGCTCCCCGCATTCCCTTCAACCTCAGCTTCAATTTTCGACTTCTCCGACCGCACAGATAACCTTACCTCAAGCCGCTCATTGCTGCGAAGAACGCGCAGTCTCCAATCAATGGCCTTCTCAGGCAGCTCCATCCGAATCGACTCACCGATGCGTATCAACCGCTGCGTATGAATATGAGGCGCCATCGCAGGCGCTCCTACGCAATAAACGGACCGTACCGCACGCCTGACCTCAGGATGAACCGAGAAGCACAATTCCACGTAGCGATCAAACATCACCTCATACTGAATACCGCAGTAATCGCAATGATAACGTTCCGTAATGGCAGCCAGCTTGTCCGAAGATGATTCCGACACTCGGCAATTCGGGCAGATCAATCGCCATTCCAAATTAAATAAACCTAGTCTAGTCCCATGCAGCATCAGCTTCAGCACTTCGCTTCGCGGCAATTGCCATTTCTTCGCAATGACGTATGGGCGAATATCCGCCACGTCTTGATCATCACTGTGCCTGATAAGCTCAGCCAGGCGTTCAACCGGAGCGCCGCTAAAGCCAAGCCCATCAAGCTGCTCCAGCACTTGATTAAGCTTGCTGTCATTAACTTTGTGAATGCGACTAGCGTTCACTTGAGCGTCCGCGTTTGCTCCAACGAAGACGGCTTTGTTCCCTGCAGCCACAGCTGCAGCAATAGATGATTCTATGTAACGAAATGTTTTGTGCATAGATTGCTGAGCAATAAGTTTAACGGGAAGATGCATCGCAACCGACGCAGGAATGATATTCGAATAAAGCGTAACAATCGTGTGCTCTTCCCCAGCTACTTCAACAGCTTTCAGCTGTATTCCCGAACGGAATTTGCTCATTGGTCCTTTGGCATAGTGACGAAACACCTCGTACCACTGCTCATGTGCCCATTCAAAAGGATACTCCTCCCACTCCATCGGGATGAGCTGAAGCGCCTTCGATTTCAACGTGCGGCTGACAGACTTCGGCTTATGCTTCTGCTTGTTCACCGGGTCTAGTCCGATCGCTCGATTAAGCCGATTCGTATCGGATAAAATTTGCCACACTCTAGATTTGGGCTGCGGAAATTGCTTCTCCATCGTTAAACGAATCGAAGCCGTACTCATTTCAGACGCTTGACTCAATAGGACTCAGCCCCTTTTGGCGGTTCATGCTCAACTCTCTCTTTATCATAAAGGAAAAGTGTGACAGTCAGTAGCATAAACAAGCCTGCCAGATTCATAATTTCGACGTCTTTTACCAATACTACCCACAGGTGGTGAGTAATGGTGAAACATGTCATCGAAACACTAGGGAAGAGTCCCGATTTTCAACATCAGCATATTCTGCTCGGCGGCAAACATGCTGAGCTATTCGCCCTATCGAGCCTCGTCGATGTCGCGGCAACCGTGTGGCGACTTAAAGAAATCGCTTCTGCAGAGTCCTATACGTGGGAACAGCTGAAGTGGACGCTTGGCGCTGATGAAGCGGCTAAGGCAGAAGAGCATGTTCAAGGCCTGTTGGAAGGACGCGCCCTTCTCTTTAGCTCAAACGGTTCGGAAGCTATTTGGATACAGCCCTTGTCTCAGAATTTGAACCGCTCCATTAATACGCCTACCAATCAAAATATCCTCATCTCCTCCCAAACCGGCTTTATTGAAGATATTATGACGAATGTTGGCTTAATTCGAAATGAGCTTCGTTCCGCACATTTGAAGCAGTCACTTGTGCTCGTAGGCTCTACACATAAGCAGCGCATGATCATATTATCGCTCGATCATTCAGTAGATGCGGCGCTGCTCGCGGAATGCGAAGCAGCGATTCGTGCCCATGCCAACGAGGATTTCACGTCTACAAGGCAAGTAGCCAAGTGGCTTCGGCAGCAGCCGTTATGGAGCCCGCTCCCTTGCTATAACCGAACAGAGTCACCTCATGAAGCCTGCCATTATCTGAAACAAGGTCGGATTGCATTGCTGATCGAAGGATACCCTGAAGCAATCATCATTCCCGTCCATCTTGCCGACTTGTTCATTCTGGACACGGATCTTGACCTGCCTGCTGTTCTTTCTGTCATGGTCATTTTCTTCCGGGTACTAGGCGCGCTTATCGCCATAATTGCACCTGCCGCTTACGTAGCTTTAGTTTCGATCAATCCGGATGTCATGAAGCTGGAATTGATTTATTCCATCGCCCAAAGCCGCGTAGGGGTGCCGTATCCTTCGCTTACGGAATCGCTAATCCTGCTCTTCATTATTGAAATGCTGCTAGAAGCGATCGTCCGATTGCCCAAGAGCATCGGTCCGGCCATGACGATGGTTGGGGGGATCATCCTTGGACAAGCGGTTGTCGAGGCCCAGCTGGTCAGCAATTTACTGATTATCGTACTTGCCGCTTCTACGATCGCTAATTTCACGATCATAGGCTATCAATTCGCGCTAACGGTTCGACTGTGGCGGTATATCATGCTTTTTTTTGCGGCATTGTTCGGTCCTTTAGGCATCGTGTGCGGCTTATATTTGCTTCTGTCGCTGCTAAGCAATACCACCGTGCTCCGTAAACCGTTTGTGCCAACCACAGCTCCGAGAGGGGGAAAAACGAATAAATGAAGCAAGGCATCTCAATCTCTGTTTTATTTATCGTGCTTCAATATGGTCTGCTCATGTTTATTTTTCCCCAAAGTGTTATCCAGTCGCAGCCATCCGGACATTGGATGACAGTCGTAATTGGATGGCTTCTCCAAGGCATCTTGCTTCGCTTGCTGGTTGGTGGATTGAAGGAGGAGAAAGCGGATCTGCTCCTTTGTTTCTTGCAGGCAAGAACAGCAGCCCGAATCTTCTGGCTCTGGGTAATAACCATCAGCAACGTTTTTGTCATCACCATCATCATTAGAGGCCATTCCCAATTACTCAAAATGTTGTTTCTACCGAATACGCCGATTTGGGTGTTAATGGCGCTCCTGCTGATTTCGTCGTTATGTATTTCGTATGCCGGACGAAATTCGTTATTGCGTCTCTCCATACTCGTCGGGTTATTTGGACTTCCTCTCGTCATGATCAGCCTTGCGAGCGTGTATGGAAATCTATCCTTAGATATGATTAGTCCGCTCAAGCCCACCTTGTCGTTCGTGGGAGAAGCGAAAATATTGCCCCTGTTCTTTATCTTCTCGCATACGATCGGCCTGATTGGATTTTTTGGTCCGCTCTCGCAAGTCTCCAAACGTTGGCTATGGGGAGCTTGGTGTATTTCGTTGTTCTTTTATCTGATTATCGTTTATATCCCGCTTGGCATGTTTGGACATGAAGGCGCAGCGCCGCTGCGATACCCGCTCATTATTGTTCTGGATTCCATTCGGGTCAATTGGTTTTTCTTTGATCGACTTTCCATGTTCTATGTGATGGCAGTCTTGTTGAGCACACTGATGAACGTTACGGGGCTGCTCTGGCTGACTCGATCACTTGGCAGTCGTTCGTCGATCTTCACCAAATGGATGACGAATCCAATCACGATTTCGGCGCTTGCCCTCTGTATAGCCTTGCTTATTGTTAACATGGGAGATCTGGAGAAATTATCAGAGTGGGGAGCCCCTGCTCGATTTGGACTCGTGCTTGCTATTGCGCTGGCAGGGACTTATTACCGACGACAAGCGCGGCTTAGGAGATGACCCGACTTAATGAACTTCCGGAATTGTAGACCGGCATGTTTTCTCGTTTGTCTTTCTTTTCCTCTGCTCCTGAGCGGATGTTGGGACAGCCATGACATTAATCTTCGAACGATGCCCGTCATCGTTGGCATTGCTAAAGGACAAACCCAAGCGTATGAAGTCACCCTCCAAATTCCGATTCCTGCAGAGAAAGCATTCTCGATCAAGACGGTCTCCCAAGAATCCAGTTCGATTGGTTCAGCCTTCGATAATATGAAAATCAACATTGAGAATTATATTGACTTGTTAGATATCGAGATGGTCGTTTTTCATGAATCCGTTGCAGTAGAAGGGCTGGAGGAAGAATTCAATAATGCCATCCGAACAAGGGGAATTCCGCCACGAGCATTAGTAGCCATTACGGATGCGAATATGAAGGAGCTGTTTACCAACACGAATAAAGCCATTCAATCCGATGTGACGACTTTTCTGAAATTCTCCAATAAAGCGGCCGGTTGGACACCTAAAACCGCCAAAACCAAAATGTGGGAAGCCTATGAATCCACGAAATCCTATACCGAAGACGTGATCATCCCCATCATTCGTCCAGGTAAGGAAACGGTACTTAACTTTCCCGGATCTGCTGTAATGCGAGAAGGAAAGATGGTGACACGCCTTGGGAAGGAAGAGACCATGTTCGCTAACGTGGTTACAAACCGGTATCACGGCGCTGCCATCGAGGTTCTAAAAAGTGCAAATCTAATGATATTGTCCGCCAAAACGAAATGGAAAGCTGAATTATCAGAAGAGGGGCCGACCTTAGACGGCACTCTCTTGGTAAAAGCAGCCCTTTCCGAAAGCCGAAAGGATTCTTCCGAAGACGAATTGACAGGAGAAATGGAAAAGTATATGACCGAGCAGCTAAATCGTTTAACTGCCAAGCTGCAGCGATTCAAGAGCGACCCTCTTGGACTTGGCAATCACTTTAGAAACAAGCTCCAGCTCGAAGAGCTGAAGCGTTGGCGTACCGACTATTATCCGAAGCTGAAAGTGAATTACAAGGTTAAAGTCGTAATCAATAATTTCGGGAATTTAGAGCAAGAGGAGTGAGGGCGGCTGGGGCTGGGGAACGCGGCGACAAAATGATGCGTGATATGCAGCATTTCCTTTAGATGCGGGACTGTTATTACTCCCAAGGAATCGTGATGTCCCCTTTGAGCCTCGCCAGGCCTTCAACAAAGTAATAGTCGCCGTAAATCAGCGGTACATCGACATTCTTACGCTCCGGATAATGACTCGTACCGTGCAAAATAAGTCCTTCTTCCTGATCATCGCCAAAGGCTCCGTAATTCCGATAGAGCGACTCCAATATGCGCTCACCCGCTTGCCTGTAGCTGTGCGATTCCGCATCTGGTACAAGTTCAGAGATTAACAGCAAGCCGCATGCTGCACATGCGCCGGCGGAAGAATCACGAAGTGCTTGCGTCTCAAGCGGCGCGCGGAAATCCCATGCCGGGACAGCATCTTCGGGCAGCTGTGAGAGGAAGAAGTGCGCCACTCGTTTGGCGGCTTCTATGTAATCTTGACGGCCCGTATGCTTGGCAGCCAGAGCAATCCCATAGATTGCCCATGCTGTCCCGCGTGACCATGCAGATTCCGGGGCATAACCTTGGCCTCCGATATATTCGGCAACCTCACCGGTCTGAGTATCGAAGCGCACGATATGCCGAACTGACCCGTCCGGACGAATGAAATGTGCGAGCACTGTGCTCATATGTGCTTCCGCGATATGGGCATAACGCGGATCACCGCTTTCCCGCGAAGCGAAGTAAAGCAGCGGCAGATTCATCGCGCAATCAATGATGGCGAGACCAGCATTGTTATCGCCTTCCCGCCAAGGATTCCAGGCGCGGATATAATTGCCCTTCAGATTAAAGCGGCCTGCCAAATGGCTCGCCGCTTTGAAGGCTCGCCTGCGCGAAGTTTCACTGCCGCTCAGCTTGTAATTGATGATGCTGGTTAGCGTCCACATGAAACCTGAATCATGATCAAGATGGTCAAAGCCATCAAGTACAGCGTCAAGCTTGAGCTCACATTGCTCGGCAAGCTCTTGCAATTCCGGATTGCCGTCACGCAGCAACCACAGCAGCCCCGGCCAGAATCCCGCCGTCCACCAATGAGGCTGCTCCAATACATAACGGCCGCCTTGGCTTGCATGTGGGAAATTGGCTCCGATTCGGACACTGGTACGTTTCACCTTCAGGATCGTCTGCTCCCACGCCTCATTCACCCATGATGTTGCTATTGTTTCCGAATTTGCAGTTTCCGCCATGCCATACCCACCTGCCTATTCTAGAAATTTGAATTGAAAAGCAAGCTGAATTGCAGCACCGCCCTCGACCCTGTCTTCTCTTCGATCCAAGTAAATGCGAGTAAAGCTCTCTTCTTGACCAAAGTGGTTCGAGTAAGTCCGCTCCTCGATCCGGACCTCGTAGCAGCCAGGTTCGTATTCAAGCCTAGCGGCATGGCGTTCGCCTTGCAGCCTAATTAGTCCATCAGCCATCAGTTCCGGCTTCGAGCGGGTGATGAACGTCTCCGTAATGGGTGCGGGATTCCCGCTAAAATAAAACGTATCCCGCAGCTCTAGAATGGGCCGTTCGGAACTCTTATGCCAGCCGAATCGCCGCCGATAAGAGGTCAACCCGCTGCTTAGATAACACGAGGCCAACTCCAATTCGAAGCGATCCTCTACCTCACCGGCATGCGCTTCAAGTACAACTGCTGCACTTTGTGCGCCAGCTGCTTGATGAAGCCCGCCGATGATTGGGAGCGAATGACCTTGCGCCCCATTGCAATCATAGCCGTAACGCCCTGCGCCGAAGTAGTCGGCTGTATATTCACCGCTGCCAAGATCGGCCGCGAATGCCGGGTCCTCATCCGCGAGCAGTATAAAATGGCCAACATCAATATGGTTATGCGGCTCGTGGTTTGTGCCGCCTTTGGCTGCAAACCCGAAGCTGCCCGCGGCTGTCGTACAACGTGAAACAAGCCACTTCGCATCCGGCAGAAACCAGCTTCCGGACAGCCAGCTCTCCGCTCTTGGAACATGCGGTTGATGCCAGATGAAATTGCGCAGCGCATGGGCGAAACGCCAGCAATGATCATCGCGGAAGCTTGCCCGAACGGTTAGCGGAGGATAATCTACTTCATCATAATAAGAGGCCAAATAATCCGAGAGTCCGAGATGAACATTCACCACAGGAACCGCGTCCGAGAAGTTAGCAGGCCGGTTGCCGACTAAGTAGCAGCGCTGCTGAAACTGCGCAATCGCTCGCACCTTGTTGTCCGCAAGCAGGTTCGCTTTGCCGCCGGTTCCC
The DNA here is from genome assembly GCF_056269305.1 of Paenibacillus sp. J22R3. NCBI lineage: Bacteria > Bacillati > Bacillota > Bacilli > Caryophanales > Paenibacillaceae > Paenibacillus > Paenibacillus sp. J22R3. The sequence continues at coordinate 547,529 of NZ_JBWDNS010000002.1, read as the reverse complement.
CGGTTCAGCAGATCAGCGAAAGCAACGAAATAACCGAATCCGTAATTCCAATATCCCGGACCTTCGAGGCAGGCGCCATCCTCGCCAAAGCCGGACAGATAATGCCCCATAGTGACAATAGCTCTCTCCAGGATAGCGGCAGCTCGATAGGAATCCGACTCCATGAGAAGTGCAGCGGACGCGACGGACCCGGCGCAAACCGCAGCCCAGTTATGATCCGCCGTTTCCCAGTGGTACGGCCCATAATTCAAATAAGGTACGAACAGACGTCGATCCACTTCAAGACGTATCGCATCCTGAAGCGGAATAGAAAGATGCCCCTCACCAGATATCGCTAGAATCTCTGAGAGCGCGAACCCGGTCTCAGCAGCGAACAGATCGATGTGGCGATCAATCGCCTGACCTTTCATATGGGCAGGCAAGCACCAAGTCGTCTCCTCTAGGATTGCCGCAATGATTTCCTCCAGCGCGACGATGTAGCGTTTCTCGCTTGGATACAAGAAGTGAAGCATCGCGAAGGTTGCCAGCCGCCTTCTCCGCTGGAAGTAGACGCCTTCGTACAACAACCGATTCCCAGTTTTCTCATAGAGTTCATATAGCTCAGGCGTAAGCTCCGGTATTGGCGCTTGCACCAGAAGCTGCTCTTCCTTCTCTACTTCCCGCACCATGTAGGCAAAATGAGGCGAACCTGCGATCTCCTGCCACTTGACAGCGCTCGCATCCGCTCCGTACATACACAGTTCGGCAGAACGTCCTTCCTCGAGCCAGCTCATCAGATTATCCTTCGTCCAACCGATCGCCTCTGTCACGCGCTCGCCTCCCGCTGATTTGAACTAGCGTGCCAACCATCCGCCATCCACGCAGAGGACATGGCCGTTCATATAATCGGATGCTGCCGAAGCAAGGAACACAGCAGGTCCCTGCAAATCCTTCGGCAATCCCCAACGGCCTGCCGGAATCCGCTCCAGAATCGCTTGTCTCCGCTTCTCATCGGCCATGAGCGGAGCTGTATTGCGCGTATCGATATATCCGGGCGCGATCGCGTTCACTTGAATACCTTTGCCGCCCCATTCATTGGCGAGCGCCTTCGTGATTCCGGTTACGGCATGTTTGCTTGCCGTATAACCCGGTACATTAATGCCGCCTTGGAAGCTGAGCATCGAGGCGATATTGATGATTTTGCCGCTGCCTCTGGCAATCATATGATTGCCTGCCAATTGGCTGAGGAAGAAGACGGCATTCATATTCAGGTCGATGACATCGAACCAATCGGAACGGGAATGCTCGACTGCCGGAGAACGTCGAATCGTTCCCGCATTGTTGACCAGTATATCGATGCCGCCGAAACACGCTACCGCTTTATGAAACAACGGCTCTAAATGATCGAGCTGACTCAAATCCGCGGAAATTTGGGAAACAAGTCCGCCGGTACTGCGAATCATGCGAACCGTCTCGTCGCTGTTCGAAGCGGAAACCGCCACGATGGATGCACCCGCTTCAGCCAGTCCGACCGCGATTGCTTGGCCGATCCCGCCTGAAGTGCCGGTGACCAGTGCTGTTTTGCCAGTTAAGTTAAAGCTCATCCTTATGTTCCCTTCTCTCCTATAAGAAGTGTCGCTCCTTCTTGCCGAAACTGCTCTGCTGTCTCCTGCGAAATGCCGGAATCCGTTATGATCGCGCTAACTTCGCTTAGCTTCGCAAATGTGAAGAGCGCGCCTTGACCGAATTTGTAATGATCCGCCACGACGTAGGAGGTCTTGGCTGTCTCCAGCCATGCCCGCTTAATGTCTGCCGATTCGCCGGAGTAGATCGTAAATCCGGACTGCGGATGGATGGCTGTTGCAGACAGGAACGCTTTGGCAATGTTCAGCCTGCGAATATAAGCCGCCGCCTCAGCGCCGATCAGCATATTGCGAATTTGATAGCCGCCGGGTACGACCAAACGAATCGACGTACGCCTTGCAAGCTCCGCAATAATAGATAGATCATTCGTGACGACCGTCAGCGGCTCATCCGGCAGCAGCTTGGCAATCGCAAGCGTTGTGCGCCCGCCATCGAGAGCGATAACCTCGTTGGCTGCAATCAGCGAAACCGCCAGCTCAGCAATCTCTTGATGCTCGGCTGCGTATGGCGCTTCTTCTTGCTTCATCGACAGGATGCCCAGCTGATTCTCCTGTGCCAGGACCGCTCCACCGTGAATGCGCTGCAGCAGCCCCTTCTGTTCCAGCTTCGCTAAGTCCTCGCGAATGGTCTTGCCTGTCACCTGCAGCTGCTCGCTGAGCTCAGTGACCATCACTTCTCGGGAGTTGAGCAGTATTTCCATAATTTTCTCATATCTACGCAAAGGGTTCATCGGAAACCATCACTTTCATGCTGAATTGTCTGTTTAGCGTAAGTCTTTCATTGCGACGGCGTCCATGTCCTCGAAGGTCTGATTCTCTCCCGCCATCCCCCAAATGAACGTATAACTGTTCGTCCCCACACCGCTGTGAATCGACCAGCTCGGGGAGATGACCGCTTGCTCATTGCGCACGACCAAGTGGCGGGTTTCAGCCGCTTCGCCCATGAGATGAAACACCGCGCCGTTATCCGGCATATCGAAGTAGAAATACACTTCCGACCTGCGGTTATGCGTATGGCACGGCATTGTATTCCACATGCTTCCAGGCTTCAGCAACGTCATGCCCATTACGAGCTGGCAGCTCTGAATGCCGCCTGTGTGAATGTAGCGGTAGATGGTTCGCTCATTGGAATTCTCCAAGCTGCCCAGATGATTGGGGGATGCTTCACTAATCGCTGCTTTCACAGTCGGATACGTCTGATGTGCCGGAGCGGAATTCAAATAATATTTGGCAGGCTGCGAGCCATCTTCACTTGCGAAGCTGACTTCTTTCGCGCCGCGGCCAATGTACAGGCAGTCCTTGCTATCCATGGCATAGACTTCTCCGTCCACCGTAACCGTACCCTTGCCGCCGACATTAATAATCCCAATCTCCCGGCGCTCCAGAAACGTAGCCGCACCGATTGTTGCCGGATCGACTGCGAGGTTCACGGAACCATTGACCGGAACTGCACCACCGATAATAAAACGATCCACATGCGAGTAGTTAAGCTTGAGTTCGTCAGCGGCGAATAACTGTTCGATCAGAAACTCTTCGCGAAGACGAGTAGTGTCAAATGCCTTTACTTCATTAGGATGCGAGGCATAGCGGATTTCCATGTGGGCATATCTCCTCTTATGTTCATATAAGTTCATTTGGTAATATATACGTTCATTTTAATAAAGGGATGTCTTTTATGCAACAACAAAAAAACGCATCTGTCTAAGCATGCGTTCCTTATGGGAGCCTCTGTAGTCGAGGGCAATGAGCAACGGCTGGACTACCTCCTGCGGCCGGATCGGTTAAGCTGCGAATTTGGCGGTGAGAGTTCCACTTTGGAACTCTCACATCCTCGCAAGGAGTCGGATTAGTTAGTGTGAATGCTGAGAGTTCCATTTTGGAACTCTCAGCATTCATTCAGCGCGAATTCGGCGGTGCGAATTCCACTTTGGAACTCTCACATCCACGCAAAGAGTCGGAATGGTTCGTTTTGCCGCCGATAACATTTCAGCTCGAAAGAGCCCTAACATACTCGACTGAGAGGCGGATTTTCCGACTCTCAGCATCTTTTTTCAGTGATTTTACGATTGAGAGTCGGGTTATCCGGCTCTCGAGGCGTGGCTATGGTAATGGTGGTGGTGGGCGAAAATCAATTCTCTGCCGCATTTCGATTGACTTAGCTGCGAAGCGGATCCTAATTCCCCGCGAAATACTTGCGAATAAAGTATGTCGGCGTACAGCTCCAGGCATGGCAGTAGCTGTTAATCAGATTGCTGCCGTATGGTGAATTGTTCTTGTCTGCCGGCTGGAATACTTCCCAGAACGTGTCCGCTCCATCACGGGCCATCTCGCCCCAGTAAGCACGCATTTGCTCCAGCGCCTTGTCCTTCCGGTCGGAAACGATCAGCGCTTCGATTAAATGATGATACATATAAGGAGTCATCGGACGAATGACAGGATCCTCTTCGAAGAGACGATCCAGCAAAGCACCGTTCGCTTCTTGATCCAGTACACCAGCGAGCACCATCCATACTTGTGACGCCCACGAAACTTGACCCGCTTCGCCACTTACGAACATGCCTGTACGCTCGTTCAGCAGATGGCTCAACGCTGCTTCCGAGGCACGCTCCACGTAACCTTGGATCGCGGCAGTCTGCTCATGCTGCCCCATCGTTTCCGCAAGCACCACAGCTTGCTTCAAACTATAAATCAATACCGCTTGTGCGGAAGCCTGCTTGTTCAAATCATCCTGCCAATCCGTGAAGCAATACCAGGACGGATCGTCCAGCACGATTCCCCGAGCATCTAAACGAAGAAGAGCCAGCTCGACCTGCTCCAGCGCGATCGGCCATAGCTGCGAGAGCGTATCTCGATCTTGCGAAGCGGCGTAATAATCATGCAGCGTCGAAATGAAAAACAACGAATAATCGTACAAGTAGATATCATCCGCTGCCGGTTCAGGCTTCTCGTACACGCATGCCGATACTTGGCCGCCTTCAAGGCGCAAGCCCGCGAACAGATACAAGCATCTCTTCACAAGGTCATAGTGATTGAAGGTCTCATAATTCGCCAGCGCCTGCAGCCGCAGATCACCAATCCACAAACGCCGATCCCGTTTGGGCCCGTCCTCGAATACGGTGTGCATGCAATCCTGCAGGGTTCGAATCGCGATTCGGTCGATTTCTCGCAAATCTGCAGGCACATGATCCGGCAAAGGTGCTACGAGAGAAAGATCCCCTGAGCTTACGGACGTCACATAAATATCCGGAAACGCCAGCTTGAATTTCCGGGCCGGAGTAAGCACCTCGATCTTCAAATAACGGAAGCTGTATCGCCGAGGAAGCGTATAAGTGCCTGGCACAACGTCAACATTCACAATCTCATCCTGCAGCCATGAGCGGTCCAGCCATCCCTCATAGGTATCGAAGCTCTCGCCAACCTCACAAGGCATTTCCCCGAAAATAAACTTCAATCGAACCGGGGCATCCGCCCTTGCCTCCACGGACTGCAGCGAAATCGTCAAGTATCCCACTTGATGGTCACCGAAATCCAGAACAAAGGAATCGCCTTTGCTGAACTTCTGTTCCTGCAGCTCTTCGAACGTACTTGCGTGCTGGGCTTTCCACCCATGCAGCGCTTCTGAATCGTGTACCACTTCAACAACGCGAGCAGGAGATACTTTGTTTCCGATCAATTCGGGCTTCAGCTCTTCTGCTACATCAACGAAATTTTGATTAATCATATTGGACTCCCAGCTCTGAGAATTAGCCTTTGACGGAACCTACCGTCAAAACGCGGACGAAACACTTTCGTTATACACACCATATTAAAGAAATAATCGATCCAAATCCATACACCTTGCGTAATAACTACCGATACCGTTACCGGCAGAATGAGCGGCTTGACGCCGATAAAGCAAAAATCCCTAACCCGCCAGATCATACGATCTACGGGCTAGGGAATCCAATTCTCCATAAACCTACATCTTTAGAAAAAATCCTGATTGTTCGGCTTACGATTTTACCGTAATTTGCATCCCTTTAATAAAGTTCTTCTGAAGAGCAAAGAACAGAATCAGGGTAGGAATAGACGTCACTAGGATACCTGCCATCAGCGTCGTAATTCCCGTTGAGATGTAGGTGCCTTGCATGGCGGCAAGCCCCGACATGATCGGACGAATATCATCGCTTCGTGTTAGGATCAATCCGAAGATCAGATCATTCCATATAAACGTGAATTGGAATAAGAACAAGACGGAGATCGGCGGCACCAAGAAGGGGAAGATGATCCGAAATAGAATTGCGATTGTCGAATAGCCGTCCAATTGCGCTGCTTCCACATATTCTCGCGAGATGGTCGTCATAAAGTTACGCAGCAAAAACACGCAGAACGGAATACAGATGGCGGTATAGAACAAGCACATGCCGAGGAACGTATCATAGATGCCCACCTTCTGAAAACCCGAAAACAAGGGAACAAGGTACATTTGGAAAGGAAAGATCGTGCCGCTATAGATCAGCAGGAACCAGTAGAAGGAGCCTTTCAAGCGAAGAACAACCAGGCCGTAAGCCGCAAAGGCAGAGATCAGAATGCTGGCCGTTGCCCCCACTACACCATAGGTAAAGCTGTTTTTCACATATTTGGTGAGCTTCCCTGCATTCATCGCTTCCTCTATGTTCTGGAAGAGGTGAAAGCCCTTCGGCCACGCCCACATGCTTCCATTCATGAAGTCGCCTATCGATTTCGTCGAATTCATCAGAACCAATACGACCGGTGCAATCCAAATAATAGCTAATGTGATGACAATGATATACTTGATCCCATTTGCAAGACGTTTCATGCCCTCACTCCTCGACTATCGTTTTCTTCAAATAAAACCAAGATGCAACAATGGATAATACCGTTAAGAGAATAGAAATCGCCGCACCTTGTCCGAAGTGGAACAGCATGAAGGATTCGCGATACATCGTAACGGCCAACGTTTCCGAAGAACGGTAAGGTCCGCCTTGCGTCATGACCCAGATAATATCGAACGTCTTAAAGCTATTAACCAGCGCCAGCCCCATCACAACGATCGTAACCGGGTTTAAGAGAGGCAGCGTTATTTTCCAGAACATTTGGAAGCGGTTCGCACCGTCAATCGCGGCAGCCTCGAACGGATCCTTCGGCAATGATCCTAAACCAACGAGGAACAACAGCATATTCGTGCCGGCTCCCTGCCATATGGAAGCAACAAGCATCGCGAACGTATTATAGTAAGGCGTACGCAGCCAATCTTTAGCCCAAGATTCAAGCCCGATGTGCGTGAGAAGATAATTGATTCCGCTTGAGGAGAACAGAAAGATCCAAATGACGCCGACTACGGTAAGCGACATCGCGTAAGGCATATAAAACAGATTTTTGAAAAACCGCTGTCCCTTCATTTGCTGCAGCAAAATGCTGAGCAGAAGCCCCAGTCCAACCGGAAGCACCAAGGACAATGCTACCCACATGAATGTATTCTTGAGCGATGTAATGTACGTCACATCACTAAATACTTCAATGTAATTACTCAAGCCGACCCAGTGAGATCTCGTTAAACCATCCCAATCCGTGAAGCTGATATAGAAGGTGTAGATAACGGAGGAAACAAAAAAAACAGTGATCATCAAGGCGGCAGGTAATACATAAAGCAATGCTTCTCCGTGTTTCTTGAAGTAGTTCATCTTGTCACACTCCCATGTGTCCCGATAATAAGCAGGGTTAAGAGGCAGTTATCTCCCCTTAACCCTATTAGCTATTTTTTCTGTTCTGCCCAGTATTTCTCTGCCTTCTTCTCAATGTTGTTCAGGACATCCATGTATTGGTCCGGATTGAGCATGAAGCGAATAAATTCACTTGAACCGTACTCGGAAAGCTCGGAAGGCGTTGCTTCCCAGTAACGAGTAATGGCTGTGTAGCTGCCTGAAGAAATGTTGTCTACCAGCGCCTTAATCGTTGGGCTGCTTGCTTCTACATCCTTACGAGTAGGCACGCCGCCGAATACCTTGAGCAGCTTCTCGTTTGTATCTTTGTTCGTTAACGAAATGGCAGCTTTAATGGCGTCGTCGCGGTTTTTAGCATTTTGCGATACTAGGAAAGGCGTGATCTCAGAGATGACGGTATTGCCGGCTTCCGGCTTAATGGCAGGCATGATGAACGAGCCATATCCTTCTTCAGGCTTCATTCCTACACCGTTCAGGAAGCTCTCGTACCAAGTGCCCACCAAGTACATGCCGATTTCGCCTTTCACGAATGCCTGTGGAATTTCGGCATCCATCGTCATCGGTTTCGAGAAGTAGCCTTTGTCGTACATCGATTTCCACAGCTCCATCACTTCTACCATTTCAGGATCTGTATATTTCGCTTGACCGATAACGAGTTTGTTGTAGAAATCAGGATAGGAGTGAATGAGCAGATCCTCGAACCAGATAAAGCCGTTCCAAGTATCTTTGATCGAAGTGCCGAATGGCGTAATGTTCTTCGCTTTCAGCGTATCGCTGATTTTCATCAATTCGTCCCATGTCTTCGGTGGTGTTAAGCCATTATCTGCGAATACCTTCTTGTTATAGAAGATCGTCCAATAATGAGCAGAAGCCGGAATTCCGTAAACCTTGCCATCGACTGTCAATGGACCTGCGAGCGAAGGCAGAATGCCATTGCCGTCCGCGCTAAGCTCCTTCCACTGCTCCGTCATATCAGCCAGGTTTCCGCTGTCCGCAAGCTCCTTTAATTTATAACCGTTCCACCATTTGAAGAGATCAGGCGCTTCTTGTGTAGTGAATCCAATACGCACCGCGGTTTGATAAGCTGTTGTGTCCGTGTAAGGAACACCTTCGAAGGTTACGTTGTCTGACGCTTGAACAATAGGGTTGATTTCCTTCAGGTAATCCGTAAGTGGCGCAAAGTCATAGTAGAATTGCGCGTTTATTGGCTTTTCTTCTTCAGTCGCAGGTGCATTATTCGTCGTATTCGTCGAATTGTTAGTAGTCGCAGCTGTATTGGTTTCTGTCGCTGCCGTATTGTTCGACCCGGAATTATTGTTGCTTGAGCAACCCGCTACGACAAGGGATAAGCTTGACAGCGCTACCAAACTGCTGAGCAACACGTTTTTCTTCTTCATTCTTTGGTTCCCCCCATTTGTTTTGACTGGACCATATGAATTGTCTACTGCTTCATTGTATAGGGGTATCGGTTTGGTTCCCATCTAGGAAATATAGATTATCTTAGAGTATTTATAGTTCTATATTCTTGAGGGGATGCACCGCAGTATTTCTTGAATAGTGTGGAGAAATAAGCCGCGTCGTTATAGCCTACCATTTCCGCGATCTGATAGGTTTTCAAATCGGTGTGGACTAACTGCTTCTTGGCTTCGCCCATTCGCACTTCAGTTAAGTATTCTATAATGCTTTTGCCTGTTTTCTTCTTGAACATCACACTTAAATAAGCCGAGTTCATGTAGATATATTCCGAGATTGAAGTTAAGGTAATATTCTCGCTGAAATGCTCCCGGATGTACTTCATCACTTGCTCCGATGTTCGATTCTCGATTTTCCCCTTCTTGCTGTCCGAGCTGATCTCCTTAAGCACCTTGATTAGAGGATTCATCCTCGCATAGAAGGAATCTGCCGACTCCATGATGCCAAATTCCGCACCCAGATCGTACTCCTGATCCCCCAGCTCCTTCACGAAATGTCGCAGCAAGGAATGGAATACAATGATGACTTCTTTCTCCATGGCTGCAATGGCTTCGAGCGTCAATTCTGCCTGTTTCAACCCTTCGTACCATTGTTTCAGCCGCTCGATGACCGTATCCGCTTGTTCAAGATCGAACAGCTCCGCTAATTGATCCATATAAGGCTTAATGGAACGGCTTGTAATTCGGCTTGCTTGCGAGTAGAAAACAATGACATGACTATCGGAGATCAGACGGACCTTCAGAACCCGCGTCGCTTCTTGGTAACCGATTGACAGCTGTCGCAGCTCGTGCGTATCGGATATACCAATCGAAACCGAGATTTTCAACAGTTCTCTGCTTTTCATCACAATCTGGCTGCATAATGCATGTACCTGCTCTTCATCCATAACGCCTTCATACAGCACGACCAGCACCTCCTGATCGTCATAATAGCATGGCGCATAACCTGTTAGTTCCTCTACGATATTGTGAAGAGCGTACTTCATTAACGTCCAATCGCTTTTGCCATACTTACCCTTCGTTTCCGACTTCTCTTCAATTTGAATGGCAAATAGCGAGTAGCTGGATGCCTTCAAATGAATACCAATAGTCTCAGCCTTGGTTAGGATGGTCTCTACCTGGTGCACCTTGTCGTGCTGTATGAAATTTCTCAGAAATTCATGCTGGATGAGATACTGATTCTGATTTAGAATCCCCTTCAGCTTCACTTCTTCGAGCATTTTCTTCTGCATAGCGGTAAACTCGACCTCGATCTTCCCGAGCAGCTCAAGGAGATCATGATACATGATAGGCTTTAAGATATAATCCTTACAGTTCAGTTTCAGCGCTCGCTTCGCATATTCAAAATCATCGTATCCACTCAGCACGATGGAACGTATGGCGGGGTTCGTTTGCATGACTTCCTCTAGGAGCTGAAGCCCGTCCTTCTTAGGCATGCGGATGTCCGTAATGATAAGATCCACGCCAATGTGAGAGAGCTGCTCCAATGCTTCCTCTCCATTACTGGCCACCGCAACGACCGAGCCGTTTAAGCCCATTCGACCGATCATCTTAACAAGCCCCTCGCGGAGCAGATCTTCATCTTCAACGATCATGATTCTCATTGCGCAGCCTCCTAGGGATTTCAATATAGAACGACGTTCCTATGCCTTCTTCGCTTTCCAACGTAAATTCGAAATCCCCTTCGTACGAAAGCGCGATGCGATTATATACATTTTGCAGTCCGATGCCGCCCGACTGATCCTCGTATTCCCTCAGCTTCATCATCGTGGCGTCGACCGTTTGTTGATCCATCCCCACGCCGGAGTCCTTGACCGAAATAAACAGCCTGCTGTCGCCGGTATCTGTCCACTTCTCTCCTACATGGATGTGGACCAAACCTTCTTTCCCCTTCGGAACAATGCCATGAATTATGGCATTCTCCACGATAGGCTGAATCAATAGACGAATGACCAGCCAATTATTAACGCTTTCGTCGATTTGCAAGTCGAACTGAATGAGCGGGAAGCGGAATTGCATAATCCGAATATAGGTCCGGATATAGTCGCATTCTTGCTTAACCTCGACCCATTCCTCCTGGCTGCCGATCGAGTAGCGCAGCAGTTTGCCGAGCAGGGAGGACATGTCCGAAATTTTATAATTCTCGTCCAGCTCCGCCTGCATCGTAATCGCGCTTAAGGTGTTGTATAGAAAATGAGGATTAATTTGCGATTGCAGCGCTTCGATTTCCGATTTCTTGCGTCTTCGTTCCGTGTCTGTGACGGTTTCGATGAGATTATGAATTCTGCGAACCATAAGGTTGAAGCTGTTGGATATCATGCCGATTTCATCCTTGCGCTTGAAGCTGATCGTGTCGATGATGAAGTTTGTCTTCGAAGCCTGCTGCATAATCTTACTCAAGTTCCAGAGCGGCCTTGTTAAGCGATAGCTGAGCAGATAGACGATGACCATGGTCAATAAGATAAAGACAATATTAGCGAGTAAAATCCATTTGCGGAGCTGATCTACCTTCTGGAATAAGAGATGCTCCGGAACCATGCCGACTAGCTTCCAGCCGGTTAACTCCGAATCGTAGCTGACATGGAATTGCTGCTCTTGGTTGTGCCAATCCATCCGATCGCCGGTCCTTTTCCCATTGAGATCAAAGATAACGCGATCGGTTTGATCCAGTATCAGTAAGTCGCCCTCCTGCAAGAAATTCTCATTGTCCTCCTGCGTAAGGAAATTCAATTGAAAGGCGAGCTGAATCGTAGCCGTAACGTGGAAGGTATTCGGGTTGATAATTGTTCGCGTTACCGAGAACACCGTTTCCCCATCCAAGGACTTGACCGGCGGCCAAACGAGACTGCCCCCATTGTATTCACGGGTGCGATCGATCCAATCTTTATTCGCTTCCACATAATCTTTGCCCAGATGAAAGCGGTTACCATTAATGTCGACAAAATTAACGGCATAGATGTTGTCATCCATCTCACGGAGCATCGACAGCCAGCCATTAATCTGTACGCGCTCATCATAGGGATAACCGTACAGGCCATGCTTGTTAAACCGATGTCTTTCGAAAATGCTCATTAGCGTACTATCATACTCCGGGTTCTTGGTGATTCCGGTGACGAGCTGAATATAACTATCCATCGTTCGCCCTGAGTTATTCGTAATGCCTGTGAGCCATGTAATGGCATCCTTCTGCATCTGTGTCTTTATGGTAGAGAAGGTAAGGAAATTGATGAGGACCGAAGGCAGCAGCACGGTCAGGAGGATAACGAGCATTAACCGATGCTGGAAGGAAAGTGGTTTCCGAATCATGATCGTCTCCTTAATTAGACAAAATTCGCGTTAATTCAAGTATGCTTAAAATTTAAAGAAAGTAAATATCTGTTTTGGACATGAACGCAAAAAACCGCTCCATTTCCGGCTTGGAAATGAAGCGGCAGTCCTGAATTAATTTACACCAAGAACGGTAAATCCGTAAGCGGGCAGTGTTACCGTATAGCTGGTTGACGTAATAGCAGCAGCTGCTCCGCCGTTTAAGAGATCAACCGGAGTCTGTGAGGTGCTGATATCCGTGTTCGCCAGATTCACGGTAATGGTCTGCGAGGAGTTCTGATAGTTTAAGATGACAAGCGCTTTGCTGGTGCCGGTCTTGTTCGTGCGTTTGAATGCGTAATACTTGTTATTATCGTTCGTGTTCAGTTTAACTCTGGAGCCATTCGGCGATAACGCCTTGTAGCTGTTCTGCGCTTTGATCAGCTTGCTTAACATGGTCTGATCCGCGGCCGGCCAGGTCGGAATAATCGTCGTTGTCGGGTCTATCGTATGCTGCCCATTATGCAGGTAGAAGAACGTGCCCATCGTCGTCAAAGTAGCAATCTCGAGCAGCCTTTTGGTCGAAGAAACACCGGCAATCTCCCAGCTTGGCGGAGTCTGCGTAATCCCGTTCACCGCATTGATCGCATCTCGGTTGTTCTTCAAGATCCCGTCTATGGCGTTCGGATTCTGGTTATTGATGGCCGGAATAATCGTACTGTAACCGGAGCCGCCCCAATTCGTAATGTCATAATCCTGCAGCAGGTTATAGTGCCAATCGGTAATCATTTCTTGTCCGCCTGCACCTTCGGCATTGCTGGAAATATCATAGTTTCGCAAAACATCCGTGATGCTCGCATTGTTAATCGAGACATTATTGCCGTCATAGACAACGGGAGCATCCAAGACAATGCCGTCAAAGCCCTTATCCATCCAGAATCGGAGATACTTCTTCGCCTCATCCCGCCATTCCTGATTGGCAAAGTTATACGAAGGAATGTTGGAATCCCACTGCGGTGTTGCCGGGTCATCGCCCCAATAAGCCCAGTAATAGGCGTTCGCTCTTGCGCTCCATGTCCAGCGCTCATATGGACTTGGCGTCGGGCTGAAGTGGAACCAATAACGCTCCTTGCTATACACATTATTGCGGTAATCGTCAGCTGCTTTCAGGAACATCGCGGCCGTGTCACGAGCATAACCCGGATTCAGCATGACCACGATACGAATCCCTTTGGCGTGAGCCTGACTAATCAGATTTTCCATTTCGGCCATCGTGCCCAGACTCGAGTCTACCCCGTAATTATCCGTTGCTCCAAGCCCTGCCCATACATCCGGTGCACCCGGATAGGGAGCAACAAGCTCGATTGCCCCATATCCCTTCGACTTCAACGCATCCAGTTGACTGGTCAGGTAATTGAAGGTCTGGTTATAATACTTGGCATAATAGCGCATGACGCCGGAGGTGCTTTCCCACCATTTCGTCGTGACCGGTGAGCCGTAGCCGAATACCTTCAATTCCCCGCTGCACGCCCAGTGCGCAGCCTGCGAGTAATTTACAGTCAATCTGATATAGCGGTAGGTCCCGGTTACATTCGTAACGGAGCTTGTTCCGTTAATCCCCGTCCCCGTCTTATCCACGAGCATCGTCCAATTGGTCTTGTCTGTCGACCCTTCTATCTTAAACTTCCAAATATCTGCGTCGAAGAAATTCTGTTCCAGCCTAGTGATGAGGCTGTTAACGCCTAAATCCACAATAATCCATTGTGGCATTGTTGCGTCAGAGGCAATCCAGTAGCTATTCGGATTCCCGTCGACAGCAATCCATGGCTCGTAGCCCGGCGCCAAGGAGGAAGATGTTACGGATGTGCCCACTGCCAGATTACGTTCAAGCGACGTGCCAAACACCTTCAGTTCCCCGCTGCAAGCCCAGTGGGCGTTCTGCGAGAACGTTACCGTCAACCGGACGTAACGATAGTTGCCGCTTACGTCTTGTCCCAGGAACGTTCCGTTGATCCCCGCTCCCGTCTTATCCGCAAGCATCGTCCAGTTTACGTTATCCGTGGAGGCTTCAATCTTGAATTTCCAAATATCCGCATCAAAGAAATTCTGCTCCACCCGCTTGAGTGAGCTGATACCGCCCAGATCAACAGTCAGCGACTGAGGCATCGCAGCATCCGTCGCGAGCCAGTAGGTGTTAGGATCACCGTCCACTGCTTTGAAGGTATCCCATCCCGGCTCCGTTGTGGAGGCCGAAGTTGATTTCCCCAAGGCGAGGTTGGCAAAACCGTATACATTGAACTCCGTGCTGCCTGCCCAGAAGCCTGATGCGGAGGAGTTGATAGTCAATCTAACATAGCGGTAGGTGCCGCTTACTGCCTGCTTGAAGGATTGACCAGCCGCCGGCGTCGTTCGATCGAGCAGCATCGTCCAGCTTGTATTATCTAGAGAGCCTTCAATCTTAAAACCGAATGTATCGTAGTCCTTGAAGTTCTGCTCGACAGCCGTCACGATACTAGGACTGCCTAAGTCTACCTTTAACCACTGCGGCGCACTTCCGCTGTTTGCCGCCCAGTAGGTTGACGTATTTCCGTCGCCCGCTTTGCTCGGCTCGTATTTCGCTAAGTTCGTGGAGGCGGTGTATGCTTTTCCTTGTGAAATGACGTAGCCTTCATCAGAACCCATAATCGTTAGCTCTTGGCTGGACGCTGTGTAACCGGAGATTGAGCTTAGGACCGTAAGCTTCACGTACCTGAAGGTTCCGTTCACGCTGTCGCTGAAGGTCCGGCCGGAAGCACTGGTAGACTTGTCCACCAATGTTGCCCAATTGGCATTATCTATTGAGCCTTCAATCTTGTACTTCCACACATCGTCATTCGCGAAGGTTTGATCGATCTTGCTTAAGGTATACAATCCTCCAAGATCAATCTGTAACCACTGAGGCATCGAGGTACTGCTTGCATTCCAATATGTAGTAAGGTTTCCGTCCACCGCTTTGCCTGCGGCATAGGTGGAGCTTTGCGCTGAAGAGGCTGTTGCCGTTCCCGTTAACGCCAAGTTGCCATTCGTTGCATGGGCGATATTCACTTCTACCGGTGCAAACAACGCAAACAGTGTCATCATCATCGCCATCACGGTCATCATAGACATCCATCTGGTATTGCGATTCATCAACGATTCCCCTCTCATTATGAAAACGCTTTCTTACTACGCCATTATACTTCAACAACCAGAAGCGCCAATAGAGAAAATATATTGGATTCTACTTGAATAATTATGGGGATTGTGCTCGGAAATCTAACTTCTCCTACTAGTCTGCTCTGTAAGCGGAATAGTCTCTTACTGCATACATAACCGACCAAATGAGGTTCCATTAGCGGATTAGTCTCTTACTGTGATAAAAGCTAAGTTAGTTTTCGGGCTGAGAGTCACTTTTTGCGACTTTCAGCCTCATTTAAGTTGAGTTTTGTTACTGAGAATATGTTTTTCCGACTCTCAGTGCTCTCCAGCTTTTATTGCACGATAATATTCACTGTTTTCGATACTAAGTAGACCTCTGGGTGAGCTTCTTGAGTGGTTCCCAGAGCTACTCTTCGCTCGAACCCACTGTATTGGGTGAATGGGAAGTTCCCAGCGGATAGTTTTTCTGTTCATCATCTGCCTCTATTCACATAAAAAAGGAACGCAGCCTCTAAGCTGAGTTCCTTTTCCAATGCTATTCCTTATTGGGATCGATCGTTTGGATCGAACCATCCTCGTTGTAATGCAGCTCGGTAAATTTCACGCTGCGCTTATGATCGACTCCTCCGGATAACGAGGCGTCATGGTAGAACAGATACCATTTGTCTTGAAACTCTACGATGGAGTGATGCGTCGTCCAGCCGAGAACCGGTGTCAGAATCGTGCCTTTGAACACAAACGGTCCTTCCGGATTGTCGCTCACCGCGTACACGAGCTTGTGCGTTGTTCCAGTGGAGTAGGAGAGATAATACACGCCTTTATATTTGTGCATCCATGGTCCTTCAAAATACCGGCGATCCTCGTCCCCTGCCGGAATCGGATTCCCATCCTCGTCTACGATCGATATTTCCTTCGGCGATTGTTTGAACGTGAGCATATCGTCGCTCAGCTCGGCCACTTGTGGGCCAAGTGCCGGCGCGTGTGCGTCAGGTCCAGCGGCTTCGGGCAAGTAGGTGCCGGTCTGCCATTTCTCCAATTGCCCTCCCCATAGTCCACCGAAATACATAAATGCTCTGCCATCATCATTCACATATACTGCAGGATCGATGCTGAAGCTTCCGGGAATATAGTTCTCCTCAGCCTTAAACGGTCCGCTGGGAGAAGTACCCGTAGCGACACCAATGCGGAAGATGCCATCGTGGTCTCTGGCCGGGAAGAATAAGTAGTACTTATTATTTCGATAAGCAGCATCCGGTGCCCACATTTGCTTCGACGCCCAAGGCACGTCTTTCACATGAAGCGCTTCTCCGTTGTCCTCACAAGGTGACTCCATATTGTCCATCGACAGTACGTGATAATCTTCCATCGCATACTGGTCGCCGTTATCATTCGTCGGTCCGTCGTGGTCGATGTCATGCGAAGGATAGATATAAAGCTTCCCTTCAAAAACATGGGCAGAGGGATCCGCCGTGTATATATGCGTGACAATTGGCTCATTCGGTTTCATTATTAAACGCTCCTTCTCTATCGCGTAATCGCTTTCATCCTATTATAGAAATGTTTTCACCTCTCTTCATCAGGTAAAGTATTGATCTTACTTATAAAACTTTAGTATTTGCCGGCTTTACGAATAAGCATACTGAAGCAAAATACTGATCCCAATGCCAAAAACCGCACCAACAAACACTTCGCTGGGGCGGTGGCCGAGCATCTCTTTTAACACCGGATCGACCTTCTCATGCCTGTGCATGGATAGTTTCTTGGCGATTCGATTCAAGATGGAGGCGTGCTCCCCCGCATGTCTGCGAATGCCGGCCGCATCATACATCGTAATGAATGCAACCATACAGGCGATCGCAAACATACTTGAAGTGAATCCCTCTTTGATGCCGACTGCAGTCGATAACGCTGTTACTGCTGCGGAATGCGAACTAGGCATGCCGCCCGTGCCAAAAGCAAGCTTGAGGTCCATTGTTCGATGTGTAACCAAATAAATAGGAACCTTAATCGCTTGCGCAATGATTATCGCAGCCAAACCAGCGACTAATGGGTAATTATGAATGACGTTCATGGATGCCGACTCCTTACTTCGATATGACCCGAGTAAAAGTATAGCATTTCCATAATATGTTCTTCACATGCATGCAACGCAACGGATTAAACGTTGCTTGAAAGAGCAAATCTTCATAATTATTGTGAATATCCTATCTTTTCTACTTCTTAACATTTAACATCCGAACGATTGCCGAAGCGGCTTCCCCGCGAGTGGACAGTACTTGCGGCGCGAATTTATTGCCTGTAATGCCACTCACGATAATGATGCCGTTCTTCTCGGCCGTGGATATGGAGGCTTTTGCCCACTTCGGGATCATCGCGTCATCAGCGTAGCCGGTTGTCTGTGCTTGATCAGTGGGTAGACCGGAGGCGCGAACGACCATCGAGATCATTTCGGCATGGGTAATATTCGCGTTCGGTCGGAATGTACCGTCCGCATATCCGCTGATGATTCCGAGTTTCACTGCCAGTTCCACCGATGGAACCGCCCAAGCTTTAATATCACCCTCATCCTTGAAGGAAAGTCGCGTACCTTCTCCCATTGGCTTTAGCCCATTCATGAGCATACTCGTGAACTCCGCACGTGTCACATTCGCATCCGGCCGGAAAGTACCGTCCGGATAACCGCTCACCGCTCCTAGCTTCACTGCGATCATGATATCCGAACTCGCCCAGTGCTTATCAATATCCGTAAATTGAATCGTAGGCGTAACCGTAGTCGGTTTCTGATTATCCGCTACAGTTGCGATACAAACAGCAGTAAATCCCCCACTATCAGCCTTCACTGTAATTTTGGCCGAACCGGGTGATATGCCCGTCACTTTACCAGCATTATCGACAGTAGCGACTTCCATATTATCGCTGCTCCACGTCATCTTCCTATTGGCAGCATTCGAAGGTAGGATAGCCGCGATCAGCGCTTCGCTCTCCCCCTGCTTCAGATGGATTGCTTTTTTATTTAACGAGATGCTGCTGACGGCCACTTTATCCATGTCCAAGATATACGTGCTCCATTTATCGTAAAACTCAAGCTCGATTCTCACTTTATTCGGGTCCGGTTCAGTGATTCTAGGAAAATTGGTTATAGCGTCGATTGTATCCAGAGACCTTTTTTGCGCAATCGTTTTTGCCAGCACGCTAACAACTCCCGGTCTGTTGCTGTCCAGTATATGGAATTGATCAATGACCGGCAGCACCGAGTAAGCGTAGATTGTACTTGTATACTTACTTGTATCTTTGTCGACAAATCGGAGAGGTCCCCTATGATCCATCGTATCTTTTACGTAAAATAGTTTTGAACCGTCAGGCCCATCCCTTGTAATCTGGTAATACGATTCCATATTCGTATTGTCGGTCCAAGCCAGTGAGATGGTACCATCCGTATTCGCCATTGAGGTTAAATCCGTGATCGAACCAGGCTGCAAAATTGTATAAGGGCCGATCTTCAGCTCAGAATAGCTGTCTGAGCCGATGATTGGTGAGAAGGATGCACCGACGCGGAGAATGGCCGAAGTCAACTGTGGATCGATTGGAAAAATAATTTCATATCCATCATAATCACTGTTTTTTAGGAAATGCCATGTAAAACCGTTATCGGTGGAATAGTCTGTCTGAACGTCCATGTCCGTCGAAATCGCTCTATCGGAAGTGAAGGAAACATGATACGGTTGGCCTGCGATCAAATAGGAGCCCGAGTTATTGATGGTGAGCTGATAAATATGCGCTGTTGCAAACGTATGCGGAATCGGCCCTATCGCGCACACAAACATCATATAGACTAAGGCCAGTGCCAGTGACTTTTTTACTGAACCCATTGTTTCTCCTCCTTCAACCGCCGATTTCACATAGCCGTAATATCAATGCTGATCTGCGCTTGCTTGCAGTTCGCTTCGTCGTTCGGATCCTTCATAATGGTGATTATGAACTGTCCGGACAATTGCGTTTGGGCTTTCAGAGCTTCGCTCGTATAGGTGTATTTATGGATCTTCGTAGTGGTATCTTCTTCCTCTTTCATGAATGTGGCATCCTTGGGCAGGAATTGCTTGATGAACGCGAGCGCGTCTTCTACGCTCACCTTTTCTTTGCGATCCACGTATGCATTGTATATCGTATAAGCGATTCCAAAATTTTCAAGAACCCGAAGCTTGCCATCCAAATAACCGATGGTCGATTCGTTCTCCTTTTTGACGCCGGTCCCGAACTTGGAATCGAAATAGCTCAATTTCGCGCCAAGTACCGCATCGTCTAAACGATCAGCTTCGCTTGAATGGGATGGTTCATTTTTTGCGGTGGTTTCTGGCGCTTGGCTCACCACAGCTTCCGATACAGATTGGTTATCATTGACTCCACAGCCGATAATCAGTGTTCCTAACGTCAATAGTATTAGTCCTAGAATAACTGTTTGCCGTATCACAATAGCACCTCTTTTTATAGGGATTATTTAATAAATCAATATATTAGCAGTCCAATAATAAGTAGGCTTAGCCCGATCAGTCCAGCAATCAACCGTACAATATGCCACTTCCACCAGTCATCTCGCAATCTCATCCAATCTGAGGGGGGATTTTCTATCAACCACGACATTATCTTTGCATTAATGGGTTGATTCAGGAAACATGTAATGATGCCCGCAATGATTAAACAAATGGCCGCAACAATCAGCAGCAGCATCCTGTTACGATCATCTCGGGAAAGAACAGCTGAAATGACGGTGAGTATGATACCCACTGCTGCCAATAACGGCAATTTAACATTTAAAGATCGGATTAACTTCTGTTGATGTTCCAGATAAACGGAATATGACATCTGATTAGGATTGACACCAAACCAAATCCCGAACATCGTCCCGACCACAAGTGCCACCAGCAATAAATTAACGGAATAGATAACTGTTTTTATCATTTTTCCTCCAGCATAATAAATAGTCTCTCGGCATTTGCCAAGGCAGATGGGATAGGGAATATCCTAAAAACATCATAAAAAAAGAAGCGCTTCAAAAGCGCTTCTTGGTTCGCGATTATGCCTTCACCTTCAAATAACCATCTATTTCCTTGAGAATGGTTTCGGTGATGCTTTTGTGTTGAGTGACTTCGGCAGCAAACTGCGGCATTGGACGCACCACGGCGGCGACATCGCATAAACCGTTCATTTCGCTGCAACGAACACGATATTCTTCTTTACCTGACTTCCGGTATAGCTCTTCGTTCAAAGAGAGCGCATGGATCCGATATGCTGAGGATTCGGAATTCAGCTTCCACATCGCATAATAAATGGCTGCCTGCTCCTGCTGATCGGAATACTGCATCAGCATCTTATGAAGCTGCTCCAAGGCCTTAATCGGGCTTATACGGCTTAACCCCGCATTCAAATGCAAGAGCTGCAAAAGAAGCTTGAGTTGCATATCTCGTCGATTAAGCCTCTTAGCGATCTTCAGCGCTTCTTCCGCTATTTCCACTGCATGATCGTATTGATTCTGGTGTAGACTCTTCACACTCATGAGATAGAGCGCGTTACATTCAAAAAGAGGAGCGCGAAGCTGTCGGCTCAGTCGAAGCGAGCGATCAACGAACGGATTGGCTTCCTCATCTCGAAACTGCAATAATAAGTTATTGGCTTCCCATCCGAGCAAGTTGGCGGTAAAACGCCAATCCTTGATGGCAATGGCTTCTTCAAGGCAATAGGCGATACACCCAGCCGCTATCGTATAGGATCCCATACATCCATAATATTTGCCGAGCATCCCCAATGCGATAGTCAGACCCATCCGGTCACCGATCAATTGGCTGATCTCAATCTTATCCACGATGCAGTCGAAAGCCTGGTCCATTTGGTCGGTGTCGAGATAGACAAGCGCCAATCCGCCCAAGGCTTTCGCGACCGCGTTCTTATCACGAAGCTCCGTTGCGAGCTTGAACTGCTTCTTGTATGCATGAATCGCTTGGTCGAATTCACATTGATGATAGAACAGCCCCCCAATAACGCCGTAGAACCGGCAATCCTCCTTCGCGCGATCTCCGGAAGGAGGCAATTCCATTCTTACTGTCAAATAGTGAAGTGCCTTGTCGTTATTTCCCATGTAGTAATGCAGCATACCAAGCGTTCCATAGGCAGAGCCAAGACCGGAATGGTCGTCGATCAGCTCAAAATGGCGTCGAGCCCGTTCCAAGTGAAAGCTTGCTTCCTCATATCTCCCCTGCAATCGCAGGCAATTGCCAAGCGCAACGTCGCAGATCGATCGTTCCTGCAGCTCAGTTGAATTCCCATCTTGTGCTAGCCATTGTCTGTAAATCTGCTCCGCTTCGTTCCAATCTCCCGTTATGATAAGAGCATCGCCGAGTTTCATTAGGGTCGGCAGCATCTGTTCGGGAGGCAACAAGGAGATGAGCTTCCGGTAACACTTTATCCGGGTTGCATTGGCATAAATTTTCTCTGCAACAGATGCGGCCATTTCGTAATAGAGAATAGCCTCTTTTTTCATAACCGCAAGTTCGCAATGAAAGGCAATTTCCGCAGCAACGGCTTCAAGCCGCTCTTGATGAAAAGCAATCAATGCGATTGCGATTTTCCGGTGGTATCGGCGGCGCAAGCTCTCGTTTTTCAGCGTATACGCAGCTTCCCTTAGGATATCATGAGTAAAGTCGTATTTCTCGTCCTCTGTCTCTTGCATGACTTTCCATAGCAACAAGTGCTCCATTTGTTCAAGCATCTCTTCCTCTCCCAAGCCTGCCAGCATCGCCATAAGCGCTAATGATACAGGTCTGCCGACAGCGGCAAAGATGGATACAAGATGTCGATTATCCGGCGAAAGCTTCATTAATCGATTTAAAATGATGGATTTCACATAAGGCGAAAATCGAAATTCAATGTTGTCGCTACCCATTTGCCATTCTTTCAACGTTTCCACTATATACAGTGGATTGCCGCCGATTTCCGCGTATAAATTGGACGAATGGCTGTCTGCCAACTCATCGCCGACATTAGCGGCCATCAGCCGTTTCGTTTCTTCCTCACCGAACGGTGCCAGCTCGATTTCCGTCAGCTTCCGTTCCATTCGAAGCCCCGAGACAAATTGTACGATGGCATCGCCCGGAGACTCCTCCGTTCTCATTGTCGCGACAACTAACAGCTTTGACTTGGTTTCATTACGGAGTAGATAAGAGAGGAATTGCAGCGTCTCTCCATCGCTCCATTGAATATCGTCAAGGAGGAGGAGCAGCGGTTGCTGAACCAGCAGCATCCGCTCTATCGCTTCATACCATTGGTTCAATTGCCAGTTGTCCTGAATGAGATCCGGCTTCGGCAAGTCCGGGTATCGTTCCCACAGTTCTGGCAGCAAACGGGTCAATTCCGACAGCCAGATCGGACTGAGCTGCGGCAAGGGAACACTCCTGAGCCATGCTGTGATCGGTGTGTAGGACAATGATCTAACTGACGGGTAGCATCCGGCAAAGGCCGTTTGGTACCCTTGTCTCTCTACCCATGCTTTAAATTCCAAAGCCAATCTGGTTTTGCCGATTCCCGCCTCACCCTTCAACAGCAGGAGGGAATTTCTTCCGATCGTTGCCTGCTTCCAGTCGCTAACCATGTTTCCCCATTCGCTGATTCTGCCGACCAGCGGAGTCTTGCTTTGTTCAGCAGTCGGTGGTTCGCTGCCCATTTGCGTGAGTCTTTCTACAAGCTGTAAAGTTTCCTCCGCAGGACCAATCCCTAGCTCGTCTTGCAGTATGCTGCGCAATTGCTGATAAATTAGCACTGCGCCTGCCATGTCATTATTCAAGGCATGGAGCCTCATCAGCTTACGGTAAGTTTCCTCCCTTAATGAATTCAGTACAAGCTGCTTATTCGCATATAATAGGGCCGACGAGTACTCCCGCTGATTTTCCAGAATAGAAATAAGCTTGTCGAGTACAGATGAATACGTTTGCGCCAATTGATCCCGCTTGGCACCAAGCCATTCCTCTTGAAAACCGGGCAGAAGCTCTCCTCTGTACAATTCTTCCGCTTTGCGAAGCTCGTAAAGGGTTCTTCCTTCTGCCCCCTGTTCAAACTCGCGCACATCCAAATAAACGGGTAATTCAAGATTCCACTGGATGTATGCTGGAGTAATTTTGAGATATCGATCGGTTTGTGGAAGACATTCCCGCAGGTCGTGAAGGAGTTTCCGCAAATTGGATAAGGCTTGTTTCTCTGTGGAGTCCGGCCAGAAATCAAAGGCAATTTGTTTCCTCGTTTGCGGCATGTCAAAAGCTAGTACCAAGTATGCCAGCAGCCGCGCCTTTGCACCGGAAGTAGACGTCGTAAAATCTTCTTCGTCAAAGGTAATTTTATAACCGCCTAATAGTTGAATGCTGCAGCCAGCCAAACCGTCCCCTCCCCCTTCGCAAATCTCCCCTAACCATTTATTCTATTTTTGCATCCAAATCCCTCGTGTGCTGACCTGTTAATTAAATCATCAAGGTTGCTGGATAATTTATCAGTACTGGAACACAATATTTGTAGTGTTTATGCCGTAATTTGATTAAAAATAGATCGATGTGCGTGAATAAATCAATTATCATAGTTACGAAAATTCTCTCATTAATTAAGCAAATATTCTCAACAGTTTTGACACCAGACATAGACATGTGTAATAAAAAGGTGTACGCTACTATTATTAATATCAGATCATAGTACCTAGTACTAAGGAGATGAAGAACATGCTGCAACATCCTTTACGATCACTGGCATCTATAACTGCTTTTGGCGCTTATGTCCCTGAACGTGTGTTAACGAATCAAGATTTAGAGCAGATGGTAGAAACGACGGACGAGTGGATTTTCCAGCGGACCGGCATCAAAGAAAGACGGATTGCCGCAGACGATCAGTTCTGCAGCGACCTTTGCTTCGGCGCGGTTCGAGACTTACAGCTCCGCTACGGAGTCGTGCTGGAGGATGTCGATTATATCCTAGTCGCAACAACTACGCCGGATACCTATTTCCCAAGTATGGCTGCACGGGTACAGGCGGAGTTTGGTATTACTTCATGCGGAGCGGCCGATGTGCAAGCGGCTTGCGCTGGTTTTGTCTCGGGACTGCAGCTCGCCAATGGGTTATTGCTCTCAGGTGCTTATCACAAAATTCTCGTTATCGGCGCGGAGACGCTCTCCAAAGCGACGGATTACACCGACCGCTCCACATGTATTCTGTTTGGTGACGGTGCCGGAGCGATGCTCATAGAACGCAGTGAGGACGGGGCTTTCCTCGCTTCCTACAACAATACGAAAGGCAATGACGGCCATCAGCTATACCGCTCATCGCTTTCTTCCGCCATTGATGGCGTGCCGATTCAGACAAACGGCATGATCGTTCAGAACGGGCGCGAGGTGTATCGCTGGGCGGTAACGACTGTGCCTAAAGGCATTCAAACCTTGATGGACCAGAACAACCTGACGCTTGCGGACATCAACTGGTTCGTTCCGCACAGCGCCAATATGCGGATCGTGGAATCGGTTTGCGAGCGGACCGGTATTCCCCTTGAGCACACACTGACTAGCATGCGGGAATACGGCAATACGTCTGCAGCTTCCATCCCGCTCGCTCTCGATCTTGCCATCAAGGATAATCGGATCAAAACCGGCGATATGGTCTTACTTTACGGCTTCGGCGGCGGCTTGACGGAGTCCGCTCTGCTGCTTCGCTGGACGCTATAAGAGAAGACTGACAGCCCTTTGCCAGAAAGTACATGGCGGGGCTGTTTTGTTTTATTTTGCCCGAATGGTGGCAAAGGAAGTATACTAGTAGACATACAAGTATAAGTTTAAGAGAAAGTGTAGGTAGCCCGCTTATGAATGATCTGAAACAGGCTTATGAGCTGCTTGGCCTGCCGGAAGGCGCAGCGAAGGAAGATGTGGAGAAGCGTTATTTTATTCTGATCCGCCGTGACCGTATGACTAAGCAACGTGAAGTAACCGAGCATACCGAAGAGCAAGGCGTCAGTCTGGAAGAGATTAACCGGGCGTACAAGCTGATCCTGGAGATGGAAGATCAGAAGACGACGGAGCAGTTTAATCAAGCGAATTACGGCAAATATAAGGCGATGGGGCCTTTCGTTCAGAAGACCGAGCACTTCTTTAACTACTATAAGTTTCATGTTCTTGGTGTAATCGCTGTCATTCTGATTATTATTTTCGGAACGCGTGCGTATATCGATCATCGCCACGAGATGGCAGAACTTGCGAAGCTTCCGCCTGTTGATGTGAGCGTTTCCTTCTTCGGCGAATACTTCAGCGAGGACGGCACTTATCCGATGTCCGACCTTAAGCCGCTCGAGAACCGATTCCTCTCGCAGTTCCCGGATTGGAAGCGCGTCACCGTGTTCTTCACGTATGTCCCTTCCCAAATGAACAGTCAGCAGGACTCTGCAATGATTCAGAAAAGCATGATCGATCTCATGATGAACAAGGCTGATGTCTACATCATGGATAAAGATAACTTCATTAAGCTCGCTCAGGATGGCTCGTTGCTTCCGCTTGATGGCGAGAATCTAAGCAAGCTGGGGCCGGGCTACACACCTGAGCAGGCTATGAAAACGGTGACGGAGGACGTTCCGGACCCGCATGTATACGGCGTCGATATTTCCGACAGCCCGCTGATGAAAGGCGTTCCGGTCTTCGGCAAAGAGTACATTGCCGGCATCCGGATCAACGGCGAGAAACAAGACAACGCGTTTAAGTTTATCGCGAATTATTTGCAGCCTGCTGCTGCGAAGTAAGGATAAGGGCAAGGGCCGTACCTGGAGTCAACTTTGTTGACTCGGGTACGGCCCTTTTGTTTGTTGGCGCGCTGATTGTTGCGCCGACATTCTTGCTCTCAAGAACTCGCCCGCAGCACCAGATGCTTCAAGCCCGTGTAGCGATCCCGCAGCTTATGCGCTTCTTGCATCGCTTCGGCGATAAGCGCGTCGGACAGGCCGATCTCGGCCGGATCGGACGGTCCGCCGGCTGCGCGGAGCCATTCCCGCAGCTGGTCGGCATGCGGAAGCGCGCCATAGATGGCGGGGTACTCCGCGACAAGCTGCTCGCGGTACAGCTCGGCGAGCAGCACCGAAGCGACGCCGACCTTGGCCCCGTGCAGCAGCTGCCTGCGGCCCTCGCGGATGTACGCCATCTCGAAATGATGCGACAAATGATGCTCGCCCCCAGACGCCGGGCGGGAATGTCCCACAAGCAGCATGGACCAGCCGGACAGCAGCAGCGCCTCCATCAGCACGCCAACCCCGCTAAGCGAACCTGTTGCGATCTCGTTCACGTTCTCGATGCACGTCATGAGCGCCTGCTCGGTGAGCTCATAAGCCAGCGGGCAGAACGGCTCGCCTGCCAGCTCATGCGAGAATCGCCAATCGGCAAGCGACGTAAACTTGCCGAGCATATCGGCGAAGCCCGCTGCCGTAAGTCGCTGCGGCGCAGCGGCAAGGACATGCAAATCCGCGAAAACGGCACATGGCGCGACGGCCGGAACCGTTATTTTCACGCCATCAACAATGATCGGCGCGCCAACGGAGGTGAATCCGTCTACCGATGCCGCTGTCGGAACGGACACGAAATCACGTCCCGTCTGATAACACACGAACCGCACGATATCATGGATCGTGCCCGACCCTACGGCCAGAATCGCCGTAACATGCGACGGCGTTTCCAGCATCAATTGCACGATCGTCCGCTCATCCGCAATGACATCCCCTTGGGCATTTGGCTTTAGCATGCAAATTCGGCAAGCCGCCCCCGCTTCCTCAAGATGCGCAGCAAGCGTTTGTCCCGCTGCCTCCCACGTATTCGCATCGACGACAAGTACGACCTCACCGTATCCTCTATCTTGTACAAAAGGAGCAACCTGACGCAACGCATCCGCATCCAGCACGCCGGCCATCCTGATAGGGGCAAACACAACCCCTTCCGACTTCACTCTGGCTGCAGCGTTTACTTCGTCTAATGCCAATTGGATATTCATTCCCACCGTTCCTCTCGCATTTATACATGCACTGAACCTTCGTCCTTTTCAGTATACATCGTTGCGCATTAAAATCACTCTTTAAGATGGGTTCCTATCCGTGATTGATACTTATCTCCTACTGATCAACAACTACCCACACGCGCGTCTACTCTTCCACATATTGTAATCATATGTGTTTGCTAGATAGGGAGGCTGCAACTGATGAAGCTGCTATTCACGTATTTTATTCCAAGCGGCGGGATCGAAACGCTGAATCGGCTGCGCTATCATGCGCTTCGAGCGGTTGGCATAGAGGCGCACGCGCTCTATTTGTGGGATGGCGCAGGTAGGCAGAATATGATTGGCATCCCTCATTACGTCACCAATAGTAATGAGGAGATTCAAGCCATTCTAGCTGCGCAGCAATATGATGCTATCATTGTAACCTGCGACCATCTTATGCTGGAACGGCTGTACGGACTTGGTTACCGGGGTGCCATGATTTACGAGGCTCAAGGACTCGGCACGAAGGAGCAAGCATTGGCTACTTTCGCATTTGCCTCAGGTTATATTCGCACGTATGCCAGAGCTGCCATTAGCCCGCCGACCTCACATCTCATGGGGCTTTTTCAAACCTACCTGGGTACCCTCCCGCGATTCTATGTGCAAAATATGATCGATACGGGCAGCTTTATCCACCATCATGTGCCGCTATTGAATCCTACCGGTGCGCCAATCCTAGGCTGGATCGGTCGCCTGGAGCGCAACAAAAACTGGCCGCTTTACTTGTCGATCTGCAGTGAACTGGTCAAGGAGCGCCCGAATATGCAGCTATGGATTTTTGAAGATGCCACGATATCAGAACCCGGCGAGCGGGAGAAATTCTACGCCAAGCTGTATGAGCTCAATCTGCAGAACAATATTACGATACGCTCCAATATGCCACATAGCCATATGCCCCATTACTTATCCGCAATCGGAGATTCCGGCGGCATGCTGCTTTCAACCTCAACCACCGAAGGCTTCGGTTATGCTGTCGCAGAAGCGATGAGCTGCCTTTGTCCGGTGCTCTCCACCGATTCCGATGGCGTTCGCTGCTTCATTACGCATAATCAGACCGGGAAATTTTTCGTGAGTCATACGGTAGAAGAGGCTGTTCGAGAAGCAAAGGATCTAACAGACAACAGACCGCTAAGAGAGCTCATCGTTCGTGGCGCTAAGGAGCACATCCAAACCGCATTCTCCCCAAACCGATATGCGGCTGATTTGATCAACATCTTCATCGCACTCCGGTTAATGCAGCATGCTTAATCCGCAAAAATGGTTTTCTACCTAAGAACAACTGCTGTGTCTGCATTCGCCCTGTCCCCATATAGTAAGGATAGATATGAAACCGTCGAGGTGAGAGAAAGACTATGCTGCCAAAAGTGTCGATCGTCATTCCTTTCTATAACGA
The DNA here is from genome assembly GCF_056269305.1 of Paenibacillus sp. J22R3. NCBI lineage: Bacteria > Bacillati > Bacillota > Bacilli > Caryophanales > Paenibacillaceae > Paenibacillus > Paenibacillus sp. J22R3. Next base: position 518,752 of record NZ_JBWDNS010000002.1, on the reverse strand, counting down.
TCCTTATGTTGATCAAGCTATCGTCAGTGCGCTCTATCAAACCTATCCGAATATCGAAATCATCGTCGTTGATGACGGCTCGACCCGGCATCAGAACATGATCGCCCCTTATCGCAGCCGCATTCATTATCTTGGCAAAAGAAACGGTGGAACAGGCAGCGCACTGAACTACGGCATTACGATGGCCACCGGCAAATACGTCGCGTGGCTCAGTTCTGACGATCGATTCACGCCGGATAAAGTGGAACGGCAAGTGGCCTATATGGAACAAACACAGGCGCGTATCTGCCATACGGATTACCATGTCATCAATGAACATGGGGCAATTACGGAATATACGGCAGCAGCCAAATATGCGTCAGCCAAAGCGTTCATTAACGGTATACGGCACGGATGTCCGGTCAATGGATGCACGATTATGATGACCAAAGAGCTGTTTCACGGTTTAGGGGGCTTCAACGAGGGGTTGCCCTATACCCATGACTACGATATGTGGATCCGCGTGCTGCTTTCTCGTGTTGATTTTCATTATCTGAATGAGCCGCTGACATTGTACCGCCGCCATTCCCAGATGGGGACGGTCCGAAACTTCAACACGGTCATGCATGAGGCTAACGGCGTCAATGCCAAATATGCGCATCTGCTCGATCAACTGCTCGCAACACTGCCTGGCTAGCTGATTCGACAAGAAGAGAATGCCTGCTGAGATTACTTTCGGCGTTGGGCATTCTCTTCTTGTTGTCAGGCCTAATTACCACGCCCGATTCGTCCAGCCATTCTGTCTTTCCTCACGGAAGCGCTGTACCCACTGCTCGGCAATGTCATCTGCAATCGGATCAAAATGTGGTGGTGCTACAACAACACCCTCCGTCTCCATGCCCAAATAGGTCAGAATATCCAGCACCGTCTGCTCGTAGTTCCGGATAAAATCCTCATAGACGATGGTCATCGGCGTAATTCCGCCCTCAATGAAGAACTCTTCCATCGCTGCCTCGCGCAATACCGATTCCGCCACCAAATGATTAATCGCATCAAAGTTATACTCATTGGAAATATCGACTTCACTAGGCTTCTGTCCATGCCCGCGGTGCCATTCATCTGAAACAATCGCACGCCACCAGGATACGGCAAGACGTACTTTGTTCCGCCTCGTCATGAAGATGTATTTGCAGTTTGGAAAAGCAGCTTCCCACACAGCCGGCCGAGGTACATCGTCTGCCAGATTATAAGCCGCTTTAAAACACGTGATCCACTTGTCGAACTGAGGGAAGCATATTGAATCCTTGATACCGAAGACCCCGTTCGGAGTAGTCCCTTCCTCCAATTTCTGCTCGATCTCTTGTAAGCTGATTGTTTCGGGATCATTAACGTGCATCCATTCTCTCGGAACCCCCGCTACACCTGTCGATGTCAGCGCTTCTGCGAGCAAAGTACTTCCGGTTCGTTGCGAGAAAAAGATCGTATACGATTGAGTTGGTTTCATAAGGTTATTCCTGCTTTCATCATGGATTATTTGTAGGTATGGAGTAAAATGCACGCAAAAAAGCCGCAGATGAACGAATGTCCATCTACGGCTTCAGGCAGCACGAGTACGCAGCACGAGCTGCGCGTCCGATTAGGCCAAGCGTTAAGGATGAATGTTCATGACAGGGTGCATGGTAGCCGGTAACACAAACAGACCGCTGCTGAGCAGCTGTTCGATCGCGTGTTGTAGCTATCATGCCTATTCAGATATCGATTAACCGATAACTGCTGTCAAGAACTGGGTCATCTTTGCACGCTCCATCCTCTTACAAATTTATCCTAGTGTAATCGCTTCCTTATTCGATCGTCAAGTAAAATTTTACTTAACAAGAATTATCATCCAACATAAGCTTCCCTCAGCCAGACCTGCTATGATAGATTAGACGAACTATTTTATACTAGGCAGGTTACTTATGAATGCTACTCAGCTTGATCTTGTTCCCTACATTCGTTCCGCGGCGAATGCGATTCGTAAGCCCTTCCTCCTCGGCGAGCGCACCTTGCTCGATTACGTGATTCTTTATGTGCAAGAGGGAACGATGCGCGTGACACTTACTCGGGAGAGTAGAGTATTTACCATAACGAGCGGGCAATTCTGCATGCTGCAGCCCGGTGATCTTCATATTCTGGAGGGGACGACGGATACCATCTCCCCGTATGTCCATATGGATCTATTCTATAACCCGCATCGCGAGCGCAGCTTCGTGACGTTGCCCGGGCAACTTCAAGTCGCTGGGCAAGAGGAGCTGATCCAGCCTCGGATTTCTGAATTGGAGGGCTTTCAACAGATACCGATCTTATTCACTCCCCGAAATAAATCGGCATTCGTCGAAACGCTGCTTGCGCTTATCCAAGCCTGGGATGACGGAGCTTGCGGCCTGCTTAATCGGATGAAGGCGCATGGCGCCGCACTGCAATTGATTTTCCAGCTGCTTGAGCCGTATGTCGAGGAGGAGCGAACTCCGAATAAGAGCCACTCGCTGCTCGGCTGGGTAACATCTTACTTTGCTTTGCACATCTCAGAGCCGCTGCGGGTAGCCGACATGGCAAAAAGGGCGAACCTGTCCGTGCCGCGCTTCAACGTCGTATTCCGCGAGACATTCGGCGTTTCGCCCTATCACTATTTTCTTATGATGCGGCTCAAGCACGCAAAAGAGCTGCTTCGCACGAGTATGCTGACTATGCACGAAATCGCCGATTATTGCGGCTTTACGGACAATCATCATTTTGCCAACACGTTCAAGCGAACGACGGGAGTTACTCCCGGCCAATACCGGGCCGGGATGAACGAAAGCGAGTAGGGTGGATGGCTAGTGTGGATGTATAGGGCGTAGTGGGCTAGAGCTTATGCGGCTTGTGGACGACTTGGGTGTGAACGGCTTAGGCGTAGTCGGCTGGTTGAACGGACGGCTTAGGTGTGGCATGTAGAGTGGAGCGCATAGAGATGCGCCTCTAGAAACAGGGAAAGAGAGGTACGATCTACCTCTCTTTCCCTGTTTCTACTGATTTCCCGCTCATGTAGACCCCTGGGTACCCTTCATTAGCGGATTCCACCGGATTTCCGCTGATGTAGACCTCTGGGTACCCTTCATTAGCGGATTTCACCAGAATTCCGCTCATGTAGACCCCTGGGTACCCTTCATTAGCGGATTTCACCAGAATTCCGCTCATGTAGACCCCTGGGGACTCTTCATTAGCGGATTTCACTGGATTTCCGCTCATGTAGACCCCTGGGTACTCTTCATTAGCGGATTCCACTGGAATTCCGCTCATGTAGACCCCTGGGTACCCTTCATTAGCGGATTTCACCTGATTTCCCGGTTTCCCACCAATGTGTGGCTCCCAGAACCACTCTTTCGCAGAATCCCCCGGTTTCCCACCAATGTGTGGCTCCCAGAACCACTCTTCTGCTGAACCCATCACTATTCCGCTAATGGGTTACTCCCAGAGCCACTCCATTCACCAAGCTCAATACCACTCGAATCGAGCTATTCGGCGAGAGCACGGCGCTGCCGTTAACTAGGCTTAGCTGCTCTCCGCTCTGCTCGAATTGCAGCTCTTCGTCGCCTAGGCGAACGGTTTTCACGCGGCTTGTGAGCGCTTCGCCCAATTGAAGGCGTTGCAGCGCAAATTCCCCGTAGAGCACTTCGATTTCAAGCGCATCTTCACCGCATTTTACCGTTCCCCATGCGCCGTCCAGAGCCCAGAAAGCCTGATAACTCGCCGCACCGACTCCTGCTGCAGCCGCAACCTTCGGCTCAAAACCGAGCAGCCCCTGCCCTTTGTGATAGTGGAATCCACTGTAAGCATGCAGCAGCGAGTAGCTGGCCATCGAGCGGGCATAATTGCTGCCGCATTCGATTTCATTCCAAGGATTGCGGCGGTTCCCATCGTAGCGGCGGCGAATGGCTTCGACTATGGATAAGCCTTCCTCGTACAGGCCCTCTTGAATCATGTGCACCGCAGCTTGATATTCGAAGCCGGTCATCGTCTCCGAATTATAGGTCAGCGGAACGGCTGGTTTCGTCCGACCTTCCGGCCAGGTGCAAATGAGCAATCCGCCCTCGTCGCCTAGCGAATACAACCGCCATGGGTTGGCTTCCTTCCTCATCTCGCTCTTGAAATTATAGCGATAGAGCGATTGCAGCGCCGTTTGCGTCTGCTCCCCGTCAAAGATCTCGCCTAACCCGCACAAGTTGGCATGCCACTGCGCGACGACCTGATCGATGCTGCAGCCTTCGCCGATTTGGTATTTGATCTCGCCCGCTTCCGCATTCCAGTACGCATTCACTACTGCATTGTCGAACGACGACTTCCCATCTGAATAGCGGGTAAGCTGCGACAAATCTTGTAATTGAACCTGCTGCGTATAATATTCTCCGTTAAACAGCTCGCGGTCGGTATAGGCTTTTCCACGTTCGAACAGCCCGCGGTAGAGCTCCGCCGTTTCCGGCTCGCCCAGATAATCCGCGATCTCCGCCCCCGCCTTCAAAGCGGCCAGGTAAAATCCGTTCAGCCATGAATTGGGTCCAAACAGCTCCATATCGAGCGTATGATGCTGCCGTCCTTCGAGCACGCCATCTTGATTGGCATCCCATTGGTCCTCATTGGTCTCGGCCCACGCGTAGGAAATCATCGATTTTGCCGCTTCCCAGTGCCCTCTTAGCCACTCGTCATCTCCACTAATCCGCCAATCCCGGTACAGTTTAATGATCCCGCCGAATTGCCCGTCAGCACAGGCGTGATATTTGGAGCGCTCGCGCCCAACAGGAAGCATCAGTCGGAACTGCATCTGCCCGTCTTCGCGGCGATTATGTTTAAAGTCCAGATCGCGCATGCTCCGCTCCAGCTGCGGGAACAAATACGGCAGCGCATAAGCGTAGTTCCAAACATGCGTACAGGAGCCTTCGCAGCAGCCGACATCCTCGATGCAGCCTTCGAAGCCGTAGAAAGACCCATCCTCGAGCCGCAGACAGGTTGGCGATTTCAGCACGGATAAATTCGCCACTACCGCATCCAGTACAGCCTCCGGAAGCGTTGATCCATACAGTGCATCACGGAATAGCCGCGTTTCTCGCTCCAGTCGATCCCACTCTGCAAATGCATATGCACTGCTGGCGAGCGAGTCTTCGAATCGAACCGCATAGTGATTTTTCCAGATGGTCTGTTTGCCGTCTTTCTCGGGATTCCAATGGTTGTACATGAACGGACTGCTCCAAGCGAGCATGAACCTTACACTGCGCGACTCACCTGCTGGTACGTTTATTGACGCTGCCAGTGAAGCCATATCTTGATTGCGGAATTTGGCATCCGGCTCATATTCGCGATTGTTGAAGGGTCCAAACGTAGTGAAATCCCGCCAAAACATCTCTAGCGAGTCACACCATCCGCCGCGATACCAGTACTGTTGGTAGCTGCCCTCTGTTTGATCCGTCGCCATCGTCAGCTCGCCATATTCCGGATTGTCCTTCTGCTCCGATAGTGTTGCCATATGTATCCGCTTCAAGCCGTTATCGTTCACAAAGCGGTGCTGACTTGGCGAGGTCTTCATCATATTCGCCGAAGATAAATTGACAGTGTAGGTTAATGCCTGCTCAGTCGTATTCGATACGGTAATCGTAAAGAAAGCTGCCGGCAGACTGGAATCATCTTCATTCGAAGGAATGAACGGATTAAACGCGCTCATTCGCACTTGCCCTGGGAATGCCGGATCTTGAAACTCGATATCAGCCATCGGGAACGTACCCGTGAAGACAGTCTTCTCAAAATGAGGCATTCCCCCCAGCGTCCCAGCATGCGGGCCAAATCCATATCCGGAATGCAGCGCGCCTCCTCGCACCGGCTCACCCATATATGGAGGTTGGAGTTCCCCTTGTAAAATCCGAGCGTCAAGCACGCGCTCGCCATCCTCCGCTTTGATTGCAAAATGACTAAGCACATTCATGCTGCGCTTGTTTGGACGATTCAAAATCTCCCAATCCATTAATCTGCCATTACCCGCCAGACCGATGCAGCCTGTGCCAATGCCGCCTATCGGAAACGATATCGCATTTAGCCGCTCATCCTCATATACAAATTGCTTCACTGTAATCGCTCCCTTCTACTTCACATTGTAGTACGAAGCCAGAGAGGAAGCATTGTAAAAGGGATTTCTTTTGTTGTAAATTCCGATTGAATTCTGACTTACACCCTATAGCACACTTACAACCAAGTAACTGGTACAATGGCTATAACTGGAAATCAAAGGAGTGAGGAATGTCGCACGTTGGATAATGAGCACACTTATTATTTTGTGCAGCGTTGTTGTTCTTAGTGGATGTACGAAACCGTCTGATATTTATGGAGGTATCAGCAAAACTGACTTTCCTGAATTGACCGATTCCAATCTCGAATATGTCTATGAGTATAGAGGGCATGCCGATAATTGGAGTGCTGTTCTGTTCGTTTACAAGCTCAAAGGCGCAGATCAATTCAAAATGAAAGAGGTGCTCGTGTACAACGGTGAAGATCCGAGACCTACCGGCCAACTTTCGACCGAATACACATTTGGTGACGCCGTTGGCGGCTCCGGCATATTAATTCCCGAGGCACCGGAGAACGGAATTTATGCGATGCTTCCATCGCTCGGAACGAAGGAGCTAATACCAAACACAACTGCCAAGCTGCTGGTCAAATGGGGAGCTCAGTCTGAGTATTTCGAGTTAAAGTCTGTGTCGGAGTAGCGTTCGCAGCAGTTATTTATCCCTATAACAAAAACAAGGATGCGGGCTTAGGCTCGCATCCTTGTTCACGTCCAACCTTAACGCACCACTACAACCGCGAACGGAAGCAGCTCCAGCTCAAAAGAGCCGTCATCCTGCACCACCGGCGCCGGATACGCTGCCGGCGCAACCGGCTGGACCGATCGCTCATCCAACGCGAACAGCTCCGCCGGCTTAATCGCCGTCGACTGCACACGAACGCGAATGGTTTCGTTCGTATTATTCGCTGCGAGCAGCGTCACAGCGCCATCAATGCTTCTGACTGCGAGCGCGTCGCAGCATAACCGATCAGATACTTGGCAATCCAGCACTTCTGCACCTTGCAGCTTGGCCGCAGCCGCCAATACATGATAGAGCGGATACTTCTCTTCCCCGCCATCATGCATAACCCCAAGCGGACCGGCTGTCTCTAGATAGCAGACCCGCTCGGCTCCGGCTTCCGATAAGCTTCGCAAGCTGCCAAGCGTCCACGCCGCGCCGAACAACGACCATTGGCGCGCATCGGTATGATTAGCCCGGTCCTCGGACTTGCGCCTTCCTTCTTCGCTAGTCGTGTTCGGATTCAGACGCGGCTTAAACGTGATTGGACCGATGCTTAGCGGCATTCCGGGCACAATACTTCGCGCACTGCGAACCGTATCGGCCTGAGCGGAAACCGTCTCGGCGAGTGAAGCAATATCGAAGGCATGCACCTGCGGATTAATCGTGTACATCGCCGCTTCCATCGGAGCAAGCGGCAGCTCCGCGCGGTTCAGCTCCGTGAAGTAAGCACGAGTGCCTCCGCCAACGCGAAAGGACAGCTTCGCCGAATCGCGCAGCTTCATAAGCTCGGAGGACAGCTCATGACTGCTCACGAATCCGGCCTCTGGGAATACAAACACCGTATCCACCGTAGCTTCCACTTCGGCAATAGCTTGAACAAGTTTCTCCAGCAACTGCTGGCCTGGGCTTTGGGTTTGCCCGTGGCTTTGCCCTTGCCCTTGCCCTTGTCCTTGTCCTTGCCCTTGTCCTTGCCCTCCCACTTCGCCTTCCCTTTTCCCCGGTACAACCACTTCAAGCTCTATACCTGCACCAAGCGCGCTTGCGGCAGCCGCCGTATTCGCAAGCTCCTGCTCCCAGCCCGCATCTGCCAATCGAATAACAGCTCGTAGGAAAGTAAGATCAAGCGGGCGAAGTGCCTCAATCTCAGTCATCGCTGCCGTACGGCCCGGCGTCATGCCTAAACCGATACCCGGAACCTGCCCGACCACATGGTCACGCAACTCAATTCTAATCTCTTGTGTACCCGAGAATTCAGCCGAACCCCTTACCAAGTCTCCGCCAACCTCATCCGAACTCAAGTCCGAATCAAGCGAATCCACAGCCTCGTCCACTTCCACTCTCTCACCAATCAACTTAAGCGTAACCGATTGCTTAACTCGCTCCCCACGTACCACTTCCACCGGGTAAGGGATGCTAAGCGGTGTGCAATATGTTTTGTAAGAGGCATCTGTCCAATTTCGCTGATCCTCCATCTCGAACAAATCACCGCTAAATCGCAGCTCCGCAGTCAGCTTCGGCGTTATTTCATGGCGAATAGCTGCCATGCCGAGGAATGGCTGATGCGGCGAAATCCGCTCCGGGAACACCCCCGAAATTGTCCGGTTCCCCGTTCCGATCTCCGACTTGTTCCCCATCCCGTCCCCCGACTCGCTCCCCGTCCCTTCCGCCGTCTCTACCTCCACCTTACAACCTGCCAGATTGGAAGGATGCAGAATGCAGAAGCCAATTCGGTTGCGAAGAAACGTCGAACGCGCCTCACCGTCGAATGTGAAGCTAATCGTTCCATCCTTCGAGCCGGTGATGGCTCCCTCCCACTCCAAGTCGATTTCGCCCTGCCGATGCTCTGCTACGAAACGGACTTCAAACTCATCCCTGCGATTCGTCACCACACGAAACTCCCGAAAAACCGGCTTGATCGTGCCCCAGTTCTGATCCCGGACAGCGGCGTAGATGCCACGCACAACTTCTTGCCCGCCATGGCGAATATAACGAAGTCCGCCCTCTTCCAGCGCAGCTGTCAGCGGCCCCGCCTTTAGTAGCAGCCGCTCCGGCAGCGGCTCGGCACTTCCGTACCGCAACACGGATATCTCCTTTGCCTGACTTACCATAACTCACGCTCTCCCCTTAGTTAGGCTTGCTTCTTCAAACACAGCACCCAGTCACTTTCATGCTCATCACTTTGAACTCCAAGATCATTCCGTCAGTGCAGCTGACCCTCTGAAGCAATAATATCGTGATCATGCCGAACACTTGTAACCACGGCGATTTCGATGGCTTTCACCATATCTTCCAGACTCATGCTAGGCAGCTGAGGCTTCTGATTCGTTTGGATCGGTAAGTAGGGGATATGAATGAAGCCGCCTCTTATCGCCGGAAACTCCGTCGCAATCATATGCTGAAGACCATAGAAGAGATGATTGCATACAAATGTACCCGCAGTATGGGATACCGAGGCCGGTATGCCTGCTTTGCGCAGCTGCGCGGTAATGGCCTTTATCGGCAGTGAGGACCAGTAGGCAACCGGACCTGCTACCGCGATAGGCTCATCGATCGGCTGATTACCCTCATTATCCGGGATACGGGCATCATTCAAGTTGATCGCCACTCGCTCTATCGCAATATCGCTTCGGCCTCCCGCTTGCCCGACGCAGATCACTACATCCGGCTTTACCTCCAGAATGGCCTGCCTTAGTGTTTGTATGGACTTCGTGAACACCGTCGGGATCGGTCTGACCTCCACTTCGAACCCTTCAAATGGCTGATGGCTCAAATGGCTGACTACCTCCCATGCGGGATTGATCGTTTCTCCACCAAATGGATCAAAGCCGGTTAACAAGACTCTGTTCATGAAGCTCCGCCTCCTCGCTTGCTAATCCTTCAGTCTCAAACCGCAGCTCGGACATTCCGGATCATGCTGGATAACTTTCTCGCCACAAGCAGGGCATTCCTCGTAGAGGTCTTCAGGTGCGCCGGGTTGATTTAATCGGAGCCGCTGGGCTGCATTGTGTTTACTCGGTTTGCCTTCCTTCTTCGCATCATACAAATAATCCCTTATGTCCTGAATGTTCTTAGCCATGTTCGAAGAATCCAGTGCGGACTGAATGACTGCATGCAATATAAAGAAGAAAACGGAAACCATAATCAACCATAGAACAATCGCTCCAACCATTGTGAATCCCCTTTTCGCTTCTCATCGCTTTGATAGTAAATAGTAGCTATCCCTATCTTCTCTATCTCTCACACGAATACCTCCCTGCCTTTCCAATTGAGTCTTTCTTCCTCTAACGGGATTCGAGAGATGATAAATGCGCGATAGACTAGTCCATTTGCTTAAACAAATCATAGAATACTAGTAGTGATTGGAGGTGATTATATGCCCATTCAATTTCTGGATTCTCGTATTTCCATTCATAGCAACGAATTCGGCGGATCAGACCCATTATCCGATTTGCCTCTGTTAATCGGGGACATCGGTCTGCAAGTTCTGGGTGCGATTCCACTCAACACATCCAACGTCCGCGTTGCTTTGACAGGGACGGCAGTCATCGATTTCGCACCGGCGGTAGAGCCTGAAGAAGGGATTCTGGACCCAACTGTCGTGACGCTCACTGTGGAACGCGGCGGCGACGGCACTGCAGGTACAGGTGTGATGATTCTTAATGAACAGTTCGAAATTTATCGTTGGAGCACCTTGTTCCCGATCACAGTGTCTGCCGGCGACTTTCCGCCTGCAGCTGATGTCTTAGGCCAACAAATTCGTTACACGCTGTTTATTGCCGTAGACGGTTATTTCAGTCTCGTTCTAGCCGGCCCTGCCGTATTTAACGGCATCGCTTCGGCTGGTTCGACTTAGTGTCCTTCCATTAGAAAAGGGCCAATGAACGGAAGCGATGCTTCGCGTTCATTGGCCCATTTTTTCAGCTTATCGTTATTGCATATTTATCCAGACGCTCTTGACTTCGGTGTAGTTGCGAAGCGCGTAGTCGCCCATTTCGCGTCCGATGCCAGACTGCTTATAGCCGCCAAAAGGAGAAGCAGCGTCAAACATATTGTAGCAGTTCACCCACACAGTACCTGCGCGAAGCCGGTTGGCTACATAGTGAGCATTTTTAAGATTCTCTGTCCACAGACCGGCGGCAAGTCCGTATTCACTGTTATTGGCGCGATCGATCACATCATCGATGGATTCAAACGGAATCGCACACACAACCGGACCGAAGATTTCTTCGCGGGCGATGGTCATCGATTCGTCAACGTCGGCAAAAATCGTCGGTTTGACGTAATAGCCGGCATCGAATCGGTCCTCCCCACCGCAAACGAGCTCCGCACCTTCCACGCGTCCTTGGCGAATATAGCCGAGCACTTTTTGCTGCTGCTCCAGTGATACAAGCGGGCCCATTTCCGTGTCGGCGTGAATGCCGGGTCCCTGTTTAATTTGGGCTGCAAAGGACGCCATGTCAGCAACCACGTTATCATATGCTTTTTTCTGAACGTACACGCGGCTTCCGGCGCAGCACACCTGCCCTTGGTTAAACATTACGCCCCCGAGTGCACCGGGAATCGCGCGGGAGAGATCCGCATCCGGCAGAATAATGTTCGGTGATTTGCCCCCAAGCTCGAGGGTTACGCGTTTAACATGATCCGCCGCTTGACGCGCAATGAGTTTGCCGACTTCCGTGGACCCGGTGAAGGCAATTTTATTGACATCGGGGTGATTGACAAGCGCTTGGCCTGCCGTTTCACCAAAGCCCGGGACAATGTTAACGACGCCATCCGGAAAGCCCGTTTCTTGAATGAGCTTTGCCAAATAAATCGCGGACAACGGCGTTTGTTCTGCCGGCTTTAATACGACGGTACAGCCTGTGGCAAGGGCGGGACCCAGTTTCCATGCCGCCATTAATAGCGGGAAGTTCCACGGGATAATTTGTCCGACAACGCCGACAGGCTCGTGTCTGGTGTAGTTGAAATATTCGCCGGCTACGGGAATCGTTTGCCCTGTAATTTTAGTTGCCCATCCCCCGTAGTAGCGGAAATGATCTATTGCAAGCGGAAGATCGGCTGCTCGCGTTTCGCGGATCGGTTTCCCGTTATCGAGCGACTCGAGCTGTGCAATCTCTTCACAGTTTGCTTCAATTAGATCAGCGAGTTTAAATAAAAGACGACCACGCTCAGAGGCGCTCATTGTACGCCAAGGACCGCTTTCAAAGGCTTGTCTTGCGGCAGCAACGGCGCGGTTAATATCCTCTTCTTTGCCCTCGTGCACCTGAGCAAGCGGCTTTCCGGTTGCCGGGTTATAGCTTACGAATGTTTTGCCTTCAGCTGAAGGTACAAATTGACCATTGATAAATAGCTGCTGCGGCTGCTTGAGTAGATTTTCAATCGATTGATTTACTTTAACTTCCTGTGCCATTCGTTTACATCCCTCCACTTGGATTGTAGTTATGTTCACTCAATCACAAATATATGGGGGAATGTCCCATTTCATAACTGCACAAAGTGACAGTCCGTCATAATACTTAATCAAGAAAGCACAGCTAACGTCGCCTTCCAACTACGGCGCATTCGTGCCATGACACGTTCATGACCCTCGATTTGGTCAACCAGTTCCGATAAAGCTCGCTGAACCTGTGACGTATATCGCCGAAATTCACGATCCGGCAACAGCTCCGCTCCTTCACGAATAATCGCATCCGACAACCGAAGTCCAGGAGACGTAGGCACGATGCGCATCCTCAGACGAACCGCTACCCTCCGCAGCTGCTTCCCGCACCGGCCGCCGCCATGACCGCCGTAGGTTACAATCATGACCGGCTTGTCTCGCCACTCGTGGTAAAGGTGATCAATCGCGTTCTTGAGGACCGCCGGATACCCCCAATTATACTGAGGCGTGACGACAATCAAGCCGCTTGCACTCTTGATCTTCTCGCTCCAAGCCTGCGTGTGGGGCTGGCTGTAGGTTACCAATGCGGGTATTCCCGGTTCATCGTCCATCGGCAAGGACCATTCCCCCAGATCAATGATCTCGTACTCGTACCTTGGATTCGCTCGGCCGATGGACTCGATCCAAGCCGTGATTTTCGGGCAATTTCTCCCCGCTCGTGTGCTCCCCATGATCAAGAGAATGGTCTTCTTCTGTTCCATTATTACACCTTCATTTCTTGTTATCGTTCCATGTCATTCCGAACTGCAGAGAATTAGGACGAATTCCCCCTTGGTTCCATGATGTTAACCAGAAGCACTGCCGCAAGCGTTGTAACTGAAGCGAAAATGACATCTTTACCCGCGTGAATCCAAAGTACGGGGATCCAGCCAATAGCCAGGTAACGATGAATCATTCTCATCCATTTATTCCGTACCTTCCTTATCCAATAGCCATATCCCACAATTGTAAGCAATATAATCAAGCTGGATGCACCGGAGTAAATATGTTGATCATGAATTTCTTTGATTAGAAAGTAAGTGCCATGTACAAGTACGAGAACTAATGCTGCCCAGCCCGAACATTGGTGTAGTTTACGCACCCACTTTGCAATTCGTCGGACGAGTGTAGACCGAGATTTCAATCCCCGTTTAAACCCTAACAAGGACATACATACCGCTCCCAGAAAAACCGCATATGTGCCCATATCATTCGCGATTATTCCAATTCTAACGTTAAGCTCGACACTGCCTTGCGCAACCTGCTCCGTTGCCAAACGTTTCAGATCACTGTCTCCGTTCCCGTGCAACGAAATGTAGTAGCACCAATAACCCAGGAAGAGCACGGCAAAGCCAATAGCGATTATGGCAAGAATCCAAACTCGTTTATTATTGCTCATGCGATATGGCGTCATAACCTCCAGCAAGAGAATATTAGTACGCGGTACAAACTACGTGTTACAAACAATATAGTTTGTGTGACGTACTATGTCAATGACTTTTATGATAAAATGAAAATTGACTAAGGCTTACAGGCTTCACACGACTATCTAAGCTTAAATGGAGTGAATCATGGTGAACCACAAAAACGCTGCTCCCCAGGAAAACCTCTCGATCATGGATAGTTTGGTCCAATTATCCTTTCTTGTTCAAGGCATCCTTAACGGAGTCGGAGCCGAATACGATGTTTCCATCATACAAATTCGATTGTTCGGCATTTTACGAGATCGAGAACTAAACATGTTACAGCTAGCGCAGTACCTCGGCCTCGACAAATCCAGCATTACCGGACTGATCAATCGCGCGGAGCGCCGAGGGCTTGTTGAACGCAGTAATTCCCCACACGATCGTCGTGTCATTCATGTAAAGGTGACCGCCGAAGGACGGCAACTCATTCAGACCGTAAGCAGTAAGATCCAACGTCAAATACAAGCAATAACGGATAACCTTAATGAAAATGAGCGCTCACAGTTCATTGCTCTTGCTTCTAAAATGCTGCTTCCTTCAGGCCGGTCGTAGTTCATTGCTCTTGCTTCTGTTCATTAATGAAGACAAAACGGCGGCCGATTGATCGGCCGCCGTTTTGTTTGTAATTTTTTATATGATATTGTACGAAAGAAATTCATTAACAAAACCTTCCAGCCAATCTTCTGAATAATCAAGAACTCCGGAATCAATGGGGATAAATATCGTATCAAGACCCATCACCCATAAGCGGCGAACAATCATAAATAATTCAATCGCTTCTTCATCTTGGACGGTGAAGCTTCTGATTGATTCGATAACCAGACATAAATGCATGTTTATCCATTTGGAAAGCATTGTTATTTCCGTGCATATCGCCATGACACAGCCCCCAATCCAAACCTAAAAATTCGCTGCCGCTGACAAACGACTGTAAAGTTCCCCATTATCAAAAGTTCACAATTTAAATCCGATAACTAAAAAGGCCTATAGTAAACACAGACTTCATTCTTTTTACGTCAGACAGCCAATCGGCTGCTCGCCATCAAAAAAGTTTAATCTCTTACTGAACCTTTTTGCAAATAGGAGCGAATTAAGAGTTGTAACACGTTCAGGAGGGGCCCCTATGAATGATAAAGAATTAATTCCATTGCTTGAAAATGCAACGTTAGGCGACGAGTCGGCTTTTCAGCTTGTCTATCAGGCGACTCACCAAGATGTCTATCGGACGGTTGCTTTTCTCGTCTACAACAAACAAGACATTGAGGACATCGTAAATGAGGTTTATCTGCGAATGTGGAGGTCTTTTCACACTTACGACTCGAGTCGGCCATTCCGATTTTGGTTGCACGGGATCACTGTACATCAGGTCCAGGATTGGAAGAGAAAGGCTTGGCGACGAATTCGGCTCATTGAACGTAAGCGCCAGACGACTGACGAAACTTTCGACTGGACGGACAAAACTGTCCTACAGTCCGAAATGCAGCATGAGCTGTTGAACCTTGTCCGCCAGTTGTCATACAAACTAAGAGTGGTCATCATCTTGCGTTATTTGCACGACTATACGTTGGAAGAAATCGCAGATCTGCTGCATATCCCCGTTGGCACAGTGAAATCCAGGCAGCACCTGGCACTGAAAGAACTACGAAATCGATTCAAAATGACGGGAGGAGATGCGTATGTCTATTGACAAGCAGTTACGTGAAGAGCTTCGTCAGATCGCAGATTCAATGCAGTGTCCTCCCGATTTGTATGGACGTGTCCGACGATCCTATCAACACTATGCAAACGAAAAGAGAGGAAAATCCATGAAAAAACGTATTCTCATCGGAATTGCGGCAATCGTAATCCTGATTCCATCCGCCGCATATGCTGGTTCCTATCTGGCTAATGATATTTTTGGTTCTCCTAAGACCATTGAGGAGCATGGCGGTACGCAGGAAGACTACAAAGAGATTGAGGGAATGCTTCAGGAAGCAAAAGGCAAGCTCACGGAAGACGAGTTCAAGGAGTATACAACACTGACCAAGCGGCTTGTGCAATTAAAGCTGAAAATCACCGATAAAAATGGAGTCATACACGAGGAGAAACTGACTAAAGAAGAACAGCAGCAATTTAAGCAGCTCGCCTCCAAGCTTGCCCCGTTCTTCGAGAAAATCAATGAGTCCGCCAAACCGTAAGAAATAAGAAAGAAACCCGGCATATTCTAGCCGGGTTTCTTTCTTCCAGTTAAATAAAACAACCTTTTGAACTATTACTACAAACTTGTCATTGCCTTAATCGAAGCCGAAGCCGCTTGCCTCGAACTTGCCGCGAAAAGATAGCGTGTTGAATATCCTATTTCTTCTGGTTTTTCCGGATCCGGGAAAAGACTACGAGTCCGGCGATCAACATAGCTATGTAACCCATGTTTTGAGCTGCTTCGGATCCCATACCCAGCACCATGCAAAGATTGGTAACCAAACTCTTCGTCAGGAGCGCAATCGCAATGAGCATGATCGGACGAAGAATATTGAACTTATTCATATAGGCCATCCTTTCGTTATCCAGCTAATAAATTCTCATACGACCCTGCTGATTTCCCAATTATTCATTACTCTTACGGAATATAGGGTCTATGGTTTCGTTTCATAGACTTCATTCTTTGTATCCATTCATGATTCTCTCATGAATCACCTTGCATTACTACCGCAACCGCTTCCGCAACAGTCCGATATCGCACCCGCCATAATTCTAACGAACCGTACAGGCCTTATTTGATCAGAAAGTAGCGATTTGAAATTCTAACGAACGCTACAGGTCCTATTCGCTCGAAAACTCGTGCACTTCTGCCAAATTCGAGGAAATAAGACCGCAGTGGTCCGTTAGAATAATTGAAGGGCCGATTTCTCCAAAATAAGACCTCCACGATTCGTTAGCGTAAGAGAGGTGCTGGCGAGAGCTGCTTTTCAGATTGTGTGACGGTCCTTTTTCGTGCTACGGTAGTTCAATCCGAATTAGTTCTACTTCCTTATTATTGCTGCAGATCAGTACACAAGGAAAAACGTACGGAACATAAGAGCCAGTGCCCCCGAGATCGATACGCGTATACTGTTCGTCCCCATGCTGGACGATGTGACTACCCATAATTGTAAGTGATAATTCATTAATTGCTTTTAAAGGTAGTAATAATGCTTTCACTCTTTTACGTTCTCTTTCAATTAAGCACCCTTCATTGAGATAGACCACAAACTTGGTTTCATCATCTTGAAAGTCTACCGGGTCTATTACAAAAATTTCGACAATTCTACCCTCTCTCTTGTATACAAAGTTACCATCTCTCTTCATGAAGAGTTTACTCATTCCCTTAAATATCCGAAAAGTTTTTCCATGAAAAGTGCCATAAGCGAAAAGCCCAACAGCCATACCGATTACGAGCACATTATTAGTGGGTTCATCCTTCAAATACATCATGTATGCTGAAGAAATCTCATAAAGATTTCTTATGCTGAATGGAATGGATGCCGTCAGAAATAGATTTGTAATCATAGCAATGAAAATTTGCAAGGCACACAATAGCCCAACAACTAACCTGATCGGCCAAACGATGACTTCCTCATGGACATTCTTCTGATAGAAATAGAGAACAAACATAAGCCCGAAAATTGGAATTAATATGAAATTCGATTTAAGCAAATAGATCGAGATCCCATAAACAAATCCCCAAAGGAGAACGAACAGCGTTAATTTAAGAATCGAGATCAGCCGGTTGGGTTCTCCCTGTTTCTCTATTCCTGACTGATTCTCTTGAGATGAATCAAGATCACTCGGCTGCAATTTCAATTGTGCCCTAATCGTGGAATACAACGTTTCAATATTGAGAGAAGGGAATTGGGAAATCGGAATTCTGATTGCGAACATCCCGCCGTACATATTGTTGATTTCAGACAAGAAGGATTGCTAGAAGTACGTGCATGGACCACTTCAGTTTGGCACGTTGTTCAATCGGTAAAGTATAATTTCCGTTTTCAAGTTGTAATTCCATCACTGTGGCCAGCCACCTCAATGCAGTCACTCTCTTTTACAATACTCACAACGTCCACTCCTTGGATTTGTATTGATGCTGGATTGCTACACGCAATGAAGCCGCCTATCATGCCGGCAGCTTCATCTTAGGTTCCCCGTTATTGCCTATCAATTCTGTAACGGTTGTGAGCGTGGCTATTTCATGAAATGAACACCTTTTATAATGCTAACGGTTGTGAGAATCGTTATTCGATGCATAATGGTTGATTTCTATCGAAAAATCTCCAAATAAGCCCGCTAGCAACCGTTAGAAAATATATTCAGACTTTTTAGTCCAAATAACCACTCCCACAACCGTTAGAGTTTGGCAGGCGACTCTTAACTCATCCACAAGCATCTATAAACACTCCAACAATTGATTTATGCGAATCGATACGTCCAGAATCGCTCCGTTCCGAAGCGCCCTTGGATTTCCGCATCCGATAATTTCTTGTTGCCTAACAATTCGGCTGCTTGAAACTGGGACTTATGGGCTTGAATAGACGCCATCTTCTGTTTCAAGTAACCTTTGACGTCATTGATGATATCGGGCTTCCCGATTTCTTGTTCGTGATTGTTGGCGAATGCCATGCAATGCACGGTCGGCCTGCGGTCGGCAGGCATTTTGGCGATGGTTCGGATTACCGCCGCCCCGCATGCGTTGTGATCGGGATGAACGCTCAGCGTCGGGTGAAACGTAAAGACCAACGTAGGATTCAGCTCTTCAATGAGCGCTTCGATACTCCCGTCTAACTTTGTTTTATCCTCGAATTCGAGCATTTTATCGTGAAACCCAAGCATCCGAAGATCCTTAATTCCAATGGCACGGCAAGAAGCTTCCAGCTCCTGCTTGCGTATGGCGGGTAAAGTGACCCTGCTCGCGAAAGGCGGGATTCCCATGTTGCGGCCCATCTCTCCTAAAGTCAAACAAGCGTAAGTGACATTTGCCGTTCCTTGATCGAGATGCATCGCAAGCGTCCCTGACAAGCTGAACGCTTCATCGTCCGGATGCGGAAGCACCACCAGTATGTTTTCTTTCATATCTGTTCCAAATCTCCCTTTACCTTAGAATGGTTCCCGGCTCAATTGCAATGCTACGACGAGTTTCCCCGCGGTGTCATGACCCGCAAGGATGAGCCTTTCGGAATCCGTCTCTTCATAGTGAGTAAGCCCCTCGGAATAAACCCAGCCTTGCTCCGTCTTCAAGCCGACGCGATATGGGCCGTCCCCGGAAATCGTGCCGTGGGAATAACGAATAACGGCGTTCGAAATAAAGGTCGCTGCCGGATGCTTCGTACGATCCAGATGCGCGGCGTAAGCTCCCGTTGTCATCTCGAGATGGATATATAAATCCCGATCAATAAGGATATCTATAAATTGCTGGACTTTCGTTTTGTCGATGAGCTGCATGTTCTTCCTCCAAACACCTATTGTATTTCCTAATCGCCAACAACTTTTACTTCATCATGCTTGCCGCGAGTCAGAGCGTTTAATCGCTTTATTTATTATATTATCAAAAACGATACAGATATATAAATTCAATAATTTGATGATATTCTTGACGTAATTCTTGACGCTCCTTTAATTCCGTTTGTGATATTCTGAGTGGAATATTTTTCTAATTTTTGTACACAATAACTCCAGATGGTGGGTTCAACTGTGCCTAAACCCGCCTCATTCTATCCTCGATCATAAAATCGGCTCTTATAGATGGGTTTGTCATCAAACTCATGCTTGCCTCCATTCCAATCGAAGAGGAAGGTTGTACACTATATAACTAATAATGGAGGGTTCAACTGTGCCTAAGCTTTCCGTTACTCTGCCGATGCAGGAGCAAATCCGAAATCGTATGAAGGAAGCTCCTGACTTCGTCATTCGGCCGTTCCCTCTCCGTGGATCTTTGGCTTTCACCTGCCTCTATCTATCCTCGATTGTGGAATCGGCTCTAGTGGATGAGTTTGTCGTCAAACCCATGCTTGCCGCCGTTTCTCTTGAAGAGGAAAAGGAATTTGATATGGATGACCTAGACTGGTTTCATCGTCACATCCCCTTCGTCCAAAACAAGGAATGGACAGATGCCGATGAGGGCATCCGCCTGCTGCTGGAGGGCCAGTGCCTGCTGATTCCAACACATATTAATCTTTTCCTATGTTTTGACGTCAAACGTAGTGACTATCGCAGTGTAACCGAGCCTCAGTCGGAAGCCACAGTACGAGGACCACGGGAAGGTTTCGTCGAAGACATCGGTCGGAACGTGGCTCTCATCCGTAAACGACTCAAAAGTGAACAGTTAGTTTTTGAAGAGATGACCATCGGAACAAAAACGATGACCAAAGTATATTTGACCTATTTGCCCGACGTAGCCCCCACTGGCGTCGTAGAAGAATTTCGTCGTCGGCTGCAGGCCATCCAAGCTGACAGCATTCTGGAAAGCTCATATTTGGAAGATTGGATCCAAGACAAGACATGGTCACCGTTCCCTCAACTCATCGGGACAGAACGACCGGACGCGGTTACGGGCAAATTGTTGGACGGGCAAGTAGCGCTTCTCACCGACGGCACTCCGATTGCCTTGATCGGTCCAGTGACTTTTTTTCAACTCTTCTCTTCACCGGAAGATTATTACCAGAGGCCGGATATCGCCACACTTTCTCGATGGTTGCGCATGTTAGCTTTCATGCTCTCGATCTTCATCCCTCCTTTATACATTGCAGTAGTCACCTTCCACCAAGAGCTGCTACCGACTTCGCTCTTGATCAACCTGGCCGCACAACGGGAAGCTGTGCCTTTCCCGGCGTTCCTCGAAGCCATGATCATGATGGTCACGTTCGAGATTTTACGTGAAGCCGGTTTGCGAATGCCTCGGATTGCCGGTCAATCAATTTCCATCGTAGGCGCGCTCGTACTCGGCATGACGACGGTCGAAGCGGGACTTGTCTCCGCAGCCATGGTTATCGTCGTTTCGATCACGGCCATCTCCAATTTCGTGTCACCTATTTACGGCTTTGGCGTTGCGCAGCGGATCCTCCAGTTCGGGTTCATGTTCCTGGCCGGCTTTATGGGGTTATATGGTATTCTGTGCGGGACGTTGTTTGTCTTAATCCATCTAGTCTCTTTGCGATCCTTCGGAGTGAAGTACATGTCTCCCATCGCGCCTTTGATTCTGTCAGACTTCAAAGACACGATCCTGCGCGTTCCTCGGTTCTGGATGAAACGATCGCCTCAGATGTTCTCTAGAAAAAAATAGGGGGCTGAACATTGCGAAAATTATGGCTCTTGATCTTACTTGTCGCTTTACTTCTCTGTTCAGGCTGCTGGGACAAGAAGGAAATCAACGAACTGGCAATCGTCACCACATTCGGCATCGACCGGGAACCATCGACTGGCATGTACACCGCTTATTACCAAGTAATTAACCCGCCGGCTCTCTCCTCCAGGCAAGGCGGCGGATCCAAGGCATCGGTTTACACCTATCGTTTCAAGGAATATAGCTTGGGCAGGTTCATGCAGAAAACGTCCACGATGATGCCGCGTTTGCTGTTCACTTCACATTTACAGTGCTATATATTATCCGAAGAGGTAGCCCGTCAAGGAATCATTGATATCCTTAACTACTTGGAAACGACACCCGAATGGCGCATGAATGTTTATCTGTTTGTAACGGATTCCCCTCTAAAGGACGTTATGAACAGCTTTACGACACTCGAAAAGGTGCCCGGAC
This sequence comes from Paenibacillus sp. J22R3, assembly GCF_056269305.1. Classification (NCBI taxonomy): domain Bacteria; kingdom Bacillati; phylum Bacillota; class Bacilli; order Caryophanales; family Paenibacillaceae; genus Paenibacillus; species Paenibacillus sp. J22R3. Next base: position 497,278 of record NZ_JBWDNS010000002.1, on the reverse strand, counting down.
GCCATGCCACCTCGCTTGTTCGCATTTTATCGCGGGGGTCCTTTACGGGAGGCGTAGAGCCGATCCGCGTCAAAGACATCGTGACAGGAATGGAATTTCAACTGCCGACACTCATACCAATGATTCACTACCGCGGCAAACCGGCGGATACTACGGAGAGAATGGAGCAGATTGATGTCAGCGAACAAGCACCTTCTTTTTTTGCGGACAGCGCGGTGTTCTTCAAAGGACGCATGGTGGGACACTTGGACAGTGATAATAAATACTATTATCACATCCTTAACACCAGATATCGGAAATTCACAGAAACGGTTAAAGTAGGTGGAAGTTACGTCGACGTCGAGACGAATAACGTGCAAGTGAAGCGGAAATGGCATCGATCCGCCAACCGTCTCAACATCCTCATTCATGCTGATCTCCGCATATTGAACAACACACAGAATACCAAGTTAACGTTGCAAAACATTCAATTGATCGAAGAGGCGTTTAATCGCGTCGTAGCAGACAAATCGGAGAAGATGGTTGCTTTGGGAAAACGAAATAACTGGGATCTGTTGGGCTTGCAGGATGAAGGGGCTACTGCGGCTACATGGAAGCAGACGTCGGTGAATTTCTCGGTCACTTCTGACGTTACGACGACCGGCAACAAGAGTGATCCCTATACCAAGGAAGGCAAGGAAGGATGAAAAGCATATGAAACCCATCCGGCTCAGCGCGTGGCAGTTTCATTTGATGACGCAAGTCTATGTCATCGGAACTGCATTTATTCTGCTGCCCGGCCCAATCATCTCAAGCGCAAAACAATATGGTTGGGTTGTCGTCATTTGGGCGACCTTGTATGGGCTGGTGCTTGCTTTCGGCTACTTGTACCTTGCAAAGCTGTATCCGGGAAAGACGCTTGTCGAGATCGCTTTGCAGGCATTTGGCAAGTGGGCCGGCGGCTTCATCTCTTTATTGTATATCATCTTTTTCATCCAAATTGCATCGTGGGTTACCCGCGAACTTGGTGATTTCATGCATATTAACCTCATGCCACGCTCACCTATTTCTTTTTTCCATATCATGATCTTGCTCGTCAGTGCGTACGCCGTGTCGAAGGGGATTGAATCAATCGCCATGGTGAACGAACTTCTGGTGCCTTACCTCTATTTGGCGTTTTGGGTTCCGATAGTCATCATGCTGCGGGAGTGGAATTGGCGTTATTTTCACGTCTCCTACCCTTTCCAGCTTAGCGATGTCATTATTCAAACCCGATACGTGTTGGCGTTCCCCTTTATGGAGACAGTGGCGTTCTTGATGTTCATTCCGTTCGTGCAGGGGAAAGTGAAAATCTCGTTTATTACGGGAATCGCTTTCTCTGGCTTAATGTTGACGGGGTGCGTTTTTATTTCGATTGGGGTTCTTGGTGTGTATCGCGGCCAGAAATTGGTTTACCCCATCTTTTCGATATTCCGCGAAATGAGATTTACCGGCTTCATTGAGCATTTGGAAGCGATTCTGGCCGTAAATATCGTGCTGGTTGTATGTATGAAGCTGTGCATACTATTTTATTGCGCCGTTTCTGGCGTTTGTCAGTTGTTCAAAATTGAGAAGCGAAACGTTGTGATTTATCCAATGGTGTGGATCATTTCCGCCTATTCGTTGCTGTTTATGAATATAATCGAACTTCTCGATTGGGTAAAAAAATATTTGTTCGAATACTATTCCTTATTCGCCGTAGTTTTTCCAACACTCTTCATCGTCACGGCCAAATGGAGAAATAACGGTCGGCTGATGAAGAAGGACGGCTCGGCATGACAATTCTGATCGCCGTCTTCGCCCTAACCATCGGAACCGGTTATGCGATGCGATAGCCAACGGATATGATTACGGAAATCAGTGGGAATGCGATCAGCAAGTTAGCGCAGCGACCTGAGTCCATTGCGTAGTTCATCCACATAGAGCATTGGCTGCTCCCACGCCGCGAAGTGTCCGCCTTTATCGAGCTTATTGTAATAGATGAGATTCGGATACGCCTTTTGGGTCCAGCTCTTCGGCGCTTCGTAGACCTCATCGGGAAACACGCTCACAGCAACGGGAAGTTTTACACCATAGGTGCCAAAGAACGGATATTTATTCTCCCAGTAGAGGCGAGCGGAAGAAATCGGCGTATTCGTCAACCAATAGAGCGTAATATTGTCTAGGACATCGTCCCGGGAAAGGCCCTCAGGTTGTCCATTGAAAGCCTTAGTAATCATCTCCAAACTTTTCGCGTCATGGTCCAGCATAAAGGCTGCCATACCGATTGGCGAATCCGCGAGTCCCGTAAGCGTCTGCGGACGAGTACCCATCATCAAGGCGTATCCAACATGCTTGTAAAAGAAGTCCAGCTGTTCGCATGCACGTTTTTCTTCGCCTGTTAGATCAGGCGGGCAACCCTTGCCAGCTTGAATCGCCTTCTCGATATCGGAGGGAACGACGAAAGGCAAGTTGGTGTGAATGCCGATCAGTCCACTAGGTTGTTGGACAGCCATTACTTCTGCTATAATGGCGCCCCAGTCTCCGCCTGACGCCACATACTTCTTGTAACCAAGACGATTCATCAGATCTCCATAAGCACGAGCAATGCGGTCTGGACCCCAACCGGTCGTGGTCGGTTTGCCTGAAAACCCAAAGCCAGGCATCGAAGGAATGACGACATCAAATGCGTCTGATGCCTTCCCGCCATAGGCCGTGGGATTGATCAGTGGGTCGATTAGCTTCAGCTTCTCTACAATTGAGCCTGGCCATCCGTGCATAATGATGATTGGCATCGCGTTTTCATGCTTCGATCGGACGTGAATGAACTGAATGTCCTCCCCATCGATATTGGTGACGAACATCGGCAGAGCGTTCAGCTTGTCCTCAAATTTGCGCCAATCGTAATCGTTTGCCCAATAATGGGCCAAGTTCTTCATCGTTGATAGCTGCGTTCCTTGCGATTGATCCGACACCGTTTCTTTGTCCGGCCATCTTGTCGCAAGTATACGCCTATGCAAATCGGTAAGATCCGCCTCCGGTATATGCACCTGAAACGGTCGAATGGCTTTCGAATCCTCCTCGGATTCATGTGGACCTCCATATGAAATCGCGCTAACCGTTTTGGCCATCGCGCCGAACGTCGTCAATGCCAGGGATAAGGCCAAAAGAACGACCAAACGGAACCAGAGCTTGGTGCTGATTATATGCAATTGTAGTAACGCTCCTTTCAAAAAGCTATTGGTTGGTCCTTATCAATAATTTTCTAACAAAGCAGAATAATTATCCCTCTATTAAAAAATAAAAAAACTGATGCGGTGATTTAGAAGGGGTGTCGTGCGGGAATAACCTTGCAGATAGTCAAAGAAAAAAGGTGCAAACCCTTCTTGTTTGGAAGTGATTGCACCTTTTTATTTTCCAACAATTTATATAAACCCTCTCATCAAAGAGGCTAATCATCTTTTTTCTATTATTGGGACAATAATCTTTTATAGGTGGAAAGGACTCCTGCGTGCAATCCTTCATGGTACAGGTTATATCGGAGCGATTGCTCTGGCGTTACCAGAGCGAGTTCCGTGGACGTGTTAATTGCAGCTACACTTTCGTTCAATCGCTCCATTGGATACTGCTTGCGGATTCTCACCAGTTGTTCCGTTAGCAGGGTTTTCAGTTCTGGCAATGTCGGATTAGGAAGCGAATCAGGGTACATGTCCAACGGTGATTTTCCGGAAACGAACCGATCAGTAAACCCTTCAGGCACATGCATCGTGATATTCAGCTGCGATAGTGCCAAGAACTCCGTAACGAAATAGATGTGACCAAGGTGCCAACGGATATTATTGCGGAAACCAGTGGGGATACGATCCGCGAGTTCCTCAGTTACGCCTTCCAAAGCCTTCAGCGTTGCAGCTCTAATATTGTCCAAATCTTCGAAGATAGTTGATGTCAATTGTATCACTCCTTGTTTTGTATTTTGATTTATTTCACTCGGTCGTTCTGAACGGTTCTACCTTCATAGAACATGCGATCCGGGATTTCTTCCTTCTCTTTGGCCGCCAAGGAGACCGCGCTTAATTTAAAGATGGCGGTTTTGCTGCCTAGCGGGGAAACGTATCGATCCAAATGAGTCCGCCCCAGCGAACGATCATAATAGCCTGGCACATATTTGTCCAGCATAATCTGCATAGCGGCAGTCGCTTCGTCTAAATCGGTTACGTATTCCAAGGAACCTTCAATGATCACGCTCATAAAGGCAGTATCCGTTTTAGCAGGTATCGGACTCGTAATCGTTCCGTAATTTTCACTGATGGTGAAACAGGCTCGAGGGTTTTGCTCGATATAAGCGATTTTTCTTCCTTCTTCCGCCCCATGAAAGTAAATGGCATTGTCCAGCCAAGCGAAATTGAGTGGAATAACATATGGGACATCTTCTGAAGATAGGCCGAGAAATCCAATTTGGGCTTGATTAAGAAAGTGCTGGATTTTGTCGGCATTCGTTGCGTTGCGTTTCACATTGCGAAGTGGAAACATCGTATTCATCGCCTTTCAGTTACAAATCAATTGATTGTATCCAAGTACTCTCTGATTTGTGCAGGGGTCTTGGCAAATTTGCTGTGTAGATGCGCTAATTTCTCACCATTCTTAAATACCAGCAAGCTTGGAATGCCTCTGACGTCATACTTTTCAGCAAGGCCTTCGAATTGTTCGGAATCTACCGCATAGAATTGCTTATCCGAATGTTCGTTAATAATATCACCGATAAATAATTCTAAATTTTTACAATCATGACACCAGGTTGCATCAAACTTCATGATCGTGTAGCCTTCACCGCTGATTTTCTCTTGAAACTGCTGTTGGGTTTGAATACGTTCCATGTTTATACGTTCCCCTCTCAGTGAATTAATGGATTTCGTTATATTCAAAAAATTTCTCAACATCGATTGCTGCCATTGCACCGGTGCCTGCAGCCGTAATCGCCTGACGATATTTGTTGTCCTGGACATCTCCGCATGCAAACACGCCCGGGATGCTAGTTTCGGAAGTTCCTGGTTTTACAACTAGATAACCGACTTGATCAAGTTCCAATTGTCCGTTTAGGAATTTAGTATTCGGCGTATGACCGATGGTAACGAAGATGCCATCCGTCTCAATAATTTCTTCCTCACCAGTCGTATTATTACTTACTTTCAAGCCATTTACTCCATTGCTGCCCGAGACTACTTCAAGCGGCGTTTTGTTCAGGCTCCACGTAATTTTACCGTTATTGCGAGCACGGCCCTGCATAATTTTCGAAGCTCTAAGCTCCTCGCGGCGATTGACAATTCGTACCTCGGAAGCAAATTTCGTAAGGAAATGCGCTTCCTCCATAGCAGAGTCACCACCTCCTACAACGATAATCTTTTTCCCACGGAAGAAGAAACCATCGCAAGTGGCACAGGTGCTAACACCACGCCCAACATTTTCTTTCTCGCCGGGAATACCCAGATATTTAGACGAAGCGCCGGTCGAAAGCACCAAGGTTTGCGTTACAAGTTCTTCTCCGCCTTCAAGTGAGAGCTTAAATGGACGATTGGATAAGTCGACACTGTTGACCCAGCCTGTACGAAATTTAGCACCAAAGCGCTCTGCTTGCTTGCGCATGTTAGCCATTAGTTCTGGTCCCATAATTCCATCCGGAAACCCCGGAAAGTTTTCAACTTCTGTTGTGGTGGTCAACTGCCCTCCTGGTTCGGGACCTTCAATGACAAGAGGCTCCAGATTGGCACGCGCTAAATAAATAGCGGCGGTTAATCCTGCAGGACCTGTTCCTATTACGATTGTCTTATACATTATGTGAATTCCTCCTTCGAATAATGTGTAACTAAATGAACAGCGAAGTTATGGCTTCACACAGTATTTGTCTTGTATAGTGTAGAACGAATGAATTCGCCTCTTGAAACGTAACCACTTAAATTTGTTATGATGGTTACTCGACATACTGTATCATGAACCTTTACGGTTGACAAGTAACTGGTTAAATGTGGTTTTAATTGTTACTAGAAAATGCCCAACATCTATAGGAAAGGAGTTGAGGCACTATGTTATGGGACGAATTTATGGCGGAAACTAATCTTCAGGCGATTTCACCTTGGCGGCTTTAGTTCCTGGTCATAATGAGAGCGCGGGCATATGGCCGAGCACTCGCTAAAAAAGGCAGGAAACGAGCCGCTAATATAGTTACTCATGCATGTTGAGTATCGCTTACTATTTGCTATCTAGAAAAGAAATGTAGGTAGACTTAGGCGAAGACTATTTTGAAAGGCATAAACAAGCAGCTGTTGTCAGGAATTCCGTTCGAAGACTTGTATCATAACTGGTTGCAATCAACCACCTTTTCGCAATATTCTATAAAGCATCGATGGAGAAAACAACGTCCTTACCGGGCGCAACAAGTTCATGACATGGATAAACGCATGATAAACATCGGTATTTTGCGAGGAACGGTGAAAGATACGGCCGGTATACCATTGAAGCAAGGAGAGTCCGAATGGCTTCTTTCCCACCACGTGGGGATAACGAAAATCCTCTACTATCGTTATTTTCCAGACGGGGTCTATGACCCTGGCTATTCTTCTATAGAATCGCTTGGTCAATTGGGCTGAAATGCTTGTCGTCGATGTTTCTTTCCTTCTCGCTCTATCTTTCCATTCTCGCGCGAGACACTCTTCTAACGCCAACGCTTCCATAGCAGCTACCGACATGCCTTGTCCGAAGACGGGGTCAAATCGGCAGAACGCATCACCGATAAACAAGAATCCTTGCGGGAGATTATTGACCTTCTCATAATGATGACGCACGATATAGGGGACCTTATGTACTTTGACTTCAGAGAGTGGTGTTGCTCCTTGAAGCTCATTGTAAATCTTCGCGTGCGGCAGCTTCTTCGTAAAGGCAATGAAGCTCTCGGCCTCGTTAAGATTGGCATGTGCCAGCTCACTATCGTAGCCAAATAATGTGAAAATATGACGATTGCCCTCTATACGGCAAACCGCTCCTCCGTTTCTTTCAATGGGCGCAGAAGGATACACCAATAGAGTGGACCAATCCCGATCGGCAGCATCTAATTGATAGATTTGACTAACATAACAGAGGTCTATTCTAACCTTCTCTTCGGGATCATGGAATTGATGGGTTTGAAACCATGGATGAAATCTTGAGCCATACCCGCTCGCATCGATGACCAAATCCGCATAGAGAGACGTCGACAGAGACGAATCTGCTTCTGTTACCTGTACGCCAAAGATCGTATTCTTCTTCTCATCGTATAAAGGTGCCAACGCCAGCTTGTTATATCGGATGCGCAAATTCGTGTTTTTCTCCACTTGAAGTCGAATATGATTTTCCAGGAAGGGGCGACTTTGAAGATGGACCACGATATCCCCTTCAAATCTCTTCTTCCATACCCCGTGATGAAACCAGTTCAGATCTTTGGATCCATTGATACCGGTCGAACCATCTTCCATCATGGCCTGAACGATACCGGGAAACAGCCGCTCCAGTGCTTGTTCCCCTCCCTTGAGTAAAGCATGAAGATGATAGCCTTGAGGGACTTCCTTTCTGGGTTGTTTATCGTGAGGCTCTGCACCTCTCTCCAGTAGGGTAACTTCTTCAAAGTAACGACATAACACTTGGGCTGAACACAGTCCGGCTATACCGGAACCTATAACGATTGCATGTGCTCCTAGTTGACGAGTCATCTTTACCTTCACCGTCCCCTCCATGAGAATTTAACGATGGTATTCAACAAATTTCCTTCATTTCCTTCTGCAGCACGGTCACCCTCCCGCTCCCCACCTAAACAGAAAACCCGCCAGGCCGGCGGCCTGACGGGTACATTCAACTACACACTTCTACTACTTTGCAGCAAGGAAAGCGTTCAATTGCTTTTGTTTCTCTTTGAGCACTTTATCCAGTCCGTTCGCTTTCTCTTTCTTCTGGAATTCTGCCGCTTTCGAAGGATCGATTGCGCCTGTTTCCAGACCGGCGATGTATTTGCTGCGTACGGTTACGAGTGCGGCTACTTGCGATTTCACCGGCTGCGCGTTAAACGTGAAGCCAAGTGCAGGCGACAGCTTCGCGCCTTTGTTGAACTTCTTGAACTGAGCCCATTTGTCCGGTGCTTCCGTATTCCATACATAGTTCAAGAATTGGTTACCGAACATCCAAGTCGCGCCTGGATTGTAGTTCGCGGCATCCGGACCTGGTTTAATGATTTCGGTCGATACTTTCTCGTAATGCTTACCTTGAATACCGAAGTTCAGCAAGTTATTCAAGTATTTATCGGAGTGCAGCAGGTTAATGAACATCATCGCACGTGCCGGATTTTTGGAAGTCGTGGAAATTCCCAGCATGGAACCTGCGGTTTCGCCCGTTGATACGGTGCGCTCCGTCATGTTAATCTGCTGCAGCTTGCCTGCCAAATTCGCGGCAATCGCCATCTCGGCGTCTTTACCCGGCTTCAAGGATGACACGATCATGAACACATTGCCCTTCTTCAAGGCATCCTGTCCAGACAATTGCGTCGTTGCTGCGTCTTTGTTGATGTAGCCTTTCTTGAATAAATCGCGTGTCAATTTCAATTGGTCCATATACTTCTTATCGTCGAACCGTGTAATGACTTTCGTGCTTGTGCCGTCTTTGCGGATCAGTCCTTCGATCGTCGTATCGCCAAGGAAATCCTGCTGGATGAAATAGTGAGAGTTGAAGGTTTCGCCGTCACGCAGGAACAGTGGCGTCATGCTTGGCATTTTCGCTTTAACCTTCGCCAGGATCGGAACAAGATCACTTACCGATTTCACTGCATTCAGTTGAGCGGTCAAGCCGAGCTTGCTGGCAATATCTTTGCGGTAGACTACGCCGCCTTGCGCTGCCAATTCTTTGTTAGTCGGCACACCGTAGTTATGCCCGTTTACTTTAGCTCCTGCAAGGAACGCCGGGTCAAGCGATTTCGTAATGTCTTTGCCGTATTTGCTTAACAAATTACCTGCCGGACCTTTCGCATCGTCGAGCGCCAGGAACACTTTCTTCGCCACATCGTTAGCATGGCCGTTCCATTGTGCCGTGAAGATGACGTCCATCGGCTCGCGGCTTGCTTTGAGCAGGTTCATCTTGCTGTCCCATTGGCCCCAATCGATCGGAATGAGGTCAATCGTCGCGTTGATTTTGTCTGTCAGATATCTGCTCATTTTCGCTTCGATCTGGGCTTCATCTTTGGCAGGTGAGCCCGGATAGTACAAAGTAAGCTTGTAAGGATCCAGCGTGCTGCTACCAGCGGCGCTGGCAACCGGTAACGCGGATAGAACAAGGCTTCCGCCCAAAATCAGAGAGATGCTTTTTCCCAGCTTGCTTTTTCCTTTGAACATGCGGTAGTGCCTCCCTTATAAGTTTAAGTGCTCTGTATACTCAACCGGATGAACCGGAACGAGCCAATTTCAGTAGACTGCCTTCTCCCATTCTCTATCCTTTAATCGCACCGACAGTCAATCCCTTGATGAAGTACCGCTGGAAGAACGGATAAGCAAACACGATCGGACCAATTCCGACAACCGCCATAGCCATGGTCACGGTCTCCGTAGGCAGCTGGTAGTCCGGATTTTGAGCCAGAATAGCCGAGTATGCTGACGAGTTAGCACTTAGGAATGTAATATCAAGCAGCGCCTGATACATGCGGTACTGGATGGTGTACAAACTGTCCTGATTGATGAACAGTAAGCTAAAGTACCAATCGTTCCAATAGCTCAGCGTACAGAATAAGCCTATCGTCGCCAATACGGGCAAGGAGAGCGGCAGTACGATTTGAGCAAAAATCCGCCACTCGCCTGAGCCGTCAATCTTGGCCGATTCCAAGAGTGCCGGCGGTACCGAGTTCGTGAAGAAGGTACGCAATATGAGTACGAAGAAAGGCTGAACGAACATCGGAATCATGAGCGACCATATGTTATCCCTCAGGTGAAACCCTTGTGTATACAGCAAATAGAAGGGAACCAGCCCGCTATTAAATAGGAGCGTAAAGAACATAATGAAGGAGAACACCTTACGATGCTTGAAATCCGTCCTTGAAATCGGATATGCAAACAGCGACATCATCGTGAGCGCAATTAAAGTGCCGACCACCGTAACGAAGAACGAGTTGCCATACGATCTTATGATGCTCTGCCAATCGCTGAGCAGAAAATCATAGGCTGATGCACTAAACTTCTCGGGCCAGAACTTATAGCCATTAACGAGAACCAAATTCTCATCGGAGAAGGAGACGGCAATGACGAGGAGCAGCGGCAACACGCATAACAGCGTGTAAATCCAGAAGAATCCATTTATAAAGAAATTAGATAGATTTGATATTTCATGAAGGCCCTTTTTCCGTTTGGTCATAACCGTCGTTGCCATTCGCATGTATCCCCCCTAGAACAAGGCATCGTCTCTGCTGATCCGACGAATGACCAAATTTGATAGCAGCACCAGCACGAATCCAACGACCGCTTGGTACAAGCCGGCGGCAGATGACATCCCGATATCCCCGCTTACGATAAATCCTTGGTACACGTAAGTATCAATGACGAGTGTCGTGTCGTAGAGAATGCCTGAATTACGAGTAACTTGAAAGAATAACCCGAAGTCCGAGTAGAAAATACGGCCAATCTGGAGGAAGGTAAGGATGATAATGACAGGTCTAATCAATGGGAGCGTAATGCTGAAGATCTGGCGCCATCTGGAAGCACCGTCGATCGTTGCCGCTTCATAATACTCGTTGTCGATCCCGATAATGGCCGCGAGGAAGATGACCGCATAATAGCCGATCCCTTTCCAGGTATTAATGATGGGCAGAATGAATGGCCACCACTTTGACTCCGTATACCAATCCACAGGCTCGATCCCAAGCGCAGGGAGTACGAATTTGTTGAAGATACCGATATCCGGATTTAAGAAAGCGTATACAAGATAGGAAATGACAACCATCGAGAGAAAGTAAGGCAGGAACATCGTCGTCTGGTGGAGCTTTGCCAATCGGCGGTTTCGCATGGCGTTGAAGAGAAGTGCGAGTGTAACGCCGATTACTAGGTTCAGAACGATAAAGACCGCATTATAAGCAAGCGTGTTTCGGGTGATGGTCCAAGCGTCAGTCGTGCTGAACAGATAATTGAAGTTTTCCAAACCCACCCATTTGCTCTCCAGAAAACTCTTGATGAAGCTTGTTGACGTATACTCAATTTGTTTGAACGCGATTAAAGAGCCGATCATTGGCAGGTAATTGTTCATCAACAACACGAGCAGCGCGGGAGCCATCATAATATAGAAAGCTCCGTATCTCTTCCAATAGCCAATGTTCTGCTTCGTTCGTGTTCTAGGCGCCTTCGCCTTCGCTACGACTTCCGCGGCTTCCGTTGAAGGAGTCATCCCCATAACCATCCTTTCGTTCTCTTGTACTCTCATTGTATAGGGCGGGAACCTACTCCATCTATCTACTGAGATGACGCACATAGCACTCTGGTGACATTGGAGAACAGAAAAAAAGTGCTAGTTCCATTTAGCGTATATTCTGATGCTTCTTGCGGTACTCTTGGGGGGATAGTCCGGTCATCTTCTTGAATAGCTTGGCAAAATACGAGAAATGGACATAACCGACCTCTTCGGCAATGTTGCTCACTTTATCATTCGTATCGATTAGGCAACGCTTCGCGCGTTCGATGCGCAGCTCCGTCATGTAGTCCGACAAGGAAAACCCTGTCTCCTTACGAAATAATCGCGATAAATAGGCCGGGTTTCGATAGACGTGCGCAGCAATGTCGTCCCGCGTCAATTCCGTATGTAGTTGCTCTTGAATAAATGTCTTCACCTTCGCAATGACGGCGGACGCATCACGCGGACGCTCTGCCAATGCTTGTCCCATCTTGGTTACCATTCTCCCCGCACAAACCATCAGCTGCAGGGAATTGCGAGCAGCTTGAATGTCTTTCATTTCAGCAGCAGTAAACACGTCGTAGATCGAGAAGCCTTTGCGATATGCTGCGCCATACATCATGTTCAGGAAACCATAATGAAACAGCTCCATCGCTTCACGGCTTGCTTGCTCAGCCTGCCAGCGTTTCAACGTCTCTTCCAATTGGATGATGAGCTGTTCATGTCCGCCATTATCGAGCAGCGCCCCCCAATCGGTAAAAGAAGGAATCGGAATGCCCGAATCCGTCCCGACTGCTTCATATCCCACTTGTGCTCCCGCATCCTGTACAGATTGTGGTGCCGATACATTGGCTCGCTCCAATTGCTGCAATCGTTCGAGTGCACCGGCTAGTCCGCCGATAGCTGCCGGCTCTCCCACATAACAGGAGACTCTGCAGTGAAAATAGTTTTGGCATGCCTGCACGTACTCGGCACATCTCCGAAGCAACCCATCACGATCGACCAGCTCGCTGTCCTTAAGATAGAGCAGCGCCATATTGAGCTCATTTCGGTCCTGCAGCACCGTACCCGGCCAATTCCCGAGGATGATCTCCGCGGCTGATTTGCGCAGCGCATACTCCATGATGTTCTCATCACGCGCATCCAATTCAATATCCCATTGCTCGATACTAAGCAGAACAGGAAGAACCTTACTGCTCGCAGAGATTGGTATTTGATAGGATTCCAACTGGCGATGGAGTCGTTCCGGGGACAGCCTCACTCGGCCTGCCAAGAGCTCTTGCCAGAACCGTTCTACCAATATCGGAAGCTGGCTTGTCCATTGTCTGCGGTTCGCATCCACCAATTCTTCGACTTGGAGCCGTTCTCTTCGCATTCCGATCTCGGTGATCGCACGTTTCACAAGCGACTTCAGATCGTCATGATCAACCGGCTTCAAGATGTAGTCAAAGCAGCCATTATGCATAGCCTCCTGCGCATAATCGAATCTCGCATGTCCCGTGAGGAATATCGTCAGTGTCTGCGGCTTGTTATCCCGAATCCAGCGGAGCAGCTCCAGTCCGTTCATACCGGGCATTTCGATATCGGATATGACCAAGTCCACGGAATGCTCCTCTAACACCTTGATGGATTGAGACACATCCTCGGCTTCCCATATGGACTGGATGGGTAAGTCACTCCAGTCGATGCCTTGTGCAATTCCCTTCAGTGCATAAATCTCATCATCTACAACAAGCATGTTCACCATTATTTTCGCTCTCCTTCGTATGCCAGACCGTTATTCATTGCCTTCGAACGTAGTAGGCCTCTCTATAGGAAGGCGCATCTGCACGATCGCCCCTCCCGGCTTCCCGTTCATGAACGTGATTCCGCCTTCATTGCCGTATAACATACGGAATCGGTGAAGGATATTCCAGATTCCCAGATGAAGCTCGCCCGAGCCTTCGATTTCAACACCATCGCGCAGCCCTTCCAGAACGGATTCCGGGAACCCCGGGCCATTGTCAATGATCGTCAGCTTTATGAACCTCCCGGCGTCCTCTTCATCGTGTTCGGAGTAAATGCCGATGCGGAAAGGCATGCCATCCTGAACTTTCTTATTAAACCCATGAATGACCGAGTTCTCGACAAAAGGCTGCAGCAATAATGGCGAGATCGGCACCGGTGCATGCTCGGGCATCGTCTGGATTTCATATTCAAGCTTCGTCACATAACGGATTTTCTGGATTTCCAGATAATGCTCGATATGCCGAATTTCATCTTCCAGGGAAACTACGGCGCGATGTCCAAGCATGACGAACCGGAAGTAATCCGCCAAGTGCAGGCTCATTTTCTGAACGAGCTTGTAATCCTTCAAGGCGGCCAAATTATAAATAATATTCAAGCTGTTCATATAGAAATGAGGATTGATCTGAATCTGCAGATGCTTGTATTCCGCTTTCTGCACCCGAATCTGCTCCTCGTACACGTCGATCTTCAGCTTCTCGATCTGCTCAGCCATCTGGTTGAACGTCCCTGACATAAAAGCAAATTCACTGTTGTCGGTGTTAACCGGCATCCTAACGTTGAACTGCCCTTGACCCAGCTTCCGCATGCCTCGAACGAGTCCAACAAGCGGCTTGAACATGACCCGCTGCAGGAACAGCAGGTATAAGGATAGGACGATGGCGACGGTGAGAGGAATCCAGATGTAGAGCATCTTTTGGAAATAGGGGAGGTTCTTCAAAATATACGTTTCCGGAATGACGATCATATAGTGGATATCCGAAATGGCCGAAGGCTGTGTGATGACGAGAAAATGATTCTGGTTCCACGTCGTCCTGTCTTGCTTCGTCATTTCTACAATATCCTTCTGTACGATGGATTCCTGCACAACCGGCAAAGGGGAGTTGGTTAGCGGATTGCCCGCCGGATCCACGACGAACGCAGCCCCGTCGGGGCCAACATCAAATTTATTTAATTCCTCGTTTAACCGATCGACTTGTACAAGCGCGCCGATATAGACGCCTGAGCCCAGATCAACGGTTTTGATGAGATAATTGGTATCATTCGGAATGGAGAAACGCTCCCAGCGCTGCGTCTCTTCCGGCAGATCCTTAGAGGCGAGATTCGTGGTATAGTCCAGCAGCGCGGATTGCACCTCCGCGAAGTGAAAGCTGTACTGCGTAGCGAAGAACATGTCGTCGTCCTTGCGAGAGTAAACGAAGAAGGTATCTACTTTATTGTAATAACCGGTATCCAGCAGGAAACGTCTCGTCAGCTCCATCTTCACCATCGTATAGTCCGAGTCTTCTTCGGCCAATGACAGCTCCTGCAGCGATTGAATGTTGGGGTCGCCCTGCATCCGGTACAAATAACGCATCGTTTCCTGCAATATTGCGTCATTGTTCTGCACTTGCTGTTCCATCAGATTGTTGTAATGGAGCGAGATTTGTTCACGCACGACTTTGGTCGCATAGACGTTATTGTAGACAAGAAAGAGCACCATAGGTGCAGTCATCAGCAGAAAGCCGAAGACGATCTTAAAACGAACGGACTGCCAAAACGGCATATAACTCCACCCTCGCTGATAGCATTAAAATCCACTCTCAGCATACCTTACGCGAATGAAAGCGGCAACAAAATATCCCGGTCGCTCGTTCCGCCCCCTTCTATCTACCTTAGGAAACAGTGGCACGTTGCTAGGTCTATCCTCCTGCACCGTTTCGTTCTTGCAGTAATCGAATAAGGGGCTCACGATCTTCTTCGAATGATAATTCCAGCTCTCTCAGCTCTTCAACCGTCTTCCATGCAATCTCATAGATTAGGCCATCCGGATCTTGGATACACGGCTCGCCGCCTACAATTTCACCACGGAAGTAAGCGATTCTCTCATGCTTCATGAAGAGCTGCTCTGCCAACTGAATGCGATAGCCTGTTTCCTCGAAAACCTCGCGGATGCAGCAATCTTCATAGGATTCGTTCGACTCCCGTCCTCCTGACGGAACAGACCATCGTTTCTCCTCATGCGGTTTCCCCTGCAGCACCATGAGGAGGCCGCCGGACGCATTGAAGCAGAGCGCGGCTGACCCGCTCCAACTCATGCGATACCATAACGATTCCATCTGCGCCGTATGATGGCGGTTATGCCACACAAACCGTTGCAGCGCTGTATCCAGTGTGATACTCCCGAGCGCCAGCGTATGTAACTTCCTGCTGAATTGTTCTGGTTTCAACCCGTGTAGTAGAATCACAAATCGCCGATGCAGAACCTCTAGTAAATCCAGCGCATCCTCAATTGGAACCGCTCGATAATCATGAAGCTCCGCCCACAAATCCTCCCGATACGTCGCTCCGAGCGGTTCTTCCTCCGTCAAAGCTCGTTTGAACCTCAAATACGCATTCATATCATTGTCGGCCAGATGATGCACGATTTGCCTGGCAGACCAGCCGCCTTCGCGGTATGGGATGTCCAGCTGTTCTGAGCCGAGGCTGCGAATCAGCTTCCTCAACGACACGGTAATGCCGGGAATCTCCTTGATAAGCGCTGCTCTTTCTTCGAGCGTAGTTATCGGTGCCGCTTGAAACTGTCCTATAGGGAAACGAATGTCGTTCATTGGTTTGGTTTCCGCCTTTCCTGAGCTTCCATAATCTATCGCCGCCATAAGCATCTCAACTATATTCGAGAGACGACAAATGAATCCTTTTTACGCTCCTGCTGACACGTGTACGTTCCCTTTTCTAGCGATGCTGCATAATTTAGTAGAAAAAGAGTAGGTGACACTGTGGGACAACTTATCGATGCACGAACATCGAGCAATATTCCCGTCGTTCTCACGGAGTTTGAGACTTTCCCGCTAGATACCCCTGTCATCGTTGGACAGGTAGGACTGAACATTCCACATCCTACCCCGGGAATTATCCGGGTTCAATTGACCGGGATGGCAGGTGTCGCGCTTCCGACGGATTTTCCGCAAGGCTTCACACTAGAGCTTTACATGGTAAGAGGGCTTACGATCGACGATTCGCTTATTTATAAATCCCTGCATTCGTTCGATTCCGGAATACACACGGTTGGTTTCTCTGCATCCGATTATAATATCCCTGCGCCTGCGTCAGGGCTTCAACCCTACACGTTATTCGCAATCGCTCACTCAGAAGGAATCGGTCGCGTCGGTCCGGAGAACTTGAACGCTTCCGCTTATTTCGGTTAATGAACAACATTAGGTTGAATTCGGCTGTGCAGGGAGCTGAAATGTTGCCTTTTCTGCAACAATCTACTACACGCTCGCGGTCGTATAGAAGAACAATGCCCCTCTCCACTCTCGCATGGCCTCGACCATCTTCCTGGCAAAACAAAAGCTGCCCCAAAAGCCATAACATGCACTTTTGGGACAGCCATTCTACATACAGAATACTCGCTCTCTAAAACCCCGTATTCCCGTTCAATACCGGCACGACCAAAGGATTCGCATTCGTGTAGTTCGCAAGCGCGTTGCCTGAGGCAACGTTGAAGTTGAACTGCGTCCGACCGCCGCTGTCTCCGTAAGTCGAGTTGTCGATATGAATGCCTTCCGTCTCGCCGTTCGTAATATTGTTGAGCTCGATTCGCACATTGAGCATCGGATTGACGTAGAGCCAGAACTGGATCCCTGCATGGTTGTGACCCGTATGACCTGCTTTGTTAATCGTGTTCCGTTGGAACTTGAGGCCGCTGATCGTATACGAAGGTTTCGTCGGTTCAACCGGCTCCGTCGTGACGATCATGCCCGCGTTAAAGGTACTGTCGATGTAGTTATCGCGGAAGATCAAGTTATTGCCGCCAACATCGGACATGCCGCGCCCCCAGTAGCTCGCGATAATCGTGTTGAACTGCCCCACGTTATTCTGCGCGACGCCCGGGAAGTTCATCAGGTTCACCTGCGCAACCCCATCATCGCCAAGTCCACGCATGAAGTTATTCTGTGCCACGTTGCCGGCATTCCCGTCATCTCCCCAATGAATGCCGTCAAAATACGTATTGTACAGCCGCACATTCTGAATGGTAGAGTTCGACCAATCCGTCCAGCCCTCTAAGCAGCCCATATGCTCTGCCCATAGATTCTGCAGCACATTGTTAGAGCCCGTACCGGGATTGGTAAGCACGATGATGCCATAATGCGCATCCCGCTGCGTATCCACGCTGCTAATGCGAAGATCCGAGATCGTCGTGTTGTTGTTCAGCGTGAACCCTACCTCGCCGCCCCAGATTCCATTGGTAACGGTACTGTGCAAATGGGAATACCAGATGCCTGCGCCTTTCAAGCTTACACCTGAAGGGACAGCGATTTTATCGCTTTGGTTGTAGGTTCCCGGCGGGAACCAAACGTTCTTGCCGGACGAAGCCGCGGCGTTAACCGCGCTTTGAATCGCTGCCGTATCATCTGCGACCCCATTGCCGACCGCATTGTATGGCGCCGACTTGACCGAAATATAGTTCGCCGGCATGGCAATCGGAGCCGCCGCTGTCTCCAGATCAATCAGGTCGACCCCGTACCAAACGAGGCTGTTGCCGGAATCCTTTTGCAGCTTCACTGTATCCCCGGCATTAATATCAATCGCAAAATCCTTATCGTCAAAGCTGCGTACATACGAGTTTCCCGGTGCCGTATCATAATTGAACGTGGAGGTGAGCGACAAGTCTTGACGCTTCACGCCGTTGACATAGAGGGCCAATGTCCCGCTCGTATTCTGAGGAATGCTGTACCGCAGAATCAGCCGGTTCGCATCGCGAACATTCGTCCACTGCACGGACTCGCCTGTCGCATCGAGGTGCACGTAGCTTTTGCCGGAAGCAGCTTCCTTCTTCATCGTCGTGTCATTATTCGTAGTCGCTCCGCCGCCAAGTGTCCCATTCTCCGCTTCATAGGTTGTGAATGGCATCGTTGCACCGCGGGAATTGTTGTTCGTCAGCCGCAGCCAGTTGATATTCGCGATACCGGAACCCGATATCCCTTTCACATATAGATTATGTGTACCTGTAGCAGAGCCCGTAATCGGCCACGTTTGGGTCTCGAACGTATTCCAGCTATCCGTATTGGCCACGGTAAACGTGCTGATTACCGGCCCCGTCAGGCTGTCGAGCCGAACCTCGAACTTGCTGCCTGTAGCCGTTGCGGCCACGCGAGCCTCAAGCGTCTTGTAGCCGCCGCTTAAATTCACGTTGTTATACACCATATAATCATTCGTGTCGAAGCTGCCTACCTGCTGTCCGCCGCCAGTATCCGGTGTCGTCGCCGATGTAACGCCGGACATCGAGTTGTAGCTCTCCGCTTCGATCTTGATTGCCGTCGTCATCGTTACGACGGGCGACCAATTCGTTTCATCAAAGTTCATATTCCCGTTAGCATTGATGACAAAATACAGCGCATCCCCGGCCTCGACATGAATATTCGATACACCGCTTGGCGTTACATCGGCTGACGGCGTCACAGTAGCGCTCCAGAGCTGCGTCGTATTTTTGAGAATTTTCGCCACGACCCCGTTGCTGCTGGCATTCACCTTGAGCACATTGCCCGTAATATCGACATTGCCTGCCTGCGGCGCTACCCATTTCTTCACCGCGTCATAGGTTGCCTCCGGATGGAAGAAAGAGTCCCTCACGTACGGATACCCAGAGGATTCCTTCCACTTGGCAGGGGTAGTCGCATCATAAACGCTGAGATACGAATACGTGCTCCCCGCCTTCTTCATATTGAACCAATTGCCGACGCCTTGCGTTGTTCCGAAAGACGTTAGTGCGCTGTACGTTACCGTTTCGGGAATCGGCGCCGCTTCGGATTTCCCCTCATTCACAAGCAAACCGCTGGCAATGAGCGTAAATGCCATGGCACCGTAAATGCCTTGCTTCAACTTTCTTCTGATCATCGCTGCATATCTCCTTTTCACATGTTTTATATAGCCAACGTTTCGTTGCAAAGCCGATCACATTTCTCCGCACCACCTCCATCTCAAACGGATTTGGTATGACGAATCTGGATGTCGATGTCTTCGAAACTGAAGCGCTTTCATGAAACTGCGAGAGGAAGCAGAGCCTATTAGCCCCAGCATCTTAAAGGTAACATAGTGAAATAAGTAATTTTCTAACATGTTATTAGCAAAATATTAACTTTCTATTGAACACAAAAAGAGACCGCCGTAGGCGGTCTTCAGGCTGTCGAGAACCCTCTGCGATGAGCGCATGCTTTGTCGCTTCCAGCTCTAACGGTTGTCACAGTGGTTATTGGGCATAAATTCGCCTATTTTATTTTCTAACGGTTGCCAGCGAGCTTATTTGAACGTTTTCCACTAGGAATAGCCCCATATGCTGTAAATAACGTCTGTCACAACCGTTAGCCTTTCAAAAAGCCTTATTTTCATGAAATAGCCACGCTGACAACCGTTAAACTTTATTCCCACCGAAACCGAGACTTCTCGGGCAGATTAAAGGCTTGAACATTATTGTTCAAGCCTCAGGCTGTCGAGACTTTCTCTACAATCTGGAGACCGCCGTAGGCGGTCATACTTCTTGATGTTAAATCATCCTCTATATGGACCCCAAAACTCTTGCGTCCACCAGGTCCCATTCCCTGTTACATAGCCGACACCAAAATGAGTAAATCTACGATCCAATATATTCTTTCTATGGCCTTCGCTGGCCATCCAACCTGCGACTACTCCTTGAGGTGTAGATGGTACTCTAGCTCCGCCGTAAATATTCTCTGCATAAACGCCAACTAGATTAACTCCGTAATATTTCAATAAACCAGACAAAGAACCATATCTAGGAGAGTTATGGCTTGCAAAATTATTGTTTTTCATATCTTGCGACTTAGCCCTTGCAACGGTAAACATAATTGAACTCAAGGTCATTGCAGGTATTCCTTTTCGAGTCCGTTCCAGATTCGTTAATCGGGCGACTTCTAATTCAAACGAGTTCGCTTTGATCGTTACCTTCTTTGTATCCGTCACCTATTACCCTCCTTTCAAATGAAGATAATGTATATATATGGAAAACAATTGAAATGGTTTGGACAAGTAGCTAAACCGCTGAATTTCGACATTCTATGCTATACTAGAAAGCAATTATCCTTTTATTGGGTCAACCTAGCGGATTGGTTTCCGTTCGAAGCCGGAGCTTTGAATGGAGCATTCCGCCCTATACACCACGAAGGCAACCAACATGAAGGTAGGGAACTCGTGCATGGTACGGAGCGAAGCGGCAGGAAGCTATATGCAGCGTGTTTTTGCAGTCGATATTGGAACCAGAAGCGTCATTGGCTTAACCGGCTATTACGAGGATGGAAGTCTGATCATCGAGCACGGCGAAGTAGAGTATCATAAGGACCGCGTGATGATAGACGGACAAATTCATGACATTGAAGGCGTTACGGAATCGATCAAGGTGATTAAGGAAAAGCTGGAAGCCAAATGCGGACAACGACTGACCGATGTTGCGATTGCAGCTGCAGGCCGCTCTCTGATCACAGGTCGTGCTGAGCTTGAGCAAGAAATCGATCATAACAAACCGATCGAGAAACATGTCGTGGACTCTCTCGAATCCGAATGCTTAAACCTCATCTATAATCAGCTGCTAGAGCAATCCCAGGATATCAAAGATTATTTCTGCATCGGCCATACGGTCGTCCATTACTATATTAACGATGCGATGATGCTCAGCTTGATCGGCCACAGAGGCAGAACGATTAAAGTTGATCTCATCGCCACCTTCTTGCCTCGTACCGTCGTGGAAAGCCTCTATGCGTCAGTCAGTAACATCGGATTAAACGTCAGCTATCTGACCCTTGAGCCAATCGCAGCGATTGAAGCTGCCGTTCCCGCCAACATGCGCCTTCTGAGTATCGCACTCGTTGACATCGGGGCCGGAACCTCGGACATTGCCATTACCATGGATGGCACGGTTGTCGCTTATGCGATGACCTCGACCGCAGGTGATGAAGTGACCGAAGCCATTGCCAAAGCCTATTTACTCGATTTCGACAGTGCGGAAGCCTTGAAATGCAAGCTGAACCAAGGTGCAGAGCAGCAGACGTTCACCGATATTATCGGCCTCCAGCATACAGTCGCATCCGAAGAAATATTGGACGCGATCCAGGAAGTCACCGAGCTGATTGCCAGGAACATAGCCGACAATATCTTGGAGAAAAACAGTAAAGCGCCAAGCGCCGTATTCTTAACCGGCGGAGGAAGCAAGCTGCCCCGATTGAGCCAGGCCATAGCCTCCTATCTGCAATTACCGGTCGGCAGAGTCGCTACTCGAGATCTTGCAACGATTCCTAAGATGACCATTCGACACTTTGAGATGAGCGGTCCCGAGGTGATGACGCCGATTGGCATCTTGATCAAAGCTGCCGCTCATTTGGGCAAGGATTTTGTAGAGGTTACCGTTAACGGAGATCAAGTGAAGTTAATTAATACGAAGGCACTGCAGGTGATTGATACCCTCATGCTGATCGGGTTTAATCCGCAGCAATTAATCGCACGAGCGGGCCAATCGATGGAAATTACGATAAACGGACGCACACGGACGATATTCGGCGAACCCGGACAGCCTGGCGAAATCTACGTCAATAACCAATTAGCCAGCATCAGTACACCTATAAGGCTTCACGATGACATTACGATCACGCCTGCAATACCGGGTAAACCAAAAGAACTGACAGTTGCTCATTTGTTTGATCTGAACGCAGGCTTCTATTGGAACGAGCACTGGGTGCAGACCACTCAGTCCGTAACCATTAATGGTACAGCGGCGGCTGATGATCGTCTCATTACCGCTAACGACACCGTTACGGTCCGGCAGCTTACGACACTAGCTGATGTGTATCAGCATTTTAATATTCCGCCGACTGTAAGGGTTCTTGTCAACGGCCAAGCCATGGAGATGCAGTATCGGATTCAACCTCGCGACTCCATTTCAGTTGCACGCGAAGTCGCGGACGAGGTCGAGGTCGCTGTAGAGGTCAAGGTCAAGGAAGAGGTCGCTACCGCGGCTGCGAAAGAACAAGAAGCGGTGCTTCTCGAAGAGCAGCTTCAACCTCAGTCTCCTGTGAAACCGTTCATCCACATCACCTATAATGGCGCCCCGCTCTCGCTGCCTTATCGGACAGGACTCGCTTTTATCCATCTATTCGATTACATCGATTTCGACCGCACGCAGGTTAAAGGTTCATTACGAATGACGCTCAATGGCGAGCCTGCCGTTTATAACGAGAAGATTCAAGATGGCGATGCCGTCATTATTGAATGGACAGCGAAACGAGAATTTGAAGCTGACGATCGATTAATTGGATCGCAATAATATGCAAAGAAGAGAAGACCGGGCGCTCCGCAATTGAGGAGTACCTGGTCTTCTTGATGCCGGACAATGAGCGGTAAGCTAGCTTAGGTCCTTCTTCAAATAATAATGCTCGAAGCCGCCGGCATTCGGGATGATCCCATAAGTTTCGTAGCCCTGCTTCTTGTAGAAGTCGAGCGCTTGGGAAGAGGATCTCCAGCCAATTCCAGCATATTTCACCGACTAAACCTCCATAGATGTGACCGTCAGCATCTGGATAATTCCATTGCGATACGATCCCCCTTAATAAGAAGGCCGGAAGCACTTTATCGAGTGTCCGGCCTTCATGCCTACCTATAGATTCTGTACGCTTATTCCCGCTTCCGGTTCGAAGGTCAGCATTTTCGTTCCGATCTTATCGATAAAGAACCGATCATGGCTGACGGTTATGACTGCCCCCGGGAAATGGATCAATGCCTGTTCCATGACCTGAATGCTCGTCAGGTCCAGATGGTTGGTCGGCTCATCCAAGATGATGACTGCCGCTCCGGAGAGCAGACATTTGGCCAGTGCAACACGGGCTTTCTGTCCCCCGGATAGATTGCCTATGAACTTGCTTAGATCCATCTCCGAGAACTGCAGCATCGAGAGGAATTTGTTCACCTTCTTGCGCGGAGCATCGAGTCCGAGGCCGTATGTGTTCACCGCATGGCTAACCGTGTCCTTGGGATTAAGCTCCTCCCACATACGGTTGAAATACGCATAACTGACGCCCTTCTCCCAGGTCACCTCACCGGATTCAGGCTTCTCCTGTCCGGTTAACACCTTAATCATCGTCGACTTCCCGCTTCCGTTAGGGCCAACGATGACCAGCCGATCTTCTTTCTGAATATCGAAGCT
Organism: Paenibacillus sp. J22R3; assembly: GCF_056269305.1. Taxonomy (NCBI): domain Bacteria; kingdom Bacillati; phylum Bacillota; class Bacilli; order Caryophanales; family Paenibacillaceae; genus Paenibacillus; species Paenibacillus sp. J22R3. The sequence goes on along the minus strand of NZ_JBWDNS010000002.1, from coordinate 473,652 downwards.
GACCTGCTCAAAAATCTGCCGTCCCTCATAGGATTGGCTAATATTTTTCACTTCGCACAGCTTGTCCGGAAAACGAAGCTTCTCGTAAATATCCGTAATCAGCACGTTAACCGGATGAGGTTCGATTCGTTTCTTGTTATCAGCCAGTTGACGAGAGAGACGATCCTTGGACGATTTGCGGCTTGCACGGCTGTCGATCGCTTCGGATTCCATAAGGAGCAGCTCTTCCTCCCACTCGAACTGACGGTCGAGCTCCTTCTTGCGCATCTTCTTCTTACGAATATAATCCGTGTAATTGCCTTCGTATTCCTGAAAATGATAGTTCTCAATCTCAATAATACGTGTCACTACTTTATCGATAAATTGCCGGTCATGAGAGATGAGAATCATGGCGCCTTTGAAGCGGTACAACCACTGCTCCAGCCACGCAATGCCTTCCATGTCTAAGTAGTTGGTAGGCTCGTCGAGCAGGACGACGTCAGGCTGCTCAATGAGCATCTTAGCCAGTGCCGCACGGTTACGCCAGCCTCCGGACAGTTCGTCCACCGGCTGATGGCGCGACCTATCGTTAAATCCAAGCTTCGTCAGCACCGTGTTAATTTCAACGGATACATTCCAGCCATCCAGATGCTCCATTTGTTCGAACAGCTCCGCCTGTCTTGCAAGCAGCCGCTCCATTTCGCCGTCATCGGTGACAAAACCCAGCTTCTCCCCGACCTCCTGAAGCTCACGCTCGATCAGCGCGACCTGCTCGAAGCAATTTTCCAGCTCCTGCTGAACCGACAAGCTGCCGTGCATTTCGGAGAATTGCGAGAAGTAACCGATTCTAACCTGCGGATCGACTTCCACATTGCCGGTTGTAGGCTCTTCTTGCCCCATTATGAGCTTGAATACCGTCGACTTCCCGGCTCCATTGCGCCCAATCAGGCCGATTCGTTCTCCCTGCGTTACTTTAAAATAAATATTGCGAAAAATCATCGACTCTTCATATTTCTTCGTTACATCTTCCAATCGGATTACGCTCATGACAATACCCCTTCTGATTCCGTCCGTCTTAGGTGATTATAACACTATATTTAACTTGATACCCTCACAACGGTTGAGCCTGCGTCACCTATCAGCTGCTATGAGCCATAGGGTCACACCGACATGAACAATACAGAGGCACTGGAATATCGCTTTGCTCTTTCGAACCGAATCTATTAGACTGCAGTTCGATCTCTCTCCAACAAAAAATAGCGAAGAAGTCACCATGACTTCTTCGCTGTTTCCAGACAAATATTCTAACGAACTGTTAAGGGCTTATTTGAAGGAAAATACCCCGAAATAAATTCTAACGAACCGTAGGGGTCCTATTGAAGGTAAATGACGCGAAAATGGCGAGAATACACTGCTTGGGATTCAACATGCTGCCTATTGCTCAACATTTTCATGGTTTGTGCCAAGCTTCCGAGGAGATTGTTGCGATTTATGCAACATTCTCCTCGGAAGCTTATAGCCCCTTTGTCGCTAGTGAATGCTGCAGTTTTTGCAACATTCGCTAGCTTTCAGCCCGAAAGACAGGAGATTGTTGCAGTTTATGCAACATTCTCCTCCTGAATCAGCTTATAGCGCCTTTGCCGCTAGTGAATGCTGCAGTTTTTGCAACATTCGCTAGCTTTCAGCCCGAAAGACGGCAAATTGTTGCAGTTTTTGCAACATTCGGCAGCAGCGGCGGAGTTACTTCGAGTGCAGCTCATGCCAGCTTCATCAGAATCGCAGTTTGTGGCTCTGCCAGCCGATGTCCACTAGCTGAACCATTTTAGCCGCTAGATATAGCCGAACCATTCTATCCGCGAGCCGACTTTCGCTTCTGATTCGTTCTAGTCCGATCGATCGCGGACGGTGTCTTGGCCTTTCGCGGAGGGCCGAAGCCTAGCTGCGTAATATACGCGCGCCAGCGTTTCTCGTATTGGGCGAATGTTGTCTTCACCTCTACCGCAATCGCGTCACGATGGCGGACTGTCCCCATTTCCTCATGGCGGCGGTAGGCGCTGAGCGGCTCGGGGATAAGCAGAAACGGAATGCCCGTCAGCAGCACGCGGTACCAGTAATCCAGATCATGCGTATACTTCAGCCCTTCATGAAAGGGGCCGGTAATTCGATAGAGCGCCTTACTCATCATGACCGTGCAGCCATTGATCGGGTTGCTCGTTTGAAGCGCGCGATAGAACGCGCCGTTCTCGTAGCCCGGTGGGATGAGGTCGAGCTCGGTCATTTTGCCGCGGCCGTCGATGATGTCGAAGCCGGTATGGCTGATGAGCGCTTCCTGCTCCTCCATCGCCTCGACTTGGCGTCTGATTTTGTCCGGATAGAATCGGTCGTCTGAGCTGAGCCATGCTACATATTTGCCGCTGGCAAGGCGGAACCCCGCGTTCAGCGCGCTTGCCGTGCCGCCGTTCACTTTACCGGCATAATGAATTCGTCCCTCATACGGACGCAGCTTCTCTGCATGCTTCGTTGAGCCGTCATCCACGACAATAATCTCGATATTGTCATAGGTCTGCGCGAGTGCACTCTCGATGGCTTCCGTCACATAGGGGTCGTTATAAAAGGGGATGACGATACTCACCTTCGGGTTTCCCATCCTGCCTGCCTCCTGCTGCTTCTTCTCTATTGTTGTCCTTCACCATCAACTCCGGATGCTTCTGAAGCTCCCGATACTTCAGATACTCGGATACACTTCAGATACTTCAGATACTCCATATGCTTCAGATACTCCAGATGCTTCAGATACTCCAGATGCTCCAGCTGCTCCTGCTCCAGCGCTTGTTCCAGCGCTAGCTCCAGCTTCAGCGCTGCCGTGCCGCTTCCAGCGTTTCGCGCAGCGACTGCTCCATCGGTATAAGCGGCGTCCAGCCAAGGGCGATGACGCCTTCGCAATTCACCGGCGCCGGCGAGACGGCTTGCGACTCGCCAACCTCCCACTGCAGCGGATGCTGCGCCAGCGCATCGAACGCATCCGCGATTTCGCCGAGCGTGCGCATCACGCCGGAGGCGACCGGGTAGATGCGGCCGCTCTCTCCGGCGCGCAGCAGCAGCTCATAGGCGCGAATCGCATCGCGCACATCCAGCAGATCGCGCTGCTCGCCGCGCGAGGACAGCCGGAACGGCGCCGGCGCAGCAGCACCGCTTGCCGCTGCCTGCTCCGTCTTGGCCGCGTAGCGCGCAAGCAGCGCGCACAAGCCGCCGGATCGGCCGGGGCCGATCAGATTCGACGGCTCGGCGATTACAACCTCCATGCCGTAGAGCGACGTCCAGCTCTGGGCAACCAGCACCTGCATCGTCTTGCTCAAGCTGTACGGATGCTGCGGCTGCGGCCGCTCAACACCACCATGTTCAGCCGCGACGAGCGGGAAGCGCAGCATCGAGCCGGCTACGACGACACGACACGCAGTCCCTGCCCGCCGTACACCTTCAAGCACGTGTACGGTACCCATCACATTACTTTGCAGCACAGCTGCAGGGTCATTCCATGAGGCGCCAACCGCATTGGCACCTGCCAAATGCAGCACATAGTCCGGCTTGGCACTCTCGATAAGCGCCAGCACCTCGGATTGCGCGGCCAGATCACAAGCCAGCACCGCATGAACGGCGTTCAGCCATGCCCACTCTTCTGCATCAGGCTGCGGCAGACGGCGAACGACCGCCGTCACATCCCAGCCTGCCTCGCTAAAGTAGCGGCAGGCATGCTCGCCGCAGAAGCCGCCGGCCCCTGTTACCAGCAGGCGCGGGCGGCTCAACCTTCATTCATCCAGTTCGCAAGCTCCTCCAGCATCGGTACATAGCTAGGTGAACGGTAGCCCCAATCGCTCCGCGAGGATACAAGCGTCCGATCAAGATACAACCGATCATCCGGTACGATCTTGATCCCGTTTACGTGGAAGGTGGATTGAAACAAGTGCAGCAGCGTGAGCTTGCTTACCGTCTCGGCAGCTGTCAAATGGACCAATCCCCCAATCTCCGGATTTGCAATGGCATAATCCACTGCCTTGGCCAGCTCAAGCGTCGTAACCCCGTTCCACCACACTCTCGCATAGCCGTTGACGGTTCCTTGTTGCGCGAGATACCACTTCAGCAATCCGATCCCCTGCGGCCTGATCTCAGGCCCAATAATGGACGTGCGAATCGTGAGATGGCGGGAGCTCGGCGCTTCGCCGAGCGCCTTGGATCTCGCATATACGGAGGTGCCATCCGGCACATGCTGCTCTGTGTACCCGCCTTTCATCCCGCTGAACACACAATCGGAGCTGATATGAATGACGCGTGCCGGCGTGCCCAGATGATCGGCCAGATGTCGCAGCCAATGAGGCAGAAACCCATTCACCTGATAAGCGGCAAGCGAATGCTGCTCCGCATCCTGATTCAGAACGCCCACCGCATTGACGATGACATCCGGCTTAACTGCACCTACAAGAGCAGCTACAGCCTCACTGTCTGCAGCATCCAACTGAAGCCCCTTAGCTCCCCCCTCTGCCGTTCGAGTCGTGTACACAACATCCATTTCCGGATGCAGCTGTTCAAAATACCGGATCAGAACATGACCTGCCATGCCGCTTCCTCCGATAATGAGCAGCTTCATGACAGAAACCCGCCCCGGACCAGCATCGAACGAATTTCTTCCTTCGTCAGCAAGGACTGACTGGAGCTGTAGCTCTCGAAATCGACGCTGGGATAGCTGCTGTAATGCTGCCGAAGCCCCGGAATATCAAGAGTTGGCAGAATGACCAAATACTCTTCATCGTACACAACCGTAGTCGTGCTTTCATGGTCTGTCAGCAGAATCTCATGTATTTTCTCCCCTGGCCGAATCCCTGTTGTCACCATCGTCGCGGGAATACCTAAGTCATCGATCAACACGGCTGCCAAGTCCACAATCCGGCAGGTTGGCATCGTCATCACGAAGATTTCTCCGCCAATGCTTTCCTCCGATGCTTTGAACAACAACGTGATGGCATCCTGCAGCGTCAGGAAGAAGCGCGTCATGTTCTTGTCTGTAATCCGCACTTGCCCCTTTTCTCGGATTTGATTCATAAACAGGTGCACGACGCTCCCGTTCGTGCCAAGTACATTACCGCCGCGCACGCAGACAAATGTCGTATCGGAATGCAGCAGGTTCGCGTATACGATCAGCTTCTCGCCAATCGCTTTTGTCATGCCATAGAAATTCGACGGGTTCGCCGCCTTGTCGGTGGAGATATAGACTACTCGTTTGACCCCGTTTGCGATGGCGGCCTCGATGACATTTTGCGTTCCGATGACGTTCGTTTTGAGCGCCTCATACGGCTGGTCCTCACAAACGGGCACATGCTTCAGCGCTGCCAAATGAAACACGTAATCGACCCGCTCGCACGCACGCATCAATGCTTCTTTATCCCGAATATCTCCGATGCAGAAGGACAGACGCGAATCCTCAAACGTGCGGCTCATCGCCACCTGGCTGGACTCGTTACGGGAAAACACAATAATTTGTTTGGGCTGCTGAGGCAGCAGCTGGCGGATCAATTCGTAGCCCCAGGACCCTGTTCCCCCGGTGACCAGTATGCGCTGATTAGTAAACATTCCATTTCCCTCCAAGCACAAATTTAACCACTTTATCCGACACATCTTTGGCCAAATACCCGTCCGGACACTCCCAAGCTGCAGGCAGCGAAGTCATGATGACCGCAGCCTCTTCGATTCGCTCCGCCTTCAATCCGCATACAACATTACTGCCGCAGTCAATGGTTTCCGGACGCTCCGTCGTTTGCCGAATCGTGACGGTTGGAACACCGAACAGGCAGCATTCTTCTTGAACGGTACCGCTGTCTGTAATGGCACAGAAGGCATTCTGCTCCAGCCGGACAAAATCAAAGAACCCCAGCGGCTCATAGAAAACGACCCGCTCATCCATTTCCACGCTCACTGACCCGCTGTCGATCCGCGATCTCGTCCGTGGATGAACACTGCAGATGACACGCTTGTCAAAACGCGCCGCTACGCGATTAAGCCCCTCCAATATACCGGTCAGTCGCTCCGGCACATCGACATTCTCCGCGCGGTGCGCTGTCACGAGCACGTAGCTGCCAGCCTGCAGACCGAAGCGTTCCAGCACATCGCTGGCATCAATCTGCGGCTTGTAATGCTCAATCACTTCATGGATCGGATTACCTGTCAGCACAATGCGATTGCTGGGAAAGCCTTCACGCAGCAAGTTGTTCTTGCTGTATGACGTGTATGGCATGTTGATACTAGCGATGGCGTCGATAATCCGGCGATTCTTCTCCTCGGGCACCGATAGGTCGTAGCAGCGATTGCCGGCTTCCATGTGGACAACCGGAATCCCCATCCGTTCGGCGATGATGGCGCACAGTGCGCTGTTCGTATCGCCAAGCAGCAGCACTACATCCGGCTCATGGGCGATCAGAATGCGTTCCACTTCTGCAAACATGACGGACAATTGCCCGCCGAGCGTCTGCCGTGTCTCCGTGAACATATAGTCCGGCTGCCTCAGCCCCATCTCCCGGAAGAACACATCGCTAAGCGACGGCGAAAAGTTCTGTCTTGTATGCACGAGCACATGCTTCTCGGCCAGCGCATCCAGCTTCTGAATGATAAGACTCAGTCGTATAATTTCCGGGCGCGTGCCCAAAATCGTTACAACGCGCATGAAACGTCCCTCCTTCGTCGTTCAATTGACGGGCAAGCTGCTATCGCTTCTTCTTAGCGCTTCTTGCCCGATTCCTCTGGCGCCCCGGCTGCCTTCGGCGCTTCAAGCTGCTTTGCTTCCGAACGCCTTGGCGGCGCCGGTTCTTCCCTACTCGGCCTGTCAGTCGTTTGCGGCCCTTTCTTCTACTTCTGTACGCCGTGCCAATCGGCTCGCCTTTCGGCCATGCGGCAATGTAAACATCCGGAACCTCGCGAATCTCTTCCATTCGATGACCTGCTCTGTGGAAGGAGCGCGTCGATCGAAAAGGCCGGAGAACGCCATTGTCAAACTTGTAGATTGTAGCTGTGCTGCTGCCTTTGAGTACCGTTGGCGGTGTATATCCACGAAGAACCAGCGTAGCAATGAACCTGAGCAGCCGTTCACGATAGGCATTAACCCCATACACTTCATGCGCCGCTTGGACATTGCGCGCGCCAATTGCTTGCATCGCCGCCTCATCAGCCAGCAGCGATGACACGCGGTGCTTCAGTCCTTCCGTGTCCCCCATTGGAACAACGTAGGCTTCGTTTCCTGTAGCTCGGCCTATTTCGGAGAGTCCGCCGGAGCCGTACACGACGACCGGCTTCCCGAACACCATACCCTCAAGCGCCGTCATACCGAACCCTTCCACCGTTAAACTGGGTACAACGAGTACATCCATGGCCGGATAGACCGTCTCCACCTGCTCTTCAAACCGAATCCAGCGAAATCGCTCCATTAGTCCGCGATCTCTGGCGATGCCTATGCATTTGTCAAAATAGCCTTGATCCACTGGGTTGCCCACGATGAGATACATCGCTAGGGGATGCTGCTCGGCCGTGTTTACGGCCATTTGCATGAAATGCTCAAGTCCCTTTGCTTCGAAGATTGACGATGAAATGTACCCGACCAATCGTTGTTCATCGGCAATCGCCAGCTGCCTGCGCCGATTGATGCGGTGCTGCTGCCAGCTATGCGGATTCAGCTCGCTCTGATGCCAAGATGGCGGAATCAGCGTCGATTTGGGAATCATACCCGGCGTGCGAAGCGGTGCCAGTGTCGTCTCTGAGATGCCGACGATGTAGTCCGAATATTGCTCGATAACGGAAGCTGCGAGCGCGGTGTGAGGCGTTTCTCGAATGGCTTCCATAACCGTCCAGACGACCGGAATACCAAGCAGCTTACCGGCGATAGCAGGCAGTGGATGAACGCATGTATTGGCAATGATGATACTCGGACGTTCATAATGAATGAGCTGAATCAACTGCAGCCATAGGGGGTCACGTTGGTGAGTGCCTATCTCATCCGTCATATGAGAGAGTCCTAGATATAGAGGCACGACGAGTGGAATTTGATGCACAATGACCGTAATTCCCAGCTTGCGAGCATTTGCGGCAATAATGCCCTCATTGGGAACGACAAGCGTGCAGGCGAAGGAAGGCAACAGCTCCCTGACCATAAACAGCAGCAGTTTCTCAGCGCCTGTCACATATTGCGGGCTGCAAATATGCGAGAATACTAGCATTTTTGGTTTGCTAAGCTTCAATTGGTTGACTCCCCTCCGCCTTTTCATCGCAGCTTTCAAAACCCTAGTTGTACAATATATTGTGACGGCTACTTAAACGGCACGACATTTGAACCTTTCCAAACGCACAAAATACTCGCAACTCTATCTCCGCTGCTCACTATGAATGATAGCTGTCCCCCTCTTAACCGGGAAACAATATCGCAAGCATCCGCTCAATCCGTTTGCCATACGTATGCTCCCGCATCGTCCGGTACATGCCGCGCATGGCGATTGCTTTGCGCTCTTCCTCGTGCGCCAGGTAATATTGAATTTTATCGATCATCTCTTGCGGCGAAGAGTAGGTGACAATGTCCACATCCGGCGTGTAAAAGGACACGAGATCACTGCGAATATCCGTCAGCTGCAGCGCTGCGCAAGCCGAAATCTCAAACGTCCGCGGGTTCGGCGAGATCGCGCCGATGCCAGCACTGTTGTTGTTGAAGGTTTCATCATCGTGGGCACGGTGCATGTTAATGACGATTTTGGCTCCGTTGTACATATTTGCGGTTTCGTCCGGACCCATCCAGCGGCCCAGCTCAATCTTGCTCTTCATCAGTTGAAAATCTTTCAGCCGCTCCCACCAGATGCCGGATATATGCGTATCCTTCGATGCGAGAAATTTCGTCACTTCGTTAAAAAACTCGACGCGCCGCCAGTAAGCCGAGCCGATGAAGCAAATGTCATGACGCTGCGATCTCAGAGGATTGCGCGGCCTGAAGGATGCCGGATCTGCTCCGAGCGGCAAATAATAAACATTCGGACAGCCTAGGCGGCGGTAATAGTCCACGCAAACCAGCTCCAGCGTAAACACTTCGTCATAATGAGGCGCAATGCCTGAGGTGATGTCCGTGTAGTAAGGATCATCCGTGAGCCATATAGCGGTACGAATGCCGGCTGCCCGCATGGCATCGGCTTGCGCGACATTGAATTGCAAACCATCGAGGACGATTACAATGTCCGGTCTGATCCGCATCGCGATATCCGCTACAGGCTGCAAGGTGTCCGTAATGGTCAGTTGCGTTACCTGTGCACGAAGTGCGTTCGCAATGGCCTCATCGAGCGGTGAATACGGAAATCCCTTCCCTGTCGCGACAAACAGCACATGCGCCTGTCTCACCGGGAAAATCTGAGTTTGTGCCGTACTTTGCAAAACCGACTCGCATTGACCGAACCAATGGCCGTGCTGCCAGCCAAGTCGGAAGCCGTCTACTCTGCCTCGCGCTTCCCCCCGAAGTCCCCGAGCCACTTTACCTTTGCGAATTCGGCGTCTTCGTGTTTTGGTCGCCATCCCATCCACTCCTCCCTGCCTGAACTTTCTTTTGCTGCGACGTATTACCACTTCAACACCTCAGCAACCTGCTGCAAACGCTGAACGAAGGTATGGTCCTTCAATGTTCGATGCAGCCCCCGTAAGGCAACTTGCCTGCGCTGCTCTTCATGATTTAAGTAGTAATCCAGCTTCATAATGAGCTCATCCGGTGAATGAAAGGTGTCGAGTTCCACGCCAGGCACATAGTAGTTATGCAAATCTTCACGCACATCTGTCAGCTGCAGCGTGCCGCATGCCGCTATCTCGTAAGTGCGCGGGTTAATGGATTGGCCGGGTAGGTTCAGCTCGTTTTTATTGTCCTTGCCCCGCTCCGTAGTCCGGTGCATATTAATGACAATCTTGGCGCCGTTGTAATAACGGATCGACTCATCGACCGGCAGCCAGCCCATTCGGATGAATTTCTGCAGCTGTTTATAGTTGCGCAGTCGATCCCACAAGCCGCCTGCTATAAACACTTTGCGGTTCTTCAAGTAGGGAGCGATGGCATCAAAGAGCTCCACGCGATTCCAGAATGCTTGCCCGATAAAACAAATATCGCTGCGATGCCCCGCCTCCACTTTCATAGGCTTAAACCAATTGGGGTCTACAGCTAGCGGCATGTAAACAACATCAGCGCATCCAAGTCCTCTGTATAAGTCCACCGTGCTCAGCTCATGAGTAAGGACAACATCGTAATGAGGCGCGATTTGCACCGTATCTGCAGTCACATAGGGATCATCGGCGAACCAAATGGCCGTACGAATGCCCATTGCCCGCACCGCATCGACCTGTTCCAAATGATTGTCCGGGAACACATGCAGTCCGTTGAGCACCAGCATCCAATCCGGCCTGATGAACGAAGCTTGCTCCGCCATGAACTTGGCATCTGCTACATGCACCTCGCGTACGGTATGGCGTAGCGCTTCAACGATGCCTTGGTCGATTGCTTCGAAGCCCTGCGGTATATACAGCACACAGACATTCCGTTTCGGGAATGCTGCGGCCGGATGCAGTCGCTTGTAGATAAAGTCGCAAGCGCCATCCCGCTGGCCGTTGCTGTATCCTGCGGCGAATCCTTTTCTTGCTGCTTTGGCGTTAAATTTCCGCTTCGCCTGCACGCGCTCCACCCCTGATTTTCGAGTATTCTGTCTCCATATATATGCGAATGACAGGCAAGGCTCTTGGTCACTTGTCCGCTTGGCTCGCAAAATTGGCGTTTGACCCCTAAGGCAGATTGTCTAGAAAAAAGTAGTATATTTCTGGCAATACAGTCACATATTAAAAGAGGTTACGGCATGAACATGAAGGAGGGCTTGATTATTCATTTCTCAAAGAAAGTGATTGAACCGATTCCGGAAGAACAAACATCCATTTGGACATGCAGTAACGAGGGTTGCAGCTGCTGGATGCGAAATGACTTCTCCTTCGGCGAATTCCCCAACTGCCCCATCTGCCACTCCAGCATGACCAGCGATATCAAAAGCCTGCCCGTACTTACCAACGGCACGAAGCGCAGCTTCCAGTAAAGCTGCCGGACCTATGCTATGGGTCGGCAACAGATAATCAGCATGAAGAGGCTGACTCTTAATCATCAATGATGATTGAAGGTCAGCCTCTTCATGTTGCTGTTTCGGCGGATGCCGGGTGATGCAGCTGCGCCGAACCCCTGGTCATCACGCTTCATTGGGGAGCTGTTAGCGGATATGCTGCTTACCGGCACGGACTAATGGCGTGGGTTCCGCGGCTGAGCGATCGCTTCGCACTCTCAGCATCCGACGCAGGAGGGACAAGGTTAGTTGGTTCGCGGAGAGTTCAATTCTTGAACTCTCCGCCTCATTTCGGCCTGGTTTTATGTGGATCGCTTTCCAAAACAAAAGTGCCAAGAACGTCCCGCGGGGGACTTTCTTGGCACCTTATGACTAAACCGTAAACCGAGCCGCTGACTGGGACAGCTGCTGCGACAGTCCGGAGAGGCTTTGCGAGCTCATTGCCGTCTGCTCGGAGCTGGCTGAAGCTTCCTCGCTGACTGCCGCGATGTTCTCGATGGCCTCCAGTACTTCCCTTGTTTGCCGCGACTGTTCCTCGCTGGCAGCGGCGATATCGGTAACCTGCGCCGTAACCTCGCCTACTTTCTGAGTAATGTGCACCAGTGACTCCCCGGTTTGTTTAGCGAACAGAACGGAATCGAGCGCTGCTTGCGAACTCTCCGAGGTGAAGGTTTGCATCTCCCCGATAATGCCGGTAATCTGCTTCGCCGCCGCGCTGCTGCGCTCGGCCAGCTTACGTACTTCCTCCGCTACAACGGAGAAGCCTTTGCCGTTCTCCCCTGCTCTAGCCGCTTCGATGGCCGCATTCAAGGCGAGCAAGTTGGTTTGCTGCGCAATCTCATCGATGACGCCGATGATTTCACCGATCTTCGACGATGCTTCCTGCAAGGTGCTCATTTTGTCGCTGAGTACATCCATACTTTGGATCGAGCGCTGCACGATTCGATCGCTCTCCTCCGCTACATTTCGCGTATCGCCGCACAGGTTAGCCGCACCTTCCGCACTGATGGCAACGGTATCGATTGCGACCGATAGCTCTTGCATCAGCTCATTAATCGATTGTGCCGATCTTGCCTGTTCATTGCTGCCTCTGGCGATCTCATCCGTACTTTTCGTGATATCGACGGAAGCTACGGAAACGGAATTCGCCGACTCCTTCATATGCGCTATGACGCTGCGCAGACTCGCTACCATATCGTTAAAAGAACGGGAGAACTGGCCAACCTCGTCCCTAGACGTAAATGGACTGTTCACGGTCAGATCGCCATTTGCCACCTTAGCAGAAATATCCGCCAACTGACGCAGCGAGCTGCGTGTGGAAATACAGAAGCCGATGGTCAGATAAGTCGCAAGCAGCAAGAGCAGCGAGATAAAGAGCGTGCTCTGCAACCGTTCAGAGGTAAATCCGTCTACCCGCTTATGGAGCAAGTCATCGAGAACTGACGAAGATGTCTCGTACAGAGAGAAAGCTGCCGATATCACTTCATCGCTTAGATCGTCTTTACTGCCTGCACCTGCCGGTACTCGATCCGCTTCCATAAAACGTTCATTCATCAGCTCTAGAAATGTATTGATAGAAGCTGCCGACTCCGTTGCAACGCGGCCCATATCCTCTCTCAAGCCGGGGTTGTAGGCGTAAACCGTCTGCAAATTTTTCTCAATTTCCGCCAGATTGCTCTGAATCTGCGTCAAATTGCGATCCAATCGTCGCTTGGTCGACTGTGTCATCTCTCCATCATAAATCGCTCGGTTCGCTATGACAGCGGATGAGCTGAGCAAATCGGTCATATACGGAAGCTTCACTAAGCTAATATCCATGATATAGTAGGAATCCAAATCCGGGTCCAAGACCAAATTCGAATGATCCCCTACGAGTGTAATTAAATTCAAATGATCCTGTACCAACACATCATATTGGGTATACTTGTCATCCACGACGCCAGCTTTAGGCAAGGTGCTCTTGAAATCCTGCCAGTCTGCCAGCAGCTTCTTCCAACCCGCTTCCGTACCAAGCTTCGACCCATATTTGTCTTCAAGCGTTTGCTGCTGCTTCATCGCCATCGTCATCAAGTTCTGACTCTCCGCAATCGCAGCCTCACTGCCGATTTCACCTAATTGCAGCGAAGTCGTCTGCTCACGCAAGTCCAGTGCAATCCGAAGCATGTTCTTCAGTCCTGCATTGTACTGGTTTCCGATTAATTCCTTCTTACCGAATTCAATGCCGACTTTCTTCTCCGAAATGTAGAAGTACATCAATAATGCGACAGGGATGATGAGAACTACGCCTATAATGATAAATTTCTGTGCGTAGTTCAAGCGATTCATCAGTTTAATAGCAGGATTAAAGATAGCTGTAATCATGGTGTTTCCTCCTTATTAATCGTAGTCATCCCCAGCAAGCACTTCAATAGTACGATACATTTTCGACAAAATTCAGCAATTACCTCCTCGATTCGACGCTATTTTGCGTAAATTTTCCATAAAGATATTTGCGCTGTCGACCTCTTATCTCCGCCAAACCGCACTTCCTTTCGGAGAAAATAAAGAGGCCGGCGATCCCCCCTAATCAGGAAAGAACCGCCGGCCCATCTATTATTTCGATGCTTTCCAGGCATCGATCTGAGATTGCATCTCCGCCAAAATCTTATCGAGTCCTGCCTTCTTCAGTTTCTCGTTCATCTTCGTAAGCGTCGTATCCGGATCAGCGATACCCGTTACCAGTCCGGCGTAGAACTCATCCACAACAGAAGCGGTTTGCGCAAGCTCACTCTTCACGTTGCTCGGATCGAAGGAGAAACCAAGCAGCTTGGAAGGAATCGCAGCTGCATTCTTGTCTGGACCGGCAGGGAACCACTTCGGCTGTGTCGGGCTTGTGCGGTAGGAGTTGAACATATTGCCATACTCCCAGCCGGAATCCATCCAGTAGCCGGTGTTGTCGATCTTCTGAATCAGGTCGTCTCCAGCCTTCGTGTAATGTTTGCCTTCGATACCGAAGCTCATCAGATTGAATAGCTGCGGATCGGAGTAGAGCAGGTTGTAGAACATCATCGCTCTGGCCGGATCCTTGGACGTACGGGAGATCGCCGTCATCGTTGCAATGATGGAGCCTGTGCTCATGTAAGGCTTGGAGAACTCGACAGCCGCCACGTTCGCCGCATCTCCGCCGCCGAATTTAGCCGCTTGGTTAGCCGCTGTATCCGGGTTGATCACGGTAAATGTGGAGGTCACGTATTTGCCTGCCATTTCATCGGAGTTCGTATCTTTCAAAGTGGATGCATCCTTGCGGATGATGCCTTTCTGGAACCATTCATGCATAAGCTTCAAGAAGTTCGTGAATTCAGGTGTTTCATACAGATTAACAACCTTCGTGCTGTCATCGTTGATATAGACGACACCAGGGTTTTTCTGCGAAAAATATTCGATGCCGAGCGCGCTGCCGTAGTTGCCCATAACATCGGTGTCGCCTTTCAAGCTGAACGGGAATTTATCCGGCTCGCCTGCTTTGACCTTCTCGAAGAAAGGCGTCAAATCTTGGAGCGTCTTGAATTGATCGGCTGTGAAGCCATACTTATCGAGAAACGTCTTGTTAATCAGGACGCCCGGCGTTCTTGCCAGTACTTGCGTATTAATGATGGCATAGAGCTTGCCTTTTACTTTAGCCGCATCCCACGCTGCTTCCGGCACCTGCTTGAGAATGTCCGGTCCGTACTGCGGGAGCAGATCCGTAATGTCGAGGAACGCGCCTTTATTCACATTTTGCAAATAGTCGTTTGTCCAGTTGGAGGTGAAGATCAGATCCGCTTTCTCGCCGGAAGCGGCGATCGCCTGCATCTTCTGATCGTACGTGCCCCAATCGACAAGCTGAATGTTCAGCGTCGCATTGATTTTCTCCTGCGTGATCTTGCTCATCTCATCCTGCACAAGCTTCGCATCCGGGAAAACGCTTTGAGGCAAATACCATGTAATTTCGTAGGGGTCGAGCTTGGATGCATCCGTTGCAGTCGTGTTCGCTGCCGAATTGTTCGCCGCTGCAGTGTTGTCTGCCTTTGTATTGCCGGTATTCGCGGACGTATTGGCATTATTCTCTGTGTTACTGTTGCCGCAGCCGCTAAGCAGCATGCTAACGGAAAGAATCGCTGTCAGTGTTGCCGTAACAAACTTGAACCCTCTTCTTCTCATTGAAATAACCCTCCTGTGATTACTATTTATTATCATCCGAGAACGGACCGATAATCCAGTACAACTTTTCAAGCTGGGCCGAGCCACAATCATTCACCGGCTTTAGCCCTTGACTGCACCGACCGTTAATCCCTTGACCAAATATTTCTGGAAGAACGGGAAGGCGAACAGCATCGGCCCCGCAGCCAGAATCGCAATTGCCATGCGGGAAGATTCCGTCGGAATCGCGCTCAGATCAACGCTTATGCCGGCTTGCACATTCTTCGTCAGAAACTCGATGTTGGTCATGATGCGGTTCAAGAAGAACTGCAGCGGGATCAACTTCTCGTTCTGAATGTAGAGCATAGCCAGCCACCAATCATTCCAGAATGCCAACGCATAGAACAACCCAATCGTCGCCAGGGCCGGCTTCGATAACGGAAGTATGATTCGCACGAAAATGCCGGGCTCCGTTGCGCCATCGATTTTCGCGGATTCAATAATTTCAAACGGCAGCCCTTGCATAAATCCCTTCATCAGCATCGCGAACCAAGCACTGACGCCATAGGGAAGGATCAAAGCCCAGATCGTATCCTGCAGATGCAGCACATTCGTCATGATCATGTACGAAGGCACTAGTCCCGCATTAAAGAGAAGCGTGAAGAAGACGAAGAATGTGGTTGCTTTGCTGTACCTGTAATCCTTGCGCGTCATGACATAAGCAATCGAAGACGTAAGAAGCAGAGCGATTGCGGTTCCAAGTACCGTGACGACAATCGTAATGAAATACGATTGCAGCAGCAGCTTCGAATTCTGAAGCAAATAAGAGTAGGCGGTAAACGTAAACCGCTTCGGAATGAGCTGGTAACCGTACCTGGCAATGTCGGCGTCATAGGAGAGCGAGACCGATACCACGTACAGCAATGGAAAAATAATCAGAATCGACAGCAGGGTCAGAACCAGTACGATCCCTACATTGTTGCCGCCTAGTCTGCCCGCTTTAGCTGCGTGCATTTGCGCTCACCTCCATTAGAACAACGCGTTGTCCTTGCTGTATTTTCGAACGAGCAGATTCGTTGTCAGCACTAAGATGAGTCCGACAACAGCCTGATACAAGCTTGCTGCTGAGGCCATTCCGAGATCCCCGACGACGCGCAGCGATCGGTACACATACGTGTCCATGACGTCTGTTGTTGAGTAGAGCATCCCTGCGTCCCTCGGTATGAAGTAGAACAAGCCGAAGTCGGAGTAGAAAATACGGCCGATATTCAACATTGTCAGCATCGTAATGAGCGGTGTAATTAGTGGAATCGAGATGTTGCGAATCTGCTGTAAACGAGAAGCTCCGTCAATCGAAGCGGCTTCATAATAACTCGAATCAATCGCGAGCAAGCCGGTGAAGAAAATAATCGCGGTGTAACCGACGTTCTTCCACAGGTAAGTCAGCGTAAGAATGAGCGGCCAATAGGACGGATTGCCATACCAATCAATGGCCGTGCCGTGGAATTGTTCGACAATTTTATTGATGACGCCGTAAGTTGGATTAAGCAGAATGTAGGTGACAAACCCGACGACGACCCACGAGAGAAAGTAAGGGAAGAACAGGATCGTTTGAAAAATTTTCACGAGCTTTCTGCCCATTTCTGCCATCAGCAGTCCAACAATAACGGAGCAGATCGTCCCGACGACGATGAATACCCCATTCAACAGTAGCGTGTTTCGCGTTATCCGCATCGCATCCTGGGAGTTAAAGAAGAACTTAAAATTGTTTAAGCCCGACCAGGCGCTGCCCCAAATGCCATCGGCATAATTGATGTCTTTAAATGCGATCACGATGCCAAAGAGCGGCAGGTAATAGAAAATAAAGACGACGATGATCGCAGGCAGGCTGATCATGAATAAGCTTCTGCCTTTCGTGAAATGCTTCCATTCCTTCTTGAATACCGAAGTGATTCCTCTGCTCATGTGCTCCTCCTTTGTGCCGTTTTGCGATTTCGTTGTTTACGATTCTGAGCATACGGCCCACGGGGGCATCGGCGAAACTGCTCATTTTTGCAGCGTCAAAAAAGCACTGTACGATTTTCAAATTTGCCGAAAATCCACTGTACAAAAACAAAAAAAGGCCGCCGATACTGGGATCGGCGGCCTTTCTAAATCTGTGACGCGAATGTTCCGACTCACGACTACCCTTTCCCCCGCCCGGCAATATACTCACGCGGCGTCATGCCGAACTTCGCCTTGAACAATTTATAGAAATAGCTTTCATTCTCAATGCCCACTCGGCGCATGATTTCTTGAATGCTCAGCTTCGAGTTCTCCATCCACTCCACCGCTTTCGTCAGCCGGACTTGATTGATGTACTCCGGTATCGACATGCCGAAATGCTCCTTCGATATCTTGCTCAGCTTATAGGCGGAGAGTCGCATCATGCCCGAAATATCGGTCGCCGAGAGGGAAGAGTCGAAATAATTCGAATCGATGAAAGCCTTGATCGTATCTGCAGCTACCTGATTGCCTTCCTCGGCAGCTGATTTGCGCTCACTCGTCATCGTCTGAACCGCTTCAAGCAGCTGCTCCTCGAACTGCTCTGCCGTCTCCTCCTCATACAGCTCCCGATTCAGCAGCTTCGCATGAATATGAATCGGCTCCTTGAGGGAACGGTTCATTTCGTACACAGCTTTCTTCAAATGATGCACAACCTGCATGCTGACAAGCATAATATCGCTGTACTCCAGCTTGCGGATATAACGGAACAGCTCGCGGAATTTCTCTTCCGTTCGCACGGGATCGCCCTTCTTGACAACCTCGATGAACTTGCCTGTAAGCTCCATCACCTGCTCCATATCAATACTGCTCGTCTGCTCATCGATCTCAGCTTGCGTGATAATCGCCATATGGCCTCGCACATAACGATAGGAGCTGTTCGTGAAGGTGTGACTGTACGACGCCGCAATCGCTTGATAGTGTTCAATCGGCTCGCTGATGGCGACAGAGAAGGAAATTTTGTAATGCTCTTTAATGTAATGCTGCGCTTCCGACAGCAGCTCCTTAACCATCTCTGGCTGCGGCGCAGAATCAATATTGAGAAGGATCGTGAACGAATCATCCTTCATATCTACGGTTTGCTGAGCGAATGACCTGCTAATCACCTCTGTCGTTATGTTGGCGATTGCGAAGCGCAGAAGCTCTCGCTCAACCAAGCTCTTCGTCATGAACAGCTTATAGTTGTCGATACGCAGCACGCAAAGCAGAAACGGCTTCTCCTGCGACAACGCAGGATGGAGCGAATGCAGCGCCTCCCCGAATGCCGTGCCGCTCATACTGAAGCTGTCGACAAGCAAACGTTTGAGAAAATACAATTTCATAATGCCGGTATTATTGTTTTTCTCCAGATGATACTCGTACAGCTGCTCTCTTGATTTCTGATACACCTCGGTCAAATAGGAGAATTCATCCTTAGCTCCCGGAGCCACAGATCCGCCGCGTGAGGTCTGTTCCATCAGCCTTCTGACCGGCTTGTAGATCCCTCTTGAAACCGACAAGGTCAGCAGCAGCGCACCGGCAAAGATCGCCAATGTAATGAGCAGAATCGTATCCAGCAGCTGCTTCAAGTTCGCATACGCCTCTTTGTAAGGCTTCGCATCAAGCAGTGTCCAGCCGGTCTTCTCCAGACGAATATACGAGATGATATATTTCTCGCCGCCAATGCTTTGATTAAAGAAACCTGACGGCTGCGCAGCCAAGCCTTCTGAGCTGCCCGCCTGGTCCACATAAGCTTGCCTAATCGTATTCGCGAATGTTGAGGTTTGTACCGGATTACCCGGATCGGTCTCAATCAGCCCATTGCCGCTGTCCAAGATGTAGAGCTCACTTCGCGCGCCGGCCTCAATCCGGTTAATCGCACGGATGTTATCGACGAGCCAGTCCAGCTTTATGTTCAGAATGATGGCGCCATCCATACGGTTATCGCGATCCGTCGTCTCATACATCACATAGCTTAATACCGTATTCGCAGCAGCTCCGGCTGCGCCTTGATCAGCGGCTTCCGCACTGCGTCGCACGATTGCACGGAGCACCGGAATGTTCGTATAGCTTTGCAATACTTTATCGAGCTCTGCGTCCTTATGATACAAATCGCCATATGTCGAGTAATATAGTTTCTTATGATTGTTATAGATGTAGATGGACTGAATGAATGGATTGTTCGCCACAATCGTCGCGTTTAGTTTATTAATGACATTCAAATGCTCGTACGTTTCCTCATCGTTCAAATACATAAGCGCCTTCACGTCGTTGCTGCCATAGGTGGAGAGGGTAATATTGCGAATCATCGTATCGAGATAATCGATGTTGTATTTCATCTGCGAGAGTACCTTCTGGCTGTTCTCGTATTCGCTCTTGAACACCTTCTTCTCTACATTCACATACACAAGCGTGGAGAACGAAACGACGATTAGCAAAATAATGCTGGTGATCCACAAGAATATGCGCAGCAAATATTTCTTCTCTTGAAACAGACGAATGAAGCTCATAAGCAAGTACCACCCTTGTTATTCAATCTTTGCTTCCCAAACCGAACTGCCGTAATGAATGTCCGCTTTGCATATATGCCCGGCAACCGCAATCGGCTGCTTGCCTTCTGCCGCGTGCAATAACTGAAGGGCAGCACTTCGTCCCATATCATAGAAAGGCTGGTTCGCACCTGTAATATCTAGTTGGAGTTTCCCGTTCAACCCCTGCGCATCATAAGTAACAAAGGACATCTCGTCCGGGACACGCTTGCCAAGCCGCTCAAGTGCAGCGAGCGCAGCCTCGGCAATCTGATCATTCGCTGCAAATACAGCCGTGTACCGCGTCATCTCCAGTGCATTCGCAAGCCGAGCAACAAAGTCTTCGAACTCGCTCTCGAAATTCTCGAACCGAGTCGGGATGCATAAGTCGTATTCAGCTTCAAAAGAAACGCCTGCTTCAATAAACGCTTGTCTCATGCCAAGCAGCCGTTCATAGAACGTGCTGAGGTCCGAATTGCGTACGAATGCAATCCGCCGATGTCCCTTGGCAAGCAGCAATTTCGTAAGCGAATACGCGCCTGAAGCGTTATCGCTCGTCACAAAAGGAATATCGGTGTCCCATACGCGCCTATCCAGAAAAATGACCGGAATGCCGCAACCCGCTAACTCCTCGTAGATCTGCCGACTGCGAGGCTCGTCCTGGCCGCCGTGAATCGGACTCAGAATAATCCCCTCCACTCGCCTTGCAATCGCGCTCGCAACGAATGACTCCAGCTTATCTAGGCTGCGATTATCGCTGCTGCTCATGAGCTGATAGCCCTTCGGCTGAAGCACATCCTCGATCCCGCGCAGAGCGGCTCCCCATAGCGGATTATCGATACCGATAACCGATGCAGCAATGAGTCCGCTCCCGTTCCCATTCCCGCTCCTTATTCGACTGGTCGGCTGAGACAAGAGCCCTCCATCTGCCAAATATGTACCTCGGCGATTATCTCGTGTCAGAAGCCCTTCCCCACACAATTCCTTAATCGCCTTCTCTATTGTATTAACGCTGGATTGATAGGACTCCGCCAAATTCCGGCTGGAAGGCAGGCGTGAAGTGTCCCTCCACTCTCCAGCATGTATGCGCTTTCGAATATCTTCCTTAATCCGGTGATACGGGAATATAGTCAGCCTATTCACCTTCATCTCTGCTAGATTAGCTTGACTATATGATATGTGTATCATCTGTGTCAATCCAGAGTCTGAAATTGATGAACCACATGTATATAGGCCTACTTTTATGAACCTTTAGTCCTTCACTTACGCAACTAAGACATCAATATCACCTATAAATACCAACTCTATCCTTTTAAATAGGTTCCAGAGACTCATTCGCTAGTTTGAGATATTATGGAAAATAGAAATAGCGCTAAATTCCTACATTATTCGTCAAAACTGAATCATTTTTCGCAGGCAAACCCTACGAAAGCAGGGGACGCAAAGTCAATGGGTCTAAGTCTATTCTCCTATAAATGCGATGAGATACGACAGCCAGACTGCCGAAGTTAATCTGCTGACCTTGGTTCTCCAAGCGGGAAGATGCGTATCGGTCTGTTACCGCCATCTTGCTTCGAGCCCGAGGATTTTTGTATACCTATTTGACGTAGAAAGGATGTGTACGGCTTGGCAACCCCTTACGAGCAGTTTAGTTCTAAGCTTCTGACATACACATTAATATTCCTTATTCTGTCTTCTATTCCCATATATGTAACCGTTCTTGCACTTGAGCTAATTACCTTTCAAGTCTTTATTCGATTCGTCGCTTCCGTTATCCCGCTTGGCGTTGTGCTCTACTTCATTTACCGACAAACCTATCAAACGCTCAAAGGAAAAGTCATTATTTCAGCCTATTCGTTCCTGCTCTGCTTCATCGTCATGTGGTTTATCCCAACATCAAACTCCGGCACCGTGGTTTTCCTCTTTGCGCTTCTCTCCCTCATCTATCTGGACCGCTTTGTGACACTAATGGCAAGTGGATATGGCATCCTTGTACTCATCACCCATCAATTATTCAACCCCTATATGCTCGCAACGGATCTGCTCTACCAAATTGTTCAATTCACCTTGTTCACCATGAGCTGTATCACCTGTGTCAGCGTTTGCATCATTGGACGCCGAATCATCGCACATGCGCAGCGAAGCGAGAAGAAAGCGCTGGATAACGAGAATCGGTACCGGCAAATTTTCGAGCTGTCTCCCGAAGCTAATATTGTACAGATCGACTATAAAATCGTTCACATGAATCGATCAGGGCTAACGATGTTAGGCGCACAGCATCTGGATGAGTTAGTCGGCGTCAATGTGTTTGACATCGCATTGCCGGAGTATCACGAGATGATGCGAACCAAATCAACCGACCTCATAGAGGGCCACACTGCCGTTAATCACGCGGAGCTCTGCATTTACAAGCTAAACGGTGAAGTGATCGACGTTGAAACCAATTCCATCTCGATTCTATTTCACAATCAGCCCGCGATCCTATCAAACTTCCGAAATATAACGGAAACGAAGAAGGCTCGTGAAACCATCAACTATATGGCCTATCACGATCAACTGACTGATCTTCCCAACCGCTATCAATTAATAACGAAGCTCGATGCAGAGCTCCGGTATGCGGTACACAAACCATGCAGCTTCGCTCTCCTGTTCCTTGATATGGACAGGTTCAAATCCATCAACGACACATTCGGTCATCCACTGGGGGACCGTCTGCTCAAGAGCTTCGCGAAACGGCTTCAGGCATCGCTGCAGCCAGCTGCATTTGCGGCCAGACTTGCCGGCGACGAGTTTGTCATCCTGCTGCCGAATATCGATGCTGAAACGGTGGGGACGCTTGTTGGCCCTCTGCTGGAGCGGCTCTCTGAACCTTTTATTCTCAGAGGTCAAGAAATCATCGTTACGACAAGCATCGGAATCGCTATGTATCCCAAAGACGGGAAGGATGCCGATACGCTTCTGATTCTCGCAGATGCGGCTATGTATGCGGCTAAGAGGCGGGGAAGAAACAACTACGCCTTCTATAGTAATGAGATGAACGAAGTTAATTTACGGAAAATGATGCTGGAGCAGGACTTGCGCAAAGCACTGCAGCAGGGAGAGCTGCATTTGCTCTATCAGGGCAAGAAGGATTTGCAAGCTGGCAGTTTGAACGGCTTCGAGGCTCTCCTTCGTTGGACGCATCCCAAGTTCGGCGCCGTTCCTCCGGCTGAATTTATTCCGCTTGCGGAAGAAACAGGGCTTATTGTTCCGATAGGAGAGTGGGTCATACGGCAGGTATGTAATCAAATCAATGCTTGGAAGCAAGCGGGCTTGTCTCCTTTGCCGGTGTCCGTGAACTTATCGGTTCGCCAATTCAAACAGGACAACCTGATTGATATGCTGAAGGCGATCCTGCTCTCCACTGCGGTTGAACCACGGCTCATTGAACTTGAAATTACAGAGAGCGTTGCTTCATCGAATTTCGAAGCCCCGCTTATTGAGAAGCTGCATGAAATGAAGGCGCTCGGCGTTGCTATTTCGATTGATGACTTCGGAACCGGATACTCATCGCTTAGCTATCTGCGCCTTTTTCCCGTGGACACCCTTAAGATGGACAAATGCTTCATTCGCAATATTGGTCACAATCAAGATGATCTGGCAATCGTCACGGCGATCATTGGTATGGCTCATAGTCTCAAGCTTCAAGTCCTCGCTGAAGGGGTTGAGAACGAGACTCAGCTTGCACTCTTAAAGGAACAGCGCTGCGACGGTGCTCAAGGCTATCTCATCGGCTACCCTATTGCGGCTGAGGAAGTGGAGCTGCTGATTACTCCGGTCCATGAGCTAAGCAATTCGTAGGGGAGTACAAGCCCGTTCCTATGATGGCCCGAACTCCCTCCAAGCTGCTTGATCATCATTAGGTTTGCTGTTCATAGGCGAGCTGATGGCCATCCTCGAATCCTTTGGCAAAGCCGAGGTTATAGCCTTGATTATAAGCATTATCGAAGGCTCGATTATAACCCGGACTGCTTAAACCCCGCTTCCTTCCACGCTTCTGCTTACGCACGGAAGATTTGCCGGTGCCTGACTTCGTGCGTTTGCGCTTCGTAATCGAGGTAGCCTTCTTCTGGCTGCCTGCTGCTGCCTTGCTTGAAGACTTGTTCGGTGTGACCCGTGGTGTGATTGGTGACTTGCTGACGATCTTCCCGCTTATTCCCGCTGCAATCACTTTCCGGTTCCTCCTTTACCTTCCCGTATTGGATGCGAACCAACCTGCACGGCAGCATTCAGCCATGGCTTGGCAGAGCGGCTGTCTCTGCTTCGACTTTGGCTTTGACTGCTCTCCATGGCGCTTACCATTGCGGTAAGCGTCAGCTGCATCGCCTCAAGCCGCTTCATGTTGCGCTGTATGGCTTCTGCCAGACCGGATGCCCGCTCGGCTTCAGCTGCGACGCTGTTCAGAATTCGAGCGACGGCCTGCTGGCTGCGGGAGAGCGACGCTAGCAGTTCGATTCGTACCTCCCGCTCCTTCAAGCTCCAATTCATTAGTGCCTATCACCCATATCAAACGGTCCGTTCAGCATATTTTCGATGCCGTTCATCGGTCCCGCCCCCATCCCCATATCATCCACCTGGCGCAGTGCCGCCTTCAGTACATTGGTCATCCCATGATTGAGCTTCGCAAGCCCGTCAATCACTTCGACAAGCTGATCATGTACCATCATCGAGGACTTCCATTGGTCTTGCTGCTCCGTAAATGCGTCCGGCGTAATATGATTGCACAGCCAAGCGCGTACCTTCTCCGCTTCGACGGCCTTTGCCTCCAGAATCATCGCCACATTCCACTGCAGCTTAGCGGAGGCGTCCAGCATTCGGATATATGCGGTTTCTCGACTCATAACGGGCACGCTTCCTTTCCTCCGCCTATTCTTCGTCCTCGACGTCCATCTCTTTCATAACAACCGAAATCGTAAGGGCAAGCGACTCCTGCAGCTCTGCAATGCTGTTTAAATAGGCCACTACACTCTTCGTCATCACCTGAGAATTATCCATCAGCTCGCTGACCCCGCCGAAGCTTGGGTGCGTATCCGGCAATGCGTGCACAATTTGTGCCATCCGGACTGCGACATGACGCTTCGCCTCCAAGACGCGCGCCAGCTGCTCATGGGAATGTGACATATGCTCAATCATTTCCGTTACGATATGCTGCAAGGCGCAGTCCCTCCTCTACCTATCGCAATATCAGGAATCGGTCTCTTTGTTAACATATGCGCCGCCCTCTCCGCTTGGCACAGCCAAGACTCCTGTGCGCTATAACTGATCGGCAACCTGAACGGGAGCAATGATTGGCAATCCTTCAGGCAGCATGCCGAGCTGCTCCTCCGTCACCAATCCTGCAGGCTTCCACTGCAGGCACCATGCCTCCGCTGCTTTCGCGCTTGCCACTCTTCTCCGAACGCCGTTCGCGACCACATAGAAACTGCCGTCCGCACCAGCAGCCGTAACGCCTTGCATCGTCAGCGCCCCTTCAATGCTTCTTCCGTGCCAGCCAGCTTCAACAGCTTCGACTGCAATGCTCTCCCCGATTGGCCAGCGTCGCAAATCCACTTGCGAGAGCCGTACGATAGGCAGGGTAACTTGGCCTACAATCGGGCGACGCATACCACCTTCCACCCAGTAGAGCGCCCCGGACACTCCGCGAACGATGACATGCTCTGGAAAGAAGGCGGTTTCTCCTTGTGCGCGGTCACCGGCTGCGTTCATGGCTTGAACCTGATAGACGAGATCGTGGGGATTCCCCCATTTCTCTACGTACACCTGCAAATTATGATCGTTGACTTCTACAAACTTCGTTCCAAGCTCCTTCATGCTTACACTGCCGAAATGATGAATGAAGGAATCGCGCGCGATGACAAGCGTATACCCTTGCAGACGTACGCGGATGTTGTAATCGTCGTCCTCATAGTTTCCAATCCGGTAGCCTTCGTCGAGGTAACCGGTTCGATCCCAAAGTTCGCGGCGAAACAGCAGGCAGAAGCCCGTTAATCGGTCCGTTCGCTGCCATCTGGCCGGGTTAGGAATATTATACAGTCTTGCGAATGGCGCAATGCCTCTTACCGTCTTGTACGGCACTTCAATGCGCTGATCGCCGCTGATATAGTTCGTCACCGGACCGACCATGCCGATTGCGGGATCGCTGTTCAAACAGGCCAGCATATTGCCCAGCCAACGCTCTGTCACAATCGTATCGTTATTGAGAAGCATCAAGTAAGATCCCTTCGCCATCATCATGCCGATATTAATCGCGCCGGCGAAGCCTCGATTCGTCTCAAGCACCCGAAACCGAACCCTGTTGCCGAGTCCGCGCAAGTAGGCGGCCGTACCGTCCGTAGACGCGTTGTCGACGATGATGATCTCATAGGCGCTCGGCGTATGCAGCTCGATGCTGGCAATGCATTTCTTCAAGAAGTCCACTTTGTTATAGCTTGGAATAATGATGCTTGTGCCTTCAAAATAAGTACCGAAGCCAAAGTACCCCGTGCGGACACCTTCCTGATAGCCGGCTGCCATTCCGATTGGAAATTGGCTGGATTTCTTCGTTTTGCGGGCTGCAGAGGTACTCGTAGCCGTCGATTTCTTCCGCTTGCGATGCGCATGCGCTTGCCTTCTCATCCGCTCTGCCCTCTCCTATCCTTAATGCGTAAGCGCGATCTGTCCCTTCACAATGGCATCTGCCATATGGCCAAAATCAAGCGCTGTCTTGCTCCGCTCGTGTGCGATCCGGGTGCAAATCATAACAGCCGCAATTCCCGCGGACACGAGCGCCAAATCAAATTCAACACCTCGACTCTCCAAGATGACGCGTTCCACGTCACGCACTCCCCGTACCGGACTGATGAGCCCTGACACCATGAATCCCCGTTCCGTGAGCATATGCGCCAGCGCCGGAGCTGCATTGCCGATGACAAGCAGCTGCTTGCCGGCGAGCAGGCTGCCGAGCAGTCCGGTTTGGGCAAGCCCGTAATTGACCGTCGAGTTCGTCATCCGAAGCGTCCCAGGGTCAAGTTGATGCGCGCGAAACACCGGATGCAGCAGCGGGTGAAAATGTTTTCTGCGGGCAAGCGGCACACCGACGATATGCGCATGACGTATAGCGTGCAGGAGCTGATCGCGCGCCAGCAGATCAGGCGGATTCACGCCGGCATAGGGGAGAAACGTGCCCTCTCGCTGGATCGTAGCGGTGTCGTAGACGACTTCCTGCGCAAGTGTCAGCAGCTCTCCGTCTCCAAGTCTGACGACCGCGCACGGTCTGCGCTCATGAATGGCCTGTTCCATCTCGGCAAACACCTCATGAACATCCATTAACGGCAGACATCTCGGCCGCAAATGCTCGACTCCGATGGCAATGACGTCTTGGAGCCGAACTTCTGGGAGCAGCAAATTCATCGGCAGCGCTTGCTCCAGCAGCAGCTCTCCTCCTTCGTACTTGCCAAGCTCGTAACCCGCCGTAAAAGCATTGTCGTGAAATTGCCCATGTTCCATACCGGGTGGAAGTGCGGCGCTGTCGCGCTGTCCCCGGCGGCGCCCTCGCTTCTTGACCAAGGACGGCTTCCGCCCTCTTGTCCTTTTCTTGGCGCCATTCGCGCTTGATTTCCTTGACTGCCCGGCTTTTGCAGCTCCGCTTCTGCCTCCGGTTGCCGCTGGAACCGCCTGCTTCTTCACGATCTTCTGCGGCGCATTGCCTCCCGAAGTCTTAGCCGCTGCGGGAGCGGGAGCCTGCTTCGGCTGCGGCTGCGACTGGGACTGGGACTGCGGCTTCGGTGCCGACACACTACGTTTGGTCGCGACCTGCCCTTGCCCGCTGCTGCTTGTGAGCATCACGTTTCTGTGGACTACCGCCACCTTCATGGTCCATCATCCCCGCTAAACTTTATCGAAGCCTCAAGAAGGGATTGAAAGGTACCGGCATCTGTCCACCAACCGGTGATATGCCGATGGGCGAGCTTCCCCATGCTCGCATATACGTTGTTCACGTCGGTAATCTCCAGTTCCCCGCGCAGCGATGGCGTCTGTGCCGCAATGAAATGAAAGACTTCGCGATCGAACAGATAGATCCCCGTTACGCAGCTGTCGGTTAATGGCATCTTCGGCTTCTCATCGATATGAATAATCCGCCCTTCCTCGTCGAATACCGGTACCCCATAGCGCTCCGGGTCAGGCACTTGCTTGAGCAGCACCATCGCTCCGTCAGCCTGCTGCATGAACGCTTCCAGATGAGGGGCCAGCGATTCCTCGAACAAATTATCACCCAGCAGCACGATAAACTTGGCATCCTCGCCAACGAAAGACCTCGCCAGCTCAAGCGCCTGGGCGATTCCGCCGGCTTCTTCCTGGATGCGGTAAGTAAGTGACACCCCGTACTCTACGCCGCTTCCGAGAAAAGAAGTAAACATCCCTGCAGAGACTCGGCTTGTAATGAGCAAAATGTCCGTAATTCCAGCCTCTTGCAGACTGTTAATGCTGTAGCATATCATCGGGAGCCTCCCGACCGGCAGCAAATGTTTGTTCAAGAGCTTCGTCAGCGGCATTAGGCGCGTTCCCGTACCACCGGCCAAGATAACAGCTTTCAAATAAATAACCTCCTTTGCTTTGCCGATTCGCTCAATACATGAACTTAGCAGGATCTACCTTCCACTTGGCTATAAAATGCTGCCGATTGCGCTCGACGAGCTGCTGCAATTCCTGCGGGTTACTGCGTTTGAAGCTGGCGCTGCCGCGATGATGAACGAACACATCCCTGCACATGAGCAGACTGTACCCGTGCATGCGAGCCCGGAAGCAATAGTCATCGTCCTCGTAATGACCTGGCGTGAACCTCTCGTCAAGCTCACCGATCCGTTCATAGAGCGAACGTTTGAACAGCATGCAGAAGCCGACCAGCCGCATGATCGGCTCACTTCGCTTTGCTTCCTTCACGAGCGCCGTTGCCGCTTGGCCGTGAAACTCTTCCATGGAACTGAACGGATACTCCACCTGCTGTCTGCCGCTGATGTAATTCGTTACGGGTCCAACCATGCCGATATCTGCGCGTGCCGTCAGTGCACTGATTAATGCAGGCAGCCAGCCGGCTGAAACGGTCACATCATTGTTCAGCAGCATCAGATATTCGCCGCGCGCCATACGCAATCCACGGTTGCAGGCAAATGGAAATCCGGTGTTTCTGGCCAGTGACAGACAGGGAATTCCTTCTCGGATACACCATTTGCAAGTGCCGTCATCAGATCCGTTGTCGACGACAATCACTTCATAGGGGGTCTCATTCGAGTCGGTATACCGGCGTATGGCTTCGATGGCATCCTGCAGAAGCGATAGGCCGTTGTAGCTCGGTATAATAATGCTCGTCATGCCTTTCATGTTGCTGTTCCTCCCGCAGCGGCACGCCGCCGAACCTGATCTGGAAATGCCAGTCTTGGACCTTTCGATCTCATGGCTGTCTGCAGCGCTTCAACATGGTCGCCGACCGACAGCTCCTTGGAAACTACTCCTACCGGTCCTCTTATAGCGACCGTTTTGTTCTTGCGCACTTTGTTCAGCGAGCAGCTTCGGAATATCAGCTTGTGCTGGATGGCCGCCATATGAGCTATCGGCGGGACCGCAAGCGTTGATACGCCTACGGTTTCCATTCCATGGCGCGACCAGGCATGCGGCAGCAGCTCAACCGAGTTTGCCAGCAGCTCGGCACGACCGAGCGACCAGTTCATGAATGCTCGAACGCGTGCAGCTTCATCCCAAGTCTTGAAAATCCCAAGTGATGGCGTCTGATCCGCCACCACAATATCCGCGCCGGTCTCTGCAAGCGAGAGCATAAGCGCCAGCTGCTCTGCTGCCATTATGGATTGTCCGTCGGCGAACAGGACAATATCGGACCTTGTCATGCGAGCTCCGATCGCCCGCCCGACATCTGCGCCGAGCGACTCTCCGATTTGCATGATCGTAATCTCCGGCACCGCGCGAAGCTCCGCAAACTCGCCTTCGCTGCCACCTTCCAGCACGACGATCACTTCCTGAAGCGGCAGTCGCAGCAGCTGATTGATCGCGGACGAATTCATGCCCGGGACGGAGAGGACGACAGCCGCGACTGACTTCCCCATTGCGACCGGCTGCCACATCCCCCGCGGCAAATCCAGGGCTGCGGCGAAGCCGTCGGCATAGGCTCTGCCTTCCGAGAGCAGCTTGACTCGCAGCGCATCGGTGTGGTTTCGGCCTGCGCAGCGCGTCGTCCAACGCTCATTCATTCGCAGCTTCGCTTCCGTGGTACCAGCCTGCGTGGTATGTCCGTTCTTGCGAAGAAGCGCACCATCGGTATAGCCGGCATTATAGGCCGTTCTCAGCTTGCCGGTATAGCTGCCGGCAGCGCGTTCTTGGCCGGTTCGCCCCGCGCGCGAGCGACGCGTGCGGGTTTTCGTAGTCGCTCTTTTGCCTGAGCGGCCTGACTTTCTGGATTGCATACGTTCACCTCGCCAAATAACGTTTTCGCGCCATATCCGTATATCCGCCGCGATCATCCGTCTGCTTCGTCAGCCAATCAATGGCTTCCAAGTGATCGCCTACTATGAGCAGCTCAAGCGGATTCGTCCGTTCTCTCTGCTTGCGGGGCAGGTTGAGCTTCCCCACATTAATGCGTTTTACTGCGGATACTGTTAGTCCATGCTGCACGGCTTTGGCATGCGCGAGCGGCGGTATCGCCAGTGCGTCGGCACCGATTCTCGTTAATGCGGTGCGGCTGATGGCATGGGGGACTGCTGTCATCGAAGTGCCTTTCAAATCGGGACGCCTCAGGATTGTATTCAGCGCATGTTTCGCGAGGACGACGCTGTGGACGGATGATTTGTTCGTAGGGCCGGAGTAATCGTTAAGTGCCACATCTACTCCGCCATGCAGTACCGATTGAACGAAGGGTCTCAACCCCGATGCCGGTATGATCATATCGCCGTCGAGAAAGAGCAGCACCTGCCCGCTGGCGGCGGCAGCCCCGACACTTCGTCCGACATCATGACCAAGCGGCTCCGCGAACGGAATAACCTTAGCCCCCTTGCGCTTGGCGATGGCCGCCGAGCCGTCAGTCGATCCGTTGATGACGACGATCACTTCCACGCTGGAATGTACCTTCTTCGCTTCTTGAATCACTTTCCCAATGGTACGACGCTCATTCATGACCGGGATGATGACCGACACGACCGGATTGGTCGGAGTTGCAGATATCGTCAATATCGGCTCGGGTTGTGGCTGAGGTTGCGAAAGTGGATGCAGTTGCGATTGAGGCTGCGAGTGCAGTTGCGGCTGTACCTCTGGCATTGGCTGTGGCTCAGCTATTCGGAATGCTTGCTGCCTGATGGCTTCAACTACCGGAGTCTGCTTCTGTTTCGGCTTCTTCGGGGCGGCTTTGGAGAAGGACTTTCCGGAATTGGTCGTCGCCGCATGTTGGACGATCGGCGGCTGCTTTGCTGCTCGTTTTCTCATTTCGGCTTTCTGCACAATTGCCTTCTTACTTGCTCGCGGGACGGATTTCGCTGCGATGGCTGATTTTGTTGATCGGGAAGATACCTGTTGCTTTGGAGGTGATGGTGCTGCAATTGGAGGTGCAGCGGAGGTCTCGCTCCACGCTGCACGAATGGCGCGGCTCCCGGCTGCCATCGATAACCCGGCATAGACTCTATCATTTAGGAGCGGCTGCTTCCGAATCTGCTGGACGACTCTTCCGCTGCTAGGCTTCATGAACTCGTTCACCTCCATATCCGTCTTTTTACCAGTTAGTTTATGGACGATAGAGTGCAAGAGGAACGGCTGATGTACGTTAAGGCAGGAGCCGCGCTGATTTTACGCGTTTTTCACGTCACTGAATCTACCTAATTACATATGCTGTTGACATAGAGGAGGTGATGCCAA
The DNA here is from genome assembly GCF_056269305.1 of Paenibacillus sp. J22R3. Taxonomy (NCBI): domain Bacteria; kingdom Bacillati; phylum Bacillota; class Bacilli; order Caryophanales; family Paenibacillaceae; genus Paenibacillus; species Paenibacillus sp. J22R3. Next base: position 441,887 of record NZ_JBWDNS010000002.1, on the reverse strand, counting down.
ATGGTAGAAAGCTTACAGCTTCGACAAGCACTTCGTGTCTTCCTAAACAAGGCCGAAGCGGCTTGGTTTGATGTGTACGGCGCGAGCTTTAATAGAAAAGAGATTAAAGTCGGCGGCACGGAATACGTCCAGCTACCCTTGCGCTATAGTACCAGGGCTAAAATTTACGCTTATTTTCGCAAGTATTGGGGTATAACCTATAGCCGCATGCAGCTGCGCAGCTTGAAGTCCATCGTGCATAACGGGAGGGTTTATGTCATTTTGGGCGATCCCGGACCGATTCCGAATATCGTCGAATCCGTGCGCATTCTGAGCATTACGAGTACACGAATTCGGGTCCGTGCCATGTTGTCCGGTGATCCCGACGGCAATGTACCGATTTATTACACCATTGCCCGTACCTGTTGCGGGTACAAGATCATCAGCCGTTCCGGCAAACGTTATGATTACCGGTTCACAATTGGTTAGCAGCAATATGACGCACATCACATCAAGCCAGCGCAACGCAAAAAGGGACTGTCCTACCGGTCATCATTTTGATGACTGGACAGTCCCTTTTTGTTCGTTGCGAAGATTAAGGAACGGCGGCATTGCAGTGTCCGGGACAGCCTTTCTGCGTTTTGTTCTAACGAACCGTAGAGGTCTTATTCGCAGGAAAACTGGCACTTTTCGAATCTAACGATCCGTGGAGGAGGTCGTTACTATTAGCCGTATGCCCAAGAACCCCCCCCGCCTTCCAATTCTAACGAACCGTAGAGGTCTTATTCGCACGAAAACTGCCACTTTTCAAATCTAACGAACCGTGGAGGTCTTATATGGGGTAAATGGTCCGAAAAGTGGCTTCTCGGCACGAAATAAGGCCTGTACGGTTCGTTAAATTTTCAAATGACCCTTTTGGGCCAAATAAGACCTCTGTGGTTCGTTAGCGATCAACTTTTAACGATTTACGTGGTGCGCGCAGTGTCACTCCCATTTTCTCGATTTACCGCTGATGCAGAACCCCAGGTGAGCAACTTTACCGCTCATGTGCGGTTCACTGTACCTCTCTGTTGCTCCAAACCTCCATTTCTCTGCCGGTCCCGGGACGAGTTCGGAGGCGAGTAGAGATTACGGTTAGAAATTAGTACATTGCGTGGTACGGGGGCATGGTACGAGGTGCGGCGTTCGGGGAGCAGGGTACGGGCTACGGGGTACGGAGTTCGAGGTTCGAATTACAGGGTACGGCGTTCGGCGTTCACGTGCGGGGTGCGGGGTGCGGCGTGCGGGTTACAGGGTACGGGTTACAGGTCGAGGTGCAAGGCGCCCACCGCGGATGTGGTTTGTGGTTACCGGTAGCGGCACTACAAGGAAGGACAGCCTCCGAATAAAACAAAGAGCTGAGAGTCGAAAACCGACTCTCAGCCCTTTTGCGAACCTGCCTTACAACGAATCCCAAGCGAGATCAATATCCGCCATCAGATCCTTCGGATCTTCCATCCCCACGTACAGTCGAACCACCGTAGCGGACTGTCCGTCACTTCCCGGAGGAAGTGCGTTCACCGTCACGAGGCTCTCGAAGCCGCCCCAGCTGACTGCGATTTTGAAAAATTGCAGCTTCGTTGCCCAAGCTCTCATCTTCGCAAGCGGCTCGTCCGTCATGAAGGAGAATAAGCTGCTGTAGCCCTTCATCTGGCTTCTGCCCAGCTCATATTGCGGATGCGAAGTCAGGCCGGGATGATTGACGCGGCTTACATATGCTTTGCGGCTCATAAACTCCGCCAGCAGCAATCCGCTCTCTTCGTGTCTTTGCATGCGCAGCGGAAGTGTGCGCATTCCTTTGGAAACGAGCGCTGCCGTCTGCGGCGTCATGAGTCCGCCAAGCAGCATATATTCTGCATATCCGACTTGATCAATCAGCTCATTTGAGCCAAGAATGACGCCGCCGACGCAGTCACTATGACCGCTAATGTATTTCGTAATGGAATGTACAACCAGATCCACGCCGAGATCAAGCGGACTCTGGAAACAAGGCGTAGCCCACGTATTATCAATGATTGTCCGTGCCCCAATAAGCTTGGCATAAGCCGCGCATTCACGCAGGTTTTGCAGCTCGAACAATCCTGAGGTTGGACTCTCCAGATAGAGCAGCTTCGTATTCGGACGAACCGCTGCTCGGAAGTTGTCAATGTTGGTCCCATCCACAAACGTCGTTTCCACGCCGAATTTCACCATGTAACTGCCTAGAAACTCTCTCGTCGGGCCGTAAGCTTGATCCACGCAAATGACGTGATCCCCTTGCTGCACCGATGACAAGATGGCCGACGAAATGGCAGCCATACCGGATGCGAAGCACTTAGCCTTGTCCGCGCCTTCGAGCTCCGCTAGCTTGTGCTCCAGATACGTTACCGTAGGATTGTTGCCACGTGAATAGATATGGTTGTCGAGCAGTGCTTGAAAAGCAGTGTCGAACTCTTCATACGTCTGAAAAGCAAACAAGCTGTTCTGATAAATCGGCATATGGATCGCGCCATGATGCCTCGAATCGAGTTTATCGTAAGAGACTTGAGTAAATTGTTTTTCTCTGGCTGTAGCTGCATCATGTCCCGTTTCCGTTTTACTCATCCTTTTTCTGCTCCTTGTGTCAAACCCTCAACGATGAAACGCTGTGCAAAGGCGAAAATCAAAATCGTTGGAATGATCGACAATACCACTCCTGCTGACATTGAGCCCCAATCCACATCGAATTTTAGAATAAATGAATTCATAGCGACCGGGATCGTCTTGAGTGAATCGTTATCTATAAACAAAGCGGCCAGGAACAACTCGTTCCAGTTCTGTACAAAGGCGAAAATAAATGTAGATGCAATACCTGGCAGCATGACGGGAATAATAATCCGAATCAGTGCCGACCAACGCGAGCAGCCATCAATCATTGCCGCTTCTTCAAGACTGCCGGGAATACGTTGGAAGAAGCCGCGCAGCATAATGGTCGAGAACGGGATAAGCCCTACCGTATACATCAAGACCAGCGCAATTCGGTGGTTGAGCAGGTTCATTTGGCTCATCATCAGATACAGCGGTGCAAGCGCGATAAATCCGGGCAGCATCTGTGTAATGAAGAACGCTAACATGATTTGGCGATGTCCTCTGAAAGAAAAACGGGCAAGTACATACGCACTCAATACCGCAATAACCAATACGACTAATGCAGCCGAAATCGCAATCAGAAAGCTGTTAGCGATGTAGACGTGAAACTTGGATATTTTGAAAATATTAATGAAATTATCAAGCGTAAATGTAGTCGGCCAATATTTGATCGGATAAGAGAAAATATCCTTCTGCGGCTTAAGAGACGTGATGACGATCCAATAAAGCGGGAAAATCATCGCGATTAAGTAAAGGGATAAATAACCAATTCGGAACAGGCTCAGAAGGCGTTGCTTCATTAGAAATCACCTACTTTCTCAGCCTTTGTGACTGCCAGGAAGAAAATTGTGTAAAGCAGCAAAATAATTATCATAATAATACCGATCGCTGACGCGGCACCGTAGTCGCCGCCATACAGGATTTTGTCCAGCATAAGCGAGGACAGAATATGTGTTGTTCCGGCAGGACCACCGTTGGTCAAGCCGTAAATGATCGTCGGATCATTGAATATCCAAATCGCGCGCAACAGCGTTGTCGCGATAATAGTCGGCATAATGTAAGGCAAGGTTACGTTCAGGAACTTCCGCATTCCGGTCGCGCCATCCATGTCCGCAGCTTCGTAGAGTTCGCCGGGAACGGATTGCAGGGCAGCCAGCAGCATGATTGCGAAGAAGGCAACGCCGTACCATACGTTGGCGACAATAACGGAAACCATCGCCCATTTGGGATCGGATAGAAAACCGATACGTTCGTGTATAAGGCCTAACTTAAGGAGCAAATCGTTGATAACCCCGATTTGGGAGTTGAACATCCATTTCCAAATCAACCCGATTAGAAAGCCGGATAATGCCCATGAGTAGAAAGCGAAGCCTTGATAAATTCCTCTGCCTCTGAATTGCTTCTTCATCGCCAAAGCCAGCAGGAGTCCAAGTGTAAATTGCAGGATCAAGGAACAGAACACCCAGTAGGCGCTGTTCTTCATGGCCATTAGAATTTTAGGATCATGGAAAGCCGCTTTAAAGTTCGCCAAACCGACAAAATGTACATTACGTAAATCGAACAGCTTGTAATCTTGGAAAGCCATTAAAATCCCTTTTAGAAACGGATAATACGTAAACACTAACACGAGACACAAAGCGGGAAGCAGCCCCGATAGTATAAAGATGCGTTGATTTTTCATAAGACACCGCCTTGCTCTTTGAATTTAGTGAGGGCGGCTTGTCGCCGCCCTCCTGATGAATCCTTATTTATTCAATTTAGCCTTTTCGTCTACCCAGTACTTGTCCCACTTCTTCAGCGTATCATCCAGATTCGCTTGACCAAGCAGAAGCGCTTGCGTGGTTTCCATTGCAACTTGTCCCCATTGTGCATTACCTGCGTACTGGAATGCTGGTTTGAAGTTTACGAAAGTATCCGGTTGGTTGGACATGTCGAGCAATGTTTTGTAAGGACCTGTTTTGAAGAACTCATCTTCGGAAGCGCTGGAGTGAACCGGAATAAGTCCAAAGTCTTTCGAGAATTGCGTGTTCTCAGCCGGGCTCGACAAGAATTCGATCAGCTTCCAAGCTGCTTCTTTGTGCTCCGAGTTAGCTGCGATACCCCAGCCTGCTCCGCCTGCTGCGAGTAATGCTTTGCCTGTTGGGCCGGTTTGCAGAGGTGCTGTTGCCCATGTTCCTGCTTCCATTTTCTCATTAAGCGATTGAATAACGTCAGGATCTTGAAGCAGCATACCTGTTACGCCGGAAGTGAAGGCTTGTACTTGCTCTTGGAAGCCCCAGTTCACGGAATCCGGTGGCGATACATCTTTATAAAGTTTAAGGTAAAGCTCCATTGCCGCTTTCGCTTCAGGCGTCGAGTAAACCGTTGCGCCGTCTGTTGTGAACATGGAGTCTTCCAAATTCACCTTTGCACCGTTAAAAGAAAGAATCATTGCATCCGTTGTACCTGTCGAACCTGAACCTCCGCGGAAGGAGAATCCGAAACGGTTCTTCGCGGGATCTGTCAGCTTCTTGCCTGTTTCGTAGAGCTCATCCCATGACTTTGGCGGCGTTAGGCCCAATTCTTTGAACCAATCGGCACGATAGAACAGTTGTCTCTCATAAAGACCGTTTGGAATGAAGTATAATTTATCGCCTACGGAACCAACGGATTTAGAAATCGCTGTCAATGTTCCGAAATCAGCCCATTTATCTGCGTATGTGTTTAGTGGCTCAACAAAGCCGTTATTCACCATTTCAGCAACGTTCAGGTCACGAACCTCAAGGATGTCGATATCTTCTTTGGCACCCAGCATCGTTCTGATCTTGTTGTCTGCTTGGTCGAATGGAGGGGAAATGAATTCGACTTCAATGTTCGGATTCGCAGCTTCAAACTTGTCAATCGAAGCTTGAATCAGCTTCGTTCTGTTCGGACTTGTTAAACTTTCGATCATGCGTAGCTTTACTTTCTCGTCACTTGCACCTGCATTTGCATTTGTGTTTGAGTTACTAGCCGTGCCGTCATTCGAATTGTTACCGCATCCTGCCAAAAGACCAACTGATACAACACCACAAAGCAGTGTAGTAAGAAGCTTGTTGCGACTTGTCATTGATGTCATCCCCCTATTTAATATCATGTATCACACAGTCATACAGTCATCCTGTCTGATAGGTTGATTATAGTGAAAGCGCTTAATCATTGTCAAGGAAAAAATTGCGCTTACTTGGCGCTTTTTATTTTCGCCTCGATGCAATCCATCAACTTGCCAAACTCTTCCAATGCAGTCCTCGTATCATGCGCTGCAATGCCTTTAAACATCGTAATATGAAACGGATACGTCTCATCAAAGAGCTGTTTGTCTCCTAGCGGATCGTTAAAAAACTTCTCATATAAGCCTGAAATCGAATCTAGCACGGTCTCTAGCACCGGGTTATTCGCAGCTTTAATAATGTGACGATGAAAAGCTAAATCAACCTGCGAAGTGTCTTTATTGCCTTCTTTCAAGATACGGTACTCTTCCAGACACTCTTCTACTTCGGCAATTTGCTTGCTGGTAATCCGTTTGGATGCCAGGACGACAGACTGTCCTTCCAACGCCCTGCGCACTTCAAGAATGGACAGCAGGAAATTCTTCTCCCGTTCAATCTTCACTTTCCCGGTAAAGCGGAACGTGTTGACGTCTTTAACAAAGATACCCTTGCCATTGTGAACCTGAATAATATCCATGGCTTCCAAATAGCGAAGCGCTTCGCGCAGCGAGGAGCGGCCGACACCGAACATTTGCGTCATTTCTTCTACAGAGGGTAGCTTGTCGCCTTCGGAAAGATCCTTCTCTTCTATGAAGTTCTGAATCTCCTGCGATACTTGTTCATGTACTAGTATTTTTTGAATTTTCTTCATTGTCCGCTGTTCGCCCTTTCACCTTGCTACCTATCTGATAGGTACATCGTACGCGAGAAATGAGAACGCTGTCAACTGGAATATACTTTAATAACCAAATAGCCGGAGCTCCCTGAGGGGGCTCCGGCTATGATTTCTGCCTATTTTACTGGCCGATTCCGATCCAGTTCACCAGACCGATTGGCTCTGGGCTGATTCGGGTCCGCACGATTGTCAGTTGAACCGCTTCGGCTGTTTTGCTCTTGATTACAGCATAGCAGGAAGGCTGATCCGTCGTCGCAACGAACACATAAACGTTGTTGCTGAATGGCTGGTCGAAACCAATCGTAATGTCAATCTGCTCGCCTTGGCCTTGGAAGCTGTACGGCGCAAGCCCGAACTGCTGGATGACGGCTGTTTCCCGTTTGACCGTCGTAACCGGTGTGAAATCGAGCTTATCGCTGCTAATGCTGCCGTCTTGCAGCGAGCTGCCTTCCACAGCGAATTCCGGAGCCGGAGCTGCTTGAACCGGGAATGCATCTTCAGCAAAGTGAGCTGCCGTAATGCTGCCGAGGGCGATTTTGACACCTGTTACAGCGCCGTCTGCCAGTTGCTCTGAATTCACTGCTCCGATTGCAATGTGGCCTTCCTCGATGCAGCCGTTTGATATGGTTTGCTGAGCCGGCGCTAGTACGCCGGGCGCAAGCTTCTCGAGCGTAATTGCTCCGTCAGCGATCGCTTCTGTGCCAACCGCACCGACTGCCAGCTTCTCCGAGGTCACCGATCCGTTGCATAAAGCAACACTTTCGATGGAGCCAGGGATGAGATGCGAGGTCGTAATGGAGCGTGCTGCGATCTTGCTAAGCGTCACTGAGCCGGCTTGCAGCTGGTTCTCACCAACTGCTCCGTTCGCCAGCTTCGTGCCGCTGACAGCGCCATCGCTGATCGCTTCGCTACCCACGGAACCTGCTGCATAATGAGCAGAACCAATGGCTTTGTTTGCAATGATGTTCGATGTCACTGCTCCATGCTGCAAGTGACTTTCGCTTATTACGCCGAGTGCCAGCTTCGTGCTCGTAACCGAGCTGTCGCCTAGCGCTTCCGTGCCGACCGACAAGGGCGCCAGCTTCGCACTTGTTACCGCGCTGTCGCTGAGCGCTTCCGTGCCGACTGCGCTGCTCGCCAGTTTCGCACTTGTTACGGCTGCATCGACGATGGCTTCTGTTCCAACTGCTCCACTTGCCAGCTTCGCATTTGTTACTGCGCTATCGCCGAGTGCTTCCGTGCCAACTGCGCTGCTCGCCAGTTTCACACTTGTTACGGCGTGGTCGCTAAGTGCTTCCGAGCCAACTGCTCCGCTAGAGAGCTTCTCGCTTGTAACTGCTCCGTCACACAACGCCTTCGTACTGACCGCTCCGCCTGCCAGCTTCTCACCTGTGACTGCGCTGTCGCTGAGTGCTGCCGTGCCAACCGATCCGAGCGCCAACTTCGCACTTGTTACCGCGCTATCGAGGAGCGCTTCTGTACCGACCGATCCGCTCGACAGCTTCGCGCTGGTCACCGAACCGTCGCTCAGCGCTTCCGTGCCGACTGCTCCACTCACCAGCTTCGCGCTTGTTACCGCGCTGTCGCCGAGCGCTTCTGTACCGACTGCTCCGCTAGCCAGTTTCGCGCTTGTTACCGCGTTATCACCGAGTGCTTCCGTGCCGACGGAGCCTCCGGACAACTTCGCGCTTGTTACCGCGTTATCGCCAAGCGCTTCCGTGCCGACCGAGCCGCCGGAGAGCTTCGCTCTTGTCACCGAGCCGTCGCTGAGCGCTTCCGTGCCGATTGCTCCGCTAGCCAGCTTCGTACGTGTCACTGCGCTGTCAATGAGCGCATCTGTGCCGACCGAATCGCTTGCCAGTTTCGCACTTGTTACCGCGTTGTCGCCAAGTGCTTCCGTACCGACAGAGCCGCTCGACAGCTTCGCGCTTGTTACTGCGCTGTTGCCCAGCGCTTCGGCGCTGACGGCTCCTTTGGCCAGCTTCGCACCTGTGACTGCGTTGTCGGCGAGCACATCCGTGCCGACCGCTCCGGCTGCCAGCTTCGTGCTTGTTACCGCATTGTCGCCAAGCGCTTCCGCGTCCACTGCTCCGCTTGCCAGCTTCTCGCTTGTTACCGAGCTATCGATCAGCGCTTCCGTGCTAACCGATCCACTCGCAAGCTTTGCGCTTGTTACCGCTCCATCGCTGATTGCTTGCGTACTTACCGCACTTATTCCGAGTTTCTCGCTTGTCACCGCGCTATCGCTGAGTGCTTCCGTACTCACGGCTCCCAGTGCCAATTTCGCGGTTGTTACCGCTCCGTCTCTCAGCACTTTCGTGCCTACTGCACCGTTTGCCAGCTTCACGCCCGTCACCGAGCTGTCGATGAGTGCTTCTGTGCTCACCGCTCCGCTCGCCAGCTTCGCGCTTGTCACCACTCCATCGCCGATTGTATCCGTGCCGACTGCTCCGCTCGACAGCTTCGCGCTGGTTACGACTCCGTCTCCGAGCGCTTTCGAGCCGACAGCTCCGCGCGCCAGCTTCTCGCTCGTAATGGCGCTGTTGCCAAGCGCATCTGTGTTCACTGCTCCAGGCGCAAGCTTCACGCTTGTTACAGCTCCGTCGCTCAGCGCTTTCGAACCAACCGCTCCATTCGCCAGCTTCTCGCTCGTAACCGCGCTGTCGCTCAGCGCTTCCGTTCCGACCGCTCCGCTTGCCAGATGCGAGCTTTCGACCGCTCCTTTGCTTAGCGCATCCGAACCGACTGCGCCGTTTGCCAGCTTCGAGCTGATCACCGCTCCTTCGCCCAACGCTTCGCTTCCGACAGCGCCTGCCGTCAGATGCGCACTTGCGATCGATTTCGGTGCAATTTTGCTAAGCGTTACCGCGCCCGGCTGCAAATGTCCTTCGCCAACCGCCGATGTGCCGAGCGCTTCGGATCCAACGGCTCCGCTTGCGATCTTCGTGCTGCTGACAGCCCCGTCACTCAGCGTATCGTTGCTGATGGTACCGCGTTTGATTTTGATGCCATGGATGATGCCATCCGGCGCCTTATCAAACGTGTAAAACTCCGATGCCAAATGCGCTTGGGAGATCGAACCTTTGCGGATGTGGTACCCTTGAATGGCTTCAGCCTTCAAGTGTTTGCCTGCGATGGTCTCTAGTTGGATGTGATCGCCGTGCACAGAGAGCGATGACAGCTTCGAGCTTGTTACCGCTTCGTCGCACAGTTGATCCGTGCCAACGGACTCCTCGGATAAATGAAGCTGCAGGACGCTGTCGATCTTCAGATGCGTGCTGCCAACCGAAGACTCTGCGAGATGATTGGAATCAATGGCAGAAGCAGCTACATGCTGGCCATGAATCGCGGAAGGCTCGATTGCACGGGAGCTTACCGCTTCATTTTGCAAATGATAACCTGCTACACTGCCTTCACTCAGCTTCGCTGCGGTAACCGAATCATTGCTCAGATGAACGTCGCGAACGCTATCCGGTGCAAGATGCGCGCCGTAGACGGATTGCTCCGCCAAGTGCTTGCTGCCTACCGATTCGCTGCTCAGATGACCGCCGGTTACCGATCCCAGTGCAAGCTTATCGCCCGTAACCGCACCTTGAGCCAGCGCATCGCTGCCGACGATGCCTGCCGACAGATGCCGTTCGGTGATAATGCCTTTGGCAAGATGCTCTGCATCGATTGCACCTTTGGCCAGATGCTTACGCGTAACGGAACCAAAAGCCAACTGATCGCTTGTAACGGAACCGTTCACCAGCTTAGCCGTCGTTACGCTGCTGTCAGCCAGTTTACTTGATGTCACCGCGCAGTCCGTCAGCTTATCGGTAGAAACACTCTCCGGTGACAGCTTGAGGGAATTCACGATGTGATCCGCCAAATGGTGAGAGTGAATCGAGCCCGCTGCCAAATGCCGCTCCGATACGGAACCGGTTGCCAGCTTAATGGATTTCACCGCGCCATCTTGAAGTGCGTTTGTTTCAATCGCACCTTCGCTGATGTGATACGCTTCGATAAGCCCCGGCTGCAAATGCTGCGAGGTTACCGCTTCCGGCGAGATGGCTTCTTCCGTTACCGTTCCCGGCGAAAGATGGAAGGCGCGAACCGCTTCCGGACCGATTTTATCAAATGTGACGGACTCATCCGCCAGATGCTTCGTCTGAATAGAAAGCTCTGCCAGCTTAGCGCTGCTTACGCTGCCATCGACGAGCTTCTGCTCGCTGACCGACTCATCCTGCAGCTGTACTTGACCGACAGCAGCTGCGCTGATGTGCACCTGCTTCACCGACTGGGCCGCAAGCTTCTTATCCGTAACGGAACCGTTGATCAGATGTCCGGTAGCTACGCTGTTATCAATCAATTGCTTCGAGCCGACCGAGTTCTCCGCCAGATGGCGTTCTTCGATCGTGTCGGATAACATTTTGTCGCCGCTGATGCTGAGTCTGCTTAGATGTTTACCGTGAACCGCATCATCAGTCAGCTTGCTTGCCGTAATGCTATGATCCGCGATCTTGGATGCCGTAACCGCATGATCGACGAGTTTAATCGTGGAGATCGACAGGTCTGCAATTTTCGGTGACGAGATCGAGTAATCCTGCACATGCTCCGTACCGATTTCGGCGGCAGCGATATGCTGCGACTTCACGGCGCCGTCTTGCAGCTCCTTCGAGCCGACAGCTCCTTGCGCAATGGATTCGGACGTTACGGAACCGGCTTTCAGTTCTCTGGTGCCGACTGCTCCTTCAACCAAATGGGCAGCTGTAATTTCGCCCAGCGCCAGATGTTTGCCCAGCAGAACGCCTGATGCTACATGCTCCGCAAGCAGCAGTCCGGGCAGAAGATGGGAGGAATCGATTGCTCCAATGCTGATCTTCTCACCAGTTATCGAGCCATCGCGAATCTTCGAGCGGGTGATGGAGCCTTCCGCAAGCTTTGAGGTTGAGATGGCTTCGTTGGCAATATTCTCGGTACGGATCGCCGCACTTTTGATTTTGCTGGAAGTAATGGTTTGATCTTCGAGCAGCTCTGATGTAACAATAAGCGGCTTCAAATGTTTCGCTTCAATGGACCCTTCCGCAAGCTTATCGGCGCTGATTGTCCGGTCAGCCAGCTTCTCCGACGTAATGCTGTTGTCACGCAGCTTATCGCCTGTAATGGAGCGGTCGCGAATTTTCGTGCCTGAGATGGCATTCTTCGTCAAATGGTCGCCCGTAATGGACTCCGACGCGATTTTGGACGAGGTGATGGCACCGTTAGCGATTTTGATGCTTTCCACCGCGAAATCGGCAATCGTGTTCGTAATGACCGCACTCTGCTTGATCCGGTCGGAGTCAACCGTACCATATGCCAATTTAGCCGATGTTATGGCATTGTCGGCAATATCGTCCGTGTGTATGAAAGGCAGCGGTGAATCCGGCATACGCTTCTCGGCTACTAGCGCCTCTTTGCGCAGTAGCTCCTGTTTCAACAGTTCCTCCATCTGCTCAATATGGAGTCGTTCTGCTTCTTCGTTCTCGCGGGCCAGCCGCTCTACTTCTTCTGTCAATGCCTGTAATTCTGCTTCCGTCTGTGTATGTGGAATCAGCACGGCCGGCTCTTCCGAGACAACCACGACCGGCTCCTGCTGCGGCGCTTGTTGTTCCACAACTTCCGCAACTTCCTGCGCAGTAGTCACTTCAACCTCTTGCCGAGGCTGATCTTCCGGCTCCACTTGCTGCGTAACCTCTTCCGGAGTTTCTGTTTCCAGCACAGGTGCTGCTGCATTCACTTGAACCATTTTCTCTTCCGGTTTCGCCGATATCGGCTTTTTCTTCTTCAATTCCTCGAGCCATTTCAACTCCGACGCGTTCGGATTATCCACATAAAATAACGGCTTCCGCCCTTTGGGGCCTTTTCCTTTGCTGCTCTTCGCCATAGCCCTCTCCTTCTTCCACCTCAAATGTCATAGGTATCATATGCATTCACCCATGGGCTGGTCACATGATCGAAGGTCTAATTATTTGTAAAAGGCGGCGAATGCCTTGATAACGTTCGGATAAATATGTTATTGCATAGGCGAGAAATGCGAAAAGAAGCCGCTCCCACGAAGGAACAGCTTCGTCCAAAATCAATTTAATTATTGCACGCGATGAACGCCGATCGTTTGCTGCACATCGCCGGCAATCGTAATCGTCGCATTCGTAGTCTCGACTGTACCATTATTGTAAATAGCTTTAAACGTGAACGTCAGCGGCCCGTCGCCGAAGTCCTCGAAGCTCTCCTCCCACATCGCCCCTGCCCAAGATGTCTTTGCTGCATTCGTCTGACTAAGAGAAACCGTCATCCCGTTCATCGTGACCTTCACTTGATCGGCAATCGTTGCGGTTCCGGTAGCCGTCGTAGTAGCGGACAACATGAATTTCTCCCCTGCCCAATATACCGCGTAAGCGCGGGGGCTATTCTCGTTGCCGCTGGTTTCGCGATTGCTCGCCTTACGACGCTCATCCCACAGTTCCGTATGTTTCACCTGTCCGCTTACCGATAGCGGCAGCACGGTGATGGTTTTGTGGACGATGACCGGAGGAGCCTTTCCGTCGGAGACCGAGAGCTGAATCATATAGGTTCCTGCCGAAGAGCTTGGAATGCTCGGACCCACAGTAGGATAAGGAAAATCCCCCGAGAAATTGTACAACTGGCTTCTTCCGGCAGGGTCCGCAATGGAATACTGAAGATCGACATGATCATGATCTGGATCCGTGATCGCATGAGACAAGGAAATCGTGTCGCCTTCATAAGCAAGTTTGGGCAGCCAGTCCAGATCCGCGGCAGGCGGCTGGTTCGTTTCAATAAATAAATATTTAGGCGCGCTATAGTCGCTCCAGTCATATCCATCGTATACACGGACGACTACATATAGGTTGACCTTTTCCGGAAGATCCGTGCCTGGAACCCAATTTAAGACCGAACCGTTCTGAATACCGGAATCCAACTCTAAGATGCCGCCGTAACGATAGATTTTAAGCTGATACTTGGTTTGCGGATCGTCGTCCGGGTCTCCGTAATTCCACTTGAAGGCAGGACGCAGCACCGTCATCTTCGTTGGATTGTTTTGATCCGTACTGCTCGGAATATAAATATCCGGAATTGGCTTTCGATTGATAATATGAACGTTTTTACTTATCTGAGCTTCCTGTCCCAGAGAATCTGTGACGACCTGTCGGATACTGAACGTACCCATGGTATTGAATGCTTTGGTCCATGCCGTCCTAACCGTGCTCTGGAAGCTTTCAACTCCCGTGCTTTGACTCAAGATAAAATACTGATGGGCAAGATTTACACGTCCACCATCTTCCTTATCGCTTGCTGTGGAGTCAATTGTGATGGGTACACCGCGATAGGTGGTTACAGGTGTAGTTGTAAAGCCAGGTATCGGCGGGTCATTGGCACCAGCGATCTTGGATACGGTGATTGTTACCGTATAATAGCTGCTCCACGCTTGATACTCGTCCCTTACAGCCATACCAACTTCATATTTACCCAGCTCCTGTGGTGCCACCAGTTTCTGATTAACCATCGTTCCACTTGGCGTTATGTAGTAAAAGCTCTTCTCCATGATGCCTTTGGTCACTTTATAGTCAATGCCTGTTGCCTCTGTCGAGTAGTTAGTTGCGCTTAAATATCGATCTGGATCGTGGCTGGAATCTGTCCACTTGATTGTGCCATCCGCATTTATGGATAGCGCAAAGTTTGAAATTGGTCTGCGATGAACAATGACTTGCGTGCTGTACGTGTTTGATTCCTTACGATAATCATTGAATGTCAGATTCGGGAATAAATACGCACCATTCGGATCATCCAGCGTTGTATAGGCCACATCATATGCACCGACTTTATCGAACGGAGATTGAGGTGTAGTAAACGTTGTTCCTGACAAACTAGAAGGGCCGGATTTACCGTCACCTGCATCTAAGAACTTCTCAGCAGCTTTGTTATATGTCCACTTCGTCTTATTAGCTACCAGAGGATCATTCTCCGTATCGAAATTGGTCAAGGAGTAGTGGACATTGTCTCCAACCAAAGCCGTATTGAGCATCAAAGACTTGTTAATGGAGATTTCCGTTAGCTCCATGTCCTTAAATTCGGTTAATTCCGTGTTCCCGTACGGACCATACTTGCCCTCAGTAAAAGTGCTGTCTTCTACATCAATTAATGGAGTGCCGTTCACATAAATCTTAATGTTATCGGCAAGAGCTTTAATCGTAAATGAACTGTACGTCCCTGGTCGCATGATGAAATCCGCTTGCGATAGAAGAGTTCTCGTTCCATCCTCGATTTTCACCAATCGCACAGTATCATTAGATGCTTCTACCCGGTACATATTATCTTTGTCTACCATGCGGAAAGAAAAGCCAGATGAAATATCGGTGTCTAGAAATTTGAAGTTGTATTTCATCTTAAATCCGATTGATAGATCATCCTCCAGTGGCAGCGTATCGCTATAGAATTGCCCGTATGAATCATAATGTCTATCTTGTATTGTCGAAGAGGCAAGAAGGTAATGACTTCGATACCCTGATTCAACGTCTAGTTGTCCATCCTTTAAAGTCGTCAACGAATAGATATACGCTCCCATTGTAGCAAGAATCGTTAACTGACCGGATTCTAGATCTAGTTGTAGAACCTGTGTATCATAGGTGCCATAAGCATATCCATTCGGTGTGAATTTTAGATCGTTTATTCTTCCCGTTGCTGTCCAGGCAAGTGACAGATCGCTAAATTTATAGGCGCGAATCTCAGTAGCAGCTTGTACGATAATGTAGTCTTTGTATGATCCAATAATGTAGTCAGTAGCAGTTAAAGCCTTCGAAAGAAGCAGGCTGCCATCGCTTGCCTTTCTGGCGATTAAGTTATGCGTCCCGCTATAGCGGACGATATAGCCAATTTTGCTGCCATCCGAACTACTGGCCAGCTTTCCTCCGAAACTATAACCACTACTACGACTATATCCGCCGAATTGATAATCATACATGGTACCATCCTTGATGGTATAGACAGGCTTGCCTGACTTGCCGTCGAGTTTAGTCAATGCTAATTCATAGAAAGTTACACTTGATGAAGAACCTTGAGATGGCGTTCTAGACCACTTATCGAAAGATTCGTAGTAAACATTTCCATTTGCATCGTATCCTAGCGGGGATATTGAGACCCCTTCATGCGCTTTTCCCGTAGGAACATAGAACACCCCGGCTGGTAAATCTTCGGTATAGGCTGTTGTCGAATTTATTAAATGAGGTGCCGGGAATAGAAAATTGTCAGATGCATCTGGATTAGTTCCGGACTGAACTTGCGGGAAAGTTCTAGTCGTATATATATTTTTGGAGTCAAGGCTAAATTTAATGGGTTTATTAATCAGCATCGAGTGAGTTCCAACAATAAAACTGTCACTTCCAGCCGAACCCCAGAAAGTATTAGGATTCGCAATCTTCGCTTCAGGAGCCTGGCCTAGAGCTAATTGCGTAAACGTATAAAGGTAATCGTAGTCTGCGTCTATAATATAGACCAGCTCTAAGCTTCGGTCGATTTCTTCTACACTTATTTGCGAATAGGTGCGAAGCAGAGTCGAACCTTTATAGACCTCAACATCCTTAGCTCGTTTACTGCTGTTTGGAACGATGACCATCTTGTAATCATCAAATAAGACTGTACTGTCACTTTGATCCGTCAATAGGCTAACCGTTACTCCTGTTTTCGAAGGCCCTCTCCACAGGTTAACTCCGTATGAAACCACACTAGACAGAGAGTTTTCTTCACTATCCCAGATCCATCGCTTCACTGGACTCGTATTCTTCCACGTTGAAGATATCAGATCGCTTGGCCTTAATTTGTATGTCATCCCATATAGAGGAGGAGAGGAATTATCGCCTTTCATCTCAAACGAAACGAATGGGGCATCATTGATGACGTCAATGATGATGGATTCACATACGCTTTTTCCCCAGTCTTCCGTTCCGCAGGCTTCGATTTGACGCTTCCCAACGGATAGATACTTAAGATCAATCTTCCCTGTTCCAAAGTTTATGCTGACAGGAGTTTCTTCAACGAAGTTTCCATCGTTGTCTTTATCGTAACGCTCTTTAATTTGTTTGGACACGATCGTGTCACCGTCGATACTGAAAATATCGATCGTATAATTGCCAGTGACGTTCCGAAGCAGCTTCAACGGACCTGTGATTGTCACGTCTGGAGGCAAGTCAGGCTTTACTGTCAACGTGTGCTGAGCAGGCGCAAGGGATTTTAACCCAATCGCATCGTACACGTTAAGTGTAATCATTTCAGTACCCGGCGTAACATAGAGAGACTTTTTGTTCGTCCATTCATCTCTTGTGTGATTGATTGAACGGCCAGCAATGGGACTGTAACTATGAGAGGAACCGAATGCATTAGGCAGAGGCCGTCCCTCGACAACCTCGAAAGGTCCGTCGATAATTGGAACTGGGTTAGGCGGCACAACTTGAATTGTTGTACAAGCTGTAGTCGTGAGTCCATGCTCATCTCTCATCTGAGCACATACACGGTGTGATCCAAGCTTGTCCATAGTCAATGTATGCTGGCCGTCATTATATTCAACGCTCTTCGATGGAATCGACTGCACGAATGCATTTCCGGCCCCGAAATCGAAGCCCAAGAAAGTCATAAGGTCACCATCTGGATCATGTGGCGTTGGGATTGCTGGATCCTCAATATAGATAAGATCGAGCACCGTCCCCTCAAGGACTTGGGTCAGTGGTTTTGTCGGTGCGTACGGGTAGACATAGCCAATCTGGAAGCTTGGCGGGTCATTAGGGCCTGTGTCCTTTGATTTTTCATAAAAGAATGTTACATAAGCTTCTGGAAGAGCTGCGGTTAAATTTACACTGGCGCTCGAACCAGCTGTTACGGTGTTCGAATATGCAACATAAGAGAGATTCTTACCTTGAAGTATTCCGTGTGTTGCAGAATTGGCGAAAACCCCTTGGGAATGCGGTAAAGTCGGTACTGGAATCAGTTCTTCGCTCTGCTGCAAGTAGGGCTCAGAGGAACTGTTACGAACCATGTGCCGAACGTGGATCTTGCCGGCACTTACTACATCGTAGATGTAATAAAGATAGAGCGTTTTGAATGAGGAGCTATTATAGATTGGAATGCTGTATTCCCCTGCTGTCGGGCTGCTAAGACTAGTCGGCGGCGCGCCTGTTGTGGTTTTGACATAACCCTTATAGACATACCCAGCAGCCGAAGGATGCGCTGGAGTAAAAGAATTACCATTCGTTAAATCAATGGTTTTGTCAGGAAACACCGAACTGAGACTCTGGCCGGTAGTCGTGACATGGCGCACATGAGCTTTGCCATCTAAAATCGTTTCTTGATCATAATAAAGATTGAGATAGTATCGATCATATTTCCCATCATATACAAAGGTAGGCGGGCTTCCAGTAATGATCGATCCCCCGCTTGGGGGGCTTAACGTACTTTTCTTATACCCGTTATACGTATAGCCAGCAGCCGTTCCAGGCGTGATTGATTGGCTTTGGCCTTGTGTCATGTTTTGCGTCTGATTGGTAAAGGCCGCATCGATATTCGTGCCAGACGTTGTGTAATGATGAACTTCAAGTACGCCGTCAAGCTGGATTTCGAATAGAATCGGAAGATAGTAGCGGTAGATTTTTGTTGATAGTGTACAAGTTGGACAATAGCTTTCGTGATATATTTCATTCATATCATAAACAGCTAGTGAATTTAATGTTGCCGTTGCTGAAGCCGTAAAGGAAATGGTAGAAGTACCTTTTCCAGTTTCATTGCTTTTGGATGGAGTTCCAATATTGGAACTTACGAATTTTGAGAATTCTGGGTAGTCCTCTGATCCTGCCCGAGACCGCTGATATAAATCCATTTCCATCGTAGAATTAAAGTTGTAAACTTTTACATCACGTACCGTTCTCCCAGGAAAGGAGAACGTATACGATTTTGTGACCGGTACTGGCTTTCCTGGTGCTTCAGGATTTGACGAATCCCACGTTCCATCGTTTTTACTCCATGTTTCATAATACATAAATCCTACAGCATAATACCGCGCCTCACCTGCAGCATTGTAATCAGGGATAGGCATAACACTCGCATTATCTCCAAGGGCGGCGTTAGCTTTCTCTGGGACTAAGTTAATAAACATGCTGAATATCAAAGTAACTATAAGGATGGTACTCGTTATACGCTTCATGGTGTCTCCTTAGTTGAATGGATTTTTGACAACGATAGGAGCTGAATTCAATCCAACGGAGCTGCTAATTCCAATATATTGAGCATCTTTGAGTGTGAATTCGGAGTATTTCATGTCTCCAACCAAGTCAGCATCTGATTTCAAAACAACACTATAGTAGTGGATACGAAATACACCAATAGACTCACGGAAACCGAAAAACTCTGGTCGGTTGCGAAATTTGTAACCATTCGAGAGATAAAAAAGCCCTGTCCCCATCGAGCCGCTTTGAGTGGTTGTTGATTTGATATAAGGGACACCGTTAGTGTCCTTCGACAAATCCCACCGATAATAGATAGACCCATTCAAAATAAACGGAAAATCACTGTACTCCAAAACATAGGCTTGCGTAGCTTTTTGTCCTGTCTGAAAGACATCGAGATAAAGTTCTCTCCCCTTGTAATAGGGTAAAATCGGCTTAATATCCACTAGATCCGCTACATCCTCGGCGTTCGGAATATCCTCATTCCCCACCCATACAAACTGCGCCACTGGATCCCAGCGAACAGGAACACCCAGCCCCTCACTGATCACGCGAATCGGGACAAGCGTACGCCCGTTCTCAACGATGGCAGGCTGCGCTAATGTTACGCTCTCCCCATTAATAACAGCTACATTCGATCCGATCGATAGCTTTACCGTATTGCTTCCTTTTACAATCAGAATCGTGCTGTCTTGTTGGGTAACAGTCGCTTGCAGCTTCTCCGCTACGTACCGAACAGGAATCAATACGGTACCATCAACCATCTTAGGCTTCACGTCGAATGCAATTTTACGGGCATTATATAGAACCTCGATAGGCATGTCTGCCTTCAACATTTTCGGAACTGCTGCATTTACGACTCCAAACGGTAATGCCATAGATAATGCAAGAGTAGTGACTAGTAGTTTTTTCATCATTTCGTTCCATCTCCTTTTATATACTAATCTCCCCGAACCCGAACTCCCTGTCCATCATCCCGCGGTATCCGCGCACTTTCTTTACTAGCCTGCACGATCCCCATCACGCCCATCGAGATCACTATCAACATAATTAGCACTACAAGCGAATAAAACATCTTCATTCCAAACACTCCTCTAAGTTGAATTTGACTAAGCTGCCTTCATAGGAACTAACATATTCTACCACTTCTCACCATAATTCGACGAGATAAATCTATCATTTTATACCATTTTATCCAGCCTATAATGCAAAAAAAGCACCTGCCCGCAAGCTGAATAATCAGCCGCAAGCAGGTGCCTCCTGCATGTCGTCTCTATCAATTCCTTAAGCAACGTTATCCGTTGTTGCCTACCATTCTCTATCTTTTGCTACTTCCTATCTTACTTTGGCTTTCGACATTTTTCAACCTTAATTTTACATTTTATTTCATCACTCGGATCTAATCCGAGCGCCCCTCCGCATCAACATCGGTTTCCATCTGCGCGTCTCGAAACAGCTCCAACCATCGCTCTGCCGAGTGCTGCCAAGTAAAATGCTGCTCCACCCGCTCCCGACTCTTTCGACCCATCTGCATACGCAGCTGATCATCGCGCAAGAGCTTCAACAAGCGTTCACGCATTTCATGAACCACATCATCCGGATTGACCAAATAACCGGTAACGCCATCCTCAATAATTTCTTTCATTCCGCCCGCCCGCGTCGCGACGACAGGCAAACCGCAGGACATCGCCTCCACGTTCACAAGGCCGAATGCCTCCCGCTTTCCAGATGGAACAACAGCGACATCCGCTGCGAGGAACCAGCTCGGCACTTCGGAATAAGGTACATAAGGCACAAACTGCACATGCCCCTTCAGCTTCCGACCAAGCTGCCGCAGCTGTTTCACATACGGAGTTGTACGTTTGGAACCATAGAACGCACCACCTACAATAACCAGAAGTGCTGAAGGATGCTCCTGCACAAGCTTTGGCATAAGCTTCAGCAAGTGGTGGACCCCTTTGATTGCAAGAAGTCTGCCCATAAACAAAATGACACTTCTGCCCGACCATCCGCGTTCATTTCGAAGTTGAGCCCTACGATAAGCCCCCATTATGGAGTACTGAGATTGAAAACGCTCCGTATCGACTCCGAGATAGACGACACGCAGCTTCTCGGCGCACTCCGGCACTCGAGCGGCAACGTCCTCTCTCAAATACTCGCTGTTCACGATAATGCGATCGGCAGCTCGGAAACTCTGAGTTAGGAGTGCACTGCTAATGGCCTGTTTACGGATAAAAGTCGAGGAATGCAGGTTCAGCCATATTTTGCTCTGCGGCCGCAGTCTTCTAAGCTTCAAAGCATAAAGAGGTCGATTCTCGATCTGCAGCAAATCCGGTTGGTGAGTCAGGATGGATTTTCCTACCCGCTTCAAATACAGCCTTTTATTATGAGCCGGGTAGCGAACCACGGATGCTCCGCCAAGCATCGTCCTATTCTCCAGCGTCCGGCTTGATCTCCCATAGATGTAAGCTTCCACTCGAGGAACAAGCAGCGGCACAAGCTTCTCAACTACCCGCTCCACGGAGCTGCTGCTCTGAGAAGGCAGTACATACGTACCCGGTGTCACAAATGCGATTTTGGCTCTAGCTCTGACCATGAACGAAGCCCGCCTCTCTTTCAACAGCTTGCTTCTCCTATCATATGTACAAGGTTCGCTTGCTGACTCCGACAGAGGCCCCATTCCACCGATTCCGCTGCATCCAACTTATTGGCGTCTGCTCCATACCTGCTGAAGCAGCATACACAATCCATAGGGTCCCAAATAAGCACCGCTCACCAGAAAAACCGGACTTAGCAGCACCTCATGCACCTGCGTCATAAATACGGTATCGTCAAGCAGTGTTCTCGCCACGCTGTTCGCTGCAATGCTGAAGAAGCCCAGATAGGCTAAGACTGCCAGCCCATCAATGATTTTACGAAGAGCTTCGTACTTGACCCGAAGCACTGCTAGAATTAAGCCTCCAATAATCGCTCCAATGAGCACTAACCCTGTCATACGATCACCTCATATGACAGTATTTGCATACCTACTCGCCCCTTAAACATGCTTCCGGTGAACTCTATTGATAAATGAGTCGCGATATGTCAAACTAGTCGGAGACCACCACGACGAACCCCCGTTTAATCCAGAGAGGACGTGAACTACCGGCATGACCAAATGGCTGCTCCGATCCATGACTGAGCTTAGCTCGCGCAAATGGATTTCGCGCATAACCGGTCGATTCGCCCAGTCGCCCGCTAGCCGGCGCTTTATTCCAAGATTCGCCCGTATGTACGGGATCGCTATAGAGGAAGCCGAGAAACAGCTGCATGAGTATTCTACGTTAAATGAGTTTTTCACAAGGCGCTTGAAGCCCGGCGCACGTGTAATTGATGCTGACCCAGCTGCGCTTGTCAGCCCGGTTGATGCACTTATTACAGGCTGCGGTCCGATAGAGCAAGGCACGATTCTTAACGTCAAGGGCCAAGATTACACCATCGAAGAGCTGCTCAACCGCTCTCCCCGTATGGAGAATTACAAGAATGGCTACTACATGGTGCTGTATCTCAGCCCAACCGATTATCACCGCATACATACGCCTATAGCTGGTACGATTGTAGAACGCGAGCATGTACTCGGCAAAGTCTATCCCGTCAACGATTTCGGCCTCCGGCATATGCGTCGCGTGCTGAGCCGCAACGAAAGGCTCATCACCTACATGCGTCATGCCAATGCAGAGACTGCTATCGTCAAGGTTGGCGCGATGAACGTCAGCAGTATCAAATATGTATTGCCCTTGCAGGAACGAATGGACAAAGGTGCCGATCTTGCCTACTTCGAGTTTGGCTCAACCGTCGTACTCTTGACTGAGGATGACAGCTTCTCTCCGCGTCCGGATATGAAGACAGGACTTAAAGTGCGCATGGGCGAGAAGCTCGGCACGCTTGCCGACACATAGAATATGGAAAAAGCTGTCCAAAAGTGTGACTCACTTTTGTGACAGCTTTTTTGATTCCGCGGATTCTAGCTCTAACGAACCACACAGGTCTTATTTGATTCAAAAAAGCTGATTTGAATTTCTAACGGATCCCACAGGTCTTATTTGGTGTCAACACGCCTATTTTCGTCTCCATTCCCCGCAATAGCGTCTCCACGGTTCGTTAGATTTTGGAAGAAGCTATTTTCGAGCAAATAAGACCCCCACGGTTCGTTAGCGTGTGAGACGGGTGCAAGTTGCGATGGAGGTGCATCGGGTGTACGCGGGGGCGATGGAGATGCGAAGTTCTCGGGGTACGCGAGGTGCTCCGGGTACGACGTGGTGCGCGAAGTGCGCGAAGTGCACGGATTGCGCGAGGTGCTCGATGCTCGAGGTGCTCGAGGTGCTCGAGGTGCTCGAGGTGCTCGAGGTGCACAGCGTGCGCACTTCGCACAGCGGTGCGCCGTTCAGCGCCTCCCCGCTCATTCCGCCCCTTCCCCCAACAACGACACCGCTATCGCTTCAATCCGCTCTGCTCCAGCAGCAATCTGCTCCTCCGTCAAATGCGAGAAGCCGAACAGCGCCGTATGGAAAGGCATTTCGCCTTCCCATAACGAGTCACCTACAGACCAATGAACGCCAGCTGCTCCACACGCATCCTGAAGACGGACATAGCTCTCCGGATCGCCCCGCCACTCGGCATACACGTGAAGTCCTGCATCCGCAGGAACGAACCTGAACCACCTTGTCAGACGACTCTCGAATTGTTCACGAAAGACAAGCAGCCGCCGACCGATAACCCGCTTCATCCGCCGCAAGTGACGAGAATAACAGCCGCTCGTTATAAAATGCGCAAGTGCACGCTGCTCAACAAGAGCCGATGGATGCGGCTCCAGCAGCGCTTTTGCCAGGCGAAACGGCTCTGCTAACGACGCAGGCAGCACTACATAACCAAGGCGCAAATCGACGAACATCGTCTTCGAGAAGGTGCCCATATAGACGACGCGTTCATCATGATCGAGCGCCTTAAGCGGTTCTACCGGCCTGCCTCCCCAGCGCAGCTCGCTATCGTAGTCATCCTCGATAATGACGGCCCCTTGCCTCCCTGCCCATATAAGCAATTCCGCTCTTCGTTTCGCCGACAGCACCGCGCCGGTAGGATATTGTCGTGTCGGCGTCACGACGAGCAGCTTGGATGGCCAGTCCTGCGGCACGATGCCTTCGTCGTCAACGGCAGCTGCCAGAATCGAGCCGCCAGCAGCGGCGACCGCTCTGCGAATGCCGGTGAAGCATGGATTTTCCACCACCACCGGGAGCTCCGGACGCACGAGCAGCATAGACAACAGCGCGATCGCATGCATCGAGCCGTTCGTAATATAAATTTGCGAAGCATTCGCGCGAATTCCTCGCTCACGGCGCAAGCCCTTAGCAATCGCTTCTCTCAGAGGAAGGTAACCTTCCACCTCACTGCTGATAGCGGGAAACGCAGCCATCATCTCGCGAACCTCGGCATGCAGCGCCGCTTTCCACTCCTCCACCGGAAATTGCGACGAATCCACCTGCCCCAGCCGAAAACTGATCTCCTCCGCGCCACCAGCTCCCTGAAACGGATGATTCTCAACGGTCACAAACAGCTTCCTGGAAGAAGTAAGCTGCTCGGCCCAAGCCGACAATGTAACACGAGCACCGGCAATTGTCCCCGACTCCCTATCTTTTACAACACCAGAAGAAGCCGCGACAAACGTTCCGCTTCCGCCCTCAGCCCAGGCATACCCTTCCGCAATCAGCATGTCATAGGCTTGATTCACAGAGCCGCGCGACACGCCATACAATTCGGCTAGCTTCCTGCTGGAAGGCAAGCGAGCTCCTCCCGCCAGCGTGCCACTCATGATCCCTTCACGAAGTGCATGAAACAATGCCTCTGTCTTGCGTCCGAGTTCCTCGTAATACCGCTCAAAGGGAATGCGAAAATCCATATCCATAATGCACATTTGCCCCCATCTTTAGTGCTGCTGATAATTGGTCTATTAAAATTAGACTAAATTGGATCTTTTTAATTGTCAATAATCGCAGTATGCTCTTACCTATTAAGTCCGGCGTGCGGGCATTATTGGGATTAGCAATGGAGGGGGAGCAAAGATGCGCAGAAAAGAATTTGCGATGAACGAAGCAGAGAACCACGAGGAAATGGAGAGTTTTCTTCGGGAGATGAGCTTTGGGTTTCTGGGAACCGTTTCAGCAAACGGCGAGCCTAACATGACTCCGCTAAACTTCGTCTATGTAAACGGGAGCATCTATTTTCACGGAAGCAGAGCCGGGGAGAAAATGACACAATTAAAGGCTGACCAACGCGTTAGCTTCATGGCCGCCAAAGAATATGCGATCATTCCCTCGTATTTCACCGATCCGCTGATGGCTTGTCCGGCAACGGCTTTCTTCAAATCCGTCCGCGTGGATGGCTGCGCTGTCGTGGTCGATGATCCGAATGAGAAAGCAGAAGCTCTCGAAGCTCTCATGCGCAAGCTGCAGCCGGAAGGCGGCTACAAAACGATTGATGCCAGCGACCCCGACTACATCTCGCGTCTGAAAGGCGTTGCCGTCGTACGGATCGATGCCGACCGGATGACAGGGAAATTCAAATTCGGACAGAACCTCAAGGAAGCTGAGAAAACAACGATTACAGAGCAGCTGGCTGAGCGCGATCTTCCGATGGACGCGGAGACAATCGCCATGATGCAGCGCTACTGCCCGCATGCGAAGGCCATCGGCGATTGAACGGGAAAGCGACGACAGCCTCTACAGCGCACAGCACAGCAGAACAAGGCAGCCACCCGGCTGCCTTGTTCTCATACCTACCCTTATTTCTTCTGTGCTGTTGAGCATTGAATCGTGGAGCGTTGTATCGATTTCCGAAGAACGTTTCGGAAGACCGCAGCGGCCACATTATTATAGTTGCTATAGAAGTCCGAGAGATCGTCATTATAGAACTGAACGACAAAGACTTTAAACACGGGAAATACAGATATAAGGCCGAACGTATTCCTAACTGCGACGAATTTGAACAGCCTATTCGTGCAAAATGCTCTGCGGAAGAGAATGGCGATGGCACGTGGAGTCAGGTTGCTCGTAATCGGCGTTACCGGCTTGCCTTGGCTGTCTCGCACCCTCACAAAGATCCGATAACTCCCTAAATTTCGGTTCAGCACGAGAAGCGTCGCAAGTGCTTTCGCTTTAAGCGTCCCTTTCACGCGCAGTGTAACCAGATAATTGCCGCTTGCCAATCTACGCAGGGGATCTACTTGTACAAGCGGATCATTCCCTACAGAATACTTGATTTCGTTAAAGTACGTGAATTCAGGCGCCGATAATGAAATATTGACTTTCTTAGCTATTTCGGCCATATTTTCGCCTCTCTCCGCTCCCTCAGACTATGTCGCATACTATATTATTGATCTCGAATTGCATCAGGAACTGCCTGTACCTATAACGAGCAAAAAAAAGAGCCTATCGGATTTCCGATGGGCTCTTCCCTGTATACTGCTTGAACTGCCTGCTGAAGAAGAATATATCGCGATACCCGAGCGCATCGGCGACTTCCGTCACATTCATGCCGGCATGCATGAGCAAATGCTGCGCCCGATCGATTCGTGTGCGAATCATGTAGTTCTGCACCGATGAACCGATCAGTTCCTTGAACTTGATCGAAAAATATCTCGGCGACAGCTGCGCACGCTGGGCCAAATCTTCCACTCGATGCGCGATCCCGGGGTTTTGCCGAATATAGTTGGCCACCTCATGGATGGCTTCAGTCAATTGATTGCTGACCTTCCGTTCTACAGGACCTTCCAGATCCTCACGCAGCAAGTAAATCATGAGCTGCTTCAGGATCAATTGCGCCTCTTCCTCTGCGGCGAAGGTCTTCACTAGAAACAAACGTACGTAACGGGACAACAGATGCTCGAAATCTACCGTCTCTGCGAGGATCCGATACGATTGCGGCACGACGCTGACAGTCTCGGATACGTCAAAATGAATATACGTCAGAACAAGCGGCTTCTGCGGATTATGAGTCGCACTCGTATAATCCCCAGGCTTAAATAGAAAGCAGCTCCCTTTACTAACCGAGAAAGGCACGCCGTTTAATTGAACTTCTCCGCTGCCGCTCCATACATAGAATAAGTCGTAATTCGCCAGCGGTTTTTCGCGCTTTTGCCACTTCCATCCCGGCTCGCAGACGATTTTGGCTAACGCGGGTTTTAATTGAAAAGATGTCGGCGCACAGTGCAGCATCTCAGCTTCCTCCGTTTGCAAAAACAATATCGTTGTCATCATACAATACTGCGATTCCTTTGCCAATATGGACACCATGCAAGAAGGACGACTCTCACGAAATAATTGTTGCAAAAAAGTGTTTGTAACATGGCCTTCCACTCCCAAACAGTGATATAATATCTCCTAAACGGTTTCCAATGGGGACCAAATGAGAATGAAACGCCGGAAGGATGAATGAAGTCGATGAACCCACTTGCCCAGCAATTGAACGCGACGATTGAGCGAGAGAATGGTCATGTATTCGCCATGTTGTCAACACTCGGTAAAGCTATTTATTTCCCGAAGGAAGGCATTTTGAGCCAATCTGCCGAAGCAAAAGCGAAGGCGAAGAAGTACAATGCAACAATTGGTATTGCCATTGAGAACGGCCAGCCTATGCATTTGAAGGTCATTCAAGACACGCTCTCCGCTTATAATCCGAAGGATCTCTATGAATATGCACCACCGGCAGGCAAGCCGGAGCTGCGCGCCGCATGGCGCAGCAAAATGCTGAAGGAGAACCCTTCGCTTGCCAATAAGAACTACGGCAACCCTGTCGTGACGAACGCACTGACGCATGGCCTCAGCATTGTAGCGGATCTGTTCGCAGATACAGGGGACGCCGTTATTATTCCGAACAAGAACTGGGAAAATTACGAGCTGACCTTCGGCATTCGCCGCGGCGCCGAGATCGTCCAATATCCGCTGTACAACAACGAGAACCGCTTCAACAGCGACGGACTCCGCGAAGCATTGCTTGCTCAGAAGAGCAAAGGCAAAGCGATCGTCGTGCTCAACTTCCCGAACAACCCAACGGGTTACACACCGGGCGCGCAAGAAGGCGCTGAAATCGTTGCTGCAATCCGCGATGCGGCAGAAGCCGGCATCAACGTTGTAGTCGTTACCGACGATGCATACTTCGGTCTGTTCTTCGAAGGTTCGATGCATGAATCACTGTTTGGCCAATTGTCCGATCTACACCCTCGCGTGCTGCCGATCAAAGTCGACGGCGCGACGAAGGAAGAATACGTATGGGGCTTCCGCGTAGGGTTCATTACGTATGCAGGTGCTTCCGATGCCGTACTTGCTGCGCTTGAGCAGAAGACACTCGGCATTATCCGTGCGACAATTTCGAGCGGCCCGCATCCGTCCCAAACCTTCGTGCTTCACGCGCTGCAATCGAAGGACTTCGAACCCCAGAAGGAAGAGAAGTACGCGATTATGAAAGGTCGCGCCAATCGAGTGAAAGAACTACTCGACAGCGGCCGCTACGGCGATGTTTGGTCCTACTATCCGTTCAACTCCGGCTACTTCATGTGCCTCAAGCTGAACAATGTGGAAGCTGAAACCGTCCGTAAACGTCTGCTCGACACCTACGAAATCGGTACAATCGCACTTGGCGAAACCGACCTTCGCGTAGCCTTCTCTTGCATTGAAGAAGAGAACCTCGAAGAGCTGTTCGATACCATCTACAAAGCCGTTCAAGATGTCGCGGTTGCCAGCAAATAACTAGCAGCTCCTGCTTTCAATAAGCAAGAAGGGCAATGAGAGAAGGTCATGTTAACGACCTTTCCTCATTGCCCTTTTTTGCATGTCGCCGCCAGCCGCTTTAAGCATACCTCTTCGATGACGCCAATCGGACCTCTTTATCCAGGATTTCATGATCCACGAATCCTTCATCGTCGATAACACTGTTGCACATCACAATACTGTCGCGGACGACCGCACCTTTACGTACATGAACCCCTTCGAACAAGATGCTGTTTATTACAGTGCCCTCAATGATACAGCCATTGGCGATGATCGAATTGCTTGCCCTTGAGCCTTCGACATAACGTGCAGGCGGCTCGTCATTAAGCTTCGTTATGATACTCCCCTGTTGAGCAAACAGACCTCTTCGAATGCCGGGACGCAGCAGCTGCATGCTGTTCTCATAATAGCTGGCCAGCGTATTGACCACACCTAGGCAGCCTTCATGTATATAGCTCTGAATATGCAGCTGGTCGACCCCGCCCATGATGGCATGCTCCACGAGATGATCCTGCCCTTGCGCCAAGGAAGTATCGACCAAATCGAGCAGCAGCTCCTTACGCATGATGTACATTTCCATAGAAATCAGATCATGGTCCGCTTCATCGGACATCGGTGCAATGGAGGTGATACGGCCGCCTGCATCGGTCTTGACCTTCCGTGCTTTTCCGCCCAAGAGGTTGTTCGACTGCTTGCAAATGACCGTAATATCCGCCCCGCTTGCCTGATGTGCAGCCAATACAGGCTTAAAATCAACGTTACAGATCATATAACCGCGTGTAATTAAAACATATTCGCAGGAATGATGCTTAAAGTAGTCCTGATTCTCATAGAAATGATACAGATCACCACGGTTCGTTTCATGCGCATGTTCCATAATATTAGGCGGAATAATGGATAACCCGCTTTCAGGGTGCTCAAGATCCCAGTGTTTACCCGAATCAAGATGATCCATCAGGCCGCGATATTTCGTATGCGCGAAAATGCCAACCTTCGTAATGCCGGAATTCGCCATACTCGATAGTACAAAATCAATCAGCCGATATTGGCCGCCGAAAGGAACAGACGCTAAGCAACGATTCGCCGTAAGAGACCCCATTTCATCCGGTGCATGGATGAGATTGATTATGCCGAGAATATTTGCTTGCACAGCTGCTCTACCTCCGTCATGGATTGATTCACAACCGTAACCTCACTGAATTCAGGACCGCCTATCGAAGCACCATCGGGAATAACGGTTCCCTCTGCGATAATTGCTTTATAAATGCTGACTCCCTTGCCTATCTGCACGCCGGGCATAATAACCGAATCCTGAATTCGGCTGTCTCGCCCCACCTGAACGTCACAGAAGAGTACGGAACCGACCACTGTTCCTTCCACAGTGCAGCCTTCCGTAACGAGCGAATTCGAAATCTTTGCCCCAGCTGCCGCAAAATGTGCCGGACGATTCGGCTGAACCGAATAGATTGGCCAATTATAATCGTTCAATTCAAGTGATGGTGTCTTCGCTAACAGATCCATGTTCGCTTCCCATAAGCTCTCAAGTGTGCCGACATCCTTCCAATACCCGTCAAACGTATAGGAATCCAGCTTCATCCCATCATCGAGCATGGCCGGGATAATGTCTTTACCGAAATCATTACCCGAAAGTTCATTAGCTTCATCACGAATCAAGTATTTCTTAAGGGCTGACCACTTGAATATATAAACGCCCATCGAGGCAAGGTTGCTCGTAGGGACTTTCGGCTTCTCTACGAAGGAAGTAATGGCCCCTGAATCGTCGACATGCATAATGCCAAACCGGCTTGCTTCTTTCAGGTCTACTTGGAGACATGCGATGGTAACGTCAGCGCCGCGCGCCTCATGCTGCTCCAGCATCCGGTTGTAATCCATTTTATAGATGTGATCGCCGGAGATAACAAGTACATATTCAGGCTCATACTGTTCGATAAATCCGATATTTTGATAGATGGCATTTGCCGTGCCTTTATACCATTTGCCGCCTTTTTGTTTCATATAAGGAGGAAGAATAGACATGCCGCCATCGCGTCTATCAAGCCCCCATGGGCTGCCGTTGCCCAAATAACCATTCAATACAAGAGGCTGATATTGCGTCAGCACACCCACCGTGTCAATGCCGGAATGTACACAGTTGCTTAACGTGAAGTCAATGATTCTATACTTCCCTCCGAAATGAACTGCAGGCTTCGCCAACTCCTGTGTAAGTACGCCTAATCGCTTTCCTTCGCCTCCAGCAAGAAGCATAGCAACCATTCTTTTTTTGCTCATCAACAACATCTTCTCCTTCTCTAATCAAGCTTACGTTCCAAACAATATAGCTTTATTTACATATACAATTTTCCATATATTTGAAAACAGAAAATTGCATTACAATCCGGCTTTAAATTATTAAACTAGGTCTAATTGGTTATCTGCTAGGTTTGAGAACAGCTCTCAATTCGTTATTCAGTATACCTTCCAGCCATAAACTTTGAATCCTACTTCCAGCATATTCGTGCCCTACGATTCGACAGTGCCCCTTCTCAGTGATGTCGAACAGCACAAGTCGCCATTCTTGCAATGGATAAAATAATCTATGTACGATTGTATTATTTATTCTTTTCCGTCCATTTTTTCACAGAACGTCCATAAAAATTGTTGTTTCTTTTTCCCCCTGCATAAAACTGTCATTTTCCATAAAACCCCTGCAGGCACGTTCGTTGTCGAAAAGAATTTGCATAATCGCACCTCTATTTCGTTTGAATTTCCGGATGAAGCGCTGCCACAAATACTAGTCTCCTTTAAACGACGCTATATTGACGAATTGTCGTAATTTTTCATAGAAAAAGAAGCAACCTTAGTCCTATTGATAACGGACCAAGATTGCTTCCCAAATTATTCTAATCCTCATCTGGATCAAACACGAGTTTGCGCTTCACTCTTCCCGGCCGTAACGCCAAGACGTAGAGCAGCGACAACGCAAGTGAGGTTAACGCCTGTACCACGAGCCCTTGTGAAGGCAGCAGTACGATCTGCGGAAGCCAGATGATAATGGCGCACAAGAGCGCAGCCATACGATCGACGCGCACTACTGCATCATAACGAGTCTGCTCCGGTAGCGGGTAGACATGCCGCCAGACCGAATGCCGGTGCGCCTGCGTGAGCGCGCTCAACTGAACCCCGCTCAACCAGACGAACAGAATGCAGACGCCGGCCGATCCCCAGCCTGACCACAGGCCGGAATAGGCAGACAAGATGCCTGTGAATACACCAAGTCCTGTTAAGCGCAGCAATATGCCGCCAAGCTCGGTACGGATCAGTGTAAATGTATAGAGATAAACAAAGGCATGTTCCCTGCGGTACCGAATCCGCCTTGCAATCCAGGACGCATAAGGCCGTGACTTGACCGCTGCCGATTCTGTCGGCACATCCGTGAAAGCCCCGAAGAAAACATCATACCTCCGCCGAGTGCGTTTCTCTTCCTCAATGAGCAGCAGCCATGGAATCGGATAACGCGGCATGCGCAAGTACAGAAGTCCGAAGAGACAACCGATAACTGCGAGATAAATCGCCGTCTTCCATATCTCGGTATGCAGCAGCGCCGCGACGCCTACCGCTGTGGCGGACCAGCGCAGCAGCCGAATGCTGCGCCTGCTTCCTGCATGAACAAGCTGGCGCTCGCGCCAAGCTGCCCCCATGTGCAGCAGCTTCAACAACAGCGCGGCAACTACGATTATGATGCTGCTTGTCTGACCATGCGCCGCAATGTAAAGCGGAATATAGATGCCGCACATCAACAGAACAGCAGCCATGATGCCCATGCCATTATAACGAAAGGAACGTCTTAGATAAGACGGCAGCTGCGCTTCACGCGGTACCAGAAACACCACATCTGCCTCACGCAGCCATGTCCGCAAGGGACTCCAGCATACGAACGGCGTCAGCACGACTACGCCAACAATCGTTATCGGGAAGGTAGCCGGCATATTACGCAGCAGCATTCCGTACCCGGCTAACCCGGCCAGCAGCAGCATGATCGTTACACCCGGCAGTCCACTCTGAACAATATAGCGAAAATAAGGCAATGCTCCGCGCCAGAACGTGCTTGAGCGCGTACGCCACAACGAATCAACCGATCGCTCCATTTGCCCCTCCACCTGCCACGAGACGGTAAAAGGCTTCTTCCAGCGAACCGGCTCTGCTCTCACGCGGCATCCCGGCTGCCTCGCACACATCCTGCAGCGTGCCTTGTGCAACAACAGCGCCTTGATGCAGCACGATAAACCGGCTGCAATACGATTCTACCGTCGATAAGATATGGGAGCTCATAAACACAGAGGAGCCCTCCTTCGTTACCTCGACCAGTTTATCGAGCAACGAACGAATGCCGAGCGGATCGAGGCCAAGGAACGGCTCGTCAATGACATATAGCGCAGGCCTCGCGAGCAGCGCATTCATGATCATGACCTTCTGCCGCATTCCTTTGGATAAGTGAGCCGCGAAAGCACTTCGCTTCGGCGTCATATAGAACTCATCCAGCAAGTTCTCCGTTCGCTGCTTATACAAGGTTTCTTCCACATTGTAGGCCATGCCCGTCAATGCCAAATGCTCCTCAACCGTCAGCTCATCGAAGAGCAGCGGCGACTCCGGCACATAAGCCAGCGAGCTGCGATACGCCTCGGAATTCTCTGCCAGCGTATGACCGCTAATGCGAATCTCCCCGCTGTGCGGCTGCATCAGACCGAGAATATGCTTGATGGCCGTGCTTTTGCCTGCACCGTTCAGCCCGATGAGTCCAACCATTTCACCCGCACCCACTTCGAATGACAAGTCGTGGAGCACCGGCCTGCGGGGGCTGTATCCGCCTGTTAACCCTTTTACCTCTAAGACTGGCTTCATCGCAATCACCTCTACATTCTCACCCTGATACTACCAAATTTCCGGCAAAATGAAAAATCGCAAGCAAAAAGGCCCCATGCCTGCAGCGATGCAGGTCATGGAGCCCTCTAAGAGCTCGAATATTATAGTACTTTGATGGAATAAACGAGGTTATTAAGGACAGTTAGTTCAACCGCATGACCGGCTACCAGCAATGCTGCGTTGCCAACGATCGCTACGTCAGGAGCCGTGTTAAACACATACGCTTGCGTAGTGCCGTTCTCTGTGCGCGTGATCGAAATCGTTGCGATTTTACCTTGCGCATTCAAGGAATAGGAGTTGAACAAGCCAACTTGAGTTGTAACGGCAGGCTGCTCAGAAGCCAGCTTCGTCACTTCGATGAACACGACTTTGTTTTGGTACGTACGAACAAGAACTTCGTCGCCGGCTTTCA
This sequence comes from Paenibacillus sp. J22R3, assembly GCF_056269305.1. Taxonomy (NCBI): domain Bacteria; kingdom Bacillati; phylum Bacillota; class Bacilli; order Caryophanales; family Paenibacillaceae; genus Paenibacillus; species Paenibacillus sp. J22R3. The sequence goes on along the minus strand of NZ_JBWDNS010000002.1, from coordinate 407,985 downwards.
GTGCCGATACCGCAACCTTCACGTTATTACGGAAAATGAAGACGTTCGGGTCAAGCGCAAGCGCCACTTCGGTGTTGTTTGGTTTCACGACTACGATTGCGTTGCTTGCAGGATCCGCTTTCAGCTTACCTGTGATCGCTTGAGCGTCTTGATCCGGAAGCTGCTCATCCGTACGGTCAAGCAGAGCCGCAAGCTCAGCGCGAGTGACTTGTTGGTTCGGACGGAACGAGTTGTCCTCGTAGCCTTTGATTAGGCCTTTCTCGATCGCTACTGCAACGTAACCAACAGATCCCGCAGGGATTTTATCCGCGTCGCGGAACGTCAGGTTGGAGTTCACTTTCGCTTTCGCTTCTGCTTCCAGGCCCAATGCTTTCACAAGCAAAGTTGCCGCGAACAAACGAGTTGCCGGCTTGTCCGGTTGAATCGCATCGTCTGTTTCGCTGAACAAGTCTTTCTCAAGCGCTACAGCCACGTAGCCGACTGCCCATGGGTATTTTTTGGCAAGAACATCAGCGTCTTTGAAATGCAGCTTTGTGCTCATTTCAGCTTGCGATTCCGCTTGCTCTTTCAGACCCATCAAACGAACAGCCGCTACGATGGATTCGATGCGCGTAATCTTCTGCTGAGGCTTGAACGTGCCGTCATCGTAGCCGTTGAACACGCCTTTGGAAGCCAGACGAATGATGTACTCAAGCGCCCATTTCAGCTCTTTCTCATCCTTGAACTGAAGGTTGATGCCGTGTTTATCATTATCTTTCTTATCATCGTTCTTGTTATTGTTCTTTCCGTTGTTGCTTTGATGATTGCCTTTATCGTCATGTCCTTTGTCGTTACCGTGAGCAAAAGCGCTGCCTGCGCCACCTGCCAGGGTTAGTAACGCCACTGATGTAATTGCCGCCTTTTTCAAAATGGCTGTTTTCATGGTGCTGCCACTCTCCTCGCGAATGCGGTCCGTGCCGCTGTTTTTACTTTCGCTCATATCGTTCGGAGAGTAGCCGAGCATTTAAGGGGGTCATGGTCAAAATAAAGTTCGTCCGTTCGTCAAAAACCGAGGTTTGACGCGGAAAATCAGCTCTTATTATTCCTCAGATGACGAGTATGCAAGGGGGAAATATTGGTTGTCATACAGGTCGCCTTCCTTAGGACGAGGGCCCAGCAGACGGATATTATCGACATTCTGAGTTCTCTTATAAGCCGTTCCTTGCGGAATATAATGCGCAACGATGCTAAGGCGCGGGTCGTTGGAATAATTTTGTCTGGATCCGTGGATCGTATACGAATGGTGGAAGCTCACTTGGCCTGCTTTGAGAATAAGCGGCTCTTCGCGCCATGGCTTCTCATCGACTTCCATTTGTTTCTTCACTGCTTCAAGCTCCGTGTTGAAGAAGCCGTCGGAGTTCAGAAGTCCCCATTTGTGCGAGCCTGGAATCACTTGCATGCAGCCATTGGACAGATCCGTATCCTGCAGCGCAATCCAAGCCGTAACTAAGTTTGTTGTGTTCGTGCATTGCCAGTACACATAATCCTGATGCCAGCCAACGTTGCCAACGGATGTTTGCTCGCCTTTGCCGGTACCCGGCTTGTAGATCGCTTGGTCATACCAAACGCGAACTTCGTTCGTGTTCATCAAGTTTGCCGCCAATTTGCCGAGTTTGCGAGCGGTTACCGTTTTGTACACCTCGTCGTTGATCCACCAAGCATTGTCGATCTTGCGCAGACGGGTCGGATTGTCGCTCGGGAACCATTCCGTAAGCGGGTAAGCGTCACCGTCGAAATCTTGATTCCAAATGCGATCATGCGCTTTGCGCAGCGCTTCTACTTCTTCTGCATCGAAGACAACCGGACTAATCCAGTAGCCGTTTTCCTCGTAAAATTGTTGATCTAGCTTCGCTTGTTCCGCCGTGATAGGTTTCATTGTTTTCGCTATCCCCTTTGACATTCAATTTGTATATCCATACATAGAATATACAGTCATCATCACGATATGTATTGTATGTCTACTTCTCCATTTGTATAATTGTAAGATGAATTGGAGGGGTTAGCATGCATGGCGACAACCAGCCTCGCATCGGCGTAGAGGCTCTGATCAAGTTGGTCGATCAGAACTGGAACCATATTCGTATCCATTCCTGCGGGTTCTGGGAGAACTTAGGCTGGGATGGTCCGGGCAGATGGTTCGAGCTCAATTACTTGACCGGCGGGAGCCAGCTTGTCATCCAAGACGGTCAAGCCGTTCAGTTGAATCAAAGTGACCTGCTTGCTGTGCAAGATACGCTTCGGAACAGCTCCTGCGCAGGCGGACAGTTTCGGCTTTATTATATCGGCTTCTACTCGGACAAAACGGAGATCAATACGGCGTTCCGCGAATTGTTCGCCAGACTGAAGCTGGATACTCGGCCCATGGCGCTTCAAGGGCTGCAGCAGGATTATCAGGCGATCATGGCTGATTTGAACTTAGGACGGCAGGATTCGGTCCTTGTGAAGCAGCATTTCCTGCATTTGCTCGTGCGCATCTATCATGGTGCGGCGCAAACCTCGCAAAGTGCCCATCATAAACTCATTCATGCGGTCATGAATGACTTGCATGAACGAGTAAATAATGCAGGCGAGCGGCTGCTGCTTAGCGAAATTGCAGCGCGTTATTCGCTGAACGAACGCTATCTCAATCAGCTGTTCAAGCAAGAAACCGGCGTCACGATCGGTATCTATATGAATGCAATCCGCCTCGAGCAGGCCAAACGGCTGCTCGAAACGACATCGATGCCGATCACGGCCATCGCGCACGCCGCCGGATTCTACGACGGCGCGCATTTCAGCCGCACGTTCAAGGGCAAGGAAGGCGTTTCACCGCAAGAATATCGGGCGATGCAGCGGAATGGCTAAACCATTACGGACCCGTGGCCTCTTAGTGGACGCGATATGCAGTCTCAGGCTACCTCTCTTGATTACTTTTCCCCGCTTCCTCAACTACCTCACACAGTTACCTCTCTCCTCTCTACCGCCAACCTCTGCACACTCCCACCAGCTTTCTTCCAGCCCGGCCTGAAATGACAGTCCCCGCCCCGAGTCGTGGTGAATAATGGACCTGCGGCGGATTTCCCGTGAAACGATACGTAATAAGATTAGTCCCAGGAACGGTATACCACCGTGCATCGCAACTTAGGAGGCCATTCATGAACCAGGTCAAAATCTCACAATTGAAACAATCGATCACCCCATACGAGAAACCTCATACGAAATCGAGCCTCATTCAGCTTGCCAATACACTGGGTCCACTTCTTCTCCTCTGGTATGCAGCCTACGCGAGTCTTTCTCTATCCTATTGGATCTCACTTCCGCTAACCTTCGTCGCTGCCGGATTTTTAGTCCGGACGTTCATTATTTTTCACGACTGCTGCCATCAATCATTCTTTAGAAACCGTAAAGCCAATGATATCCTTGGCACCGTCTTAGGCGTGATGACACTCTTTCCCTACCATCAATGGAAGCAAAGCCACTCCATTCATCATGCCACGAGCGGGAACTTGGATAAGCGCGGAACCGGCGATATGTGGATACTCACAGTAAACGAATATAACGCTGCTCCTTTACGTAAGAAGCTTGCTTACCGCGTTTACAGACATCCATTCGTAACGTTCGTTATCGGGCCGATCTTCGTGTTCCTTTTTACATACCGATTCAACCGCAAAGGCGCAAAACGCAAAGAGCGCCTGAATACGTATTTGACTAATGCATCCGTAATTGCTTTATATGCGTTATTGACCTGGGCGGTTGGTTGGCAAGCCTTCATCTTAGTTCAGGGTCCGATATTCTTCGTCTCCGGCTTGCTGGGCGTGTGGCTGTTCTATGTTCAGCATCAATTCGAGAATTCATATTTCGAGCAAGACGAGGAATGGAACTTCGTCCAAGCTGCCGTCGAAGGAAGCTCCTATTACAAGCTTCCGAAGCTGTTGCAATGGATGACGGGCAATATCGGGTTCCATCACGTCCACCATCTAAGTCCGAAAGTGCCGAACTATCATCTGGAGAAAGCCCATCAAGCCTCTCCACCCTTGCAAAAGGCGACCACAATTACGATTGGCACGAGTTTAACGTCGCTTCGATTCCACTTGTGGGACGAAAACAGCAAATCGTTCGTTAGCTTCCGCGATCTTCAGCGTTTGTCCGGCTAATCCCGTGCCGCTCGCCCAAGAACACAGAAAAGGCCGCCTCACAAGCAGCATAATGCTGCATCTGAGGCGGCCTTGCTTCGACCTATTGCTGCTCGCCGTCGCGCTTCGCTTTCAGCCACTTCGGGGCGCCTTTGTTCTTGCGCTCGCGCTCTTGATCGCGCTTCGACTTCGTCGGCTTCACCGACTGCTTCGCTGCCGGCTTCGCAGCAGCCTGCGGCCGGCCGGCCGGGGCCGCACCGCCGATTCGCTCGCCGCCGGAGCCGCTTGCCTCCGCGCTTCCGCTAAGGCTCGCCGCAGCAGGCCGCGAATCGGCCGCCGTCGCCGGGCGCGCCGGTCGAGCGCCGAAGGCTGCGCCGGCTTTGCCCGCGCTCGCTCCTGCGCCGCGCGCCGCTCCGCCGAAGCCAGCTCCGCGCTCCCCGGCTCCACCACCGCTTCGCCCTGCTCCAGCGCTCGCTCCGCCAAAGCCCGCTCCGCGACTGCCCTGCTCCTCACCTGGATTCCACAGCTTCCCGTGAGACATCGTCTTCTCCTGCAGCTCAATACCAAGCTGCTTGCGGAATTTATCCATAATGAACAGCTGATTGCGCGTCACAATGGAAATGACCGTGCCTGGCTTGCCCATCCGGCCCGTACGGCCTGAGCGATGGACATAATGATCCGCATCCAATGCCGGATCAAGATGTACAACCAGCGGCAAATCCACAATATCGAGTCCGCGAGCCGCAACATCCGTTGCGACCAGCAATTGAAGACGACCTTCACGGAAACGAGTCAGCGTCGAAGCACGCTTCTGTTTGTCCGCATCGCCATACAGCGTCTCCACACTAAACCCTTCATAGCTCAGCTTTGCTTCATAATTGGCAATCTCATCCGTCTCGTTAATGAACAGCAGCGCAGCAGTCGGCTTCAGCATCCGAATGAGCTTCCTCGCGGTATCGGCCTTATCCCGACGTTCACATACGACAAAATAATGCTTCACCTGTTTGCCTGCGTTCTGATCCGCCGTCACGTCCACGCGCTGAGGATCCTGCATCCAGCGTGCTTCCACATCGACCATTGCCTGCGGCCTTGTTGCCGAGAAGAACGCAATCTGCCGGTCGCGAACCATGCCCCGCAGCAGCGTTTCCACCTCGACAGTCGAGCCCAAATTAAACACTTGATCCGCTTCATCGATAATGACGAGCCGGATATGATGCAGCTTTAGCTTGCCGGACTTCACAATTTCATGAATACGTCCCGGCGTACCAATAACAACATGGGGATGCTGGCGCAGCTTCTCGACCTGACGCTGCATCGATGCGCCTCCAATGAGCTGCTGCGTCTTCACGCCAATCGCTTCACCGTAGATTTCGGCAACTCTAAAAATTTGCATCGCCAGCTCCTGCGTCGGCGCAAGCACCATGACCTGCACATCCTGTTTGGTCACATCCACACGCTGAAGCGCGGGCAGCATATACGCAAGCGTTTTACCGGTCCCGGTCTGTGATTTGGCAGATACATCATGCCCTGCTAACAGAACCGGTATGGTTGCCGATTGTACCGGCGTCGGTTTCTCGATTTGATTCGAAATCAGTGTTTCTACCAGCTGCGGATACAGCTGCAATGTTTCCCATGTCACGTTCATCAAACTCCTCATCTGCTTGCTATCCTATTTCCGATTCAACCAGCGTCCTGCGAGCCTGTCTGCCAAACGCGGAAATAATCCATAAATCCGAATACCGATGGATGCCGATCGCGGCAAGTCCACTTCCGGCTTTCTCCGTTTCATCACTTGCACAATCACTTCCGCCACACGCGCCGGCTTCAGCATGAAGCCTTGTACTTTGCTCGCATAATGGCCTTGCGGGTCTGCTATATGTAGAAAAGGGGTATCGATCGGCCCCGGATTAATCGCCGATACATAAATATTCATCGAAGCAAATTCCGATCGCATCGCATTAGTCAGCCCAAGAACGGCATGTTTGGTTGCCGCATAACCGGATGACTTCGATGTGCTAAGTTTCCCAGCCATAGAGGCGACATTAATAATATGGCCCTCGCCTTGCTTTTGCATAATAGGCAGCACTGCCTTGGTACATCGAATAATGCCCATATAGTTCGTATCCATCATCTCATGGAATCGCTCGATCGGAGCATCCGCAAACAGCTCAAATACCCCATAACCCGCATTGTTCAGCAGAATATCGATCCGGCCAAAGTCCTTCGCGATTTGCTGCACCACGCGCTCAACCTCATCATTGTTGGTTACGTCCATCCTATAGCAGCCATTCCGGCCTCCGATCGCATCAGCGGCCTCGCGAAGCTTATCCAGCCGTCGTCCGGTAAGGATCGGAATCGCCCCGGCTGCCGCCAGCAATTTGGCCGTTTCCGCGCCAATCCCGCTCGCCGCGCCGGTAATAAGTACAATCTTCCCATGCAACATCGTGATCACCTGACTTTCAGTTTACTGCAACAGGTACAAATAGGCAAAATAGGACCGCTACTTATGGCCCTAAACACGAAAAAAAGCTCCACTGGGAGCTCGAATCGTGTTACGATGCAATTAGTACCTGGATGTCCAGCTCTCCGATTCCATCCATAATCAGCGGAATGGTTAACGCTTTCGAAGCTTTAAATTCAGTCGCCTGTGATGAAAGTACCAGCTTCGGAGGGGTAATATCGACGCGAACTCCTTGATTGAAGAGCATCGTGCTGGCATTACCGCTAATCATGTTGCCAAGCTCCGATATTGCGCTTTTGCCCATCTCATCCATTTCCGAAATCACATATCCGCCCATCATAGCCGACACCATTTTCAAAGCTACTTCTTCACTTAATCCAAATACAATATCACCCTTCATTTGACCGTTTATACCAATTTGTATCCAAATATAATCATGAGTGAATTTAACTTCTTTCACACCGAGCTGACCAGTGGAAGGCCGAATTTGGATGACTTGTTCGATGACTATTTTAGCGGACTCTAAGAAGGGATTAATATATTCAGCCTTCATCGTGAGGTAGCGCCCCTTTTCGACTTGATTCGATGGCATTCGTCTTTACCAATGATTATACAAGAATTGTTAGGTCAAGTATACTACTCAATTCGAGCTAAAGTTTAAAGATTTGTAGAAATGCGTCGAACAAGAGTCTCAGGGAGGATAACCGTGCCGAATGTATGGACTCATTTTCTATTCGGGCAGCAATGCCTGCAAGTGCTTGGTGAACAGCATCTAATTGCTGCGCCGCACCGAAAAAATATGTTTAATATGGGCTGTCAGGGCCCGGATTTTCTATTCTATCATCACTTCCTGCCTTGGCAGAGAGGGAAAACGATGAGTCAGCTCGGGAGCGAGATGCATCAATTCCACTGCGGCCCCGTTCTTCTGGACTTATTGGATGCTCTGGATAGTACATCTGATGCAGATGCTGCGGCGAGAGACGATGCGCTTGTCTATACGCTGGGTTTTGTGCTGCATCATTTATTGGATCGTGTCATGCATCCTTATGTCTTTAGCCGTTCCGGCTCTCGCAAATGGGATCATCAACGCTTTGAAGTCATCATGGATACACTTATTGTTCGCAAGCTGCTTGGGGCGGAAACGTGGAAGACTGAGGTATGGCGCGAAATTAACAATAAAGGGGAGCTGCCCGCTTCCGTCGTGGATGCGTTCGAGCAGATTGCTGCAGTTCATTATCCGAAGCTTGCACCTCTAATACGCCGTGAATACTGGACCGGCGCCATGCGTGACATGATTGCGGCGCAGCGGTTATTCTATGATCCTACCGGGATCAGACGTTTGCTTACGTTTGGTCAAATCGAACCTTTCGTCTATAAACGCGATCCTTTGCAACTAGATATATTAAACGAGTCCCACGCGCCTTGGCTGGACCCGGTCGATGGGCATACGCTGCATACGGAAAGCGTATGGGATTTGTGGGATGTTGCTTTGGCAGAAGCGACAACGGTCATAAGGGCTATTCTGGCATGGCTTCGAGAGCAAGACCCGCTGGCGCCGATTCTTGGCAGCAGTGAAATTCCTTCCCCCTCCAAACATCAGCTCCGAGAAGCGGTCGTTCAATTGATAGCCAACCGCTCCTACGAAACAGGACTTTCTTGTGACTGTGGGGCATCCATTCAATTCGAAGATCCGATCTGGTCGACGATCTGATCTTAAGATACTTGATTGATCTTCATCCGGCGATAACGAAGGCGAATCAATCTTAAGCGATCATAGATCAGATCAAGTGATTTCCCCTTGCCTTGCACCGCTTCTTCACCATACACACGCTGCAGCACCGGCTTCAGATAGCGGTCACCAACAGCTATCATCGCATCCCAGACAAGCTGCTGCTCCGACTCCGGCATCGATTCCAGCTCTCGCTCGATAAGCGGCTCTATATCGTACCCTTCTGTCTCCAGCTTCTCAATGCGTTCCATGAGATCTCTGCGAGGCAGATCGGTCTGAGCGAGCAGCCCCTCTAAGGAGTTGCCCTCCGCAATTCCGCGAAGCAGCTTCTGCTTCTCCTGCTGGCGATCCATCTGCGATTTATACTTATTTTCCTTCTGCTTATACACCCACTTAATGTAGACCTTAGGATCAATTGCCGTAGATACCCAGTCCAGCGGAAAGCTTCTTTCGCGCTCAAAGGTCCGCGTAATGGCAAGCACTTCTTCCGCATATGCAGCCTGCTTCGTCTCGCCCCATCCGGGTATTTGCAGAAGCTCTTCAGGCTGATGCGGTACAAAACTGCTGATCATCCAGAGCATCCGATTGGATGCGATGAGATAAGCCGATTTCTTTCCCTCCACCGCTTTCAAGCGGCGCCATTCGCGAAGTGCTTCGAACAGAACGGGATCGGTGTTCATTTCCCCATAACATTGAATCATCGAATACAAACTGCCCAGCCCATCCTGACCGCGGCGTTCCTCCAGCATCCCATCAATCAAAGGCGTATAGCCTTCACCCATCTGAACGGCGATGCCATGGCGGAATGCCGTCATCATTTCTTCCCACGAGCTGCCTTCAAACCAAACGGCTTGCTGCTCATCTTGCCCGTTTGCATACGACTCCGTCCAAATAACCGACCATACACCGTTCTGCTCGCAAATGGACAACTGTGCTTGTTCGGCACGGCTGCCTTGTCCTGCTTTCTCAAATGTGTTCAAAAATACGACCTGCATGCAGGTCCACCTCCACCCGAAAATGTGTTTGATCAAACGCCGAAACACCGGAAAACACAAAAAAGCACCTCTAACGCCATAGATATGGCGAAAGAGGTGCTTCCTCACGATGCAACGATTTGATTGCCCAAATCATAGCATAGCCGACTAAGCATGACAAGAGTCAATTTTCCAATTCATGGCTATGAGCCTGATTGCCCCGCCGCAGAAAGGAATGCTATGATAGATGCAGAATAAAGGAGGAACTCGAAATGCTGCTGCCTGATTATGATTTTATGTCCGATACAACGGAGCAAACAACAACCCGCTTCGTTACTTTTATAACGCCGAACCTGAAGCGGTTCGATCTGGCTATTATGACTACCAACCGGTTCTACGGCAAGAAGCTGATCACAGAATTGCAAAGCGGAAAGACTGCGATCGTCGGTCAAGACGATTTGGACGAAGAGGGCTACCTGGAATTCACGTTTAAATTGACGGAAGAAGAGGCCGCCGATCTTAAACAATTTTTAGAATTTGTGGTGGGAACGGTGCATTTTACCGACTGACCTCGGGTACACTGTAACGGTCATGAAGAAAGGGCTACCGCCTTTTCTTTTATTTAAACCAATAGCCGCCGCAGGAGGAATCTGCATGTTTATGAAAGAAAACCGTCAGCCCTATACAGATTTGAAGTCGGTCGAATCTCAGCGAAACGATCTCAATGCACAAGAGTTTCCCGATGGACCGTATGGTTCGAAGATTGTGTCCGAATCGCTTAGCAAAGGCAAACCGTGGCGAGTCGATCAACGGCCGCCGAATCGGTTTGATTACGAGAACCGCGAGCTGCATGCAGGCATATACCGTGACTACCCCGGTGAGGACGTTTATCCCGATGCAATGGATGAGCCTTAATCACTCTCACAATGAAAACCCGCCAGAGAAGGAAGCACTCTCCTCCTCTGGCGGGTTTTCGCACTTCAATCCTCTTCCATCAGTGAACCCTCGGAAATCGTTCCTTCACGAACAGAAACACGGAAGGTCTTCACCTCAAATGGTGCAAGCACAACGTTGCAAGTGATGCCGAGCATCGGAATCTCCAATTCCGTCTCCCGTGGACTTCCGGTTGGCTCGAACAGGCGAAGCACATAATCATCACTGCGTTCCATTTGCTTGAAGGCTCCCAGTTGAACGACATCATCCTTCAATATAACGAGCGGTTTTATTTTCTCTCCGCGGCCGGATGGGAAGAAAGACAACGCGTAAGGGGCTTCATTACGCTGAACCGCCTCACGATCAATGGCGTTAAGACGCTCATTCGCGGCACCGCCGTTCAGCCAGTACGTAAACTCCCGTTCCCCTTGATCAATGCGCGGTGAGAAACGATCCTGCACAATAAGCGGGCGATCCATAATCGGGTGAGTCGTGTAGCCTGGGCTGCGCAGCAGCGTTGGACGAATTGCACCATCTCTGAAGTCTGAACCATAGGTCCCATTATTAATTAAGGTCAAGGCAGCCTTCTGCTGTGCCGAATGAGCAGCGGTCCACTTCTGCGCCACAGCTTCTTGTCCTGTCGTATCCAGCGTCTGCACACCATACACCGTTTGACCGATATACGCAGCATCCGAGAACATCGTTGGAATGGACAGCTTCAGCATCTTGTCCTTTTCATTCCAGAACACCCGTACATGCACTTCGAGCTCGCTGCCCTGTTTAGGGAGTTTGTACGTAAGAACCAGTTTGGAATTCTGATAAGCAAGAACAGCTTCAACTACAGTTCGCACAGCTCCGTCTTCGACAACCCGAACGGATGGCAGCAATGCATGACGCAATCCGGAGAAATCAGAGCCTGCTCCCTTATCCATCAGCTGAAACGAACCGATATCCGGCTCAAACCGGTTCGTGTCCATCCGCCATGGATCCTCATTATCAGCGACAACGACCGGCTGGAATGCACGTTCCTTCACATACGAAACACCATCTACCAGATAAGCATCAAGCAAGCCTGTACTTGTATCGATAACAGCTTCCATTCGACCGTTCGAGAAACGAATCGCATGCTTGTCGACTTCAAGCTGCGGCTGCGGTTTGGCAGGGAGCATCTCAATTCGGCAATCGAAGCGATTCATCGAAGAAGGCGCGAGCTCCGCATAGAACACGGCACGTTTCCGCCAATCCAGATTAATATTGCTGTGCTCCTTCTCAGGCTGAGAAGGAACTCTCTTGCCGTCTTGATAAACAACGGGCATCGAGAATTCGTCCTTCCAGTTCTGGTCCGCCAGCATAAACTCGCAAGCAAACACACCGGCTACCGGGAATGGATGCGGGTTATAGATGAGAATCGGATATTCGCCTTCCTCTGCCTTCGGTTGTCCGGCTGCTAATCCGAAGAAGGCTCTCGCCTTCAGTCTCGAGACGATTTCAAGTCCATGTCCGAGCAGACGCAGGGATGCATCCTCGGCAGGCTGTACCGATGAGCCCGGTAATATATCATGGAACTGAGCAGTGAGCAGATCATAGGTTGCCTGCTGCAATTCCTCTCTTGGATAGGTAAGTTTGCCGGCAATTGCAGCGGCAGAGAGCATTCTCTCCGTTACATAGAGCTCATTCTCGAGCAAACGATGCTTCTGCTTAATTCGAATGATGGACGTATAACAGCCGACAAACCTTGGATTCAAATCATTCGCATGGCCCGGCAATTCTGCCGCCTGCACAGCCAGCTCTGCAAAATATTGCTCCGGAGATGAATGTACGATTTGAACATCGCTCCGCGTTTCCATCAGCTTGCCGATTTCGTCTAAATCGACGCGGGAAGGGCCGCCTCCATGATTGCCAACCCCCCATAACATCAGGCCAAGCGGCTTGCCTTCATGGCTGCTGAGCCAGTTCTCGATGGACTTACGCGCTTGACCCATAAGGGTATTATAGAAATAAGTCTGATGAGCCATCACCTCGGAGCCGTCAAATCCGATCCATCGAAATTCCCGCTCCGGGCCAACCGTATGATCATCGGGACGCATAAACAGATAAGAATCGTAACCGGCTTTGCGCATGAGCTGCACTAAACCGCGGGAATGTCCGAAAGAATCGAAGTTGATTGCCGTAGTCGGCCTTGCGCCGAATTTCTCCGAGAAATAAACTCTGCCATGCAGCATCTGCCTGACGATCGATTCCCCTGAAGGCATATTGCAGTCCGGCTGAAGATACCATCCGCCCATGATATTCCACTTGCCTAGGCGCACCAGCTCTTGAATTTCCTCGAACAATTCAGGCTCATATTCCTCTATCCATTTGTAGAGAATCACTTCATTATGATTGAAAACATACCCATCGTATTCCCTGCAAAATTCAGCGGCGGCGCGAAACGTAGAAACTGCAGCGGCAGCGCCCTCTTCCCACTCCCACTGCCATACGGGATCCAAATGCGCATTGCTTAGCAAGTGAAGCTTGGCCATCCGTTCATCCTCCCAGATCGATCGTACCGATGTTTGTTAGAAACAAATAATGTTCCTTTCAAACTTACGATACCTTACAATGGCAAACTTGTATATAACAAAAAAACAATCCTACGGCTACTAACAGCCACGTAGGATTGCTTGTTCTTCATTCCATTTCATTGCGAATGCTTATTGTGCTGCAAATCCGCTCTTTAACGCTCTGGCTATCGTCACATTACGTTTGGCTTGATGTTCGGCAGCAGCGCGAACGTCTTCCTTCATTGCTCCATCTTGATCTACGGATACACTCGTGCCATAAGGATTTCCTCCCGCAACAAATACGGATGGATCTGTAAATCCGGGAGCGACCACGATCGCACCCCAGTGGTACATGGACGTGTACAACTGAAGAATGGTTTGTTCTTGTCCACCATGCGGATTCTGAGCAGAAGTCATGGCGCTCACGACTTTATTCACTGTTTTACCTTGGAACCATAGTCCGCCGGTTGTATCGAGGAACTGTTTCATTTGGGCCGGAAGATTACCGAAGCGAGTCGGCATACTAAAGATAATAACATCCGCCCATTCCACGTCCTCAAGTGTCACAGTCGGGACATCTTTGGTTGCTTCAAGATGACTTTTCCAGGCTGGGTTCGTATCAATGACGGACTGAGGCGCTGTTTCCGGTACTTTTACAATTCTCACATCTGCCCCGGCTTGACGCCCACCTTCAGCCGCCCATTGCGCTAACTGATAGTTAGTTCCATTCGAACTATAATAAATAATGGCTACATTCACTTTTGTTGATGTCATTGGTGTGGTCCCCTTATTAAATAATTTCTGCAAAAAACTCATTGTAGTATCCCTCCAAATTACGTTACTCTATTCAAGCCTTGCTATCCGACTTACAATTATTGCTGAGCAGGCTTCACTGTTCTAAGATAATGCACATAATCGATGCTGCTCTGAACTAATCGTTCATTCGTAACGTCTGAAGTATCATTCAGCGAGAAGTGAGGCAGATAAGTAGCACTGATAAACTCAGTCAGCGCCTCTATCGGACGCAGTATTTCTTGCAGTGTAAAGCGATTGAACCCGGTTGGTTGAAATGACTCTGCAGTGCCATAAGTCGAAATAGCTACGCCAATTTCTTTACCTGCCGTTTTGGTGGCATTTGGTCCATAAGCCCAGTTATAAAGCAATACCTTATCGAACCATTTCTTCAATAACGGCGGTGAGCTGTACCAGTACAGGGGATATTGAAAAATAATCCGATCATGGTCTTCAACCAACTTCTGCTCCCTCGGAACATCGATAATCTCGTCAGGATACTCCTTGTATAACTCATGAATCGTAATATCACCTTCGTCTTGAACGGCCTTCAACCAAGCTTTATTCCAGTTGGAGGCTTCAATGTTCGGATGTGTAACGATGATCAAAGTTTTCATTATTGGGTTCATCTCCTTGTTGTATCTTGGTGCTTCTACCTATTGAAAGATAGTTAAATGATTGAAGTTTAATCATTTCCTTAATTGACGAATTCCCGCGCGATCCGCTGCATCTTCACAGCAATATTTTCGCTCGGCTGATTGTTCATGTTGCTATTCTATCTTTTAGTAGATAGCCTGTCAATATCCAAATCCTCTCACTTAGCAAACACGATTCAACAAAAAAGCAATCCGCTCGGCTAACTTCGCCCAGCAGGATTGCTTCACTTCCATACATTATGAACGATAAAGCCGTGTTTCGTCTGTCTTCTCCGGCAGCCATACTTTCATTTGGCCGGCATCCCGATTATCCCACGCGTAATAAGGAATCGCCTTGAACTTTTGATCACCGCTCGGTTCTTCGGCATATACGGCTAAGACACCTTGCAGCAACTCCGGCTCATATACGGTACGGAACCGGGTAGCGACCGTTACGCGTAGTGCGTCATAGCTCGCATTATCGATCTCTTCTATACAATAGACGAGCGGTCCGCGTTGCAGTGCGACTTTCCCCTCATTGGCCAAGACTAGCGGATGCGAGTAAACCCGCTCAATCTGCATCGTCAACTCAAGCGTAATTTCGTCTCCGGGCTTCCATTCGCGTTGCAAACGAACATAGCCTTTCACGATTTGAGCATCAGCGATTTCCAGATCCCCGACCGACAAACGGTAGGATTTGCACCATGCCGGGATACGCAGTTGAATGCCGTACGCTCCTGCTTCTCCATCTTCCACGCGCAGCTTGATTCGACCATTCCATGGATACTCCGTCACTTGACGCAGCGTAATTGAGCCAGCTAGCAAGTGAAGTTGGCCGGTTCCCTCCACGAATTGATTGACGATAATGTCATTGCCTCGGGTCGCATAGACATACCCGCCGATGGACGGAATGAACCGTGCGATCTGCGTCGGACAGCAAGAGCAGTCGTACCAAGGTACTCGGTGATGCGTCCCGTCAGACTCCAGCGGATTGACATAGAAGAACTTGTCGCCGGACAAGGATACGCCGGCAATCGAACCGTTATACATCGCCCGCTCGACGATGTCTGCGTATTTCGAATCGCCATGCAGCAAATTCATGCGATGGTTCCACATCACCATCCCGATCGATGCGCAAGTTTCGCAATAGGCGCTGTCGTTAGGCAAATCATAATCTGCGGTAAACCCTTCATTATGGCGAGAAGGGCCAATACCGCCTGTTATGTACATATTCCGGTCGACGACGTTAGACCAAATACGATTCAGTGCCTCTATGTAACCTCGATCTCCGTTTAGCATGGCAGCGTCCGTCATCCCTGCATACATGTACATCGCACGTACGGCATGACCGGTTACAATCGATATGTCCCGTACAGGCACGTCATCCTGCGAATAAGCGGCGCCCCAATCCGAACGATCCCAGCTGTAGCCGACACCATGGCCGTGACCGCGTTCTTCCAACAGCCAATAAGCCAGCTTCCAGTAGCGCTCTTCTCCTGTTTCGACGTACAGCTTCACAAGGGCCAACTCGATTTCTTGGTGACCCGGAACCCAGTGGCGCTTTCCCGGTCCAAACAAGGAATCGATATGATCAGCTACCCGGATCGCAACATCGAGGAACAATCTTTTGCCAGTGGCCTGTTTATAAGCAATCGCTGCTTCGATCATGTGGCCGGCACAGTACTCCTCATGCTTATTCATGTCCGTCCATTTCTTCTCCGGTTCGGCAAGTGTAAAGTAGGTTTGCAAATAACCGTCTTCTTGCTGCGCCGCGGCGATCAGCTCGATAATCCGATCAGCTTGCGCTTCCATCTCCTCATCGTGCTCAATCAAGAGGGAATAAGCGATCCCTTCCAACACTTTATAAACATCGGAATCATTATAGAAAATCCCTACAAAGCCGCCTTCCTCAAGGCCTCCGGCTTTGGCGAAATTCGATATTCTGCCTGTAGCCTCGCACTGGGCCAGACATGCTGTAATCGTCGATTTCTGTGTCGCCTTAATCCGATTGCTCCAGAAACGATCCTCGATGGAAACGTTCGTGAACGGAATTGCTGTCAACGTTTGGTACGGTAACGCTAACTCTTTCAGTACTGTCATACCGGCTACGACTCCTTCGATTCAGGTAGTGGATTTGGTTAGCGAGGGATTCATGCCGGCTGTTCGATTAGCCCTTCATCCCCGTCAGTGAGATCCCTTGTACAAAGTAGCGCTGCGTAAACAAGAAAACGAGCAGCACCGGAAAAATAACGAGCAGCGACGCGCCCATCTGAAGCGGCCAATTCGTCGTATATTGGTTTCGGAATACAGACAACCCTACCTCAAGCGTACGCATCTCAACCGTATTCGTGACGAGCATTGGCCATAAGAAATCGGTCCAAACTCCCATGAACGTAAACACCGACAACGTGGCAATCGCCGGCTGCGACAAGGGGAGAATGATGTTCCAGTAAATCCGAAACTCGCTGCAGCCATCGATTCGCGCCGCATCCTCGGTTTCCTTGGGCAGGCTGTGGAAGAACTGCTTGAGCAGGAAGATCCCATATGCGCTGCTGAGGAAAGGAATAATCTGAGCGGCATAGGTATCCAGCCAGTGGAATTTATAAATCATGACATAAGTCGGGATCGTCGTGACCTGCGAAGGTATCATCATGGTCGCGAGGAACAGAACAAAGATTGCGTTGCTTCCTTTAAACGGAAGCCTTGCGAAGGCGTAAGCAGCCAACGAACAGAATATCACCTGTCCGATAACAACGCTCATCGTTACGAAGACTGTATTGTAGAGAAACCGCAAGAAAGGTGCCGCTTTGAAAATGCTCATATAGTTCTCGAACAACCAACTGCTCGGAATGAATTTCGGCGGAAACTCAAACACGGAATATTCCGGTTTCAGCGACGTGGAAATCATCCATAGAAACGGAACCAGCATCGTTAAACTGACGATTCCCAGTACGACGTACGTGAAGATGTCTGCGAACAGCTGCCCTGGTTTTGCTATTTTGCTGCTATTACCCCTGCTTGTCATCGTGGCCATCGGTTTATCCTCCCTCCCGGCTTAATGCTCATAATTAAATTTCTTCATGAATTTCACTTGAATGATCGTAATGATGAAAATAATCGAGAACAGCAGCCATGATTGTGCGGATGCATACCCCATATTGAACACTCGGAAAGCTTGCTCATAAATGTGATACACCACCACATCCGTCGAGCCGACCGGCCCGCCTTCTGTCAGCATGTAGATAACCGTAAACGCCTGGAACGAACCGATAATGGTCGTCACTGTGAGGAAGAAGACCGTCGGCATGAGCAGTGGAAGCGTGATTGACCAGAAAATGCGCCATTTATTCGCTCCGTCGATACGTGCTGCTTCATATAAGTGCTCGGGGATGCCCTGCAGTCCGGCCAGGAAGATGATCATTTGGTAGCCGATCCCTTTCCAGACGGTTACAATAATGACGGCGATCATGGCCCATTTAGGATCCATCAGCCACTTGGGACCTTCGATGCCTATCTTGCCTAGCAAATAATTTAACAGCCCGAACTCCGGCTGTAATATCCATTGCCATACCATCGCGATTGCTACCGTCGAGGACACAACCGGCAGGAAGAAGAACGAACGAAACCAATACACGCCCTTCATTTTGCGATTCAGCACAAGCGCCACGAGCAGGGAGACCGCAATTCCCGTTGGGACACTCCCGAATACAAAATAAAACGTGTTAACCATCGCATGCCAGAAGTCGGTATCATGGTACATCTTGATATAGTTTTTCAGCCCGACGAACGGCTTCGCCGGCTTCAGAATGCTCCACTTATGAAAGCTGAGATAGAGAGAGAATAGAATCGGAATTAAAGTAAATACGGCGAGATGAATAAAAGCAGGCAAGATGAACAAATAACCGATCGGTTTATCGTCGCCTACTGCCTGTCCCCTCAATTTCTTCCAAAAGCTAGGCTTAGCCAGCTTCTCAGACGGCACGTACGATTGGGAGGCCGATTCCACTGCTGTTTCCTCCTTCTTAGCCGCATAACAGAAATCGGGGGAGCGGAATTTCTCCAATCCCCCGACCTGCGCAGCTTATAAGTTATTCGTCTTTAATGATGGCATCGATCTTCGGTACAGCGGCATCCATGGCTTCTTTCACAGAGATGCCGTTTACGACAACCTGCTCCAGCGCTTTATCGATTTGTGTTTCGATTTCGGCCCATTTCGGATGGATCGAGCCCCATGGCTGACGTGCATATTGCACTTCGTCTACGAACACTTGCTCAATCGGCTTGTCCTTCGCATACTCTTCTTGCACCGATTTCACTGCGGACAATTCCAGCCCCGATTCAACGCGGCCCTTCTGGCCTTCAACCGACTCGGACATGAATTTCGCGAGCTTGTAAGCTGCTTCCTGATGCTTCGTTGAAGAAGCTACGCCCCAGCCCGCTTCATACATAACGGAAACACGCTCTTTATTGCGAGGCAGACCTACGACGCCCAGCTTACTGATATCAAATTTGCCGGATTCTACCGTATCGTTGATACCAAGAAGCGTCCAGTGACCGGAAACTTGCATCGCGACTTTACCGGATTGGAACCACAGATCGCCAAACGCTTTCTTCACCGATGGTGTCGGGGAAACCTGCTGCTTCACAAGATCCGTATACATCTGCCAAGCTTCAACCGTAGCCGGGCTGTTCAGATAACCATCAGCGGTTGTGCCGTCCTTATCGAGCACGTCCGAACCATTTTGCCATACGAATGGAACGGATTTGTAGAAGTAAGGGTCAGCGGACATGCCGTAAATATCGGTTTTGCCATCGCCGTCCTCATCCTTAGTCAGCTTCTTAGCCGTATCCAGGAAGTCCTGCCAGGTCCAGTTATCCTTCGGATAAGCTACACCCGCTTTATCAAACACCTCTTTGTTGTAATACACGACCATTGGGGTGAAACCACGTGGGAACTCATACAGCTTGTCGCCGCGAACGCCGATATTATAAACGTTCTCGAACCACACATCTTTATTGAATTCAGTATCATTTTGCGTAAATGGAGCCAGGTCAAGCAATGCATTATTGTCGATAAATTGCGGCAGTAATACAGAGTCAATCAGGAATACGTCCGGCGCATTGCCGGCTGCGATGGAAGACAGCAGCTTCTGCGTTGCGTCATCGCCTGGAATCGGTTCATATTTGACAGTAATATTCGGATTTTTCTTCATAAACGCATCGATCGCTGCTTGTTCGGCTTTCGCTTCTTCTACAGCCGCGCCGGATGAAACACGCAGCTCGAATTTCTCTTGCGAATCTGCATTCGTTGCATTTGCATTCGTTGTTGCTGCATTCGAATCTGTGCTGGACGTATTTGCGTTCTCAGCATTGTTGCTTCCACAGCCGGCAAGCAGCGTCGTGGCCCCTACTACCGATGCCAACATATAACCTTTCCACTTCTCCATCTACTTTCACTCCCCTTGTATAATGAAATTCTGTTTTATACAAACGCAATCTCGTCGAACAGAATCGTAAAGTTCCCTCCGCAAGAAGCGATCTGTAGCTCAAGTTGGCTAAGCTCATTCAGGTCGGGAAGACCTGCACGGCTTTGCACCCAACCGGTTTGTTCACCGGTAAGCGGGATACGGATGTTGGACCAGCCGCTTCTGGCCTCAGAAGCAATCTGCGTCCATTCAAAGAGCGGGCGAGCAGACACCCATTGCACATATCGGCTGTCATCCTGCTTCAGTCTTACGGTAAATGCGGATGACGGAAATCCGCCCCACGTTTCATGCGAGAACTTGATCCAGAAGCTGAGTTCGCTGTCGTTCTGCGACAAAACTTGGGCAGCCGTCTCGGTCGGAATCGGAAGCTGCAGTCTCACAAGCGACGATGTTGCTTGCAGCTGCAAGGCTTGTCCCTCGCCCGAGAGCGTCTGATCGTCGCTCCTAGTGATAACGGCCGAATGATTCGGAACGACACCGGTCAGAATCGCTTGATTCACCTCTATGCGATGCTTGATTTGTTCTGACGCATGCAGCACATTCAGATCGATCCAGTCCAGATCCGCCGTACCGCTAGTACCAATGACGGTCAAGCCTACACGATAGAAACCGGCCTGCTCATAGAAATGCTCAACCTTCGCTGTTTCCTTAATCGTTCCGTCTCCCATATCCCAGCGATAGGTCAACTGGCTGCCACCTGATGCATCCCGACTTGCGGAGGCATCGAATTGGACGGCATATTGCGCGCGCGGCCGCTCCGTTAACAGAGCTGCCTTGGCAATAGGAGGCTCTCCGTCTGCTTCACCTACGATCACATCTGACACATTGATGTCTTGATAGATGTCTCCGCTGCCGTTACCGGTGATACGGTTCCCGGCAATGTACAGCTGCTTCGCATGCTTCATATAAATGCCGTAGGTGTCGTTGTCGGTTATTTCATTTTGTTCGATAATCCAGTGACTGGTTTCGTAGCCTTCCTTATAACCTATTGCGAGGCCAACGCTCTTATTGTTGTGAATCCGATTGCGTCTCATAGTGAAATGACTGCTGGATCCGTTCACGACTGCAATCCCTGCATTACCGAATTTCTCAGGTGCATTTGCGATTCTTAAACCGTTATAAGCCGCTTCATTCTCGATTAGCACCGCATGGCAGGAGCCGCCAAGCCAGAATCCATAGCTCGAATGGTTGCCCTTATTGCGAACGAAGACGTTGTCCGGATCCCAGACTTCCCAAGCGTTATTGTGAGCATAAGACGCATCATTGCCTTCAAAATAGTTGCCGGTGCTGACAAATCCGTTCAGGGAACGGATGAATACGCCGTCTCCGCCATATGTAAAGTCATTGTTCAGAATCCTGTTATCGTTAGAGCCGCTTTCGATCAGCACGGAGGTCGAGTCTCGTGCATGTACCTCACCGGGGGCGATTCGAATTCCGTAGCTCATCACATTACCGTCAATTTCGTTATGAGATGAACCCCATAGCTTCAGGCAGACGTTCGTGCAATGGGAGAAGATGTTGCCTGTAATCCGATTGCGGTCGGCATATTTTAGATCCAGGCCGTTCCACACTCGGTTGCCTCTGTTTCCGGCGATTACGCTGTCCGAGACACGTTCCAGCATCAACGCGCCTACAGACTCCCCATCACCCCAGCCATAGTCAGGGTCCGTGTAATTATCCGAGAGGTCATTGTTTTCGATTACCCAGCCGGAACCGTTCGTTATTTTCATACCGGTCTTGAATCCATGCAGCTCCAAGCCTTTGACCGTTACTCCGTCATAACCGTTGGAATAAAGCCCTGTACCGTCGTAGGAATGAATGTTGCCGATTTTGCCGCGTCCGCGAATGATGGCTCCGTTGCCGTCAACCGTGACGCCGTTTGCAGCGATAATCAAGCCTTTACTGTTTGGAAAGCTATATTCACCCGGCTCGAAAACAACGTCTTCGGTAATAATCATGCCGGCATATGGCTGAATTACTTTCGTCATCTTGTGATTTACGCCCCCGTTTCTGGAGTGAAATAATCGCTATCGTACCGATCGAATGCCTGCTGCTATCCCTTCAGAGGCGCCGTCGTTTCACGCTCAATTACGTTCCCTCTTACTAGCTGCTTCGCCGTTTTCCCATCCGGCATATGGCCGGTCGTGATCATTTCGCAAAGCACTTTGCCTGCGATAAACCCGACTTCGAACATCGGCAGCGAAATGGTTGTCAATCTTGGCCGTGCATATCTCGCAATCGTCCGATCATCGTAGCCCATGACCGAAACATCTTCCGGAACACGAAGACCACATTCTCTCGCGGCATCGATTATGCCGATAGCCATCATGTCGTTCGCTGCAAATACGGCTGTTGGCGGATCTTCGGAGCGGAAGAGCTCAAGTGCCAGTTGGTAGCCGCTGTCCTCGAACCAATCGCCGTGCTTCACGTATTCGGAGCGGAACGGGATTTGATTCTGATTGAGCGCTTCCTTATAGCCATTCAATCGGCGGATACTGGAATACCAATCCTCAGGTCCGTTTATGTAGGCAATCTTACGATGATTCAGGTTAATCAAGTAGTCAGTCGCATCAAGCCCTCCGGCAAAATCGTCCGTACACACGATGCTGACAGGCTCCTCGGCACTGCTATATCGGTTGATGAGCACGAAAGGCAGCTTAGTGGTAGGCACTTCGGCAAGTGCATCAAGCGTGGAATCCGCCAGAATAACGCCATCCATCTGCATATCCGCGAAGTAATCGATGGCGGACTGCTCATTCTCCGAATCATGATGCACATTCCAGACCAGCATGCTGAACCCGCTCTCACGCAGCGCATGTTCGACGCCCTTGGCAATCATGCCGCTCAATTCATCGGATACATCGTCCGTGATCAATCCGATCATCGAGGAGGACTTCTGTCTGAAATTGCGTGCCAGTAAATTCGGGCGGTAGCCCATCTCTTCTGCAATCCGCTGAATGCGTTCACGAGAATTGCGGCTAATCTTGTCGTTGTCGGCAAGTGCCCGAGAGACCGTAGCCGCGGACATGCCTGCCGCTTTGGCAATATCGTATATGCTTACCACTGGCTTCACCCCTCTCATGGTTCATTTATTCCAATAGTTTGCAATCGATTGCAAAACTTCACAAGTTCACCTGCAAACGTTTACACTTCCTGTCTAGAAGTTATTGTAATCGATTGCATTAATTCCTGCAACGGTTATTTTGCAATCGATTGCAAAAAGATTATAGAGTGGGATTAACTTCGTCCCTCTACGCGAACAGGACTCCCCGTACGGATCGATTGGCGAATGGCTTCCAGCGTTGCGATCGTTTGGAATCCGTCCTCCGCATCCGGCATTGCTCGCGTCCCCTGGTGCAAGTTCCTAGCAAAATGCTCGGTATAATTAACAAACTCGCCGGCATGATGATTCACGCCTTCAAACTGAAAATAGTGATAAATATCCTCGAAGTAGTGCTCCGTCCGTTCCTTCTCGCCTTCGTACTTGATTTGCGCTTCCAGCTGAGGGTATTTGCCGATGAAGGTTCCCTTCGTTCCGTACAAGGCGACTTCAATCCAAGGGCGAGTCTGGTGCAGATGCTCTAAGCCATAGAGACCTAGCACGCGTCCGATTTTGCCGCTCCTGAATTTCAAATTGATGACGAATGTATCGTGACCCTCAAACCCGTTCGCAATCGCAATATCCGATTGGCTGCTGTACGCCGAAACCTCTTCAACATCGCCCATGTACCAGCGAATAAGGTCTACCGGATGTGAGCAGCAGGCGAACAGAAGATCAAAGCCGCCTTCTCGTGCCCATGCCCGTTCATTGTAAAACCAGCGCATATCGTGTACATACTGCGTTTCCGCGAAGCTGAGCGTACCAAGCTTGCCCGCCTCATAAGCCTCGCGCTGATGCTGCATAGGACCGAAGAAACGCGAGCTTTGCCCAACCATAAGCTGACGCTCGGGATTAGCCCGCACATAAGCAAGCACTTCTCTTGCTTCTTCCAACGAATTGACGAGCGGCTTCGTGCAAAGCACATGTTTGCCCGCTTCAAACGATTGGCGAATATGGGTAAAATGCATTTGATCCGGCGTATAGATCGCGACAAAATCAATATCCTCGCGAGCCAGCATAGCCTCAAGGGAGCTGTAAAAGTGAGGAACTGCATATTGCCGTGCGATTGTTTCTGCCAGCTGTTCGTTCGCGTCACATACCGCGACTACCTTCAGCTCCGGATGACCGGCCAATCCCTTTACGAGTCCTTTGCCTTCGCCCAGACCAACAATCCCTATGCCGTACTGGCGGCCGATTGCTGTAAAACGTCCATGTCCTTCCATCCTTCATGCCCTCCTACTTGGGGATCTTATATCAACGGAAGCAAGTAATCCAATATACAATCGAGCAGATAAAGTGCCGCCGGATTACGTTCAAGCCCGTCAGGCTGGCTGCCGAGACCACCTTCCAACCGCAGTGTGGTCGCAATTCGAATGCCTTCTCCAATTCGCTCCTCGATCATGTATCGGTCAAGCTCAAATATTCTTGCATCCAAGCGGTCCATGATTGGCTTATGCTCGCCAAGCTTCAAACGGTCGAATACCATATCGGTTGCGAGTCCAAACAGCAGCATCGACGTATGATCCTGATGCGGAAATTTGCTCATAAGGGCATGGTCATGGAACAGCTGCAGCGATTCCCGCCAGAATGGCGCACGCTTAACAGTGAGCGGACCGTATCCTCGCTCTATGTACAGTGCCTTGCCTCCTGCCGCGACGAAGCGGTCCATCTTCTCCGTCCATCTTGAGGTAAGCAGCACTTGGACGTTATCGTTATTGCTTTCGCCGTTCTCCGACCATGTACGAATGGCAGGATGCAGACTTGCCCATTCACGGAACAATCCGTTAGCATCATCTACAGCAATTGCGGCAAGCAGGTTTTCAGATCGATCAGCCCTCGGCAGCACCCAGATTGGCCACGAGTTGGTCGCAACGATACGCCCTTCCGATTCCAGCTCTACTTGCAGCACCACCTGTAATGGTGTATGCGTTTCGGGAAGCGTCCATTCCGCAACAGCCAATTCCTTGAAGTCTCCTACTTGAAGCTTGTCGACCTCACGCGTACCTTCGTTCGCAGCTTGTCCGTCAACAATCCATGTCCAACGAAGCATAGCTGCTTGAATTGCTTCCGCTCCATAATGCGACACCGCAAGATGCGGTCTGATCGCCTCACCCGGGGCATAGTTGTTCGGATCCCATGTCGTCAATCGGTCGCCGCCATTGATCCAATTTCTGCGTGCATCCCAGGTTACCGTAATCATAGTCGCGCCATTAATTTGCCGGAAACGCTCAGGCGGCTGCTTCCACTCGCCAAAATCATCGAACACGGCGCTTGATGCAAGGCCTGAATCCTGAATCGATGTCAGCGTATAGCCATTGATGTGCGGGTACGCTCGAACTTGTTCTAGCACGGATTTGCGGTATACATACGCGCTTTCGCGTGCGTTTGCAGTAAGCTCCTCTTCCGTAAATGGCAGGGGAAGCATCGCTAATTTCTCATCCTGGCGGTGATATTGCCAGCGCGCATCTCGTGCTACAGGGTTGACGGTGGGATCGGATTTCAGCCACCATGGCCTTTCGCCTTTTCGCTGAATCACCTCACCAAGCGGCCTAAACTCATCGTAATCGCAGAACTCCCCGAATACCCATGGCTTCTTCTCCCGCCAAGGCGAAGCGAACCGGCTCAGTAAATCCGGGTAGAAATGAACGTCCGTGTAGAAATGGTAGTCGTAGAAATCGGCATATTCCTTAAGCAGGCCTCCGTAGCATTCGCCTGAACCGCTGTTGTCGCGTATGATTGCCCCATTGGTTAACCGCTTCGCCTGCTCGTACAGGTCTTTCAGAAATTCAGCGTCCGCCTCATGGTTCAGCTCACAGCCCAGTGTCCATACCCCAATCGAGGTGTAGCTGCGAATTTCCTTAATGATCGCCTCATACTGCGAGAACGCGCGCGCTTTGAACTCTTCGTTTACCTCAGGCAGCCACATCGGCAGCTCCTGCCAGATGACGAAACCAAGCTCATCAGCTAGCTCGAAATAATCGCGAACGGGCACATATAAGCAATGCTTAACCATGTTAAAGCCGCCATCCTTAAGCTGGAGCAATTCCTTGCGAATCGCCTCGCGATCCGGTATCGGTGCGACTAGATCGCCATACCAGCCCCAATGCAGGATACCTCTGAGATGAATGCGCTGGCCGTTCAATAACAACTGTTCACCTTCAATGGAACAGTACTTCATACCGAATCGATGCTCGTAACGATCTACCGCTTGGCTGTTTCGTTCGAGTGTCAATGAAAGCTTATACAGCTCTGGGTTCTCCGGGGACCACAACTTGATGTTCGCTCCGGCCGGAATCTCAATGACGCCGGTGTTATCGGCTGTTATCGGAAGCGTTACCTCGGTTGCGATCGATCCATCCGGCGCATGAAGAACAGCATGAATCGTCCATGTCCCCTCAGTGGACCCGCCTTCTAAGCGATAATTGACAGTCACCGTTTCCGTGCCCGGCAGTGTTTGAACGAATACATCCGCAAGCTCACCTACCGGAATGACACCAAGCTCAACCGGCTTCCATATCCCGCCGAAGATGACGCCTACATCCGGCAGAAATCCGGCCAGACATTGCCGCAGCGGATACTTGTCGCCTTGCTTGTACACGCGAAGAAGCAGCTCGTTCGTTCCGCCTGCGTTTAATGCTTCGCCTGTCTCGATGCGAAAGCCGCTCCATCCTCCCTCGTGCTCGCCAATCCGCTTCCCATTCAGCCATATCTCACAGAAATAATTCACACCTTCAAAGTCAAATGCCGTTCTTTGCTCATGCCAGTCGGCAGACGCCTCAAACGACAGCTTATACCATACAGCTCCGTCCGCCAGCTTGTTATCCGTCAGCACATCCCAACAGCCGGGCACTTGCGTTTCCTGCCATACGCCCGCGGCGATCGCCTCTTCAGGACTTCCATATTGATGGTCAAAATCAAACAACAGCTTCCAGTTTTCCGTCAATTTTACCGATTGCTGCAGCATGTATCACTCACCCTTTCGCCTTCGATGATCTTACGTAAAGCCGTTACTAAATCCAATCTCGCTGTTCCTTCGTACCCCTCCGATAGCCTGAGTCCCCCCAAGTTGGTAGCGGTTACAGACTAGCATGGGAGATTTTTGTCTGTCAAGCAGTCATTTCCATTCTGATTGCAAGCAAAAAAGCCGCCGAGCATCCAAATTCCTGACGCTCCGCGGCTTCTATAGACATCGCTATACCGAAAATAAATCCAAATTGAAGGTCGGATGACCTTCTAATATTTTAACGAGACCACCAAACTCAAGCTCTTCGAATTTACGTGTCGCAGCTTCGTGTTGGATCTGCCAAGAGCAAGCTGACAGTTCGCAGCGTACCGGCGCATTGAGGCGAATGGTCGCCAAATCTCGTGACAGGTGAAGCATATCAAGATCCGCTTCGATTTTACCACGAACGCCTTTAGGCAGCTTATCCAGGTTCAGCAGCACGCCTTCGATTGATTGATATTCGAGAATCAGCTTGAGCGCTGTTTTCTCGCCGATGCCTTTGACGCCGGGGTAATTGTCGCTTGTATCGCCCATGAAGCCCTTCAGGTCGATGACCTGGCTCGGCGATAGCTGCTTCTCTTCCAGAAGCAACGCCAAATCGTAGACGGCGTAATTCAGCTTACCCTTCTTCATGATGACCACTTTCACCGTTTCACTTACCAGCTGCAGCATGTCGTGGTCACCGGTCAGGACGTAGACCTCTGCTTCACCGCTTAGCTGCGTCGCTAACGTGCCGATGCAATCATCGGCTTCAAAACCGACGACACCCACGTTCTGAATGCCCATTTCCTCTACGACTTCTTTGACCAAATCAAATTGAGGAATAAGCTCGAGCGGTGCCTCGCCCCGATTTCCCTTATAATCCGCGAACTGCTCAGTTCGGAACGTCTTGCTGCCCATATCCCAACAACAAATAACATGAGTCGGTTTAAACGTATTGATCGCATCGAAAAAATATTGTATAAAGCCGTATACCGCATTCGTCGGCAGCCCAGCACTTGTTTTACGAATATAGCCCGTATAAGACGTGGCGTAGAAAGCTCTAAACAAGATCGCCATTCCGTCAACGAGCAGCACTCTGCGGTTGTTCGTTTCTTGCATCCCCATATCTCTCCCCTATAACATTTATTCGCCTCTGATGAATCTCCCGATTCGTTCAGCAGCCTCAATAAGTCGCGCTTCCTTCTCAACTAAAGCAATTCGGACATAACCTTCCCCTTGTTCGCCAAAGGCATCTCCGGGAATTACAGCAACTCCGGTCCGTTCGAGCATTTCCCGGGAAATGCGACGCGATGTCCAAGGCTCCGACAATTGCCACTGCATAGGAGGCAGCTTCGCCCAAATAAACATCGTAGCTTTAGGTGATGCAATCTCCCATCCTTGCTCACGAAGCGCCTCAATGAATACGTCACGCCTTGTCTCATAGAGAGCTCCTACCGATGGTTGATCCCCTAGCATATCCTGCTGCAGAGCAACGATTCCCGCTTCTTGAACAGGCAGAAATACACCATAATCGATATTCGCTTTCAGCTCGCGCAGCGCAGCTATCGCCTTCTGATTGCCAGCCAGGAAACCGATTCTGCATCCCGCCATATTGAAACTCTTCGATAGCGAATGAAACTCTACCGCTACTTCACTTGCTTCCGACACTTGCAGAATACTAGGAGGTCTATATCCGTCAAAAGCCATCTCCGAATAAGCTAAATCATGTACGATCAATACTCCATGACGTTTGGCATAAGAAACAGCGCGCTCGAAGAATGGGATATCCGCAACGGCCGAGACCGGATTGCTTGGATAATTGAGCAGCATAAACTTGGCTCTCTTCCATACTTCTTCGGGGATGGCATCAAAATCAGGCAGAAACCGATTCTCTGCAAGCAGCGGCATCCGATAAGGCTCCACACCAGCAACCGCAAGTCCAGCCATATAGACCGGATAACCCGGATCAGGAACCAGCGCAATATCTCCCGGATTGCACAGTGATAGAGCCAAATGTCCCAGTCCATCCTGCGAGCCCATAAGCGACAGCAGCTCATGCTCCGGATCGACTTCAATGCCGAATCGATACGCCAGCCAATCGGCTGCCTGACGGAGAAACTTCACACTCCCCTTGGAGCCTGGATATCCATAGACATCCTCACGCAGCACGGCTTCGCTTAATGCTTGCCGGATCGGCAGCGAGGGAGGCAAATCCGGACTGCCGATGCTAAGATCAATGACGTTCATCCCAAGGCGCACGGCCTCTCGTTTCCACTCAGCCACCTCGGCAAATATAGACGAGCCAAGCTCAGACAATCGATCCGCACGCCATTCTTTCGTAGTTGTCACCTGACGAGTACCTCCTTAGCTCTCTGCGCCGCTAGTTGCCCCAAACCCGATCATATTCCTCATCCTTGAAGCCTACCGTAACCGTACTGCCGTTCGTAACGACAGGCCGTTTAATCAATCTGCCGTTCGAGGCAAGAAGCTCAATCTTCTCCTGCTCCGTCATTCCCGGCAATTTATCCTTCAGTCCGAGCTCCTTGTACACTTCGCCTGAAGTGTTGAAGAACTTCTTCACATCCAGGCCGCTATTGGCAATAATCGTTTGCAGCGTCTCCACGGAAGGCGCCGTTTCAAACACATTGTGCGACTCGAGTTCATAGCCCATTCCTTTGAGCGTCTTGATTGCACTGCGGCAGGTGCCGCATTTCGGATATTCGTAGATTGTAAGCTTCTTCATGGCGTACCTCTATCTCCAGTTCATGGTTGTTATCGTAGTCGTTATAGTTTCCGAAGCTCTGACTCCAACTGCCGCAAATCCTCCGGCAGCGCCGCCTCAAACGTCATTCGCTCCTTCGTAATCGGATGCGTAAATGACAAAATCGCAGCATGCAGCGCTTGCCGCTGCAGTAAGGCTTCCAGCGAAGCTGCCACCTCCGGCGCCTCAGCTTCCTTGCCCTCGCCTGCATACCCATACAGCTTGTCCCCGAGCAGCGGACAGCCAATATGCTTCATATGCACACGAATTTGATGCGTGCGGCCTGTTTCCAGCTTAATATTCAGCTTCGTTGCAGCGCCGCTTCCGTATACCGACTCTACCTCGTAATGCGTAATCGAATCATAACCATCAGGCGTTACGACGCGCAAATGAGGATTGACTGTATCCCGATCAATCGGTTCATGAACGGTTCCCGCTTCCTCGGCTGGACTGCCGTACACGTAAGTCCGGTACCGTTTATCCACCTCACCGGCCTGAAGCTGATCCGAGAGCTGCTGGTGAATATAAGGCGTCTTCGCGATCGCGACAAGTCCTGATGTTTCCTCATCCAAGCGATGAATGGGGCGAAACCGAACGCGCTCCCCGCGCTGCTTCCAATGATAAACGACCCCGTTAGCCAGCGTCCCCGTGTAATGCCCCTGTGTGGGATGCACTACAATTCCGGGCGGCTTATTCACGATAAGCAGATCCCGATCCTCATAAACAATATCGAGCTCCATCGGCTGCGGCAAAATATCATTCGACTCTTCCTGCTCCATCCGAAGCTCGAGCAGGTCACCACTAGTCACGCGGTCATTGGTATAAACACGTTCTCCGTTAATGGTGATTCCATGCTCCGTCTGCTTCAGTCGTGACAGCAGTTTACGAGAAACGCCCATTCTGCGCTCCAGCACCTTGCGGACGATCTTGCCATTGTCCTCTTCTTCGATAACTAAGGTGAGTGGTTCATAATAGACGGCATTAGTCATTGCTCTTGGTGCGAAACACGTCCGCGCTCCTAATATATTCGGTATCCGGTACGCCGAGCTTCACATTCGCGAAACGTGCAGCCGCGAAGAAATAGTCC
This sequence comes from Paenibacillus sp. J22R3, assembly GCF_056269305.1. Classification (NCBI taxonomy): domain Bacteria; kingdom Bacillati; phylum Bacillota; class Bacilli; order Caryophanales; family Paenibacillaceae; genus Paenibacillus; species Paenibacillus sp. J22R3. Next base: position 377,348 of record NZ_JBWDNS010000002.1, on the reverse strand, counting down.
GACAACCGGTTCATATACGTACTTACGGGCGGGTGCACCGGTACTTCTGCCGTCAAAGTCACGATGCGCCGTTCCGCTCTTCGGCATACCGTTCTGCACACATGTAGCAGAGCAGATACTTCACTGCCCCCGGGCAAAATAAATCGCTTAATCTCCGGCGACGCCGCCGTATGCGCATCGATCCAGCTCTCCAGCCGAGCAGCTGACGCATCGGTCAGCTTCAAATCGCGTCCGCTCGGATCCGCGAAGGCCAGATCCGAGCCGCAGTCAAACAGCTCCTGCTGAATTTCTGTCAGCTCCGCAGCGAGCTCGTTCAACCCATCACGAACGGCAATCGCAGCCGCCTGACCGACAAAGCTGTTCAGTTCGTCAACCGTTCCGTAAGCTTCAACCCGGCTGTCATCCTTACGAACTCGGCCGCCTTTGACCGATGTATCTCCTTTATCTCCGGTACGTGTATATAGTTTCAAGGTGCTCACCATCCTATTTTTCGTCCCACCTCAACACCTAAATAAGTGTTACGATGTTTTGCCGAGCTCAGTAGCGGAGTGGGCGGAATCGTTGTGTAGAAGCGTCAGCGTTCGCCTTTGTCAGTCGGATTTCAACCGATAAATCAGTTACATAATCATAGAAATCCGAGGGACAACAGCGATCGTAACAATGATCCGCACGCGCAGCGACCTGTTAATCGCATTACTGTCGTGAAACGCATTTAGCTCCACTATAGCACATATGTCAGAACAGCAGACATCATTCCGACCAGTTGGCGCTCATTTCCTGCGGGCCAGTCCTCTGCTTCTTCCCATATATGGAAAGCAGTACTAGACTGAACAACAAGGCGCAGAATGACAGGCCAGCAATGATCAAATAATAGGTTTGACCGGTTACCGACTCATATAACCATCCGCCTGCGTAAGAGGCGACGATGCCGGATACGCCGAAGAACAGAAGTGCAAGCACGGTTTGGCCTGTTGCACGCCACTCCTCGGGAACAATGCGGTACAGATATTGAATGGCTGCGGTATAGAAAATCGGGAACGTAAAGATCTGCAGCACTTGCAAATAAGCCAGCATATGCGGATCTGTAATCCAAGCCGATAGGAAGAAACGCACAAAGTAGAATAGGCTGGCAAATGCGATCAGCGCAAGCTCCCTGCCCTTGCGCATCCACCAGAAGCTAAGGGCAAACACAAGAATTTCAGTCCCGGCAGCGAGGAACCATGCTTGTCCGATCAGTTCCGGGCCACCGCCCAGCGCTCGCAAATAGACACCTAGATACGTATCATTGATTCGCGATGGAACAGCCGCAATAAAGATTAGAATGAGGAACATCAGCGTTTCTCGGTGGGTGAGAAATTGTCCGAGCTTCTTCAGTTTCACCGGCTTGCTGGCAGCAGGTGCGTCCGCTAACGTGAAACATATGATGAAGCTGATCACGCCGATGACGCCGAAGAGCGGTGCCATTCCTTCAACACCGAAATACTTCATGACATAACCAACGGCCAGCGACATTACCGCATAACCCAAGGCGCCGAACGTCCGAATAGAACCATAGCTGACGCCTCTGGCTTCAGCCGTTTGGAAATTCAAGCTTTCCGTTAGGGGATCCATCGACAGTAAGAAGAAGTAGAGCAGCATCGTAAAGACGACAAGCAGTATAAAGCTGCCCGAGGCATAGAGCATGTACCCCACAATAGTGGAGCAGAAGATAAGCAGCAGCAATACTTTTCGAATTGTCTTCGTACGATCGCTAATCATTCCCCAGAGTGGGGAAGCAAAGAGGGAAACAAAGCCCCCTGTGCCAATAATAAACCCGATCTTCGTCGCAGCAAGTCCTTGAGCATCCAGATACACCGGCAGAAACGAAATAAACATAGCTAGTAATGCAAAATACAAAAAATTGAATATTCGTAAGTTAGCAGGTGATTTCATCGCAAATCTTAACTCCTCTTCAAGTTGCAAAAAAGAAAAGAAGTCCTGTACAGGACCCCTTCTCAGGTGAAAAAGCAGTGGTAAGAGTCATTACGACTGTTGCGCCCAGCTTCTTCTGAATTGCATATATTCATTTATCTTCTTATCCAGACGGCGGCTTAAGTCAATCACTTTCTCAGAGCCGAATGTCGCTTCTTCGACATAAGACTGTTCCATCTTCATGCGCAGCGCATATATTTCGTCTTCCAATCGGCGTATAGATGATGAGGACACAAGCTTAAGACCCGTTTTCGCACAAGTCATGGCCATCCCTCCTGTCATCACTCAACAAAACTTAACGACGCTTGTGCATTGCGTTTATAAAGTTTTATTAAATTATAACAAAGTCTGACAAAAATGAGTATACCTATTTTAATTTCCCTTAAGTTTCCTCACATAGTTGCCAATACGCTCTATTGCTTCCGTAATTTGGCTCACGGAAGTTGCATAGGAGCAGCGCAGATGACCTTCTCCGCCAAGTCCGAATACATCTCCTGGCACCGCCGCAACCTTCTGATCGTTCAGCAGTCCCGTAGCAAATTCCTCTGATGTCAAGCCAAGTCCGGCTATGGATGGGAATGCATAGAAGGCGCCTTGCGGCTCATGGCATTGCAATCCAATTTCCCGGAATCCTTGCACAACGAGTCGACGACGTTGGTTGTAAGATTCCACCATACGGTTCTTTTCATCCATGCCGTTGCGAAGCGCTTCAAGCGCTGCCACTTGTGACATGTTCGATGCGCACATAACCGTGTATTGATGAATCTTCAGCATAGCCGAGATCAGATCACTATGGCCGCATGCATACCCGATCCGCCAGCCCGTCATTGCAAACGACTTCGAGAAGCCGCTGACCAGAATGGTACGATCCTTCATACCCGGCATCGAAGGGAAGCTGACATGCTTCGATCCATAAGTAAGCTCGGCATAAATCTCATCGGAAATAACGATAAGATCGTTCTCCTCCACGACTTTAGCGATCGGCAGCCAATCCTCATACGTCATGATTCCGCCTGTTGGATTGCTCGGATAACAGAGGATGAGCACTTTCGAGCGAGGCGTAATCGCTGCTCGGAGCGATTCAGCCGTCAGCTTGAACTGATCCTTCGCGAAAGTTTCTACCCCGACAGGCACTCCGCCGCTTAGCGCAGTAATCGGAGAGTAGGAAATGTAACAAGGTTCAGGAACCAAGATTTCATCGCCAGGCGAAATCAATGCACGCAGTGCCAAGTCGATTGCTTCGCTTCCGCCTACAGTCACGAGAATCTCATTCGCAGGGTTATAAGCCACATCGAATTCACGATCCATGTAGATCCCGATCTCTTCGCGGAGTTCCGGTGTTCCCGCATTCGAGGTGTATTGGGTCTTGCCCATTTCAAGCGCATAGACGCATGCTTCGCGCACATGCCATGGCGTTACAAAGTCAGGCTCACCGACACCAAGTGTAATAATATCTTTACGACCGCTTGCTAAGTCAAAAAACCGACGGATACCGGAAGGTTTAATGCCTCTCACTTGCGGAGACAAATAATCAGCCATCGACGTGCGGCGCGTCAGCGTGCCGCTTTGCTTCTCTTCATCTTTTATCATAAGCAATCACCCTTTACGGTGAGACGAGAAGACGGTGGTCGTCCTCATGCTCTTCGAATATAATGCCGTCTTGCTTATATTTTTTGAGGATAAAAAAGGTCTTGGTAGAAAGTACGGCATCGATCGGGGACAGCTTATTGGATACGAAGGAAGCGACGTCTTTAAGCGTTTTCCCTTGCACCTCAACGAGCAAATCATAGGCGCCCGACATGAGATAAACCGATTTCACTTCCGGATATAAATAAATGCGTTCCGCAATGCCTTCAAAGCCGCGGCCGCGTTCTGGCGTAATTTGGACTTCAATAAGTGCGGTTACTTTCTCATCTTCAACCTTGCTCCAGTTGACAACGGTCGCATATTTGACGATGACGTGATCCTGCTCCATCTCCGCAATCGCCTGCTTCACCTCCGCCGCTGGCGCGTCCAGCATTGTCGCGATCAGTTCCGCGCTGCGTCTTGCATCTTCTTTCAGCAGTTCAAGTATTTGCATTTTCCGTTCATTCATCGTCAAACCCTCCTGATTCTTCAAATCGTCCGCAAAGCTTACAAGCCTGCGATGCGAAATAGCTATAAAGACTATATTACAACGAATCCAAGCATCCTGCAAAGTAGAAAAGCGCGGCAGCCCGCCTACTTTGACCAACTATTATCAGTCGTCAACCGGAAAATAATGCAAGAGCTGTCGCATTTCGCGGCAGCTCTTGTGTTTGACAGCTATAGGGCATGGAAATTACATATAATACGGATTGGAATTTCCCGGCCCTGGACTTTGATTGGCAGGCTGAGGCGGATGGTACTGTCCGTAAACCGGTGCGCTGCGGTAACCGCCATACCCCAGATTCAATTGCTGCAGAAACTGCTGCGTCTTCTGTGCGGTTTGTTGATTTTGCTTCAGTTGCTTGTCAATTTCTTGGCGCAGTGCACCTGAGGAGGCGCTGTACATATTGTTTTGCTCCATGATTTTATAGAGATGTCCCTGCATCTGCAGTGTGCTGTTCATTAAATTGGTGAACAACTGTCGAATTTCCTGACAGCTTGCTTCAGTGGCTGCTGTTGCATACTCGCGCACAACGCGCTTGAGGTCTGCTAAAACCGTGTAAGCCAAGTCTTCATCTGACAATATCGGCTGGGCTTGTCCTTGTTGTTGAAACATGCTGCTCCTCCTTTTAATTAATTTTGTGGCTGAGTCGGTGCCAGCTGCTGGTGCTGACTGAGCGCTTGAAGCAGCATTTGTGTATGCTGCTGATGGGTCTGAATCATTTGGATACTTGCTTGCTTTAACGCTGGTGTAGTCGCCGAAGCGGCCATGACCGCATTTTGTTTGATGAGCAAATCTTCGTTTGACAACGAATCCGCTACATACTCCAATTCTTTGGCAGTTATCGGCTGAAGCATTGTGTTCCCTCCTGAATTTCCATATCGTGCCTTACTCGAATACCATTCCCGCAATAATCATTTCCTATGTAGCCGGCTTCTCCGCTTGCAGGGGAAGAAGCCGATGTTGAAACATGTTAGGGAAGATGAACCGTCTTTACGTGATCGAAGTGCAAATATACCGCATTCCCGCCCGCTGTCGATAGTTCGATCATATTTTGATCGAGACCTTTGAGGACACCGATCTTATTCGGGTTCTCGCCGAGATCCAGAATGACGAACTCGCCGATGAGTTTCCTCAGCTGCTGATCAAACGTACGTGCCAGTGTAATTGGAGATGGTTTAAGCGGAAACTGCTCCGGGGTCAATGTGTACGGTGTCACGTTAGGATTGTAGGGAATTAAATATTTAAGATGATGCAGTGAAATAATGACGGAATGATAGACGGGTGAATAAAAGACGAAGAAATCATTCATCACGCTCGTGAGGTAGCCATGGATAGACTGATTCCCGGTGATATAAAGCTCAGAGAACATCCCTTTGGCATTCATCAGCACTTTACGATAGGAGATGGGATCATTTTGCGGTTCGAAAGGAAGTTCCGGTACATCGATTTCTTGGGCTTCACTTTTGGCAAGACGGAGCTGCTGCAAATGGATTAAAGGAACATACAGAAATTGCGTACCGTTATGAAGCACGAGAATATCTTGACCTATATCAATTAATTTACCGCGAATAGGAATTGTTTTTCCCGAAATATCAAGCTCGACATAACGGTCTAATAAAGGGTGACGATGTTTCATGAAAATCGACCTCCTTTCATCCTATTAATTGCGTTCATGCATATAGACAGCGTAGACTGGCAAGCAGTCCTGCCGGGATGACAACTTTATTCGATCGGCACCCCTAGGCCGGATCCATAGGAAGAACCCAGCCCGGGCTGCGACGACAACCTTAAATGCCAAATCGTTACCAGCTGCCATTCCCGAGATACGGTTAGGTATTTGTGTACGGAAAATAAGATACAGCAGCCCTGGTAGAGTGTGTGCAGCAAGTACGATAGAAGAACAGATGAATGGCATGTGTAAATCTAGTACTGCATGACAATGAGAGGTACAGCAAGGCTGCTGCCGGGGCTGGCAGAATTCATTAGCCCCGGCTTGCAATCAGCCTTATTTACCACCATAGTAGCGTGTTTTTTTGTTTCCTTTTTTACCAGCTTTCTTCGTTGCGTTGTTGCGTCCGGAACGATTGCCGCCGCTTCCGCCGCTTCCACCGCTTCCTCCACTTCCACCGCTTCCGCCAGATCCGCCGGATCCACCGGATCCGCCGCTGCTGTTACCTTTGCTGCCGTTGCTGCCTTTGCTGCCTTTGCTGCCGCCGCTTGCGTAAATACCTGCGGTTTTAACCGTTTTGATGTGGTACAACGGGATTTGAACCAATTCAGGACCTACAACGAGCAGCAATGCATCGTTGCCAACACCAGCGATGAAGCCTTCGATGCGTTCTGGTCCACCCCAGTTAATTTGAACGAATTTCTTAGTCAGATCGCGAAGGACACCTACAAAGCTGCCTGCCTCAATAAATTTAGCGTGGGATAAACCTGTGGAGCCGCCAGGAAGATCTGTAATACTTTTTACGTGAGCTGTGCTGACATAAACTACGCCTCCTGTTGTTTTCAGAACCAGGTAACCTTGTTTCACAGCGAGTAAACGACCTTCTACCGACTCAGGACCGCCGCGGTTAATGCGAACCATCATACCTACTTGAGCTTCCAAGAAATTGTGACCTCCCGAATGATGACTTTTGTGACTCTTGTGGCTTTTGTGGCTTCTGTTATTGTCGCAACATGAGTTTGTTCCCGCCACTTGGTTCGCTCCAAATGGTTTGTAGCTAACTGCATTGTTTCTGACATCCATACCAAAATCCCTCCATAATTAATAGATTTTGACCTGTACCACGTAGACCACCGGCGCAAATTACGTTACGATCACGACTACCAAAATACCGGTTCATCCATCTCGCTTCGACATTCATCCCTCCATTACTTGCCCCGGTGAAATCTATCATGGGAGACAATTTATAATGTATTTATATGTATCCCATATGTGAGCGGTACTAGATTGATATCTATTTTCTATAAGATTAAGCATATGACCCAGTCCGATTACTAGATTCGCGACATAGCTTGTATAGAATCTATTAATAAGGAGATGAATTCTCAATTGTCCAACAACAACAATAAATCGACAAAAGGAAGCAACGGCTCTCGCGGCTCCCAAGGTACTGGCGGTACTCAAGGTTCCCGCGGCTCTAACGGTTCGCGCGGCAGTGGCGGTTCCCATGGCTCCCATGGATCTCATGGGACAGGCGGTACTCAAGGCTCCCGCGGTTCCAACGGATCTCGCGGTACTGGCGGTTCCCAAGGTTCACGCGGTACTAACGGCTCGCGCGGTTCCCAAGGTACTGGCGGTACTCAAGGTTCCCAAGGCACTGGCGGTACTCAAGGCTCCAACGGATCATACGGTTGGGCTGGCGCTGAGCCAACACAAGATACCAATGGCTCCTGGGGCTATTCTTACGCGTTGCTGCTTGGCCCGGTAGCAGTCCGCTCACGTAACTCTAGCGGTTCCAACGGCTCCCGTGGCTCCGGCGGTTCCCAAGGCTCACGCGGTTCCAATGGATCCCGCGGCACTGGCGGTTCCAAAGGCTCACGCGGTTCCAACGGCTCCCGTGGCTCCGGCGGTTCCCAAGGCTCACGCGGTTCACACGGTTCACACGGTTCACACGGTTCACACGGCTCCCGTGGCACTGGCGGCTCCCAAGGCTCTCGCGGTTCCAATGGATCTCGTGGCACCGGCGGTTCCCAAGGTTCACGCGGTTCCAACGGCTCCGGCCGCAGATAATCTGTGACCAATAGACATCTACCCGCATAGTGTAAATAAGCTGAAGCCTATCGAATGCGATAGGCTTTATCTTTTGCCTAAGGAGATGGTCTAATGTCCGGGGAAGGACTGCCTACTCGAAAAATAACGATCAACAACGAGGATTTGAAGAGGCTGGAATCCAATGTATGGAGCAATGAATTTGCTCCCGTAAAGCTGGAGATGAACGGAAAGACGATAGATGCAAAGCTGCGATTCCGCGGCGGTCACACCCGCAATTATCCGAAGAAATCATATGAAATTCATTATGGAAATAATCAAATTTTGCACTGGAATGCAGAAGTCGATGATCCTTCTATGATTCGGAATGCGCTCTCCTTCCATTTCTTCAATATGATCAACGTGCCCTCGCCAAGAACCAGACATATGTGGCTGGAATGGAACGGCTACCCGCACGGCGTTTATTTGGAAATTGAATCGGTTGATGATACGTTCTTCCGAAGAAGAAACATCGGTTCGCAAGCCTTAATCTACGCGGTCAACGATAAAGCGAACTTCGGTCTCTACGACTCGGAAACCGGCGAGTTGAAAGAATCACTCTTTGACGGCTACCGAGTGATGAAAGGATCCGATGAAACCAAGTCGAAGCTCGTAAATTTCGTGAAACGGATTAACAATCCCGCGAACAGCTCCTTGAAGAGCTATCTTGCTTATCGCCTCGATATCTACTTATATTTGAAATGGCTGGCTGGTGCTGTTTTGACGGGCAATTATGATGGGTTTGATCAGAACTACGCTCTGTATGAGCATACCAAGAGTGGAAAGTACCGCATCATTCCGTGGGATTATGAAGGGACATGGGGCCGCAACTGCTATGGAAGACTGTGCGGAAGCGATTTAGTGGACGTTAGAGGATATAATACGCTTACGAAGAAGGTATTGGCTTACAAATCGCACAGACAAATCTATCGTAAAATCTTAACCAATCTACTCGCGAATAAATTTACGGTCAAAACCATCGAGCCGATCATCGCCGACTTGTACGAAAACTTAAGACCCGCCATTCGAGATGATTTCACGCGAAAATGGCCCTTATACGCCTTCGATGATGAGCCGCAATTGTTTATCAGCTATATCGAAGAACGCAGGGCCATTGTGTTAGATGAGCTTAATAATTGGGTGGATTAGGAAGAATGATCTGCTAAGAAGCTTAGCTTCGTTGCAGCATTCTTCAAACTGAATGTTCGCGTACGTTATTCAGACGGGAACATTCAGCTAAGCTGATTGGTTTGCGTTCGAATCCAAGGATTCGAATGCAGCATTCTGCTGCTAAAACAATCCCATACTTAAGTATCGCTCGCCGCTATCCGGGGCGATGCAAAGTACACGCCTGCCATCTCCAATTCGGCGGGCTTCCGCCATTGCCGTCCAAACGGCAGCTCCCGAGGAAGGACCTAGGAGCAGCCCTTCTTGGCGGGCTAACCGACGCATCGTCTCGATCGCGTCGTCATCGGACACCTGAACGATTTTATCATAGACGGAAGTATTTAGAATAGCTGGAACGAATCCGGGGCTGGTGCCGACAAGTTTATGAGGCCCCGGCTTGCCGCCCGACAAGACCGGTGACCCAAGGGGTTCCACAACGGCTACATAAAGTCCCGGAATCGCAGCTTTCAACGCCTCACCGGTTCCCGTAATCGTGCCGCCGGTTCCCGCCGTTGCAACGAAGACGTCGAGACGTCCTTCGGTTTGGCGGATGATTTCCTGTGCGGTGGTGCTGCGATGAATCGCCGGGTTAGCCGGATTCTCGAACTGATTCGGGATGTAGCTCCCCGGACGTTCTGCTTGCAGCTCGAAAGCTCGTTTGATCGCACCAGGCATTCGCTCTGCAGCCGGCGTCAGTTCAACATCGGCGCCATAAGCCTTCAGCAACCCGATTCGTTCCTTTGTCATGTTATCCGGCATGACCAGAATGAGCTTATAACCTCTCGCCGCCGCATTCATAGCGAGTCCGATGCCGGTATTCCCGCTGGTCGGCTCGATGATTGTGGCACCGGGCTTCAGTGTCCCATTCGCTTCTCCCGCCTCGATTAGCGCGTATGCCGCTCGATCCTTCACGCTTCCACTCGGATTGAATCGCTCCAGCTTCACCAGCACTTCCGCCGCTCCCGGCTCCTTCAGCCTGCGGAGCGCAACGACCGGCGTATCGCCAATCAGATCCGTTACATTATTTACAATACGGGGCATACCCAGCCCTACCTTCCATTGTCAGCCTCGCGAAGAGGCTCGTTCTTGATTGCCGTTCACCCTCCCCAGCACGGACCGCATCAGCCACCAGCCTATAATCGGAAAGGCTCCTACGATCAGCATAAGTGATGGAACAATATAGGGGGAACGGTTTATATACGGTAAGATTAGCAAATAAGAAGTGACACCGATGATTCGGCCCACGGTTAAACCGGCCTCACGAAGAATGACATACTCCTCTCGCTGCCGCGCGCTTTCCTCATCGCTGCCAATGAGATCAAATACAGCCGAAGTCATCGGGATGATATATAGCGGCATGAAGAGTGCCGTTCCTAGACCCCAGATGAGCAGCGTGCGATAACTGGTCGGCCAGAATAATACGCCAATAACAGCCGTAATGGCAACAGCCCCGATCAGCATCGCCATGTTTCTTCGATTCGGTTTCATGACGCGTCCGATCAGCCAGAAGCTCACTAATGCAACAAGCGAGGTAATCAGCGAGAAATTGCCGAGCTTCCCTTCATTCTTGGTTGCAATGTAGACGAGCAAGCCGATTAAGAACATAAATACGCCCTCGCGCACGCCTTGTGAAACAATCGAGGGAACCGCATAACGCCAAGGATTACCTCGCTCCTTGAGCACTCGCAGTCCTTGAAACCACTCATACTTCCCACTGGTTTCACGTTTCTTCAACCAGAAGCTAAGGACCACTGCAACGGCAAAGATAATCGAGGATACGGTGAAAATAATACTGTAACCCCGTTCCCCGCTGTTAGCCGTAATCAGCCAGCCCGAAATCCAAGGCGCAATAATGCCGGCACCTGAGCCAAGCAGTCCCGCCCAGCCATTGAATCGGTCCCGATTACCTGGCTCCGTAATTTCGAAGTAGACGACATTAAAGGCGAGCCAGAAGCAGCCATTTCCGATGCCAATCATCATGCCAAGCGGGACGACATACGTTATCGCAGACTTCCCCAGCATGAGTACGACAAAATAGAAAACTCCGGACAGCGCGACGCCGAGCCGGAGGCTGTTCATTTTGTTATGCTCCTTCACCCATTTGCCGGCCAGCCAGAACGTCAGTCCGCTTACTATAAACTGCGTAAAATTAAACCAGCCGATTAACGCGAAGGATTGGCTCGCTTTCCATAGATAAACCGGCAGAAACGTGCCGGACAGCGCATTCGCGGTGCCAAGCAGCGCTTGGACGGCAAGCAGTATTATCGCTTGGCTGTCCAAATGGCTGCTAGTAGAATCACGTTTATTTCCTCCACCCGATACAGTCCGCAGCTTCTCCCGGGATTTTCCCGCGAACCAACGTGATTGCACAGCATGTTTGCCTTGCTCCAACAGAACCCCTCCCGCCTGCTGCATGATGCTGCAGCTTTCTAGGCGTAAGTTGCCCCCATTAGAGACCTAACATGCCGGAACAGGCTGAATTACAAGAAGTTTCCACATACTGAAAAGGCAGATGATACGGTTCGGATTGCAGCATCCCTCTAAATTCGCATATATGAGATGTTTATTAAGCGTAATGTTGCACAAAGTACAACAAATTAGAGGCCCAATGGTATTTCACAGCTAAATGTTGCAGGAAATGCAGCATCTAATCAGATATGAGCTCCTACAAGCCAGCCCTAGTCTAGTCTTCCAGATCCACTGCTTTGGTCAGCAGTTGAACCAGTCGCTCTTGATCTTGTACGGAGAGACGGTTCTGCGTATGGAAGCAGGACGGGCATACATAGAGCTGCAGCTGGAACGGTGTCGAAACAATCGTTTCTCCGAGCGCCGCAGGTGTTCTAGGTTTAAACTGTTCTTGCGTGATAATCTGTGTGCCGGCCTCTAGCATGAACTCTCGGCACGTTGGACATTCCGGCGCTTCCAGCTGTTCATCCAGAATACGCGCCATCGTCTCTTCCAGAGCGAGCTGATCGCGATTATACGGCCTTAGATCAGACAGGTCACGGGTTTCATCTTCATCCCAGCTGTCCTCGTCCAGGTCCGCTTCCTCTTCGATTTCATCGTCCAATTCCTCGTCCGGCTCTGCGCCGCCAAGCGTCAGCGTCCGGTAGCCTGACAATTCATTATCGCAGTGCGGACAATTACGCTCCGGACCGATTTCTTCGTCCCATACAATTTCAGTGTGGCACCATGGACATATTGGCTGCTCTTCATGTTTATCGCTCATACCGATTCCTTCTTTCTATTTCGCAATTATTGTAGTAAGTAAAAAACGCCAAAAATAACAAATAACGCGGCTAATGCAAATAAAGTTCCCCATAAATATTTCATCGGTCGAGCCTCCGAGCCGTTAATGAGTTTCGTATACGTTTCGTGATCATGCAAGAATGATGCTGTACATTAGGCAACTGTGGCACCAATGACGTAAGAAAGCGAGATCGAAATAACCATGGCAATGAAACCTACCGCCCGATTGTCCTTCTCAATTTCTTCATCAATACGAAACACAGGTGTCAGAAATTCAAATAAAAAATAAGCAGCAATAAGCAGAGCGAACCCGTATGTCGCCCACACCAAGCTATGATACACGCCTTCATTGGCTTCGATGGAGAAGCGGAACAAGTTGCAAATCCCGAAGATTTTGCCTCCTGTCGCCATCGCCACTGCCAAATTGCCGCGTTTAATTTCTTGCCAGCATTTATAACGGGTAACAAATTCAAAGAAATACAAGAAAACCAGCAGCGCCAGCACCGTTACCGAAACATAAGCAAGCGAGGCTGCAAATTGATTGCTGAGCAATTCGTCGATTTCATGTTCCATCTCGAAGTCCCACCCGCCTTACTTAAGTTCCGCTACCGTTACGCCGGAGCCGCCTTCACCGTATTTACCAAGCCGATAGCCCTTCACATGCTTATGTCTGCGCAGGAAATCGCTGATGCCTGAACGCAAGATGCCTGTTCCGTTGCCGTGAATAATATAAACCTGCCCGAAACCGGCCAAGAACGATTCGTCGAGGAACCGGTCAACCTCCAGCATCGCTTCTTCCAGGTTCGTACCGCGCAAATCGAGCTCGGAGCGAACATTCTCATCGCGTGTCCGCTTGAGACTTGCTGCAATCTTAGGCTGCTGCGTCTTGCCGGATTCCGCCCGCTTCATAAGCTCCAAGTCGCTTAACGCCACTTTCATCTTAAGAATGCCGAGTTGAACAACCGCATCATTGCCATTAACCTCTACAACGTGACCGCGCTGGCCAAGGCTGTATACCGTAACCTCATCGCCGCTTTCGATCCGTTGCGGCTTAGCCACCTTGTTCTGCTGGCCTTTCGACGACTTACTCTTCTCAGGTGTTGCTTCATCAAGCTTACGCCGCGCCTCGGTCAGCTTATGATCCTTAACCGCTGCGCCTTCCTCCTGGGCTAATTTGCGCAGGTCGGCAATGATTTGCTCTGCTTCGCGTTTCGCCTTGAGCATGACTTCACGCGCTTCGTCTTGCGCCTTTGCCAGCAGCTTCTCCCGCTGTTCATCGAACTTCTGGCGTTCAATCTCGTGACGAGCGCGTTCCATTTCAAGCTCTTTGCGAAGGGCTTCGGCCGTATTCCGCTCTGCCTCGGCTCCAATCCGATTCTCTTCTAATGAAGCAATCATCGTTTCAACGCGTATATCCTCTTCGCTGACCTCGCCACGCGCGTGATCGATGATGCCTCGCTGCAAGCCAAGGCGCTCAGCAATTGCAAAAGCGTTGCTTCGTCCCGGTACCCCAATCAACAAGCGATAGGTTGGGCTGAGTGTCGCGATATCGAACTCCATGCTCGCATTGATGACACCTTTGCGGTTATAGGCATAAGCCTTCAACTCGCTGTAGTGCGTCGTTGCAACAATGCGGCACCCGAGCTTGTGCATGTGCTCCAGGATAGCGATAGCAAGCGCTGAACCTTCAGCAGGATCGGTACCTGCGCCAAGCTCATCAAGCAGGACAAGACTCTTCGGCGTCATATTTTTCAGTATGCGGATGATATTCGTAAGATGACTTGAGAACGTACTCAGATTCTGCTCGATGCTCTGCTCATCGCCGATATCCGCGTACAGCGCGTCAAACACGCATAGCTGACTGCCTTCTTCAGCTGGAACAAACAGACCGGACATTGCCATAAGGCTTAGCAGGCCGATTGTTTTCAACGATACCGTTTTACCGCCTGTATTCGGACCGGTTACGATGATCGTCGTATAATCATTGCCAAGCTCGACATCGATCGGAACGACATGCTCGCGATCAATCAGAGGATGACGGCCGCGGCGCAGCTTAAAGTAACCGCGATCATTCATTCGAGGCAGCGTAGCACCCATCAAGTGAGCGAGACGTGCTTTGGCAAAAGCAAAATCAAGTAGACCTAACAAGTCCAAATCAAGCAGCAAATCATCGGCGTAATCGGCCGTCAGCGCTGTTAATTTCTGAAGGATTTTCTCAATTTCGCGTTCTTCGGCCAAACGCAGCTCACGCACTTTATTATTAAGCACAACAACCGCTTCCGGCTCAATAAACAGCGTTGCTCCGGAACCGGATTGATCGTGAATAATACCGCCGAAGCTGCCGCGGTATTCTTGTTTGACGGGAATAACATAACGGTCATTGCGGATCGTAATGATGGATTCCTGCAGCATTTTCTGTACGGATGAAGAGCGAATCATGCTCTCCAGCTTCTCTCTTACACGACCTTCGCCGCTGCGAAGCTCTCTGCGAATGGATGCCAGCTCCGGACTCGCGCTGTCCATCACTTCTGCCTGATCATCAATGCACGTCAAGATAGCATCTTCAAGTGCTTTATGTTCCGTTAGCTGTTCAGCTGTAGCGGCAAGCAGCGGGATGGGATGATCATCGTGCAGCGCATGAATATGTCGCTTCAGACGGCGCGAGCCTCTAACCGTCTCCGCGATTTCCAGCAGCTCCGCAGGATTCAGCGTTCCGCCGATCCGAGAGCGAAGAAGCGAAGGTTTGATGTCGGCAATGCCTCCGAAAGGAGCGTTTCCTTTGAGACGGTCCGCTTTGTAAGCTTCATCCGTCACTTGCAGCGCATGCTTTACATCCTCTAAGTCGGAGCTCGGATGAAGCGCATCCACGACTGATTTTCCAAGCGCGGTTGCGGCATGCTGTCCTAATTTATATACAATTTTGGCATAATCCAGTGTTTGTAATATTTTGTTGTCCAAGCGAGAACACCCCTCTCGTTTCCTATTATAGCCGAACAACGCGGTGTATGCCACGATCCAGCGCTTCCATGAATGGAGTAAGCAAAAAAGGAAACAATACCTCTACACGAGAAGGTAAGCTTCTCCGAACACTGGCCAATGCTTTTGATCCATGCGCCGATACGCGCTTAAGTGTGGTCAGGAGGCTTTTGTCAAAAAACTTTGTAGGAGGTTTTTCACTATGCATTTCCTGGGTCACGTGGTCAGATTCATTGTATCAGCAATCGTGTTAATGATTGTCGGCTATATTGTACCTCAATTTAGCGTCGGCGGTTTCTGGAGCGCACTCTTCCTGGCGCTTGTTATCGCGGCCTTGGGCTGGATCATCGAGGGCATCTTCGGCAAACGCGTCTCGCCGTTTGGTCGAGGCATTGTCGGTTTCTTGTGCAGCGCCCTTGTCATCTGGGTCGCGCAGTTCATTGTTGGCGGTGTTTCCGTCACCTGGCTGGGAGCGATACTGGCCGCGCTCGTAATCGGGATCATCGACTTGTTTATTCCGGTCAGCACTCCGTATGAAGCAGGGCGAGAACATTAAGCAGCTGCTGCAGATAAGCATTCAACAGATCGTCACAGTAATTTGTTTCCGGTAACGGTATACTAGAGGAGTTCATAACTATCCGATTCATGAAGGAGCGTTCTCTAGTGAAAAAATTACTGCTCATGTCCTTTATGCTTGTTGCAGCCGTACTCGTCTTAGCCGCATGCGGTTCGAAAAATTCCGACAATAACAATTCAGCTGGTTCCGGCGTAGAAGAAACCGGTACAGCTGCTTCTGCAAGCATCGTAATCAAAGCATCGCGTTTCGAGTTCGATCAACCGGTTTACAAGATCAAGAAAGGTGAGCCGACTGAGATTACGCTGGAATCCGAAGATGGCGTTCACAACATGGAAGCACCTGACCTGAACCTCACGGTTAACAGCGGCAAACCGAAAGTCGTCACTCTTAATGATGCAGGGGAATACGAGTTCCATTGCGACATTATGTGCGGCACCGGCCATTCCAAAATGATTGCCAAAATTATCGTCGAGTAGACCGGCTTGCTCCGTTTATCGAATGAATAACAATAACCCGTTCAGTATGTGCTGGACGGGTTATTTGTTATTCCGATATTTAATGCACTCCATCAGGAATATTGATGAAGGTCGTTTTGCGAGCAACTTTCCGGCATATATCCGTTTCACTGTTAGCATCGTATAAGAAAGACTTATAGCTCCGCTATTCCACCGGCGAATGTTGTTTGCTACGATGTTTGCAACGATAACGAAGAGGGTGGACTTCATGAGTACTGTGGATGGACGAGTAGTAATGATAACAGGTGCGGGCACAGGTCTTGGCCGAGCGACAGCGATCGATTTTGCAAGTGAGGGGGCTCAAGTTGTACTCCTAGGTCGACGCCAAGGGAAGCTGGAGGAAACAGCTGCTCTTATCGAGGAAGTCCGTCCGGGAAGCAATGCTCTGGTAATTGTCTGTGATATTGCAAGCGGAGTGGCTGTACAAGCTGCAGTCCGACAAGCGATAGCAGCCTTCGGTCGCGTAGATATCCTTATTAATAATGCTGCTGCTTTAGAGCCCGGACGCGTCATCGAACTCACTTCTGAGGAGTGGGCCACTCAAATCAGCATAAACCTGACCGGACCATTTCTCATGACCAATGCCGTATTGCCTTCCATGCGTGAAGCCAGGTACGGACGGATTATAAATATCACTTCGGGTTTGGCATTAAACGGAGCCGGCGGATATGCCGCATATAGCGCATCTAAGGCAGGATTAGAGTCGCTAACACGGACAACTGCGGATGAAGAGCATGAATACGGCATTCTTGTGAATGCTTTTAATCCCGGAACCATCCGTTCCGAGATGCATGCAACAGGCAAGGATCCGCATCAAGTGACCGGTGATCTGCTTCGTTTGGCGGCGTTGCCCTCTGATGGGGCGACAGGAACAATTATTGCTTATTAATGAACAAGAGGGCTGTGCCGCACGCGGGTTTCATTTCGAAACCGGCGTACAGCACAGCCCTCTTCTTCTCTTATCTAATCGACTTCCAGGAGTGCAATCCATTCGTTGTATTCCGTCTGAAGCTTCGAGTATTCAATCTTGAGCTTACCATGCTCGATCTGAAGCTGATCATGTGTTGCCTGCAGTTCATTGGCTGAGGCCAGTGAGGCTTCCAGCTCTTCGAGCCTTGAGCTGATCTGCGTAGCTTGCGCCTTCGCTTTCTCCGCTTCTTCCTCGCTCAACAGGAGCTGCTCCAGCAAGCCTGCTTCCGCTTCGGCATGTGCCGCAGCTTGCTGCTTGGCTAACGTAATCTCCGAATTAGCGGCATGTGCTTGATCCATCAGCTTCACATTAGCTTCGTCGGCAATCCGCTCCGCTTCGGCCATTTGCTGCCGTGCCTCGCGCATGAAGTCAGCCGCGCGATCGTCTGCAGCTTGCAGACGATCTGCCAGTTGCTCGTTCCGCTCCTCCAGCTGCTTCGCTTCGCGCATGATGCGCTCATGCTGTTCTTCCAGCATTAATTGTCCCAGCTGGCTTTCTTCCACAGCCTGCTGCGCTGCCTTCAGTTCTCTGCGCAGTACATCCAACTGCTCTTCCTGCTGTTGAATCGCTGCGCTCCGGCGGCTTTCTTTCTGCTCCTGATCGGCAAGCCATTGCTCCGCTTGTTCAGCTCGGCTCTCATGTTCACGCAGTTCCTGTTCAAGGCGTGCCGCCTTGGAACGCAGTGCCTCGCCTTCTTCTGCCATTTCCAGCTCGAGCAGCTCAGTCTTCTCTTGTTCCTGGGCAAGCTGATCTTGCATGGAACGAAGCATCTTGCGCATCTCTTCAAGCTGCGCAGTGAGCTGATCGCGCTCTAGCTGCCATGCGTTCTCACGGTTCTGTTGCTCGGTTGTGAGTGAGAGATAACGGCTCTGCGCATCTGCACGGCCGGCTTCAAGCTCCCGCTTGTAGGCAGCTGTGATGGACGCTGCCTCCGCTTCGCCTTCTTGAATCGCCTGATCAAGCAGCAATTGTGCAGTCGACCGCTCCTGCTCTAACTGTATAGCTGCTGCTGTCTGTTCCCGCTCCAAGAGGGCGGCTGCTTCTGCCTGCGCCTGTTCGAGCTCTTCGCTTGCAGCTTTGCTCATCTCGACCAGCTTCGCTTCGGCTATGACAGCTTGCTCAACAGCTCGCTCGGCCTCGCCGCGCATCCGCTCTAAACGCTCGCGAGCCACCTGACGAACTCGTTCCACATCCGCCTCCGCGGTGATACGCACCTGCTCGATCCGAGATTGCATCTCCAATCTCGTCTCTTCCAGCTGCCCGGATGCTGCTTCTGCGGTCGCTTCCTGCAGCGACCGTTCCTTCTGCAGTTCTTCTTGATGAATCGCATGCAGCTGCTTTAGTTCAACTGCCGTATATTCTCGCTCCTGAGCAAGCTCTGCTTGAGCAGCTTCACGCACTTGCTCCAGTTGCGCTTCCATGGCGAATTTCGTGCGCTCCAGTTCTTCGCGCGCTTCGATTGCAGCCAGCGACTGCGATTCCACTTCCAGCTCCAGCGTAAGCTGCAGCTCCTCGAGCTCTGAGCGATGAGCGTCGCGCAGTTCAGCAAGCTTCGCATCCGCTGCTTCGAGCTCACTTGCCAGCTTAGTTGCTGCAGCTACTCGTTCAGCATGCAGAGTCGCTTCTGCGACTTCGCGTTCAGTAGTCAGCTTCGCTTCCGCTGCTTCAAGTTCACTAGCCAGCACTGCTTCCATGGCTTCAAGCTCGCTTGCGAGTTTAGCAGCTGCTGCTTCACGCTCAGCATGCAGATTTGCTTCTGCGACTGCTCGTTCACTTGCCAGTCTCGCTTCCGCTGCTTCAAGTTCACTAGCCAGCTTAGCTGCTGCTGACTCACGCTCAGCTTGCAGATTTGCTTCTGCTGCTTCGCGCTCACTTGCCAGTTTCTCTTCAGCCGCTTGAATCGTTTGCTCCATCCGGCCTTGCAGTGTCGAGCTGACCAGCTCCAGCTCTTCATGAGCGGCCTCTTGCTCACGATCGAACTCTTCCTGCAATTGCTCAAGCGCTTTACGCGAAGTTTCTCTTACCGCTTCCAGTTCCGCTGCGAGCTCCGTGCGTACGCGTTCCAGCTCTGCTTGAGATGCGGACTGCTCACTTTCACGCTCAGCAGTCAGTTCCACCCACACCCGCTCGAGTTCTGCTTGAGAAGCATCCAATTCACTTGTATGTTTTGCATCCAGCTCTGTTCTTACTTGCGCAAACTCAGCACGAGCTGCTTCCAGTTCACTTGTTAGTTTCGCCGCCCATTCCGCACTCACACGCGCAAGTTCCTCTTGAGCTGCTTCCTGCTCGAACGAAATCTCTGCCAGTAGCTCCGCTCTTGTACGCTCAAGCTGCTCGATAGAAGCGGCTTGCTCGCTTTCCAGCTTCGTTGTCAGCTCCTGCTGGACTCGTGCAAGCTCTGCATGGGCTGCTGCTTGCTCGTTTTCCAGCTTCGCAGTCAGCTCCTCCTGAACTCGTGTAAGTTCCGCTTGAGCTGCAGTATGCTCGCTATCACGTTCTTCTTGCAATAGAACCAGCTCTAAACGCGCTGTTTCTTGTGCATCCTCACGTTCCGCAATAAGCTCCGCTCTTACTCGCTCAAGCTCAGCTCGCGCTTCCTCTTGCTCACGCACAAGCTCCGCCTTCAAGCGCTCGATCTCTGCTCGCGAAGCCTCTTGCTCGATCTCGCGCTCCGCCATCACGCGCAGTTGCTCCGCAAGCGCGGCTTCCTGCTCGCTCGCCAGCTTCGCTTCGGCTGCGCCGACCGCTTGCTCCAAGCGCCCCTGCAGCATCGCGCTTGTCCGCTCCAGCTCCTCGCGCGCAGCCTCGATCGCCGCTTCCGCTTCCTCCTGCTCCGCGGCCAGCGCCGCTTCCGCTCTCGCCTGCTCCACGGCCAGCGCCGCTTCCGCTCTCGCCTGCTCCGCGGCCAGCGCCGCCTCCGCTCTCGCCCGCTCCGCGGCCAGCGTCTCCTCCGCAGCCGCCAGCGCAGCGGCAAGCCTCGCCTCCGCGCTAGCCAGCTCCGCTTCCGCGCTCAGCCGCTCCGCATCGAGCTGGCCGTGCAGCGTATCCACGATCAGCTTTACCTGCTCCAGCTCCGCTACGGCCGCTTTGCGGCGCTCCTCGGTTTCGTGCATCCGCTCATTTTCGACTCGCAATCTAAAAACATCTTCAGCCATATGTACTGCAGCAAGCATAGCAATCTTAGGCACATCCAGTCGTGGATAGCCCTTAGCCAGCTTATTCATATTCTCGTCAACAAGCGCTGCAATGCGCTTGATATAGTCAGGGTTATTGTGACCAGCTAATTTGAATTGGTTTCCAAATATATCAACAGTTACACGTGTCCGATCGGCAGCGTTCATGAGGGCATGTCCTCCTATAGGTTCAAGGGTGAAAAATGAGTTCAATGCGACAATCGTTGCCTTCTTCCACTTCTAAAGCATTCCGGGCAAGCCTTGCTGTACAAGCTTTCTCATGCCGATAATCCAGCAAAATAGAATAAAGCCGCACCGAGATTTGTTCGCAAGGAACTAATTCGATGCGGCAAAGGTCAACTCCTGCCTATTTACGCAATTCCGCTGCAAAAGATTGTTCCAATTTTGTTACAACCTCTGCATGGCGTTCTGTTACTTCTTCATCCGTCAACGTACGCTCTGCATGACGGTAAACGAGTGAAAGTGCGACGCTTTTCTTATCAGCGCCCAGCTTCTCTCCGGTAAAGATATCGAAGATACGAACCGATTCCAGCAACGCGCCGGCTGTCTCTTGAACAGCATCGATCAGCTTGCCTGCTGCAACTTCGCGGCTGAGTACAACTGCGATATCACGTTCCATAGCTGGGTAACGAGGCAGTGCCTTATACACGATGTCAAAATCAGCAGCGGCATAAAGCGGCGCCAGCTCGACTTCGAGCACATACGTGTCAGCCAGATCATGATCGATCTGTGTGGTCGGGTGCAACTGCCCCAGGTATCCAATGGTCTGCGCACCGCGCTCGCCTTCGAAAACAACCGCTGCAGTACGGCCCGGGTGCATATGCTCCGGCTGAGCTGCTTCATAGCTGATCGAGCCGCTAACGCCAAGCACGTCCACCAAGGTTTCGAGAATGCCTTTCAGATCATAGAAATCATAAGCTTCTGCTTTACGGTTCCATTCCGTTACATTCTTGTTGCCGGTAAGGAGAACGGCAAGACGGTGTTTCTCATGAGGCAGACGAGTAAGTGCCTCTTCATCCGTATGGAAGACGCTGCCGATCTCGAAGATCGCGACATCGTCGTTTTTACGATTTCGGTTGTACGCAGCTGTTTCCAGCAATTGCGGAAGCAGGCTGGTACGCAATACACTGCGGTCCTCGCTCATTGGAAGCGCCAGCCGAACCGGGAACAAGTCCGCTCCGGCCAGAGCCGGGAACAGCTTCGTCCGATCCGGGTGAGTGAAGGAGTAGCTGATTACTTCGTGAAGGCCGGCATCCGTGAGACGTTTGCGCAGCTCGCGGCGAATCGCCTGCGGCTTCGTCAATGCACCCGGTGTTGCAGCGCCTTCGATTGCCGTCGTCGGGATATTGTCATAACCGAACAACCGGGCAACCTCTTCAATTAGATCGACATCGCGTGTAATGTCGCCGCGCCTGGATGGAACACTTACAGTAAATACCCCATCAGTCGACAATTCAAACGGGAATTGCAAACGGCCAAAAATCGTTTCGATTTCGAGCTTCACAAGCTCAGTTCCGAGGTAACGGTTGATTTTGGCGATCGATACGCTGATTACCGCATCCTTCGGCTGTTCAGTCAGCTCTTCCACGATGCCGTCAAGCACATGGCCGCTTGCATATTTCGCCATTAGCGAAGCTGCGCGATCAAGGGCAGGTATTACTCGAGCCGGGTCAACACCCTTCTCGAAACGTACGCTCGATTCCGAACGCAGGCCGACTTGACGAGATGTTTTGCGAATGGTGCCGCCATCAAAGCGAGCCGATTCCAGCAAAATATTGACCGTCGAAGCGGTTACTTCCGAGCTTGCACCGCCCATAACGCCTGCAAGCGCCAGCGGTTCTTGACCGTTCGAGATAACCAGAATGTGCGGCTCAAGCTTGCGATCTTGGCCATCAAGCGTAGTCAGCACTTCACCTTCGTTTGCCATACGAACAACAATGCGTCCACCTTCGACTTTATCCGCGTCGAAAGCGTGCAGCGGTTGACCGTACTCCAGCATAACAAAGTTCGTAATATCGACTACGTTGCTGATCGGGCGAATGCCGGCAGCCATCAGACGATTCTGCATCCACTGCGGCGAAGGGCCGATATGAACGCCTTGAATATAACGCGCCGAGTAGTGTGAGCATTGTTCTTTTGCTTCGATGCGAACCGATACATGCGCAGAAGCTTGCTCCGCCGAATCGCTCACACGGTTGTCCGGCAGCTTCACGCTGCGGCCTGTCAATGCACCGATTTCATAGGCAACACCCAGCATGCTTAGGCAATCCGAACGGTTTGGCGTCAAATCAAGCTCCAATACTTCATCTTCGATAGCGAGCACATCCAGAATAGATGCGCCGATCGGCGTACCTTCCGGCAGCACGAGAATGCCTTCTTGCTGTTCTTTAGGCAGAAGCTTCTCGTTAAGACCAAGCTCCTTCGCGGAACAGATCATGCCCTGAGATTCTACCCCGCGCAGCTTAGCACGTTTAATGGCAAAATCCCCCGGCAATACAGCGCCGATTGTCGCAACCGGAACCAGCTGTCCTGCAGCTACGTTCTTAGCGCCGCACACGATTTGCAGCACTTCCGGGCCGCCCACATCAAGTGTACAAACGCTTAGCTTGTCAGCATCGGGATGCTTTTCGCGTGTCAGCACGTGACCGACAACTACGCCTGTAACACCTTTGTTACGGGATTCGACGACATCGATTTCAATGCCTCCGCTTGTCATTAGCTCTGCCAGTTGATCGCCGGTATAGCCGTTCAACTCGATATATTCGTTCAACCATTTATAAGATACGTTCATATTAGTAGTCGCCTCCTTCTCACATTCGGACAAACTGGCTTAGGAAGCGCAGATCGTTCGTATAAAAATGACGGATGTCGTCAATGCCGTATTTCAGCAGCGCAATACGTTCTACGCCCATACCGAATGCGAAGCCGCTGACTTCATTCGGGTCGTAGCCGCCCATCTCAAGCACGCGCGGATGAACCATGCCGCAGCCCAGAATCTCCAGCCAGCCGGTTTGCTTACACATCCGGCAGCCATGGCCGCCGCACTGTACGCAAGTTACGTCAACCTCAGCGCTTGGCTCCGTGAACGGGAAGAAGCTCGGACGAAGACGGATTTGGGCTTGCTTGCCGAACATCAGCTGTACGAATTGAAGCAAAGTGCCTTTGAGATCGCTCATGCGGATGTTTGGTCCGATGACAAGTCCTTCGATCTGATTGAACTGGAACGAATGCGTTGCATCGTCATCATCGCGGCGGTAAACTTTACCCGGGCAAATCACTTTAACCGGCTTGCCGTTCATGGCTTTCATCGTGCGAACCTGTACCGGCGAAGTGTGCGTACGCATAAGGATGTCGTCCGTTACATAGAAGGAATCCTGCATATCGCGCGCAGGGTGATCCTTCGGCAGATTCAGCGCTTCGAAGTTGTAGTAGTCGGATTCGACCTCCGGTCCTTCAGCGATCGTGTAACCAAGACCGATAAACACGTCCTCGATTTCTTGCGCTACTTTGTTCAAAGGATGAACGGCGCCTGCGGATTGTTTCTTGCCCGGCAGCGTAACGTCGATCGTTTCGGCACGAAGGCGGTTCGCCGTTTCAGCTTGCTGGAACGCCGCTTGCTTCGTTTCAATAACTTCTTCAATAGCGGCGCGTACTTCATTACCGACTTGCCCGATAACCGGACGCTCTTCAGCACTTAGAGAACCCATGCCGCGGAGAATTTCGGTCAGCGCGCCTTTCTTGCCTAGATATTTGACACGCAGATCATTCAATTGCTGCGGACCGTCAACCTGCTGCAGCTCCTGCAGCGCCTCGACCCGCAATGCTTCCAAACGCTCTTTCATTCCATCCAGCCCCTTCTTTAACCAAATCGCATTTCTGAAAACAAAAAAACGGCTCCTTCTCCCCGTAAGGGACGAAAGAACCGTGTTACCACCCTAATTCAAATTACCGCAGCCTGATTGTAGGCGAGGCAATTCCTCAAAGTCCGAATATCGGCCGGAACCCGGTACTCCCTACCTTGTGCGGCACGAAGCCGTACACCTTCAAGAGTCTGCTCGGAAGGGAACTTCGGCAGCCTGATTTCCCAAAGACGCTCTCAATCTACGGCGTCTTCTCCCTGTCAAGAAAGCACTGCGTACTCTTCTTCCTCATCGCGTTAACGTATATAGAACCTATTATACAAAGTTTACATACCCTTTCGCAAGGGCGGATTGCCCTGCCACTGATGGAACCACTCCGAGAGCGGTATATCCTCTTAAGCGCCGCTATTCGACCATCTTTCACTTCTGTAAGCGGCATATCCTCTCTCAGCTCCAAGAAACGCAAAAGAGGCAGTCTCATCAGCCGCCTGCACGCTTTTGAGTCTGCCCCTGCATCTAATTAACGCTGTCTCTTACGCGAAACCGCAACGCCGAGCGCTGCTGCCGCCAGTGCTACGGCGACGATGGACAGCGTACGGTTGACCGGATCCGAGCCGCTATCCGACTTGTCGGCCGCAGCAGTCTCTGCCGCGCCGTTACCCGCTGTTTCCGGCGTACCGGCCTCGTTACCTACATCCGTCGTCGCTGTGTTCCCCGTACCTTCCGAACCCGAAGACGTTGCCGTATTCGGATCTGACCCTGCGGAACCAGAAGTACCGCCGCCGTGTGCGTCACCTTCGCCTGATGCCGCCGTCACCGTAGTTACCGATGCCGGGTAGTCCGCTCCGTCACCGCCGACCCACTCCACAACTGAGCTGTCGCTGTAGGTTTGATAAGCTTTCCAGATCAACTGCTTCGCATCCGCTGCAACTTTACCGGATACCCGGAATTCGGTGAATTCCGTTTGCGCCAATCCATCGCCTTCGGCTGTCCACGTCACAGCAGTAATGGCTTTCGTGTCCGCATTGCGCTCAAGCTCGTATTTCCAACCCGCCTTCGGCTCAACGCGGCTAATTCCCACGCCGTCAGGCACTTTCACTTTCACGACTTTCGTCGTCACGTTCTCTTTCTCGCTCGGAACGCGCACCGAGAAGACTTCATAACTGTTCTGAGCTGCTTCCTTAGGCCAAACCGTTACGTGTGCACTTGCAACTCCTGCAAAAAGGAACATCGCCATCAGCGTCATGCCGAGCACTGACCATTTCTTTAATTTTTTCATTTTACACCCTCCTGCTCTCGTCTATATAGGAGCAGTATAACGCAAGAAGCTTTATCCGCCATGACTCGTTCGAGCTATTCGCATGTTACAAGTTTGTGTCTTGGCTTGCCCGTGCTACTCCTTCGCAAGCCCTTTCTCCAGCGCATAGCGAGTGAGTTGAACCCGATTCTCCAGATGCAGCTTTTGCAAAATATGTTTCAAATGGTTCTTCACCGTATGTTCGGAAATCCCGAAACTTTCGGCAATTTGCCGATTAGAGCCGCCAAAAGCTACCCGCTCCAGCACCTCGCGCTCCCGCTGCGTCAATGCGGTGTGTACGGCATCTTGCTCCGTTACGCCGGCAGTCTCGCTGCGCACGACCTCAGCGACAACAGCTTTCCCAGCTCCTGCCCCTGCCTGCCCCGCGCTTCCCCCGTTAAACTCCTGCAGCATGCGAAAAGCAAGCTCCTTGGACAACGGGGCCTCATCCACGGCAACAGCGCGCAAATACTCCAGCCATGCCGATGGCGACAGGTTCTTCAGCAGATAGCCCTGCGCCCCCCGTTTGATCGCTTCGAACAGGTCGGAGATATCGTCCGAGACGGTCACCATAATGATTTTGATGCGCGGATCGATCGTCTTAATGCGCTGCGTCGCTTCCATTCCGTTCATCACCGGCATGTTGATGTCCATTAGCACCAAATCAGGCACCAGCGAAGCCGCAAGCATGACTGCCTGCTCGCCGTTTGACGCTTCTCCTACTATTGAGAAGGATGCGTCGCCGCTGAGGATGTCCCGCATCCCTTCCCGTCCATGTGGATGGTCGTCGACAATCAGCACCGTTATTTGAGTTTCGCTCATGTCAGCGCTCCGCCTCCTTTTTCACTTCAACGACGGTACCCTTAACCATCGGCATCTCATCTTCCACATCTTTTGCATCTGATGCCTCCGCCGCACCAGTCGACCGAACCCCAAACTGCCAGCCCATCGCCTTGGCACGATCCTGCATCATCCTAATGCCGTATCGTCCCTTAGCCATAAGCTGGGCCGGCTCAGCGCCAATTCCATCATCCTCGATGGTACACCGAAAGCCGTTGCCCCCATCCGAGTCAGGCCAAGCATGCACGGCCAGGCATGAAGCATTGGCATGCTTACGCACGTTCAGCATCGCCTCGCGAACGATCGCGAGCAGCTCGACCTTTTCCTTGCTGCTTAAATTACCTTCGGTAAGCTGCCAATCCAGCTCCACTGTGAGGCCGCCGCGCTGCAGCTCCTCCGCCATATCCCGAACCGCCTGCATCCATTGCACATCGGTTCTCGAAGGCTCGCTGCGAAGCGAGGCAATCGACTGCCGCACATCTTCATATACGTGCCGCACCGTACGGCGGAGCTGCTGCGTCGTCTCCATGACAGCTTCATTGTCCTTCGCTTGCTCCAGCTTATCCAGCTTCACGGACAACAGGAAGAGTGACTGCGAGATGCCGTCATGCAGTTCCCGGGCAAGCTGCTCTCGTTCCATGAACGCTGCCTTAGCCGCTTTCGCCTGCTGCAGCGACTCGTTAGTGGACTCCAGCATGCGAAACAGCTTGATAAGGAGCGTCGCCGTTACGGTCATGACAATAACGGGCGCGAGCGCATTGCCAAGATCCATCGAAACATAAGGGAGCAGAAACGTATGTCGCAAATATTCCCACAACGCTATCGTTAAAGTCGGCGTCCACAAAATGAACCATTTTATTCGGTTATATGTCATTTTGTCACCTGCCGCCTCTATTAATAATTTCGGAACTCCACCTTCTGCACTTGCTCGTTATCGTCTTTATCCAACACGCGGATTTCAGCCTGCCAACGCCCTGCGAATGGAATGAACGGTCCCTCTGCTTTGTAAGCAGCCTTCACATAGCCATCGAATGAGGTAATTTCAGTATCTTCGAAAAGCTTGATCGGCACTTGAATCGGGCCGAGTTCCTTCTGATCCAACGCAAACAAGCGCATCGTAACGGATTTCGGGGCGCCTACCGCGTCAGGCAGCCATACCTTCACGATAAACTGGTTATCGCCCGGCTTGTTCGGCGTTACTCGCAGTGACAGATGCATCGTATCACCCATTTTGTGATAAACAACCGGCTCATTCGCCGGCAATGGACTTATATAGGTAAAGAGTGCTGCCGATACAAGGATGAGGGCCATCAGTGCGGCATCGATACGAAGCAGCACGGTTGTCGGCAGATTGCCTCTGCGTATGCGCAGATGAAGAATACCGCCAACGATGAGGACCAGCAGGACGAAACCTGTCTTGATCAGTAGAATCGTTCCCCATGCCGTGTAGAACAAATAGTGAAGGGAAGGCAGAAACAGCAAAGTCATGCCAATGCCTGACAAAATAAGAAGTGCAAGCGACAGCAAGGCCGCCCTGGAGAATAAGACGGCGAATCTCCCAGCTTCCTTGCGATCGGACTGCCAGAGCAAACCAAGCAGGATCAAACCGCCTACCCAGATGGCTGCAGCTGCCAGATGCACAAAATCAAACATGACAGACGCTGATTTCGGAGCAAATACCGCCGCATGACCGCTCCAGCTCTCAAGCGCAAGAATGAGCAGCGCCCAGATGGTCTTCAGAACGGCATGGAAACGGACGATAATAAATCCGAGAAGCACCAGCACCAGCAGCGCAATCCATTCACGCCCGATGTTCGTCTGCAGGAAGAGCTTGCTATATTCATCCCGTGGATAACCTGTCAATATCTCGCGAGCATGGACGAAAATATAAACAAGCGAACCAACAAGCAGTGTCCGCAAGGCAATCCGTTCCCATTTTCGCTGAATGTCCGGAAGCAGTTTGCCACGTCCCCGGGTCAGTAATGGCCACAGCATTAGTCCCGCTGCCCATAGCAGCGCCCCATAATAAACGATGCGGGCAGCGTAAATGATAAATTGTCCTGTTGTCAGTTGGGTAGTAGCGCTGTGTCCTTCATGACCAAGCTCTTTATGGGGATCAAATGTGGCAGCATCCACGCCCTCCTGAGGATTTCCTACAATAAAGACGTAAGATCCACTAACGGGATGGCCGTCCTCAGAGATGATTGAGTAAGACACGGTATACACGCCTTCGCCAAGCGAAGGAAGAGGCAGTATCAGCGAACGATGATCTTTGCTGGCTTGCGCGGTTTCGCTCGTAACGGGTCGAGATTTGGAATCAAGTACTTCTATGGAGCCTACCTTCGCCTCGATGGATTCGTTAAAACTCAGCTCAACCGATTTCGGGCTTTGCTCATATTTGACGTTAGCCTCCGGTTCGGAGCGTTCAAGCTCAGCGTGCGCGGACGCCAGGCCAGGGATGCTGATAAGTACGAGGCACATCCAGATGCACAAGACCACCGCTTGTATTGCGGAATGGGATTTATATTGAATGCGAAGGTTCATGATGTTGTGTAGTCACGTCCTCTCCTTATTATTGAACAATAAACTCAGAATAAGTGTACTAAAGCTGATGGTCGAACACCAACGATAAATCCAAACGTTGTTTGAACATCTTACACGGTTAGAAGCAGCTTGCCTTTATCCCTATTATTGTCACCACACGACTACTAAAGTTAGTGCTATAATTAGTTTCCGCAATTGATATAGTACTCACTTTTTTATATTAGCTACGTTTATAGAACTAGCTGTCCCGATCGATAAAAAATGCCGCAGCTGTACGTTTTCATGGGCTTTTCACCCCCTCAAAACAGGTGTAACGGTATGGTCTGATGTCGAATAGTATAACTTGACAGCCACTATATATTGGTGTAATTTAGGGAAGTACTAACAACATATTGTGTATTAGAGGTTGTCAGACGACATCCTTCGACAAGGAGTGGCTCTGCTCGTGGATATTATTAAGAGGAACGGTCAGAAAGAAGAATTGATCTTTTCAAAGCTTAAGAAGGTTATTGATTTCTCGTGTGTCGGCTATAACGACTGCGATCCGCTTGAGCTGGAAACTGCTTTGCTTCCTTATTTCCGCAACAACATTACAACCAAAGAAATTCAGCGTACACTCACACAGGTTGCGGTAGAAAAAACAAGCATCGAACAGCCGAACTGGCAGTACGTTGCAGCCAAACTTCTTGTGTACGATCTTTATAAAGAATCTGCAATCAATCGCAAATACGGCTATTTCGGCTATGGAGACTTCTACTCGCTGATTACGTATTTGACAGACAAAGGGCTTTACGGGAGCTACATATTAGAGTATTACACCCGTGATGAAATCCGTGAGCTCGGCAATTACATCGTGCCTGAACGCGACTACCTGTTCAACTACATCGGCCTCAAAACACTTGCAGACCGCTACTTGATCAAGAGCTTCAGCGGCGACGTGCTTGAGCTTCCGCAAGAATTGTTCATGGGCGTAGCGATGCATCTCGCTATGAAAGAAGATGACAAGCTCGCTTGGGCGCGCAAGTTCTACGATGTGCTCAGCCGTCTTCAAATGACGGTTGCCACACCTACTCTTGCCAATGCACGCAAACCGTTCCACCAGCTTTCCAGCTGCTTCATCGATACCGTGCCTGATAACCTGTGGGGCATTTACAACGTAGACTCCAGCTTCGCGCAAGTATCTAAATTCGGCGGCGGCATGGGTATCTACATCGGTAAAGTGCGTAGCCGCGGCTCCAACATCCGCGGATACAAAGGCGTTGCCGGCGGCGTAGTCCCTTGGATCAAGAACTACAACAACACGGCGGTTGCCGTCGACCAGCTCGGCGTTCGTTCCGGCGCAGTCGCGGTTTACCTTGACGTATGGCATAAGGATATTTTCGACTTCCTTAATCTTAAAACCAACAACGGCGATGACCGGATGAAAGCACATGACATCTTCCCTGGTGTCTGCATCCCTGACTTGTTCATGCGCAAAGTACAAGAGCGTGACTCGTGGTTCCTGTTCGATCCTCACGAAGTACGCAGCTACATGGGCTGGGCACTTGAGGATTCATGGGGCGAAGAGTGGGAACGTCGTTATGAAGAGTGCGTGAACAACCCTGCGCTTTCCCGTGACGAAGTACCGGCTATCGATATCATGAAGAAAATTCTTGCAAGCTCCTTTGAAACAGGCACACCTTTCGTGTTCTACCGCGATACGGTAAACCGCGCGAACCCGAATAAACATAAAGGCATCATTTATTGTTCTAACCTTTGTACGGAAATTTGCCAGAACATGAGCCCGACTGAATATATCACGACAACTCATGAAGACGGCGTTATTACAACACAAGTGAAAAGCGGCGACTATGTCGTTTGTAACCTCTCTTCCCTTAACCTTGGCCGTTCCAGAACGAAAGAGGAAATCGAAGAGGTTGTCACCTGCCAAATGCGGATGATGGATAATGTTATCGACCTTAACCATTACCCGATCCCGCAAGCGGAAATTACGAACCAGAAATACCGTGCGGTTGGACTTGGTACGAGCGGTTACCATCAATGGCTTGCTCTTAACAGCATTGCATGGGAATCCGAAGAGCATTTGGATCGTGCCGATGAGCTGTATGAGTGGATCAACTACTGCGCAATCAAAGCATCGATGGAAATCGCCAAGGAAAAAGGCGCTTACCGCGTATTTGAAGGCAGTGAATGGCATACGGGAGAATTTTTCGAATCCCGCGGTTATGATGCGCCGCACTGGCAGAAACTGAAGAAGGATGTAGCTGAGAACGGCGTCCGTAACGCATGGATGTTCGCGATTGCACCTACAGCCTCCACTTCCTTGATCGCCGGTTCTACTGCAGGTATTGACCCGATCTTCAACAAGTTCTTCGTTGAAGAGAAGAAGAATGCGGTCATTCCGCAAACAGCGCCTAACCTGAACGAAGAAACGTTCTGGTTCTACAAAGAAGCGCATCACATCGATCAGCGCTGGAGCATCCGCGCAGCGGGCCGCCGTCAGCGCCATATCGATCAAGCGCAATCGTTTAACTTGTACATCACGCCGGAATACACGGCGAAGGAATTTATGGAACTGTACATGGCAGCATGGGAGAACGGCCTCAAAACCGTTTACTATTGCCGCAACAAGAGCTTGGAAGTTGAAGATTGCGTAAGCTGCAGCTCTTAAGGAATCGTTGAAAAAAGGTGTCCCTGCGGTCAGTATGGGTCTCCAATCGCTGTTGTAGACCGGATTTCTTTGAATTTATAAATGATTTAGAGGTAGAAATCCGGGCTACAAAGGCTGAATGATTGACGTGACAGAAGCTACGCCAGTCATTCAGCCTAGGCGAACGTTGACACTTTTCCGACTCCATACTGCCCTCCGGGCCACTTTTCAACGTAATCTTAAGACCACTGCAGCTTATTTTTAGGAACGAATAGAGGGAGGCAGCCCATTTAATGGATCTGCAAAAGAAAAAATTGTTCAATGAAGAAGGCGACCGCGATTGGGGCAAGCGTCGCATGATTGGCGGCAATACGACCAATCTGATTGAGCTTAACAACGTGAAATATGACTGGGCAACGAAGATGTACCGTACGATGATGAATAACTTCTGGATTCCGGAAGAGATTCCTCTTGCTCAGGATGCCAAAGATTACAGAAACCTGTCGCTCTCCGAGCGTAACAGCTACGATAAAATTATCAGCTTCCTCATCTTCTTGGATTCGCTTCAAACGGCAAATCTGCCGAACGTCAACGAATATATTACTGCACCTGAGGTAAACCTGTGCTTAACGGTTCATACGTTCCAAGAAGCCGTTCACAGCCAATCCTATTCCTATATTCTAGACAGCGTGGTTTCTCCGGAAGTACGCGATCAAATTTATAACCTGTGGCGCGAGGACAAGAACCTCTTGAAGCGGAATCGGTTCATCACCGACCTGTACGAGAACTTCATTGCTAATCCATCGTCGCAAAATCTTATCAAGACCATTATGGCGAACTACATCCTTGAAGGGATCTACTTCTACAGCGGATTCAGCTTCTTCTATGCGCTTGGCCGCCAAGGCAAAATGCTCGGTACCGTCTCTGAGATCAAATATATCCAGCGCGATGAATTGACTCACTTAGCGTTGTTCCAAGGTATCTTCCGTGAAGTGCGAAAAGAAAATCCGGAGCTGTTCACGCCGGTTCTCATCGAAGAGCTTCGCCAAATGATGCGTACAGCTGTTGAGCATGAAATCGAATGGGGTCAATATATTACGAACAACACCATTCCGGGCCTCACTGATGAAATCATCGAGAAATACATTAAGTTTCTATCCAATGAACGTCTGCGCAAGCTGAATCTCGATATTCTGTATCCGGAAATCGTCGAGCATCCGATGAAATGGGTGGAAAGCTTCAGCAATATGAACGGGATGAAAACCGATTTCTTCGAGCAGAAAGTAACCAACTACAGCAAATCGTCCAACCTTAACTGGGGCGACCTGTAAGTTTAATATAAGGTGAACCATCTTATACTTCAAAAGGGCTCAAGCCCTCTCCACTCGAGAGGCTTGGGCTTTTTTTTCATGCTCGGCAGAGTTCAGGATCTGCACGCTTCATGATACAATAGGAATAAGGCGGGACATGCGGCGGGGAGTGAATTGAGGGTGGATGCAGCTACACAGCA
The DNA here is from genome assembly GCF_056269305.1 of Paenibacillus sp. J22R3. Lineage (NCBI taxonomy): Bacteria > Bacillati > Bacillota > Bacilli > Caryophanales > Paenibacillaceae > Paenibacillus > Paenibacillus sp. J22R3. Next base: position 344,140 of record NZ_JBWDNS010000002.1, on the reverse strand, counting down.
GCCTATTAGCGAGATAATGCCATTCATCCGCGTCGGGCATCACTACCAATTCCCTTATGAGCGAAACGAGTTCGAATATGGCCGCTTCGGATACTGTTATGCCTTTCATCTCGTTGATGGCGGCAGAGGAAGTATTACGGTTAACGGGCAGGTCTATCCGCTGAAGAGGGGCGATTTGATCTTCCTGCCGCCTCAGCTGATGCATTCCTTCTACACGGACCATGAGAATCGTTTAGCAACTTATAATCTCTATTTCGAGCTATGGAATGAGGAGCCGCGGTCAACTGAGCATCACTTGTATTGGCATCCGTCGGATTTACTGCCAGAGTTGTTAACAGCCGTACAGGAAAACACCGTTCTGGATACAATGCCGCATCTCTTTCATTTGCAGCACCATACCATCTTGATGGATTTGTTTCCCCATATTGTGAAGCATCATCAACAGCAGCGCACACTCGGCGATACGATCGCACATAGCCTGCTCAAAGCGTTTATGCTGGAGTTCATCCAGATTGCCGGGGAAAGCTGGCACAGTGACTACCGAATGAAAACGATTATGCACCGCATCGATAAAGAAGCGCATGCAGGATCGAATTATACGAGCTGGCTGGCACAAAGCGGGCTTCAGAAAACGAGATTCCATTCGCTCTTCAAGCAAACCGCGGGCATCTCTCCAAAAGCCTATTGGAGCCGCGCTGTCATGAAACAAGCAGCAGCCGCACTTTGGGAGAGCAATCGATCCATTACGGCGATCGCAGAGGATTTGGGATATGCCTCTATTCATCATTTTACGAAACAGTTTACCGCCTACTATGGCGTGTCTCCCTCCCAATATCGCAAACGCAAAGTGTAATGCTTAGAGGAGATACGAGAGATACACCTTAAACCTAAATCTACGACCTAAGTCCAGTTTCAGCACTGGACTTGCGCCCGTTCTTGAACCATAGTGCTTCCAAGTAAACTAATACTAGTTCATTCCGTGGAAATGGGGGAAACCGAATATGTCCACACAAGTTTACGTCATCAATGCTGCGATGGCTGTTCTATTACTCTTATTGTCTCTCTTTGCGGGGCTCACAACCGGCAGCATGGCCTTCCGGCGTACGACTCACAGTCTGCGACGCACTGCCATCCTTACGCTTGCCCTGCTCAGCTCAATGATACTTCTGGCTTTGGCCAAGATGATCATGCTGATCGCGACGTATTCTTACCGCAACTGGTTTGTGCTCGATAATGCGCTCATGTTCTTCGCGCTCATTATGCTGCCAACTGCAGCCATCGCCTTCTATTCCGTTTCTAGACTGCTTAATCTGGCTCGGCTTACCGTGAAGCACCCGGATGATGTCGTGAGCCGTACAAAGCGCCGTGCGGCGTCTGAAGTCGCTTTAGTCGTCCCCATTCAAGTGCTGGTCATCGAAGCGTTCCTGTATGCTTCCATTAACGTATTCCCTCTTGGCATGGCTTACCGGAAGCAGATGATTACCGTCGGACTCATTATCCTCGCTGCACCATTACTGCTTATCTGGCGCCAATCGATCAGACGCAGGCGAATTCACCGTGATGACGGAACGGCTGTCATTCACAAAGTAAAACGCGTTATCGTCTTTACGATGGCCTGCTTGTTGCTCGCCTTCGGAATTATCCATACGTTCAACAACGCAAAAACGCTCAGCAAGGCGACTGAGCGAAATTTATCCTTACGTATATCGATGTCAATTCCCTCAACGAACGAGTAATCGCATCTGCATGTCAGCCCCGCTTGCGGGCGTAGAAGTCAGGCCAATAATCTTCCGCGATGGGCGGGCAGCCTCTCGGCGTATCCCATACATAAACCCACCCGCTTTGCTCCGGCTGATGGTTGTCGGTTACCCAGATCCGATCGTAATCGTTTACCTCTTCGATCCCCACGAATTGCTCCAGATCATCCATACGTTTCAAACCTTGCTCATTCACGACAATCCACATTCCACGAACACGGGCACCACTTGTGTAAGCTGCGGCATCCCGCAGCAGCGCCGGGTAAGGTCCGTAATCAACCAGCCTCCCAAGAATGACACCGGGTGCAGCAGATTGAATGAATCCGGCACAGACATGATGATTGCTATGGCCCGGCAAGAGCGAGCCATAGATAAACACGGTTGTGAGTTGTTCCATATGTAAACACTCCTCTTAAGCCTCTTAAGAGCCTAAGCCAATTGACTATTGCGATGCCTGTACCAGTTCTCGAACAAGTTCGCCGGAATCGGCTTGGTGAAGTAGAAGCCTTGCGCTTCCTCGCAGTTACGTTCACGCAGAAACTTAATCTGTTCGTCGTTCTCTACGCCTTCGGCCGTTACTTTAAGCTTCAAGTTTCTAGCCATCGTTGTAATGGTTGCGACTATCGCCGCATCGCTGCCGCCTTTCGCCAAGTCGCTGACGAATGAGCGGTCGATCTTCAGCTTATCAATCGGGAACCGTTTAAGCGAGATCAGCGAGCTGTAGCCCGTACCGAAATCATCGATACTGATCTGTACGCCTATCTCCTTCAAGCTGGTCAGCGTATCGCTGGCGAACTCCACGTCGCTGGTCATACTCTCCGTAATCTCCAGCTCCAGATATTTCGGCGGCATGCCCGTTGCATCCAATATGCCCTTAATGCGTTCCGCCAGCTGATGCTGTCTAAACTGCCGCATCGACAAGTTCACGGACATCATCATCGGCGGCAAGCCGGCTTCCTGCCAAGCGACGTTCTGTTTGCAGGCGGCCTTGAGCACCCATTCGCCGAGCTGCAGAATAAGTCCATTCTCTTCCGTGATCGGGATAAAATCACCCGGCGGCAGTAATCCCCGCTGTGGATGATTCCAGCGCACTAACGCCTCGACTCCAATTACTTTGCCCGTGCTTAAATTAACGAGCGGCTGATAAGCCAGCGTGAACTGCTCCTGCTCGATCGCACGGCGCAGATCGCTCTCCAGCCTCAAACGATCATGCGATTTACAGTTCATCTCCGGATCGTAGCTGGAGAATTCATTGCGATGTGCTTTGGCGCTGTACATGGCCGTATCTGCGTTCTTGAGCAGCACCTCAACGCTCTCTCCGTCCTGCGGATAGAAGGAAATCCCGAGACTGATCGTAATATGATATTCCGCTTCGCCCAGCACAAACGGTGCATCGAAGAGCCCCATGAGCGCTTTGGCTTTTGTTTCTACCTGTTCGGTCTCCGCATCCTTAATGTCCGCCATTAAGACGACAAACTCGTCCCCTCCCATGCGGAACACATGATTCGACGGGCCCACTGCCAGCCTCAGCCGCTGGGAAACAGCCTGCAGCATTTGATCGCCAAAGGAATGACCAAGCGCATCATTAAAGGTCTTGAACCTATCAATATCCAGTAGAAAAACAGCGAGTTTATGGTTGCTCTGCTGCGCGCGCACCAGCTCCGCGCTTAGCTGCTCTTGCAGCTGGCGCCGATTGGACAATCCGGTTAGCTCATCGTGGTAAGCCAAGAAATGGATGCGTGATTCCGTCCGTTTATATTGTTTGAACGGCTCATCCAGCGTGACGTAATAGATCCCTTTCATCAGGAAGTAGAAGCCGGCCAGCTTATACACATGCCCGAGGAGCATATCGGTGTCAACGCCACCGGAGCTTAAGATGAACTGCAGATTGGCAAACAAGAAGAAAACAAGCGATTGGATAATGGTTAGCAGCGCTTGAGGCCGCTCATTGCGATTTAAGTAAAGCACCATGCCGATCGTACTCAAGTAGGAGAAAATAATAACGAAATAAACAAGTACTCGCACCAATTCAAGCGTTTCGCCCGTGAGCACTGTAATGTGGGCACGATCAACCAATGCAAAGTAGACCAGCGCGACCACAGTCGCAAAACCAAGTGACAGTAACACAGCCGGAAGCCGTTTCCTTGCCGAAACCGGTGCATCATTCTTGCGGAAGATGAGAAACAACCCGACAGAACCGATGAACTGGGCAGACATGGAGAACAGGGCGGATAAGTTGGTTTCCCCAACGGGATGGAAGAACGGCATTCCTTCCGCTGTAAGTCCGTGAAGCATGTCGAACACGCCGACAGCGCCGAATAATGCCGCCGTATAGAGCCGATGCTTCGACAACGATTTGACGAAAAACAACCAGCCTAACACCAGCATGGTGAAGCTCACTGCATATGTATTAAATTCGATGCCGGAATGCACAAACAAGTACGCCCGGCCCGTAATCGGCCGATAGAGTTCGCTATGAAACACCTGCATAAGTATAAAGCTGATGATGGCGGCAAAGGCCGTCCACATCGTAATTTTTTCCGCCCTATTGATAGACATATTGTCTTGATGTCCTCCTTCAACAAAGAAAGCCGATGCTGCCCTGCATGCCCATGTGATGATGTTTGAATGTTACGAGCAGAGCCGTATCTTCTCGAAAGCTGCAAGCTACCTACGCGGTGTCGGCGGCTGAAGCGCGATTCCCGCCGCTTCCAAGCCTTTACGCAGTGCAGCGGCAAATTCTGCTGCGCGCTGTCCGTCGCCATGGAGACAAACCGTGTCTCCTTGAATAGCGATCTCTTTGCCTTCGATTGTCCTTGCTGTCCCCCTTGTAATGATACTTAGCGTTTGGAGCAGCGCTTCATCAGCGGAGGCGAGCGTCGCCCCTTGCTGATTTCGGGGAGTAAGTGTTCCGTCCTCTTGATAAGAACGGTCTGCGAAGATCTCAGATGCCGATTGCATGTTTTGCTTATGCGCTGCTGCGAGGAGCATGCTTCCCCATTGTCCGTAAATGATCAGGGATGGGTCGTACACGCTCACCGCGCGCACGAAGGCTTCTGCAAGCTCTTCGCTGCGACCTGCCATATGATAGAGCGCGCCATGCGGCTTCACGTGACGCAAGCTAGCGCCGGCAGCACGAACGAATGCATCTAATGCGCCGATCTGGTAGAGCGTCATGTCATAGATTTCCTGTGCGCTGACCGCCATCTCACGTCGCCCGAAGCCGAGTCGGTCCGGCAAGCCCGGATGCGCACCAATTGACACACCGGCGTCTGCTGCTCGATATACGGCTTCACGCATCGCATGAGGATCTCCGGCATGAAAGCCGCAGGCAATATTCACTGAAGTGACATGTGCGAGTAGTTCACAATCTTGGCCAAACGTATAGATGCCATAGCTTTCGCCAAAATCACAGTTCAGATCGATCACCTGTTGTGACTGCGATAAATCGTGGATATTAGTCATATCGGCTTTTGGCGGTCCTTTCATGATCACAAATTCAATTTCATTGCTTTCTTACAAATCGCGAGAATGGCGGCGAGCTGCTGCATGCCGCGTTCTTGCTCTCTAGCGATGTGCTGGGCTTCAGCCAGCGTCACTTCTTCGAAGGTGACGTAATCGCCGGGCTTGCACTGCGCGAGCAGCGGCAAGTCGGCCGTGATGACATGCGCTAGCTTCGGATAGCCGCCGGTCGTCTGGCAGTCTGCGCCGAGAATGATCGGCGCGCCGCCGCGCGGCACCTGTATCGTGCCGGCGATGACGCCGTGGGACAGCAGTTCTTCGCTGTCCTCCATCTGCAGCGGGGGGCCATCTAGGCGGACCCCCATACGGTCTGATGCGGGAGCTACGCGATAGCGCTCCCGCATGAACGCCGTACGGGCCGCTTCGCGGAATTGCCCGTACTCGGCGCCCGGCATCACGCGCAGCCGGATGCCGGCGGGGTTTGCGCTGCCGCGCTGCAGCGCCTGCGGCGGCGCGAACCAGCCCGGGGCCGCCCAGCTGCGGCGGCGGCCCTGCGGCACGGCCGCGGCACGCGCGGCTAGCGCGGCGTGCCACGCGGCCGCCCAAAGCGCGGCGCTGCCGAGCGGCAGCACGTCGCCGCCCTGCAGCTTGCGCCCGGCGATGCCGCCGATGCCGGCACGCGTGTCCGTGCTGCGGCTGCCGAGCACCGCCTCGGCGGCAATGCCGCCGGCTGCCGCAACGTAAGCGCGGCACCCGCTAGCCGCGGGACCGAAGCTGACGACCGTTCCGGCGTCAAGCCAAACCGGCCGCCTCAGCGGGAGCGCCTCACCGTCGATCGACGGTGCCAAGTCGGCGCCGCACACGGCGATCAGCATCGCTTCTTCCGCCAGCAGCTGCGGGCCGTTAAGCGTTAGCTCAAGCCCCGCAGCTCCAGGCGCATTGCCGACGAGCAAATTCGCCGTCCGCAGCGCGATGCTGTCCATCGCGCCGCCTTCGGGAATACCGAAGCGCCGCCAGCCCGGTCGTCCCAAATCTTGTACCGTTGTATGTAAGCCCGGTTTGATTATTCGCAGACTCATGGCGCTTCACCTTGCTCCTTCAGGTCCTTCTCGGAAATCGGAACAAAACGCAGCACATCGCCCATGCGCAGCAGAAAGGGCTCCGCTCGCTTCGGATCAAACAACCGAAGCGGCGTGAGGCCGATCAACTGCCATCCTCCCGGCGTCGATAGCGGATAGATGCCTGTCTGCCCGCCGGCAATGCCGACAGCCCCTGCGGGCACGCTGCTTCGCGGCATGGCAAGACGCGGTTGACGGAGCTCATCCGGTAAGCCGGTTAAATAAGGAAAGCCCGGCATGAAACCGATCATGGCAACGCGGTACTCCGCAGAGGCATGGCAGGATACGAAGCTCGCTTCCGTCATGCCTGAACGCGAGGCGCACGCCGCCAGATCGGGACCATAACGACCGCCGTAGCATACCGGAATTTCGACCAGCCTGGGTTCAGCAGTGTTATGATGCTGCCTGCCTAGCAGAATCAGTTCCACATCGGCTGCCGTTTGTTCATAGTTGAACCCCTCATAGACGACGGTTACCGTATCGTAGGCAGGAACCACATCGACGAACCAGGTCCGTCCTGCCTCACGCAGTAATTCCGCCATTCCGGCAGCAAGCAGCCAGCGCTCACCTTCTTGCCCCTCGTCATCCAAAATTACGACAAGAGCCCGGTCTCCAAGTGGCCTGATACTGAACGTTCGCTCCGCAGCGTCACCCACAAAATTCACCAATTTTCTCATATTTTCAACATTGCAATTACGAATTGGAAGGTAATGCCGTTAAAGGGTAATCTCCTTTAGTTTGTACCATTGCGTGCCTTTTTGTCCAGCATCTTTACAAAGCTTTCCTAAAACATTTTCCGACAAAAAGTGTTCTATTCAGACGTGTACCGACTAATGACCTCCACGAGCAAATCATTGAGACGTTTCACTTCATATTCCCCGACAGCCGGTTCCATGTGATCATTCCCGATACCGCTGTGATCCGTTAGAAATAAATAAGTCCCGCCTGTGGCAGTGGCCATGAAACGCATCAAGTATTCGGTCTGTACATCAACACCGCTTGAAGCAATCGGAATGATCCGAATGCCTTCTGCTGCCGCGGATTCCATCAGCTCATGAATGCGTTTCGTCACCTTACGTTCATGATGCGGCGGAGCGTCAAGCACGAGAAACAACAGTCTTGCCCTTGCATCACCGCTCCATTTATGATCATCGACGGCATTCTCCAGCGCTTCATCTACCGCTTCCGGGAAATCGCCTCCGCCTGCAGCATCTTGCTGCGAAATCTGCTTGACGGCCGTATCGATATCCTTCGTGAACGGATAATCTTTGACCAGATATTTATCGCTGCGATCTCGGTAGAAATTGGTGCTGACTTGAATATCAAGCTGTTGGCCGTTATCCTTGCCGACGCGGGCGACGACGTCTTTCAGCTCCGACTTCAGAAAATCCAGCTCATCCTGCATGGAACCTGTTGTATCCACAACGAGCATCAGATCAACACCAAGCGACGGCTTCACCTGTTCGTTCAGATCAACGCGCAGCGCGGAACCTCTTGGGATCTGCACATTCTCATACTGCTTCTCTTGATTCCCCGAACGAATGATAACCCCATATCTCTCCTGATTCTGCTGCTCATCGAATAATCCCGCGTAGGCAGACGCTTCTCCATCAATATTAGTACGTGACTCCCACACCGTATCGCCATCGTCATCAACGAGGCTGACTTCTGCATCGGATACCGGCTTACCGCCTCCGGTCACAACAACTTCCAATCTATTTTGCGGAAAAACAGACCAATAGGATTGCAGCTCTCTGCCCTCGCCGCTATTCAGCAGCCGGATCCACTCCTTCCAGGAGGTAAGATCGTCCGACTCCCCGGCTGTCAGTTGACCCGCTTGTGAGTCGTCGTACTGGCTGCCCGGCGGAGTTGTCTCATCCTTATCGATCGGGGAATCATCCGTATCATGAGCAGGTTCTTCGGAAACGGATGAATCGGCTTTGTCATTGCTGCTTGAGTTGGTAGTGGCTTCACCCCGGTTGCTTGTGCTGCTGTTGTCCCTTGCTTCCGTGTTCGAACTGTTGCTTGAAGAATCCGTGTTCGCCGCGCTGTCGTTCTGATTGTCAGCCGAGGAGCACCCGGCCAGCAGGAACGTTAATGCCGCGAGCAGTAGAAGCGACGTCTTCATCTTTCCTTGTCCCCTTACATTCTCTTTACCCGGTGCATGTTCTCTGTTTATTCCTTTACGTTGTTGCATCCGAATTCCCCCTCGATTCTGTTGGTAGCCGAACCATTATATGTAAAAGCCGGCTTATTACCATCGACGGAATCGCTCTCCGAATTGTTGCATTCTCGCTGGCACGACAGTACAATCGGGGGAAGTATATTTTTGGGGAAGAAAGGAGCGCTGCTGCCTTATGGAAACTTACTCACTAGCAGAGCTGAGCATTACCTATAACGATGTCACTACGAAATTAATTTATAAGTCTGCACATTTGGTTGTCGTCACGGACTCCGGCTATAAGCTGTGGTACATCGAGATCGACGGCATGACTCAAACCTCGCTCCTTCACATGTTCCATGAATCCGAGGACATTGGGATATCCTTATCCGGCATAACAGCCGGCGGCAAACCGTTCCAAGCGGGCGGATATTTCCATCCGAACGTCCAGCATCAGGCTGCGGCTATCCGAGGTGACGGCGAGCTGCACGGTTTCTAGAAACGACTAGTACTTTCGCACACAACAAAGCAGCTCCGGTTCTCATTCCACGATGGAAGGAATGAACCGGAGCTGCTTTTTGTGTTATAAGGGCGTTACTGCACGGCAATACCTTTGAAGAAGAGCTCAAAAGTAATGGCCATTCGGTTATCGAGTGAATCCTCATTCTCTTCCATCGACCAGACGAAGAGCGTGCCGAAGTAAGCTTGAAAGGCTTGCTGAGCCATCATCTCAGCGGGCATGTCTCTGCGAAACTCGCCGTTCTCCTGCCCTTCGGCAATAAGCGGCAGCAAGGCTTCTTTAAGCGTAGTGAGCATCGAGTTATGGGTATCAAGCGCCTTGGCACTGCCGAGCATGGCTTGAAATAATGCGCGCGTGAGTGGTTTGCTAAGTACAAATTGTTTCACGATTTGGAATAACAACAGCTGTAGACGGGGCACCAGCGGTCCGGGCTTGTCTTTGAGCTTCGCCACCTCGTTTAACGCGAAGATCGCTTGCAAATCGCAGATCAGTTCATCCTTGGAAGCGAAATAATTGAAAAAAGTGCCTTTCGCAACGCCGGCTTGCTTGGCAATACTTTCAACGGATGTCTGCTCGTAACCCAGCTCAGCAAATAAAGAGAGCGCAGCTTCTTTGATTCGAATGCGGGTCTGTTCTTTCTTGAGCTCGCGGTTCATCGCTATATCCTCCATCTAAGTTGTTCGCGTTCAGTCAATGCTAATTGTAGCATAGCACTTAAGCTCCGTAAATACGAGTTGACCATCGGTATAAAATTTAGCTTTATACATACAATTCAATCTATCGCGAATGAAACCGAATTCAATAAAGATACCGAATTCTGATGTGTGAAATAATTATGACCATTAGTTCAAAATTATTGACGAATGGTTTTGTCTTGCGCTATAACTATTCATAGAGAACCTGTTAGTTTAGTTTCGAGGAGGTATTGAAATGTCTGAACGTATCATTCGAAGTATTGCCCGCGCCAAATGGGCAGTCCTAATCGGCTGGCTGGCGATTACCGTGGCCTCCATGTTTGCCCTGCCTGATCTTGCGGCCATTGTCCGTCAAACCGAGCAGAAATTTATTCCGGCCGCTTCCGAATCCGTCGTAGCCAAACAGCTCATGGAACGGATTAATCCGGAGACCACCACCAAATCCAGCGCAATCCTTGTTTACTCCCGCGAAGGCGGCATGACCGCACAGGACCGCGATTGGCTCAAGGCCAAAGCTGCCGAGCTTGCGCTGCTTAGCGGCAAGGATGGCTTCAAGTCGGTGCAGTCGGCTTATGAAACGCCGGAGCTGGCGGAGAAATTCCGCAGCAAGGATGGCACAACCGAGCTGCTTATCGTCGGATTCTCTCGTGCGGATAATGATACGCTCACCCAAGAAGCGGTTGATATACTCGCAGCTAAAGTGAAAGATGCGCCGAGCGGAAGCAAAGTGGAGCTCACGGGAAGTGCTCCTATCGGCAAAGATTTTCAACAGAGCTCTGAGGAAGGATTGAAGAAAACGGAGCTGCTCACCGTAGCGCTCGTACTCGTGATTCTTCTCCTCGTTTTCCGTTCCCCTGTCGCGCCGTTCATTCCGCTTATTACGATCGGCATTTCCTTAGTCATCACACGCGGGCTCGTTGCACTGGCCACGGATTACGGGATGCCGGTTTCGTCTTTTACTGAATCCTTCCTGATTGCCGTCTTGTTCGGTGCGGGAACCGATTATTGTATCCTGCTTATCCAGCGTTTCCGCGAAGAGCTCAGCCATGACGGTGACAAAGTGGAAGCACTCGTAAGGACGATGCGGACCGTCGGCAAGACCGTTGCCTTCTCCGCCAGTACCGTATTCGTTGCGTTCTTCCTCATCGGCTTCGCCCAGTTCGGCCTTTATCAATCAGCCGTTGGCGTATCCATCGGCGTTGCGGTTACGCTCATTGCAGGACTTACCTTAACGCCTGCCTTGTTGATGCTCTTCGGTAAAGCTACCTTCTGGCCGAGCAAGGCTGCAAGCGGTCAAGGCCACGGCGAGTCTAAGCTGTGGGGAGCGATGGCAGCTCTTGCCGCACGCAGACCTGTAGCCATTCTGGTTGTTACGGTTCTGCTGCTTACGCCAATTACATTCCTGTACCATGGCAAGCGGTCCTTTGACGACTTGGCCGAAATCAATCCGCAGCTTGGCTCCGTGCAAGGCTTCCGACAAGTGGAGCATGCCTTCGGTGCCGGTGAAGTCTTCCCGCTCTCCGTAGCGCTGCGATCGGATGAGTCGATGCGCAATCCTGCCGCACTGGCCGCACTCGAAACGGCAAGCGCCAATGTAGCGAAGCTAAGCGGCGTCAAAGAAGTGCGAAGCGCCATAAGACCGCTCGGCGAACAGCTGGCGGACCTAACGGTTTCGAATCAGCTGACGCGAACCTCTGATGCGCTTGATCAGATGAAGAATGGCGTCGATCAAGTAGCAGACGGCTTAACTACCGCCGGCAGCTCAATTGCGAGCGGGCAGGCCGATATTCAGAACCTGACAGATGGCTTGCGAACGATGGCTTCCCGCACCTCTGAAGCGCAGAGCGGGCTGAAGCAAATCTACGGCGGCATGCAGCAGGCGTCCCAAGGCGCCGGCCAGTTATCCGGCGGACTCAAGCAGAGCGCCGAAGTATCCGGCTCCATGAGCCAAGATTTGCAGGCGTTGCTGAAGAAATATCCGGAGCTGAAGAACGAGCCTGCCATGCAGCAATTGTTAGGCAAGCAGCAAGGACTCTCCGGCGGATTAAATGAACTATATTCCGGGGCAGCTAAGCTGTCAGCAAGCTTCACTCAACTAAACCCCGGCGTCAATAAAGTTGCCGACGGACTTGGCCAACTGGCTGACGGTCAAACCCAAGCCGCCGACGGTACAGCGAAGCTCGGAAGCGGACTTCAAGAGCTTACCGGCGGCTTGAAGGATGGAGCTGCAGGTCTTGGCGACATCTCGAAGGGTCTCACTTCGGTGAAGGATGCACAGCGTACGATTGGGGACAGTCAGATCCCTGGCTGGAATCTTCCTCAAGAAGCATTGGATAGTCCTGAGATGAAGCAAGCGCTCGATTACTATATTTCCACCGACGGGGAAACCGCCAAGATGGAGATCGTCCTCTCGGTAAATCCGTATTCTCCCGAAGCGCTGACAACGGTTGATCAGATTAGAGAAGCGCTGAACCATAGCTTCGAAGGAAGTGCCATTGAAGGAGCTCATGTGTATGTATCCGGCACATCGGCACAAATTTCGGAGCTCAAGGATATTTCGAAGAATGACTTTACGCGAACAGGTGCGTTTGTCTTGATCGGGATTTTCATCGTACTGATGATTCTGCTGCGCTCCATTCTGGCGCCGCTCTATGTACTGCTCTCCCTTGGCTTTAACTTCTTGGTCACCATGGGCATTGTTGAATTCATATTCGTTCAATTGCTCGGCAAGGAAGGCTTGTCATGGAGCGCTTCATTCTTCGTCTTCCTCATTATCGTAGCGCTTGGCGTCGATTACAGCATCTTCCTCATGGCTAGGTTCAAGGAAGAATATCGACCGCGGGGCATTACGTATGCGATGACGAAAGCGATGTCGACGACAGGCGGCGTTATCATATCCGCAGCGGTCATCATGGGCGGCACGTTCGCTGCACTTATGATGTCCGGCGTGAATACGCTCCTGCAGATCGGTGCAGGCATCGTCATTGGTCTGATTCTGTATGCGACTGTCTTTATGGGCCTTGTCATTCCTGCTTTGGCTAATCTCTTCGGTGAAGCCAACTGGTGGCCTTTCCGCCAAAGAGCAACCTCTCAATCAGAAGCAGCGAAGGCCCAAGAAGAAGGGAATAGCCCAAGATACAAAGAGCAAACCTCTGAATAAATCAGGCTTCCGATAAAAAAAGCTGTATCCGCTCCTTTCGAAGGTGGCGGATACAGCTTTTGCTTTATTTATATCGAAGATTCGGCTACAGCACGTTTGGCTGCTTGATGCGTATAAGCAAACAGCTCCATAAGCTCCATATGCTGCACATATTCAATCGCGCTCCTGGCTTCTTCCGAGATCGTCCCGCTCTCTTGAAGCGCAATCATGCCTGTGAGTGCCGAAGCTTGCCAGCGCACTTGGCGTTTCATTACCTGCAGCGAATCGCGAATGGTGCCTTCCTGCAAATCGCCTAATACGACGCTGTTCTGCAGCCAATCCGCTACTCGTGTCTGCAAGCTCTCCATCGCCGGATGGGCGCCTGCATTGCTGAACCAGTAGTTCGCATTGGAGTAATCACCCTCCATCCGGTGCATGATACCATGCCAATAGCAGCCTGTCGGGTCGTCTTCAATCTCTTGGGATTGTTCATGCGACGCGTCCAAGCTCTCGTTAAGCAGATGCAAGCCGGCCTTGAGCGCAATGAGCGCGGGTTGAGCGGATTTCGGAGTTCCGACAGTAATTAGAGGCAAAGCGGCTATTTCTTGATCGAGTGCAGCATCCCATACCCCTTTCGGAGACAGGGCTTGCATGGTCTGACGCGATTCCAATTGTTCGATGATTAGCGCTAATGATTTCTTCAAGCCGCATCCACTCCTTCAACAGTTCGTAACGCCAATCACTTGCATGAGTGGACTCTATTGTAATAGATGCCCTTCGAAAATTCAATGAGAATATGCCTATTTATCCTTACAATCCGCGCGGATGAAGTTCGGCGACGGCGACGATCCTCCTTAGCAAACAAGCTCCCGAACCGCTAAGGTCTGGGAGCTCGTTCATTATTGAAGAACTTATTTGCTGTGCAATACTTCAGGCGTAGTCAGCTTATCGTAGAAATCAACCGACTTATCTTTGTCATCGGAATTCCGAAGCGCCATTGCGGAACGAGGATGCTCATCGAACATGCCTGTAATCATATAAGGAATAATATAGCCCCACTCTTCTTTTTCACGAAGCGGAATCATGTACTTCTCGATCATATCCAGAACCGGACGCACATTGTACTTCGTGTTCTTCAGATGTGCGACAAGCAGTTCCGTTGGGCAGTTGCCGGCCGCGCGGCCCATACCGTATACGGAAGCATCCAGGAACTCGACGCCTTTCTCAACCGAAATAAGCGTATTGGCGAAAGCAAGCTGCATATTGTTGTGCGTATGCACACCAAGACGTTTGCTTGGCAGGTACTTCTGGAATTTGCTGACCAAATAATTGAAGTCATTCGGCGCCAAGCTGCCATAGGAGTCAACGACGTACACGACGTCGACTACACTTGCTTCGATCAATTCGAATGCTTCAAGCAGCTGGTTCTCCATTACGTTGGAGAGTGCCATAATGTTCAAGGTTGTTTCGTAGCCGCGCGAGTTGAATACGTTAACCAGCTCCAGCGCCTTCGGCACGTCTTGAATGTAGCAGGCAACGCGAATCAAATCGAGCATGCTCTCTTCGCGTGGAAGAATATCGTTCTCATCTACCCGTCCGATATCGACAAGTGCAGAGAGCTTCGTATTCAGCTTCTGCGGGATGACTTTACGAAGGAAGTCGTCGTCCAGGAAGCGCCATGGCCCCGCATCTTCAGCGCCTTTGAGCAGCTTCGGAGAGTTTTTGTACCCGATTTCCATATACTCGACGCCAGCTTCATTCAGCGAGTTGTATAGATGCTGAACGAACTCAACGCTGAAATCCCAGTTATTGACGAGCCCGCCGTCGCGGATCGTGCAGTCGACGATTTTACAATGACTTTTTTTCGAAGCATTCATAGCATTGTGTCTCCTTTTTAGCCAGATCTTGTCTTTTCTACTCATAATACTTGATATTGGCTATGAACGCAAAGTCATTTTTGTCAGAATTGCAGGACTCTTCGGATTAAATGGCGCGGAACGATTTCCTCGTGCTGACCATCGTTTGATCCAATTTATCGCTTAATTTCTCCAGCATTGTCGCAAGCTCCGACGATCTGGAAATAAGCTGATGCTGCTCATTCGAGCTGCCCGTAACCGTCTTGACGCTGCCTGTTAATTCAACGGACATTCGGGAGATTTCCTCAATGTTGACGCTGAACTGCTTCGTGCTTGCTGTCATTTGCTGAGAGGCACCGGAAATATAATGAATTTGCTCTGCGACGGTTTTGATGGATCGCATGATCCGTTCGAATGCGGCTCCCGCATCACATACGGCTTGGTTGCCTGATGCAACCTCTTCAATGACTTGATCCATGGAATGGATAGAAGCACGGTTATTAGCCTGAATGTCTTGAACAAGCTCAGCGATTCTCTGGGCAGAGGCAGTTGTTTGTTCAGACAGCTTGCGCACTTCATTAGATACGACGGTAAACCCACGTCCATGCTCGCCGGCCCGCGCCGCTTCAATCGCCGCATTCAGTGCCAGCAGACTGGTTTGTGAAGCGATGTCTGCAATTAAGCTTGTAATGTCATCTATTTCTTGCGAACGCTGACCGAGCAGCTTTACTTTGGTTGCGGACTCTTGGACGGCATTGCTCATCGATGTCATCTGCCTGACAGCCTTCTGTATGGCCTCATTCCCGTTATCGGCCTCCGTCGCTACCTCACTGGAGAAAGTTGACACCGTAGCAGACGTTTCGGCAATGGTATGGATGTCTCGGAGCATCTCTCCGATGACCCTCTTGCCTGTCTGTGCGCCATGCTCCTGCAAATGCGCCGTGGCATCAACCTTATGCATCGTTTGTACAATATCCCCTGCCAAGAGATTAAGCGTAGCCGCATTGCAGCTGAGCTCTTTGGAATTCATGAGCACTTGGTCCGACGTTTCCGTCACATTTTCAATAATTTGTTTGACCGCTGCTTGAATCTTCTGCTGTTGGGCCGATTCCAACGCGAGGATGAATGCTCTGCGCGTCACAATTTGATAGGTAACCGCGCCGATAAACAAGACGACAAATACGATGTGAATGGAGACCATGGCAAGTGAGTAATCACGGGTTCCGTAGACAAGGTCTGGGAAGATTAAGAAGCCGAGTACATGCTGAAGTGCGAAGATAACGGTGCTGATGAGAAGCATTGCGATGAGGTCGTAGTACAAAATAATAGCGAGTACCATAAAGATGGAGAAATGATATTCCACCATGCCGTTGCCGCCTGAGATGATCGATATGCTGCTGAAGGTAAGCGACAGTGTCAATAGAAGCGGAACGGACTGCTGCTCCTTCTGCAACCGCATGCAAATCCCGGCAAGCAGTAAGAAAATAATCGGTAATGCCAAGAACGTTTGCTTAAGGAAAGTGTGGAACGTAGAACCATTCATGTCCGTTTGATGATCATGATGCATGGAGAAACCGAGCCAATCGAATGCGTGTACCAGAAGCGATAATAGCACAATAATTGTAGAAATGAATAACATGACACGGTTTTTCTCTCTAAGCATACAACTTGCCTACCTCCCCATATATGTATACATATAAAAAGAGTCCACCCGCGTTAAGGATGGACTCCTTTTCACTCGGTAACCTGTCCACCATGGCATCTGAATTGCGATGCTTTAGGCCTAGGCTTTGCGTCCCAACGTTTCCGTTGGTTTGCCATTATCATATGAAGAAGTAGTCGGATACTATGGTCATGGTACTGTTAACAGGGTTAATTATATGAGGGGAAAGCCCTGTTTGTACATAGCGTAATTTGTATTGTTTTGTCGAATTTGTCAGATCATCTCTTCTGCTCTCACCACTTCGTCGAACTTGGCTGCCGTAATAAGCCCACTGCGAATGGCAGCCTCGCGAAGCGTCAGGCCCTCCTTGTGAGCGGACTTGGCAATGGCCGCCGCATTCTCATAGCCGATATGAGGATTCAGCGCCGTGACGAGCATCAACGACTCGTTTAGATGCCGAGCGATGGCTTCCCGATTCGGCTCAATGCCGACCGCACAATGCTCATCGAAGGAGCGAATCGCGTCGCTGAGAATACGGGTCGACTGCAGGAAATTGTGAATGATGACAGGCTTAAACACATTCAGCTCGAAGTTTCCCTGACTGGCCGCGAAGCCGATTGCCGCGTCATTGCCCATGATCTGACAGACGACCATCGTCAGCGCCTCACACTGCGTTGGGTTGACCTTCCCCGGCATAATGGAGCTGCCCGGCTCGTTCTCCGGGATACGAATCTCGCCAATCCCGCAGCGAGGTCCGCTTGCGAGCCAGCGCACGTCGTTCGCGATCTTCATTAAGTCCGCGGCGAGCGCTTTAATTGCGCCGTGTACGAAGACGATCTCGTCGTGGCTCGTCAGCGCGTGAAATTTGTTCGGCGCGCTGATGAAGTTCTTGCCTGTGAGGCGGCTGATCTCCGCCGACACCTTCTCGCTAAAGCCCTGCGGGGCATTCAGCCCCGTTCCCACGGCTGTGCCTCCGATGGCAAGCTCACGCAGCTCCTCGCGGCTTGCTCTGATATTACGCTCCCCTTTCTCCAGCATCCGAACCCAGCCGCTGATTTCCTGGCCGAGCGTAAGCGGTGTGGCATCCTGCAGATGGGTGCGGCCGATTTTGATGACCTCCATGAAGCTAGCACTCTTCTGCTCGAGTGTGGATTTCAGCTGCGCAATCGCCGGCAGGACGAGGTCCTCTACCGCAATCAGCGCGGCGATATGCATCGCGGTGGGGAATGTATCGTTGGAGCTCTGCGAGCGGTTGACATCATCGTTGGGATGAACGGCTGCTTCTTGCCCCTTCTCCCGGAGCAGCTGCGCCGAACGTCTTGCTATCACTTCATTGACGTTCATGTTGGACTGCGTGCCGCTCCCGGTCTGCCATACAGCAAGCGGAAACTCATCCTGCCACTTTCCTGCAATCACCTCATCCGCTGCAGCCGCAATCGCTTCTGATTTAAGGGTATCCAACTTCCCCAAGCTTCCGTTCACGGTTGCTGCTGCTTTCTTCAGATAAGCGAAAGCGGTAATTAACTCGCGCGGCATCTTCTCCGTACCGATTCGAAAATTGTGCAGACTGCGCTCCGTTTGCGCTCCCCACAGCCGGTGCGCCTCAACCTGTATCTCACCCATAGAATCCTTCTCCATGCGAAAATCGCTCATCGCGACTACCTCCTCATTACGGATTATTTCTGTTTCGGCTTACTCTCTATATACCCTATGAAAGAGGCGATGCATCTACGAGCATGCATCGCCTCTTTCCCATGATTGCCTATTTGCGGGCTTGCAATACGGCTTCTGTCTGAAACCTCGCAACTGCGATTCCGTGTCATTGGCTGATCCAGGGGCGAAGTTGCATTCTATCGCAACATTTAAAACTGACCTCTTAGTTCCGGAGGCAGCTCCCGGCTCTTGCGCGTGTTGGAATCCATCGTCACACAAGTAACGACCGCGTCCCCGCATAGCTCGCCTTTCTCGTTCACGATCTCCTGATTGAGCACATAGCTGCTACGCCCGGCCCGCTCCGGCGATGTTGTAACCGTCAACCGATCGCCTTGCCTGCATTCCTTGCGATAGTTGATATTGATATTGACCGTTACCGTCTGAACACCCATCGCAAGTAACACATCATAGTGCAAGCCCGCCTGCTCATACCATGCTTCCCGTCCCCATTCGAGATATTCCAAGTACTTGGCATTGTTCACATGCCCGTTCACATCGATTTCCGTTGAACGGACGATTAGCTCCAGATTCGCTTGCATCGATCCACACACTCCTCCGTTGTTGCAGCCGCCTTGTACAGATCAGGCCTAGTTGCCTTCATGTTAGCGGGCGAGAGTATGCTTGTCAAAGCGAGTGGAGAGTGCCAAATCAACTAGTCATGAAAAGGCAATATTCCGCTCCCCGCGCTAGACGCTGAGAGTGCAGAAAACGAACTCTCAGCGCAGAAAATATGCCGATACACGGCGCTGAGAGTCGAAATATCGAACTCTCAAGTTTTCAAACTAACCATTAAGCTTCTCTATCATTCACCATGCAAAACAGCAAGAAGACCGCTCTCTCCGAACCTACCGGAGAGAACGGCCTATCATTTTACCACTCTGCGAACGAGCCATCGTCGTACGCCAGACGAGGTGTATCCCAGTCGCCTGCGTAGCCGCGTTCAATGAGCGCTTCTTCATTAATTTCGATACCGAGGCCAGGCCCCTGCGGGATAGCGACGTGACCATCGATAACTTCAAACGGCTTCTTCAAGTAGCCTTCTCCAAGGTCCCACTTCTCCGCCATAGACGGATGCTCTTGGATCAAGAAGTTCGGCGTACAAGCATCGAGCTGCAAGCAGGCCGCAAGCGAAATCGGTCCAAGCGGATTATGCGGTGCGATGGAAGCGTAGTACGTTTCCGCCATTGCGGCGATTTTGCGTCCTTCGAAGATTCCGCCTGCATGGCATAGGTCCGGCTGAACGATTGCTACTGCGCCTTTCTCCAACGCTTCGCGGAAGCCCCACCGTGTAAACAACCGCTCGCCCGTTGCGATCGGAATGCTTGTCGATTGTGCTATGCGCAGGAGGGAGTCCACATTCTCAGGCAAGCAAGGCTCTTCAATAAACATCGGATAATAGGGTTCGAGTGCCGCGGCAAGGCGAATCGCCATAGCCGGGCTGACCCGACCGTGAAAGTCGATCGCAATGTCGACACCGCTGCCCACAGCTTCGCGGGCTGCAATGAACTTGTTCACTTGGCTCTCCACGAAAGCCAGCGAATCCACATGCCGTACCGGTGCGTCTACACCTGTTTTAATGGCGTTGAAGCCAGCTTCTACTCTACGCTTAGCGTTGGCTGCGAACGCTTCCGGTGTTTCACCGTGGCAGTGACAGTACATGCGGATTTTATCGCGCACTCTGCCGCCGAGCATTTCATAGACAGGCATGTTGTAGAACTTGCCTTTAATATCCCACAGCGCCTGCTCGATCCCGCTTATCGCGCTCACGAGGACAGGGCCGCCGCGATAGAACGTGCCCCGGTACATGATTTGCCAGTGATGCTCAATACGAAGCGGATCTTCGCCGATCAAGTAACGCTTCAACTCTTCAATGGCTGTCGCCACGGTAAGAGCACGACCTTCGACGATTGGCTCGCCCCAGCCAACTATGCCTTCATCGGTCTCAATCTTCAGAAACAACCAGCGAGGTTTCACATGATAGAGCTTCAAATCAGTTATTTTCACAGCTTTCGATCTCCTTTACGTCCTATACTGGTTTCATCGAGCATTGAGCAACTCTCCGTTACCCGTTCCCCTTCTCTGCCCATACCGGGAGCAATGCGCCGCCATCCATAAACATAGTCGTTCCTGTCATATAACCCGCGCTGTCCGAAGCCAGAAATACAGCCGCTTCGCCTACTTCCGCCGGCGTACAGAATCGTCCCATTGGGATACGTGATGAGACCGATTCGATGATCTTCTGAACGCGCTCATTGCCATCGCCCCAACCGTTCTTCGTGTAGCCCGGCGCGATGCCGACAACCCGAATGCCATGAGGAGACAAATCGAGTGCCATGTTCTTCGTCAGCTTGTTTACAGCTGCCTTCGCCGCGGCATAGACGGTGGAATTCGCCCATGTTCCTTCGGCATGGTTGGAGCTAATCTGAATAATAACGCCGCTTGTGCCGTTCTTGACCATGAGCCGCGCCGCCTGTTGCGAGCAGAAGTAGAGTCCCTTCAAATCGGTATTGAACACCTCGTCGAACAGCTCCGGCGGCGTTTCAAGGAACGGCTTCATCCGCGTGATGCCCGAATTGTTGACATGTACATCCAATCTGCCGAATCGACTATTAAATTGCTCGAACAGCGACTCGACTCCCTCTAGCGTTGAGATATTGGCTTGTACGGCCTCCGCCTTCACGCCGAAGGCGTTAATCTCACGCACTACTTCCTGTGCCATCTCCGCACTGGTGTTGTAATTGACGCACACATCATAACCTGACCTTGCAAAAGCAAGTGCAATGCCTCTGCCGATCCCGCGACCTGAGCCTGTTACTAAAGCAACTTTGCGATCCACGTAAGTCCCCTACCCTTTCAAGCCTGTGAAAGAAACACCCTTCTCGATGAGTTTCTGACAGGAAGTGATGATAATCATGAGCGGAATAGTTGCGATAACTAAGCTGGACATAATGACGTTGGACCCCATGCTTTGCCGCTGCTGGAAGTCATTAAGCGCAACGGTGAATGTCCATACGTCTTGCGTTCGAGCAACAACAAGCGGCCACAGGAATTCATTCCATACCGCAATAAACGTCATAACCGCGACAACCGTAAAGATCGGTGCCGACATCGGTACGATGATTCTCCAGAAAATCTTAAACTCGGAGGCACCGTCGATGCGTCCCGCCTGAAGCAGCTCGCCCGGCAGCTGTTCGAAGAATCCTTTGAACAAGAAGATAACGATCCCCCACGCCGTATGCGGTAAAATAATCCCCCACAACGAGTTGACCAGGTGGAGTTTATCCATCGTTAAATAGAGCGGAACGAGGATGGCGATCTCCGGAATCATAATCGTCGCTACGAAGAACAACGTGAGCCACGTACCGACCTTGCTCCGAACAAGATGAGCAAGCGCGTAACCTGCAGTTCCGCCGATCAGCAGTTGAAGAATAATCGTTGATCCGGTTACGATCACGCTGTTCAATAAGAAGTGCGGGAAGCCGAAATTAGCGCCTTTGCTTTCGTCACCGGACTTTTTCCATAGCACGATGTAATTGTCGAACAGCCTTTTCCAGTCCTTCACCTCAGAGATGGTGAGCACTTTACCTTTCACAACTTTCGATTCCGAAAGCCATTTCAGCGCGTTTGTCGCGTGAAGCGGCAATTCCGCTGCAATTTCAGTGGAGCCCTTATAAGCTCCGCCTTCACCTTTGAAATCGAACGTTGTAAATTTCCCGGCACGAATTTTGGCCAGCTTGTTCTTCATCACTGCATGTGTCGCTACCATGGTCGGAACGATCTGCGGCCGTCCAACCGTAAAGTTATAAGCCGGCATCGACGCTGTATACACGATGACGCCATCCTTTACGCCGGTTACCTTCATCGCGCCGACCGCTTCATTCTGCATTCTTTTCCAAGTGAACCAAATGGCCTCCATGGCATCCAGCTCATACTCTTCAGGCTTCGTAATATCCGCGCCATCGTAATTGAGCGTCACGCTTACGGTTTTGGGTACCTCAGGAACCCATTTAGGCGGAAAGCTGTAAATAGAAATGTTATCTTTCATGGATGAGCTGATCATCCAGACAAGTGGAACGATCGACGATAGAATAAAGAAAATGGCAACTGAGTAGGAGACGATTTTGACGGATAATCCGCCCTTCTCCTTAATGCGTCCGCGTCCAGCCATGAGATACTCCTTCCTGGATCCTCTAAATTAGATGAATGCTGAGTCGACCGGAAATCTCCTCAAACCACTCATCTTAATCCTTGTTGGACAATTTGAGCTGCAAGTAAGTGATCAACGCGATGATTACGAACATAACGAGTGAGATCGAACCCGCTACCCCAAATCGGAACTCCTTGAAGGAGCTGTTGAACACGAGCATGGCCAGAGTCCGCGTGCTATTCGCCGGTCCGCCGCCGGTCATAATGTACATCGGGTCAAAGGTCAGGAATACACCGCTTATAAACGATATAAACTGAATCCCGATAACGAATTTCAAGCTTGGGAACACGATCGCTGTCATTCTGCGCCAAGGTCCTGCACCATCAATCTTGGCTGCCTCTACGTTCTCGCTCGGAATGCCCTGAAGCGCCGAATAGTAAATGAGCATCCCCATTCCGGTTGCAAACACGCCTGGCAATACGATCGACCATTTGGACATTGCGGGATCGTTGAGCCAGCCGTATGGACCAAGACCGATGAAGCTGAGCAAATAGTTCAATAAACCGTAATCCGGGTTGTAGAGCCACTTCCAAAGCAGGTAGCCCGCTACTGACGGAACGGCTGTAGGGAGCAGGTACAACGAGCGCATCGTTTTGCTGGCGAATTTAACTTCGTTCAGCAAGACGGCCTGCACGATCGGCACCCAGAATGTAAGTACAAAATAGATAAAAAAGAAAGCAAAGGTATTTCGGAGCGCGTTCCAGAACTCCGTCGAATGCCATAAATACTTATAATTATCCAGCCAGACAAACTTGCCGGGCGGGTTAATGACCTTGTAATCAAAGAAACCCATATATACGGCTTGCAGCAGCGGGTAATATTTAAATACCAAGAAACACACGATAGCCGGCGTCAAAAAGAAAATAGGCGTCCACGATATCTTAAATCGGTAGGGAGTCTTTAATTGCACTTGCGGCTGCTGTCCGGTGGCTGTTTTCATCGCTTCCGCTTCCTTTCGGAATGACAGGCGGGGCAGCTCGCGGCATGACTTGCCCGCTCGCTGCCTCCGCCTGCGTCATATTATTTCTTCACGGATGCGTTATACGCATCGATAACTTCTTTCTGTGCTGCATCTTGCGCTTCTTGAAGCAGCTGTTTCGGATCGGATTTCTCATCCGTCAACGCCTTTTGAACCGCTTTAACTACATAAGGAGTAAGACGCTCTTTCAAGAAGTACTCCAGGTGAGTATCGGAAGCCGCTTTGTTTACAGCAGCAACGAGCTCAGGAGAGATATCTTTGGCGAATTTGGAAGGATCCACGTCGCTCCGAACGGACAACAAGTTCGGGAACATACCGTTGTCTTGTTGGAATGTAAGGACTTTCTCCATCACTTCTTTGGAGTTCATGTACACGATGTATTTCCAAGCTGCATCTTGTTTTTCTTTGGATGTCTTCGGATTGATAATCCAGTACGCGCCGCCGATTTGGCCTGGACCTTTGCCGCCAGGACCTACCGGATATGGTGCAAAGCCTACATCATTCAAATCCATACCTTGAGCAACATAGTCGCCGAATCCGCCGGATGCTGCATTGGACATCGCTGCGCGGCCTTGGAAAATATCATTCATGTTGTCTTGGTAGCTTTGGAGCACGTTGTTCTGAACGATTTTGTGCGTCCATTTCAAATCTTTGTAGAACTGAAGTGCTTTAACAGAAGGATCTTCTGTGAAGGCCAATTGTACAGTACCGTCCGGCTGCAGGTGCGTCAAGTCGCCGCCAGCTTGCCATACATAATACTCGAACCACCAGTCAGCCCACTCCATGCCCAGAAGCGTGATACCGTATTGTTTCTTGTCTACGTTCGTCAGCTTCTTACCAAACTCAACCAGTTGATCCCAGTTTGCAGGAGGCGTATCGCGATCAAGACCCGCTGCTTCGAACATTTTCTTGTTCCAGAACAAACCTGTTACGTACATATCATGAGGCACGCCGTAAACTTTGCCGTCGATTGTGCCGGCTTGCAACGAGGATGCGATAAATTTATCTTTGTCCGCATATCCATCCCAATACGGAGTCAAGTCAAGCGCTAGGCCTTGGCCAACCCAGTCAGCAATGATTGGGAAGTGAGCTGCGTGGTAAGCATCCGGTCCGTTGCCGCCAGCCATTGCTGTAACGAAAACTTCACGGTCATTCGTACCTTGCGGCATTAATTCATGCTTGACTTTAATGCCGGGGTTTTGGGTTTCGAACTCCGCGTAAATTTCTTCTTTCAGCTCTTTCTGTGTGTCTTCCGGTGTTGGTTGATCCCAAACCGTAATTTCGACGTTTGCTGCCGGTGTATCTGTTGTAGCTGCTTCATTTGTTGCAGCATTATTCGTGTTGTCGGTTGTTTCCGTAGTCGCTGTGTCCGTGCTTTCATTCGTTGTCGTGTTGTTAGCTGTGTTGTTGTTATTGCCGCCCCCACAAGCTGATACAACAAGCATCAAGACCATGACACATGCTAATACAGTCCATTTTTTAAGTCGTTTTGCGTTGTTCAATTGACTGCCTCCCCTTAAATGATTTCTTCTACAACTGTAGTATAGTTCCTTATTGAGAGCGCTTTCTATGTAATATCCTAACATCCTATTAGCAATATTTTAACTTTTCTCTGTAAATTCAGAATCGCCATTAAAGGAAAACTTCGGAAGTTGTCGAATATTCGGAGTAAGCGCTGTCAGTGCCTGGAGGGGTTTGTTTGAGCAAGATGTGGTCTTACTTTCAAAGTCTTAACAATCAATTCCGCAACAAAATGATATTATCCTTCTTTATTGTCATCAGCCTTACGGCTTTTATCATGGGCTATTCGTACTATCGAATTATGAGCCATGAGCTGGAAGCCTCTACCTTGGAGGGACTTGAGAAGCTGACGGAACAAACGGTGGATACCCTCGACCTCCATTTCAAGACAATCGGTAATACCGGATACAGTTATTTCAGCGATACGTCGCTGCAGAAGTTTCTGGATGCCCCTCTCAACTTTGATACCCAGCAGTATTATCGAAACAAGCTCGCCTCCCAGAAAGTACAGAATCCACTCATTTCATTCATTGCGATCACTGACCTCAAAGGTGAGCAGATCAGCAGTTACTACTACTACAATGCCAGTGTTAGGAAGCTTCTCGATCAGGAACAAGCTGTTCTTTACAAGAAGGCGCTCGAACTGGATGGCTTTCCTTTCTGGAGTGTGTCCTATACCACAATCAGCACAACGGTTACGCCAGTCAAGACTGTCAGCTACATCCAGCTGCTTAAACGAATTACGATGAATGCCCAGCATCCCATTGGTTACATCAAGATCGATATTGACCCCCGCGTGCTGGAGAAAACCTTGCTGGGCTTACAGAACGATGACGGCAGTACGTATTATATTGCGGATACAAGCGGACATATTGTGTACTCTCGCAATGAAGAGGAGATCGGCAAGTCCATTGCCGGCAGCCCTTTATTCAACGGCTATAAGGAAGCACAGACGAATACGAAATATGTGGATTTCCGGTTTCAGGACGATGACGAGAATACCAATATCGGTTTCTATCACAAGCTTGGGGTCAGCGATTGGATCGTCCTCGGCAGCGTGCCGCTTGACCGCATTCTCGAGAAGGTCAATACGTTCCGGAATACGCTTATTCTTATCGCAGCCATCAGTTTCTTGATTGCCATGCTGCTCGGTTCCCTCATTGCCGCCGGGGTTACACGTCCGCTCAAGGAATTGAATAAGAAGATGAAACTCGTAGAGATGGGCGACTTCCAAGCGTTCATTGAGGTTAAAGGCTCCGATGAGCTGTCCACCATTCAGCATAGCTTCAATAAGATGACATCCGAAATCAGCACGCTGATTTCCAAGGTGTATGAAACCGAGCTCTTAAAGAAAGAAGCAGAGATTAAAGCACTGCAAACGCAGATCAATCCTCACTTTCTCTACAATACGCTCAGTACGATCGACAGCATCTCTTCCATTCATGGCGATGAGCGGATTTCATATATTTGTCTGGCGCTTGGCAAGATGCTCAGGTACAACCTCAATGGCGGCAGCATTGCCACGATCAGGGAAGAACTGGATCACTTGCACCAATATCTATCGATTTATAAAATACGGTTTCCCGAGAAGTTTGATTACGAAATCCATACGGATGAGCAGATCGGCTCCTACGTTCTACCGAAGTTTCTCATTCAGCCGCTCGTGGAGAATGCCATCATTCATGGTCTGGAGCAGAAGGTTGGCTATAAATTCGTCCGCGTGACGCTCGTCAGCCTTGATGAGCACTCGCTGCAAATTATTGTTGAGGATAACGGAGTCGGCATGGAACCGGCCATGATTGAGCTGTTTCACCGCAAGCTAAGCGACCCGAACGACATGATGTCCCGTCAGATTTCGTCCCGAACGATGATTGGACTTTCCAATGTGTTTAAACGCATTCAGATGTATTACGGCAGCGATCCTCAGGTCGTTATTGACAGCAAGCCGGGGGCGGGAACGCGGATTTATTTTGTATTACCAAAGCAAACGGCAGGAGGCGGTACCGATGAAAGTGTTAATCGTGGATGATGAGCCGTTGCTTCGAGAAGGATTAATTCGCAAAATCGCCTGGGAGACGCTCGGTCTGCAGCTTGCAGGAGAGGCCGGAGACGGCTTCGAGGCTATGTTTCAGCTGGCAAACTGTCAGCCGGACATCGTCCTGACGGATGTTCGCATGCCGGGGATGGACGGGCTGCAGTTTATCAACTCCGCACGGGTTAATTTTCCACGGACTAAATTCGTCATCATCAGCGGATTCGATGAATTCGAGTATGTACGCGAAGCGCTTCTCTACAATGTAAGAGACTACCTGCTAAAGCCGATCGACAAAGAGAAGCTGAATGTGCTGCTCGAGGGTATATGCGAGGAGCTTCGGAAGGAGCAGCAGGAAGCCGCCGATCGCAGCAAGCTCAGTGAACTAAGCGATATGATTCGCCAGAGCAATCTGCAGCCGCTGGATTTCCAATTGACGCATCTCATCTCCGAACAGGAACTGCGATGGGACGGCATTCCAACTAGCCTCATGCAATGCACCTCTTTCGCCGGAGCATCCGTCAAGATCGTGTACCGCAACGAATCCTCTCGCTTTCAAGAGAATGACGAGCCGCTCGCGAGGTTTGCGATTCAGAACATTATAGAGAATACATTAGCGGCCGAATCCGGCATCCAGTTCTTAGTATTCAAGCACGCCTACCACTCCGAAGAGATCGTTGTTTTCCTAGGCTCACAGAGCGAGCTTGAACTGCAAAGACTGCCTGAAACCTTGAATCAAACGGTAGAGTGGATCAAGCAGCATCTGGGTCTCGTGATCTCTATCGGCCTTGGCGGCATCAAACCGGAAATGACGCAGCTGCGCCTCTCCTGCATGGAAGCGCGCAAGGTACTGCAGAATCGCTTGCTCTTCGGCAATGGCAACGTATATACCGATATCGAAACGACTTCCTCTGCCGCAGCCGCATACCCACGCATCTTCGTCCAGGCAGAACGCGGACTCAGCGCGATGCTCGAGGAAGGGCGCCATCAAGAGTTTCTCGATTATGCGGGCCAGCTGTTCCGTACGCTCGCTGAAACGTCCGGTGCCAGATACGAACAAGTGGAGTACCTCTATACGGATATCATTCACATGCTGCGCAAGTATGCGGCCAAGACCGCAACTGATCTGCCCAATTGGAACCTGGGCACGCCCATCGCCAGCTTAGACAATCTACGAAGCTGGAAGGATATCATCGACATCATCGAACAGCAGCTGCAGCGTCTGAGCGGCATGCTGAACCGAGGAACCGATCAATCCTGCGACGAAATTATCGAGAGCGTCAAACAATACATCGAGGTTCATTATGCGGAAGAGCTGTCCTTGCAGTGGGTCGGCGAGACCTATTTCATTCATCCTAATTATTTCTCCAAACGCTTCAAGACGGTCGCCGGCATCAGCTTCAATGACTATTTAACCAAGGCGCGAATTGAGCGCTCCAAGGAGCTGCTTCGGACGACAACGCTCAAGATTGCCCGAATCTCGCAGCTTGTCGGCTACGAAGATCAGAACTACTTCTGCAACGTGTTCAAGAAAGTAACCGGAACCAGCCCTTCTGTGTTCCGAGGCTAAGAGGAACACTAAAGAAGCATCGTCCCTTCTCACGAAGAAACGATCAGAATGTCGAGAAACCCAACGTCTTCTCCAACGTTGGGTTTCTTTTTGGATCTTTGAATGTAACTCCATGATGAGCGTATGTTTTATCGCTTTCTAGCTTTAACGGTTGTGACAGTGGCTATTTGGCGCGAATCGCCCCTTTATTATTTCTAACGGTTGCCAGCGAGCTTATATGAACGTTTTCCACTTGGAATCGACCAAATTGCTGGAAATAACCTCTGTCGCAACCGTTAGCGTTTCAAAATGGCATATTTCCATGAAATAGCCCCGCTGACAACCGTTAGCGGGGCTATTTCATGTTGTATAGACAACAAAGTGGCTGCCGAGACTTGCCCGGACAGCCACTTCTTTGTATCTTATGCTTAAACTAACGGCTACGCAGCTTCGAGAGCAGGCGCAAAATTTCGATGTAAAGCCAAACCAGCGTCACGATCAAGCCGAACGCCCCGTACCATTCCATGTACTTCGGCGCTCCGCGCTGCGCCCCTTGCTCGATGAAATCGAAGTCGAGCACGAGATTAAGAGCAGCAACTACAACGATTACGAGCGAAATACCAATTCCGATCAGACTGTTGTCGTGCAAGTACGGAACCGTTACACCGAACATCCCGAGCACGATGCTGACCAGGTAAACCAGTGCAATACCGGCCGTTGCCGCGAATACGCCAAGCTTGAAGTTCTCTGTAGCTTTGATCAATCTTGTTTTATACGCGAGCAGCAAGGCGATGAACACACACATCGTAATTAACGCGGCTTGCAGCGTAATACCATTAAATCTTCCTTCAAAGCTGGCCGAAAGTGCGCCGAGGAAAGCACCTTCCAGCGCGGCATAGACCGGTACGAGATATCGCGATGTCGTCGGTTTGAAGCTAATCACGAGTGCCAGGATCAAACCGCCTATTGCTCCGCCAATCGCTAATCCCGTAACATTCTGGCCATTGAAATACATCGACCATGTGGCGAACGCAGCCCCGAGCAGAATCGCTAGTGTAATAAATGCTTTGTTCACGGTACCTTCGATCGTCATGCGATCAGCACCGAGATATTGACCTGAATTCTCGAAGGACTTGTCATTCAAAGTAGGATTGCCGCTGCGACCTAGCAAGATCAATCACCTCATCCATAGATTTACATCTATTATAGCATTCTCACTATTAGTCGGCATTAATCCAGCTTACATCTTTATCTGCCAAATAAGCATGCCATTCCTTCGGCGCTTCCACGTCGCTGACGATGATATCGACATCTTTGACATCGGCGATTTTGTAGAACTGCATGGCACCGAACTTGGAGTGGTCCGACAAGATAATGCTTTGCTTCGCATGGCTCATCAGCTGCTTGGCCAATTGACCGCGCTCGGCATCGAAGCTTGAAATCCCCTTCTCTATCATAATGCCGTCTATCGAGATAAAGGCTTTATCCGCGTAGAACTGCTCTACCATCCGCTCCGTTAAAGACCCGCTCACTCTGGAATGTTTGGCATTCACTTTGCCGCCGAGAAAATAGATTTCGCCGGAGAAGAAACCTTTATTCTGGTAATCGATAAGCAGATACATGATTGGGGCTGAGAGGGTGATGACCGTAATATTTTTACGATTGAGCAAATAATGAACCATCTGCAGTGTCGTTGACCCGTCCTCGATAAAAATAATATCGTTATCTTCCACGAGCGAAGCAGCAGCGCGTCCGATCCGCTTCTTCTCTTCAGCCCGAATGACCTCGCGTTTGAGATGAGTAGGCTCTTCGCGGGTTAGATTGATCTTCACCGCACCGCCGTACACACGCTTCAGCTTATTCTGCTCCTCTAATTCCTCCATGTAGCGACGAATGGTCTCAGAGGATACTTTTAACTGATCCACTAAATCGGATGTCCGTATTGTCCCCTTCAGGTTCAGTGCATTTAAGATATAGTCCTTACGTTCTTCGCCGATCAACGACATGTGTACGCAGCCTCCTCAGAGCCAGAAGCGTCTCCGCTCCACAGCTTCGATTAAACGTTCCATATCCGCAGCATGTACATCCCCGATATTACCGATTCGGAACGTATCTGCGGCTGTGATCTTCCCTGGGTATAGCACGAAGCCTTCTTCCTTCATCTCTTGGTAGAAACGCTCGAATGTGAACGACGGCGAATCCGGAAAATAGAAGGACGTAATGATAGGCGAATGATGGCGAGCAGGCAGCAGCGTTTGGAACCCAAGACGCTCCATACCGCGAACGAGCATCCGCTGATTCGTTTCGTAACGCTGCTGACGCGCCTTCACGCCGCCTTCATCTTCAAGCTCCAGCAAGGCTTCATGGAAAGCATGCACGACATGAGTCGGAGAAGTGAACCGCCATTTGCCGCTGTACCGCTCCATGGAATCCCATTGATCATACAGATCCAGCGACAACGACCGGGCAATCCCTTTACACTGCTCGAGCTGCTCCTTGAGTGCGATGACAAAACCAAATCCGGGCACCCCTTGAATACACTTGTTGCAGCTGCTGATCAAGAAATCGATGCCGAGCTCCTGAACATCCATTTCAATTCCGCCAAATGTACTCATCGCATCGACGATCAGTACTTTTCCGTGTCGTTTCACCGTACCCGCAATGTCTGCGAGTGGATTTAACATGCCGGTAGTCGTCTCGCCATGCACCATAGCCACATGAGTGATGGACGTGTCTGCAGCCAGCACTTCGTCGAGATGATGAGGATCTGCAGACTCTGTTTCACCAAAATCAAGCACAACCGTCTCAATGCCCAAGGTGTTAGCCATCTGAACAATCCGCTGTCCGTATGCACCATTCACTAACACAGCCAGCTTACCGGCCTGTGGAATTACAGATCCAATGACCGACTCTACGCAGTACGTACCGCTTCCTTGCAATAACACACTCGTATAGGATTCTGGTTGTTTGGTAGCCAGATGCACGAGCTTTGCTCGAATGTCTTGGACCAGATCATTATATTCTTTGTCCCACGTACACCAGTCCCGCAGCATCGCCGATTTGACTCGTTTTGTCGTGCTGAGCGGACCTGGCGTAAGGAGCAAATACGGGTTCTCGGGAATGTTTGTGTAGGTCATGGTTTATCCCCCTGCTCCAAACGAGCATTGATTAATGCAATAACGGTGTCCAGTTCGCCGATGGTATCGATGACGTAATGTGCGCCTGCCGCCCGATATTTCAGTTCAACAGCAAGGAGCTTCTCACTTAACTCTTTAGGAGGACACGCAGCCACTTCTGCTTCCGTCATGCCGAGCTCACTGCTGCCTTTCAAGATCCCAACCGTCCAGACTCCTGCATTGACGCCTTCTTGAATATCGCTGATCGTATCCCCTGCTTTGACAATATGCTTCATCGGATAAAGATCCAAACGAATGGCGTTCTCATAGATCATCCACGGATACGGACGTCCGGCCGGAACATCATCAGGAGTAACTAGTGAATCCGGGGCATACCCTCTCTTATTTGCTTCCAGCGCTACGACTTTCATCATTTCGAATGTGTAGCCTGTCGTGGATCCGATCTTGATTCCTTGTTTACGCAATCGTTCCATGAGCTCTATCACGCCTGGAATAGGCTCTGCATAGTTAGCCAGAATGGAGAATAGAATGCGTTCGAAATCCGTATACATCTCATTCACATCGGCATCATTCGGGATTCTGCCGTATTTATCTTCCCACAGCCCCGCGATACGCTCCATCTCGCACAATGTTCTCAAATGATCGATTTTGAGCATACCCATCGGCTTGCGCGCTTCATCCATTGTAATGTCGATGCCTTTATTAGCGAATACCTCTATAAACACCGCAACCGGTGCGAAGCAACCATAATCAACCGTAGTCCCTGCCCAGTCCAAAATAACACCTTTAATCGTCATCTAAATGGCCTCCTTTATTTGTGAACCTGCCATGCTTCGGATTGTCTTCTTACACGTTTTACCGCCAGCTCATAGAGTGAGCGGAAAAAAATGTTCGTGAGGACGATCAACGTGGACATTGCAGCTGCAGCCGCGACGTCTCCGGCATCATCCATGCTAACGATGGAAACAGAAGCCAAGTTCGTATCGGCCGACCGTAAGAAGATCACGGCAGATACAGTAACCATGGCATTAACGAAATAGTAGATCGCATTCTCGAGAATGACCGGCAGCGACAACGGAACCGTTACGCGCAGGAAGGTGCGGTAGAACGGAACTCGCATCGATTCCGAGACAAGCTCGAACTCTTTATCCAGCTTCTTCAGGGAAGCTGTCGCCGTGATAAACGGCACGGAATAGAAGTGAACGATATTTGCGAGCACAATAATCGCCAGAGTGCCGTAGATTCCGCCAAGCGGATTGCTCGAATTATTAAAGAAGAAGATATAGGCCAAACCGACGACCATGCCGGGCAACGCAACAGGCAGGATCGATAGAAAGTAACCCGCTTCTCGGATGAGCTTCAATTCCTTGGACTTCTCGATAAAATAAGCAAAAACGAACGTGACGATCGTACCGATTACGGCGGTAAAGAAAGCGGCTTTCAAGCTGTTGATATACGGCCCAAGTCCGCCTGCCGCAACTGTTGTGAAGTCGTAATGCTTCAAGCCGATGCTCAGATCATAAGGCCATACTTTGACGCATGAAGCATAGACCATCGTTACGAGTGGAATGAGAATAACTAATGCCACGACAGTGCTGAATACCGTAAACAGGACGTCGCGCGTTCGTTTCTTCTCCACGCGGTAAGGCGTAGATTTGGCTGACAGCATCGAACGCTGCTTGCGGTCGACGATGCGGTTTACAACGAACGCAATTACTGCCGGAACGGTAAGCAGGATGCCGACTGCTGCTCCCATGGACATATTTTGCTGTCCGATAACCTGCTTGTAGATGTCGGTTGCCAGCACATTAAACGATCCGCCAACCGCCTGTGGCGCTCCGAAATCCGTAAAAGAGGCTGTAAAACAGACAAACACGGCACTAATTAATCCATATTTGACCGATGGCAATGTAACCGTGAAGAATCTTCTCAGCTTGCCGGCTCCCATCGACTCCGCGGCTTCGTAGAGACGGAAGTCGGTAATCGAAAGTGCCGTAAGGAAAATCATATACGCTTGCGGGAAGATGTAGATGACCTCAGAGATGATGATGCCAACCGGGCCGTACAAATGAATGTTGACCCCTGGGATATGGCCGAAAAACCCGGTTGTAATCAACCCTTGATTCCCGAACAAATACGTCAAAGCGATGCCGTGCATGATGGTGGGTTCAAATAACGGAAGCAAAGCCGCGTATTTGAAGAATCCTTTGCCCCGCACAGCGGTTCGCGATATGCCAAAGGCATAGAAGAAAGCAAGTGTACCCGCGATAATCGTAGACACGACAGAGATTAAGATCGTATTCGTTAAGGATTGGGACAAGGCCGGTGTCGTGAAATAATGAACGAAATTATCAAGTCCGTTAAATTGACCATCCCGATTTAGAAAAGCTTTGCTAAACAATGTACAGAGTGGAAATAATACAATCGCCATTAAGATGAATACGACACTTACGATGATGATGCGCCGTATCCATTGCTCACGGTCTCTCATCCGAACACCAACTTCTCGGGCTGAAAGTGGATGCGTTTAGTTGTGGGAATCTCAAGGAATACGTCGGCGTTTCTGGATAGCTGCATGTGAGCAGCGGCCTGTGACGAAATGTCCACGATCATCGTTTGGGCGGCGATCGTGCCCTGTTGCGATGCCATTTCCTGCTGCTCAACTTGTACAGTTAAGCGATAGAAGGAACCGCGGAATTCAATATTTCGCACAATGGCCGGTATTCCGTTAGGAATGGGCATCGTGTGAATATGAACATGCTCGGGTCGAATTGCCATTCCGCCTTGTGCGGCAGCAGCTTTCCCATGATCCATGAAATTGATGGCACCGATAAAATCAGCGACAAACGGGGAGGCCGGCACATCGTAAACCTCTTGCGGCGTCCCAACCTGCTTGATCTCGGCATTATTCATGACCACGATACGGTCTGCCATCGTTAACGCTTCTTCTTGATCATGGGTAACCATGACCGTAGTAATGCCGAGCTTCTCTTGCAGCTCGCAGATTTGCTCTCTCAGCTTCTCACGAACCTTGGCGTCAAGCGCAGATAACGGTTCGTCCAGAAGCAAAAAATCGGGAGATAAAACAATTGCCCGAGCAAGCGCGATTCGCTGCTGCTGTCCGCCCGACAGTTGAGCCGGGTATCGTTCACCCATATGCGCCAGGTCTACGAGATCCAGCACATGTCTGACTTTCTCGTTCATTTCTTTCTTGGATAACTTCTTGCCTTGCAAGCCGTAGGCCACGTTCTGATAAGCCGTTAAATTCGGAAACAGGGCGTATGATTGAAAAACCATTCCGAAATTCCGTTTTGCCGGCGGAAGCTTCGTGATCTCTTTGCCCCCTACAAGGACACTTCCTTCGGTTGGCGTTTCGAGGCCTGCGATGATACGCAATAAGGTTGTTTTGCCGCATCCGCTTGGGCCTAACAAACAAATAAATTCACCTTTTTGAATCGTCAGGTTGATATCCTTGAGTGCGGTAAATGAGCCGAAATGTTTATGAATATGTCGCAGTGACAGGTAAGCTTGTGACATAAGAGCCTCCCTTTATTGGACTGAAGCTGCCCGGCATCATGCCCGCGCAGCTTCTTCCTTGATTAGTAATAGGGTGATGTAAGGCGTTATTCCGTTTTCGGTTCGCTCTTCGCGTTATAACGTTTATCCCACTCTGCCAGCGTGTTGTCTCTGTTTTTGGCCGCTTCATAGAGGTCATTCTTAATCAGCTGCTTCACCGGATCCTGCAAATAACCTTCAGGGATTACAGTCGTATCCGCTTTTGTTGCGAGAATGGCGAAATTCTTGTTGTATTCCTTCATTGCATCATCTGTAATTGCCCAATCCAGGAAATTCTTCGCTGTTTGCTTGGTGGTTGCTTTCTTCATCAAAGCATTGGCTTCCACATCCCAGCCTGAACCTTCTTTCGGGAACACAACCTCGACCGGTGAACCTTTCTTCTTCTCTTCGATACCGCGGTAGCCGAAGGAAATCCCGATCGGATACTCACCTGTACCTGCCATCTTCGCAGGCTTGGAGCCGGAATGCACATACATCGCGATGTTATCGTTCAGCTTATCCATGTACGACCATGCATCGTCTTGGCCTTTCAGTTGAACGAGGCCGGATACGGTAAGGAATCCTGTACCGGAAGAAGATGGGTTTGGCATGGTGATAAGACCTTTATACTCGGGTTTAATTAGATCCTCGTAGGATTGCGGAATTGGCAGGTTCTTCTTCTCAAGCTCAATCTTGTTCACTACAAACGCTGTTTCCCAAGCATCGATACCAACCCAGTGAGCAGGTTCGTTCTTGTCTTTGAAGTCTGGTTGGATACGCTCCACGCCTGCCGGTGAGTAACCTTCCAGCATTTCGTTCTGGTCTAAGACGAGCAAGCTTGTTGCCGCTACGCCCCAGACGACGTCAGCTTGCGGGTTGTCTTTCTCTGCCAGCAGCTTCGCTGTGATAACGCCAGTTGAATCACGAACAATATTCAATTTCACGTCTGGGTACTTTTCTTTAAAGGTTACCAGGTATGCGTTAATTTGATCATCCTCAAGTGCGGTGTAGATCGTCAGATCTTTACTCTCTGTATCTACGCCGCTGTTTGTTCCCTCATTTGCCCCCGCAGATGTTTGTTCTGTATTTGCTTCCGGTTTTGCTTGTCCGCAAGCTGCCATAATGGAGATTGTCATCAGTGTTAGAACGATAAGTGCGATAAACCTTTTCATTATTCGTTGTCACTCCTTATTTGTTCGGCTCGGATTAACCAAGCTTCGATAGTCTAAATATAGGGGGCAATTGTAATTTCAATATTAAATACAAGTTAAGAAATTGTTTTTGTTTGTGTATTGGTTGTTTTTAGTTGTGTTTCGAGGTTGAAATGTCTTCTATGCCGCAATGCGTGGAGGCCGGGAGCTGGATGCGAGTTCAGGAGTGAGTGGATACCGGGAGGGAGATTCGACTTGCGATCGCCCCCCGTCAGTTGAGTAGCATATACTCTTCCCAACAGCAAAAAGAACCTCCTGCGCCCGATGAAGCGCAAGAGGTTCTTCAGTTGAAGGGTCAACCTTACAGTACGGGAATAGACAGCTCGAAGTGGATATATCCCTCTACCAGTTTCACATCGATTGTGCCTTTGTAATACTCGACACGTTCTTTCACTACAGCCAACCCAAGCCCGCTGTGCTCCCCGCCGACTTTCGTGCTGAAGCCCGTTCCGAACATCTGGTTGACGCGCGCGGGATCGAAATCCTCATGCACCAGATTAGCAACGGAGAAAAACAGCATGCCCGATTCCGACCAGCCTTTGACGATGACATGACGCAGCTCCGGAGCCAAGCCGCTTACTTCGTCGAATGCATTGTCGATAAGATTACCGATTATTTTCACAATATCCACCGACTTCACACCAAGCGATAACCCTTCGAGTCCCGTAAAATGATGGTCAAACAAGATCTTCGTTCTCATCGCCTGCGCCAGCTTCGCCTGAATCAACGCAGCAACGGCAGGATGGCCGATGCGAATAATATCATTCACTTCATTGATTTCTTCAATTAACTCTTCCATGTACCGAAGCTGTTCTTCCTTCTTCCCTCTTGATAGGAGGGCATACATCGTTTGCACATGATTCAGGAAATCATGCCGCTGGCTGCGAATCTCCGTAAACATAACGTCCATATTCTGAATATACAGCTCTTGCGTGGAGCGCACGGCGATTTCCTTGCTTTTGCCCGTAAACCGGAATACGAGATACATGCATAATAGGCTGAATATCGTAAACAGCACAACGAGCAGCGCCAGTCGAACCAGTTGCACATTCAATGTTTGCTCAACCGAGCTATAATCGGACACGATCGCGATGACGTAAGGGACGTCTCTTTGCACTTCCGAAACTCGCGTTTTGGCAGGTATGTAGACGAATGTTTTGAGAACAGTCTTACCTTTCCATTTCTCAAGACTGCTTACCGGCTTGTTCGTTTGAACAGCCTCCGTAAAGCTGTCGATGTCATCGGCATGTTTAATTGCATAGCTGCCAAATAGAACCTGTCGATCATAGATGGAGATAAAAGATGCCCCGTTGTTATCTCGATACAGTTTAGGAGGTTTGCCGAAAGTAACGCCGTTTAAGCCTGAAATTTCGATAATATCGTGATTCGCCGCAACCGTCTTCTTCACAATGGTATCACTGCCGACAATTTCCTGATATTTCAGCACCTGATCGGCGTTCACAAAGACCGCAATAATATAATCCGTCGATCCATCATTATAGAAACCGAATTTACTAACCTCGCTTGCGCCGGAGGCCGGAACCTCAGCGATGCCGGACCAAAAGTTAGCTAAGCTCTGACCTTCTGCTATCGTGACATTGTGCTTCGTTAACAGCTGATCATATGCCGTGAACCAATATCCGAACGGTTTCGTGCTCGTAATCTTAAGCTCTTTGGGCTCCGAGGATTTGATAACTCCGATGTCGTCACTGCCTGCAACACGCTGCATGAGCGAAATGCCGGCAACACCTGCCTGCTTCGCAAGTACACGAAGCTGTTCGTTCGTAATCAAATTCACATCAGGGTTAATTTGTCCTTGGATGGACATCGCGGCCATGCGCAATTTCTCACCGATTAGATCCTCTGTGTAGAAAGAGCCTTCTTTGGATTGCTCAATGGAGGTTCGGATTTGAATGGCCGTTGAGGCCATACGCGCGGACAAGTCATCTTTTAATAGAGTCTTCGTATACCAATAATAGGATGCATTGTTAATTGCGACCAATAACACGGCGATACCGAAAATAATATAGATGATTCTGGAATTAATCCGCATGAAACTCACACTTTCTCTCTGGGACAATTTAGAACTCTCTTAGTAGTATAGTTCCATCCCGTGTAAGCTGTCTATGTACAGATGTCCTAGTTTTCGTCGAATACAACAAAGAGCCCCCCTGGTCAGAGGAGCTCCTTCTGTTCATTCCGCTTGATCCTTCCACGAATAGACAGGCTTCCAGTTTAATACCCGGCAGGCAGCCTCATTGCTGACCAGCGCCTCTCGTCCTTCATAGCTTCTTCTACGGTCGCGCACCTCTGGATAAAACTCATCCAGCAGACGCTCCGTATTCCAATCGCTCAGCGTATCGCTGCTCGTAATATTGAGGGAGACCGCGCCGTAACCGTCCGTCGTCATGGCCGCGATAGTGGCGGAAACCGCATCTCTTATATCGACATAGCTCCACAAAATATTCTTGAAGTTCGCCGGCTGCTTGATGCGCTCCCCGAAAGACTTCAGCTCATCCGGAGTAGCGATCAGCGAATAGCGCATGGCCGCAACCTGCATACCGGTCCGGCGGTTGAACATCTCGCCTGTCTGTTCGTTGACGATCTTGGATAGTCCGTAGCATTCCTGCGGCTGCTGCGGATGTACTTCATCAACCGGAAAATAATCGGGATCGAACTTCCTCGGCGCCCAGGCGAAGCCGTATGAGGATTCACTCGAGCCATGCACAACTTTCCGGATACCGAGCACCGAAGCCGCTTCCAGCACGTTATACGTCGATTGCACATTGTTCGCGAATATAAACTCGTTCGAAAATGAACCCGGTGCAGGAATAGCCGCCAGATGGATGATAGCATCGGCACCGTTCACGCCGCCGATGACTTGCCCGAGGTTGCCCAGATCCACCGTGATCTGCCGGCAGCGCAGCTTGTCGGAGCGACGGTTATCCAGCGCAATGACGGTATATCCTTGATTCAGCAGCTCCGAGGCAACCCATCCGCCAAGCTTTCCACTTGCTCCGGTTACAGCTATCGTTTTCATCTATTCGCCCTCCTATGGCCTAACCAGCGTTCCATCCGGCCTGCGGTCAAGTTTGTACGGAATATGATAAGCCGACCGGCTCCATCCACCATCCACGAGCAGTGCTGCTTTCTCCTCATCGATGTCGATCCCCAAGCCCGGCTTCTCCGATAAATAGAGATAGCCGCCTCTGCGCTCCACATGACCCGGGAATGCTTCGCACTCCGCCTCCTTGAAATGATTGATTTCTTGAATCCCGAAATTCCATACCGCGCGGTCCAGATGGACGGCTGCCGCTTGGTTGACGGGGTCGTTCTCCCCGCCTTCCTGCCAGGCCGTCCGAACGCCGAAGGTTTCGCCAAGCGCGGCCAGCTTGCGGCAGGCGCTGATGCCGCCGCCCTTGGACACGCGCACGCGAATGAAGTCGATGAGCCTCTCCGTGATGAGATCGGTCCATTCATGGGGACTGGTGAACAGCTCTCCAACCGCTTGCGGCGTTGAAGATTGCTGCCGCAATTGGCGGTACCAGCCGATCTGCTCCGGCGGCAGTATATCCTCTAGGAAGAACAATTGGTAAGGGTCCAAGCGTTTGGCCAGCTGTACAGCGGCAATCGGCTGCAGATGGGAATGAACGTCATGCGTAAACTGAATATCGTTGCCAAAAGTAACACGCAGCTTCTCGAACATGGCCGGAATGGCGTTCATATAGATCGCTTCGTTGAACACATTAGGGGACCAACTCGGAACAGGTACGTTCGCTTGGTCTGCCGGCACGAAACCGCCGCCGCCATAGGAGCCAAGCTGACAACGGATAACCGTGTAGCCTTCCTCCTTATAGCGGTGAACCGCTTCAGTCAGCTCCTCTTGATCGCGTCCATCCGCATGGCCGTAACAGGGAACGGCTGATCTGCACGCGCCGCCGAGCAGCTGATACACCGGCAAATTAGCCTCTTTGCCTTTAATGTCCCAGAGCGCCATATCGATGCCGCCGATCGCGGTTTGGGTAATGGAGCCGTGCCGCCAATACCCGCTCGTATGCATCATTTGCCAAATGTCCTCGATCTGGCCTGCCTCTCTGCCGATCAGCAGCGGGGCAAACAACTGCTCCACGACCTGCACGACGGCTTCCGGATTAAACATATCCGTCGCCGAGCCGATGCCATACAATCCGTCTTGATCTGTCGTTACTTTTACAATCGTCCAGCTGCCGTCATGCCGTGTTCGGATACATTTCACACCTGTGATCTTTGCCACTGTTTGCTCCTCCGATTCTTGGACCTATGATTAGTATGATCTGCTCATAGGTGCATTTCGTTATAGATTGTGACCGTTCCCAAGGATGTCGTACCGTTATAGCGCATCAGATTCATCGCTTTGACCGTGCCGCTGTCCACCTTCACGGTGTATCCGCCTGAGCCGAGGTTATCCGTTCCTAAGTTGAATGCGTTTACCGTTCCCGACTGCACAACTACACCGTTCTTGGAGCCGTAGGCAAACACGTTAACCAGCTTCTCATCGGAAGCTCCGTTCACGGTTACAAGCGTCTCGTTCGGTCTCGTAAACGCATCGATGACCTGCGAGAAGACGTTGCTCTCCACGACCCAGCCGGGAATGTTGTAGCCGGTGCGGCATACGGCGTTGCCGTTCGTGAGAATGCCGGTTATATAGCCGGACGTACTGAGCCCTACCGTAATACCATTCTTGAACAAGGTCCCTTGTACCTTCTCGACATAGTGGTTATCGTTACGATTTGTCATCAAATCGATGGCGTTATACGAGTTGGGCAGTCCCACATTGATGATGTATACGCTGCTGCCGTTGCCTCTAATCGTATATGGGAAAGCTTTAATGCCTGCCGCAGGGTTGTTCTCCGGATAAAATACACGCAAACCGCGCAAGCCGGCTGTATTCCCATTCAGCGTAATAAACGCCGTGCTGGAATCCGGTGTTGTCGTATCTTTGCCTTCATAAGCGAATAGCACTGTGCCGGCACTCGATCCGCCTTGATCCCTCGTCGGTGACGATGCCGAGCCGCGCAGCTCTACATTGGCCGGAACGGTCAAGTGCGTGCTGACTTTGAACCAGCCTGCAGGCACATAGACCACACCGCCGCCGGCTGTTCCCGCAGCATTGAGCGCGGATTGGATCGCGGTAGTCGCATCCACCGTTGGCAGCGCTGGGCCGCGCGAGGAAGTGAACGGCGCATTGTACGGCGCTTTGGTGACATCGTACAGCACAGCCCGGCTGACCTTCGGCGTCGCCGCAGAAGGGGACACGACCGGCGATGTGCCCGTACCTGAGATCGTTACCGTGCCTGATGTGGCGCCGGTCATATCGGAGTCGGTAACTTTCACATAGCCAGCGGTGTTGTTCTGAACGGAAGCCGTACTGCCTTTAAGCACACTGCGCAAGAACGATACGCCCCAGCGAGTATCGATATTATCGACCTTCACGGCGATATTCGTGTTCTGAATATTCGCCCAGATAAAAGCGCCCGAGAACTGAATCCGCTGGCCTGTCACGATGTTGATTCCGATATTGAAGTCGGATGCCTCCATCGCATAGAACTGATCCCACTCCAAGTCGCCAAGCGTAAACGCAGTGGCGTTCGCACGCGTCCAGTTCTTGATCGTTGTCGCACTTGGAGCATTGTAGGATGCGCCTGCACCGGCCCAATACGAGCTGTTGAAATTCACATGCTCCCATGTGCCGACATCTGCGCCGTTGTAAGCTTCCACGCCTCGGTAAAGAATCGTGCCCTTCGCGTTCTTCACCGTCGCTTGCTCATGAACCTGCGAACCGCCGGTATGGTCGGAGGCCATCGTGCTGATGCCGATTCCGCGGTACGAATTGAGCATGGTCACGTTCATGATGGACGCTGTCATATAATTCTCGCTGCCGATCCAAGCATTGCCCGGAATTTCGAAGGTGTAGTTATAGTGAACCGGACTTGTCGCATTCTGGTTCGGATAATACACCGTCAAGCCCTGTACCGATGCGCTGCCCCCGATACGGAACAGCACCGATCCCGAATCACCGGAAGCCAAGTTCGCCGAAATCACAGTGCCATAACTCCCGCTCCCGCTGTCCGCATCCCGGTAATCGCCTCGGACCGAGCAGAAAGCTCGTACCTGAATCGTACCGGATACCTTGTAGGTCCCGGCAGGCAGCCACACCGTGCCGCCGCCGTCGTTATAGCAGGCGTCAATCGCACTCTGAATAGCTGTGGTCGCATCGTTCACACCTGTGTTATCAGCGCCGAACCCCGTGACGGCATTGTAATCCGAGATCACAATGTCGCTCGTTGGATAGACTGTACTGACGATAACGCTGTTACGGACAGAACTTGTCGTCGTTGTATTGGAAATCGTAATATCGTCGATGTAGCCGCGGTAGTTGCCCGTACTGCCAGCACGGTCGTAGGCGACCCAGATGCGGTCGATTGTCTTCCCGGCATTCTGCACGCCGAAGCTCGAATCGATCTGCGACCAAGCATTGAGCGGAATCGTGCCGCCATGACCGCCGGCCGGATGAACGGTGTTCCCGTTTTGATCCACCGATCCGCTGTCACGCAGCGTCGACCCGTCCGTGAAATGGAAATCAACGGCCATGTACCTCCCATTATCCTGCTGCGGATAGATGAAGTATTGCAGCTTGGATGCCGATGTAACGGGAATACTCACGGCGAACACTTTGAAATACGCATACGTAGTAGAGCCGCCGTTCGCGTTGCCTGAATACATAAGCGCCGAGGTGCCTGAATGCGCCTGCTCACCGGTACGCGGCGAAGCCTCCGGTGAAACGCCTGACGTAATACCGCTCACATTCGATGAGAAATCAATGGTGTCCACGAAATTCGGTGCGGTTTGTCCGGATTCCAAGCCTGTCGTGAACAGGACGGTATCCGCCGATGCGACGAGCGGTAAGAACGGAAAACAGGATACAGCGAGTAAGAAAGCCATGATGAGCGGAGAAAACCTCTTCTTCATGATCTACACCCTTCCATATTTGTAATCGTTTACAAATAGAGTATAAGGGAGTCCCGCTGCCACTTGTAATGAGTCAATCCAATCGTTATCTGGGGCAACCTTATCTGTTTGCTCCTCAGCGTCAGCAAAAATCCGCGCCCGGTGAGAGGCGCGGATTTCTCGATTATTTCTTCGTAGCCAAGTAAGCATCGATTTGTTTTTGCGCTTCCGCGATGATTTTGTCAAGGCCGTTTGCTTTCTGCTTCTCGATG
Organism: Paenibacillus sp. J22R3; assembly: GCF_056269305.1. Classification (NCBI taxonomy): domain Bacteria; kingdom Bacillati; phylum Bacillota; class Bacilli; order Caryophanales; family Paenibacillaceae; genus Paenibacillus; species Paenibacillus sp. J22R3. Next base: position 300,606 of record NZ_JBWDNS010000002.1, on the reverse strand, counting down.
TAATCCGCTACTGCTTTATCCACATCTTTGGCATTCCCGTACTCGATCGGTTTGTGGAATTCTTCGACTGCTTGGTCGCGTTTAGCTACTTCGTTCTTGATATTGTCCTCGGAGATGAACAGTCCGTCTACCGGGGAGTTTACGTTAACCGGCAATGCTGCGAATTCGGCTTCATGCACCCAGAAGTCTTTGCCATAGGCTGGGTTTGGACGCATGAACTGCGGTTTCCACAGTGCCCATTGGCCGCCCCACTCCATGTAGTTGGACGTCGTCGTTTGCATGCCTTCCGGATAATTCGCTGTTTCGCCGTCAATCACGTAGGTTTTGCCTTCGATGCCGTATTGCACGAGATCATAGAGCGTTTTGTCGGTTTCAAGCATATCCAGGAATTGCAGCACACGGTCAGCATGCTCGGAGTTGCGATTAATTGCTACAACGTTAGCCAGCGCTGTACGGTTGACATATTTCTTGTCTGGGTAGAGAAGCGAGCTGGACAGCTTGTAGGACGGATCCGCGAAGCCCGGGTTTGCGTTAACCCATTCATGCGAGGAGTCGGTGTAGAACATTTTGCCGTTTCTCCATTGTGCCGCGCCGTCTTCTTTATCGATCATGGCATCTCTGTTGATGATACCGTCGTCGTACCATTTCTTCGCCATAAGCGCTGCTTCTTTGTAGAACGGTTGTTGTTCAACCGGTTGGATCTTCACAGCCGGATCGTTCAGGTAGAAGCCCATGCCGTGGAAGCCAAGGTCAACCCACTCATCGCGCTCCATGTAGATGCCAAGCGGCGTGGAACGGGACAGCTTATCTTTCGGGAACGCTTCTTTCAGCTTGTGCAGGAACGCATCGAGGTCTTCGATTGTTTTGATGGAATCCACAGCCGGCGTGATTCCTGCTTTATCGGTCAGATCCACCCGCCATACCGCATATTTACGTTGGTTCATGCTCATCGTCCAAGGAAGGCCGACGATTTTGCCATCCACTGTTGCAGCCGTTAGCGTGCCTTGTTCTTGATACTTGGCAAACAGGGTTGGTGCGAATTTCGGAAGGAGATCATTGAGCGCCATATAGGAGCCTTTGGCAGCCATTTGCTTATAGGAGAGCCAGTCGCCGTCAAAGTTCATATCCCATTTATCGCCGGAAGCGGCCATAACGAGCATTTTGTCCTTAAAGTCGCCAAACGGGATAAAGTTGATATCGAATTTCACGTTGAGCCCTTTTGTTTTCACATAATCGCTGACTGCAGACCATACTTCATCCGTAGCCGCTTTCTTGTCACCGCCAAAATAAAACTTCAGCGTTACTTCCTCTTGCTCCTTAGCTGTATTATCAGTCGTTGCTGCTGCGTTGTTCGTATCATCTGTGGTTGCATTGGATGTATTGTCGGTCGCCGTATTCGTCGTGCCGGATGAATTGTCCTTCGAGTTGCCGTTGTTGTTTGAACTACATGCTGAGAGTAATAGGCTAAGCATAAACACAATCGTGAGCAGCAGTGGAAGCTTGGCATGCATCTTCTTCATCGTGTACCTCTCCCCTTGAGCTTGTTTTTTATACTATCCAGCGCTACCGGTAGCGCCGTTATAGCTGTCTGTCTGTTACCCTTTCACTGCGCCAACCATCAAGCCTTGGACAAAATACCGCTGCAAGAACGGATACAAGAAGATGATCGGCCCGATCGTCACCACCGTGAGTGCCATCTTGATGGACTCGGACGGCAGCTGCGCGGAGATACGCTGCATATCGGCGGCATTGCTGGAGCTTCGGAGGAACTCTACGTTTGAAACGAGTGTGCGAAGGAGCAGCTGCAGCGGCTGCAGCTCTTGTTTATCGACGAACATGAGGCCCAGGAACCAATCGTTCCAATACCCCAGTGCGACGAACAAGCCGACCGTGGCGAGAACCGGTTTGGATAAAGGCATGATTAGCTGCCAGTAGATACGGTACTCGCTGGCTCCGTCCATTTTGGCGGATTCATAAATGTCCTCCGGGATGGAGAACAGGAAGTTGCGGATCAGAAACATATTGAACGCGTTCGCCAGCGGTGGCAGAATCATCGCGAAGATCGTATCCTTCAGGTGCAAGTAGTTGACGCATACGATGTACCAAGGCACCAATCCGCCGCTGAACAGCATCGTGATGATGACGTAGATCGAGAGAATGTTGCGGTATTTAAAAGAGCGCCTCGCCATCACGTACCCGCCCAAGCTGGTCAGGAAAACGGAGAACACTGTACCTGCAACAGTGACGAGTAAGCTGATGCCGTACGCATCCACAATTCGATTGGAGCCGAGCAGCAGAATCTCATACGACATGAACGTGATATGCCTTGGGAATAGCGAGTAGCCGTTGTTAATAATATCGTTCTCCGTTGCAAGCGAGCCGGTAATGACCATGAGAAACGGCAGCAGACAAGCAAGGCTGAACAAGGAAATGATGACGATAATGATCGTTTGCGAGATGGATATACGTTTTACCGGCATGGTGCCCTCCTTATGTTCGTCACGAAGTGAAGTTAGAAAATCGCTGAGTCCTTGTCGACTTTCCTTGCCGCATAATTGCTGCCAAGCACGAGGACGAAGGCAACGACCGATTGGATGAAGCCGGCTGCTGAGGCCATTCCGATATCGCCGGATTTCCGTAAGCTTCGATAGACCAGCGTATCGATAACATCTGTTGTCGGATAGAGGAGCGAAGCGTCGCCGACCATGGCGTAGAACATGCCGAAATCCGCATTCATGATTCGTCCGACGGCGAGCAAGGTGAGGATGATGATCGTCGGCTTCAGCATCGGAATGCTGATGAACCGAATCTGCTGCCAGCGGGATGCACCGTCAATGGAAGCGGCTTCATAATACGAGTTGTCAATGCTCGTTAGCGCGGCCAAATAGATAATCGTGCCATACCCGGTTACTTTCCAGCGGATGGCGATGGTCAGGATCAGCGGCCAAAGCCCTGCTTCGCTGTAGAAATCAATGGGCTGGAAGCCCAACCATTCTACAATGCGATTGATTGCGCCATTCTCGTAGTTGAGCAGGTTATATGTAAAGACGCCGACGACGATCCAGGAGATAAAGAAGGGGAGAAACGTGATCGACTGTGTAATTCGTTTAAAATATTTGTTACGCACCTCGTTCAGCATCAGCGCAAGTCCCACCTCGAAGATCAGCCCCACTGCGATGAACAACCCATTGAGCAGTATCGTGTTCCGGACTGCACGCGAAGCGGCATCCGACGATAGCAGGTAATCGAAGTTGTTGAGAATGGGCTGGGCCCATGGACTGCCGAAGATCCCTCTGGCGAAGTCGTAATTCTTGAAGGCGATGATGAGACCCGCGAGCGGCAAATAGTTAAAGACAAGGAGCAGGATGCCGACCGGGAGGAACATCACGTAGAGCGAGTGGTTTCGCATGAGATCGGAGACGAAGCTCGACCTCTTGCGATAGACAGCTGCAGATATCGGTTTATTCCCAACTTCGCTGCTTGGTTTCATGGGCGTCCTTACCTTTCTTGTTCATGTTTGGTAGCTGCTTATCGTTGCTATAATCATCATAATGGATGGCCCGCCTAGCTACTATGAGCCAAAATTAAACTTTGTGGTGTAAACTTGGCCTCTGAATGGGAAAGTGCGCGTTGGCGTATTGCGTCACGGTGCGACGAGCTGCGCTGCGAGCTTGAGCAGCAAGTGTTGCTCTGGGAGCTACTCTTGCTCTGGTATCGCAGACTAATTGCTAATGTGTGGCTCTGAGAACTACTCTTTCTCCGAATTCGCTCATTCTCCTCTCATGTGTGGTTCTGGGAGCTACTCTTTCGCTCATATCGCCGACTAATTGCTGATGTGTGGCTGTGGGATCTACTTTTCTGCTGATATCACCGTTTTAGCACCCATGTAGACTTCCTGATGGGCTTCATCCGCTCAAAAACACTGGTTTCCTCCCATGTAGACTTCCTGATGGGCTTCATCCGCTCAAAAACACTGATTTCCTCCCATGTAGACTTCCTGATGGGCTTCATCCGCTCAAAAACGCTGATATCCTCCCATGTAGACTTCCTGGTGGGCTTCATCCGCTCAAAAACGCTGGTTTCCTCCCATGTAGACTTCCTGATGGGCTTCATCCGCTCAAAAACGCTGGTTTCCTCCCATGTAGACTTCCTGGTGGGCTTCTTTATCTCTACTTCCTACTACTGTGCGGTAACTTTATCTCTCTTGAAGCTACTTTCTCGAAGTTCTACACATGTGCGGTAGCACGTACCTCTCTCGACGCTACTTCGCAGTTATCCCGCACATGTGCGGTAACTGCTGCCTCTCATCTGCACCACTAGCCACCCAAACAAAAGGGCACCTATTCCAACTCCGGAATAGTGCCCTCCCTTCCCTCGCTCAGCCAAGCACGCAAGCACTCCCTCACACACACAACCCGCCGACCGCTAACCCTGCTCCTCCTCCGGCTCCATGATCGGGTGGCGCAATACGATGCGCGTCCCGCTCCCCGCTCTGGCCTCGATCTGCAGCGTATACGCCTCGCCAAAATACAGCTTCAGCCGGTCATTCACGTTGCGCAGGCCGACGCCGCGGCGTTTGGCTACAGGGGCTGCCTTCTCCTCCGGATGGGTCAGTTCCTGCAGCACCGCCTCCGGAATACCTTGTCCATTGTCGCTCAGCTCAATGACAATATCCGTCCCCTCGCGGCGCCCGGTCAGCATGATCTTCCCTTTCTCCGGATTGCTCCGAATACCATGATGAATCGCATTCTCAACAAGCGGCTGCAGCAGTAAGCGGAGAAACGGCGCATGCAGCACCTCTTCATCGATCGAAATCAAGAACCGTACCTGGTTGCCGAGGCGTGCCTGCTCGATGCGGACATAGGCCTTCACCTGCTCGATTTCCCTCGATACCGTCGTAATTTCCTTGCCTTGATTGAGACTCAAGCGCAGCAAGTTACCTAGAGAGGATACCATTTCGCTTATATCCGGCATGTTATGGTACTCCGCCTTCCACCGGATCGACTCCAGCGTATTGTACAGAAAATGCGGATTGATCTGATGGCTCAGCACTTGAAACTCCAGCTCTTTCTTCGTCCGCTCGGCTTGCGTCGTTTGGTCGAGGAGCTGCTGGATTTTGCCCGTCATGTTGTTAAAGCCCCGATACAGCCAGCCGATCTCGTCTCTTCGGTCCGATGGCGGCAGCATGAACTGGAACTCGCCGGACTCCAGCTTACGCATGGAACGAACCAGCCTATGCAGCGGATGAGTGAAATACAGCGTCATATAGATGATGACCCCGATGCAGCAGATCAAATAAATAATGAGGAAGAAAACAAGCAGCTTATCCATTTCCTGAATGGGGTGCGTCAACTGCTCCAGCGGCGTCGTGCTTACGAGCATCCATTGCTCCGTATCCAGCTTCACATAGGTGACCAGCTGCTTCTCGCCGTCAATCGTGAGCGTCTCCGCTTTCTGCGTCGAGGCCGCAATCGAATCGATAAGCGGCTTGGACGGGATGAGCTTGCCGGCCAGCGCATTGTCTGCCGTATCATAGAGCACATACCCGCTGCGCGTCATCAGAAACATGCGCTGCCCCTTCATCCGCTGCGAAGGCGAGAGATACCGTTTCAGCTGATCCTCAGTCAAATCCGTAATGACGATCCCACGCGGAATTTGATCATGCAGCCCTGTAAACCGTTTGATTTTGGACAGCATCGGTCGAAAATACGTACTTTCCGCAGGCATGAACAGATGCCACGTCGGCGTAATCGTCTTCTGTGCCGCCTTGAACCAGTTGCTTGTCTGAAACCCCTTCTGTTCATCCAGTGTGTTGATATACATGGGATGTTCGTTCGGATCAATCGGAAATACACGTACTCGAAAAGCATCCACCTGCGACTTCGATTGATCGAGCAGCAGCATCATGCCGGAAATAAAAGCACTCTCATCCTCCGCCCTAGTCATCGAATTCTCCATCAGCTGCTGAAACTTCGTATTGCCGATAATGCCGTTTATCTGCTCGTTCAGCTGGTTGAGATAGCGATCCAGATTCTGCTTGGATTGGAGCATGTAGTCCATCGAGAAGGAGGCATTGGCATTCGAGATGCCTTCAACCGACTTGATATGCGCATAATAAGCAAAGAGCAGAAACGGCACGATGATAATGATGAAGAAAATGCCAATTACTTTATTGCGTAAGGAGGCCGCTTGCTGAAGCGAATAGCTACTCATCGATGATTCCTCTCAGCTTCCGATATTCTTTGGGCGTATGGCCAACGTTCTTCTTGAACAGCTTCGTAAAATGTACCGGGTCCCGGTAGCCTACCTCTTGCGAGACCTGATAAATTTTACTCCCGACATCCCCTAACATTTCCTTCGCCTTCTCAATCCGCACCTCGGTCAAATATTCCAAGAAGGTCTGCTGCTTCTCCTTCTTGAACAGCTTGCTCAGCCACACCGGCGTAACATGAACCTCCAGCGAAACGGTGTGCAGCGTCAAATTATCCCCATAATTCCGCTGAATCACCTTCTCCGCCTCCGAAATAATTTGGCTTTGCGGCACCCAGTTTTTCCTGAAATCCGCGGCAATGGATACCAGATAGCTCTCCACCTGGATTCGCAGCGATTCGAGTGTATCGTACTGCTCCAGCCGATCCCAGATGGCGATGGGGTTGCGTTCCCAGCCCCTTTCTTTCCATCCGCCGGCGGCCGCTTTCTTGAATAGCTCAAGCAGCCATTCGAATATTTTCTGCTGAATATCTTTGATGTTGGTCGCGCCCCATGTCCGTACAAATTCAGGGAAGGACTGCATGACAGTCCGGATTTCAAGGTCGGATCCGTAACGAATGAGATCGAACATTTCATTGACGTTGCCAATCGACAGCTCCGAGAACTCCGCATCGACGCCGAGATCCTGACGAAGCAGCAGCCGATTGCCGCCGTAGACCGCCTTCTGCTCCAGAATATCTGCCGCTTCCTGCCGCATATCATGCAGCTGCTTAATGCCGCCGACCGTTGAGGCGAGCCCGATGCTGACCTTCACTTTGACATAGCCGTTAATCCGGTCGATGCACGTAACAGCAATATCCTTAATGGAGCAAAGCTGTTCTTGATGATTGCAGCTGAGAACGATCGCGAATCGGGACTTCGCATCGCTGTACATGCAGGCCGGATGCCCATATTCCTCCTGCAAAGTCTGCTTCACGACATTGCTGATGCCGAAGAGGACAAGCTCCTTCTCCTTGCGATACAGCTTCCCTTGATCGATCGCCTTCAGATCGTCTACTTCTATGAGCATGAGCGCAAGCTTGTGCTGCGTCAGCCACTCCAGCTGCAAATTGCCGAGTCTGTGCATCATGCGCGATTCCCAGTACGGGTTATACTCGTTCTCCGCCGCTTCGCGAACGACTTCCTCTTGCATCTTCGGCAACGCAAAATGCACCTGATTCTCCAGCAGCAGCTTATTCTGCTTGTCGAGCCGCTCCTCGCGGATTTGACTAAGAGCCTTGTGTATAACCTGCGACAGCTCCTCGATATTAATCGGCTTCAGCACATAATCAATGGCGCCAAGCTGCATCGCATGCTTCACCAGATCAAAATCATCATAACCGCTGATTACGATCGACTTGCCCGAGAAATTACCCCGCTGATGCAGGGACTGAATGAATTCGAGACCCGACATGCGGCTCATTTTGATATCCGTCACGATAACGTCCGGGTTTAACTGCTCCGTCAGCTCAAGCGCCGTTTCACCGTCGTCAGCTGTATATATTTCATCCATTTCGATGCCAAAATCCATCCAAGGAAAACGAAGCCGAAGCCCCTCTCTGATTTCCTTCTCATCATCTACAATCAGCACTCGATACATGTTCTCTCATCACCCTTTACCGAGTATGTATGCGACTTCAACATGAACGTACCGTTATCTTATCGCTCTTAATTCCAGGCAGGCAATGGGGGAATATTATCTTTAACAGGTCAATCGAAACCAACTTGGAAGCGCTTCATTACAGTTCGACAACAATTGTCCTTTCCCTTCCACATGGTTTGCCAAAGAAACTTTGAGGCGATTATGAATAATGGCTTGGACGCCTCATTTACCTTCGTTTGGAAAGGCGGTAGAATAGGGGTGTTTGGTTTACCTGAATGCATATCCCCCATCCCATTACGATAGCGAGGAATTATCATGAACCAAGAAACAATGGAACTGATGCGTACGTTAACCGAATTTCAAGCGGCTTCCGGATTTGAGCGGGAGCTACGGAGCTTTGTGCGCGGTGAGCTTACGAAATATACAGATGAAATCGTGCAGGATCGGCTAGGCAGTATCTTTGGCGTTATGCGCGGCGATGCGAGCGGTCCGGTCATTATGGCGGCTGGTCATTTGGACGAAGTCGGCTTTATGATTACGGGAATAACAGAGAACGGCATGCTCAAGTTCCAAACGCTTGGCGGCTGGTTCAGCCAAGTGCTGCCTGCACAGCGCATTCAAGTGATGACCGAGAACGGGCCGATTGTCGGCATCATCGGAACGACGCCTGTTCATCTGCTCGATGAAGCAGCGCGCGGCAAGCCGCTGGATGTGAAAGGTATGTATATCGACATCGGCGCGGACAGCCGCCAGCATGCGGAAGAAGTCGGCGTGCGCATCGGACAGCAGGCTGTTCCGTATTGTCCGTTCACTCCGCTCGCGAATCCGAAGAAAATTATGGCGAAATCATGGGATAACCGCTACGGCGTCGGGCTTGCCATCGAGCTGCTTAAAGAGCTGCATGGTCAGAAGCTCCCGAATGTGTTGTATGCAGGGGCAACCGTACAAGAAGAGCTCGGACTTCGCGGTGCCAAAACAGCATCTGCCATGATTAAACCGGATCTGTTCTTCGCCATGGATGCCAGCGCGGCGAACGACATGAACGGCGACAAGTCGCAGTTCGGCCAGCTTGGTCAAGGCACTCTGCTGCGTCTCTATGATCCAAGCATGCTGACTCACCGCGGTATGGTGGAGTACGTGCTGGATATGGCGCAAACGCACAACATCCCGTACCAGTATTTCGTATCCCAGGGCGGAACGGACGCCGGAGCGGTACATACGCAAGGAATCGGCATCCCTTCAACCGTCATCGGTGTATGCGCAAGGTACATTCATACCTCGGCTTCCGTCCTGCATACGGATGACTACGATGCAGCTAAAGAGCTGCTCGTGAAATTGGTACAGCATTGCGACCGCACGACCTACCAGACGATTATTGACCGTTCGTAAGAGGCGTTATTAAGAAAAGACCAGTGAATCGTTCGTTAGCCGAACGATCACTGGTCTTTTTGGCATCACCTGCATGACAAGCGCATCTCCGCTAGGAAGGAGAAAGCCGTTTCATCTGGGTTAGTACAATTTTCTATTTAGCAGATCGAAACATTACGCTGTATCTATTCGTCCATAAAGTGAAAGCATAAAGGTAGAAAGGGTGATGGTAATGCAAGCACATATTGGTAAGCGTTCAAATGTCTGGTACAGGCTGACTTCAGCCGTTCTCATAGCCGTCACCGTCTTCGCTGTAGTTGGCTGCAGCCAATCGGATCAAAATAAGAGCACAACGGAGCATCAAGTCCGTAATTTGCCAACGATCACGAGTCAAATCAAAGCCGGAACCAATCCGTTCGAAGTAGCCGGCATCGAGGATCCGCAGGCATTCTTCGACGTTTTCGATGAGGTCAAAACAGCCATCGCCCAGGACGATAAGGTCACTGTAGCGAATCATATTCTATACCCGCTCAGAGTGAACAGCACATCTGGCTCGCAGCTGATCAAGACACGCCGGGATTTTGTCGATCAATACGACACCATCATCGACAAGTCGATCAAACAAGCGATTGCCGAGCAAGAAGCGGATCAAGTATTCGTGAATTATCAAGGCGTCATGGTCGGCAACGGCGACATCTGGTTCGGCGGCAGCGCGGATAAGCCTCAGGTGATCGGGATCATCGCCATTAATCACGATATTCGCTGACAGTCGAGCTACTGAAACAATTTGCGCTGATAATCGGCAATACTAGCGTATTCATCTGTCAGCTTCTCCGATAGGCGCAAGTAGATAGGCAGCAGCTCCTCATAGTGGGCTGCTGCTTCTTTATTAGGCGTAAGCTCGAACGTCGAGCCCATCATCTTCGAGACGATCGACAATGAATCGGCACGGCCGATCGCCATTAATCCGAGCACAACCGCCCCTAAGCAGGAGCTCTCGAAGCTCTCCGGAATGACAATCCTCTGCCCCAATATGTCCGCCATCATCTGACGCCAGAGCGCAGAGCGTGCAAATCCGCCGGTGGCATGGATTTTGGCCGGCTTACCGATCGTTTCCTCCAAGGCATGAAGAACCGAATACAAATTGTAGTTGATGCCTTCCAGCACAGCACGCATCATATGCTCCTTGCGGTGATGCAGCGACAGACCGAAGAAAGAACCGCGCGCATCGGGGTTCCAGAGCGGTGCTCGTTCACCCGTCAGGTACGGGTGGAAAATCAATCCGTCCGAGCCGGGACGCACCTTCTCCATCATTTGCGTCAGCACGTCGTAAGGGTCTAACCCCTTACGACGTGCTTCTTCCGCCTCTGCAGAAGCCAGCTCATCTCTGAGCCAGCGGAAGATGACGCCGCCGTTGTTAACCGCCCCGCCGATGACCCATTTGTCCGCCGTCAGCGCATAGCAGAAGTAACGGCCCTTCGGATCCGTTACGGGTTTATCTACAATCGTACGGATCGCGCCGCTTGTTCCGATCGTAAGCGCCACGACGCCGGGAGCAATCGCATCCACGCCTAGATTGGACAGCGGACCATCACTCGCACCTACAACGAATGGTGTGCTCGGCAGCAAGCCGATTTGTTCCGCTGCTTCGGCTTTCAGCCCGCTTAGTACATGTGTCGTCGGAACGAGCTCCGACAGCCGCTCACTCGTAATGCCCGCAATACGAAGCGCTTCCTCATCCCAATCCAGCTTCTCCAGATTCATCATCCCGGTTGCCGAAGCAATCGAATGATCGACGACATAGAGGCCAAATAGCTTAAAGAACACATATTCCTTAATCGAGATGAACTTCTTCGCAAGGACGAACAGTTCCGGTTCGTCGTGTCGCAGCCAGAGCAGCTTCGTAATAGGCGACATCGGGTGTACCGGTGTGCCTGTCCGCAAATAAACCTCATGACCGCCCATTTCATTCTTGAACTTTGCTGCCCATGCTGCGCTGCGATTGTCCGCCCAGGTCAAGCATCTCATGATCGGCTTCCCGTCAGCATCAACCGGAATCACGCTATGCATGGCCGAGCTGAATGAAACGAACAGCACATCCGCCGCATTCACGCCTTGCATGATTTGCTTCATTGTCGAAACTACCGCGGCATAAATCTCATCCGGATCCTGCTCCGCCACTTCCGGTGTCGGCGTATAAAGCGGGTACTCCACATGTGCCGAGGTGACGATACTGCCGTCCTCCCGGAACAGCACGGACTTCGTGCTCGTAGTCCCAATATCCACGCCAATCATATAGTTCATCTGTTCGCTCTTCATCGTTAAGCCTTCTTCCCCGTCAACACATACAAGCTTCGCGCGCTTAGCCCGAGTATGTATTTCGTTTATCATCACTTTCCATGTAGTATATATTCCCTGCCTTTAGAGCGCAATGTTGGGAGATGCGACCTGCCGCAGAAAAAGCCGCCCAAGCCCCCTCATAAGAGGAAGCCTGGACGGCTTGCAATTACACACTCTATCTTTACAGCAAATCCCAGTCAAACATAACGCCAATCGCCGAGGTGCGATCCTTCATCAGGAAGTCATATGCAGCAGGCGCCTCAAGCGGCGAATAGGTATGGGTCATCAAATGTTCGAGGTTCATTCGACCTTGGAGCAGGTAATCGTAGAATACGGCTGTCATTTGATCGCCGGTCACGCCGTTGTAGTTGCGCGTCATGCTGGCATGAACACCAAGAATAGCTACGGAGTTCGAAACGACGCGCGGCCCGATTACTTGCTGGGACGGCTGAGTTGTATCGCCGAGCAATACGACACGGCCCATTTCCTTCGCAAGCAGCGTTGCCGGCGCCAATACAGCCGGATGGCCCGTAATATCATACACCACGTCGCACATGCTTCCGCCCGTAATTCGGCGCACTTCTTCAGCCGCTACATCAGCAGCAGCGCAGATCGTATGCGTCGCTCCGCTCTTGCGGGAGAACTCCAGGCGCGATTCCGCCTGATCAATCACAATGATATGTCTGGCTCCGGCGGCTCTCATATACTGCACGACCAGCTGGCCGAGCAAGCCTTGGCCGATGATGGCAATCGATTCGCCGAGCTTCAGCTCCGCGCGGCGCGTGCCTACTTGCGTAATTTGTCCAAGCGTCAGCCAGGAAGCTTGCTCATCTGTAATGCCGTCCGGAATCGGTTTTACGTTGCTCGCTTGGGTATTGAAGTATTGTCTGTGCTGCATATTGGACGTGACTCGATCGCCAACCTTAAATGCTTCGACGCCTTCGCCCACTTCCATAATTTCAGCAGCCATGGAGTACCCCGGGTAGAACGGATACTGCACCCAGGATTCCCAGTTCGTATTCGTATCGAAAATTCCGCGCAGGCAAAGCGTTTCCGTGCCGGTGCTGATTAGCGATTTTCTGGCTTTGCAGCGCACCTCGCCGGGCTGCAGAGGAGCTAGTTCTTCCTCACGTACTTCAACGACCTGCGCCGCTGGAAAAATAATATTCGTGGAATTCATGGAACTGTTCCCTCCCATTCGTCTATACGGACATTGTAGGAGAAAAGAGTGCGCTTACAATAGAGCAGTTTTATCGCTATAATGATCATTTCTTTAGGTTATCGTTTCCTGCATGAACCGGCGGTACTGAATGGGCGCCATACCGGTATACTTCTTGAACAGCCGTGTAAAGTTCGTCACCTCAGAGAAGTGAAGCGCCTCCGCTACCTGCGTAACGCTCATATCCAGATCGGTAAGCAGCAGCGCTTTGGCCTTCTCAATTCGCAGCCTGCGCTGCAGTCCGATCGGCGACATGCCGTACAGTTCCTTGAATCTGCTGCTTACATACGCCGTGTTCAAGTGCAGCTGCTGTGCCATCTCCGCTAACGAGAGCGGCTTCTCCGGCTGCTGCACGATTTGGCATAACATGCCGAGGAAGCTCTGCTGCCCGCCTGCTGCCGTATCGGCAACCGCTCGCTGTCCGATCGCCTCATCAAACAAGAGATACAACAGCTCCAGCGACTTCGCTTTCTGCAGAATCGCCGCCGGCAGCGATGAGGCATTGCGCCTCGATTCCATGAGCTGCTCGAAGACGGTCTCGAAGCGTTCCTTCTGCTTCAGCTGATAGATATACGGAATTTGAAACAGCGGCAGCACATCCAACACCCGCTCCACTTTGTATGTAAAATGCCACCATAGAATAATCGCCTCATCATCCGTGTCTTTATATTGATCATGGATCAAATGAGGCGGAATGAAGATTACACTGCCTGGCACAATCTCATAGACCGCATCGCCAATACGCAGCTTTGCCGTGCCTGTTTTGTGATAGGACATCATGTACTCGCTCGCGAACGCTCGCTCGCGAAAGTTCATTTCCCTGCGTGTATGAATGGCAAACTCCGACACATTCAGCTCCGCTTGTTGAAGGAGCTTAATCAAGTACTGATTCACTTGTAATCCCCACCTTACTATCTGTCTGCCTTCCTAGCTGCATAGTCGCCGGTTACCTCACATTTATCTCAGGTCACGGGATCGTGGGATTACCATTCTTCAAACGGTCGAATTCATAGATCGCTTGCAGCTTATACTCACTGTTCTCGTCATCCCGATGATAAAGGCCCATATAGCCGACATCGGCGAAAATCATCGTTTCCACGTCAGTCCGCATCTCATCGCTGCGGCTTGATTGCCAGTAATAATGCAGCTGAATCGGTGCTTCATACCACAGCCAATCCAGATCTTTGATGGTCTGATTGTGATGCGTCAGTACCCAGATTTGAAAAAGCACATGCGGATCTTTGATATCAATTTGCGATGCCAGATTCACGGTCTTTAAACGTTCCGCTTCCTTTCGCAGCAGCTCATGAATCTCCGAATCCGCTGTAATGGTCGTTATGGAACGTACTTCATTGAACTGTGCCGCATATTGATCCGCTTTGGCATGTACGCGCAGCTCGTGGAACGAGAGGGTAGGCAAATAGAAATTTGCCGTTACCGTAACCAAGCCGAAGATCAGCGCTCTCAGCAAGAAGCCTTGCTTCTTCTTGTTCCTGTAGGACAGTCCGATGAGGAACCCGACCGGAATCAATACCTTACTAATATTGACGTAGAAATTGCATAAGCAATAGAGCGCGACGATCATCAGCCACATCCGTACAGTCATGGCTTTACGCTGATCGAGATAGGAAACCAGAAGGAGTGCCAGCAAGCCAACCCAAATCATGATGTTCATGATTTAACGGATTCCGCGAACGATGTTCGTGTCGGTCGATACGAAAGAAACATTTTGCCGGTAACGAAGCTCCAGCTCTTGATCCCCCAATTGAATCTCGAAAGTCACCGTAAAAGGTGCTTCGACGAAACGCAGCGTTATGATTAGCGTGTCTTGCTCCTGCCAGGTAAAGCTGGCCATCGTCCGCTGCCTGTCACGTGCATTCGGTTCCGGTTGGAGGAGTCTGCCGCTGCCTTCCTTCCACGTACCGCGTCCGCCATTCACGAGAAACTGGCCTTCGGCTCCTTCGAATGTAATGACAGCCTCATCGCGCTCGAATTGGAGGGTAAGAAATTCCCACTGCTGCGAGTTCTTATCCAGTCGGTATCTATTGCCGGACACAAGTTCCTCTCGTGCAGAGCTAGTTTTGCCGATAGCCGGCGGATGAAGAGCTAAGGATGCGAGCCGCTCGGATAGCTGTGCGGCTTGTTCGCCATTTGCTCCCAGTGGGAGCGGTTGATCCAAGGCAGCGGGCAGGATATGCGTCCAGATAGCATCCAAGACACCTTGCATGTCATTCGTGCTGCTTGTGATCGCGATTACCATGTCTTGCTCCGGCATAACGATGCAGAACTGACCGAATGCGCCGTCCCCGCGGTACGCACCGTGACGGCATTGCCAGAACTGATAGCCATACCCCTGTGCCCACTCGTTGTCTCCGCCATCGCCATTGTCAATTTGCTTCGAAGTTGCTTCCTCGATCCAAGCTTCGGAGATCAGTCGCTTGCCTTCCCAGAGCCCTTTCTGCAAGTAAAGCTGCCCGAACTTCGCAACGCCTTCGGTGGTCAGCGCCAATCCCCATCCACCTACATTGATTCCAAGAGGGCACTCTCCCCATGTCGCGCCTATAATCCCAAGCGGGCCAAACAATCGTGGTTGCAAATAATCGATCAGCTTCTGTCCGGTGACCTTCTGAAGAATTGCCGACAGCATGTAGGTGGCTCCACTGTTATAGACGAAATGAGTACCCGGCTCCCGCTCCACAGGTAGATGCAGGAAAGTTCTTGCCCAATTGTCATCCGTGCCGGTTATGAGGTTAACAATGGTGTCCGTTTCATTGCCGGTTCCCATCATGAGCAAATGGCGAATACGCATCGCTTGCAAATTCGGTGATGGTTCCTGCGGCGTCTCATCCGGAAAGTAGGAAATGACGCTGTCATCGATCGATAGCAGCCCCTCCATCACGGCCATTCCGATTGCTGTAGAGGTGAAGCTCTTGCTTAGCGAGAACAGCATATGCGGAAGCTGACGCGAGTAAGGCGCCCACCATCCCTCGGCTGCTACTTGACCATTCCGCATCATCATCATGCTATGTATTTCGATTTGACGCTCCTGCCACTCATTCAGCAGGGCCGTAATCGCCTGCGGATGAATGCCCAGCTCTTCGGGCCGGCTTCTGGGCAGGCGCAGCTCTGTTCTTGTCATAGGGGGAACCGCCTCTCAAAGTTGTGGCTTATTATCCTGATTTTCATTACTGCCGAACTCTTTCCAATTGGTCTTAATCTGGTTCATCAGCTTGGAGAGCGGCCGTTCAAACTCTGCAGCAACCAAATAGCAGATGCCCACAATTAAGGCGAACCTGCTCATGACTAAGGGTCCGTTGCCTACATAATCCAGCATGGCATTGAATAATTCACGGTTCCAGGAAGTGACGTTCGAGCCGAATATAGCCGCTGATACGTACCGGATGCCATAGAGAAAAGCTGCGATGCTGATGAGAATAATACCGACTGATCTCCTGTTCATACATACCTCCTGCGAGTTGATATGCTGAAGTTTACTTCAGCAGTTCATGGAAATAGCCTCGTTTTCGAAGTAGTTGTTGCAAATTGTGCAACATTTTCCCATATAGATGAGCATCTGAGAGAAAATGTTGCAGATTCTGCAACACATGCTGTCTAAATCGGCGGGAAAGTCCCTATTTGGGAATAATTGTTGCATTTTTCGCAACATTCACATGTTTGGAACGCAAAGTAGAGCTCAATGTTGCATAATGCGCAACATTTTTGAATTGAACCAGAAGTGCTTAATCCAGGAAGAAGTCATCTGCGTTTCGCCTTTACCCGCATGCCCGATCGGCATCGGTCCGGCATTGTCAGGCGGATACGCCACATATTTATCGATGCCTCCAACCTGGATCGTTTCGAAAACAAGCGGATTCGGCAGCTCCTCCATCGCCTTCCAGCCCCAGGAATGCCCCCACTCCAGCGTTTCCTCACGTGTCAGCTCTGCCGCCGCACGTCAAAGACTAAGCGCCTGCAGCCCTTCCATACCCTGATGATGCTGCACCTCGAATTTGCTCAGGACGCATTCTCGTCAAATACATCTTCCTATCCTCCCTGACCGACTGGCGGCATTATCACTATTAATTCTTATTCTGCTTCGCCTCTATCGAAACCTGTTAGATTGTGATATCCCTACGAATAAAAAAAGCGAATGCATTTCCCGCAAAGGAGATGCAATCGCTTATTATGATCAAGCCAACCAACTAACCCCCATCTCCTCTAACGATCCCCTCCAGCCGGCAGGGGGCTCATTATCAGAGACTATGCAATGAATATCCGTCAGGTCGGCGATCTTCGCGACCGTTCGTTTGCCGATCTTCGAGGAATCGGCGACTACGATCGACGTTTCCGAGCAGCGGATCAGCTTGCGCGTGAATAAGGCCCGCTCGAAGTCGTAGCTCGTAATTCCGTTCTCGAGCGAGACGCCATCCACGGAGAGGAAGGATTTATGCACATAGAAGTCCTCCATCACTTTCTCTGCGATCGGGCCTGACACCCGCATATGCTTGCTATTGACTTCTCCCCCGATGAAGATCATTCTACCGTCGAACAACCCTCTCTTCTGATAGTCGATAAGAAGAATAAGCGTCGGAATGGAGCATACGAGAATGGTAAGATTGCGTTTGTCTGCCAGGTGGTGAAGAATCTGCATAGCCGTGCTGCCTTCATCGATAACGATAACGTCATCATTCTCGATTAAATTCGCCGCCAGCATACCGATTTTCCGCTTCTCTTCGGCATGAATGACCTCACGTTCGTGATAGGCAGGCTCGAAATCGGCCTGTACCTTAACCGCCCCGCCGTAAACCTTCTTGAGCTTGCCGTCCTTCTCGAGATCATCAAGGTCGCGCCGAATCGTCTCCGTCGTCACCTCGAACTTCTGTGCAAGCTCGTTCACTTGAACCTTCCCTTGGATGACCAACAGCTCAAGAACGCGTTTCTTTCTTTCCTCACTTGCCAGCGACATGCTGTTCACCCCTTGATCTTATTAGTGCCATTATATCAAAAGGGGATTCATTCGTAATAGCTTCCACTTGCAACCTCATGAATCGACAGCTCAATTTGCTCAAGCGCCCAGCGCATTTGCTCGATTGTAATCAATAGAGATGGCCGCAATGTAATGACATTGCCCTCAATAATCTTGAACGCGACGCCTCTTTCCATCGCCTTATACATGACAGCTTCGGCTTCCGTGACGGCTTTCTCTTTGGTCCGCTGATCTTTCACGAGCTCGACGCCAAGATGCAAGCCGACCCCGTTGACATTGCCCGCCATCGGACAACGCTCGCGAAGCCCTTCAAGCCATTCCAGCGTAAATTGGCCAACTTTCTCTGCATGCTCAACAAGCGAGTGTTTCTCCAGATATTCAATCATGGCCAGCCCCGCCGCAGCAGACAGCCCATTCTTCTCATGTGTAAAATGCCCGATGGACAAGTGGCCCAGCACGTTGAAGCTCTCTCTGGTTACGAGGGCAGCCATAGGAAGAAGCCCGCCGCCAAGCGACTTGCCAAGTACAAGAATATCCGGCGTCACACTGTGCTCACAAGCAAACATTTTGCCCGTACGACCGAAACCTTCAATAATTTCGTCAAAAATAAGCAGTGCCCCGTGTTTCTCGCACAGCTCCTTCACCCGCTCCCAGAAACGACGGCTTGGCACGATCGGAGTAGCCGAGATCGGCTCACCGATGACGCACGCGATATCACCTTCGCGCTCGAACAGGAGCTCCATCTGGCGCAGAATTTCATGATCCACGGCCTCATCTGAATCGAAGCCCCACGGGTTACGATAGTAATTCGGGAACTCCACATGGAGCGCTCCCGGCACCATTGGACCGTTGCCTGCTTTGAACAGGCGTTCGCCACCGACGCTTGAAGCCTGAAATCCGTTTCCATGGTAGGAATCCCAGAACGAGATCGTCTTCCACTTGCCCGTAATCTGCTTCGCCAGCATAACCGCCATCTCAATGGCTTCCGAACCGCCGGGTGCAAACAGCACGCGATCAAGCCCAGCCGGCGTGATTTCGACAAGCTTCTTAGCCAGCGCCACCGCATATTCGTTCGTATACCGCCTTGGCGTGAACGTTTGCTTGTTCCGTAGTGCCGTAATCACCGCTTCGATCACATCATCATTATTGAAACCAACGTTATGGACCCCGTTCCCGTGCATGTCGATGTACGCTTTGCCGTCCATGTCATAGATATAGATGCCTTCCGTCTTCGACAAGACGTTCATGACCGGAGTAGACAAGCTTTGATGTAGAAAATAGCGGTTGTCATCCTCGAAAACAGCCTGTGCCGCTGCACTCAAGTTGCGTTTCCAATAACGGCTCCGCGCGTCGGTTTGGTTGATGTCCCCTTGCTCCCTGCTCATCTCCATGACCTTTTTCCTCCGCTGATCATAATCGTCTATCGGTACTGCATCAGATTGAGCCCGTTATCAGTCGAATCAAATACATGAAACTTATCGTCACGGAATCGAATGTAAACAATGTCACCAGAATGAACATCTGCCTCGTTATCGACCAGGAAACGGATCATTCCCTCAAGCTGGTTCCGCGCATCGATGACCTTCACCAGCTTGCCGCTGCCCAGATGCTCGATGAGGTCAACCTTCATCGGAATCCCCAGCGCGTCCGCAGCATCGGTCAACGTGATATCATGCGGCCGCACGCCTAAATGAACCTGCTTGCCGATATGTTTAACATCTACCTTGCGCGCTTCCGGAACGGTGTATTGGAATCCCTTCGTCACGATTATTTGCACACCGTCACGCTGTTCGATTTTGCCCGCAATTAAGTTCATCGGCGGGTTACCGAGGAAGCTTGCGACGAACAGGTTCACCGGGTGGTTGAACAGCTCCTCCGGCGGCGCGTATTGCTGGATCTTGCCACCGTTCAGAATCGCGACACGGTCGGAAATGGCGAGTGCTTCCTCCTGATCATGCGTCACGATAATCGTCGTAACGCCGAGCTGACGCTGCAGCTTCCGGATCTCATCGCGAACGTCCAGCTTCAGCCGCGCATCAAGATTAGACATCGGCTCATCGAGCAGCAGAATCTCAGGGTCTTTAGCCAGGGCACGCGCCATCGCGACCCGCTGCTGCTGACCACCGGACAGCTGCGATGGCTTGCGATCGAGCAGATGGTCGATCTGCAGAATACGGCCCATTTCTTTAGCGCGTTCATACGCCTGCGCCTTCGGCACTTTACGCTCCCTCAGCGGGAAAGCGATGTTGTCGCGAACCGTAAGATGCGGATACAAGGCGTAGGACTGGAACACCATCCCTATGTTGCGATCCTTGGGCTCCACGTGATTGACCATCCGGTCTCCGAAGAAAATTTCACCCGAGGTAGGCTTGAGCAATCCCGCAAGCATCATCAGCGTTGTCGTTTTGCCGCAGCCGGAAGGGCCAAGCAACGCAACGAATTCCCCTTTTGGAATTTCCAGGTCGAGCCCGTCTACGGCTCTTCCGCTTTCTTTTTTGCCATCGTAGGATTTGACGATATTCCTCATTGTAATCACGATTGTTTCGCCCCTCCCATATTGACCTTCATAAACATCTTCTGCGTGAAAATATAGAACAGCACAACCGGCAGCGTGTAGAACAAGCCAATCGCGGTAATTAGGCCGTAGTTGATGATATGGTTCTCCTTCGTTACGAGCTTCGCCAAGTAACCGGCAAGCGTCAGCATTTTATCATCGAAGATGAGCAAGGTGAAGAGGAACCACTCGCCGTAGGCGCCTAGGAAAGCGAATACCGCGATCGCTCCTATACCGGAAAACACATAAGGAACGAGCACCTTGCGGAATGCGCCGAATCGGCTTGATCCGTCAACCATGGCCGCCCACTCAATATCCCAAGGCACCTCATCGAAGAAACCTTTCATGATATAAACCAGACCCGGAAGGGAGCCTGTTGTTGCCACGAGCATAACACCGAGGTAGTTGTTCACCAGTCCCATTTTGACAAGAATGAAGAACGTAGCAATGATGAGCGTAATACCGGGAAACGAACGCATCAGGAACAGAAACTTCAAAGCCGCCCCTTTGCCAACAAAATCAAGACGCGAGAACGCATAGGCGGTGGGCACGGAAATCCCAACCTCAATTGCGACAATAAGAAAGGAGTACACGATTGTATTGAGCACAATCGGCCAGATCATCGGCAGCTTCACGCCTGAGTATTCCACCGGTTTGGTAAAGAAGGAGAAATTGTCGAGCGAGAACTCCCCAGTCGTGAAATTCATCGTCGCGGCGAGAAAATACCATACGATCATGGCAGCAATCGGAAGCGTAAATAGCGTCATATAGGTGTGCACTAGCACTTTCTTTAACGTGCTGGTCGACATCGGGATTCACCACCGGTCTCCTAGATTAGTCTTCGATTCGTGAAGGCTTGATCATCTGATCGAAATCGAACAGGCGGATCAATAGCAGCGTCAGCACGAAGGAAATGAACACGACGATCAGCGATACCGCTGCCCCGTAGCCATAATATTTGAGATTAAATGCTTGCTGGAAGGCGTAAAGCGATAATGTCGTCGTATCTCGCATCGGTCCGCCATTCGTAAGCAGCATAATGAAGAAATACGAGGATACGAAGCCGATCAAATCCGAAATCGTGATATACATGAGCGGCCATTTGAGCGTCGGCAGAATGATTTTCAGAATAACGGACTTCTCACTGGCACCATCGACGCGCGCCGCCTTGTACAAATCCTCCGGAATCGAGTTGATTGCCGAAGACAGTAAGATCATGCCGCCTGACACCGTCGATACGATCGTCGCCAGAATGACGATGGCCATTGCGCCTTTCGTGAACCAAGATACCGGCTCCGAGATAATGCCCATATTTTGCAGGAATTCGTTAATCAAGCCGCCTTCGGTCGGGTCGAAAATAAACTTCCAGAAGGTGACGTACACGACAGACGGAATGATGCTCGGGATGAGCCATAACACTCTATAAATGACAGCCGTCACTTTGCCTTTAAGAAAATATTGCGTCGCAATGGCAATCACAAGCGCAAAGAGCAGCGAGATGACCAAAGTTAGAATGGCGAATACGGCGGTATTGCCCAGAATTTGCGGCAAGTTGTAGTCAGTCATTATTCGTTTGAAGTTGGTTAGCCCAATGAAATGGGGTTTCATGGATGCGTTTAAATCCGTGAAAGCCATCCCTACCGTCGCAATCGCCGGCAAGACGAAGAAGACAAGGACGAGTAAAGCGAATGGCATGATGAACAGATAAGGATAAATGATTTTGCGAACAGGTTTCTTGTATGGCTTTGATTCGAGTGCTTGTGCTTGAGTCATTTCGTTGCGGCCTCCATCCGTTGTGCGGCGTTACTTAGAGACAAGGTGAAACGGCTGTCGCCGTGCTACCGGCGGAGAAGCGCGTTTCATTCCGGTGAAATATAAGCATGGTATAAGGTGAAACTTATACTTTCTTATATTTGAGGGTAGGCGCCCTAATCGGGATTTGAGCGCCTATTCCTCTTATGCCTTATTCCTCAATGATTAGATGATCCGCTGGTACGTTTTGCTTTACTTCCTTCTCGAACAATTCATAAGCTTCTTCAGCTGTTGCGTTTTTGGTCAGGATCGCATCGATGCCAAGTGTGTAGCCTTTCGTGAATACTGCATAATCCGGTAGAGCCGGACGAGTCTTCGTGAACTCGACCAGGTAGGCGTGATCCTTGTAGAAGGACATTTCTTTGAAACGTGCATCCTCTTGTGCTTCAGGCGTTACCGGCAGCTTGCCGCTTGCAACCGTATGGTTGATTTGCAGGTCCGGTGCGAGTACATTCTCGATCAGCTTCTGCACGTAAGGCATTTTCTCATCGTCAACGGTTGGACCAACGAAGATCATAGCCGGGTTACTGTAGGAAACAGGCTTGCCGCCTTTGGTCGCGGAAGGAACCGGGATCCAAACTACGTTCTGATCGAACCATGTGTTATAAGCTTGCACATCATCTTTCATGCCGTTTGCTTCACGCATCATTTGGTAGAATTCCGTACGCGCGAATTGGGCGAAGATCTCGCCTTTCACGAACATTGGCGCGGACATGTCAGTGTCAACGTCACCGATATTCTCTGCAATAACGCCGCGTTTCTTGGCATCTGCCCAGAATGCGTATACGTCCTTCGCTTTCGGTGTCAGCATCATTTTGTTCTGCGCAGCATCGTAGTTCACGAAGTCAAACGCGTAATTCCAGCCCTCGAAACGCGTATCTTCTACAGCGAAGCCGGTCTTCACGAGCTTCTTCTTCTTCGCTTCATCAGCCAAGTTAACCAGATCCGGGAACGTAAACTCGCCGCTGTCGACTTTGGCTTTCAAGCCATCGATTTGGTCCTTCGTCCAGCCGATGCCTTCCAGCGCCTTACGGCTGATGAATACAGGAGAAGCATCCATATCTTGAATCGCGCCATAGTAATGGCCGTCGTAGCTCATAATGTTCGTGTAGGATTCCGGTACGCTCTTGAACACGGCAGAATCCTTCACCCAGTCGATATCGCGGATCAGACCTGCGTCCTTCTCCCAACCGATGTCAACGCTGGAGTTGATAAACACATCTGCAACTTTGCCGGCTTGTGCTTGCAGGACAAGCTCATCGTCACCGATGCCAGGCCACCAATCGAGCTTTACTTGCACGTTCTCGGAAGCCAGCTGCTCGTTTGTGCGTTTCTCCGCTTCAATGAAGTTATCTTTACGTGCTCCCCATGTATTCTCGCGAACCGAAATCGTCACGACCTTAGGTTCTTTATTTCCCGCCGAGTTCGCGTTGTTAGCAGGAGCATTAGCGGATGTGTTACTGTTGTTGTTTGTTCCGCACCCCGCCAAGACACCCACACTCATGACCATTGTCAATGCAATACCAGCAAATTTCTTCACAGCTTATACTTCCTCCTTCGAGTCTCTTGAATGGATACCTTACAAGATTGAGTATAGAGCTCGTTTGTAAACTCGCTATAAAAACAACGTTAAGATTTTGTTTATTGTTGTTTTATTTGTTATTTCATTGTTTTAATCCTTGAAAACCTGTTGAATCGCTTCTTCTACGATGTCTAAAGCCAGAAGCAGCTGTTCCTCGGTTGCAATTAGCGGCGGCACCAACGTAAGCACATTCCCGCTGGAAACCTTGAAGCTGAGCCCTCGCTCCATACAGCGGTACATCACTTTCTCCGCTTGATCGCTCGCCTTTTCCTTCGTATTGCGGTCATTCACCAGCTCGATCGCAGCCATCATGCCGATGACTCTCACGTCTCCGATCGGCATATAACGCGATTTCATGTCTTCAAGTCTGGCTTTAAGCACCTTCTCCATTTGGCCTGCGTGCTCTACGAGACCGTTTTGTTCGATATATTCAATCGTGGCGAGCGCCGCGGCGCAGCCGACCGAGCTTTTCTCATGCGTATAATGACCAAGTGAAATGTCTTGCGCGACATCCAGCCCTTCGCGAACGATGATGCCTGCCATCGGGAACACGCCGCCTCCGAAACCTTTACCGATTACCACGATATCCGGCACGATGTCGTAATGCTCATGCACGAACATCTTCCCGGTTCGGCCGAACGCCGTCGGAATTTCATCCAATATTAGAAGCACGCCATAACGATCGCACAGCTCACGCAGTCGTTTGAAATACGCCTTAGGCGGAATTTGCACATCCGTGCTTCGGACCGGCTCCATCACAATCGCGCCGACATCACTTTCCCGCTCCAGCATGAACTCCAAGTAATCCAAGCATTTCAAGCCGCAGCCATCGCAATCCCCCATGAAACATCTGTAGCTGTTGAAAGGCATCATATGTTCCGTACCCGGAAGCAACGGGCCCATGGAGTTGCGGAATACACCTTCCCCGCCGACCGAGATCGCATCGAGGCTTGCACCGTGGAACGAATCCCATGTCGAGATGGTTTTGAATTTGCCCGTAGCTTTTCTCGCGAGCTTCAGCGCCATGCCTATCGCACTCGTGCCGCCCGGCGTGAACAAGACTTTGTTCAGATCGCCGGGTGCGAGTTCCTTGAGCTTCTTCGCCAGTTGGATGGCGACGGGGTTCGTGAATCGGCGCGGTAGAAACGGCAGCTCGTCGAGCTGGTTCTTAACCGCATCGATCACATATCGGTTCTTGTAGCCGACCTGATGGACGCTGTTTCCGTGGAAATCCATATATTTGCGGCCGTCCATGTCGATGAGGTAGATGCCATCCGCATCGGTAACGACGTTAAGGCATGGGGTCGACATCGATTGATGGATAAAATATTGGCTGTCTTCCAGCAATACATCCATCGTTTCCTCGCTTAAGTGCGTTTCTTGCCAGAGCTTCCGCTCAGAAGTAAGGTTAATGTCCCCTTCCGTCTTCATAAAGGCTTTTAATTCCAACTAGTCGCTCCCCTTTCATAGGTGCTAACTTGCTACATACTTTGCGCCAAATTTTTGGCCCATTTATTCGATCGATACCGGAACCATCCGATACAAGCTTTCGATACTTCTTCGAGCGCAAACACGAAGTAGACCCATTCGACCGGCCAATGAAACACGTAAACACCGGCAAAAACAAGCGGCAATGAAATGAACCAGGTCGTAACCAGAATCAACTTCATTGTATAGACGTTATCTCCACCTGCGCGGAACAGGCCGACGATCCACACATTATTGAGAAAATAGGCGGTGAGCACGAGCGATTGGATCAGCATGACATGTCCAAAAGCCGTCTTTACTTCCTCGCTCGTGTTGCCGAACAACTTCACGATATAAGGACTGGACACGGCGACAGCAACACTAACCAATAACGAGAGAATGACCGTTATCTTCGTAAATTTCCTTCCATAGAGGATCGCTTCACTCGGATCCTCTTGGCTTAATTTCTGTCCAATCATGACTTTGGCCGCATAAGCGAAACCGAATATTCCCATCATAAAATAACCATTGAATGTCCGAGACAGCTGAAAGGTAGCGAGAGCAGTCACGCCCATGTAACCGAATGCCACAGCATACAGCATGTTGCCGACTGACCAGAGTCCTTCATGGAGAACAAGCGGCATCGTCGTTCGGTACAAGCTTTTTGCGAACGATAATTTGAACGAGAACAGCGACTTGATAGGCACGTTGAAAGCAGCTTTCCTCGCATAAACGTACCCGATAAGCGCAACAGCGCTGATGACGGATGATACAAGCGTCGCCCAAGCTGCTCCTTCGACCCCATAGGCGTGAAACCCGAATTTGCCGTAAATCAATACGTAATCGAGACAGACGTTAACGGACATCGAGATGATGCCCACGATGAGCGTCGGTTTAACCAAACCGATGGACCCAAGCGCTTGGCCGAACGTGTCCTTTACCGAATTAATGAGATAGACCACTAACAGAATGGTAAGATAATGCACACCATAGGCCACCGCTGTTGGATCATTAATGAAAGCCGTTAACATCCCATGACGGAAAACAAATGCAACCCCTGCCAGCACTAGCGTTATGCCAATGCTGGAGGTGAGCATCAAGGAGAACGCCTTCTGCGTGGACTCCCGATCCTCTTTGCCATGGAACTGGGTGATGAAAGCTGTAATGCCATATACGCCCGATAAGATCATGCTCAGGATGAATCCAATCTGACCGACAGCAGCAACGACCGCAATGGCCGTATCGCCAAGCCCGCCGACCATAAGCGTATTTACAAGAGAGAACGAGTTGCCTATCAGCATCTGAAGCACAGTCGGAATGACCAGCTTAATCAGATTTTGACGAAATTCAGTATGCAATGCTGAGTTGCTCATAGGTGCTGTCTACATCCATTCTTCGGGGAAGATAGGATTGGACCAAGCGACATTGCCTTCGAAATCCATGCATTCCACCCGAACGTATCGCATCCCGGCGTCCAGAAGGAACGCTCCATCCGTTATTGCTGAAGCATCCCGATTGAACACCGTACGGCCATTGAACGGATGCGTAATAAATTTGATGAACTTGACGGGCGAGCATTCAATCTTGAGATAGCCATCTTCCACTCGCAGATCATGAATGGCAGGACCGTTTGAGGAGTAATAGCTGCCGGCTTTCAAGGCCTCAATAATTCCCTCTTGTCGCAAGCTCTCTGCCTGAACCGAAATCCATCCGCCGAAAAATTCCGAAATCGCGCTGTCCATCGGACCGCCATGTGCATCGTCTGCAGCGATTCCGAATACTTTACGTCCATTGCTGAGCAAGTAATCCCAATGCCTTACTCCATAACCGACCGCTTCGTCGAGCTCGGACTGGTGATTGTAGATCTCGACGGCAAAATAATGCTGGAGCTCAAGCAAGTCCTCCGGTTTGTTGCGCGACCACGTTGGATGATTCATGATGACGAGATTACCTTTGGCCCTCATCTCGTCGATCAGCTCTTGAATCGTATCCAGGCTTGTATAATCCGGCTTGGCGTGTTCTTCATCATGCTCGAATTCGGACGTGGAGCCGAGCGACGGATCAAGCAGGCCATGGATATGGTATTGCTGCCCCGTCTCTCTCCAGCTCATCTCGCATGCCATTTCGTACCCGCTCAGCATCAGGAAATTCTCGTCGTCATAGGCTTCCGATTTCCAGTAGATCTCGTGATCGCTCAGGCACATGAAATCGTAGCCTTTCTCGCGATATGCTTTGATTACCGTTTCCGCCTCGTATTGTCCATCACTTCTCGTCGAATGGGTATGAAGATTGCCTTTGTATTTGCGTTTGCTGCCATCCAGAAAAATCATCGGTTTCATAGTAGATCCTCCACGAATACGGGATTCGTCCAAGCCACATTGCCATCGAAGTCGACGCATTCCACGCGGATATAGGTCATGTCCTCTTCAATTTCCATCATTGCTTGTGTAAGCGGCTCGCCGGTCATAAAGTTGCCGAAGAATGGCCCGCGTTGCGGGAATGCTTTGAACATAATGAACTTGCACGGGGAGCACTCGATCTTAAGTCTGCCGTTCTCCACCCGCAGATCGTACACTTCCGGACCAGAGCTTGAGTAAAATTGACCTGACTTGAGGCTGCGAATCACATCCGTATGCGTGAGCGAGTCCGCTTGTGCTTGAACCCAACCTCCCCCGTACTCCGGAATTTGCCAATTCGGGTCGTGGCTGTGGGAATCATCTGCGGCAATACCGTACACGCGTTTGCCGTTCTGCAGCGCATGGTCCCAATAAGCGGCACCGTATGAGCTGGCTGTCGACCATTCCGTAGCATGATTGTAGATTTCGACGGCGAAGAAACCATCGTACTTCACCATGTCCTCGAACCTCGTTAAGTGCCATTCCGGGTGGTTGAAGACGACGAGATTACCATGCGAGCGAAGTTCGTCGATCAACAGCTGCGGCGAATGGTCGCCAACCCATGGCACAGGCGTAGGGAAAGCGTGAAGATGCTCGTAGCGCGGTTGCTCCGGTTGAGCGGTTGGATCGTCCAATACCCCAAAGTGATATCCTGGGTTCTTGTCCGGTACCGGATTCAGCTCGCCTCGCTCCGTTCCCGGGAGTGTAATAAAGTCTTGCGTGTTGAACTCTTCTGTACGTGTATAAATATCATGATCGCTCAGAGAAATGAAATGATAGCCTTTCTCCTTGAAAGCTTGAACGACATCCGCGGCAGGCAAACGACCGTCTGACCAGGTCGTGTGAAGGTGTAGATTTCCTTTGTACATCGGTTTATTGCGGTCGAGCAAGATAATATTCTTCATATGCCTTACCTCCACTTGGTTTGTTGTTGTTTTATAAATTGTTTTATGTGGTTTATATCAAGGATACATCGATAAACCGTGCGATTCAATCGATTTCGTTAAAATTAACACGGAGTTAATACTCTTTTACAAAAGAAAACAAACAATAAACCACATCATAAAAAAAGAAGCGATGGCAGCGCCGTAGTGGCGTGTCATCGCTTCTTGATATGTTCATCAAAGTTTACGGATCATGGAGCTCGTCGAAACAGAAAAACCACTCCTAATGGAGTGGTTTCTTAATTAGTCCTTATACCGTTATACCAGATGGCAAGCGACGCTGTGATCGTTCCCTACATTTCTGAACAGCGGCACTTCCTCACGGCAACGGGCTACCGCAAAGGGACAGCGAGTATGAAACTTGCAGCCGGACGGGGGATTCGCCGGATTTGGCAGTTCCCCGCTCAGCACGATCCGCTCGCGCTTGAGTTTGGGAATCGGAATCGGCACGGCCGAGAGCAAAGCCTTCGTATACGGATGCAGCGGATTGCGGAACAGCTCGTCGCGCGAAGCGGTCTCCATCATCGAGCCAAGATACATTACGCCGATATGGGAGCATAAATGCTCGACGACACTTAGATCATGAGAAATGAATAAATACGTTAATCCCTGTGTCTCCTGCATTTTGCGAAATAAATTAATAATCTGTGCCTGAATGGATACATCCAGTGCAGAGACCGGCTCGTCTGCAATAATCAGATCCGGATTCAAGACGAGAGCGCGGGCGATGCCGACACGTTGGCGCTGTCCGCCTGAGAATTCATGCGGAAACCGATCGATGTGATACGACGACAATCCGCAAGCGGCAAGAACATCCATGACCCGATCGCGTATCTCTTCCTGCGGCACGAGACCATGATCGAGCAGCGCCTCGCCAATCGCATCGCCGATACGAACCCGGGGATTCAGCGAGCTGTATGGATCCTGGAAAATAAGCTGCATTTTCGGGCGAAGCCTGCGTAATTCCTCCGGAGACAAGTTATAGAGATCAACGCCTTTGAATTTCACTTCACCGGCCGTTTTGTCCGTCAGTCGCAGGATCGTACGCCCTACCGTGCTTTTCCCGCTTCCGGATTCTCCGACGAGCCCGAAGGTTTCGCCCTGCTTAATCGAGAAGCTGATATCATCAACGGCCCTGACGTTGCCGACTGTACGGCTGAGCAGACCGGATTTGATCGGAAAATATTTCTTTAGCCCGTTTACCTCGAGCAGTGGTTGTTGTATCTCAGACATAAGCAATCGCCTCCTCATACAACCAGCATGCGACCTTTTGCCCATTTCCGACTTCCTTTAATTCAGGCTGCTTGGTTCTGCAAATGTCCATGCAGTGCGCGCACCGGTCGTGAAAGTAGCAGGATGGAACGAGCTCCAGCGGATTCGGAACCTGACCCGGAATGGAATACAGTTCTTCTTGGCGCTGGTTGATAATGGGCTTGGATTTCAGCAAGCCTTGCGTGTACGGGTGCTTCGGACTTTCAAACAAGGCAACAACTTCGCCTTCCTCTACGACTTTCCCCGCATACATGACCACGACATAATCCGCCATCTCCGCCACGACGCCAAGATCATGCGTAATGAGCAATATGGACATGTTGGATTCATCCTTGAAGCGGCGCAGCATATCGAGAATTTGCGCTTGAATCGTAACGTCTAGTGCCGTCGTCGGTTCGTCGGCGATAAGCAGCTTCGGACCGCACGAAATCGCGATGGCGATCATGATTCGCTGGAGCATGCCGCCGCTTAGTTCATGCGGATACGAATCCGCAATTTGCTCCGCGCGCGCAATCCCTACTTCGCCGATGAGCTCGATTGCCCGCTTCCGCGCAGCTTTCCTGCTGAGCTTAAGATGCTCCATCAACGGCTCCATCAGCTGCTCCCCGATTCGGAGCACAGGGTTGAGTGAGGTCATCGGTTCTTGAAAAATCATGGCGATTTCATTGCCCCGAACGGTACGGAGCTCATTGCGGCTTAGTGTTAGCAAGTTTTCGCCATGAAAAGAAATCCTTCCGCCCACCACCTGACCTGCCGGTGCTTCGACCAAGCCCATCACCGACATCGCTGTGATGCTCTTCCCGCTGCCTGATTCTCCGACGATACAGACGATCTCACCCTGGCGGACCTGCAGGCTGACATCATCTACAGCTCGAACGACACCCTCCTCGGTTTTGAAAATCGTGCTTAAGTGCTCTATATCAAGTACGTTCTCCATGCTCACGTACACCTACCTTTTCTGCTTGGGATCCAAGACATCCCTTAATCCATCCCCGAAAATATTAATAGCGATGACAGTCGCGAATATCGAGAAACCGGGCGGAATCCAAAGCCACGGATGGTCTTGAAAGTCGATCATATTGTTAGCGGCATCGATCATATTGCCCCATGTTGGTGTTGGCGCCATGACCCCGAGTCCGAAGTAACTGAGGACGGATTCGTATAGAATCGCCCCGCCGATGTTTAATGTGGCAATGACGATGAGCAGCGGTACCAAATTCGGCAGCAAGTGATTGAATAGCTTCCTTCGGTCACGAAGTCCGAGGACGACGGTTGCTTGCATATATTCTCGCTCGCGCAGGCTAAGCATCTGTCCTCGAACCATCCTGGCAAGCCCGGGCCAACCGACAATACTAAGCATCAGCATGACGATATACATGCGATAGTCCGTCGGTATTTTCCACTCTGACAGCAGTGCACCTAAGATGAATAGAAGCGGAAGGCTTGGAATCGTCAACAGCAAATCCGCCAGACGCATGATGATTTGATCGGCGATCCCCCGATAATAGCCGGCAATAACCCCAAGCAGTGAGCCGACGAAAACAGACAGAACCATCGAAGCCAAGCCGACGGTCAATGAAATTCGTCCCGCTTGCAGTGCCCGGGTCAGTACGTCGCGTCCCAGCGCGTCCGTTCCCAGCCAGTGCTTGAGATTCGGCGCTTTATTCATAAAGGCCATATTGATTTTGTTATCCGTGTACGGCGAGAACAACGGACCGATGAAACATGCCGCGAACATGAACGCCACGACAACAAAACCAAACACAGCCAGCTTGTTCTTGAGCAGTCGCCTCAAGGATTGCCTCCATAGCGACGTATATACAGGTTTAGCTTTAGGGGCCGACAAAACCGCAGTCCCCTCACTATGAGTCGTTGACATCCGTTTGGACCTCCTACAGCCTGACCCGCGGGTCGGCGACATGGTATAGAATGTCGGAGACCAACGTGCCGATGACGGTCAATATAGCAATAAACAAAGTGAATCCCATGAGCAGCGGATAATCCCGCAAGCCGAAGGATTGCATATAGAGCTGCCCGATTCCCGGCCAGTTGAAAATTTTCTCGATAATCAACGACCCTCCGAACAGCGCGGGAAGCTCGAAGCCGACCAGCGTAATGGCTGGCAGCAGCGCGTTGCGCAGCGCATGCGTGAACAACACCTTACGTTCTTTTAACCCCTTCGCGCGGGCCGTACGAATATAATCCTGCTTAATAACGTCAATCATATTGCTGCGGAAGTAACGCGTCAAAGAACCGACTCCGAGCAAGGTCATGACCATCACCGGAAGAATCATATGGTGTACGACTTCTTTGACATAGGCCAATCCCGTTGCATTGCTGCCCGTCGTCATCATGCCTCCCGGAGGCAGCCACTTCCAATCGACGGCTAGAATCTTGATCAGGAAGAGGCCGATAAAGAACGAAGGTATAGACATAGCGGCGAAGAGCGCCACCATGACGAACGTATCGAACCATGAATACTGCTTGTACGCGGCGATTACGCCGACGACGACCGCGATCAACCAAGTCAGAAATGTGGAAACGGCCGCAAGCAGGAATGAATTCCAAATATATTGGTTAAACAAAGTGAGAACCGGTTTCTGCTGCGACAACGAATAACCGAAATCGCCGTGGAACGCATTCTTCATCCAGATTGCATACCGCTCAATCACAGGCTTATTCAGCCCATAGATCTCCCGAAGCTCTGCTTTGCGCTCCGGCGTCAGCTTGATATTTCCCGTGATAAAATCTCCGGGCGTCAACGCGTACAAGCAAAATATCAAGAATGAAGAAGCGAACAATATGACGATGATATATAAGATACGCTTGGTAATGTAAGTGCTCATATGGACTCCTTAACCTGCTATTCCCTGCCCGGGAAATCCGAGCAGGGAATAGCATTCGTTTGTATCGTTATTGGCTCAGCGTCCAATTCGGCAAGCTTGGAGCAAGGCCGTTGAACGGGCTAACGCTTAGATTCTGAATCCGACCGTTATAGGCGTACACGCTCTTCTTATAATTCGTGAAGATGATTGGCAACTGGTCGTTCAGCAGCTTGTAAATATCCTTGTACACGGCTTTGCGCTCATCAATATTCGAAGTTGCCAAGCCTTTCGCGTACAATTCCTTAAAGGTTGCATCATCGTAGCCTGGAATCTCTCCGTCAACGAATTGCAGTAAGCCATCCGACGGATCGGTCAAGAGCGATGTCGAGAAGGAAGCCATATCATAGTCGCCGCCTTCCACCTTAGATACAAGCGCGTTGAAATCCGCGAATACTTCAGGCTCGAATTTGATGCCCAGTGCTTCGAAATCTTCTTTGGCTACAGCGATAAAGACATCCGTTTCCGGCTTTTTGTAGCCCAGGTAATGGATCGTCAGCTTCTTGCCGTCTTTCTCGCGAATGCCGTCTGCACCTGCTTTCCAGCCTGCTTGATCCAAGAGCTCCTTCGCTTTCTCCGGATCGAACTTATAGGAATTGATCCCATCCTCCGTATACGACCATGAGATCGGAGAAGAAGGAATGTTCGCTACTTGGCCAGCCCCTTGAGCAGCATCCACATAAATGCTTTGACGGTCTAAGCCGTAGGTGAGCGCTTGACGGACTAGTTTATCCTGCAGTGCCGGATGTTTCAGGTTCAATTGCAGATAGCCATACGTGCTTGGCGTATAAGGAAGAATATTCACGAAGCCAAGTGCTTTCAGCTTATCGATATTTTCCTTCGTAGCCGTGAACGACGCATAATCGACCTCGCCTGTTTCCAGGTACTGCCACGTATCGCCCTGTGCTGTTTTGTATATAAAATGCTCTGTTTTTGGTTTGCCATCGAAGTAATTCTCGTTTGCGATCATGCGAACTTCCTGACCCGGAATAAATTTCTCCAGCTTATAAGGTCCGGTGCCGAGCGGACTGCCGCTTAGCTTCTTCATGTAATCCAATTGTCCTTGCTTGTAGTCCTTGCCGTAATACGCCTTGGACAGCACGTCTGATCCGAGCAGGGTCAACGCACTGGCGTTCGGCTTCTCAAGCACGACGGATATCGTCTGCGGGTCGATGACCTTGATCCCCGATATACTGTTCGCCGTACCTGCTTTATAGGCGTCGCCGCCTTGGACATGCAGCGTGTTGACCATGGAGTCGCCGTCGTACGACTTGTCGTACAGAATCGTCCACGTAAAGGCGACGTCTTCAGCCGTAAGCGGCGAACCGTCGCTGAATTTCAAATCCTTGCGAAGATGGTACGTATAAGTCAAGTTGTCCGCGGATACTTCCCATTTTTCGGCTAAGCCGGGAATCGGAAGTCCTTTGTCGTCGACTTTGACTAGCGGCGTATAAAGCAACGACGAGACGTTGCCGTCATATCCGCTTTGTTGGAAGTACGGAGTGAACGCGCCGCTTGGATCGGTTAAGCCGACGATGATCGTATCCGTACGCTTCTGGGCGATGTCTGGAAGTTTAGACATGTCTGACGCTGTGAAGAGGCCGGAAGCATCCTCTGCCGGAGCGGTTGTGTTCGCTGCATTGTTCGTTGCAGGCTGATTCACTTCCGTCTGGTTGGCAGCCCCCGTGGTATTATTATTGCCGCAAGCAGATAACAAGATGGCGCTCGCAAGTATGGCTGTTGATAAGGTTGCAATTTTTCTCTTCATGATACCCTCCTAGATTAGGCAGCTTTTGGCGCCTCTTTAATTCCGATAGAATTACTCGACTTTCTTCGTCCTTATTATAGGATCGATTTTCGGTTCTGTAAATAGAGAACTCAAAATTTATTCTTTATCTAAAGAATATATAAAGAAATGACTAGAAATACCCCCTCGTTCGGATAGGCTGCAGCAAACGAAAAAACCGCTTCCCCACCGTGAAATCACGTGTGTGGAAGCGGTTAATTTATGAAAGCTGACTTTCTATCCTCAGCCCTGCTCGATATAACCCAAGATTTTGCTATGAACCTGCTCCAAGGCGCTTGTCCTCAGGCTATAAGTAGTAAGCGTCTCCCCTTCGAAGTGCGCCGATAACATTCCGGCATATCGAAGCTTTGCAATATGATCATGGGTGATCCCCTTGGATAATTCCATATGGCGTACGATTTCGATGAACGAGCGCGGCCCTTGGTTGAGATATCTCAAAATCTTCAACCGGCTCTTCTCTGCCACGCTTCGGATCATGCGATACTCATGCGGCGCCAGAAATTCTTCTTCCTCCGCGTAAATTCTGGCTGCGTAATGGCAAATGGTAACTTTGCCAAAGCTGAAAATAACGTTAATCGGTTGAAAATGATACTGCGGCATGAGAATCAACTGTTCCAGTCCGTTGATCGGTGCGAAAGACAGTCCATTCGTCGTCTCATCGATGAAGGCATTCGGATCCGTCGACTGAAGCGCTTCCTTGCGAATAAGCGCTTGTTCGCGAAGCCCTTTCAGAATAAAGGGATCGATATGTCGAAAATATTGATCATTCCACTGCTCGAACAGATTGATGGTATGATCCCGAAATTCACCCATCTGGTCCGGGAACTGGTTACCGTAAGTCGACATTAATTCATACAGGTCTCCCGCCGACATCCCTTTGAGCCACTCCACGAAATCGACGACATCTTCTCCCGGGCATAAATGTACGAGTAAATACGTTAGTTTCCAGTCGCCGTCGATCTGAACACGATCCAGTACATCCGCTAATTCAGGTGTAATCATTTGACGGACCTGTTTGGACCAGGACGGAGTTAAATCGAGCTTTTTATGCGATTTACGGCAAACATAAGCATGCAAGCTGCCCATGATTTCGTATAATGGTTTGAATCTCACGTCCAACCTGTATTCCATGACGTAACGCCCCTCTCTGTCCTATCATTATAGCAACTGATCTTCGCTGAGCACCACTTCGATTTTCTCGGTTCCCCTTTACAAAAAAAATAACCTTCCCGGCTGGGAAGGCCACTAATGCAATGGTTGCATAGCTAATATGCAGATCAGATCATCATGAATGCTCCGTCAACGTCTGCTGCTCGCTGCGCTCCGCTCGAAGCACGATCGGACCTACAGTAAGCGCAAGCAGAAGCAATGCTGCTCCTGTAATAAGGGAGATGCCATAGCTTTGCAGCCAATACGGGCTGTCCTCGATTTGCTTATATACCCAGCCTCCGAAGAGTGGCCCGATAAACCCTGTCACGCCTGTAAGTGCGGAGAATACCGCAACATACATCGGTCGATCAGACTTTGGCGTATCGCCGATAATAAAGTTGAAGACAAGCAAGTTGTAGCCGCCAAGCCCTGCACCCAGCGCGATATTAACGATGGTCAGGACGAGCAGGACAGGCATGATTTCTATCCCTACCCAGAGGACGCAGGAAGCGGCAATAATCGGCAGCGCCCACAGCAGCAGCGTCCGCGAGTCAAATCTACTATTGAGATTCCCCCAATAATAGTAGCTGAACATCGTCGTCAGCATCTGAACCGTCGTGAGTACCGTAATGCCCCACTTGCTGATATGCAGCGTCTCTAGCATCACATACGAGAATAACGGGACGACCGCATTTTGCAGCAAAATAAACACCGCAATGAATAGCGTCGCTTTCATATAACCTTTATCTTTAAGAGGCTTAAGGAAAAGTGCTGCCGAGCTCGATGCTGCTGATTTCTCGAAAGGTGGATTCGGATAACGCCACAGCTCCAGCCCGTTCCATACCGCGCATAATGCACTGACAATGTAAAGAACGGCAAATCCGGTCTCTGCATTCATTCGCTCCAGGATCTGACCGCCAACAAGCAGCGTTATACTGCCAACGGCCCAATGAATGGTGTTTCGGATGCCAAAATATCTTCCGCGCACTTGCGGCGGTACCATATCCGCAACGATCGAGGTCCAGAAGACGGAACTGGTAGAAGCGCAGATAAAGGAGATTAGAAATAAACCGATGAAGACCTCAACCTGCAGTCCTTCCGAAACGAAGAACGGAATAAGCCCGGTCGCAACCCAGAAAAGTCGATGGACCGTTCCGAATATCGTGAGGAGCAGTTTACGATTATTTAACCGCTGCATGTAGAAAGCCGCCAACAGCTGCACAAGATTGGCAAGCGCCGGAATAGCCATGACCAGCCCGACATCCGATGCCGAGCCGCCCAAGTATACAACATAAATCGTTAAGATAGGACCGCCAAGCAGGTTCGCGATAATGACAGCCGGTATTCCTTCCATGATGGAAGTTAACAACCCTCTGCGCTGATCGGACATTTGTTTTCGGCGAAATACAGACATTAAGTGATTCCAGAAATTCATGCGGTTATCTCCCTCGTGATGTTACCCCTATAAATGGCCGCGCTATATTAAAAGTGTTAAACGAGCAGTTCGCCAAGCGTGCGCACCATGACTCCTGTACCGCCTTTAACCTCCCATGACCGATCCCGCTCCAGCCATGCCGTACCGCCAATATCCAAATGCACCCATGGCTTCTCCTCTGCGAAGGCGCCGATGAACAACCCGCCGATGCTTGCGCCGCCGTATCGTCCGCCGCCATTCTTCATATCCGCAGCATCGCTGTCCAGCTGCTTGCGGAATTCCGGGTATGCAGGCATCGGCCAAATGCGTTCGCCGGCTCGCTTCGATGCGAGAATAACCTGCTGCTGAAGCGTCTCATCATTCGTGACGACGCCTGTAGCAA
Source organism: Paenibacillus sp. J22R3 (assembly GCF_056269305.1). NCBI lineage: Bacteria > Bacillati > Bacillota > Bacilli > Caryophanales > Paenibacillaceae > Paenibacillus > Paenibacillus sp. J22R3. Next base: position 263,158 of record NZ_JBWDNS010000002.1, on the reverse strand, counting down.
CATCCCCAAGCGCTACCATAACCGCCCCGGTTAAGGTCGCAACGTCAATCAGCTTCGTTGCGCCGCGGCGGATTGCGGTTGTGAGTCCGTCCGCAAGAACGAGCCGTCCCTCTGCATCGGTATTCACGATCTCAACTGTGGTGCCGTTCATCATCGTGAGCACATCGCCCGGCTTCATCGCACGATCGGATGGCATATTCTCCGCGGTCGGAATGACGATGACCGCGTTTAGCTTCGGCCGCAGCTCGCCTAGAATACGTACCAAACCCAGTACGGCAGCAGCGCCGCCCATATCGGAAATCATCTCTTCCATGCCAAGGCCCTTCTTCAAGGAAATGCCGCCTGTATCAAACGTGATGCCTTTACCAATGATGCCCCATTTGTCCTCGTCCCCCGGAGCGCCTTCATACTGGATAACAATCATACGCGGCGGGTTAATACTGCCTTTGCCGACGCCGATAAGTCCACCCATGCCGAGCTTCTTACAGGTCTGTTCATCCATAACTTCAACGTTCAGGCTATAGGCTTGCGCCAGCGTCCGTGCTTCGTTTGCCAGCACTTCCGGTGTCAACGTGTTACCCGGTAAGTTGGTCAAATCCCGAGCAAACACAACGGACTCTGCGAATACGACACCTCGGCGGGTACCGCTCTCCCATTGCTCCGCTGCTGCTGCTGCCAGCGGCTCCGGTAATGTCTGTGTCACTGTGAAGGCGACTTTACTCACAAGCGACTGTCTCCGATTATCAATCTTCTTCGCCGTCTTACGTGTGAATAAACCGAGAATATAACCTTCTGTCATCGCCTGCGCAGCTTGACACACCGTAAACACGGGCGTTCCGATTGCCAGCACTTGAGGCAGCTGCTGCTGCACGCTCACTGCCTTTAACCGTTTAGCCGCTTTAGCTGCAGTCGCTGCCGCATCTCGCAGTCCGTCAACCGTGAGATGGTCCTGCGAAGAAATCCCAACGAAGATGATATGCGACTCCGGCCGCAGCCCTAACGTCGGCAGCACCAGCGTTTCACGGAGATCACCTTTGAACAGCTCCTTCTCCACATGCTTGCGCAGCGCCTCATCTAGCTGTGGATGGATGCCCGCTACCGCCCCTCCGGGCTGCTTTAGTTCTTCTTTACTGATGAAGGATACGACAACATCGGCAGCATCTGCTGCATTCCGCGCGCTCTTCGTCTCATATATAAATGTAATGCTCATCGTGTGTGAACAACTCCTGTCTTGAAACTCGTATGCTGCACAAAGCTAATCAACACAAAAAAACCGGGTTTCCCCGATTTCCTGGTTCGTCCTTGTCATGCAGCTCTGAGGCAAGCATAATCAGCCTCTGCAAGACAACTTCTGCAATTAACACGGGTTATACCCCGATTCTAATCCTTTATTCCGCCAATGGCAAATAGATATTAAACTCCGTACCTTCACCGCTGCTGCTCGAAACACGGATCTTCCCGCCGTGGTTGCGAACGATGCGGTAGCTAACTGAAAGGCCTAGCCCGGTACCTGATGCTTTCGTCGTGAAGAAAGGGTCGAACAGTTTGGATTTGGTCACAACATCCATACCCTTCCCATTATCGCGGATCGTAATTTCGGCGTCTTTGCCGTCTCGCCTTGTAATAATGTCTATTCGGCCGCTTCGCTCACCGCCCATTTCGTCGATGGCTTCCATGGCATTGCGAACAATATTCAAAATAACCTGCTTAACCTGCTTCACATCAATGGAAGTGGAGAGATCCTCGTCATACGTTTCCAGATGAATTTGGCAGCCCTTCATAAGCGCCTCGCTGTCGGATAGGAGAATGACTTCTTTCAGCAGCGAATTAATAAGCACCTTCTGCTTCATCGGAGCAGATGGCTTCGAAGAGTTAAGGAACTCATAAATAATATCGTTTGCGCGATCAATTTCAGTCAAGATGATGCGGGAATACTCTTCTTTCCCTAACTGGGTGAGGTGAGGCTTCAAGAGTTGGATAAAACCACGGATGGAAGTAAGGGGATTGCGAATTTCATGCGCGATAGCAGCAGCGATCTTACCCAGCATCGCCAGCTTATCGTTCTGATAAGCCGATTGCTCAATCTGCTTGTATTCTGTGACATCCTTGACACTGAATAAATAATCACCGTCCAGCTGGTCCCCGTACGTAACGGTTACGAGCAGAAAGCGACCGTTCACATCTTGAAATTCCAAGTAACGGCTTCTTCGCAGAAACATTTCTTTATAGAGCCTGAGAATAATGCGCTTCTTGCTCCGACCAAGTTGATTATGCCATAGTATATCGGTCAAATTACAGCCGATTAACGTTTTGCGGGGAATATCGAGCAGCTTGGCCATCTGAACATTGATAAAGGAAACAATCCCATCGCTATCCAGAATCGCAATGCCGCTGTCCATATGCTGCAGTACATTCTCATACTTGTTCTTCACCATACGGAATGACCGGTGCGAGCTGAGCAGCATGTCCCGCATCTCGCTAAAGCGCTGCTCCGGCGTTTGCTCCGGCTGGAGTCGGAATCGGAAAGCAACCATTAGCTCAATCAGAAAAATAAACGACCGGCTGTACAGCTGGAGCGCTTCCTCTGATTCGACGTTGGCAACGAGCATCTGCATCGATTCTTCATGAATCGCAATGATATCCTCCGGATGAATGCCGTGAAGCTGCTTGCCGATTTCAGTCGCTTCAAAAAGCGATGCCTCGCTGCCGCTTCGAATATATTCAGCAAGCGCCGGGAAATATCGCTTTCGAATGGCTTGCATTGATTTACTCCTCTCCTGCTGCACAGTTCGGCGAATCCATGCGCAATGGAGAAACAATCCATTTACGGAGTGTGATCATGGTTCCTCGTAACTGATCATGGGACAGCTCAATATCGTCTGCCAGTTTTTCTACCAACTGAAGATGGATTCGACTGGCTCCGCGAAAATGATCGAAAAGTCTGACTTCAATGCCGCTCGCGGGTTCCCCTTTGGACGGACTGATTTGCCGAATGGTCACATGTCCCTTCTCCGAGAAAGAAATAAGCTGAAGGGCTAGTTCGGAAATCGTATACGCAATTACCGTCTGATCAACAAGACTGAAACCGATCGCCTTCGCGATGTCTCTTCCTCTTTGTCGTGCCTTAATCGCATCAGCCTTTTCCCGAATATGGAGCATTTCCATTTTTTTCTCGCCTCCGCACATCAAAAAATTGCTTTCTTTATGCAGGTTCCGAGCCCGAGATCGCTTACAATAATCATAGTTATGACGTCCATTTTCTGTCAACAGGAGATCCTGTCGAATGATATCGAATATACGTAGTACGAAAGGCGCAGCTCTGATGCCTGCGCCTTTCGTGGTCCTATACTAATTCTGTTTTCCTTGTCCGCGGCCGTTCTTCCCCTCGTTGTTCCCCCTGCCGTTGCTGCTGTCTTTTCCTTGATTGCGATCATCATTCTTACTGTCTTTGTTATTGTCATTCTTAATGTCATTTTTACTATCCTTGTTATCGTCTTTATTATTGTTCTTGCGATCGTCCTGCTTCTTATCATCCTTAGAAACGCCATTATGACGACCATTGGAAGTGTTTTTCACTTCGCCCTGGCCGCCTTTTTGGTCGTTGCTGCGATCATCGTTCTTGCGATCGTCAACGTTTTGCTTATTGTCACTTTTTCCATGGTCATCTTCACGACTGTTTTCTTTGGGTTTATCATCCTTACGAATGACATTCCCCTTCTGTGGCGGGTTCTGAGTAGGCGCTCCGACTGTAATGCCTCCACCTGAGGAATGATTCCAGCGATTCCAGCCTTTGTTGATGACTTTATTATCATCTTTGACGTTGCCTTTATTGTTACTTTTGTTATTGTTCTTATTGCTTTTATTGTTTCCTTTGTTATCGTCCTTCTTGGTCTCCGCGCTAATGACCTTGCCTATGCCAATGTTCGCGTGACCCTTGTTATCGTTCGATCCTGATTTGTTGTCAGAACCCGAATGATTGCCGCGGTGATCATCGTTCTTCCTATCCCGCTTCTCTTGCTCCTTCTTCAGCAGCTCTCTTAACTGCTCTCTCTGCTGTATCTTCTGCTGCTCCCAGGACTGCTTCGCTGGAGTAGTTTGCGATTGTTCTGACTTTCTCACCGTATCCCCTTGCTCTTGATCGCTCTTCGCAACAGTTGCCGGCGGCTTGTTGTTCTCGTTAATGACCGCTTTTACGCCGCCCCACGGCTTCGCTGTCTTGTGAATCGACTGCGTCTTAAGCTGCTCAATCGACACCTTATGGCCCTGCTTCTTCGCCATTAGGTAGAAGGCCAGCTTGCCCGCAGACAAACCATCCTGCTTCGCCTCTTCTCGAATCTCTTCAGGCGCTGAAAGTGTGGTCACTTCGACCTTCAAATTGCGTCCTTTATCCGTCTTCGAAAGCGATTTGCGCACTGCCGTATCCATATGCGTAGTTACCGTATTCTCGTACTCTGAAGCTGTCGGATTAGCTACCAGTACACTCGTAATGATGACGTCGCCTTCACCGCTGTTCAGATACGGGCCGGCACTAATTCGATCCATAATGGCTTCCGTAACTTGCTCAAGCGTAAGCCCCTTATACGTCAAACCTTCCGTAACATCCTTGCCATCGTCATTGATCGCGCGCAGCTCTTCTACATGCTCATCTTCCGTGATGCCAAGCTCGATACTTGGATTCACATCCATCGTCAGATAAGCGACAACCTGCGGTCCCTTATTCACTTGATTTAGCAGAAACGGAACAAAGAGGAGAAGCAGAATCGCTGCTGCACCTGCACTAAAGCTGTACAATTTACGCGGCTGGGCGAATCTTCGCTGCTCGGTGAAACTAAACTCTTCGCCAATTTGTGGCTTCCGGCTTGTCGGCACCTTGCGGAATTGCCCATCCGGCATTAGTAGAATGACGTATTTCTGGCCTGTTTCCATCACAATTCCACGACTCATGCTCTCACTCCTTTCACCTGGGGTTGTTCCTGCTGCGGTGGCTCTTGGGGCTGTATATATTCCTGCAGGTAAGGATAATCACCGTTATGTAGTAGTGCAATGGCTATTATGTATTTACGATTTCGCTCGATCGTCTTGCGAGACACGCCTGCCATTTCGCATAATTCTTTAATGGGCAGCTTCTGCTTCGTCTCCATGATTTCGTAGAGCTCCGGAGCGTTAGCGAGCAGCTTGCTGATCGAGATCAGCAGAACCCTTGAATCGGAGTGCTTCGGTGATAAATCCGGCAGTTCGCCAAACGAGATGCCAAACTGCTTGAGCCGGCTGTCATACTCGCTGATTTCAAGGCGCCTGGCCTCCACATCCTGCGAAACGGAGTATCGCTGCAATGCTTCCTTCATCTCTATAGGATTGACGGTCATTTCTTCCTCGTCATCCTGATCAAAGGCGCTGTATGGAACAGTGCCCGAATGCCTTTGTTCTTTTCGCACATAATCAATAAGCCTGCGCCGAATGACCGTTTCGGCAAAGCCGAGAAACGATTTTCCTGCCTGACTTGAGAATTGTTCTACCGCTTCGTCGAAGGCAGCCAGCGCAATGCTGAACTCATCCGAACGAGTAGGATCTATGTATCTCTTGCAGAATCGACTTGTCACCTTCGCAATATACGGCTTATACGACGCGATAAAATCATTCCGCGAAGCTTCGCCGCTGCGAATCATCTCCACCATATCTTCCGGAGTGATCTTGGTATCTAAGGTGACAGCGGACGTAACGGGCTTACCGCCAAAAATCCGTTTGAACAGAACAAGTAACAAACCGCTCCACCTCACATTTACATTTTTCGTGATGTCCCTTTAGCTTGAGGGGGTCGAACACATGGGTATATAAAAGAAAAAGCCTCCTTCGTCAGGAGGCGTTGCGTTCTTAACAATATCCTTCGGAGGTTCGTCGCTGCAGTAGCTTATTACGCCGCTGGTTTAATACGCCGAGCCGCTTTTTCAATTCCGCTTCCCAAGCCTCATCCGCGATTTGCTTCGCGAAGCTCAAGAGATCAAGTGCCATATCGATTTGATTCGTGACGACTTCCATAGGATCTTCGTTCTCATTGTTTACACAGTTCTCGAACAGTTCTTTATCTTCCTGCTCCACATATTCGATAAAGTCGACTTCCGATGCGCCGTCGCCGTGTGCATACTCAGCAAGAATCTCATATTCATTCTCAATCATGTGATGAATTTCAACGCGATGACATACTGGACAGAAAAGAATAGGAACATTATGAATATGCGTGCGAAAATGCTTCAGCGTGCCATTCGTGCCGATCATGCTTGCTCCACAGCAAAAGCTCATGTCAGTCTCCTCCTTAGCCTCCATTACCCTTCATCAATCACATCTGAAACTTTGTATAACTTATTCGCGTCTCTCTGGCAAAATTCCTGCTTTCCTGCGTTTCCAGAGTATAGAAAAACCCGAGGCCTCTTGGAGGTCCCGGGTTGATCGTATGCAAGATGTCGATTCTTATTTCGCAACGAGGTGCTGATCGCCCGGTTTCCAGTTGATCGGGCACAGACCGCCGGATTGCAATGCTTGCAATACGCGGAATGTTTCTTCAACACTTCGACCTACATTGTTGTGGTTAACAACTTGGTATTTGACTTCGCCTTCCGGATCGAGAATGAATAAACCGCGAAGCGCGATCCCTTCTTCTTCGATCAGTACGCCGTAGTCACGAGCAACGTTCTTGGTGAGGTCTGAAGCAAGCGGGAAGTTCAGTTGGCCAAGACCGTTATCCGTAATCGGTGTGTTGATCCAAGCGCGATGGGAGTGTTTGCTGTCCACGCTCACGCCAAGGATTTCTGCGCCGACTTTGCTGAATTGATCATAAGCCTCGCTAAGTGCCGTAATTTCAGTCGGACAAACGAACGTGAAATCGAGAGGATAGAAGAAAAGGACCAACCATTTGCCTCTGAAATCGGAAAGTGCCGCCGTGCTGAAGCCTTGACCGTTGCCTGTTGCCGTCTCCATCGAGAAATCCGGAGCAAGGCGACCTACCAAACGTTCTGCCATGTTGTCGTTACCTCCACTATTACTTCTTCAATGCCGCGATGATAAGGTCGCCCATTTCAACGGTACCGATTGCTTTGCTCTTATCGACTGCAATGTCACCTGTGCGGTGGCCAGCGTCCAGCACGGATTTAACTGCATCTTCGATAGCTTGTGCTGCTTCTGCGTAGCCAAACGTCAAACGGTACATCAGCGCAACCGAAAGGATTGTTGCGATCGGGTTCGAGATGCCTTGTCCGGCAATGTCAGGAGCGGAGCCGTGCACCGGCTCGTACAAGCCGAAGCTGCCTTCGCCTAGCGAAGCGGAGGAAAGCATACCGATGGAGCCGGTCAGCATCGCTGCCTCGTCACTGATAATATCTCCAAACATGTTCTCTGTTACGATAACGTCGAAGCTCGAAGGACGGCGAAGCAGCTGCATGGCGCAGTTGTCGACCAGCACGTGCTCAAGCTCTACATCCGGGTACTCAGGAGCAATCCGGTTTACTACTTCACGCCATAGACGGGATGTTTCAAGTACGTTAGCTTTATCTACCGACGCCAATTTCTTGCGGCGAGTTTGTGCGATTTCGAAGCCTTGGCGAGCGATACGTTCCACTTCTTGCACGTTGTAGACACAAGTATCTACAGCTTCTTCACCGTTAGCGCCTTCGCGGCGGAATTTCTCACCGAAGTAGATGCCGCCTGTCAGCTCGCGCACAACGATTAGGTCTGTGCCTTCAAGAACTTCCGGCTTCAGCGTAGAAGCTTCCATCAAGCAGTCGAATACATTAGCCGGGCGAATGTTCGAGAAGAGGCCCAGTGCTTTACGAATGCCGAGCAAGCCTGTTTCCGGGCGAAGCTCTTTGGAATTGTTATCCCATTTCGGGCCGCCAACTGCGCCAAGGAGAACGGCATCGGCATTTTTACAAATGTCGAGCGTTTCTTGCGGAAGCGGAGTACCTTTCTCGTCAATCGCGATACCGCCGAACAAACCATGTTCAAACTCGAACTGGAAGCCGAACAGCTCCTCTGTTTTCTTCATTACTTTAATCGCTTCGCCAACAACCTCCGGTCCAATTCCGTCACCGGCGATAACTGCAATCTTTTTCACGTCTGCCATGTCTGATTGACTCTCCCTTTTATTCAGGACTTGAGAAGAATAGTTGTCACCGACCTTGTGCGGCGCAGTAAGTTTCTTCTATCGTCGTCCTTTGATTATGATTCTCAGTCTACTCCTAGTTGTACCATAAGAAACCGACATTGACAAAGATATGAAAGCTATGACTTTTATAGGCTGAGCGAATAAGTCGTCAAATATGTACACGCAAACCAATCAGCTGGTTCAAAACAAATCATTATCTTTCGCTCGCTGCGCTGCTTCTTTGCTGCTCTTGCCGCCAAGCTTGCGCAGGATGTTATTCACATGGTTCTTCACTGTACGGAGCGAGAGGAATGATTTCTCTGCGATTTGCGTCTGGCTGTAGCCCTCGTGAATCATCGACAGCAGCTGAACCTCCGATGGAGTCAGCATCCGTTTGAACTTATCCGTTTCGTATTCGCGCTCGAGCTTCTTGAGCCGCCTGAACTCTTCGAGCATCAGCCTTGCCGCAGAGCCGTCGATTGCCGACCGATCCTCTGCCGCTTTGCGTACCGCGCTTGGAATGGAAGTGAAATCCGACTTCACCAAGTAATTGACCGCCCCTGCACGGAATGCCTCTACGACAAAAGCACGATCCTCCATCGAGGTAAGCATAATAACGCGCGCATTCGACGCGACAGACAGCTCCGCTGCCAGCCGTAAGCCCTCCGGACTGTCAGCAAGCATAATATCTAGCAGAATGACATCCGGATTCCTCTCTGCCACAACGGTGAGTGCCGCATCCGCATGATCGGCCTCGCCAACAACCTTCATATCAGGCTCACCGTTTAAATAGGCGATTAATCCTCTGCGCCAATCCGGATCGTCCTCGACCAGCACGATCGAAATTACTCCCTCGCTCATCTCTCTGCTCCTTTACCCCGTTTGACCGCTCTAAAATGAAACCGAACCACCGTGCCCACTCCCGCCTCGCTGCTGATCCGCAGCTCCCCGCCTTGGCGGCTCATCAGCTGGGCACAGTACGCCAGTCCCAGCCCGAAATTCATCGCTTTGCCACTCTTCGTCGTGAAGAACGGCTCAATCACTTTCCTCAGCTGCGAGCGCTCAATTCCTGCACCTGTATCGCTGATCTCAATCGTGCTGCCGCGCTTGCCGCCGATTACGGTGACGGATAAACTACCGCCGCCAGGCATCGCATCGATCGCATTTTGCAGTACATTATGTATCGCTTCCGACGTTTGCGCCGCATCTGCCATTGCCATTGCCGTCACCTGCTCGTCATAGTGCACGGTTACACCTATGCCGCGGCTGCTTGTTTGCTCCTCAAGCATCGCCAGTTGCCCGCGCACCAGCTCCGTCAGGCGAACCTCCTGCAGCTGCAGACGCAGCTCCTGCGTCCGTTCATGCACGCTGCGTATCATCGCCTCAATATGCCCGGCCGCTGTGCTGATGACGCTCAGATCGCTGCGCAGCTCCTCATTCGCTCCGGCTTCGCGGTTCATTTTATCGGTAAACAGTTTGATTTTCCCGATATCGTTCTTGATTGCATGATTCAGCATTGCCGTTCCGCTCGTAATTGCTCGCAGCGAGTAATTCAATTGCCTGCGCTCGATGAGCAGCTGAACACCAAGGAACCCGAAATTGAACAGAGCAAAGATGAAGATGACAAAAGCAATGCTGATTGGCCATACGTTATACCGCCAGAGTCCATATAGGCCGAACAATGGCATAATGAAATTCATCGTCAGTGCAATAAGTACAGCCGGCAGCACCGCGATTAACAGCACCGCATGAGCGCGGCGCTCCGCCGGGTGCACATGGGACTTTGTCAGCACCAGTAACACTCCGAGAAGAAAATACGGAATCGCCCAAATGGCGAGTATATTGTAATGCACGGGATACGACTCCGCTATTGGCAGCGCAAGCATGCCAATAGGCAGCACCGCTGCTATCACTGGTAATCTACGCGAGAGCATCACCGGTATACGATCCGAATTATAAGCTGCCCCGAAGCAGAGAAACCCGAAAGGCAATCCGTAGTAGCTTGTCCAGGAGCACGTACGTTGGATGATCCGAAGCACTTGCTCGCCTGCCGCATCGATATCTTGATTGGCCAGCATCGTCGTGATCCAGCCTTCCAGTACGGATGCCAGCGCTCCCATTCCCCCGCAAAAGGCGACTAAGCTGAGCCAGCGACCCGCAGCATTCCTCCGGTTAGCCGTAACTAACAGCACAGATGTAACCCATAACACAATCCACACGAACAGCATCTATTAGTGTTCCCCCAATCGGCACTGCGCGCGCATCCCAGTTACAGACCGAGGCGACTACCAATGTCGATTTTTCCTATAGTATAACATGGCTGCAGCTGATTGGTTTGCGTCCAACTGCGTCCCAACAACAAAAAACGCTCCGGCAGGCCATAATAACGGCCGCCGAAGCGTTGTTAAGTATCAACTCTAGATCAAGCTCATTTTGTCGCGTCTGCCAGGTGACTTCCGCTTCTCCACGAGACGGTTAAGTGCATCGATGTAAGCACGTGCGCTCGCTTCCAAAATATCCGTGCTAAGGCCGCGGCCTTGAGCGGATACTTCATCTTGCTTAAGCACAACATGCACTTCACCAAGCGCATCTTTACCATGCGAAACGGACTTGATGGAGTAGTCCTCCAGCTCCACGTTTTCTGTCGTCAATGCATCAATAGCGTTGTAAATCGCATCCACAGAACCGTTGCCTTCTGCGGATTGCTCTTTCACTTCGCCTTCTGCAGTGCGCACACGGATCGTTGCATTAGGTACGGATTTGTTGCTATAGCTGACTTCGATCGTCTCAAGCGAATACACCTCAGGCGTATCGGTGAGCTTCTCTTCCAGCATCGCGCGAATATCTTCGTCCATGACGTTCTTCTTCTTGTCCGCCAGGTCTTTGAATTTCGCGAAAGCGGTGTTTACTGCTTCGTCGTCAAGCTCGTAGCCTAGGTCAATCAGCTTCTCTCGGAACGCAGCGCGTCCGGAATGCTTGCCAAGCACAAGCTTGGAATCACGCAGACCGATTGAATCCGGAGAGATGATTTCGTATGTCGTTTTCTCTTTCAACATGCCATCCTGATGGATACCAGACTCATGCGCAAACGCATTCGCGCCTACGATGGCCTTGTTGCCAGGGACAACCATGCCCGTCAGTTTGCTCACGAGACGGCTTGTTTTTGCAATTTCCTTCAGGTTGAGCGTCGTTGTCGCACCGAAGTAATCCGCACGCGTAGCAAGTGCCATCGCAATCTCTTCGAGTGCCGTATTACCGGCGCGTTCGCCGATTCCGTTGATCGTACCCTCGATTTGATCCGCACCGTTAAGAATCGCTGCCAGTGCATTGGCTGTCGCCATGCCAAGATCGTCGTGACAGTGTGCGCTAAGCTGAATTTTCTCGATGCCCGGCACCTGCTCCTTGAGCGTCTTGAAGATATGACCATACTCGGACGGGTTCATATAGCCAACCGTATCCGGAATATTAACAACCGTTGCGCCTGCGCGAATCGCCATGTCCGTTACTTGACACAAGAAATCAAGCTCCGTACGGCCCGCATCCTCAGGCGAGAATTCGATTTTGCTAAAATATTGCTTCGCATAACGGATCGCACGCTCTGCTGTCTCCAGTACTTGATCCTTCTCCATACGCAGCTTGTGCTTGCGGTGAATTGGGCTCGTGGCAAGGAACAGATGCAGGCATGGATCTTGAGCGCCTTTCAGCGCTTCAGCAACCGCATCGATGTCCTGTTCGCGAGAACGCGCCAGGCCGATGACAGAAGCATTCTTGACGGCACGCGCAACGGCATTAACCGCTGCAAGATCGCCCGGGGACGCAGCCGGGAAGCCGGCTTCGATCCGATCGACACCGAGCTTCTCCAGTTGGTACGCAATCTCAACCTTTTCCTTCGTGTTGAGGTTAACGCCAGGAGATTGCTCGCCGTCACGAAGCGTCGTATCGAAAATATAGATTTTACGCATTAGCTACACCTCGGACTCAAGAATAATCCCGGATAGCGAAACGGCCCTGACGCCTCCAGTAGGAGACGCAGGGACCGGTCACTTTATCCGGGTATGCATATTTATACATTCAACCGCAGAATGCTACCTCCCAAAGAACCACCTGGAAGTCAAACCAATCTGCATAACCGGTTACGCGGATAATGCCTTATTATTTCTTGATCCAGTGCATCAATTCACGAAGTTGACCGCCGACCACTTCGATTGGGTGTTGAGCTTCGTTACGGCGAGTTGCCGTCATAAATGCATTGTTGGATTGGTTCTCCAAGATGAAGTCGCGAGCGAATTTACCTTGTTGGATATCTGTAAGAACGGCTTTCATAGCTTTCTTCGTCTCGTCAGTTACAATGCGAGGACCAGTTACATAGTCACCGTATTCAGCTGTGTTGGAGATGGAATCACGCATAGTGGAAAGGCCGCCTTCATACATCAGGTCAACGATAAGCTTCAGCTCATGCAGACACTCGAAGTATGCCATTTCCGGTGCATAACCTGCTTCAACAAGCGTTTCGAAGCCTGCTTTAACAAGTGCAGTTGCGCCGCCGCAAAGTACAGCTTGCTCGCCGAACAGATCTGTTTCTGTTTCTTCGCGGAACGAAGTTTCGATAACGCCTGCACGAGTACAGCCGATACCTTTTGCGTATGCAAGACCGATTGCTTTTGCGTTGCCTGTAGCATCTTGCTCGATTGCGATAAGACCAGGTACGCCAAAGCCTTCAACATAAGTACGACGAACCATGTGGCCCGGGGACTTAGGAGCAACCAGCAATACATCTGTGTCTTTACGAGCATTGATTTGGCCAAAGTGAACGTTGAAGCCGTGGGAGAACATCAAAGCAGCGCCATGTTTCAGGTTCGGCTCGATTTCTTCTTTGTAAACGCGAGCTTGCGTTTCGTCAGGCATCAAGATTTGAACAACATCAGCAAGTTTTACAGCTTCGCCAACGGACAATACTTCAAAGCCGTCGTTTTTAGCTTTCTCAGCAGATTTACCAGCGCGAAGGCCGATAATTACTTTCAGACCGCTGTCGCGAAGATTTTGTGCTTGAGCATGACCTTGGGAACCATAACCGATAACTGCGATTGTTTTGCCTTGCAGAACGCTTTGGTCTGCATCTTTCTCATAGTACAATGTAACTGCCATGTGAATGTTGCCTCCTTTAATTTAACCCTTTTGAGCGGGTGTTACAGAAGGGACTTGACCCGAGCATTTCGCTTTGTAAACAACCCCGGTTCCCTCGCTCTAACCCCCGCTCAAAAGCGGTGTTGACCTTATGATTTGGTCTGAAGATGTACGTGCTTGGGGCGTTACCTATGATCTAGTTATCTAGCGTTTCCACGGATCATTGCCGTCACACCTGTACGAGACAGCTCGCGAATGCCATAAGGCTTCAGCAGCTCGATCATCGCATCGATTTTCTCCGTATCGCCTACTACTTGCACCATCAGCGACGTTGTGCCGATATCGACAACAGCAGCACGGAAAGTTTCCACTACGCCGAGAATTTCAGGACGGGACGTTGGTTCCGCACTTACTTTAATAAGCGCAAGCTCGCGGCCAACCATCGGATTGGCGCTTAAGTCTACGACTTTAATAACGTCAATGAGCTTGTACAGCTGCTTGATGACTTGCTCAAGCATCTTGTCGTCGCCTGTAGTGACGATGACCATCCGGGACAAGCCGGTTTCCTCGCTCGTCCCTACTGTGATGCTTTCAATATTGAAGCCACGGCGTCCAAACAAACCGGAAACGCGCTGAAGGACGCCTGGCTGATCGTTTACGAGAACTGCTACCGTATGTCTCTTCATCATTCGGAATCCCCCATTAGCATTTGGTCAATTGTGGAGCCTTGTGTAACCATCGGATACACATTCTCATGTTTGCGAACGACAAACTCCACTACTGCCGGTCCCGGATGATTCATCGCTTCTTGCCAAACGGCACGTGCATCTTCTTTATTAGAAGCGCGGAATCCGCGTACGCCGTAAGCATCAGCCAATTTCACGAAGTCAGGGCTGCCTGAGAGATCGATGTGGCTGTAACGGTTGTCATAGATCAGCTCTTGCCACTGACGAACCATGCCTAACACCTGGTTGTTAATGATAACGACTTTTACCGGAATGTTGTTGATGGCACAAATCGCAAGCTCTTGCGCGCACATCTGCATACCGCCGTCACCATTAATTGAGATAACAAGACGGTCCGGATTCGCCATTTGGGCACCGATTGCCGATGGGAAACCAAAGCCCATCGTACCTAATCCGCCGGAAGTTACCCACGAGCGCGGCTGATTGAATTTGTAGTACTGTGCTGCCCACATTTGGTGCTGGCCAACGTCAGTCGTTACAATCGCTTCGCCCTTCGACTCTTCGTAGAGCATCTCGATAACCCATTGCGGTTTCAGCTCTTCTTCGGAATCTGTGTAGCTGTAAGGTACTTCCTTACAGGAAGCTGCAAGCTTCGCACGCCATGCATCAGCTTTCTCCGCATATTTCACTTCTTTGTTTGCGATTTGAAGTACAGTCTTTACATCACCAACAATCGGAATGTCCGTCGGAACGTTCTTGCCGATTTCCGCCGGATCGATATCGATGTGAACGATCTTCGCCAGCGGCGCGAAGCCGGACAATTTGCCCGTTACGCGATCATCGAAGCGTGCTCCGATATTGATTAGCAAATCCGCCGATTGAATGGCTGTATTAGCTGTGTAGGTACCGTGCATGCCCGGCATGCCGAGCCATAGCTCGTTACCGCTTGGGAATGCGCCTAGTCCGAGCAATGTCGTCGTAATCGGAATACCTGATTTCGTAATGAACTCGAGCAATTCCTCATGACCGCCGGAGTAAACAACGCCGCCGCCTGCCAATACGATCGGACGTTCAGCTTCCGTGATCGCTTTAATCATCTTGTCAACTTGCAGTTTATTCGGCGTCACCGTTGGGTTGTAGCCGCGGATGCTCACTTCCGTTACCGGCTCGAACAACGCAAGCTCGGCGGAAACATCCTTCGGAATATCGATCAATACTGGACCTTTACGGCCGGTATTGGCGATGTGGAACGCTTCATGAATGATACGAGGCAAATCAGCAGCCTTGCGCACCAGATAGCTATGTTTCGTAATCGGCATCGTAATGCCGGTAATGTCAGCCTCTTGGAAAGCATCCGTACCGATAAGTGAAGTCGCTACGTTGCCGGTAATGACGACAAGCGGCACCGAGTCCATATACGCAGTTGCGATTCCTGTGACGAGATTCGTAGCTCCCGGTCCTGATGTTGCGATACATACGCCAACTTTTCCGCTAGACCGCGCATAGCCGTCGGCCGCATGAATGGCGCCTTGCTCGTGACGGGTCAGCAGATGCTGAAAATCCGAAAATCCGTGCATGGCATCATAAATGTACAACACAGCTCCGCCTGGATAGCCGAACACACACTCCACATCCTCGAGCACCAAGCTGCGAAGCAAAATTTCTGAGCCGGTAATAACCTCCGGTTTTCTCAGGTTTTCCTTAATTTCTTCTTTTGACCTTAACGTTGCATGTTGAGCGACCATTAAGTCGTCCTCCCTTCCTAGGTGAAACGAGTTGGAATTGTAGAAAAACAAAAAAACCTTTCGTTCCCAGACGTCTATTGCGTCTAGGGACGAAAGGTTTAGCTTCCGTGGTACCACCCAAATATGTTATACGCCTCACAGCGCATAACCTCATGAGGTAAGAACGAACCATCGTTCATTACCTTGGCACAATAACGTGTGCCTTACGATTTCCCCTAATACGATCAATCATGATCTTTTCAGGGAAACAGCTCCGAGGTGAGCTCGTTGGAAAGGGGTATTGGCGTCGGTTTCAGCAGATCCGATCGCTCTCTGGAGCAAAAGAGCCCTTAACACTTCGTCCTCTTCATAGCCGTTTACTTATTAGCTTATCGTTTATTATATGCTCCCCAATTTCATTCGTCAAGGACTTGCGCCAGCATAATTATAAAAAGTTATGTATACGCCATTCTTAGGCGCGCCGCTCCGCTATTTGCTACATAAGATGAAGAATCATGCGCCAAGGTGAAACGGCTGACGCGCAAACTTAATCATCTATAAATTCCGGAAAGCAGGATGTCCTATGATTCGAGCAAGACGAGCACGCACGGATGACGAGGAGATCATCCGTCTGATCAAAACCGAGCTCATACCGCTTTCGTATACAGCTTCGCCCAGAGATGCGCAAACCATTCGCGAGCTGCCCAAACGTCTAAGCGACGGAGTCTCGCTTGTTTATTCCCGGTCAAAAAGAAGCATACCGCTTGGAGTCATTCATTACTATACGCGCGGCGACATGCTCCTCTTCGATATGCTCGTCGTCCATCCGCAGCATCGCGGTAAGCAGATCGGCACGCTTCTTATATCCAAAGCGGAAACAAACGCCAAAGAAAAGGGCTGCAGCTACGCCAGGCTGTTCGTCGATCACGGAAATCCAAAAGCCCAGCGGCTCTATTCGAGGCTGGGCTATCAGACCGTCCGTTTCATTCATCAGGTTCGCTGCTACGAGATGGTTAAATCATTAGTAACTTAATTCGCTGGTTAAGACAGACATGAATCATGGGTGCGATTAGTAGTATGGCGTGTTATTGTAACCGGCAATAGGCTGGCAGTCGCAGCCTGGTCCGCCGAAGCCTGGTCCGCCGAAGCCCGGACCACCGAAGCCTGGGCCACCGAAGCCTGGTCCGCCAAAGCCTGGTCCACCGAAGCCCGGTCCGTAGCCCGGTCCGCCGAAGCCGCCGCCCCAGCCAAAGCCGCCTCCGGCAAATAGACCGATTGCTAGCAGATCGAATAATACAAGTGCTATGATCGCTCTTGTTTGAACCTCTTTACCATTGCTAAGCGGCATAAGCTGCAATTGATTGTGATGGGCGCGAACGAGTTTGCCGGTGACAACAGAACCGTCTTTGCGAACCGCATAGACCGTTTTGCCGACCATCTTCTGAACTTGTTCTTTCGTAACGCGTTGCATAAGGATTTCCCTCCTCGACATAGCTTACAATGCATGTGATTTGCCTCCGCCGACAAATGCTCATAGAGGATATTTATCTCGGAAGTATAAACGGCGTTGTCCTATACTCTATTCACTAGCATCCTCATGCGATTGTACCGCTGTCCATATCGATCAAAACAAAAAAAGCGCCTTTCCGCAGAGCGGAAGAGCGCTTTTATCATAAAACGGTAATCCGAAGACTACGCGTTTACTTTTTGTTTTGCAAGGTTTGCAAACGTGTTGAACGAGTTGATGTCGTTAACTGCAAGATCAGCAAGCATTTTGCGGTTTACTTCGATACCAGCAAGTTTCAAACCGTACATGAATTTGCTGTAGGACAGGCCATTCAGACGAGCTGCTGCATTGATACGAACGATCCACAGTTTGCGGATGTCACGTTTGTGTTGACGACGGTCACGGTAAGCGTAAAGCAAGGATTTCATTACTTGCTCTTTCGCTGTTTTAAACAGGCGATGCTTTGAACCGAAATAACCTTTTGCTAGCTTCAAAATTCTTTTACGACGACGTGCGCGGACGAATCCGCCTTTAACTCTTGCCATGAGTAGAAACCTCCCGAGTAATAGTTATACGAATTAGATCGATCTAATTAACCTTTGATGTTTGCTAGGCCTTGTTGCAGACGTTTGAAATCGCCTTTAGCCAGGTTTGGTTGAGTGTTCAGTACACGCTTCTGACGGGACGATTTGCCGGAAAGAAGGTGGTTTTTGTACGCTTTATAGCGAATTACTTTACCAGTACCCGTAATTTTGAAACGATCTTTCAAGCTGCTGTGAGTTTTCATTTTAGGCATGTTGGTGTATCCTCCTCAAAGAATGTTAGTTAACCTGTTTCGGTGCCAAAATCATAATCATGCTGCGGCCCTCAAGCTTAGGAAGACGCTCCATGACGCACAGATCAGCAACCTCTGTTGCAAGCCGATCAAGAATCTTCTGACCGACAGAAGCATGTGTAATTTCACGTCCGCGGAAACGAACCGAACATTTCACTTTATCGCCTTCACCCAGAAACTTTACAACATTGCGGAATTTCGTTTGGTAATCGTTCTCGTCGATGTTAGCACGGAACCAAACTTCCTTCGTGTCTACAATCTTCTGATTCTTGCGAGCTTCTTTTTCTTTCTTTTGCTGCTCATAACGGAATTTGCCATAGTCCATAATCCGGCACACCGGCGGTTTCGCTGTCGGTGCAACGTTCACTAGGTCCAAGTTCAAATCGATTGCCAATTGCAGTGCCTCGCGGAATTGCTTGATGCCTAGTTGTTCGCCTTCAGCACCGACTACACGCACTTCTCTGGCCCGAATTTCATCGTTGATTTGATGTTCCCTGCTAATAACCTGCCACCTCCAAAAATTATGAATCACGCAAGCAAAAATCAAAAAATGCGGATCCGCTCGGGACCCGCATTCCAATAATCAAGATTGTTGGCTGTTCAAGCAGCTGTTAAGCTGTAGCCTGTTCAATCATCGATCGCGAACCATTCGGCCATCGCCGAGTAGGTGAGAAGCGGGTGCCTCTACTTGTGCGTATACATGTTTAAGTTACTGTAAGACATGTTACTGAAATACTATAGCATAGCCTATTCAGGAATGTCAACCATCGATTGACGAGGCTGCCCTAGAAGCTCATTAAACCTGTTTGCTCTGCACTTCTTCCAAGCGAAGTACACGCGTATGCTGCGTATGGCTCCATTGCTTGTTGTTTTGCGTGAAGAACGCGTAGCATGTAATCGGCAGCCAGGAAAGCTGGAAGAAAATCATCGAGAACAGATGTGCATACATCTTCCCAGAGCGGATGCCTTCAAGCATCATAACGAGCGGGAACATGACTACTGTAGCCGCAATCGCAACACCTGCTACCCAATACGGCATGTAGTAGTAGATGGATGAAAAAGCATTCTTCGCCGGGATGATATTATCCATCCAGAGCAGCGCAGTAACCAGGAAGCCGATAAAGGTGTTGTACACCGAGATGGAGTACAGCGCCGCATCGAACTTCACGAAGCTGCGTTCTTTGATACTTGCCCATAGCAGCGGGAAGAAATAACTGCGAGCTACGGTAAAGTGACCTTGCATCCAGCGCAGACGCTGTCTGGAAGAAGCTTTGAAGCTAAGCGGCTTCTCGTCGTATACTTTGGCATCGTAATTCAAGACCGGATGAATGCCGCGTTTCACGCAGCGCATCGAGAACTCCAAGTCCTCAACGAGACTTGTTGCACCCCAGCCCATTTCCTTCATGAGCGCGGTATCAAAGCACATGCCCGTGCCGCCAAGATAGTTGGCCATGTTCAAGTTTCTGCGGGACAGCTGCCACAACCGGTTGCAATACCAGTATGTGATCGCATAAGACGCCGTAACCCAAGAATCCGTCGGGTTCTTCGTATCCAAGTAGCCTTGGATAACCTTGTGGCCTTCGCATAAATCATTGTTCATATGAATCAAGAAGTCATTGCCGACCAAGTTATCTGCGTCGAACATCACGATGGCATCGTACTGACGGGGCATGGCCCACAATTCCTTCAGCATCCATTCGATCGCATGGCCTTTGCCGCGCAGATGCGGGTTCTTACGCTCGCATGCCTGCACGCCATAGCTGCGGACGATCTCTGCCGTGTTGTCCGTGCAGTTGTCGCAAATGACGAAGATATCGTAAAGTTCCTTCGGATAATCCAGCTTTTTTAAATTTTCAACAAGCGCTCCGACTACCTGTGCTTCATTGTGTGCAGCGACCAGAACGGCAAAGGATTTCTGAGGTGCATGCTTCACTTCCTTACGTTTCCTTACAATACCGAACAGGGAAATGCTGAATTGATACAAACCGACAAAAGCCAAAAAGATTTGAAACATAATAATGATTGTATTAACCATTATTCTTTACTACCCCCTTGAGACCCCATTTTTATATTCTCTCTAGTTTTGTTTGATCTCGCTGTCAGTGAATCGCGGCAGTTCTTTTTGTTTATTCCGCAACCCTACTGATTCTCCACACATTGTGTCCATTTGTCAAAAGTAGAAAATGTCGCTTAACCGCCAAGAAGTCGAAGAAAAGCGCTTGCATTGGGTGCTGACAGGACTGATACCTTGTTTTCGTCCGTCTCACCCTTATTTTCAGCCATTTACGATAAAAACATGTTTCTTTTTCAATAAACGTATAGAACTGGCAAAGGTTTCATGTAAATTATCCCCTAGTGTGACGATTTGTTGAACTCGGGACTTCGCTTTCCGCTTGCCGGAACCTCATGAGAAGTTCTTCAAAGATGGCATCCCAGGATTGTCTTAGGCTATGTGCCAACCCCCTCGCTGTGAAACGCTTGCGAAGCTCCGGGTTTCGGTACATGCGTTCCAGCGCTGCACTGAAGGCGTTCACATTGCCGGCCTCGCACCTCAAACCACTCCACTCGTGGACAACCGTGTCCACCACACCTCCCGTATCTGCACAGATGACAGGCGTACCGCAAGCCATCGCTTCCAATACGACATTGCCGAAGGTTTCGGTAGGTGACGGAAACAGCATGACATCCGCTGCTGCATACCATTGTTGAAGCGCAGGCATCGCAGTAAACCCAAGAAAGCAAGTCGAAATCCCTTCACGCACAGCTTGCTGCTTCAAGGTATTCATGGATGGACCGTCGCCGGCTATAACGAAAACGGCGTCTTTGCACACCTCTCGTTGAAACTTTGCAAATGCGGCAATCGCACAATCCACGTTTTTTTCAGGAGCCAGTCTGCCTACATAAAGCACGATGAAGCGATCCTTCGGTATTTGATACTGCGCCAGAAGTGCGGCTTTATCCACATTCGGATGAAAGCTCTTCGTATCCATACCTCGCGTCCAAACGGCTAGACGATGCTCATCCCACCCCCGTCCCTTCAGCTCAAGAAGCGTCGATGCGGAGGGTACGAAAATGAACCTGCATTCCTGGTGAAACCATTCCATATACCTCCATAACATCTTAACCATCCAACGGGTATTGTAAAACGCCAAATAGCGGTCAAAATGTGTATGATAGGATGCAACCAGCGGTATTCGGTGTTTATGCGCATAATGAATGCCGCAAAGCCCAAGATTGAACGGGGTCGCAACATGAATAAGTGTAGGCCTGAACGCTTGCAAGGTGCGATTGATATGAATCGGATTTGGCAATGCCAGGCGGCATTCGGGATAGAGGAAGAAAGGCATGCTGGCAAACCGAGTAACCATAGGTTGAGGTTCTTCATGCGCGGCGGCTGCAGGCTGTGGAGCGAAAACAAGACATGGAATATCGCGGCGGCGCAGGTACTGCTCCCACCGTTCAAGCGTTCGTGCCACTCCGTTAACCTCAGGAGTGAAAGTATCCGTAAATAATGCAAGACGCATCGGTCATCGCCTCCATCTGCTAGAACCGCCTTAGATGCGCGGCCAGCTTGTGGAGCCAGTTTACATGAGTTGTATTTCCAGTGTATTAATGGCAAATGAAGAGTGAGTGAAGAAGCATTCGCCATGTATCCTTCATAAACATGTATCCTTCATAATCGGTTATTTATTTGTTAATACCGCA
Source organism: Paenibacillus sp. J22R3 (assembly GCF_056269305.1). Classification (NCBI taxonomy): domain Bacteria; kingdom Bacillati; phylum Bacillota; class Bacilli; order Caryophanales; family Paenibacillaceae; genus Paenibacillus; species Paenibacillus sp. J22R3. The sequence goes on along the minus strand of NZ_JBWDNS010000002.1, from coordinate 241,443 downwards.
GAAACAATTCCAACCTATACTTGATTTGCAGGTGGCAAGTGATCGGTGGCTTGCAGCTGATGAATAGGCGTGACATTTGCATACAACCAGGAGGGGATTCATGTGGTTAATGTCGTGTTCTGGGCTTTAACACAGGAGCAACGCTTATTATTATGGGCAAATCGCAGATCGGCGCACAGAGCTGTCAATCGCTTGTTAGGAGGATGGCTGGGGACGATTACCCATGCAGGCGGGGCAACGTTCACGTTACTGACTGCTTTGCTTTGCGGATTGTCCGCGCCTGGCGTATGGGGTACCGCCGGCTGGCAAGCTTTCGCAGCCATCATTATCAGTCATATACCCGTTGCCATCATGAAACGTAAGTTCAGCAGACTTCGCCCTTATCAAGCACTTAGCAGTGTGCATGTATGCAAAAAACCGCTGCGCGACTCCTCGTTTCCTTCGGGTCACACAACGGCTATATTCGCTTGGCTCTTGCCTTGGCTCGTGACGGAAACCGCTATGCTGCCGATCATTCTTCCTGCAGCAATCATCCTCGGTGTATCCGTTGGCTGGTCAAGAATGTATCTCGGTCTCCATTACCCTTCCGATATTGCGGCAGGTGCGGTAATTGGCTCGTCTGTATCATTATCCGTTTCCGCAGCTTGGTCACTCTTCTGAGCAGCAGCAAGCTTAGCCTCTCTATGAGCCGCAATCGCCTTCTCACCGATCACCACTTCGACGCGGTGAATATTATTGCCCTTCTCAACGAACTTGGCTTCATATTCCGTCAGCACAAGATCATCGCGCAGCGTTTCTTTATGAAGATGCAGTGAAATATTACGCATATGCAGTTCCATATCCGCGAAGCTGTTAAGCGAGAATTCGAATAGCAGCTGCGAATCGGTCTTGAAATGAATTTCGCCGTATTCGTTTAGAATCTCCATATACTTCTTCACGAAGCGCGGGTGCGTCAGTCTTCTGCGCCCGTGCTTTGCTTTGGGCCATGGATCGCTAAAATTCAAGTGGATGCGCTGGATTTCCCCTGGTGCAAACATCTCTTCAATTCCTTCAATATTCGCACGCAGCAGTGCCAAATTCGGCGGCTGTGTAACGCCTTCCTTCTCCCATGCCAAACGCGCTTTATCACTTGCACGGCGGATCAACTCATCGTACATGTCCACGCCGATGTAATTAATATGAGGATTCCGAACGCTCATATCGCTGATAAACCGGCCTTTTCCCATGCCAAGCTCAACATAAATCGGGTTATCGTTGCCGAAAAATTCGCGCCAGCGTCCTTTATGAGGCGCTGCATCCAGCACCACCAGCTCCGGCTGTGCTTCCAAGCTCTCCAATATTCCTTTTCTTCCTCTAAGACGCATAATAATTGATTCCTCCACTATCGCTAAATGCTGAACGAGCATCGTTCAATCTATAAACTTATTCTGCCCGAATTCCGCATCACTTGTAAAGTCTACGGTAATGCAGGCCTTTGCCAGTTATTGTGCATATAAAAAGCCGAGGGCACAGTTAGCGCCTTCGGCTGAGGTTGTTTCTGATGCGAATAGCAGAGTTTAGTTGAGCAATTGGTTCTGAGCAGTCTCTTGCGACTCCAAGATGTCATGCAGCTTCTTCCGGGCGGAAACCTCAACATTATGATTACCGTAAAAACGGATCCCTGCGAGCGACATTAATTCTTTTCTCGTTAATTCGACCGTAACTTTCTCGTCACCATGTGGAATTTTAACTTGTGAATCCATTCCTCATCACCTCAACTTGATTATTTTCAAGCACATTTCCAGAAAATCGACCTGCTATGACAAGTGGTTGGAAGAGGGTTAAATGTGGTGTTTTTGCTGTTCTGTCGCACTTTTAATATAACACTTCATGTTAGGTTTAGCAAGCCCTTTTCTAATCTTTTTTACAGCATCGCGCCTATTTTGAAACCGTTTTTTTGGATCTAATGAAGTGCGATTAGGTGGCCGTTTACTGCCTCAACGTAGCGTTTTGTCTCTTTTTTCGTTATGATTGGGGATATAAGATTTCATAAAAGCAAGAGGAGCCTACCCATGAAAGTTCAAACTCAGCCGGATGTCGACTCCCTACAGCCTAGCCTGTGGAGCGACAAAAGGTTTCATACATGGAATTACGAAATGCGAGAGCAATTCGGGAGCAAAGTATTCAAGGTCATGCTGGATGCCGGATTTACCTGCCCGAATCGGGACGGGAAGATCGCTACAGGCGGCTGTACTTTCTGCAGCGCGAGAGGTTCAGGTGATTTTGCGGGCAGCCGCAGAGACGACTTAGTGACCCAATTCAATAAGATCCGAGATTTGCAGCATCTGAAATGGCCGGAAGCGCAATATATCGGGTATTTCCAAGCGTATACGAATACGTATGCGCCGGTAGAAGAGCTGAGGGAATATTACGAAGCCATCCTCGTTCAGCCCGGTGTTGTCGGCTTGTCCATTGCAACGCGGCCGGACTGTTTGCCGGATGACGTTGTCGATTATTTGGCCGAGCTGAATGAGCGGACTTATCTGTGGGTCGAGATGGGACTCCAAACGATCCATGAGTCCACTTCCACCTTGATTAACCGCGCTCACGACACAGCCTGCTATGAAGATGCTGTCAAGCGTCTTCGGGCACGCGGCATTCGCGTTTGCGCGCATATTATTTATGGCCTGCCTCAGGAAACGCATGAAATGATGCTTGATACCGGCAGAGCTGTGGCCGCCATGGATGTGCAGGGGATCAAAATTCACCTGCTTCATCTTATGCGCAAGACGCCGATGGTCAAGCAATATGAAGCAGGCCTGCTCCGCTTCCTGGATCAAGATGAATATGTGAAGCTGATCGTTGACACGCTGGAGCTGCTGCCGCCGGAGATGATCGTTCACCGGCTTACGGGCGACGCGCCTCGCGATCTGCTGATCGGTCCGATGTGGAGTCTTAAGAAATGGGAAGTGCTGAATGCGATCGACCGCGAGCTAACCACCCGCAACACCTGGCAAGGCCGCTTGTGGGAGGCGCAGTAGAATGGGGTTCCTGAGCGTACTCAGCATGGCTCACAAGCTCGTGAAGGAACGAGTGACACCAGGCGACATCGTCATAGACGCGACCTGCGGCAACGGCATAGACACGCTGTTTCTGTCGGGGCTGGTTGGCCCCCGGGGAAGCGTCTATGCCTTCGACATCCAGGAGGAAGCACTGGAACGAACGCGGCAGCGATTGAACGACAGTGCAGCAGATGCGGCGCTAAACCTCGTTCATGCGAGTCATGCCGATATGGTGGCGCATATCTCCGCCGAGGCATGCGGGCAGGCAGCCGCCGTTATGTTTAACCTCGGCTACCTGCCCGGCGCGGATCAGTCCGTGATCACGACTCCTGATGGCACGCTGGCCGCTCTGGAGGCCGCTCTCTCGGTCCTTCGGCCTTCCGGCATCGTAACCGTCGTGCTTTATCCAGGTCACCCCGGCGGCGCCGAGGAAGCCGAAGCTGCCGTGCAATGGGCTTCCTCACTGCCTCAGTCGCTTGCGCAAACGGTACTGTATCGTATGGCACAGAAACCTGAGGCACCTTATTTGCTTGCAATCGAGAAACGGTAGTGTAGTCTTCGTTGTGGGACAAGCTGGCTTCTTGAAGAAGAAATCCTGAATAGCTAAATTATGAGGAGGTAATTATTCATGGCAGTTCGTAAACTTGAGCATGTAGGCATTATGGTATCTGATTTGGAGAAATCGATCGCATTCTATACCGAGATTGTTGGTTTGAAGTACCTGTACACGTTAAACCATTCCAACAATGTCATCCGCCTTGCTTTCCTTTCCGGCACAGATGGCGGTGAGTCCGAGGTCGAGCTGATCGAAGGTTACAACGGTCAATTGTCAGATGAAGGACGCACGCATCATGTGGCATTCACTGTAGACGATGTGGACGCTGAATTTAAGCGCATCACGGATCTTGGCGTTCCGCTGAAAGATACCGAAATTACAATGCTGCCGAATGGCGCACGTTATTTCTTCTTCTATGGCCCGGATGGCGAATTCTTAGAAATGTTCCAACCTGCTGCACAACCGCAAGTCTTATTGTAGTTTGAGGAAACCAGGAAGTTTAGACAGAGGAGTGATTGAATTGACACAGACTTACCCCTTGCAATTTAAACCCGAAATGAAAGAACGGATCTGGGGCGGCCGCGCACTGGAGCAATTCGGCCTTGAACTGCCGGAAGGCGCTATCGGCGAAGGCTGGATGATCGGCGATCATCCGAACGGCACGACCAAAGTCATGAACGGCGCACTCGCCGGACTTGGATTGGATGATATTCGCGAGAAATACGGCCGTGAATATTTCGGTACGAAAGGCTACGCCGAGAACGGTCGTTTCCCGCTTCTGATCAAGCTGCTGGATTGCAATGATGATCTGTCCATTCAAGTGCATCCTACCGATGCTTACGAAGGACTGCCTGAAGGCGAGCTTGGCAAAACCGAAATGTGGTACATACTGGCTGCAGAGCCCGGCGCCAAAATCATCTACGGCCTCAAAGAAGGCGTCGATCGCGCTGCCCTCGCTGCTGCAATTGAAGAAGGCCGCGTCATGGATTGCCTGCAAGAAGTACCGGTTGAAGCCGGAGATGCGTTCTACATTCCGGCCGGCACGGTTCACGCGCTGTGCGCAGGCGTTGTAGTCGCTGAAATTCAGCAAAACTCCGACACTACTTACCGCGTGTTTGACTACAATCGTCCGGGTCTGGACGGCAAGCTTCGTGAGCTGCATGTGGAAGACTCCCTCAATGTTACCGCTTATGAGGGCGCTGGCGCGAGCCGCATGAAGACCGATGCGATCGGCGACAATGAATGGCTCACTATTGCAGAGTCCCCTTATTTTGTCGTTGAGAAAGGTCTTGTACGCGCTCCTTGGAAATTGACAACGACACCTGAATCTTTTGTCATTATTGTTATTGCAGAAGGAGCTGGCTCGCTGAGCTGGGATGGCGGCACACAAGCCGTTAAAGCCGGCGAATGCTTCTTGCTTCCCGCTAGCCTTGGCAGCTACGAGCTGGACGGCAGCATGACCGTTCTGCGCAGCGTTACGCCTTAATACGAACAAACAAACGAAGAAGCCCTCTCAAAAGTGTGCAAGACGACTTTTGAGAGGGCTTCTTAATGACTAGAGCTACGGCACATTCCAAGCTAAAAATGCTGCTTCATGTACGGAGGTGCGCGCCTCCAAAATACATCGAGGTAAAATGCTGCTTTTACACCTTAATCACAAACGGAGCAACGAGCACCTTCCCCTTATATTGAAATTGCGCCCATAGCTTATACTTGCCCGCCTTGGGGAACTGCGTATGGAACATCACACTCGAACCAGAGTCAGCGCTCATTTCAGATACGGCATGCACATGCAAATACTGCGTGGCACTCTCGTCCAGAATGACGCAATGTCCCGCTGTTCCCAGATAGGGCTCCAGCTTTATGGACTCTCCTGTAGCGGCATCCTTCAACGTAAAGTTGAGCATCGCCATCTCCCCTGCCTTCATTTCCTTCAAGTCAGGCATTCCGCTGAGAGTAACCTCTACGCCGGAAACGATCGTTTGCATGGGCTCGCTTACGGAAAGCTTCTCACTTGCCGGCTCCGCACCGCCAACCGTGATCCATTTCTTATATACCGTGAGCCCGGCGTCATCCGGCATAAATTCCGAAATAAGCAGAAACCGACCGCCATGCGGAAAGCTCAGCTTTACTTTGAATTTCCCCTGGCCCTCTTGAACCGGATGAACATGTGAGAACGTGGATAAGTCAGAGCTGACTACGATCAGATGCATCAGCTTTGTCATATCTTCTGTAAAACGCTCGACCGGCACACCTGACGGATCAAGCACCTGCAGCTCTAATTCAATCTCTCGCCCGCTCTGGGCCGACTTCTCCTCCGCTACGATCACTTTATATCCCCGGTCAGATACGTTAGTCATTTGATCCTGCTGCAAATAGTGAAGCAGTCCTCTGGTTGGGGGATCGATCTCCACATTGCGAAGCGGTTTGGCTGTACAGCCGCCCAAGAGAAGCGCTGCTAAACCGACAATAACCAGACATCTTAATCTCAAACTCTTGAGCTGCATCCGATTTCTATCCTTTCCCTTTCGAAGCAGACAGGAAATGAACGCCAAGGGAAAGTAACGTCGCCTCTACAATCGAGCCTGACCATAGCTCTGCCGACCATCCGATGCCATCCACAGCATTCATGTACCCGAAATAAAAGCCCCAAAGCGCAATCGGCAGTGCGCCTGCGATTATTCGCTGAGCCCATATTCTGCCTTCACCAGCCTTCAAATATCGGTAAAGCAGATCACCCAGCAAACCTGCGGCACCTGCAATAATAATCGACTGGTAGTACACGAACCCGTCCAGTACATTCATCATCGTCGTGATCATCGCAAACAGCAGCGTCATAGCGCCGAAGGGCAGCTGCCATCTTTTCATAAGCAGAAACACCGGATACATGTAGATCAACGTATCCAGCAAGATGTATGTAAGACCGCGCATCTCGTTACTTTCAGCAACAATCCCATTACTAAAATGACTGACATACCAATCTACCACAGAGGCTGACGGCAAGTTGTAGCGGAACGCCCAGGCGTACATGAGAAAGAAGCTGACGGCGCCGACTGTGATGACCAAGGATAGAAAAGCAGGCGCGAACTCCAGCCAGCTTGGTTTTGTCATTTTCTCATTATGCCAGCTGGCCCGAAACGGACTCGATAAAATCAATAACCCGCCTAACAGCAGCATCAGATGTGACGGACTCAGCAGCGCTGCCGTGTTTTGCTCAATGCCGAACACAACATGCCAATACATATCGAACAGTCCGCCGAGCAGGAAGATGACAACGCCGGTTAATCCGAGCCCATAGCCTACAGGCGCAGCCTTGAGCCAAGGCATGCCGGTAGTCCGTTTGGAACGGTACAGCAGCCAGCACATCCACATCGCTGAAACCATAAAACCCGAATAAAGAATGGCATGCCATGGGGTAAAGAACGTTTCGACGACCCCGTGATTATGAGCAAATCCATCCACGAAGATACCGCCGATCAGCCAGATGCCAAATACAATCGTCCAATAATCTTTCGCCGTACTTACTCGCACTACACGTGTATTCATAGCTTGAATCGGAACTGCTTGCATGGCGCGTCCCTCCGGAGTTGTCATTTTGCAAAGGCTGTAAACGCCTTCACATTCTTGTTTTATTGTACTATGCCGGTTTGTATTTCCACTACTGGACCAGCTAAAAAAAGAAGACCGCCGATTAAACGGCAGTCTCCTCTTCCTTCTTCCAAACGCCTCTTCGCTCCAGCAGTGCCACAATTGCCGCAGCAGCAAATATCGTTAATAGACATACGAGCGGATAACCATAGCGTCCGAAGGTAATAAATGGTAGATGAATGAACCAATAATAGAGAAAGGGCAGCAGCACCGGCAAAATCAGCTTCAACCGTCCGCGAATGCCAAGTACGATGAGTCCAGCAAAACCAGCGAGCACGTACAGCCAGTGCACCACGTTGATCGCCGGTCTAGGCAAGCCCGGCACCGGCTTGGAGTAGAAAGGGCTCTCGAAGAGTTGGATGGACTTCCCGACCGTAAACCAGTACGCATAATCGAACGTGTGATGCTTGAAGCCATAAGCAATGACTCGCTGCGCGGCCAGCTTCTCCGCACTGTCGCTGCCCACGAACAGCTTCTGATCCTTGTATTCCGGATATTGCTCGAAGAACCCTTTTGGCGGATTGGCCCGTTTGATCAGCGCTCCCAGCAGCATAGGGTTACCGGTAGACTTGGTGAATGGAATAAATTCATGAAAGTCGACGTAGTTGCGAACCCACCATGGTGAGAGCAGCAGCATGCTGCAAACGCCAACGATAGCCGTATATTTAAAAATATCCTTCCAGTTGTAACGCTTCACCAGCCATATAATCAACAAGCAGATCGGTATCAGTGCACATTGCGGTTTGACGTAACAGGCGAGCCCCAGCATGATGCCGACAAACACATAGGCAGATGCCTTTCGACGCTTCAGCGCATAAATAATGCTGCAAATCAGCAACAAAAAGAGCAGTTTAAACGTCGATTCCGTTAGAATCGCACCAGAGGCAAACAAGTTCGGCACATAAAGCGCATCAAGCAAGACAGCCACAACAGCGACGCGCCTGCCCAGCATTTCACGTGCGATGATGAAAATGAGATAAACCGATGCCGCCTGCATCAAGCACTGAAGCAAACGGAAACTCATCACTGCAGCATCGCGATCCAGAAACGACAGAAATCCGCTGAGCACAACCGGAACCACCGGCATGATGTAGTTGGTCGGGTTCATTCCGCTGTTATAAACAAGCGTATGATGCTCGAGCAGCACTTGCGCGGCATGTACATATTTGACGTCATCATTGTTGCGTTTCTCATAGGAGCCAAGCAAGAAATGGTCGCCGAGCGACAAGACCGTAATCACATGGATGAGTAAAACCGCCGCCATAAGAATCCAAACGAACTTCCGCATCCGGGACGTTTCGGACCGTAGTGAAAACAAAGCATAACTCCCTTTCCATTTAACTGGTATTCTATAAAGAACCGTTTTCTATTATACTATAAAAGATTTGTTGAAAAGCAAGACGCGCAAGTAGAAGGATGGGAAAGAAGGTAATACAAGATGCAGCAGCAACGGAGCAGCGATATATTGGTCATTATTCCTGCCTATAACGAAGAAGATACTCTAGCCCGCACCGTGCAGGAGCTTAAACGTCACACACCCTATGATTTTGTCGTCATAGATGATGGCTCTAAGGACCGCACGCCTGAGATCATTCGCAAAGAGGGTTTTCCTTCCCTTCGCCATGCCGTGAATCTCGGAATTGGCGGCTCGATGCAAAGCGGCTACAAGTATGCAGACCGAGGCGGTTATAAATATGCGATTCAACTGGACGCGGACGGGCAGCATCGTCCTGCGGATATTGAGAAGCTTGTAAACGAAGTAACAATTAATGACTATGACATGGTCATCGGCTCGCGTTTTGTGGAAGCAAGCAGCTACAAGGGAAGCCTCTCCCGCCGACTCGGAATATTTTACTTTCACTGGTTGATTCGGATGCTGACAGGCGTTCCGGTCTACGACCCGACATCCGGCTTCCGCATCGTCGGACGCCGAGCGATCGAGCTGTTCTCACGCACCTATCCGACGGATTATCCGGAGGTCGAAGTGCTCGTCAGCTTGTCCAAGCGAGGCTACAAGCTCAAAGAGATCAGTGTTGAAATGCGCAACCGTCAAGGCGGCTCCTCCTCCATCAACTGGTCCAAATCGATCTATTATATGATGAAGGTTACGATGTTCTCGCTCATTCGCAAAAGCTTCTCCTAAACGAAAGGACCCGTCCAGATGAATCAGCTTGTCGCTATTCTCATTACGTTGTTTTTCCTCGGGCTTATCGTTTCCTTCACGGTAACCCATAAATTAAAGGACCGCTACGCGTTCCTCTGGCTGATTACAGCCGTTGCCGGCGTGCTTGCCGCGGCTTGCATCCCGCTGCTTAACCGGTTTGCCTTATGGATCGGCATCGCCTACATGCCTACCTTCGTGTTTCTGGTCACCATCATCTTCATCCTTGCGCTGCTCGTGCGGCAGACGATGAGTTTGTCGAACCAGTCGGAGAAAATGAAGACGTTGACGCAGGAATTCGCCGTCATGGAGAAGAAGCTGCTCGATCTTCAGAAGACAGTGGAAGGACGTGAGACCCTGTGAATCTGGTCCAATTCCTTCTCATTCTCGCCAATACGCTCATGCTTGTAAGCGGACAGTTTCTATGGAAATACGGACTCATGCAGCGCGCGAAACCTTTCGAATCGCTGCGTACGATTGTGGAACTGATGTTCTCGCCTTACATTATGGGCGGATTGTTCATCTATGGCTGCGCAACGGTATTGTGGCTGTTTATCGTATCGAAGGTTGACCTCAGCTTGGCTTATCCCATCCAGAGCCTCGCGTACATAATCTCCATCATCGGCGCTTATTACCTGTTTGGAGAATCGTTGTCCGCCCTCAAAATCATCGGCTGTCTGCTCATACTTGCAGGTGTCGCATGCATCGGCTTGTCAGCTCGTTATGCGTAGAAGCTAAAAAGCACGGTAAAGCTCAGGAGCGATTGCCTCCTGCAGACTTTACCGTGCTTTACTTGTTTAACATCGCTGTGCTTTAGTTCTGCTCGTTCTCGTCGATTCCGCAGGCGTCATCGGTGCAAACACCGGTGCTGAAGTTCGAAGAAGGATCGAGAATGATCAGCGGCTTCTCCTCTTCCCAGCCCTTCTGCAGGACATCGAGGAACACCTCGCTTTGAAGCGCGCCGGCTACCGCGTATTTGCGGTTGATCACGAAGAACGGTACGCCATTCGCGCCAAGCATGCTAGCTTCGCTGGACTCTGCTTGCACTTCGGCTATGAACGCATCGCCGCCGAGCATCGTTTCCACTTCATCCGGGTTCAGTCCGGCTTCAACCGCGATTTCGCGGAGCGTATCCATCTCAGCAATATGCTTGGAATCTGTAAAATACGCCTTGAACAGCAGCTCCGCTACCTCAGTCCGTTTGCCATGTGTGCCTGCAAAATGAATCAAACGATGCGCATCAAGCGAATTCGCGGGAATCGCATGCTCGAAGTTGAACGTAAGCCCCTGCGCCGCAGCTTGCTGCACCAAATTCTCATGAAGCTGGATGGAACGCTCACGGCTTACTCCGTATTTGTCCGCTACCAATCCATAGACATCATGCTTCGGATATTTCTCCGCATTCGGGTCCAGCTGGAAGCTGCGATAAACGACCTCCACCTGATCTTTATGCTCGAACTGATCCAGCCCCTTCTCGAAGAGACGCTTTCCAATATAGCAAAACGGACATGCAATGTCCGACCAAATTTCCACTTTCATCTTCACTTCACTCCTTCATCTGATAAGCCCATTATAGCCGCTTCCTCAGGTGTAGGACAACGTTTGGAAGCGTTCAACTGCTCGCCTCCCGCCGCCTCCATTCGCTTGGAGGACATCCGATCAATTTCCGGAACACATTCGTAAAGTGCTGGCTTGTCTTAAATCCAAGCTCAAGAGCAATTTCAATGATGGATAAACTCGAGTTCAACAGAAGCTCACAGGCATGTTCAATCCGAACACGTTCCATGTATGCAGCAGGCGATTGTCCGAACAGCTCTTGAAACAATTTATAGAAATGCGATTCACTCACCTGCACCTCCTGCGCCATCTCAGCAATCGATAATCGTCTCTCAGGTGTTTGCTCCAATCGCTGAACAAGCTCAGTCATCTTGCCCCACCATTCAGGTTCAATCGTCTTCAGTGGAACCGGCTGCAGCAGTCCAAGCAGAATATCCAGCATCTGATGATGGGCAAACAGCCTCTTCGCCGGTCCATCCGATTCTAAGGTCGCCTTTAGCCGCGCGAATTGCTCATGCACCCGATTATCGGCACGAAATACATGCGGCAGCTGCTGCAGCCCGGCCACGATGAAGTTACGCTCTTGCTGTCCTAAGTTAAACCAACTTGAGTCCCGCTCAGGGTCCGTGATGATAAACCACCAAATGCGGCTAGGCTCGATATGGTTGAATCTAGCCTTGTGCAGCTCTCCCGGAGCTGTGAAGAACCATTGGCCTGCACTAGTAGGATATTGCACACCATCTACTTCCCAAGTAACGCTGCCATGCTCCAAGTAGACAAATTCGTATCCGATCATGTGACGATGCAAGGTCAGCTGATAAGCTTCCGAATACTTCTGACAGCCAAGCACGATCAGCTCCGGAATAATGCTGGTTCCGACTGCATCCATCCCGTGACTTTCATCATAATCAGGCGGGTAAATCCAGCGCATCGATGTAGAAGATTGTTTTCTTGCCATGCCCGTTCCCCCATCTCCATACAACCTTTATGTGTCTAAAACTATTTCGTATTTTTTGGAAAGCCAGTCGAGCTTCCATCCCTTACACTTAGAAGCAGGAAGCTATTCTGCGCCAATAAGGAGTAATCATATGAGCGAAACTTCACAACGGGATTACAGCATACTAGGACCGGAAAGAGAGAAAGCGATCGCCAAAGGACTTGTATCCGCCGAGTGGTACAAATGTCCCGTTCCCCGCAAACGCATGAAGGAGCTTATGGTCCGCAGAAACGGTCCAGCAATAAGAGACACATTGCTATGGTTTATGTTTCTAGCAGCGACAGGATATCTCGCTTATTTATCCTGGGGAACCTGGTGGGCGATCCCCGCATTTGCCCTTTACGGCATCATCTACTCCACTCCCGCCGTCTCGAAGTGGCATGAATCCTGTCACGGGACACCTTTTCGAACACCATGGATGAATGAAGCTTTGTATCAGCTGTGCTCCTTCCTCATTCTCATTCAAGCGACGAATTATCGCTGGAGTCATGTTCGTCATCATACCGATACGATCATCGTCGGCAGCGACCCGGAAATTATGGAGCCGCGCCCCCCAATGTGGAGCAGACTGCTCAAGATGATTTTCCGATTCGGCGATATCTTCGGGACGTTTAAATCTTTGTTCCGACATGCTTTCGGCCGCCTTACCAATAGCGAGAAGGAACTGATCCCTGTAAGCGAGTATCGTTCATTGTTCTGGGAAGCTCGCATTTTCATTCTCGTTTATGCTGCTATTATCGGGCTGTGTTTCTATATTCAGAGCCTATTGCCGCTTATGTTTGTCGGTTTACCTGCGTTCTACGGCTTCTTCTTGATGACCGCCCTGAACTCTACTCAACATCTTGGCTTATACGAAGACACGCTTGATCACCGGTTATGCGTGCGCACTTTCTATACCAACCCGATCATTCGGTTTCTGTATACCAACATGAATTATCATATGGAACATCATATGTTCCCGATGGTGCCTTATTATAACTTACCTGACCTGCATCAAGAGATTAAGAATGACTGTCCGCCCGCCGCATCAAGCTTCACAGCCGCTCTTCGTGAAACGGTTTCCGCCTTATGGCATGCACAGAAAGATCCGGCCTATGTCGTACCGAAATACCGCGCATTTGCCGAACAGCGCGCGAATAACCAGCCTATTGAAACCACCCTCGCATCCAATAAATAAACAGAGAAATGTACGTGATGAAGGACGCAGCTAACGTCCCTTATCACGTACATTTTTTATTATCCCTCTGATTTCAACCGAATCACGAATCTAAACTTGGTATTCTCCTCGTACCACATGCGGAAATTAGTACCCCAAACATTGTTGTGCAGGTTAAAATGCATGCCGCCATCCAATGGAGCGAATGCTTGATCGAATTGAAGCATTCGCTTCTCTCCCGGAGCTAATACCGGAGCATCCAACGTTTCCAAATGGACAATCCCATCACTGCCTTGGTAATGCACGCCGGAATGAACGGCATGAAGACTGCGGTTTCCGTTCTTAACCACTTCAAGCGGCGAAACACGTTCCCCCAACTTATCCATCTTCCACAGGTTCGGGTTATCTACGTTCAAAGCAAAGGAGAACCAGCTTGCCTCCGGCAGTCGATAGGCTTGTTTATCGAACCAGCCTAATTCGACCTCGATCTTACTCTCCTGTTTGTAGAACCGATACTGCATATGAAGCTTCTTGGGAGCGCCATGTGTCTGCGAGGCTTCTTGGCTCATGTTAAGCTGCAAACTGACTTCATCATACTGCTCCTCTTCCCGGACAACTGCCCCATTGACTCGGGGTGAATATCGCTTATGTTCCGGTTTAGGCTCTGCAAACTCCATGCCTGGCTTGCCGAAGTCCGGCTCCGACCAGTAATACGTTTCAGCCCAATTCACAACATAATCTCGATACCAATTATGGTAGTCATCCATGCCAAACGTTTCATATTCGAATACGCCTAACCGATGCTGATCATCAGCCCAAACTTTACCCCGCCCGTCGACAAGCTGAATAATCGAGCCGTCGATTCCAAACTCGACATCGAAGCAGCCTAGTCGTTGCGGCTGTCCCAAGGGGAGCTCCCGCCCATTCGCATGAAACGCTTCATTCGGAGCCAGCATCAACAGTGCCTGACGTGCTTCGTTCTGCAAGTCCGACGATAACATGGATATCGCCTGCGTGAGGTAATTCCGTTGTTCCTCCCATGAACTTTCGATCAGGCTGAAGCTTTTCCCCGAATCTGATTCGAACTTCTCCGAGTGGTCGCCGCCATAAATGCCGAAATAGCCATAACGAGGATGGATGGCATCCTTCGTGACGACATCGGCTTGCCTTGCCGCATGGAAGTCATGGACGGAATAATGCTTGAAATCGGTCAAATGTGTCTTCTCGTCCATCCCCCATGTATGTTCGGGAATGAGTATGAGCTGATCGCAGAAGTCGGCATATTGCCTGCTGCTTGCGTCCAATCGACCTTCACCTACCCACTTGCTGCGCAGCCTTAAGAGCTCCCGATAATGGGCGATTTTCAGCGGATCGGAGGCTGCTCCGTGAATCCATGAATCACCGATTTCCTCCGTAACGACGGGGAATTGATCTTTCATAGCTACTAATTTCTCGGCGAACGCATCCATTGTTGAGGCTTCTATAACGGCTCCCGGAAATTGTTCGGCAAGCTGTAGGAACTGCTTCCGAATATCCTCTGCCTTCGGCGGCCCCATATTATCGTTCGTATGCGCAAACACCAGCACTTCATCCAAACCGTCAATGAACGTGATATTGCCGTAACTGCCGGCATAGTTAACAACGATTTCCGATCCGTCCTTCGCTCGCCAAACGAATACTTCCGGAACGCTCGGCTTCGTCGAGGCATAGTTAACGCCAAGGTGCAGGTATTGAATACCGTACTTCGCCATATAGGGAACCATGCCAATCGTATGTCCGGGTACATCCGTCATCTTGGCCGCGATCGTACGTTTGCCATACTTCTCATCCAGCTTGCGCGCGATCGACAAACCATGCTCGAATAACGCAGGATCCATTAATTCCGTGTGTGTTGTAAAAGGTAGTCCGTGCCAAACGATACTGCCGGCAGCAATCCCATCTTCCATGCGCTTACGCTGCTCCGAATCAGCCGTTTTTAGAAATTCATGAATCAGCCAAGAGCCGGTTGTCCACACAAACCTTACCGGGCCCTGTTCGCGATTGAATGCGTCAGCCAGCTCGAGCGCTTGAGGAATAAAGGAGTGAAAGTATTGATCCACGACATGACTTGCCAAGTCCGTAAACCCGATATCAAGATGCGTTTTAAATACAACATGAACTTTACGTATGTTTTCCATCCCAAGCGTACCTCCTACTTATTCCTTAACGGATCCAAGCACGATACCGTGAACAAAATATTTCTGAAGAAACGGATAGATCGTCAATAGCGGAATCATCGCTACGATCAGCTTGGCTGAGTTCAGCGTCTTGTCAGACGCCTTCGACAGCTCAATTAATTGATCCGTCGTCAGCGATTTCATCAACTCTGGATCAATCCGTACGACAAGCTGTTGAATGTAGGTCTGCAGCGGATAGAGAGACGGCTTATTCATGTAGATGAGTCCGTCGAAGAATGAATTCCAATGGCCGACAATGCTGAATAGCGTTACAGTCGCCAAGGCCGGCATCGATACGGGAATAAAGATACTCGCTAGTGTTCGCCACGGACCGGAACCGTCAACGATTGCAGCTTCTTCCAGCTCTTTAGGTAAATTTCGAAAGAAATTCATAATGAGAATGACATTAAAGACAGGTACTGCCCCTGGCAAAACGAGCGACCATAACGTGTTCTGCAGATTCAGTTCCGTCACAGTCATATACAGCGGAATGAGTCCGCCGGAGAAGAGCATGCAGAACACCAGATACCACATATAAATTTTTCTGCCCGGAAACATCTTGTTATCTCTTGCTAACGGATAAGCCATGATGACGGTCAGTGCGAAGTTGATCGCACCGCCAAGCAGCACTCGTTTTACAGAAATGTAGAAGGCTGCAAAAAATTTATGGTCTTCCAAAATAATTTTATACGATGTTAGATTGAAGCCAACAGGCCATGCAAATACTCTACCGGCATTTACAGCAGCTTTGTCACTAAAGGATAGTGCAATCGTGTACCAGAGCGGGAACAACGAAATGCACGCAATAAGGATCAAAGCCAAATAGATAAACATATCAGCGCTGCGGCTGCTCCACGATTTTGAGGAAACCATGCCTAGACCCCTTTTCTTAGAAGATGCGGTAGTTAGCAAATTTGTCGGCCATTTTATTGGAGAGCGCGATCAATATAATAGCGATCACAGACTTCATTAACCCGACAGAGGTGGCGAGTCCGTATTGTTGATCCACAAGGCCCATGCGGTATACGTACGTATCGATAATATCGCCAGACGAGTAAACGAGCGGATTGTACAGATTAAACACTTGATCGAAGCCGGCGTTCAAAATATTGCCAAGACTTAGTGTCGATAGCAACACGATTGTAGGCATAATGCCGGGAATCGTGACATGCCATAGCTTGCGGAACCTTGATGCGCCGTCGATCTCGGCTGCTTCATAGAGCGAAGGATTAATGCCTGCAAGCGCAGCCAAATAGACAACAGCGCTAAAACCAAATTCCTTCAGCACATCGCTCCATACGATAATATGACGAAAATAATGATTGCTGGCGAGGAACATAATAGGCTCCATGTGAAAAAATCCAGTAATCTGGTTGACGATTCCGTCTATAGATAGCATCGCAATCAGTATGCCGGATAGAATAACCCAGGACATAAAGTGCGGCAAATATACGATAGTTTGAACTAACCGTTTGAACGCGCGCGCTCGAATTTCATGCAGCAGCAAGGCGAACGTAATTGGAATAATAATGCCCAGAACAATCTTCATGGAAGCGATAACTAATGTATTGATGAACACCTGTCTACTGCCTGGAAGTTGAAGCATGAATTTAAAGTTATCCAATCCGACCCATGTCTGCTCAAAGATCGGAATACCCGGTATAAAATCCTGAAACGCAATAACGGTACCAAACAGTGGAATCGTACTGAAAATGATGAGCAGCACGATGCCCGGAAGCAGCATCAGGTGATAGTTTAGCAGCCATTTCTTCGATATCATCGGTGTTCCACCTGTCCTATGGAATGATATAAGGGAAGCGCCAGCATATCGCATTGGCGCTCCCCCATCTTACTATTTGCTTATCTCTTCTTTCACTTCTTCGCTAATACGTTTACCGCCAAGCGTATTCCATTGCTCTACAAACTTATCGAAGCTGTCTAGAGGCTGCTCGCCCATAATAATTTTCAGGAAGGTTTCGTTCTCAAGCTTCTCCAGAATGGACCACTTCGTTTGCATCGACTTTGTTTTTCCGAAGTACAGGTTATTCGAGAATACAACATTGTCTGCATTCATAAGCTTTGCGCCTTCGAATCTTGCCGTAGCGTTAGCCCAAGCGGCTATATCCTTCTTCGGATTAGCTTGATTCGTAAAGTAATCCTTGTACCAGCCTTTAAGCTCCGTATCCAATGACGAATCATCTTTTGCGTCTACAGCGGCTTGAGCTTGTGCATGCGTATCATATACCGTAGTTTCCGGGCCAACTTGAAGCGAGAATGGCCACAGCTCCCATTTCTGCTGAACGGCAGGTTGATCCTTATACAGATCAGCCGCTTCCGGGTCAATCTTGCGAATACCGTTATATTCCACATTCAGTACGCGAACAACCGCATCCGGATGCTCATAACCTTTTCGTACGACAAGGTATTGGCCTGTTGGGTCCTGGTCAACCGTGTTGAACTTGCCTTCGCTGTCAAGTGGAGCGATAAACGGCTTCCATTCCGCTTTCGGATCATTCTTAACAGAGTCGTTCAGCGGCCAATAGGAAATCCACCATGGACCAAAGACGATACCGACTTGGTTGTTCGCTACAACTTCAGCCGGATCTTTACGGATCGCGAACTCTTTGTCGATTAAGCCTTGCTTATACATTTCACTCAATTTGCCGAGTGCCGTCTTCATTTCGGGCAATGTCGAGCTGTACACGACGTTGTCAGAAGCGTCCTTCAGCCACTGGCCTTTAAACGCGTGGAATGTGCTCATAATGGGGTCAAAGCCGGAGAAGTTATTCCAGCCGGCAAGCGAAGGAACACCGCTAATGCCAAGCGTTTTGCCGTTGCCGGCAGCATCATTATCGATAAATGTTTTAGCTACCGACATCAGCTCGTCAACTGTCTTAGGCGCTTGCAAGTTATATTTGTCCAGCCAGTCCTGGCGCACCCACATAATATTGTATTGCTGACCGATATTCGTATTTGGAAGCGCCATCAATTTACCGTCAAATGTCGCTCTCTTAAGCACTCGTTCGCCATAGGAATCGTAGTAGCCTTTGATGAGCGGGCTAATGTTGCTGTTATAAGCATCCGTCAAATCTTCGATCAGATCGGCAGCTACGAGCTGCTTAAGCTGCTGCTCATTCACGAGGAATGCATCCGGCAAATCTCGGCTCGCCATCGATACACCAAGCTTCTGCTCGTAAGCTTCAGGCGTTTCCACCTGCCATGCATGCGTCACCTTCACATTCAATTTCTTATTGACCCAGCGAGTGAACTCGTTATCCTCAACCGTATCACCGTTTTGGAAAGTGACATTTTTGGAGTTAATCGATTTCGCAATTGAAAGAGAAATAGGTTGATCGAATTTACCGAACGGGTCTGGCTGTGCAGCGTCCGATGCCGTATTCGTTGCAGTATTCGTTGAGGAATTGGCTGTGTTGGTATTCTCACTGCCTGCTGAGTTGCTTGTGTTGTTCCCGTTATTGCCCCCGCAAGCGCTTACCAAAAGCATTAACGATACTAAACTGAGTGCTGCCCATTTGCTATTGCCCTTCATCTTTCAGCCCCCTTGATGATCTATATCACTACGTCTTTATCTTACCTTTGGCAGGGCAAATAAAGTGAGAGAAGCCTGCTGTTGCTGGTTAGAATTTGGTTCTTCATTCGCTGAGGTTGTACATGGATAATCTCATTTTCTCACCTGTTGTAACCATTTTCGCACCTTTCTTGCTCCCAATACGCTAAAAAGGGATCTTCAACGTTACCGTCGTTCCTTGCCCAATCCGGCTGTCTATAGAGAATAGGCAGTCATCGCCGTAATGAGCCTGAATGACTCTCTTTACATAATCGAGTCCAATGCCAAGACCGGAGTCCCGCAGCGGATTTTTCTCTTCCAGCATGACTTTGGCTATCTCGTCTGCTGTCATCCCTTCGCCGTTATCGATGACTTCGATGATTAAGTAATGATCGCTGACTTTATGAATGTCGAGCGTTATTCGTCCATCCTCGTCGCTTAGGCCGTGATAGAGCGCATTCTCAACGATCGGCTGCAGAATGAAGCGGGGAACGTCCGTATCGAGCAGCCCCTCATCAATGTCGGCAACGACCTTGAACTCGCAATCGTACCTGACACGCTGCAGCGCGATATAGTCATGTATGGCTGCCAATTCATCCCGGAGCGGAACGATTTCTCCTTTTTTTCCAAGGTTATAGTGAAGAATGCGGGTAAAGACCGATACAAACTGGTCGATCTCCGTTTGGCCCTTCATCCGGGCAAGCCATTGGATCGTATTTAAGGTGTTGTGAATAAAGTGCGGGTTGATTTGATACAGCAGCTTCTCCACCTCTAATTGCCGCTTGTTCGTTTCTCTCAGCTCGATATCGCCGATCAGATCCTGAATCCGGGTTCTCATCTGATAGGATTTTTGCATGACAATATCAAACTCTTTGATGTTGGTATAGCTAACCGGAGAATCGAATTTGCTGCTTGCGAGCAGTTGAATGTCATGGCCGACCTTCTTCAGCGGCAGATAAACCGTTCGCCACAGCACATAGGCAAACAACAAGCTGATGAACAAGCTGCCGGAACCGATCAAGAAATATTTGACTAACCATTTATGGAATTCTCGCTCAAAATCTTGTTTCGCGATGACGACCATCAGCGTCCAGCCTTGCTCATTATGCTGACCGAAGATATAGTAATCCCCTTGCTTTTCTTTAAAAGTACCGGCTGTGCCAGATCTCGCAAATGCTTGTCCAAGCGGGAACCTCTCCGGAAAATCACTGTAAACAATGTTTCCTTGATCGTTAATCAATACATTCGAAGCCTTCATTCCATATTGCTGCTTGTCCATGATTTGCTCGAACAATTTATTATTCGTTTCCACGTACAGGTACACTTGGTCTTCCCCCGTTAAATACACAGGCCGTACCAATGAAAATACAATCTTCTTCTTTCCGTAACGATACAGCGTCTCATGCGGCCCGTAGAAGGTCACGGCTTTCCCGGCTGCCAGACGAGGCAGCTTATCGAAGCTGAATTTGCGATCTACGACCAAATTCTCAAACTTCACTTCTTTATTTTTCGGAAAATAATAAAACATAACGCCAAGATTGGGATTCGTAAAGTTAACCAGGTTCAAGTTTTGCTGGATATCTTGACTCAGCTCCAATTGCTGATAAATACTCTCCGTCGTCAGATAATCCGTCAATTTCTGACCGACGTTGCCTTCATTGGTGAGCTGAAGAGATGCGTAATCCATATTATTCAGCGTACTGTTCAAGTTGTAGCTGCCCTGGTTGAGCGAATTGAATAAACCGCTTTCAATTTTCTTGCTTGTGATTTCCTCAATGGACAGATACGATACCCATCCTAACAGAGCTAATGGAATGAATGCGCTGAGCAGCAGAATGAGAATGAGTTTATTCTTAAGCGATCGTGCTCTTCGCAGTTTGGGTATAAGTGCGTTCACAATATCCTCCCGCTTTTCTTCCCGAACTGTTTGCGATGATCCAGCGGATTTCTCCCGAACTGTTTGAAGAAGACGCGGCTAAAATACTTTTCATCTTGAAAGCCCGTTTTTTCGGCAATGGTGTAGATTGGCAGCAGCGTGGACTCGATCAAGGCAACTGACTTCTCCAAACGCAAATGTTTGGTGTACTCGCTATAAGGCTTCCCTACGATATCTTTAAAGCACCGGCTGAAATAGCTGCCGCTCATTAAGAACTTTGCCGCCAATTCATCGCGATTAAAATCATAGTCGCTGCTTTCATGGATAAGGCGGATTGCCTTCATGACAAGGATGATGATGTCGGTAGAGTAAGGAAACGCTCCCGTTCTATTGCGCAAAGCTTCTCGTAAAGCTGTGAGCCACGCTGAGGTTTGATGCCAGAAGTAAAGCCTATCTTTATCTGCCAACAGGTCTCCAAATCCATCCTCGCTCAATACCGAAAACCAAAGGGCAAGATGCTCATCGATCAGCTTCATGATCGTATCGCGATTGGGTCTTAAATCGGTGATTTCTCCGAGAAGCGCATGGAAGGCTTCGTCCTCATAAATCCAGTTCATCTCTCTCCAATTGCAATACAGCTTGTCCCCGTCATTCGAAAGTTTCGTCTCGTCCGAGGTTGACAAGTTTAAGGAAATGAAACCGAATTTCTGACCAGGCTGAAAGTCATAATAGATTTGCTTGGGTGTTTCAAACTGGACTGCTTTGCTGATCGCATTCACCGATTCTTGACTTGCGCCTTCAATATCCACCCATAGCCAGTTCTCTTGACCGATTATAAATTGCCGGGTGACGCTGTCGATTTCTTGATGCTCCTTGCGGAACAGCCACATGCCGCTGCTTAGATCAAGGACATGCTCGGATCTGTTAATCTCGCCTGGGAATGCACGTTGATGCGGCGTGCCGGCAGCAGTCACGTCAACTAACAGCCCGAAATGTTGGACTGCCGGTTTCTCCTTGCGATACGAGCCTGTGCTCTCGTGTTCAATACGGTCCACGATCCGGCCGATGATTTCTTCGATCTTCTCTGTGTCGAGCTGCGTCTTTACGATATAATCCAATGCGCCTAAGCGAAGTGCCTCCTGAATGTAGTCAAAGTCCTGATGGCAAGTAAGCACAACCATTCTGGTCTGGTGAAATTGCTCCCGAATGGCTTTCATAAGCTCAATGCCGTTCATTACCGGCATAGTCAAATCAATAAAAATAAGGTCAACCTGATGCTGATGCATAAACTCGAGCGCTATTTTTCCATTGACCGCTTCACCAATGATTTCGATCTCAAATTGCTCCCAAGGTACGATCGAAATAAAGCCTTTTCTGGCCAGTTTCTCATCGTCTACGACGAGTGCTTTAATCATTAATACTCCCCCCTTTTGCTGGAATCTATAGAAAAGCCGCCTTATAAATAGGCGGCTTCCGTAACTCCCTCAGTACACTATAGACTTCGCTCTATTTTTCGTGCAGTTACTATTGGCTGATAATACCCTGAATCGGATGGCAACAACCACTCGATTTCCGAGAATCCCGCTTTCATCAACATCGTAGTTAATTCTTCGCGCAATAAAGCTCTGTACGTTGTTTTATTATGCTTTGTTGTCCAATTCCCGTTTATTTCTTGCAGAATAAACTGGTTCGTCTGATAGGTTGTCCCATCATCTGCCCAATCCCAAACCTGAAATACAATACGCTTGCCCTGGTCGAAAATGCGCGGTTCTGTGGCTCTTGGCTTTTCTCGTGCCAGCTCATCGTAATCCCTGATTGTGATCAGAAGAACGCCGTCATTGTTAACTTTCGCGTACATATTGCTTAGAGCGAGAAATAAATCTTCATCCGTCAGCAGGTGCGGGACTGCGTTATCTGCGGAAAGAACGACATCAAACGTGCCTGAAACCTCTTGTGCCAACGAACGAAAATCAGCGACTCCAAACTTTATTTCAACCCCGAAAGCTGCTGCTTCTTTGGCTGCTCTTTCAATTGAAACTGAACTTAAATCAGTACCCGATACTTGAAATCCGTGATTAGCAAGCCCAATGGCTTGTGTGCCGATCCCGCAGGAGCAGTCTAAAAGCGAGGATCCCGCTTGGTCCCGATCTGCCGTCTTTGAATGAATGATTTTGCTTAAAATCTCACCTTGTCTAGCAATAGCCTGATGCCAATCCACGAAAATGAGGTGATACGTTTCAGCCAGGTCATCATAAAATTCTAAAACAGAATCATCCATTGTTCACACCACCTATTGGTATTCGTCATTTTCAAAGAGTTGGACCTAATTATAGTGATAAAGTGCAATCATGTATACTACATAAAACGTTATATGATATAGATCAAAAGCTATCTGTAATCAAAAAGCTATCTCCTTCAGCGAGTTCACGGCATCTTCGATTTGATTCAGCGCCTGTATCAGAACGGAGCGCGGACATGCCACATTCATACGCATGAAGCCTTCTCCGTTTGCTCCGAACGAATAGCCTTGATTGACGGCTACCCTCGCATGTTGAATAAAGAGTCGATCCAATTCCTCTCGTGTCAGACCCCATTCACGGCAGTCCAGCCAAACCAAATAAGTAGCCTCCGGTTCAATTACTTTGATCTGTGGGATCCTCCCTTCCATAAAGCGCTTCACCAACTGCACGTTCTCTTGCAAATAAATGAGCAACTGATCCAGCCATTCTCCGCCATATCGGTAAGCGCTTTCTAATGCGATAACCCCAAACGTGTTAGGGGCGTTCATGGACAGTCCTTCCATGGCTCTGTTGAATCTATCTCGTATTTCAGGGTTCGGAATAATAACGCTCGATGTATGTAGACCTAATAGATTGAATGTTTTGCTTGGTGCAATACATGTGATGGATTGGTCGGCAAATGCAGCCGATAGGGATGCAAATGGGAGATGGGTATGGTTATTGTAGACAAGATCACAATGAATTTCGTCCGCAACTACGAGGATGTTGTGCTTGATGCAGATCTGCCCCAGACGAGTGAGCTCTTCCGGGCTCCATACTCGGCCTACCGGGTTATGCGGGCTGCATAGAATAATCATCTTTACGCTTGGATCAAGCTGTGCTTCCAGATCATCAAAATCCATTGTATAGCGCCCGTTATTCAGCATGAGCGGATTATCAACAATCTTGCGGCCTTGCGCCTCTATGAGCCGGAAGAAATTATGGTAAACCGGCGATTGCACCACAACTTTATCGCCCGGATTCGTAAACGTGTTTACGATGACCGATAAGGAGGGAACGACGCCGGGGCTGTGCGATAACCACTGCTTATCAATCGTCCAGCGATGTCTTTGCGTGAGCCACTCCACGATCGCATCCAAATAAGACTCCGGTCTGAAGGGATAACCGAATACACCATGCTCAGCCCGTTTCGATAACGCATGAACAACTTCAGGCGGCGATGCAAAATCCATATCCGCAACCCACATCGGTATAATGTCCTTCATGCCAAAGAAGTTCTCGAGCTCGTCCCACTTTAAGCTCCCACTGTTCCGGCGATCAATAACCTGATCGAAATTATATTTCATTTTACCCACCTCTAGTAGAGTACTCAGAATTATTAATCATTATATTGGCACTCCTTTGAACCTGTCAAAAAGAAAAACCTAGGAGGCATGCCTCCTAGGTTTCTTATAAGTTTGATTAACGACGCAGAATATCTTCGATGCTTGCCAGCTCTTCGCTCGTAAACGAGAGATTGTTCAGCGCTGCAACGTTGTCTTCGATTTGGCTGACGCGGCTTGCGCCAATCAGAGCCGAAGTG
The DNA here is from genome assembly GCF_056269305.1 of Paenibacillus sp. J22R3. NCBI lineage: Bacteria > Bacillati > Bacillota > Bacilli > Caryophanales > Paenibacillaceae > Paenibacillus > Paenibacillus sp. J22R3. The sequence continues at coordinate 216,845 of NZ_JBWDNS010000002.1, read as the reverse complement.
ACGCGACCGCCGCGAAGCACCCATGCCAGAGACATCTGAGCCAGCGACTGTCCGCGCTCTGCTGCAATGGCATTGAGCTTCTGCAGCTGTGCTATACGCTCCGGTGACACTGCGCTTTCACTCAGGAAGCCTGTTGCGCTTGCCGCGCGCGAATCGCTTGGAATACCGTTCAAATATTTGTTCGTCAGCAGACCTTGTGCCAGTGGACAGAACGCGATGCTGCCAACGCCGTTCTCTTCCAGCACATCCTGCAAACCGTTCTCCACCCAGCGGTCAAACATGTTATAGCTTGGCTGGTGAATAACAAGCGGCGTGCCGAGCTGCTTCATGATTGCGATGGCTTGCGCCGTTTGCTCTGCACTGTAGCTGGAGATCCCGACATAAAGCGCTTTGCCGGAGCGAACCATGTGATCCAGCGCGCCCATTGTTTCTTCAAGGGGTGTTTCCGGATCCGGACGGTGCGAATAGAAAATATCAACATACTCCAGGTTCATCCGTTTCAAGCTTTGCTCCAAGCTTGCCATCAGATACTTGCGGGAGCCCCATTCGCCGTATGGACCAGGCCACATATAGTAACCGGCTTTGGAGGAGATGATCATTTCGTCACGGTACGGTTTAAAGTCCGAGATCATCATTTGGCCGAACATTTCTTCTGCAGAACCTGCCGGAGGACCGTAGTTGTTCGCCAAGTCAAAATGTGTGATACCCAAATCGAAAGCACGGTGAAGCATCGCACGGCCGTTCTCATACTTGTCCACGCCGCCGAAATTATGCCAAAGCCCTAATGAGATCGCAGGCAGTTTAAGGCCTGTACGTCCACAACGGTTATACTTCATCGTCGCATAACGCTCTTGATTAGCTGCATATACCATGTTCACTGCTCCTTAGTAGTCCGGATTATATAAAACCTCTTAGAGTTTACACCATATGCCAACCCGGCTCAAGTTAAGCTGGAAGGAACCAGCGATAGCGTAAAGAATTCAGGTGACTTGGAATCTCCCTTGCCGCCTCCGCTGTAGATGACAACCAGCAGCGTTTCTTCTTCCGTCGAAACGACGCCTTCCTCCAAATACCGCTTCAATTGGAATGGCAGTCTCTCAATGACAGCATGTTTCTGAAGCTCTTTCTCGCCAAGCCCCAGCGCTGCAAAAGCTTCCGATACATCGTCCGGACGCTCAGCAAGACGCTGCATCCAGCCGCTCCACTCCGACTTCTCCATGCTGAAATCCCACCAGACCTTGCGCGGCTTATAGTTGTGATTCACGAAGTAATCCAGCTTCATTAGGCCAAGCGCGACATCAAGCTGCCAAGTTGCAGATTCATCCTTCTTGTGGGCTTCCGTGAGAAAAGCCCACAGCCGTGAGAATAGATCCTCCAACTGGTGACCGATCTTCTGCCAGCCGCGGCCTTCCCAATAATCGCCGAACTGCTGGAAGAAGTCGAAGGCGGACGGGAATGCCCGCTCCACTAGATAAAGGAGCGTATGATCCATCCGATGCGCATTCCAATACTTCTCGAGCACGTCTTCTACTCGTTTGATCCGAACGATGTCCGAGAACGGCATGATATCATTGCCGAGAATCTCGTATGGCGCACGGTCCATATAGATATAACCGTGTTTCTCCGCGTCAAGGCGCATGCCTGTACCGCGCAGCATCTTGAGGAAGCCCAGCTGCAGCTCCTCCGGACGCAGCTCAAACACGTCGTTGAACGTCTTGCGGAACGAATCGTAGTTCTCGTGCGGCAGGCCGGCAATCAAATCGAGATGCTGATCGATTTTGCCGCTTTCCTTGACCTTCATGACCGTTCGCGTCAGCTTCATGAAGTTCTGGCGGCGCTGCACGGCTTCGTTGGTCAGATCGTTGGTCGATTGAACGCCGATCTCGAAGCGGAAGATACCCGGCGGCGCGTGCTCCGCTAAGTAATCCAGCACTTCCGGACGCATAATATCCGCCGTGATTTCAAACTGGAATACACAGCCGCCGTGATTCTCGATGAGAAAACGGAAAATTTCCAGCGCGTAATCGCGCTTGATATTAAAGGTGCGATCGACGAATTTGATCAGCTTCGCACCGGCATTAATGAGGTAGAGCAGATCCGATTTGGTTCGCTCCATATCGAAGTAACGAACGCCGACCTCGATGCTCGACAAGCAGAATTGGCAGCTGAACGGACAGCCTCGGCTGGTCTCGAAGTAGACAACACGACTTGCAAGGCGCGGCACATCTTCCTCGAAACGATGCGGCGAAGGCAGCGTTGCCAGATCAAGCTTCGGACGAGGCGGGTTCACGATAATTTCCAGTCGGCCGTCTTGGTGCTCCTTGCGATAGGCAAGGCCAAACACCAGATGGAATTTGCGCGTATCCGCAAGCTCCGTGAGCAAGTGATGGAAAGTCTCTTCCCCTTCTCCGACAACGATGTAATCGACCTGAGGCAGACGCTCCAACCAGAATGCGGTGTCGTAGCTCACTTCCGGACCGCCGAGGACGATGCGGATCTCAGGTTTGATTTTGCGCAGCATGTCGATCACTGTAATCGTCTCTTCTATGTTCCAAATATAGCAGGAGAAACCCACAACATCGGGGTTGCGGGCAAACAAGTCAGCGACGATATTCATCGCAGGGTCCTTAATCGTAAACTCCGCGATATCGATATCAAAATCCTTCTCCGCATAGGCCTTCAAACAGCGCAGCGCGAGCGAGGTGTGTATATATTTAGCGTTTAAGGTGGAGAGCACTACTTTCATTGAACGTCATTCCTTCATTGGCTTGAATATGAATCTGGACTAGCCTAACTATCCCATTGTAACGAAAATCAACTTAAAAAAGAAGAGCAGCCCCTTGGGCTCGGCGGCTGCTAACGCATCCTGCCTGGCTCAACCGGACTGCTCCATCCGCTATGCGCGGACGCTGACGAATACTTTGTCTTTGCCTTGATACGAAATAACAGGGAATTTCACGCGCCATTTGCCGTTGCCAAGCGCGGTTACTTCATCCTGCGCGAAGCCGCGCGGCTCGAAACTAAACTCTTGATCATAATACACAAGCAGTTGGATCGTATCTTCCGGGAGCATGCGACGCAGCTCATAGCCGGTATTCAGTGCCCATGTGCGCAAATCTTCACTGGACGCATGACCATACTGCATATAGATAGCCGGATCGATCACGGCGCTTACGACGAGCCAGCCTTGCGCATCCCGTTTCACGTCCATTTGACCCAGCTCGGTTGTGCCGCCTGTTGTTTGCAGCTCCGCAAACTCATCCTTGATCAGCAGCTTAATCGTATCGGTTGATTCCCCTACCAGTGTCGCCGGAAGAGTAGGAGGCAGAAATTCGATCTTCTTCGGTGGCGTTTCTTCCAAATCGTATTTCAGCATTAAGATATTCATAGAAGATACCGCGAAATTCAAATCAGCCTGCGTAGTATCAATACCCGCAGCCGTAATCCCGATCAGCTCGCCGTAATCATTGAACAAACCGCCGCCGGAACTGCCATGATCGATTGGCACGCTGATTTGATAATATTGTGCGCCATCAAAGGTAATGTTGCTGATTACGCCGTCAGAGATCGTATTCTGCAAACCAAGCGGACTGCCGATCGCAACGACATGATCGCCTTTGGATGCGCCGACTCCGATATCAACAGGGTCAACCTTCAGCGCGGTTTTCGTCTTCACGATAGCCAGATCGTAATTCTCGTTATACCCGACAACGCCTTGGATTTCCAGTTCTGTCCCATCCAGAAGCAGCGCGCTTCCTTTGGTCGCATCCGCAATGACATGATAATTGGTCAATATTTCATCTTTGCCAATGACAACTCCACTGCCTTGCGCAGTGTCCGTCATGATCATGACGACCTTATTATCGTTCTTCGCGACGATTTGTTTGGTCGTCATGAGCACGGGGTGTTTCTCTTGCTCAGCCAGATCCATGGCATGCTGCTGCTTCTGTTCGATAACCTCAGCTGACGTGATGCGAATCACATGTTTCGCTTGATCGAACTGCACATCGGCTCCAAGCGCCTCTGCAATGAAACGAAGCGGCACCATAGTAGCGCCATTCAGCTGCTGCGGGGCTTGCGTAAGCAGAATCGTCTTGCCATTCTTGACCGCTTTCTTATTGCCAAGCTGCAAGGAGATCGTTGTACGTCCCTTAACAGCAATAATGGTCTTGGTCGTAGGTTCCCAGGTAACACTTGCTCTTAACGCTGTAAAGATCACTCGCATAGGAACAAAAGTCGTACCTTTCAATGTTAGCGGCGAGGGGTTGGTCGATAGCTTCTTCCCGTCTACGAAGACAGAAGTTGTTTGGTTATTCGATTTAGCAGCGGTTGCGGAGGCATAGGCTATCGGAGCTGTTACTGTTCCTGCTGTTGCGGCTTCAGCTGAATTCAGTTTCACGTTCATGGAAAGCGGTGCTAATACAAGTCCTGCGGATAAGACGGATAAGAGCCATTTTTGCTTCAATTTCATAGTCAGACTCACGCGTGTTTCCTCCAATAATCCCTAAATCTTACATCAAACCATCGTATCATCCACCCTCTATTTTGTCTATCAAATGCATATTGCTAGATGCTAGAAAACCATGGGACAACTTGAAAAACTTGTGCTACTGCTGTTTAAATTCCGTTGGCGTGAGCCCCGTCTCTTCTTTGAAATTCCGCGAAAAATAATGAACGCTCGCATAGCCGAGCCGCTCCGCAATAACCTCCATTTTGTCCCCGCTTAGCAAGTAGTACTTGGCCTTGCGAATTCGCTCGGAGATGAGATACTGCTTCGGACTCTCTCCGGTGCATTTACGAAATAATGAAGAGAAGTAGATCACATGGTAACCGCACAGCGCAGCGAGCTCGGCGACGCTCCAGTTCTTCTCCGGTTCCTTATTCATGGCATGCAGAGCCGGATCGATCTTGCGCTGCTCCTGCGACTTCGGACGTTTCGTCAGTTGGTTCCGCACAATTGTGGCCAGCAGCTCTGTCATTAGAGCGCGCATCACGATCGTGTAGCCGGGCTGTTCGTTTAAGTATTCTTTTACAATCCGCATCAGTATCGGTTCAAGACCCGGAATGGTGAAGAAAGGTGGCAACTCCAGCCCCTCTTGGCCTGCAATGTCGAGCTTATAGCTGCTTCTTCTGCTCGCTAGAAGTGTCTCCTCACTGCAGCTCTCAATTGTAAAAGCGGGATGCACGGGCTCCAGTGTTGATCCGCGATAAGTAAAATGGATGCCGATAAAGACGACCTCGCTGGTAATGGTCAACTTATGTGGACAATGAGGGCCATAGAGCGCGCTGTCTCCCGGTCCCAGGATGCAGCGTTCTGATCCGATACACACTTCGGCTTCTCCTGAGAGGATGTAGAATAGCTGGTAATCCGGGATGATTCGGGGTCCGAATACCATTTGCGGCTCTGCTTGGGCATGGCTTGCGAAATTTACGGTAGGCAGCAGCTCTTCGATCGCTCCGATGACATATTCGGGATGTGGCAGCGACAAGTGGGGCTCAACTCCTTCATCACAATAGTTGAAACAACAGTTGAAACAATATTAGAAACAATATTAGAAAAGTGCAAAGCCCTGTTGTGTATGTGTAAATACACCGCTTTCAATCTGCTATATGCTTAGCACATAGCAGTTCAGGCAAAGCAAACTAACTAGGGGTCAGGGAGGAATTATTCTATGTTAAGTCAAGCACAAATTGAGGAATTTGAAAACAACGGGTTTCTGAAAGGCGACGTCGTGCTCAGCGATTCGGAGGTTGAGGCGCTGCGTGAAGAATTGGATAAAGTCATGAATGGTGAAAGCGTGACGAAGCCGGTGCTGAACCACAATATGCTCTCATCGGACTCCCCCTACGACAATATGAAAATGATTGCGAGCGAGAAAGTCGTTCAAATCGTGAATATTTGGCTCGCGAGTGATCGGTTCTTGCAGCATGCCGCTCATCCGGTCATCTGCGAGGAGGTTGCACAGCTGTCGCACACCAACTCGCTGCGGATCTGGCATGATCAAATTCAATATAAGCCTCCGGTTACCGGCGGACCGACTGCTTGGCATCAGGATCATCCGCTGTGGCCGATCATCCAGCCTGCTGATCTTGTGAGTGCTTGGGTCGCGCTTGATGATGCCGTCATCGAGAACGGCTGCATGTGGATGGTGCCGGGCAGTCACAAGTGGGGCAATCATCAGCGCTACCTCTCCAGCACGAAGGAATTCAAGCCGTTCCACAAGCGTCCGGAGATGCTGCCAAACAACGCCGTCGTCGAAGCGGTGCCGTTCGAAATCAAGAAAGGCCAAGTGGGCTACCACCACTGCCTGACCTGGCACGGCAGCCCGCATAATCGCTCCGACATGAAACGCCGCGCCATCGCGGTTCATTATATGCCGGGCCATACCCGCTACGAGCCGGTAGGCGAGCATGTCATGCTCTCCTATGTGAACGTCCAGCCGGGCGAGCTGCTGGTCGGGGAGCATTTTCCGGAGGTATACCGGAGGCAAGGGGTACAGGTGTAAGAGATTGGAGCCGAGGCGCGCTTGCGTCTCGGTTTTTTGTTTGGGCGGCGAAGGGATGGGGCTCGTGAGAGTTCGGTTTATGTACTCTCAGCTTCCGGAACGGTTGTTATGGGGTTAGTTTGAGTTGATTGGGTTGGTGAGAGCTCAATTTTCGACGATTGTACCACTTTTTAGCGGTATATCCTCTTATGCGCTCCTCTTCGACTTCGTTTTGATGTTATTAGAGGGATATCCTCTTAATAGTTACAACCTCAAATATGGACGAATTTACCGTAGTTTTAGCGATTGTACCCATTCTTTAGCGGTATATCCTCTTATGCGCTCTTCTTCGACCTCGTTTTGATGCATGAAGCGGATATTCGCTTCATGCATCCGAAAGCAAACTTCAACATATAAAACCAACTTATACCAGTAACATTTCGAGCATCTTAAACACCCACAACACAAGTAGCCTTCTCACCGACGACAATGACTTATTTGTATGACCGCGTTTCTTTCGGTATAGTAAAATGAATATACAATTCGTACTAGGAGCGTTTATAGATGGATAACAAGCAACAACCAAGATCACCTAAGCAAAAATCGAATGCCGGGAACAGGCAGTCAACGGCATTCGGTAGATCCGAATCGGGAGCTTCGCGCGATTCCCGCGGTGCGTCCGCTTCGCGCGGCGCCGCCAAAGCAGCGGCAGCACCGCGCCAAGCTGCGCCGGCACCGAGCCGCAGCTACCCCGTGCAAGAGAACGCCGAGCTGCTCTCGTTCCTGCTCCAAACCGTCAAAGGCGAAGGCCGCAACGCCATTAAGGCGATGCTGAGCCGCGGACAAATCGCAGTGAACGGCAAGACGCAGAAAGTGTTCAACTATGCGTTGAAGCCCGGACAAACCGTGACCGTGTCCAAAGAACGCATCGTTGAGGCGCCTCCGCTGATTGGGCTTTCTATTCTTTTTGAGGATGATGATCTCATCGTCGTTGTGAAGGAAGCGGGACTGCTGTCCATCGCCTCCGATCAAGAGTCGGAGCTGACCGCCTATCGCCAGCTAACCGCACATGTTCGCTTGACGGATCCAAGCAATCGGATCTTCGTTGTCCATCGCCTGGATCGCGATACTTCCGGCGTCATGATGTTCGCGAAGAGTGAACGCGTGCAGCAGGAGCTTCAGCATACATGGCAGGACACGGTGAAGGAACGTACGTACATCGCGCTTGTCGAAGGAATGGTCAAGAAGCAGGAAGGCACCATTTCGTCGTATCTCAAAGAAAGCAAGACGCTCAAAATGTACTCCACCTCCAATCCAACCGACGCCCAGCATGCCGTAACGCATTACAAAGTGTTGCAGAGCAATCGGAATTACTCCCTGCTCGAGGTATCGCTTGAAACAGGCCGCAAAAATCAAATTCGCGTCCACATGGAAGACATCGGGCATCCGATTGTAGGCGATAAGAAGTACGGCTCCAAATCCAGAGCTATTCCTCGCCTTGGTCTCCATGCGCGGCTCTTAGCTTTCTTGCATCCGTCGACCGGCAAGCTGGTTCGCTTCGAAACCGATATTCCTAAGCTATTCTTGAATCCGTTCAAGGACGGCTTTATTCCCAAATAATAAGGAGGCAGCCACCTTGTCCAAAGCAGACAACATGCTGGCCATTCTGTGGCTGCTCAAAGCAAACAAACGAATGACCGCCAAGCAGCTGGCTGACTCCCTAGAAATGCACATCCGAACCGTATACCGGTACATCGATGCGCTCTGTGCGAGCGGCGTCCCGATTGTAGCCGACTCCGGCCATAATGGCGGGTACAGCCTGCTCGAGCACTTCAAGGAATCGCCGCTCTTCTTCGATCTGGAGGAGCAAAAGGCGCTCATCCATGCCGCACTCTTTGCACAGGAAGCGGGATATCCCTACGGAGACGTGCTGAAACAAGCCGTTACAAAATTAAAACGCTACACCAATGAGGCGCAGCGCAGCGAGATTGAACGGCATATGGTCGGATTCGAGGTTGTAAATCCATCCGCTCCACAATCACATATCGAGGGTTTCCTTCAACAGCTGGAGCAGTCCGTCGCAAGCTGCACGACGCAGCATATGGTCTATCAGAAAGGCTACGGTCTGGATGAACAGGAGCGCTCGATCGACCCATACGGCCTCGTGCATTGGAGAGGCAAATGGTACATCATCGCCCACTGCCATCTCCGGCAATCCACGCGGAGCTTCCGTGTGGACCGCATTACGGCGCTGAACGGAACGGACCACGTATTCGAGCGACCGGAAGCCTTCTCGGCACGTTCTTTTCTAATTCAGAATTTAAAACGACAACCCGAAGGTGACGTTCAGCTCACCTCTGTCGTCATTCAAGGCAGCCTGCAAGCACTGAATGCACTAAGTGAAATTTGGTTGTTCAGTGATGCGCTCGTCAACCGTTATACCGATACCGCCCACTTTATGATGGAGGAGCATTTGCTCCAAACCTTCGTCCCCTATCACCTGCTCAGCTTCGGAACTCGCATTCAAGTGTTGGAGCCGTTGCAGCTGCAGGACAGATTAGTCGTAATAACCGGTCAGCTTCTTCAGCACCATTCCCGTTAAAGCGCCCTGCTTGCAGCTTGATACTCATCGAGCTGTGCAGCGGGCTGCATGACCGGTCCCCCATGACAAATTTCCAATCGTTTCGGCTTCAGCTTCCGTACGATCTCGCTGCTGCGAATCGCTTCTGCCATGTCCGCCGTAAACATCGCCATCGGTTTGCGCAAACGGCCTTTCTTCGAAGTAAATAAATCTCCCGCCAGCAGCATGCCATCTTGCTTATGGAAGTATACGACATGCCCAGGTGCATGACCCGGCGTATGATAAACGCTCAAGCTGGCGATATTGGCAAGCTCCCCATTAACCTGCTCCAGCGGCTTTGCCAGGCCAGTTTTGACCGACTGCCCCGCTTTCTTGCGCCCCGGATAAGGTTTGCTCCCCTCCATATACGGAAATTCAATCTCATGCGCATAGACTTCGGCATCCGGGTATCGAGCCAATAATCCCGTAATCGCACCGACATGATCCGAATGCCCATGAGTAAGCACAATACGCTTCAGCGGCCCAGCCTGCAATTGATCTATAAAAGAAATGATACCCTTCGTCATGAGCGGAATTCCCGCATCCACCAGCGTAACGCCATCCTCCTCGCGTACCACCCATACCCGGAAGGGGATAATCATCCATGTCCGTAAAGTCCATACATGCTCAGAAATTTGCTCGGATTTCATACTCACTCTCCACTCCTTTTCCCATGATTATTCGTAGCTGTGATACTTCATAACCAACGGTTACTAACCACTGGTTATAATATATGCCCCGACTCCCTTTCTGTCAACATCATTTCTCCCTTTTTCAAAAAACGACATTTTTCGATATATGGAGTAATTGTAAAGAATCCCGAGAGAAGCAGAGATAATAGGCGGATTTCTTGTCACATTGGCATTATTTTGATTTTTCTGAATATTTACATAATAGGCGAATTGCCTGTACACTAAGGTCAGATCAAACAAGCAGCTCGCCCCCAAGCCGAGAGGTTCGGGTAGAGATGAAAGCAGGTTGATCGAGAAGATCTCCACTTTCTCTGAGAGGGGATAGTCCATTGAAGAAGGTTAGCGAAGTATGTCCCTCAATGATTCGGGAAAGGAGTTATCCGGTATAGTTGTTTTCGGGACATGCGGGAAACGGTGAGCAAAGACGGACAATAGAATCAATGGTCAGGTTAAGTTTTATGGTCTTAAGGTAGGTTTACAAGCAAGGTTTAAGAAGTTTACAACAATTACAAATTCAAGAATGAGGATCCATCAACAGTAAGAGCAAGATCAGCGTGAAATTTGATTAGCAACGGTTGTTGTTTGGAAAATGGAATGGAGTTGCAGTATCCAAATTGAATAGGAATGGTTCGTATCGATAGGGATTTCGGTTGTCATAGACAAGCGAAATCCCTATTATATTGCGTTCTTAGCGAAACCGCGAATCCATTAGTTGCCTATTTTACATATTGCGGATTGACATGTTCATCTAATTAGATTATCTTCTAATTAGATGAACATCTAACATATATCGAAAGGCAGGCCACAGCCATGATGCAGCTTGACAAGATCGTTAACTATCATAAGGCACTCGCTGATCCTACTCGCATCCGTATGCTTATTTTGCTGGCGGAAGGTGAAATGACCGGACAACTGCTTGCGGAGAAGCTTTGCCTATCCCCCGCTACAATAACGCATCATGCCGCCAAACTGCGGGCAGTCAGCCTCATTCACGAGCGCCGCGACAAGAATGCGATTTTCTTCTCGCTGGATCATTATTTTCTGAGGCAATACGAAGGCTCGCTGCAAGCTATCCTTGCGCAGCCTGCAATAAAGGAAACGAAGGAGATCGAACCTATGGATGAGAAGAACGAACGATTGAAACAATCCGTTCTGCGCAATTTCATCACTGCAGATGGTAAGCTTAAGCATATCCCCGCTCAGCTGAAGAAGAAACGGATTGTGTTGGAGCATTGGGCACGCCAGCTGGAGGAAGGCAGAAGCTACTCCGAGAAGGAGCTAAACGAGTTTATCAAACAGTTCCATCCCGACTTCGCCACCATTCGCCGCGAGTTTATCATGCATGCTTACTTGTACCGCGAGCAGGAAGTGTATGAACGGAACCCGCAAGAAATGTGGGAACGCTGGGAAACGTTATCCTAATCCATCTAGTCCATTTGGGAGGTACTAATACCGATGAGCAGCCATTCGAACGACCCTCATGAGCCTTCCGGCATCGCCAAGACACCGAAGCCTCCTTATTACGCCGTCATCTTCACCTCGCTCCGGACATCCGGCGACAATGGCTATGGCGATATGGCCGAGCAGATGAGTAACCTTGCTTCTGTACAACCGGGTTTCCTTGGTGTAGAAAGCGCACGCGACAGCGATGGGCTCGGCATCACCGTTTCCTATTGGGAATCCCTTGATGCCATCAAGAATTGGAAAGCCAATCCCCTCCATCTAACCGCGCAGGATAAAGGCAGAACAGACTGGTACGCCTCCTACAGCGTGCGGATCAGCCGTGTGGAGCGTAATTATTTTTTCTAGTATATAACTGTTACAAAGAAAAGGGCCGCCCGGCGAATCGTTGCAGATTCCATCCGAGCAGCCCTATTCTATTTATTCTCCGGCAATGCTGTTCTCTTTCAAAATAACGTCATGCGCGCCGCCCTCAATAATGCTCGTCGCTGAAACCAGCGTAATCCGTGCATTCTGCTGCAGCTCTGCGATAGTAAGCGATCCGCAGTTGCACATGGTCGATTTGATTTTGTGAATCGTCTTGCTCAAGTTCTCGTGCAAGCTTCCCGCGTAAGGAACGTAAGAGTCTACGCCTTCCTCGAACATCAGGCCCGCTTTGCCGCCGGTGTCGTAACGCTCCCAGTTGCGTGCACGGTTGGAGCCTTCGCCCCAGAACTCTTTTACAAAGTTGTTGCCGACCTTCAGCTTACGAGTCGGGCTCTCGTCGAACCGTGCAAAATATCGGCCCATCATAACGAAGTCCGCACCCATCGCGAGCGCCAGCGTAATGTGATAGTCATGCACGATACCGCCGTCCGAACAGATCGGCACATAGATGCCGGTTTGCTGGAAATACTCGTCGCGCGCTGCAGCAACCTCAATCATCGCCGACGCTTGTCCGCGACCAATCCCCTTCTGTTCACGCGTGATGCAGATGGAACCGCCGCCGATACCGACTTTAATAAAGTCTGCGCCTGCTTCTACCAGGTATAGGAACCCTTCACGGTCAACTACGTTACCTGCGCCGATCTTGACATCGGAGTTTGATTTCACGAAAGCAATCGTTTCCTTCTGCCATTCCGAATAGCCGTCTGAGGAATCGATAACAAGCACATCCACGCCAGCTGCGACAAGTGCAGGTACACGTTCCGTATAGTCTTTCGTATTGATGCCCGCGCCTACGATATAACTCTTATTCGCATCCAGCAGCTCGGATGGGTTTTCTTTATGCTCGTCATAATCCTTACGGAAAACCAAATAATCCAAATTGCCCTGCTCGTCTACAACTGGCAGACAGTTCAGCTTGTGATCCCAAATGAGATCATTCGCTTCCGAAAGCGTAATCCCGGACTTGCCGTAAATCAGCTTCGAGAACGGTGTCATGAACTCGCTAACCGTCTTGGACTGCGGGTCTCGGCTGATCCGATAATCACGGCCGGTTACGATGCCAACCAGCCTGCCTTTCGGTGAACCGTCACTTGTAATCGCAACGGTGGAATGGCCGGTACGCTCTTTGAGCTCCAGTACATCCTTCAGCGTGTGCTCTGGCGTCAGGTTCGAACGGCTGACAACGAAGCCCGCCTTGTAGCTCTTCGCTTTACGCACCATCTCCGCTTGGCTTTCCACAGACTGGGAGCCGAAGATAAACGAGATTCCCCCGCTTCGTGCAAGAGCAACGGCCATTCGATCGTCGGAGACAGCCTGCATAACAGCGGATGAGAACGGAATATTCAAGGAATAAGCCGGTTTCTCGCCTTTCTTGAACTTCACGATCGGTGTTTTGAGACTTACGTTTGAAGGATTGCAATCCTTCGTGGTCAAATTTGGCACCAGCAAAAATTCGCTAAAGGTGCGGGATGGTTCCATGTAATAATGAGCCAAAAGATGTCGCCTCCTGCAATCCAATTCCGGATAAATTCTTACAAGCATATCACAGCGATCCCAATCGCGCAATGGAAGTTGTCGTTCGACTTTACTCCGGTATTTTAACGACGATTTCGCCAAAAAAGTTGCTACTTAGCTGGTTCAAGCAAAGAAACCGCTTTGTTTCGTTGGGGATCTTCGACCTCGAATTTACTCGTCACCTTCACCATCATACGGTAGGCGGTCTTATCATTCATCGCACCGGTTTGCGGCAGTTCTTCATTCGCTTGGAAGCTGCGAACCGCTGAAGCTGTATCCTCATCGTAAATCCCTTTACCAGCACCTACTGCATAACCGAGTACTTGCAGCATGCTCTGCACCGTCTGTACCTTGTCGCCATAATCGCCAATCCCCAGCTTCAAGCCGGCTGCAAGACGTGGTAATTGTGCATAATCCGGTGCTGCCACCACATAATCAGGCTCAATGCCCTTCTTATGAATCCATTGTCCATCCGGCGAACGCCATTGCGCCTCCGTCAGCTTAAGCACAGAACCATCCTTCAATTGACGGAAGTTCTGCACGATCCCTTTGCCGAAGGTTTTCTGCCCCACGACTTTGGCATCGGCAGTTGCTTTAAGCGCTGCAGTCAGCACCTCGGCAGAGCTTGCCGTATGAGCATCTACCAGAATTGCAATCGGCAGCTTCCATGGTTCTTTCTGTTTGGACTGATGAGTAATGACGCGTGTCTCGCCCTTATACACGACCTGTACGATTGTTTTCCCCTTTGGAACAAACCGATTAGCAATCGTAATAGTCGGCTCCAGCAAGCCGCCCGGGTTGCCGCGCAAATCGAGCAGAAGCGACTTCATTCCTTTCTTCTGCAGCGCTTCAATCGCAGCGTTAAATTCATCTGCTGTCTTCTCCGCGAATCGGCTGATGGTAATCTCGCCGATTCCGTCTGACAACATCTTCGAAGTAACCGTGAGCACCGGAACGGCACCACGCACAACGGAGATGGAGAGCGGTGTACTCGAGCCCTCACGCTGAACCGTCAGCATCGCCGTCGTACCTTCTTTGCCTTGCACAAGCTCCTTCAGCTTCGTTAAGTCGAGTCCCTTAGCCGATGTTCCGTCTATCGAGACAAACACATCGCCTGCCTTCAAGCCCGACTTCTCCGCCGGGGCGCTCTTAATCAATTTATCGATAATAAACCGGCCGTCTTCCTCACGAATTTCTACGCCGATCCCGACAAAATGGTCCTCATACGAGCTTATGTATTGCTCCCCTCGATCTCCCGTTAAGTAGACCGAATAAGGATCGCCGAGCGATCCGACCATGCCTTCCGCAGCGCCGTCGACAAGAGCCTTCGAATCCGCGCCTTCCAAATAACGATTCATGATTTCTTTATACGCGTAAGATAAATTGCGGAATGCGGGCTCTTTCATTATGGGGTACTGAAGCAGCATACTGAACCTTCCCCCTGCAAATCCAACCACGACCGCCACTGTCAGCAGTACAGCCATGGAAACGCGCCGCCGCTGTTTTACCGCTTTCTCACCATAAATACTCACCCTGACACCTCTTCCAAAATGAACCTGTAACTCACTCTATCGCATTCGAGCGCCTGTCGCAAGTTCCTCCCAGGCAAAGCAAAAAGACGTTCCCGGGCACATGAAACAGACCTCATTGCTGCATGGCTGCAGCAGTCTGTTCGTGCAAGGGAACGCCTTTGAATTTCAGTTATGTTGGCATGCTACAGCGCCGCTTTCTCTGTAAGCAGGTTCAGCCAATCGCGCTCGGCATCGGTCAGCGTAACCGGCAATGCCTTAAGGCTGTCATGCAGTTCGCTTGTTTTATGCGGTCCGATGATAGCTGCAACCGGGAATGGCTGATTCAATACATAAGCCAGTGCGATGTGGTTAGCGGTTACGCCGTATTTCTCCGCCAGCAGCGTCGCTCTGCGCTTACGCTCCCAGTTATCGGCGCTGTAATTGACGCGAACCATCTCGGCGTCCTCGCGATTATCTTCGGAATAGCGGTCCGTGAAGAACCCGCCGGATTGCGAAGACCAAGATAAGATCGGCAGCTGCGATTGCTCATGCCAAGCTTCGTCCTCCGCCGTTGTCGTCACACAGCCCGCCCAGCGTGCTTCATTGGGTCGTGCCAGCGCCAAGTTCGGACTGCTGCAAGCGAAGCCTGTCATCCCGTGTTTGGCAGCATAGGCATTGGCTTCTTGAATGCGAGCTACACTCCAGTTGGATGCGCCGATTGCACGGCAGCGACCGGCAGCCAGCTGATCGTTAAGGCCTTCCAGAATGTAACCGACGTTCACGTTCGGATCATCGCGATGAAGCATGTACATATCCATGTAATCGGTTTGCAGCCGCTCAAGCGACTCCACCAAATCACTTTGAATACAGGTTTTGGTCATACGGGATTGCTCATACGGATGAGCGCCTTTCCCGACGATGACGATCTCGCTGCGGTTCCCGCGATCTGCCATCCATTGTCCAATCGCCTGTGCCGAGCTCGCGCCGTAAATATGTCCGGTATCAATAGCGTTGCCTCCGGCAGCTACATAAGCATCAAGCAGTTCACCGGAATAATCCATTCGATTAATGTCAAGCATCATAGAGCCTTGAATGAGCTGCGTAACGCCCTGCTCAATGCCTGCAATTGCGATTCTTTTCATAGTCGTCATCGATCTGCGCTCCTTCATATCGTTATATTGATCATTATAGTAAAGGATTTCACTTTCAAAAATCGAAATATATTGCATAGACTACAACGATATTGCTCATGTAAGGAGTGTACCGATGGCTAAGCAACATTTGACGCTGCCGCTGCTGCGAAGGAATAGGTTCTATTGCTTCCCGGAGTCAGCCGGATATTACGAGCATAATAAAGGGCATGATGTGCGCCGATCGGCAGGTATGCTGCAGGAATTCAACCTGCATCTGGTTACCTCTGGCCATGGTTATGTCGAGCATGACGGGCAGCGCCATGAGCTGAGCGCAGGTGATGCCTTTCTATATTTCCCGGGCGATAAACAGGCGTATTTCGCCGATGATGATCATCCATGGGATTTCAAGTGGATTCATTTCTACGGCAGCGGTATCCTCGCTGATCTGACCGAAAGGGGCTTCCACCGTTCAATCGGATGGCGAGTACGCTCTCCATTAGTGCTCGAGAGCTTAATCGATGAACTGCTTGGCGAAATCAATCAACACAAAATGCTCCATCCCAGCCGCATTTCCATGCTCATGTACGGCATTATTGCCGAATTCACCGAGCAGGCCGAGCCTATTACGGCACCAAGTGCCGGTGCATCCGCCATAGAACGGATGCTGAAGCTTCTGCCTGAGCTGCAGGCTGCTGCAGCCGAGCCATTCGACCTGGATGATTGGGCGGCACGCGCAGGAACGAATCGTTTTGCTTTCTGCAGGTGGTTTCGCCGCGCCGCCGGTCAAACGCCGCTCGAATTCGTGACGATGTGCCGCATCCAGCGGGCTAAGCAGCTGCTCGTCGAACAACAGGACCTCAGTGTGAATGAGGTTGCGAGGTTGTCGGGTTACGTTCACCCGAGTTATTTTAACAAGCGCTTTCAAGAAAGTGAGAACATGACGCCGACTTCCTATCGTCAGCAATTTACAATGTCGACATAAGGGTTAGGGTTGTTCCTGCCTCTGATTTCCGCTACAATCAATGAAAATGCGTACGCAGGAGAGAGAAGGAGCAGAGAGAAATCATGTATAAATTAATCGCTATTGATATTGATGACACGCTCTTAACCGATGAATGTACGGTTACACCGGGAACGAAGGAAGCACTGACAGCAGCGATGGAGCAAGGCGTGTTCGTCACTTTGGCGACAGGCCGCATGTTCCCATCCGCGAAGAAGATCGCTCATCAAATTGAGCTGAATGTCCCAATCATCACGTACCAGGGCTCCAGCGTCAAAACATTACTGGACGAACAAGTTCTCTATGAGCGCTACGTGCCTCAGGATGCTGCCGATCTGCTGATGCAGTATTGCGAGGACCATGGTATCCATCTGCAGCTCTATACGGATGATGTTATTTATGTCAAAGAGGATAATCAGAAAGCGCGCGACTACTCGAAGCTGGCGAACATTCCATTCGTCGTAGAGCCGGATTTGAAATCGCTGATCAAACGCCCTACGGCCAAGATGTTGATGATCGACGATCCTGCCCGCCTCGATGAAGTTGCCGCGGATCTCGCTCCGTTAATCGGCAATCAAGCACATATTACGAAATCCAAGCCGCACTTCCTGGAAGTTACACACAAGGAAGGTACCAAAGGGCATGCGATCGCGTTTATGGCGCAGCATATCGGCTGCTCGCTGGATGAAGTCATCGCAATCGGCGACTCTTGGAATGACCACGAGATGATCGAAACGGCCGGACTTGGCGTAGCGATGGGCAATGCCGTGCAGAAGCTGAAGGATATCGCGCAATATGTAACGAAAACCAACAATGATGAAGGCGTACGCCATGTCATCGAGAAATTCATTCTTCAAACCGTTTAAACGATAAACGAAGAGCTGCACCGACAGTCGATTGGTCCCGACTGTGACGGAGCAGCTCTTTTTTGCTAAATCAGATGGTGAAATAAGTGCCCACAGCGAGCAGTACAGAGGCGATGAACATGGCCGCAAGAGGCTTCACAATCACCTTGCCGCTTCCGCGTAAATCTACATTGAGCCCAAGCGCTACCATCGCCATGGTCAACAAGAAGGTGGTTATCTTGGTAATGGCATTCATGACCTCCGGCGCTTCGTGGATAAAGCTCTGTCCGGCAGCGGTACTTCCAAGCGCACTTAGCGCGAGAAAACCAAGCAGGAACCACGGAAGCTGAAGCTTAGCAGTTTGATGTATCGCTGCTTCAGCAATCGATCCGGATGTCTGCTGCTTTAACCGCCGGAGTTGGCGCTGCCTCCTGTGCCGCTGCACAAGAATAAGCACAAGACTTAGCGGCACAAGCAAGAAAACACGGCCGAGCTTCGCGAGCAGCGCACCTGCGAGCGCATCTTCTCCGGCTGGCGCAGCCGCCAGTGCAACGTGCGCGATTTCATGCAGACTCGTTCCGGACCAGATGCCGTACTGCAGCTCCGTCAGCGCAAGGACGGGACGAAGCATCGTGTAACCGACTGCAAATACCGTCCCTACAAGCGCGATAAGGCCGACGCTTACGGCTGTGTCATCCTCCTTGCTGCGCAAGATCGGCGATACGGCTGCAATAGCCGCCGCGCCGCAGATCGCGGTGCCAATGCCAAGCAGCAGCGATAGGTTCTGATCCGTCTTCATCAGCTTAGCCAGCAGCAGGGTACAGCCTATGGCGAATAGGGCAGCAGCGATATCCCGAATGAGCAGTGCCGGTCCATCTTGGAAAATTTGCAGCGCATTAAGCTTTATCCCGTAGAGGATGATGGCGAGTCTGAGTAAGCTTTTACCCGAGAATGTGATTCCTGCGCGGAGAGCCCCCGGATAGCCCCACACCTGTCTATAGATGACCGCAAGCAGAATGGCACATGCCATCTGCCCTACATAATGGAGAACCGGCAGCTGTGATAATCCATATCCCGCAGCCGCCAATAGAAAGGTAAATCCGATTCCGCCTGCTTTCTTGCCGCTTGAAGAGTTGAGGCTTGCTATATAGGAACCAATCGGTTTTATTGTCTGCTGGAGCGCCATAGCCGCCTTGCCACCTCCGTGTCTCGTTGTTGGTTTTCATTATACGTGGCAGCAGTTGATAAGAGAAATCAATCATTATGATGAAAAGAATAAAGGATTGTTATGTTAGTCCGTTAGAAACATTGTCGTTACCATTTTGTCACTCCTAATTGGATAATGCCCGTTATACTGAGGTCCTAGCCTACAACAACCCTGGAGGGATTATTCATGTTCAACATACAGCAACCATTCAAACGGATTACCGCAATCGGAGCTGTAAGCTCACTTCTTCTTACTCTTTCTGCACCGCTAGCTTTCGCGGATCAAGCCGTCGCACCGGTAACTACACAAGCAGAGGTTAGCATTCAAGCCGGTACTGTCCAACTGACTTCCAAGACAATTAGTGATAAAACCGACTATTATGAGTCTGAGCTTACGATCCCCGTCATCAGCGGGATGCAAGATAAGAGCTACCAGAACACGCTGAATGCTAATCTTGCGGCACGTGCACATGCAGAGCTTGAGAAACTGAAGAAACAAGCCAAAGACGATGCCGCCGCTGCAGTTGGTGTATACGAGTTTAGACCTTATCTGTTCAAAGTCAGCTATGAATTGATTGCCGATGGCAGCAAAGGCGCAGGTGGCGTCCTATCCTTCAAAATGATTACCGCAGCCTATACCGGAGGCGCTCATGGCTGGACACGCGTTGACACGTACAATGTCCGCAATGAAGTGAAGGCTTCCGCCGTGAAGCTCAAGGAACTATTCGGCGAAGGCTACAAAACCATCCTTAATAAGGCGGTTAACGCTGAAATTGCCGCGCATTCGGATGTTTATTTCAAAGATACATTTAAATCGATTGCAGACAACCAGCCCTTCTATCTCAAGAATGGCAAAGCGGTGCTCGTCTTCCAGCAATACGAAATCGCGCCTTTTGCAGCGGGTATTCGGGAAATCGCCGTTACCCTTCCGGGCAGCAAACCAACACCAACTTCCGCCGTTCCCGGCAACCTTAGTTCCTTATCCATAACTGTTGGTGGAAAAACAGTCTCTGGCGCACATCTATTCGCGGACAAAGACGGCGTCGCGATGGCACCGCTTCGTGCCATTTCCGCCAAACTAGGCTATGAGCTCAGCTGGAACGCTGGCCGAATCGTTGTAGACAAAGGGACTCAGCATGTTTCCCTGCAAGTTGGCAAAGACAATTATGTCACTACTCCTGGCCAAATCACGCTTGGTGCCGCTCCTGTTATGAAAGACAATACGCTCTATGTGCCGCTGTCTTTCTTCTCCAAAGTGCTGAAAGTTACAGTTTCCTACTCGAAGGATGCCGTAGTCATCGGCTAAATCGAATCGAATGGAATCGAATCGAATGAAAACCGAAAAAAGCATTCTACTTTAGGGAGCCTCACAATGTTTCGACAGCCACTTTGGTGTCTATACAACATGAATCAAAGTGTAACGGTTGTCAGCGTGGCTATTCCGTGAAAATAAGCCTGTTTGCAACTCTAGCGGTTGCACCGAGCACCAGCTGGAACGTGAGATTCAGACGAATCTCGATTACCGCCGTTGAGTTCTTTGCCTGGAAACCCGAGCAAAAAGAGAAACCCAACGTTTGAAAAAACGTTGGGTTTCTCGACATTCAGAAGCTCCCTGCTGCAGGGAGCTTTTTATTATTTTCCCGATTAAATACCGGCCAATACTTGATACCATACGCCTTTCGGTGAATAGAGCTTCTCGCGAACTTCAGCCCATCCTCCCAAATAGCTGATATCAAACAAATCCTCAGGGGTTTTATAATTGCCTTTGACCTCTTCCATGACCTTGTCATTAACGGGTCGGAAGCCGTTGTCCGCGAAGATACGCTGCGCTTCCTCCGTGTACAAATAGGCGAGCAGCGCTTCAGCTGCTTTACGAGTGCCGTGCTTATCGACGTTCTTATCGACAATCGCAGCTGGATTCTCAATCAGAATGGTTGATTTCGGCACGACCACCTCATACGGAATGCCTTTCTTAATCCGAGCAAGCAGCTCATTCTCGTAAGTGATGATGACATCGCCTACCCCATATTCAAAGGCAGCCATCGATGCACGGCCGCTCTTATCCAGCGATTCTACATTATGATGAATCCGTTCCAGGAACGACTTGGCATAAGCCGGGTCTTTCTGTCCTGTCTTCGTTTCTGACTCCTTCAGTCCCGCACCGTACATCGCATTGATATCCCATTGCGCGCCGCCGGAGGTTTTCGGATTCGGGTATAGAATCTTCACGCCTTTACGGGTGAGATCCTCCCAATCATGAATGCCTTTGGGATTGCCCTCACGCGTGCCCATCACTGCGATAGAGCGTGTAATCATCCCGCCGTTGCCGACTTTCCGCCAGTCGCTTGTAATGAAGCCTGCCTTCTGAATCTTATCGATATCGCTTTCCATCGCAAGAGCCGCTATATCCGCTTCGAATCCGCCTGCAATTGCACGAGCTTGGGTACCGGATGCCTCATACGACTCCTGGAAGGTAATCGTCTGCCCGGTCTCTTCTTTCCAATGCTCCGCAAACTTCGGCAATAGGACATCGAATGCATCCTTTACTACGGAATAAGCTCCGATTACGAGCGTGAGATCACCTTGTGCTGCAGGAGGTTCAGCGCTATTCGTATTCGATGTCCCGCATGCTGCTGTGAAGAGAAGCGAGGACGTCATAAGCGCGGCCACTGCAATGCGCCAACCTTTTGTTAGGAATGATTTCATTGTGTACACAACGCTTTCTTCAGTTAAATATGCATCGGCATCGGATCTTCTTTCAGCTTGTTCTCCATAATCCAAGTGTCGTTGTCGTTAAACAGGTAGGCGCGGTGAATCATGACACTGATCTCTTCGCCCGGCTGCAGCACATCCTTCTCAAGCGAACGATACGTAATTAGTTTAATGTCGCCGACCTCAACCTCAACCATCCATTCGCTTCCGCGGAAATGCAGATGCTTCACTTTGCCGAGCACCGTTGCAGACGGAAGACGGAATTCATGGCGTTTGCCGATCTCGATATATTCGGGACGAATGAGTGCTTTGGTACCCGGCCAGTTCTTGGCTTCTTCGAAGCCTTTAAGCATCTCCACTTTATCGACGATCGTGGACTCCCCAATGAAGCTGGCCACGAATTGGGTTTGCGGGCTTTTGTAGATATCCCAAGGCGTCCCCTTCTGTTCCAGGCGGCCTTTATTAATGATCATGATTTCGTCGGCTACTTCGATCGCTTCATCCTGATCATGCGTAACGAAAATCGACGTAATCCCAAGACGCTCAATCATTTCCTTCAGCCATGTCCGAAGCTCATGCCGAATCTTCGCATCAATCGCGGCAAAAGGCTCATCCAGCAGCAGCAGCTGCGGCTGTGGTGCAAGCGCCCTGGCAAAAGCCACACGCTGGCGTTGACCGCCGGAGAGCTGATGCGGATAGCGGTGCTCGAAGCCCTTCAGGCCGGTAAGCTCAAGCAGCGACATAACACGCTCGCGGATTGCATCCTTAGGCTCCTTCTTGACCTTCAAGCCGAAAGCGACATTATCATAAACCGTCATATGTTTGAATAGAGCATAGTTCTGAAATACGAACCCGATTCCGCGTTCCTGCGGCGGCAGGTCATTCACCCGTTTGCCATGAAACACGATATCTCCGGAGGTTGGTGTCTCCAGCCCCGCAAGCATGCGGAGAATCGACGTTTTGCCGCCGCCGCTTGGTCCGAGCAGACCGATTAATTGACCTTTGGCAATATCGAAGCTAACATCATTGACCGCTTGAAAATCACCGAACTGTTTATTTAAACCGCGCACCTCGATATGCATCGCTTAATGCACTTCCTTTCTCTTCTTCGCCCATTCCATAAGCAGCAGCAATCCCACAGAGAACGCAGCCAGCACAAGCGCCACGCTGCTCGCCGCGATAACATTGAAATTCTCGACATCCTGATAAACGAGCGTTGTCGCCGTTTGCGTCTTGTTCATGATATTGCCTGAGACAACCAGTACGGCACCAAATTCGCCGAGCGATCTTGCGACGGTCAATACAACCCCATAGATGACGCCCCAGCGAATCGACGGCCAGGTCACCTTCCAGAAGGTGTACCAGGAGTAAGCGCCAAGCGTCGATGCCGCTTCTTCCTGCTGAGAGCCGATTTCCTGCAGCACCGGCATGACTTCACGCACCATAAGCGGGAACGTCACGAAGAGTGTAGCAAGGATCATACCGGGCAATGCATAGACTACTTTGAAGCCGATATCTTCGAAGAATGTACCGATTACCGAGCTCGGACCGAGCATCAGAACGATCATCAATCCACCGATGACCGGCGAAACCGCAAACGGCAAATCAACGATACTGTTCATCAGCCCTTTGAGCCGCTTGCTAAGCCACGTGCCTCTAACGAGATAGAGGGCAAGCATGACGCCGAACAGCGTATTTAGGAGCGTTACTACGACGACGATCAAGCCGGTCATCATAAGCGCATGTAAGGATTGCTTGCGTGTCAGCGCTTCTGCGAAGCCGCTCCATCCATCTCCCCAGGAGCCGGTAAAAATCTTCACGAGCGGTGCAATGAGCAGTATCAGAAACACCAGATAGGTTAACGTAATCCAAAGTTTTCTCATTTGCCGTGCCTCCTCGATTGGACGAAGTTAACCGCCCACAGAATGAGGAACGACAGTGTCAGCAGCATAACGGAAACGGCCGCAGCCCCCTGCACGTTATCGCTTTCAATCTCTCCGAAAATATAGACAGCTGCGATCAGCGTTTTTCCCGGAATGTTGCCTGCCACGAGTACGACAGCGCCGAATTCAGCGAGTGCTCTCGAGAAAGCCAGCATCGCTCCGCTAATAATACCCGGAAGCATGGAAGGGAATATCACTTGAAAGAAGGTTCTCGCCCTCGATGCGCCAAGCGTATACGAGGCTTCTTCTTCCGACTTGTCGAGCTCTTCGAGCAAGGGCTGAACGCCGCGAATAACGAAGGGAAACGTCACGAATACCATAGCTATTATGATAGCGGGTTCATGAAATACGATCTGAAATCCGAGCTTGTCGGCGATTCCGCCCGCGAAGCTGTTTGGACCCAAGAGCAGCAATATCATCAAGCCACCGACAGCCGTCGGCAGCGCAAATGGCAAATCTACTAAACTATTAAGTATTCTTCGCCCCGGAAACCGATAACGAATCAATACCCATCCAATCATGGTGCCAAGAAATACATTGATAAGTGCAGCTATTACGGAAAGTTTAACGGTAAGCAGCACGGCCTTCCAAGCCAACGGGTCCGTGATGCTGTCCCAGAAAGGCTGCAGGCCAAGCTCAAAGGATTGCGAGTAGATTCCAATAATCGGCAAAACAATCAGCAATACAAAATAAAGCATAATGGTGCTGCGGAAGCCAAAGCTCCACAAGCGGCTGCGCATGATGATATTCAAGCTGACTTACCCCCTGACACTTTCCTTGAGGAATCGTTGTAGTGGTTTAATCCCCATCAAACTACTTGGTATTAAATGTAGCAGACAGAGGCGAGTCTAGTCAATCCTAATTATTCTTCATCCAGCCCGGGGATTAAGTGAAGGAATAAGAAAGCTCCCCGGCACAGGTTGGTCCGGGGAGCTTCTTATTGCGTTATTCGCCTTCAATGTAGTACTTCTCTTCACCAAGAGAGAGTACGGCTTGTCCTTGCGTGACGTCGGTTATCCACGCGCTGAATCGCTCTGCGTCCGGCGCTTCCGGCAGACAGGTGATGACTACACGGTCGGTGAATTCGGTCCCGCCAACTCGCACATTACGGGCGTGGAATTCGTTTTCCAGCTTGCCATACCATGTATAATCGACATCGACAATTACCTCGCGATGCAGAATATACACAATGGGCTCGGCCGCTTCAATTGCCGCGACAGCACCGTCTGTATAGGCGCGAATAAGGCCGCCTGCACCGAGCATGATGCCTCCGAAATAACGAGTCACGACAATAACAACGTTCTTGAGGCCATGATGCTTGATCACTTCCAGAATCGGTTTGCCGGCAGTACCGCTTGGCTCCCCATCATCGGATTGCTTCTGGATCTCGTCGCGTTCACCGATCACGTATGCAGAGCAATTATGCGACGCGTTCCAGTGAAGCTTCTTCAGCTCCTCAATGTACGCGATCGCTTCTGCCTCTGAAGCGACCGGCTTTCCATAACCGATGAAACGCGATTTCTTAATGACAATCTCTTTGCTGGCCTGCTTACGCAGCGTTTTGTATCTGGGCTGCATGGCGATTAAAGCTACAGGCGAGCTTCCAGCTCAGCCTTCTCTTTCTCATAGCCCGGTTTGCCAAGCAAGGCAAACATGTTCTTCTTGTACGCTTCAACGCCCGGTTGGTCGAACGGATTGACGCCCAGCAGGTAGCCGCTGATGCCGCACGCGATTTCGAAGAAGTACACCAGGTAACCGAATGTATAAGGTTTCATGTCCGCAATGTTCACGACAAAGTTAGGTACTTGGCCGTCTGTATGTGCAAGAAGCGTGCCTTCGAAGGCTTTCTTGTTTACGAAATCCATCGTTTTGCCAGTCAGGAAGTTAAGCCCGTCCAGGTCTCCTGCATCATGACCGATCGTAATTTGTTCCGCTACGTTCTTCACTTGGATGACCGTTTCGAAGATGTTACGGTTACCCTCTTGAATGAATTGACCCATGGAATGCAGGTCCGTCGAGAAGTCTACGGCAGCCGGGAAAATCCCTTTGAAGTCTTTGCCTTCGCTCTCGCCGTACAACTGTTTCCACCACTCCGACACGAAGTGAAGCGCCGGCTCGTAATTCACGAGAATTTCCGTTGCTTTGCCTTTACGGTAGAGAGCGTTGCGCGCTGCTGCATATTGGTAAGCTTCGTTCTCGGCAAGCACGGGGCTGCTATAAGCTTGCTGTGCATCCGCTGCGCCTTTCATCATCTCATCGATATTGATGCCTGCAGCTGCAATCGGCAGCAAACCAACTGCTGTAAGGACAGAGTAACGTCCGCCTACATCATCCGGGATGATAAAGGACTCGTAGCCTTCTTCCGTTGCCAGCTTCTTCAGTGCACCCTTCTCGCGATCTGTTGTCGCATAGATACGTGTACGGGCTTCAGCTTTGCCATACTTTGCTTCCAATGCTTCGCGGAATACGCGGAAAGCAATTGCCGGCTCAGTCGTTGTACCTGACTTGGAGATCACGTTGATCGACCAGTCGCGGCCTTCCAGCAATTGAAGCAAATGCGTTACATATGTAGAGCTGATGTTGTTGCCTGCGAACAAGATTTGCGGCGTCTTGCGTTGTTCTTTCGGCTGCAGGTTATAGAAAGAGTGTGACAGCATTTCAATTGCTGCGCGAGCGCCTAGGTAAGAGCCGCCGATGCCGATAACGATCAGCACCTCGGAATCCGATCCGATCTTCGCAGCTGCTTTCTGAATGCGGGAAAACTCTTCTTTATCATAATTCGTCGGCAGGTCGATCCAGCCCAGATAGTCCGAGCCTGCGCCCGTACCTTCACGAAGCTGGTCATGTGCTGCGCGTACTTGCCCTGCCAGATTATCGATTTCATGCTGGCCGATGAACGACAATGCCTTGCTATAATCAAACTGAACTGCTTTACTCATTCGTAATAAACCTCCCACAAATTATCCTGTTTACAGCTAGGATAAGGATAATGGATTTGTTAGGTAAAAACAAGCGATCGAGGGGGCCAATACTTCTTCCCAGCTTTTTGTGATAAAATGAAACTACATAAAATCCGCTTTCAAGGAGATGAACATGCATGTTTAAAATTGCATTTATCGGCCTAGGCGTTATGGGTGAGCCCATGGTAGCCAATTTGCTCCGCAAAGGGTATTCCGTTACTGTATTTAACCGTACGCCGGGCAAAGCGGACAAGCTTCTCGCGCTTGGTGCGGATGAAGTTTCATCACCGGCAGCAGCAGCGCGCGTATCGGATCTGATTATTACGATGATCAGCAACGATGACGCGATTCGTGAAGTCTACTACGGTGAGAACGGCCTGCTCGGAGCTATGATGCCGGGAACGATTGTCATCGACAGCAGTACGATATCTCCGGCTTTGGCACGCCAACTACATACAGATGTTTCTGCTAAATTCGGCGACTTCCTCGATGCCCCGGTTACAGGAAGCAAGCCTGCTGCAGTGAGCGGCTCCCTTGTCTTCATGGTTGGCGGCGATATCGAAGTCATCCACAAGGTACACGACGTCCTGAACGCGATGGGACGCAAAGTCATTCCGATGGGTCCGGGCGGAAGCGGTTCAACTGCGAAGCTGGCTCATAATACGATTGTCGGCATCAACGTTGCCGCCCTGCTTGAAGGGATGGCCATAGCCGCAAGCGGCGGCATCGACGCCAAGTCGTTCCTCGAACTGGTTCAATCCGGCGGAGCTGCCAGCAAAATGGCCGAGCTTAAAACGCCGAAGCTGCTGGAACGCGATTTCAGCGTGCAGTTCTCGCTCGCGCTCATGCTGAAGGATCTGCGCCTTGCTTCCTCGCTCTCTGATGAGCTTAAGACGCCAACGCCGATTCTGGAAACGGTAAAGAGCCTTTATCAAGTCGGTGACGCGATGGGTCTTGGAGAGTTGGATCTCTCCGCGCTCGCTCACGGCTATGAGCAGTGGATCAACAAACGAATTACGACGCACAACGATGTTGAAGATACCGTTGCTGCCACTTCGGAAGCACCGACGGGTGTTCAAGTATCCGATAACGGGCAGAACCGTCGCAGGGCCGAACGCCTTGCACTGAATGTACCGCTGAAGCTCTCCGTCTATCAATGGGCGCAAGAAGGTTCGTTCTCCGGTCAACTGATTGATGGGACGCTTTGCGATATTTCCGAAAGCGGACTTCAAATTTCGTCCAACTTCCCGCTGGAGTGCGATATGTTCGTCGTCATCCACTTCCCTCAGGATTCGGAGCTGCCTCCGGTAACCGGACGCATTATCCGCATTGAAACCAATGGCAGCCGCTTCCGTTACGGCTGTTTGCTGGCAGGGCTCGCTCCTTATCAGCGGTTGCAGTTGGAAGCTTATATTAACAAACAACGCATTACGGCTGACTAATCGACCGTTTAACGCAGAAAAAGCTGCCCCACTCTCCTTGGATAATGTCCAAAGCGAGCAGGGCAGCTTTTCGTTTACCTAAACTATTCTTGAATATAAGAGCAGATATAATCCGTAACCGTTGTCACTTGAAGCTTAAACTTTGCATGTGCCGGAACCGTAAACTCGCCTTCGCCGGAGATGCTGATCCATTCGGAATCGCCTGGCAGCAGCACTTTCAAATCCCCTGCCACGATTTCCATAATTTCCTTCACATCTGTACCGAATTCATACTCGCCTGGCATCATGATGCCGAGCGTTTTCTTCGTTCCATCTGCGAACAGTACTGTGCGGCTGGTTACTTTACCATCGAAGTATACATTAGCTTTCTTGACGATTGACACATTCTCGAACTGAGACATTCGGCATTAGCTCCTTTGTGGTATACGCTTAGAATGAGGATAGGAAAGCAGGGCTTCCTGCCGCGTTACAATAGCCGGCTTTCAGCCCCGCAGTTTATTAGCTACTACAGCAAACCTTTTACCTTGCTTACAACATTCTCAACCGTGAAGCCGTACTCTGCAATTACGCGATCGCCTTTTGCGGAAGCACCGAAGGTATTGATACCCAGTACCTCACCGCCGTCGCCTACGTAACGCTCCCAACCGAATGGTGAACCCATTTCGATGGCAAGACGGGCTTTAACACTTGGAAGAATAACGGATTCTTTATACGCCTTAGGCTGGCGCTCGAACAGATCGAAGCTTGGCATGCTGATGACACGAACTTGAATGCCTTCTGCTGCAAGAGCTTTCTGAGCTGCAACCGCAAGCTGTACTTCAGAACCGGTAGCGATCAGCTGAGCTTGAGGATTGCCGTCAGCCGCTTCGGAAACGACATAAGCGCCTTTCGCAATGCCTTCGCGAGCTAGCTCGTTCGTTCCTTCAAGAATCGGCAGGTTCTGACGAGTCAGAACGAGTGCTACCGGCTGATCCGCTTTGGAAATCGCATAAGCCCATGCTGCCGAAGTTTCGTTCGCATCCGCCGGACGCAATACAGTAAGCTGCGGAATGATACGCAGGGAAGCAATTTGCTCGATTGGCTCATGCGTAGGACCATCTTCACCAACTGCGATACTGTCATGCGTCAGTACATAGACAACCGGCAATTTCATCAGCGCGGACAGACGTACTGCCGGACGCAGGTAATCCGTGAATACGAAGAACGTAGCGCCGAATGCTTTAACGCCGCCATGCAAGCTCATACCGTTGATAGCTGCTGCCATCGCAAACTCACGTACGCCGAAGTATACGTTACGGCCTTCGTAGCTGCCTGGTTTAAATACAGGCAACCCTTTCAGGTGAGTCATTGTGGAGCTCTCCAGGTCAGCAGAGCCGCCGATTAGGTTTGGGACGTTCTTCGCAAGTCCGTTAAGCGCGTTACCGGAAGCTACACGAGTCGAAAGTGCTTTGTCCGCAGACGTGTATGCAGGCAGATCATTATCCCAGCCTTCAGGCAGGTTGCCGCTGATTGCGGTTTCGAATTGTGCTGCCAGCTCAGGGTTAGCTGCTTTATAAGTTGCATACAATGCATCCCACGCTGCATTGGCTTTCTCACCGTTTGCTTTCACTTCCGCGAAGTGTGCGGCAACTTCTGCCGGCACGTGGAAAGCTTCGTTCTCCCAGCCGTAGAATTGCTTCGTCAGAACAGTCTCGTCAGCGCCAAGCGGGCTGCCGTGTGTACCCAAATGACCGCCTTTGCCGCCTTTGTTCGGACTGCCGTAACCGATTGTCGTTTTCACTTCAATCAGTGTCGGTTTGCTTGTATCCGCTTGTGCAGCAGCTACTGCTTTAGCAAGTGCGTTCAGATCATTACCGTCTTCTACGCGAATGACTTGCCAGCCGTAAGCTTCGAAACGGCCTTGTACGTTCTCGGAGAACGACAGGTTCAGCTCGCCATCGAGCGAGATATCATTTGAATCGTATAGGACAACCAGTTTGCCAAGCTTCAGGTGAGCT
The DNA here is from genome assembly GCF_056269305.1 of Paenibacillus sp. J22R3. Classification (NCBI taxonomy): domain Bacteria; kingdom Bacillati; phylum Bacillota; class Bacilli; order Caryophanales; family Paenibacillaceae; genus Paenibacillus; species Paenibacillus sp. J22R3. The sequence goes on along the minus strand of NZ_JBWDNS010000002.1, from coordinate 186,897 downwards.
GCGAGCGAAGCTGCTTCGCTTGCAACGCCTTCCATCAAGTCGCCGTCGCCGCAAATTGCGAATGTATAGTGGTCGATCACGTTCAGGTCTTGTTTATTGTAAGTTGCGCCAAGATGAGCTTCAGCCATCGCCATACCAACTGCCATGGCAATCCCTTGTCCAAGTGGACCGGTTGTTGCATCTACGCCGGCTGTGTGACCGAACTCGGGGTGACCCGGTGTCTTGGAGCCCCATTGACGGAAGTTTTGCAGTTCTTCGATTGGAAGACCATAGCCTGTCAGGTGCAGCAGGCTGTAAAGCAGCATGGAACCATGACCTGCGGAAAGAACGAAACGATCGCGGTTGATCCATGTTGGGTTGGACGGATTGTGGTTCATTGTTTTCGCAAACAATTGATACCCCATCGGAGCCGCTCCCATAGGCATGCCCGGGTGGCCGGAATTTGCTTTCTCAATCGAATCGATCGCTAGTGTGCGAATCGTGTCAATGGAAAGCTGGTCGATGGATTTCTGTGTTACTGTCATTACGTAAACTCCTCCTAAATCCGAATAGGCTTGCATCGAAGTGAAACGGCAATCGCGATCCTTGGAAGGCGCGGTGCGTTTCAATGTCATACTCTCTCTTTAATTACTCTGGCGGTGTACCCGCACTGGCTTTGAAATATTGTACCATTACCACTGCGCCTTTTCCATCCTTAATGCGTTAGTGCGCTAAAAATCGACATGAAAATGGCGCGTTCACACGGAGAATTCCGCGAAAACGCGCCATTGTTGTCAGCAGGTTGCTGACGTTTGCTTCAATTAATTGAATACGACCGTCTTGTTCTTGTGCACAAGAATCCGGTCTTCGACATGCCACTTAACCGCACGCGCAAGTACAACACGTTCAATCGTACGTCCGATGCGTTTCAGGTTGTCCACTTCATCACGGTGGCTGACGCGCTGAACATCCTGCTCGATGATCGGTCCGCCGTCGAGCTCTTCCGTTACGTAATGCGCTGTAGCTCCGATGATTTTGACGCCTCGCGTATACGCTTGAGCATAAGGTTTGCCACCTACAAAGGCAGGCAAGAAGGAATGATGAATGTTAATAATCCGATTCGGGAACTGCTCGATGAATTTAGGCGAAATAATTTGCATATAACGTGCCAGTACAATCAGATCTGCTTTATCGGACACAAGCTCCAGCTGCTTCTTCTCCGCTTCGGCTTTCGTGTCAGCCGTAACCGGAATGTGGTGGAACGGGATACCAAATGATTCTACGAGTGCTTTCATATCCGGGTGATTACTGATTACCATTGCAATATCCGCTTCCAGATCACCTGCTTGCCACTGCCAGAGCAGCTCCAGCAAGCAGTGATCTTCTTTGGAAACGAAGATAGCCAGACGTTTCTTGCGACTCGCGCGGAACGTATGCCATTTCATCTCGAAACGATCTGCCACTCGGGCAAAATCCTCCTGGAGGACCGGCAGCTCGGCGTCCAGGTCACTGAGATCAAATTCAAAACGGATAAAGAACATGCCGCCGCCGGGATCCATGGAATACTGGTCGGACTGCACGATATTCGCGCCATGCTCGTACAAGAAGTGCGAGACAGCCGCTACAATTCCGGGCCGATCCGGGCAAGAGATGAGCATTGTCGCACGTTTGCGCTTATCCGGGCGCTGCGAGGACGGTCCGGGCTGATAGATGTTTTGCATAATAGACAAGTCTTCCTTCCGTCAACAAGTAGAGTAGCTATAGGTCAGCTTATGCGTTCACAAGCAGCGTTTTGCCCGCGAACCAAGCCGTAATCCGCTGATTAATGGCTTCTTCCGAGAGCTCTGGCAAAATGCGATGCTCGGCTACAAGATCATACAAACGATCCATCGGCTCGCGCGGATCGGCTTTCTTTGCTTTTGCGTCATTCTTAAGTACATCCCAAACGGACAGTACATAGCCGCGGTGGTTGATGTCCTGTTTATTGAAGAAATGGTGCAGACGCTCCACATCCTCCAAGAACTCACTGCCGAAACGCGTATGTGCATCGCCGCGAAGCAAAGCAATTTCCGCTTCGTACATCGGACGCTGCGTTTTGTCCTCTTGGCCAATCCATGGTGTCTCAAGGATAAATGGACGTCCTTTGAGTCCTTCATGATGAACGATATTGCGAATCGCATCATGCCCAATCCAGCCGGCACCGATCGGTGCATGACGGTCTTTACCCGCTCCGCGCGGATTTTTACTGTCATTGACATGGACAACGGCGACACGGTTAAGGCCAACAATGCGATCAAACTCTGACAGTACACCATCAATATCATCGACGATGTCGTAACCTGCATCATGCATATGACAGGTATCCATACAAACGGTCAGACGTTCGTTTGCAGCTACTTTGTCAATAATGGATGCAAGCTCATCGAAGCTGCGGCCGATTTCAGTGCCTTTACCTGCCATAGTTTCAAGGGCAATATTCACGTTTGTTTCTTTCGTGCCATTGAGTACTTCATTCAAGCCTTCTGCAATGCGAGCAATCCCGTACTCCGCATCCTTGTCGGTGAAAGCACCCGGATGAAGCACGATATTGCGTACGCCGATCGCGTCTGTACGGCGAATTTCTTCCTGAAGGAAGCGGACAGCCAGTTCAAACGTATCGTCTTTGTAAGAGCCGAGGTTTACGATGTATGGGGCATGAACGACGATCTCGTCAATTCCCGCCTTGCCCATTGCGTCTCTGCCATCTGGAATATATAAATCTTCAATCGGTTTACGCCGTGTATTCTGTGGTGCACCGGTGTAAATCATGAATGTACTTGATCCGTAGGATACGGCTTCGTTCGCTGCGGTCAGCAGCCCTTTATCGGAAAATGAAACGTGGGATCCGATTTTTAACATGGACTCATTCGCTCCTTTCGTTACAAGGCGGGACTACTAGGTGTCCTGTTCCTCGCAAACGCTTGTCCTTCCTATTTTACAAGGAATACTCCAATAAATCTAGGTGTGTGACCGTAAGGAAAGTTTGGATGCTATCGTATCGTGCCGGAAATGCCTTGTCGGTTGCGGGAGATAGACGTCATCGCTTATAATGGAAACAATTTGTTACGCATAATTCGTATATCTGAGTTGGCTCGAGGTGAATAAGTCGAATGGCACCGAATTGGTTTATGTATTTTATTATGTTTTGGGCAATTGTGATGATTGGCTTTATGTCGATCGGCGGCTATTTTATGTTCCGTAAATTCCTTAAGGTGCTCCCGATGCGAGATGGCAAATCAAAGCTTGATTGGCAGAACTATTGGGTGGAACGAAGCCGCGGCATGTGGCCTGAGGATTCCAAGAGTTTTCTGGATCAGCTCGTCTCTCCTGTACCAAGTGCGTTTCGGGACATTGCCAAACATTCCATTGCAGCCAAAATCGCTCAAGTAGCCGTTGAAGGCGGCGCATCGGAAGTGTCGCGCAATCACTGTATTGAAGGTTATATTCGGGCAACGCCTAAGCGGGATTACCGCAGCTTGGTTTCGTTTCTGGAGAAGGAACAGATCGACTACTCCGCCTATACACATTTAATTAACAAATAAGCCGCCCGCTTGGGCGGCTTTTGCAGTATTATTGAAGCAATTGGATGCTCTGAATGAGGTTTAAGGAGGTCTCTGTATGAAGGTAGCAGTTACCGGAGGAACGGGATATGTAGGAGCTATGCTTGTCGATGCACTGCTGCAGCGAGGAGATGAAGTATGGATTATCTCTAGGTCTGAGAAACAGATGAGCCCGAATCCGAAGCTGCATACGATCACTTGGTCCAAGCTGGCCGAGTCTCCGGTTAAGCTGGAAGGGATCGACGCAATCGTCAATTTAGCAGGAGAATCCATCAGTCGCCGCTGGACGAAAGAAGGCAAATCCGCAATATTGCATTCGAGACTAAATGCAGCGCGTGCGATCGGCAAAGTCGTAGAAGCCCTTCAGCGTAAACCGTCCGTCGTTATAAATGCATCGGGCATCTCTATCTACGGGACGGATGGAAGTAAAGTCAGCGATGAGTGGGGCCCAGCTCACATTACTGATTTCCTCGCTTCTGTCGTTGAGAAGTGGGAAGCTGCTGCAGATCGCATTGAGGTTCAACGGCTTGTAAAGCTGCGAATCGGACTAGTGCTTGGGATGAAAGGCGGTGCCTTCCCGAAGATGCTGCTGCCCTATCGATTAATGGCAGGCGGAAGAATGGGAAGCGGCAAACAGTGGATCCCCTGGATTCACGAAGACGATATGATTCGACTGATTCTATTCTGCCTCGATGATCCGGAAATACATGGACCCGTCAATGCATGTGCACCAGAGCCGGTAACGAACAATGAGTTTGGAAGAGCAATCGGCAAGGCCATGAGAAGACCGCACTGGTTTCCGGTGCCGGCATTCGTACTCAAAGCCGTTCTCGGCGAGCTTTCCTTCCTGCTGCTCGAAGGTTCAAGAGCGATCCCACGGAAGTCTATGGAGCTGGGGTTCGAGTTCCGCTACGATACCGTTCATGATGCGCTGCGTCAGTTATTAGCCCGGAAGTAACAGCTTCCTTGACTGGTCGGCCTTACACTTCACTTCAATCACTTCCGAAGAACCTTACCATACGGGAAGTCCTTCAGCCTACTTGTTGTGAGGGACTGGAGGGCAATCCTGATCGGAATTTATAGAGTGGCCCTCTATCACCAGCCAGCTGTATCGAATCGTTATCATTTAGCGGATAGGCTTTGTAGGGAATCATTGTAACTCCGTTAAGGGTACTTCCGTTTCGAGAGCCCATATCTTTCACTGACCAGTTGCCTTGCTTCACACTTAATTCCAGATGGGCTCTGGAAATCCCGGAAGACAAATCCACGTGATCCACTCCCTCATTTGCTCGGCCGATTACAAACTGGTTCTGTCCCAGTCTGACTACCACCGCTGACTCTCCTTCTACCTTGCGTTCGAGACACGGAGCACTAATAACAGCTCCGCTTTGCGCCTCTGCATTCTGTCTAAGTAACACTGTTGCATCGTTAGGCGATGCTTCCAGAGATGCTGTCTTTCCGCTGAGTGATAGAGGTGTGAATGGAATCGCGTTTGACTGAACGGCAGGTGGAACACCATCCCCTGTGAATTCTTCTCGGTATGACTTCAACTGCCTTTGAACGTGGATAGGCATGGAATTAGGCACGAATCCATCTTCGACAGGCCATGCCTGCCTCTCATTCCAACCATTGCCCTCATCTTCCTTACTCGAGCCAGAACTCATCCTTCGATTCACAATTAGTCCTCCCGCGGCTGTCATGAGCGTCAAACCAGAGCAAATCAGCAGACTGCTTTGAGATGGAGATGGCAAATAGAGAAAGCGCCAAATGACCGCGGCAATAATTAGTCCTCCTGCTCCTAACATCCAGCCCGACTTCATTAAGGAAGCTGGTCGCTCTTGGACCGGCAGCTCCGTTAGCGGAAGCTCAAATCCAATATCCCCCTGAATGCGCTCGCTTCCCTCATCCCTTCGAACTACACTTGGAGCTCTCGGCGGCACAGACTCATTCTTCCATACGAACGAAGATTGAGTAGATGAAGGGACAGCCACATTATCTACCGGCCTTATAGCATGATCCGGCTCTCCGAACGACTCGTTTGTTGACTCTCTGTATTCACTTCCAAGAAGGGCGAGCAGGGTCCGCCTGAGCTGCCCCCAAGCAGTATACTCCCCTCTTAAATGCTGGAAAATTTGCTGCAAGCCCGCTCCATCAGGCTGGGCGATATAACCAACCCAGCGAATAGCCATAGCAAGCACCGCCTCACTTGCCGAGGATACAATGCTTGTATCTCGAAGCGGCACGTACACAAGCTCGGCTTCCTCCCAATGATCACCGATATAGATGTATTGCTCATGAAGCATAAAGCCTTCTTCTCGCAGCATGTATTGTTTACAATCATCCAGTGCTTCCACGATAGCGAGCAGCAGGGCATAGAATTGAACCATCGTCAACTGCTGAGTTTGCATGCGATGAAGTAAGATTCGTTTGCCGTTAATGCGATACCGCAAAGTTATCTTCCCGTCGATATCGACCCATTCCACAGGCAGCAATTTCGGAATACGCTGGCTTTGGAGCATCTTCATTTCGATTGGATCAAGCTGCTCCCTCGAGATGCCGGATTCCAAATCAACGATCATTTCAAGTCCACGCTTCATCGTGAAATCGACTCTTAATTCTTTAAACACCATCAACGTCGCTCTCCTTCCTATCCACTGAACGGCCATTCACGCATGAAGCAGCAGGTCGTAATCGCCCCTGGCACCACTGCGATCATGAACGGGAATCGCAACCCATTCTTCTTCAGCGTCATGAAGCCATCTGTATGCAGATTTCGAGGTAAGGCAAACAGTGAAACTGCAAATGCCACAATTCGCTTTGCAAAGGTTTGATTCATGACCAGGAGCACGATTCCAAACAGCCCCCCAAACAAAATGGAATACATAAGAACTTCCAAGCACGTAGCTGCCCCAACAAGCGCACCAAGTGCTCCGAACAGCTTCACATCCCCCGCCCCTATTCCCTTCAGCATATACAAGGCAATCAGAGGCAGCACTCCCGCCAGTATACCGATTAACGAGAAAATCACACCGCTCAAACCATCGCTGCTCAAATGATAAATGAGTCCGGCGGCGAAGAAGGTTAGCGTCAGCTTGTTCGGAATGCGCATCGCTCGCACATCACAGACAAAAGCAATTCCAAGCAGCAGCGCTGCTAAAACGAGCTCGATTTGAGCCATCATCCGAAACCTCCTTCCAAGCTACAGAGCAGCTCTCTTCTCCACTACAAAATGTCTGGCAGCACGCGATGAACCTTCACTTGCCGAAACAATAAGCTCCCATACGCCGGGAGTGGTGTTACCCGATATCAGCCATGTCCACTCCGCAAACCCTTCGTTGTCTGTGTAAGTATCGCCGAGATGCTTTGCCACACTGTGCCCACTCTTATAAATCACCTGAATGGACAGCTTTCTACCCGGACTTGTCTGAACGACAACACGTGCCCGTCTTCCCGGATTAGCCGGTGACGGCTCGAGAAGTACAATTTGAATAGGCGCTTCATCTAATTGTGCCAACTCTTGATCCTGAGGTGCCGGAATGGAATCGCGCACCCAGACACGTTCTTCAGCACGCTCCCTCAATACAATCGACTTCTTCGTAAACGGAAATCCCAGCTGGAACTCATACTCCGCCTCGATGAGAAGGGAAACATCTGACTTATTCTTCAAATCAGGAAGCGAAAGCTTGCTCAGACGCAGCCTCTTAGGATCGAGCACGGACTTATCGGCTTCTTGGCGAAGCAGCGGTTCAATAATGCCCCTGCCGGCTTCAGTTGCTGCTGCATCCACTACCGGCTTCCAATTCCCCTGCAATGCCGATGAAAGGAGAAGCCCTGCCGGAGCCGGAAGCCACTCTTCCAGCTTCTCAGCAATGAAATCCACTCCCGGTAATTGTTGCAATAGCGGTGGTAAAGCAGCTTCTGTTCGTGTTCCCGCTTCCGTATCTGCCTGAGGCTCCGTCACCGAATTAGCTGCCGATTCCGGTTCATGGATCTCTCCCACGGATGCACTCAGCTTCTGAAGAGCTAGATCAACAGGATGGATATTAGCCGCAGCCTGCCTTACCGTTTGGGATACTGAGCTATGAAGCGCCATCTGCACCGTATTAAGCCGGATCAAGCAAATAAAGAAAATAACGACCATTAGCAAAATCGGAAGCAATAAAGCCGCTTCTAAAGTAATGCTTCCGGTTTCGCTGCTCCGTTTACCCGTACGACCAGCCAATGGTATGCGTCGCTTCATATCGATTGCCCTTAACCTTTCCGCTCAGAATACCTGCGCCAGTAAAGCTCCTCATGAGCCCGGGCAGAAACCACAGCTTCACGGAGGAGGTCAATTCCCCCGTCAAGCCTGTGGAGACATATGATAAGGAAACGCCGCCCAGATTACGCTCAATGACAGCGATAATGCGCGCTGTCTTGGCTTCGCTGCTGCCATGCAACAGCAGAAAAACCCTTAGATAATCCAAATAACTTAATTCCACGGGCGTATACTTGGAAAGCTCCACTTTCCCTTCCTGCGCAATCGTAATCATATCGGCCAGCGATTTCTCTAATCCGTACAGTACCGCAGCGGAGAGTACCAATAATGGATGTCCCAATCCTTTGCATGCAATAAACCCTTCCATCGTTCGAATCGCCAGCCTTGCTGCGAACAATTCACCGTAAGCGGCGGCCACATTAGCAGCGGGCTCCTGAAAACCATACATAATATATTCGACCTCTTGATTCTCGAGAGCCAGTCCCGAAGAGAAGCCTTCTGTGGTCGATCGACCGCTTGCCGGAGAAGCAGAGAACAGCTTAGGATCGAACGAATGAAACCGATGAACGATATATTCATTCACATAGAGCGGATCTCTGATCCCTTCAAGAACATCCGCCATCCCGCTGAAGATCCTTCCCATGGAAGTCATCGATACCCTTGCCTTCTCACCGGCATCGACATCAGCGTCCTCACCGCCATTCAGGTCATCATCTATTAGCGGCGACGTTGCAGCTTCATTGAATTTCAGATTCGCTTCCATTTGCTGCTTCACTTCACGAAATGCCTCTTGGTGGTCCTCCTGATTCGGGGCAGAGATCATCGATTGAAGCTGCTGTTTCACTTGAACCCATTTGGTCTCAGCTGCCGCTTCATTAGACTTTCGTTCTTGATCGCTGGACTGCCGGCTCTCCATCTCCTTCTGCCTGCTATGGATGACGGTGCCCGGTTGAATGTAGCGATCCCCATAGCTGCCATAAGCACCTTCAAGCTGCTGCAAGGATTCACGTAATATTTCGGACCTGCCGATACCCCCAATTGCAGTTAGGACCGCCTGACGAAACAAAGCAGCCCTTGCAGCTACTTGCTGAATATCGACTGTTTGCTGGCTTAGTTCTTGTTCATAAGTTTCAAACCAAGCTTGATCCAGCACGAGCCCTTCTGCAGCATCACGTGATTCACGAAGAGGTGACAGCTCACCAGCTTGCGATTGCCCTCCGGTAAGCTGCTGCTGATTCATCCGGTCATAACCGTCGCCCGTTCCTTCTTCTCTCATCCGCTTGACCGCATCTTCCATGGCCTTATTCAAGCCCTTTGCTTCTTGGAGCAAAATAACTGCCTTTCGCTCCGATTCGCGATGAAGAATGGCCGCATCATCCAGCACTGCCATGATTGAATCAGCTTCGTTACTCGCATAGTTCCGATAGAAATTAATGGCATCAATGCGTAGTGGGGGCAACTCCTCCATTGTGCGTATCGTATCTTCTCTGATCCACTGCTCATAGGAACCATAGAGGCTGACTATTTCTCGAGCCGAACCTGTCATTCGTGACCCTATTGCATTCTTGACGCTGGCAGCGGCTTGTTTCTGAATCGTAATCACTTCCTGCAGCCGCTTCTCTCGTTCATCGTAAAGCTGACGAAGCCGCTCCAGCAATTCCACTGACATGGAGGCTTCCTTCATAGCAGAGGCCATCGGGGCGAACTTGGAGGCTACCTCCAATGTAAAATCAATCGGCGCTTTGTATTTCATGTCCTCCAGCACCTGCCTGCTAAAGACCTGATGAAGGCCTAATACCTCATAGCTGTCCACATGCGATGCTTCCGTCTTCCCGTCGAGGAGTCTGAATCCGCCCTCATCCGAGGTCCAGTTGTGCGACACGGCTTGCGCGAACAACTCCCCACGATCTGAACCGCCTGTACCGAACAGACCATATTGCTCATATAACGCCCCGTCATAAGCAGATAAAGCGGATCGGATGCCGGATTGCGCAGCAAGCCTGCTCTGTTTCTCAAAAGCCGCAATTCGCGCTAAATCGATGAGCAGCGCTGTGAACAGCAGCATGGCTGCAGTCGAAACGATCAAGTAAATCGAAACAGCACCGTCACTGCTCCTCCAGAAGAACGACTGGATAGGGGCAACATGCCGACTATTATCATTCAATCGGTGCATTTGTTCTGCCTCCTACTGCTCCTGATCCTGAAGAGATTGCCGGTTATGCAGCACTTCACGGGCTTGTGCCTTGCCTTGCTCGGACTGACCGGCAAATCTTCCTGCATAATACCGTACGAGATCCACATTTCTGATGAGCTCGACAGGGTCGACTATGACAGCATCCGTTATAGCCATCGGCTCCGAGTGGCCAAGTATCGTTTCCAGAGGAGGGATCGATAATGGCTGGCGGAGCTTCACGTCAATTCTTTTCACCCATACCCCGTCATACGTCATCACCCCTTCGAGCGGCTTCCGAACTCTGACTGCTCCAATTGCCATCTTCTTAAGGGGGAAGGATTCAGAGGGAACACTGGATGTATCCGAATTATTGGCAGAGGTTTCGCCAATCGGAACACTCAAGCTGTTCTGATTGCCGCCAGCTGATCCGAATAACGTTTGCAGTGCCCCATTATCTGACAACCGCCAATATAATCCGTCGTACTTCCCGGTCACGCCTATTCCACTGACAGCAGCTCTGGCACTGTTATCCCAGCGGAAAGCAGTTCTCTCTGCCGTTTGTGATGCAACTGAATACAAGACAACCTTCTGGTAGGTATACATACTAAGCATGAGCAGCGTAATGAGGGCTACGAAAATCATAGGAAACACCATACTTGCTTCAAGCGTAAAGCTTCCTTCCTCCTTCAATGCCAGCGCACGCCAACTCGCCAAACTAGTTGAAGATTTCGTTCGCTTTATCATCCGCATCGCCCATCAATTTCTCCATTAATGCAATAATCCAATCCTTGAAAAGCAGTGCTAATATAATGACTACAGCAATGATAAGTACGATCTCCAGCGTACCAAGGCCCTCCTCATCCTTCCAAAATGCACGCAGTGCGTTGTTCATGTTCTTCATATCGTTCCACTCCTCTATTAGTAGTAGTTAACCGCGCATCATTAAGATCGCAGGTGAGGCAACAAGCACCATAAGCACCATAAAGATACCGACAAGCGGGAAAACAAGCTTCGAGGAAGCTTCTTCACCTCTTGCACGAGCTACAGATTTACGTTTCTCCCATAAGGAATAAGAGAGCTCCTTCAAAGAAAGGACAAGCTGATCGCCGCCTCGGCGATAATTCAGCAGTAATGTTGTAGTAAACAGCGAGACCTCCTGCACACCGCAGCGCCGGCTCAGCGTCTCCATTGCCGCCGCAAAGGATTCGCCATTACGCACGGCTTCATTCACTTTGCGAAGCTCGATGAACAGCGGAGTTCCGCCTTTCTCATCCTTTCGTTCACCGGCTCGCACTAATGCGCGCTGCAGCGTCTCTCCCGCTCCAAGCAACAACATCAGCTTGCTGATGACCTCAGGCAGCAGCAGTAAAATATCCTGCTTGCGGCGCTCCACTTTAGTGGCGGTATCCCGCCATTTCGCTGCGGGCAGAAGGATACCAAGCAGCATGCCTATATACAGCAGCGTCTGCTCCTTGCTGAGTACACTAAGCCACGCTCCCGCACATGCTGCCGCGTATCCTGTACCGATGGACATAGCGACAAAGCCGTCTGTTGCATCTACCGTCCAGCTCCGCCCGTTAAGAATAAACAGCCTCCCGTGCAAGCTCGCAAGAAAGGGCTGAATTCGGTTTAACAATCCGCTCTGCTCCAGCAAATAACGAAAAGGGGATGTCACTAATCGTTCTGCCGTGCTCATCTGGTTTCTCTTGTCATGCCGCCTGCATTGCAGCAAAGCCCAACTCCATAAAGCAGTAAGTAAAGACCCCATAATAATGGACAACAGCAAGCTGCAACCCCCTTCGACAATTACATGCGGATATTCATAATTCTCGTCATCAGCATAAAACAAAGTCCGAGAAGAAGAAGCGCCGCTGTCAGTATGACGTAGCCAATCCCGCTGTATAAAGGTGCCATATAGTCCGGCGCTGTCAGGCTGAGGAAGGCTAGGAAAACAAACGGAACCCCCATCATAATTCGCGATTCCAACCGCTTCTGCGCTACCATGACGGCGATTTCCTGCTGCACATCCAGCTTCTCGCCAATCATCTGTGAGGTTCGTCTGATCACTTCAACCAAATCACCTCCGGATCGTTTACAGGTTGTAAAGACGTCGGTGAACTGTGAAATATCATCGATCTGGGCACGTTGGCTCAAATCGATCAGCCCCTGTTCAAGCGTTTCCCCGTAACCCAATCTCGCTGATAAAATCTCAAATTCGATTAGAATCTCAGTCAGCGGATTCGGGTAGAGCAGTCTGAGATCCTCAAGCGCGGTAACGAAGGCATTCTCTACAGAGCGCCCTGCGGCAAGTGAAGATGCGATTGAATAGAGCGCTTCTCTAAATTGAACTGCCAGACGTATTCGCCGCTGCTCCAGCAAGGATCGCCTGTGGATACGAGGAGCGATGATGCCAGCTAATGACAGCACAAGCGCAGCAACAACAGAACGATAAAACAAGAACGCGGCAGCAAAGACCAGAAGCCCTCCGACAACCGCCGCTGCCTTGAATTGCTGACCGGATAAACGATACTCCCCGTAACAAGGAAGCTCCTCTGCGCCTGCTCCTACTGCAGATGCCGCACTCGTCCATCCAAGCCAAAGCATCCAGTCGGCATGAGTACTCTTCATACTCTTCAAGCACCTTCACCTTCCGAGAATTCAGCTTCAGCCATACCCGCCATCTGCAGCTTCCACGTCCGGTGCAACTTCATATTCTCGCAGCGCCGTAGTAAGCCGGACACACGACCTTCACGTTCACCATCCTCTTGGAACCGGTAGAGGGTTTGCAGTAATACCTCACCATCCTGAATTCCGATGACCTCGGATATTTCGATGACTCGCCTCGAACGATCGCGTAAGCGGGATACATGCACGATAATATCGATTGCCGAACTAATTTGCTGCCTGATGACGGCGATCGGCAAATCCGCACCGCTCAGCACCATCGTTTCCAATCGGGCAATCATATCCCGAGCGCTGTTACTATGTCCGGTGGATAAGCTTCCATCATGTCCGGTATTCATTGCAGCCAGCATATCGATTGCTTCGCCGCCCCGTACCTCGCCTACAACGATCCGATTCGGCCTCATTCGCAGCGAAGCTCGAATCAGCTCTCGCATGGAAATAGCCCCTTTCCCTTCGGTGTTCGCGTTACGCGTCTCCAGCGATACTAAATTGGGGACCGTACGAATTTGCAGCTCGGCTGCATCTTCAATGGTTACAATCCGCTCGTCCTCCGGAATGAACTGAGTAAGAGCATTAAGGAAGGTTGTTTTGCCCGAGCCTGTCCCGCCGCTAATGAAGATATTGTATTTGGCCTTCACAAGCTTACTAAGCATGGAGGCGGCCTCAGAAGTGAGCGCCTCACACGCGATCAGATCATCCATCAGCAGCGGACGCTCAGGAAACTTCCGGATCGTCATCGTCGGTCCTTTCAGAGCAACCGGCGGCAATACGATATGCACCCTCGAACCGTCCTTCAGCCTGGCATCCACAATCGGCGTGGATTCATTCACTACGCGGTTAACACCCGCAACTACAGATTGAATCAAATCCTCCAGCCGTTCCTTACTTTCAAAAGCCATTGGAAGCCTCGACAATTGTCCCGCGCGTTCCACGAACATCTCCTTATGGGAGTTGATCATAATCTCCGAAATGGCCGGATCATCCATAAGCGGCTGTATAAAATCCAAGCCTCGGAAAGAATGAAACAATCTTCGAACCAGCTGGATCTTCTCACCTGCCGTAATGGGATGATCCAAGCACCACCGAAAAACCTCCCGTTCAATGCGCGAGCTGAAATCCTCATCTGACATGGCGCTCCCCAGCTCAAGCTGGTTGCGAATTCGCTCCTTGAGCAGCTGGATTGTTTCTTCTTTCAAAGGCGACACTGTCATCACCTCCCGGCTTCAGCTCGCCAAGCTTGCCAAGCAGCGTTTCAAGCGCTCCGCGATACTGAGGAGCATCGAACCACCCAGCCCCGCCTTGCTGACCGATAGCAGTCCATTCTTTCACGAAAGGAACAGTAGCTGTAATCGACAGTGAAGCCATCTTACCGCTATGCCATTCCGCTTCAGGCCTGCCAATTGGTTTAAGCTGAATAAATTGAAATTTCGGTTTCGACTCCGCAAAGGAAGAACCATTCTTCTGCTCGCCATATTGCATGGCTAACTCAGTCTTACGCAAGCTGCTCGGGTCGTTATTCAAGAGCCAAAGCACATGGCGGCTTGCTTGAAACACCCCGAAGTGTAAGGCATCCAATCGGCTGTCCAAATCAACCACAATCTTGTCGTATTCCCCGGTTCCCTTGATGGCACCCAGCAGCCTCTTCACATGCTCAGCCGTAAGGGACAGTCGTTCCTCCGCATTCTCGCAAGGCACGATAAAATCTATGCCGAGCCACGGATGCCGCTTGCGCAGCGCAATAATTTGGGCAACCGCTTTATCCGGGGCTGCTTGCAGCGTGTACAACAAATTCGAGAAATCTTCTCGACCATCCCTGCTGTCCCAGAGCGGTGCAGCATTCCACTGTTCCAAATTCAAATAAAAGACCCGAGCACCGCAGGCGGCTGCCTGCCTCGCAAGCTGAAGCGCAAGCGTGGTCTTACCGATTCCACCGGCAGGGGAATACACCGAGATGATGCTAGCCCCAGCTTCAGACTCAGCGCCGGATTCGGCATTCCCCTCACCCATCAGCTTTACCGTGCGCTGCTCAGAAGAGGCATATAGAGCCGCGAACGACTGCAGCAGCTGCGGCAATGGCTGATACTGCAGCACTTGGTGCTTATGCCCTGAAAGTCCAACCTGCCCTACAAGAGCTGCGGCTAACACGCTCTCAGCCAACTCTCCCAGCTCATCCAATAAGCTTGGTTCTGCGACGAGCAGGTCAACGGCATATCCTCCGCGCATATAGCTGCGAAGTGCTGCCGGATTCGTGAAGGCCGTTAACTGCCAGCCCGTTCCAAAGGAGCTCTGACGCATGTAGTCGCCAAGTCGTTCGATATAACTCGATTCTTGTACAGCAACAATAAGGTTTCGTTTGCTCATACGGATCAATTCCACACTCCTCTTGGCATCCTGAAAAAGAAGAAAAGGACGCAAAAAAGCACCATAACAACGCAGATCATCTGCGCGTTACGGTGCTTCCGTAGCGTCCTTGTACAATTGACCATAATTTACCACATTATTCACATTGGAGTCAACCCACATTTAGGCACAATTCAAAGTTCGACTTCCTAATTTTGTAGTTGCTTATCTTTTGTATGTGTACTATACTAAAGTAAGTTAATTTGTATCTGGTTAGTTACTTATTTTTACATTCATTCCATTTGGAGAGGGAGACACCTAAAATGAACCAAAACAATACTGTAGCAGCACCATCCGCCGAGCAAGTCATGCGTGAGCGTCATTCCGTACGTCAATACAAAAGAGACGTAGTTATTCCTGAAACAACATTGAACGAAATTCTTGAACTGGCAGCAACTGCACCATCTTCTTGGAACCTTCAGCAATGGCGTTTCCTCGTTATCCAAGACCAAGCACAGAAAGATCTTGTTCGTCCGATCGCTTACGGTCAACAACAAGTATCCGACGCTTCCGCCGTTATCGTTATTCTTGGCGACTTGCAAGCGCAAATTACCGGCCGCGAAATCTTTGACGGCATGCTCGCAGCAGGCCATGTGACGCAAGAAATCCGTGACAATATGGTTAGTCAAATCGAAGGCGCTTATTCGTTCGAGCAAGTTGCACGCGACGAAGCTAACAAGAATGCTGGTCTTGGCGCTATGCAGCTAATGCTCGCAGCTAAATCGAAAGGTTATGACACGGTTGCAATGGGCGGCTTTGACAAAGCGAAGCTCGTTGAAGCTTTGAACATCCCGGCACGTTACATCCCGGTTATGATGATTGCAATTGGTGAGGCAGCTGCACCGGGTCGTCCGACTCCTCGTTTGCCGCTTAGCAAATTGGTTATCAACGAATCGTTCTAATTCATCCCCACACACAAAACAAGCACACAATAACGAAAGCCCTCCGTTCTCTCTAAACGAGATACGTGAGGGCTTTCTTGTAATTGCACTACCTGTGTCGTTAATGAATGGAATGCTCATCTCGTGCCACAGCCGTTCTTCCAAATAATGGATACAGAGGCTGCGCAGCATGCTCGCGATCAAAGAACAGCCCGATTTCACGCGCGGCACTTGCGTCAGAATCCGATCCATGCACAATATTACCCGAAATATCCATTCCGAAGTCGCCCCGAATCGTCCCCGGCCCAGCTTCCACCGGATTCGTCTTGCCGATGATTGCACGCGCATTCTCAACCGCATGAGGCCCTTGCCAGATCATGGCGCACACCGGTCCGGACGTCAAATAATCGACCAATTCACCGAAGAATGGCTTTGACTTCAGCTCTCCGTAATGCGTTTCAGCAAGCTCCCGGTCAATTGTGCGAAGCGATATCGCGGCCAGCTCGAAGCCTTTTTGCTCAAAGCGTGTAATAATAGGGCCGATCAGCCCCCTCTTCACTCCATCCGGCTTTACCATCACAAACGTCTGCTCTACTTGCATACTCCTCGAACTCCTTCCATAAGCGGACAAATCCAGATCCAGATTCCAGTGACAGAAAAACGGCGCCGTCCCCATAAGGCCGCACCGTTCTCTATCGATCATTATTCCACATTATGTCAGGTATTATGCCTAACTCTCACAATCTTACGATTCTTCTGTCAGAGCCAGAAACTCTTCAACGTCTTCTAAAGCAAGCTTGACCGCTTCACGCCAGAAGTCCGGCTCATCCAAGCGTACGCCAAGATGCTTCTGCGCCAAATCCTCGACCGTCATCAATCCGGTATCGCGAAGCAATGCGACATAGCGGTCCGCAAAAGACTCGCCTTCTTTCTTCGCTTGCGCATAGATGCCGCAGCTGAACAAATATCCAAATGTATACGGGAAGTTGTAGAACGGCACGTCCGTCAAATAGAAATGCAATTTCGATGCCCAGAAATGCGGATGCAGCTTGCCAAGCGCGCCGCTGAACCCTTCCTGCTGCGCCTCTTCCATCAGCTTGCACAGGTCTTCTTGGGTCAGCATGCCCTGCTTGCGTTGCTCATAGAAGCTCTTCTCAAACAAGAACCGAGAATGAATATCCATAAAATAAGAAACCGCGTTATTCAGCTTATCATCGAGCAAGGCCAGCTTCTCTTCCCGGCTAACCGCAGCCTTCAGAGCGGAATCAGATACCAGCATTTCGGCAAAAGTAGACGCTGTTTCGGCCACATTGCTCGCATACTCCTGTGCCAGCGGCGGCAAATCATTCATTACATGCTGATGATACGCATGTCCAAGCTCATGGGCAAGCGTCGAGATATTCGACGGTGTACCGGAATAGGTCATGAAGATCCTTGTTTCCTCACTCTTAGGAAACGACGTACAGAACCCGCCCGGACGTTTACCGGGGCGATCCTCCGCTTCGATCCACGCTTCGCGGAACGCCATCTCCGTAAACGTGGCCAGATCCGGACTGAACGCACGGAACTGCTCCGTAATGAACGCCGCTGCGTCGCTATAAGGTACTGTCTTGCTCGCTGAACCAAGAGGCGCGCTAACATCATGCCAATCCAACTGCGAGAGGCCCAGCAGCTTTGCCTTGCGCTCCATATAGCGGACAAGCCGCGGCTTCCCTTCGGTTACGGCAGACCACATCGCATTCAGCGTAGCCTCGCTCATCCGATTAATCGCAAGCGGCTCCTTGAGCGCCGTACCCCAGCCCCGCTTCTCATACAGCTTCAACCGGAAGCCGGAGATGCGGTTAATCGTATCTGCGCACAGATCCCCTTGCTCCGACCACTCGCGCTCCCACTCCGCGAAAGCAGTCTCGCGTACGCTGCGATCACTATGACTAAGCCTATTATGCATTTGGCCCGCAGATAGCTGCTTCACGGCCCCGTCCTTCTCAGTGACTTCGAATCGAATACGCGATACGATCGTGTTATAGAAATCTCCCCAGCCGTGGTAGCCGTCAACCGCCAGCTCCGCTGCGAGTGCTTCCTCTTGAGGCGGCAGCTTCTCCTTAACGGCTTCACGCCGCTCATTCAGTACGAAAGCAACCGGTGAAGCATCAGCAGCGTTCAGCCAATTCTTCCAGCTCTCCTCATTTGTCCGCAGAAGCAGCTCATCGAAGTTGGTAAGTGCCCCGTTGAACTTGGCCGATAAGGTTTTGACTCGATCATTAAGCCCGTTTGCCGCCGTATCTTTCATCTGCTGCGCTTGCAGGCATCCTACGAAGGAATCCGACTGACGAAGCCGAAGCAAAATCGACTGAACCGCTTTCGTCCAGCCTGACAGCTGATCCGGTGAAGCAGGCGTGCCGCTTGCAGATGCCTCGGACAGCTCACGTGTCAGGACATCAATATCGCGCTCCATGCCGCTTAGTTCCTGATGAAATGCGGCAGATCCGGAACCCCCCGCATAGATATTTTCTAAATTCCATGTTGTCGGTAATATGGATTGCATAAGAGCCTCCTCCTGTCTGCGCGTTGCGAATTCTATCGTCGCAGTGTATAACTGAATTATACCGTTATCCATGTCCCTTTTTCCATCCTATGCAAATCTGGGCGCTGCCTATGCAGACAAGCCCCTACGATAAGGAGTGTTTACGATGTCTCAACCCTTACAGCTCTCAGCGGAAACTGCAGTTAAGCTGGCGAAGGAATTGAATGTTCCGCTCGAGCATTTGATGCATATGCCCAAACATATTTTGCTGCAAAAGATTGCCGAGCTCGCGAAGAATGCCGCAAGCGACACTGAGGATAAAGGAGCTTCCACGCCGTGATTCCTTTTGAACGCGCTTGGCCTTATGACATTATCATGAAAGACGTGTATGTGCCGAGCTGCCCGTTCTGCAAGAAAGACAACGTCCTGCTGCCAATCAGACCCAAGGAGCTTGGCGATATTCGCACAGGCAAGAAAAGACTTCTCGTCTTCCCATGCTGCCATAACCGGGTAACGGTGATCGATGCAGACCAGGACTATCTCCTTACGGACACGACGCTTCGCCACGCCTAATTTCGCTTCCATGCACACAAAAAGCCGTCCGAGCAAAAGCTCGGGCGGCTTTGTATTATCGCTATTGTATATTATCCCTACGCGTTCATTGCGGCGGGCTCATCCTCGAAATTGTCTCCAAATTGCTGCTGTTCGCGAAGCAGCTGCCATTGATCGCGGCATGCCCGGATCATGGAAGCATCCTCAATCCGTTTGTCATTGACGACACGCGAGAACCATTTCACTGCTGCATTCGGCTCGCCGATCCGACGATTCAGCTCCCCCATCAAATACATCAGCTTCGCATTATTGAGTGAACCGCTCTCCGTTTCGAATACGGCTACGTAAGAATCCAGTGCGAAGCGGAGGAAACGCAGCTCCTGTTCCTTCATATTCTCATACCGATAGAGCCATGCAATATGATGAAGGATACCCGCTATGACGCGTTCCTTCTCGTCAATAATGCCTGAACAGAGGAGGGCAAGCTTGTAGCATTCCAGCGCCTGCTCCTTCGTACGCGTACCGCCGTAATCGCGATAACTCCAGCGGCCTCCCAGCGTCTGTTGATAGAGACTTTTCTGAGCTGCTGTCATTGACGTCTTGCCGTTCTCCGTAGAAGAGAATCCGCATCTCGGACATACACGTACAACGTAGAAATCAGGGTTAAACTCCGTCTTGTAATGCGAACAGAAATCGGTATCCCGACCGGAAGGTTTCTTGAAGCTTGGGCGTACACGTGACGTCTTGTAGGTGGACTCACAGCAAATGCAGGTAATTGAAGTTAAATAGAGTGGATCCATTTCGTCACGTCTCCCTATTGTTATGGTTGTTGATTAACAAAGTGATGCGCCGGTCCCGATAAACGGTCAAGCATTACTTCCTGCAGCTCTGCAGGTAAGTCCGTTTCAGCAAGGGCTTCCCGCATACAACCAAGCCAGGCCTCCGCACGTTCAGGTGTTATAGGAAACGGCAAATGCCTTGCCCGCATCATGGGATGCCCATATTCATCAGAGTATAAAGAAGGGCCGCCGAAGAACTGCGTCAGAAACATCGTCTGTTTCTCCATGACAGGTTGTATGTTCGGTGGAAATAAAGGCCCAATCAATGGGTTCTTCTGAACCTTAGAATAGAAGGATTCTACGATGCCTTTAATACCGGCAACTCCTCCGACAGCCTCATATATAGTGCTATAGTTATTCATCGTCATTACTCACTCCGTTTTGTAGGTCTTTTGTAGCACTTTTCTTAATTATTTTAACATAAAACATGAATCCATAGGCACACAAAAAAATGCCCTCTAGGAAGAGGGCATTACGGCAGTAGGTGTTGGTACGAATAAGAGTCGGGATATATCAGCTTTCGTAATCCTCTTCTCCGGGAGCCATCAGGGACTCACGGATGACGTAGATGAATGCGCAGACGAGGATGCCAGCAATTATACTCATAGTCATCACCTCAAGGCGTTCGATTGATGTAAGACAATTGTAGCATACCCAGAATAAAAATAACATATTGTTTTGCAAGCGTTTTCTAAACATTTTTTCCCCATATTACAGCCATATTACAGCTCTTTTACGCCCCTATTACAGCACCTTTAAAAAGCATTTTTTCGGACAAGTGATGTTTGTCCTCTCTCGCACATATAGCAGTAATAGTAGGCATTTTACGATTTTCAAGGAGGGCCTCTTCGTGCATGTCGTTCGCTATTTACTTCGTCCGTCCATCATACCGGCTTGGTCAGCGGTTCTGCTCGTTCTGCTGATGATTGGTTTTCCCGCTGAGGCGCTCTCAGCTTCCATTCGTGGGCTCTCCATCTGGTGGGAAGTGCTTTTTCCGGCTCTGTTCCCCTTCTTCGTCATTTCAGAGCTGCTGCTTGGACTAGGCATCGTACATTTCTTCGGCAAAATATTGGATCCGCTCATGCGGCCGCTCTTCCGTATACCCGGTATAGGCGGTTTCGTTGTGACGATGGGGTATGCATCCGGTTATCCTGTAGGGGCAAGACTTACGGCCCAGCTCTGGGAACAAAAGCTTATTAATCGTTCGGAGGGCGAGCGGCTCGTGGCGTTTACGACAACCTCGGATCCTATTTTCCTCATCGGTGCGGTTTCCGTCGGCTTCTTCCACAATGTTGCACTCGCGCCGGTTCTGGCCGCAGCCCATTATGGCGGCGGTCTCATCATCGGACTGCTGATGCGATTTCATGATCGTAAAGCAGAGGCGACTCTACCCGCAGCAGCAGCAGCAGGCAGCACCGGAGGCAAGAGCAGCACAAATGGGAAGAGAAAAAGCCGTCTCTCCGAGGCTATACACGCCATGCATTTCGCGCGTTTAATGGATGGACGCAAATTCGGCGATCTCCTTCAAGACGCCATACAAGCTGCGCTGCGGCTCATGATCGTAGTCGGCGGTCTCGTCGTGGTGTTCTCCGTAATCATGGAGCTGCTAAGACAGGCAGGGGGCATCAATGTATTGGCGCACGGCATTCAGTCCTTGCTCAGCCTGATTCATGTTCCGCCTGCCCTCTCTGACGCCGTAGTAAACGGCATCTTCGAGGTTACGCTCGGCGCGCGCTCCGCAGGCGCGGCAGTCAGCAGCGGTCTCGTCCACCAAGCGGCAATTGCCGCATTCATCCTCTCTTGGGGCGGCTTGTCCGTCCATGCCCAAATCGCCAGCCTACTCAGTCATACGGATCTGCGCTATAAGCCTTTTCTGTTTGCACGGTTCGTACATGGCTGTATTGCCACCTGCTTAATCTATCTGCTTTGGGGTGCGCTCGGTCCGGCGCTTTGACATTGAATTCGCCACAGATATCCGCTATGATTCAAGTATTAACTGCGCGGAAGGGGCGCCTGGATTTGAATTATGTCGTAATTGATCGAGGAGATAAGTTATCGAAAGAGCTTGTCACTCGTTTTCATGAGCTTGCAGCAGCACGAGGATTAAAGCGTAATGATGAGAGTCCTGAGATGGTCATCTCCATCGGCGGCGACGGAACGCTCTTGAAGGCATTCCACACCTATGTCGACCGAATCGATGACCTCGCTTTTATAGGTGTACATACAGGTCACCTTGGATTCTTCGCCGATTGGAAAGCCGACGAATTGGAAGAGCTGGTCCGCATGATGGCGGAAAGTGAACCTCGCATCGTACGTTACCCGCTTGCCCAAATCGAGCTGGACACAGACGCAGGCAAAGTGACACATACGGCGTTGAACGAATTTACTCTTAAGGGCCTCGACAATATGTTAGTCGCTCAAATTAACGTCAATGATGAAATGTTTGAAATGTTCCGCGGCGACGGCATTGTCGTCTCCACTCCATCAGGCAGTACGGCGTATAACAAAAGTCTTGGCGGCGCGATCATCCATCCATCGATCGAATCGCTTCAGCTGGCCGAAATTGCATCGATCAATAACCGGGTCTACCGTACGCTGGGTTCTTCAATTGTCCTGCCACAGCACCATCACTGCGACATCATTCCACGCAAGGATCAGCGGCTGCAGCTGACAGTTGATCAGCTTACCATTAAACGGGACGATATTCACTCCATTCGGTGCAGCGTGGCTTCACGCAAGGTTAGCTTCGCACGCTACCGTCCATTCCCGTTCTGGAACCGGGTGCGCGAAGCGTTCCTTGGTTACGATGTGAAATAGATGAATCATTTTCGCGCCTATCTGCAAATTGTTAAACCTTATCGCTGGCTGATTGCGATTACGCTGGCGATTGGCATCATTAAGTTCGCGATTCCGCTGACACTTCCCTTATTTCTCAAATATGTCGTCGACGACGTGTTGCTTGCTTCTCTCTCGGTTGAAGACAAAACAGCAAAGCTGTTTAAGGCGGTCGGGCTCGCCTTCTTACTCTTCGTCGTGGTCCGATATCCAGTCGAATATTACCGTCAATATTTCGCGCAGCTGACAACGAGCCGCGTGCTTTTTGACTTGCGTAACAAGCTCTACGCTCACCTGCAGCGGTTGTCCATTCGGTTCTACCAGAACCGCAAATCCGGCGAGATTATCTCTCGCATGATGAACGACGCCGAGCAGACCAAGTCGCTCGTAGAGACAGGACTCATGAACATCTGGCTGGATATGTTCACGCTCGTCATTGCACTCATCATCATGTTCAACATGAATGTCATGCTGACCTTTGTGGCTATTGCGATTCTGCCTTTCTACGGTTATGCGGTGAAGAAGCTGTACAAACGGCTGCGAGGCTACTCGCGTTCGAGATCGCAAGCGATGGCTGAGATGCAGGGGTATCTCAATGAGCATGTGAACGGTATTCCCGTGGTGAAGAGCTTTACCTTGGAGTCTTATGAGCAGCAGCAATTCGGCAATCGGAACCAGACCTTTCTGGAACGCGCCTTCGCCTTAACTCGGTGGAATGCGCTCACGCAATCCATTATTAATACGTTGACCGAAATTGCACCGCTGCTGGTGCTTGCCTGCGGCGGTTATTTGGTTGTGCAAGGCAAGCTTACGTTAGGCGAGTTTGTCGCCTTCTATGGCTATCTTGATCGGTTGTACGCGCCGCTTCGCCGGCTTGTCAACTCGTCTACCGAGCTCACTCAAGCATCCGCATCGCTGGAGCGTGTGATGGAGCTGCTCGGCGAGCAGGCTGAAATCACAGATGCGCCGGACGCTGTCCCGCTGCGTACTGTGCAAGGAGATATTCAATTCCGCCATGTATCGTTTCGCTATCAGAAGGAATCGGACTGGGTGCTGCGCAATATCAACTTGCACATTCCAAGAGGTCACACAGTCGCGTTAGTCGGCATGAGCGGCGGCGGCAAATCTTCGTTAGTCAGCTTGCTGGCACGCTTCTACGATACGCAAGAAGGCGAAATTACAATTAACGGCCAGCCCATTCGCAGTGTGACGCAGCATAGCCTCCGTTCGCAGATCGGGATGGTGCTGCAGGATAACATCTTGTTCAGCGGCTCTGCTCGCGAGAATATTCTGCTTGGCAATCCGGAGAGCACGGAGGAGCAGATTTACGATGCAGCCAGAAGAGCCAATGCCCATGAGTTCATCATGTCGCTGCCCAAAGGCTATGACACGGAAATCGGCGAACGCGGCGTTAAGCTCTCCGGAGGGCAGAAGCAGCGAATCGCGATTGCCCGCGTGTTCCTGAAGGATCCCGCCATCCTCGTGCTGGATGAGGCGACCTCGGCGCTTGACCTGGAATCCGAGCATGCCATCCAAGAGTCCCTCGCGGAGCTCTCGCAGAACCGTACAACGCTTGTCGTGGCGCACCGACTCTCAACAATTACACACGCTGATCTCATCGTCGTCATCGAGCATGGCCAGATCGTGGAGCAAGGCCGCCATGAGGAGCTCATGCGTAACGGAGGGGCTTACGCCCGGTTGTATAACGTGCAGTATTTATAGCTGCCATTGCGCACCAGGACATCTACTTGGGAGCGAATTCGGCGAAATGAGCTCATGTAGCGCACCAGGAGATCTACTTGAAAGCGAATTCGGCGAATCGAGCTCATGTAGCGCACCAGGACATCTACTTGGGAGCAAAATCGGCGCATCGAGCTCATGTAGCGCTCCAGGACATCTACTTGCGAGCGAATTAGGAGAACTGAACTCATGTAGCGTACCAGGACATCTACTTGGGAGTGAATTCGGCGAATTGAAATCATTTAGCGAACCAGGACAGCTACTTGAGAGCGAAATCGACGAAATGGGCTCATGTAGCGTGCCAGGACATCTTCTGGGAAGCAAATTCGGCGAATCGAGCTCATGTTCCGCACCAGGACATCTACTTGGGAGCGAATTCGGCGAAATGAGCTATAACAAAAAAGGCCAGCCTCAAAAGTAAGCACTTTTGAGACTGGCCTTTTATTTAATGTTTAGGGCTCTGTTCCTTGCCGCCACGCCCTTGAGGCGGATGGGAAGGGTTCTCCGATGCGGCCGCAACGGGAGCCTTCTGGTTAAAATGAGGGCGTTTGTTGCGATTCCGTTCCGGCCGATCCGGACGTTCATTACGATCTGAACGCTGCTCGCCGCCGCGATCAGGGCGCTCATTGTTATTGCGCTCCCCGCGTTCGCTGCGTTCTCCGCGTTCATGACGCTCGCCGCGCTCCGGACGTTCATTCTGATTGTTCCGAGCAGCCTGCTTGCCACCATGCTCACGGTCCTTATTGAAAGGCTTACGTCCCTCGCGAGGCGTTTCCTTCTCCGGATCCTTCGCCGCATCCTTACGGTTGCTGTTGCGCTGCTGCTCTCTGCGTTGATCCCGCTCATGCCGCGGCATGAACTTCACCTGCTGATGCTCCGAAGCCGGAGCATCAGCGGCTTGACCGGCAGCGACGGCACGGGAGGCGGTTACATAAGCTTCCACGCCATCAGCCGTTTCATAGGTTTCGCCATCCTGATCTTCGGTCAGATCGCCGTCTTCACCGGATTTCGCACCACCCGGCTGTTTCTCGAGCACGAAGTAGGCGCATCCAAAATTACAATACTCATTAATATAATCCGTCATCGAGGAGAACGCGCTCTCGCGCGTCACCTTCGGATGATTATCACGAAAGAATCCCTTGAGCCGAAGCTGATTATATCCCCAATCACCGATTACGTAATCGTATCGTTCCAGTACTTCACTGAATCGTTCTCGAAAGGCTTCGAAATTCCAGCCGTTTCTGTTCTCATGTATTAATTCGTAGGTTCTGCCGCTGATATGGATCAAGTCTGCTTCTCACTCCTTCTCACAGGGATGCAGGCTCGGCCTGTGCTGCGGATTTCACTTGCTCATGCGCGTGATACGAGCTGCGTACGAGCGGTGCCGATTCCACATGGCTGAAGCCGCGTTTAAGTCCTTCTTCTTTAAGCTTCGCGAATTCGTCTGGATGCACATATCGCTCAATCGGCAAGTGGTTCGGTGAAGGCTGCAAATATTGGCCCAGGGTCAATATGTTGCAATCCACCGCACGCAGATCATCCATTGCCTGCAAAATTTCATCCCATTCCTCGCCGACGCCAAGCATGATGCTGGACTTCGTAGGAATATTCGGCTTCATTTCTTTGGCGCGCTTCAGCAGCTCCATCGAACGAGCATACTTCGCTTTCGCGCGTACGCGGTTGGAAAGCCGAGCAACGGTTTCAATATTGTGGTTGAGAATATCCGGATTCGCATCCATAACCGCTTGCAGTGCATCCCAATTGCCCATAAAATCCGGAATAAGCACTTCTACGCTGCAGAACGGCAATCTCTTGCGGATGGCTTTGATCGTCTCGACGAAAATCATCGCGCCGCCGTCAGCCAGATCATCACGAGCAACCGAAGTCACAACGCAGTGTTTCAAGCCCATCTGCTCGGCGGCTTCCGCTACGCGTTCCGGCTCTTGCAAATCGAGCTCGGTCGGCAAGCCTGTCTTCACTGCACAGAATCGGCATGCACGTGTACATATATCGCCTAGAATCATGAACGTGGCCGTCCGATTCGCCCAACATTCATAAATATTCGGACAACGCGCTTCCTCACATACAGTATGCAAAGTTTTGGTGCGCATCATCTCTTTAATTTCGGCATAGTTGCCGCCTGTCGCTAATTTAATACGAAGCCAATCCGGCTTCGGCGCTCTTTCGGTGAGCTTTGTCTTCATGGGAGGTGTACCTGCTTTCTGTAATCTCTGCGTCTTATTATAGCACGTTTCGGATAAAAACCAATGATTTGCAAATCATAACAGCAGGGCAGTTCAAACCAATTGCACCCATTTCAGACATTCGACCGAAACCTAAAATGAAAGTTTTGCTAGTTGGCGCGTGTGGAGGCTGATACATCTGAGATCATTTGTAATACGCCTATTCTTGGTGATGTTGGTGATGGCAGGGCTTCCGCCAGGCACCGCTGCTTACGCAGGTGCGAAGGACACGGCGCCCAAAGACGATGCTTTCGCCAAACGAAGAGAGCTGTACGATGAAATTAGCATCGTAACCCGTATTCCCTGGTACCGTCTGGCCGCAGTCGATCAATACGAGCGAACCATGACAAGAGCCCGGCCCAAGACGAGGGCTCAGCTGGGCCAATATATCGGTATCTTTATGACCGAGAGTGCTTGGGCCGGCGTACTCAACCCCGATATGTCGGATGAGTCGCCTGCCTCCATTCGGTGGTTCAGCGGACTTGGTGTAGATGGGGACGGAGACGGGCGTGCGATACGCACGAATGACACAGATTTACTGTATTCTGTAGCCAATCATTTCATGCAATTTGGCACAGAAGAGGATGATTTTTCCATTGGTGTGTGGCAGTATTACCACAATACCAGGGCGGTACAACGCATCCGCCAGTTTGCGCGTCTGTATGCTACATACGGCAAGCTGGATTTGTTCGAGCATGCTTTTCCCGTCCCAGTCGGAACTAATTATTCCTACAAAGGAACTTGGGGTACCCGCCGCAGCTGGGGAGGCTACCGGATTCATGAAGGAACAGATATTTTCGCAAATCATGGTGTTCCGGTTCGCAGCACCTGCTACGGCATTATTGAGGTAAAAGGCTGGAACCCTTATGGCGGCTGGCGTCTTGGCATCCGCGACCTCAATAATTACTATCATTATTATGCGCATCTGTCCGGCTATGACAAGACATTAGCCGTTGGCAGCGTCGTAAAGCCCGGCCAAGTTGTAGGATGGGTGGGCAGCTCCGGATATGGCAAGCCCGGAACGCAAGGGAAATTCCCTCCGCACCTGCATTACGGGGTATACCGCGACAGAGGGTTAGTGGAGTGGTCGTTCGATCCCTATCCAATGCTAAGGCAATGGGAGCGAGAAGAGCGGCGCAGATTACGCAGAAAGTAAACAAAGAGCGCTAATCACAGGCCTTTAGCCTTGATTAGCGCTCTTTGTTTAAGGTTCGTCTGCAGGCGCAAGCGACGGCACATCAGCATTACCGCCGCTATTCCCCTCAGCGTCATGCGTCTCCGTCGTAGTGGACACACCATCCCCGCTTTGCTCCATCGGCAGTGAAATATTCGGAGCTCCTGGCGCCGAATCACCGACGGGATTGCCTTTGTTATCGTAATAGTACATCGGCACATCGCCAACTACGAGCAAATACGAAATCGGAATTTCGGTCTCCACGAGCTCCGGCTTCGTATCGAACGGGATAATGATCGAAACCTCGGCCACAATGTGCATGTAAACCTCAACCAAAATCATATTGATCCCGGCATCCTTCTGCCGCGTGCTCAGATCGACCTTCACCGCTCCGATCGGCTCGAATTTCACGGGTATACGCGGACCGAAAGAAGCGATAATCGCGCTGCCCAGCGCTTGGCCAAGGGGAATCCGCTCCGGAATATCGCCCATCTTGTTCAGCGTTGTTTGCACGGTATCGATCGTCTCGGACGTAATCCGCATATGCTCGGCATAGTTGAGCATGAAGCCGGAAATTTTGCCGCTGGCATTCGTTTTCCAATCAATCAGCTTATCCGCATTGGAGTTCCCGGCGACCTGTTCCGTAATCGCTTTGTTGATGGATTGCGTAGCCACCTGCTTCACGCGCAGGGTAGCGACGGTCATGAGCGGGCCTTGCAGATTGCGTTCAATGAAGATAAACGTCTGCGCGAAGAACAGTATAAACAGCAGCATCAGGAAGACGAGCAGCTTGCGTCTGCTTATCTTCTTCCTAGGCTTTCCGGACGAACGGCGCCGCCTGCCGCTGCTTCGCCAGCCCCGTCTTCCCCATTTGCGCATGCGACGGCCTCCTTCGTGGACGGTCTTGCACATCTCCATTCCAAGCTAGCTTATGCGGAGACCGTCCAAAAAAGAAGACAACTAGTGCAGCTCAAGAAGCCCCATTTCGAGACAAGCGGCAACCGACAATTTACGAACGCCGGTCGTAAATCGAATTTCGATAAATTCCGCTCCAACCGCGATCAGCTTCCCGTTGCCAAACACGCGGTGCTTCAGCTGCTGACCCGGCTGCAACGAAGCAACGTTCTTCAGCGCTTTCGGATTCGGCGGTACGAACGACTTCGCTGAGCTTGTAACCGTCACCGTTCCGGCAGATTTGCGCGATCCGGCAGCAGACTTCCTCTGCTCACCACCCGCACGGGTTGCCGCAATTTCCGCCGATGCCGTCCCCGTCTGTTCTGCACCCGGAGGCGTCTGGAGATTACGAACGGCCGTCACGAATTGGGACTCCTTCACCTCTTCCCCGTCCCGCTGTCCATAGCTCAGCAGCACAAGCTGCTGCTTCGCCCGCGTCATGCCGACGTAGAACAGCCGAACCGCTTCTTCCATTTCCGGCGAAATTTCGCCTTCCACTTTCTTCATATCATCGTTAGACGGCAGGATGCCGTCGATCAGATCAATGATATATACGCGCTCAAACTCCAAGCCCTTGGCGCTGTGCAGCGTGGAGAACGTAACGGCGTTGGCGTTCTTGTTGCGTTTGGAAGCCTTCATGACCGCTTCCAGATACTTGAGCCGGTTCGCGAAATCCTCCAGCGTCTCCAGTCCCACCGCAATATCCTCAAGCGTATTAAGGATGCCGATCAGATTCTCTTTGCGGAAGCCGAGCCGCTCGCACATTTTCTCCAACGCCTTCTCGTACCCCAGCTTGTACCGGATCGTACGAATCGCCGACTGGGGAGCTGTCTCCTTCAGCGAAACAAACGTATCTTTGCAATCCTGCAGCTGCTTCGGCTGGTAGTCCTGCAGCGGCACGAATCGAATCAAGTTGTCGAAGACGGACTCGTTATTCTGAATTTGGCTAAGCGCTGCCATTTGCGTTTTGGTAATATAACCGTTCAGCTTCGTATGAATCTTCTCCAGCAAATCCGGTCGCTTGTCCGTGTAGGCCATTCGCATGAAATTCAGGATGTCCTCCAGAATCCAGTGGGAGAAGAAACGATTGTCGCCATCCTTCATATAGAACGGAATGCCTCTGCGGTCAAACTCATTCATGAGCGAGATCGACGATGAATTGTTCCGATACAATACGGCTGTCTCGCTTAAATTCTCGATCAGCGCCACCTTGTCTCCGACATACTTAGCCTGCACCTTGTAATCGGCCAAACTCTTGATTTGAATCGGCCTGTTGCTGGGGTTGCGGGTAAACATCTCTTTATCATAACGGTTGCGGTTACGTTTAATGAATCGGTTGGCGATGCTGACGATATTTCGCGAGGAACGGTAGTTCTGCTCCATTTTCAGTATCGCGGCGTCCGGATATACCTCTTTGAAATCGAGCAAATACTGCGGTTCCGCCGCCCGCCAGGTATAGATGCTCTGATCGTCATCGGCGACGACGCACAGACAGCCATGTCTGCGCACCAGCTTCTCAATAATGGCATGCTGTACCAAGGAAGTATCCTGGCTTTCATCCGTCAGCACATAGTCGAATTTGTTCTGGTACTTCCATAGGAGCTCATTGCTTTGCTCCAGCGCGCGGTTCGCGATGACGAGCATATCGTCATAATCCACGAGCAGCTTGTCGCTTCGCGTACGTTTGAACGCTTCGTATTCCTTCAATAGCAGAGCAGCATCCGGAACATCGCATTTCACGCTCGCCCATTCCGCTTCGGGAACCAGCTTGTTCTTAATGAAACTAACATAGGTTGTGAGCTCTTCCATCTGCTCTTCCGTGATGTTGTCGCCCCGAACCTTCCGGTAAATATCCCGAAGGATCAGCTTCTTATGAAGGGGAGGATTATTGTCATCGAAACCGCCGGTTTGCTCCGTTTCCCCCTCGCCGACTTCTATCTCTACTGCGCCTTCTATAATTTGAAAGGAAGTTTGCGAGCGGCGTAAATATTCCCGCATGACTTCGAATGCGAGACTATGTATGGTAGAGAAATCGACGCTTCCGGAGGGCATCTCCGGGAAAAACCGATTAAACCGGTCCTTCATATCCTGCGCAGAGGCTTTACTGAACGTAACCGCCTTAATACGCGAGGGATGGACACGTTTCACTTCAATTAAGTAGCCGATTCGCATAATAATTGTCGTCGTCTTCCCTGATCCGGGCGAAGCCAGCAGCAGCAGCGCACCTTCGGTGTGCATAACCGCCTGCTTCTGCACCTCATTAAGCGCAACGCCAAGCTCTTCTTTCTTTCTAGCGAAAAAATCCATCGTTCCTGCCATTTCCGAAATGTCCCTTCCATTCCATAAACATTAAAATTCCCTCTGACGCGGCTGCGGGAGGGAATATAGTCGTCCGTCTATGATTGTATAGAACAAGTATCGCTCGTTTGCTCCCCTGTCCGCAATAGTTATTTTCTGCCTTCGGCGCTGCGGCCCCTTAACCTTAGCTTAGCAATGCCCCACAGCAGAAGCGGCACACCTACACAATGAACCGGAAGGAGGTATGGAATGGCGATTTTCTGCGGGAAATAGACCGAGCTCTCGATGAAATCTTTGGGAATAAAGGAGAGCAGCATCACGAAAGGCGCTACCCCCCACATGAGCCGCTTCCACTTCTTCACCCCCAGCCACTGGGCGGTCCCATAGGTGCTGACGAAGAAATAGAGCGAGACTTTAATAAACACACTAATGATCCAGATGGCGATGACGAGCGAGTCCAGATTTTGGAGAAAATCAAAATACGTCATGTAGCGGATTAGATTGAAGAACGGAAAGGTCAGCCCCGCTCCGGCGCCATAACCAATGACTCCCACTATCAGAAAGGTCGAGAGGGACGTCAGCAGCCCTGCCGTCCCTACGCCAAGCATAGCCGGTTTTGTGCCCGATTTCGGATTCGAAACGAAGGCAAACAGCATGATGAGAATGATGCAATCGCCTAAGAAGGTCGTCGTCGGGAGTGAGCCCTTCAAGATCGTTTTAATGCCCGTATCGGTATACACAGGAAGTATATGATTCCAATTAAAGCCTTTGGAGCTCAAGACGAGCGGCAAGAAGATGCCAAGCAGGATAGGCGGCCCGAACACCTCGCTGCAGCGTGCAATGACTTCAATTCCGGCACTCGCTACATAGATCGCAACAAAGAGCATACCAATAATCGGAACAATCATGGGCGTTTTCGGCAATATCGTAGCTGCAATAAAATCCGCATATTGGCGTAAGATGATCGCGAGAACGCTGTACCAGTAAATGAAGTACAGGAAAATAAGCAGATGACCTGCCCATTTGCCGACAATGAGCAGCACATACTCCACAAAGGTTTTTCCGGGATACAGCTGACTGAGCCGCGCGCATACAAAAGCAATAAATGTGCTAAAGACGCTTGCAAGCACCATCGACAGCCACGCATCCTGCTTGGCGGTTACAAGAGCCGGATTAATCGTTAGCAATATGGTCATGCCTGCTTGCATGGTCGCGATCAACCAGAACAACTGCTTGCCGCCGATTCGCATCTCGTTCATGATTGTCCCTGCCCGCTGCCAATCAGCAGCCTGCCAAGCGGGCCAAACCACAGCTCCAGAAGCTCCGAAGGACCCGGAAGCCGAGGATAAACATACAGCAGCACGCCAAGCCCAAAGCCAATCGCCAATAATGCAAAATAAGCAATCCGCTCTTTCCTCGGAGCATTGCGTACCCAGTACCACTGTAGAACGCTCACGATCAAACTGCATGTCAATAACGCGGGAATGGATTTCCAAGTCATAGCCTTCGCTCCTAATCGCTAGATCTTGCCCTTACATTAGATAATCCCGGACGCAGCAAAACGGCATCGGGTTCAATCTTAACCTCCACTTTCGGAAACTGCTCATCCCAGTCATTCTCGGTACGTTGCCATATTTGCGGATAAGCCCGGTGAAATTCACCTGCAAAGTCAAATACATCTGCCTGCATCCCCAATTGAATTCGTCTAAGCGCATTTCCGATCTCCTTCTTCATGTCCTGCTCAAGCGCACGCTCCACCTTCCTGACGCCCGCTTCACTTGAAGCCAAATTGATGCTGGTCGCATTCTGCAGGGTATCGTTCTCCGAATGAATACGTACCGTCATACTCCATTTCCCATCACTGATATGCGGGATGAGCTTGGTTTGGCTTCTCAGCATCTGTACGGATACGGACCCGTCTTCTCCTTTCGGCACGACCGTTACGATCGCATAATCGATTTCATTGCGAAGCCATAGCAGGCCTCTCGTTGTTTGTTCGTCTACAAGGCCCACCATACGGCCGTTTTTGAAGATCGCCGTTCCATTCTGATAGCGGGCCGACCCGATGTTCGAAGAATTAGGAGGCTTAAGCTCCCTTAACCACGGCAGCGCAAAAGCATCGGCCTTCTCAGTCAGCATTTCGGAGACCTCGGCCAGCGTAAAGCTCATGGTGCTTTTGCTCTTAGCGAGCTCCCGCAGTACCTCAGATGTATCTCGCTCCAATGTAGACTGGATCGCGAGCACACTCTTCGCCTTACTACGACAGACATAAATATAGGCACGCTCTCTTGGCTGCGGTGCTCGCATGAGGTAATCCACATCGTCACGGATGCCTAACTTAGCCGCTCCCTCACCAAATATGATGACTTCGGCATGTCCCCAAAACAGTTTCCTCGAGAGCTTGTCCTGCATATGGGATAGGGCATCGGCAATATTCACCCCTGTTGACGTCAGCACGAATGTGTTGGATGTCCCGCTCCCGCCCTTATCTCCCATGCCCACTCCGCCTCCGCCTGCAGCTCTGGGGACATAGATTTGCAAGGACAAATCGACTTCGTTACTGCTCGTCCTATCGATCGCTGCTCCCGTAATCAGCGCAAGATCATTGATTTCGATTCGATCCCAACAACCGGTAAGCAGAAACAGCCCGCATACGCACATGACTTGGGGGAGTAAACGAGACCGCCACTTAGCTTTCATGCCTTTTCCTCCCCTTGAAGATCGCGATTAGGAGCAGCAAAGCAGGAACGAGCATTTGCATGAGAAAGGTGTATACAGGCACGCTGGTACCCAAGGTAACACGCAGCATTTGATAGTTAGGCGCACACCATATGCTGACGAGGATAACGAGCAGCCCAATAGGCGCAATGATCGTCCGATAATTCGGCAGCTTCAGCCACTGGGCGGTCCACAGGACAGAGCCATAGAAATTAACGGTCACCTTAATAAAGATTCCGATCAACCACGTTGCCATCAGCAACGATTCGATATGTTCCAAGAAGTCCGATAATGAAATATAACGAACCGCGACGAGAAACGGATAGTTGAACGCTTTGCTTAAGTTACCGAACATGAACAGGATGGAAAGGTTGATCAGTACCATTGTAATCGTGACGGATGCCACACTGATCAACGACCATTTGAGTTTATCGCCTTTATTCTTAGTCACGTAAGGCAGGAACGTCGAGATAATAAAGTACTGTGAGAACCACGAAGCAGGAAGAATCGAACCTCTTAGCAAGGGAAACGGTCCGTATTCCATAACCGGGTACATTTCCTTCAAACTCATATCCGGGATCATAATGATGAGCATCACAAGGATAATGGCGAGCGCAATTGGAATGAGCAGTTGAGCTGCACGGGTCCATGCCTCCAACCCCATATACAAGGCATATGCACAAACAATCATCAGACAAATGACGATCACGATCATCGGCGTCTGAATGAGAAACGTTGTGGAAATAAATTCGCCGTATTGGCGGAGCACCATCGCGTTGGTATAAATAATCGATACCACATAGATCAGCGCTAAGCTTTTGCCCAGATAACGCCCGAGAATCGATTCAATATATTCGATAAAAGTTTCATTCGGGTACCTGAGATGCAGGGCGAACATAAGAACGACAATCAAGCAGGCGAATACTCCTGCTAGGATCGGAGTTGCCCACATATCCCTGCCCGCTGTGACCATAGATATAGCCGGTGCGCTTAAGACTAACGTCGCCAGAATATACGGATGCAAGAGATAGGAAAGCTGCAGTGGTGAAATTCGACCTTTCTCCATCATGGCGACTCATTCCCTTGGGGTGGACCCGGCTTCTGGCCTGCCGCCACTCTCGTTCTGTTCGGTGCCTTGTTCGACACATAAGGTCTCTTGCGCATCATCCAAATTGGTGCACGTACAAGCACATCCTTCATCTCGCTTCCTTTCATCGGTGCGAGTGGCTGCAGATAGGGGATCCCAAGAGAGCGCAGGGAACACAGATGGATGACAACCACAATAACACCGAGCATGAGCCCAAGCAGACCGAGCATGCCGGATAGAACCATTATCGGGAAACGCAGCATCCGAATCGCGATGCCGCTGCTGTACTGGGGCATCATGAATGAGGCGATACCCGTGATGGCAACCACCATGACCATTGGTGCGGATACCAGTCCGGCCGAAGTCGCTGCTTGTCCGATTACAAGCGCGCCTACGATACTGACAGCGGCGCCGACTTGTCTTGGCAAGCGTACGCCGGCTTCGCGGAGCGCCTCGAATGAGACCTCCATGAGCAAAGCCTCCACAAGCGCCGGGAACGGAATATCCTCTCTGGATTTCGCGATGCTGAGCAGCAGCGAGGTCGGAACCATCTCTTGGTGAAACGTCATAATCGCTACGTAGAGGGACGGCAAGATGAGCGTCATAATAAAGAATAGGTAGCGCAGCCACCGGATGAACGTACCGATCAAGAAACGCTGATAGTAGTCTTCCGGCGATTGCAGCATCGTGAACAGTGTTGCAGGGGCAATCAGCACAAACGGTGTACCATCTACGAGAATAGCGACTCGCCCCTCGAGCAAGGATGCGCTCACGACATCCGGCCGCTCCGTCACTTGAATTTGCGGAAAAGGGGAGAACGGATTGTCTTCAATTAATCCTTCGATATAACCGCTCTCTAATATGCCGTCAATATCGATCCTCTCGATACGCTCTCGCACCTCTTCGATCAATGATGGCTCTGCGATGCCTTCGATAAACGAGATGAGCACCTCCGTACGGGTTTGGCGTCCGAGATAGTAAGGAACCATTTTGAGCGAAGGCGTTTTGATTTTACGGCGAATCATCGCCGTATTGACACTAATCGTCTCGGTGAACCCTTCCCTTGGTCCACGAACGACTGCTTCCGCTCCCGGCTCCTCGATGGAACGCTTCTCCCACTTGGCAAGTCCAATTGAAATCCCCTGTCTCATGCCATCAATGACGAGCAGCCCGCAACCATTGGATAAACATGCGATGGCATCTTCCAATGCATCGTGCTCCAGCACAAGGGACAACGTCAGAATAGAAGCAAGCCGCTCCGACGTCATGTCGCCGGATGCCTCAGCCGGCAGCTCTAGCAAGGGCCTGATGACATGCTGATCCAGCAGCTCTACATTAACTAATCCATCAATATATACAACAAATGCATCCGTGGTATCCCCTATCGAGAATTCGCGGAACATCACATCTTTGCAATCCGAGTAAATAGCATGCAGCAAATCATTATTATCAGCCAGCACGGTGGAAAACGGTTGTGACTGAGTAGATGCATCCATAGGCAGGCTCCTTGTAAGTAATAGGTTAATTTTTTCCATAATGCACCTATGATAAACGCAAGGCTGCTTCAAAAGTAATGTTGTCTCTGATCCAGTGACGTTAAAGTGACCTGTTCGTTGAGCAGAATGTTATCCCCGACGATACCTTGAAGAGATTAGCTACTTGCACCCGTTTCCCCGAATTTCCCGCCAATTTAGATCTCTGGACGAGCTACTTTTCACTCATGAAAGGTACCCAGTACCTCTCTTTTACACCAAACCACCTTTTCACCCACATGCGAGGTACCCAGTACCTCTCTTTCTCCCAAAACCACCATTGCAAGCGCAAGTGAGGTACCCAGTACCTCTCTTCGTATTTGCCTTCCCTTTGCTCAAATTGCGTTGCCCCTCTCAAACGAACAAAAAAAAGCTGCCCCAAAAGTGTTACTACACTTTCGAGACAGCTTCTTCTATACAAATCAGCTATGCAGCGGATAGTGACACGCTACTTGCCGCTCATCCATGACGACGCGCAGCACCGGCTCCTCTGTCTTGCACCGTTCCTGCGCGAACGGACAGCGCGGGTGGAAGCGGCAGCCCGAAGGCGGATTGGCCGGAGACGGAACATCTCCCTCCAATATGATGCGATCCTTCTTCCGCTCGGTTGTCGGCTGCGGAATGGCCGACAGCAGCACCGACGTATAGGGATGAAGCGGCTTGGCGAACAGTTCCTCTGTCGGCCCTACTTCGACCATTTTGCCCAAATACATAACCCCTACACGATCGGAAATATGCCGGACGACGTTAAGGCCGTGCGCAATAAACAGATAAGTCAGACCCAATTCCTTCTGCAGCTTCACCATCAGATTGAGCACCTGCGACTGAACGGAAACGTCCAGCGCCGACACCGCTTCGTCGGCCACGATGAATTTGGGATTGAGCGCTATTGCCCGGGCAATGCCGATCCGCTGACGCTGACCGCCTGAGAACTCATGCGGGTACCGATTGCGGCGTGAAGCATCCAAGCCGACCAGCTCCATCAATTCCACGACGCGGTCATCGATTTCCTTAGCCGTCATTCTGCGGTGAACCTTGAGCGGCTCGCCAATCAGATCTCGTACAAGAAACCGAGGGTTCAAAGAACCGAACGGATCCTGGAAAATAATTTGCATCTCTTCCCGAAGCTTGCGAAGCTCGCTCGTTCCTACCTCTTGAATATTCCGGCCCTCGAACTTAATTTCTCCGGCTGTTGCTTGCTTCAGATTCAGCAATACGCGGGCAAGTGTAGACTTGCCGCAGCCGGACTCGCCTACGAGGCCGAAGGTT
Source organism: Paenibacillus sp. J22R3 (assembly GCF_056269305.1). Lineage (NCBI taxonomy): Bacteria > Bacillati > Bacillota > Bacilli > Caryophanales > Paenibacillaceae > Paenibacillus > Paenibacillus sp. J22R3. Next base: position 149,157 of record NZ_JBWDNS010000002.1, on the reverse strand, counting down.
TCTCCGGCACGGATACCGAACGATACATCATCGATCGCCTTAACCTGTCCTACGACACGATTGAGCAATCCGCTCTTAATGGGGAAATACTTCTTCACATTGGAGGCTTCGATCAAATATTGGCCGCTCATGAATGTGCCACCTCCAGCTTGCTCTTAATTGTCACTTTCAGCTCTTGGCTGCTGAATGCGCCGGGCCTTGGATCTGCTCCATCATGATCATCCAGCCAGCATGCAGCCTTATGCCCCGATGGTGAAGTCTGCATCGCCGGCTCCTTATGACGGCAAATATCCATGGCATACGGACAGCGCGGGTGGAAACGACAGCCTTCCGGCAGCTGGCTGATCGGCGGAATCGAGCCTTTGATCGTATACAGATCGCCGCCCCGTTCCCCTTCTAAGCCCGGAATGGATTTAAGCAGCCCAATCGTATACGGATGACGAGGCCCATCGAAAATTTCCTTCACCGTTCCTTCTTCCACTACGGTTCCCGCGTACATGACCGCAATGCGGTCTGCCACCTCAGCTGCTACGCCCATATCATGGGTAATCAGCAGCATCGACATATTGAACTCTTTCTTCAACTGGAGCAGCAAGTCCAGAATCTGCGCCTGAACCGTCACGTCCAGCGCCGTTGTCGGCTCATCCGCAATCAGCAGCTCCGGGTTGCAGGCGAGCGCCATGGCAATGACGACACGCTGGCACATGCCTCCGGACATCTCATACGGATACTGCTTCGCGCGAATTTCCGGTGCGGGAATGCCGACGCGGCGCAGCATCTCGATGCTTTGCCGCCAAGCTTCCTTCTTCTTTAAGCCTTTATGAATACGCAGCGCTTCTGAAATCTGGTCACCGACCGTAAAGACCGGATTAAGTGCAGACATCGGATCTTGGAAGATCATCGTAATCAAATTGCCGCGGATTTTGAGCATGTCGGATTGTTTCTTCTTCACCAGATCTTGACCGTTAAACAGCACTTCGCCATCTACAATCAAGCCGCCTGCATAATCGATGAGACGCATGACGGACATGGCCGTAACGCTTTTGCCGCTGCCGGATTCGCCGACGACGCATAGCGTTTTTCCTTTTTCCAAATCGAACGAAACGCGATCCGTCGCCTTGGCTAAACCTCTATCAGACAGAAAGCCAGTTGTTAAATTCCGGATTTGGAGAATTTTTTCCGCCATCTGTCCAGCCTCCTTCGAGGAATCGTTGTCTTCCTAGGATCCAAGCCATCGCGAATGCCATCGCCGATAAAATTAACCGCCAGCACGACAAGCAAGATACATAACCCCGGATAAATCGCTTGAATCGGGTCAGTCAGCATAAATTCCTGCGCGTTGCTCAGCATCAGTCCCCAGCTTGTATTCGGCGTCTGAACGCCGAGTCCAAGGTAGGAAAGGGCCGATTCACTCAGAATCGCTCCGCCTACCATGAGTGTTGCCGTAACGATAATCGGTGCCGAAGCATTGCGAAGCAGGTGTCGGAAAATGATGCCAAGGTCAGAAACGCCCGTAGCCTTAGCTGCTTCTACATACTGCATTTCGCGAAGCTGCAAGTACGTGCCGCGGACAAGTCTGGCTACGCCCATCCAGCTCGTCAAAGCAAGAATCAGAATCATGTAACTAATCTTCGAACCAAATATAGCCAAGATCAAAATGTTCAGGAACAACGTCGGAATCGAGTTCATGACGTCAACGAAACGCATCGCAATCGTATCTACCCAGCCTCCGAAGTAACCGGCAAACGCGCCGACAAGCGTACCGATAAATACGGATACAAAAGCCACGGAGAAACCAACGGTAAGCGAGATCTGCGAGCTATGCAGCAATCTGGAGAAAATATCCCGGCCCAGCTCATCGGTGCCGAGCAGATGACCATCTGTCCCTGCCGGCAAATTCGGAAACATCATATCGATCCGCGTAGGATCATAAGGTGAAAACCATCTTGCACCCAGCGCGGCAATAACAAATATAGAGAGGATCACAAGTCCTGTCACGGCAAAAGGGTTTGTGCGAAACTTCTTCCACGCGGTCTTCCACGGTCCGTCCGGACGTTTGTCCAAGGCCGCTTGGGTTCCGGAGGCCGACTTCTTCTCAAGCACTGCGTTACTCATGATGCCGCGCCTCCTTTAGAGCCTAATTGCACCCTTGGATCAACAACGGCGTATAAGATATCGGCAATCAAATTGCCGACGACGACGATAACGGATACGATCAGCGTGATGGACATCAGCACGGAGTATTCCCTTGCCACAGCCATATCTACGAATAAGCGTCCCATTCCCGGCCAGTTGAACACACGCTCTGTTAGAGCGGCTCCGCCTACCAGAATCGGCAGGTCGAGACCCAGAATCGTAATGATCGGAATCAGTGCATTGCGCAGGGCATGGCGAAAAATAACCCTTCCCTCTTTCAGCCCTTTCGCGCGAGCGGTACGAATATAATCCTGGTTCAATACCTCCAGCATGCTTGCTCGCGAATACTTCGTGTACGCAGCCAGAAATCCGAGCGTCAGCACGGATACCGGAAGAATCAGGTGCAGGAACAGGTCGCCGAGGTTGCCCTCTTTGCCCATGGTATACATATCCGATAAAGGCAGCAGATCAAGCTTGAGTGAGAAATACTCCTGCAATATAATGCCAAACCAGAACGTCGGCATCGCGAATCCAACATAGGAAACGAAGTTGGCCGTCTGGTCGGAAAGTCCATATTCGGCTGTACTGTTATAAATCCCCCAAGGAATTGCGATCAAGAGCGAGAAGAGCCATGCAGCGCCCATTAATACCATTGTGTTTTGCACGGTTGGCCATAGAATGTCGCCGACCGGAATATGATTCTTAAACGTATAGCCGAGATCGCCCGTAAGCAGATTACCTAACCAAATCGTATATTGTACAAAGATGGGACGGTCGAGCCCCAAGTTATGGGCTTGTATCGCTCCAGCTTCCGGTGATAAGCCGGGGGCTAAAAATATCTTCGTAGGTCCGCCGGGTGCGGCGTGAATCATGAGGAACGTAAGAATCGAAATTAAAAATAGTACAAGGACGGATTGCAGTGTTCGGCGTATCATATATTCAGTCATTCCAGCGCCCCTCCTTTTACTGAACACAAGAGAAGGGCCTGTTGGCCCTTCCCTTGTTCAGCTATACAGTATGATTGTCGAACCTATTCTGTTGCCCACCAGTTGATTGCATGGTACAAGTAGCCGTAGCCGAGGGCAGATTCCGGTTTGTCTTCTTCAGCCCAGTGGATCTTCGTGCCGTCTACAACTTGCGGAAGACCATATTGGTACAAGAATACATAAGGAAGGTCAACCGAGATTTGTTTGCCGATTTCATGGTACACATTTGCGCGCTCTGTTTGATCCGTAGTCAGTTGACCTTTGGTCCACAAAGCGTCGATTGCTTCGTTCTTATACCAGCCGCCGTTTTGGCCGGTTGGCGGGTAATATTTCGAAGAGAAGATGCTCTCTGCATCCGGATCCGGGTTAGACAAGGACCATGAAAGCAGAATGGCAGGGAATTTACCAGGCGTGATGTTCTGGTCGATCCATGTTGCAAAGTCAATGCCCTTAGGAGTTACTTCAACGCCAACATCCTTCAGGTTTTGCTGAATGATTGCGGCAACTTGCTCACGACGGCTGTTGCCGGCGTTGTATTGCAGTTCGAAGGAGAAGCGGTGTCCGTCTTTCACAAGGATACCGTCTTTGCCCGCTACCCAGCCGTCTTCAGCCAGAAGTGCTTTGGCCTTCTCAGCGTCATAAGCGTAGTTAACGGCTTGGTCACCCGGATCTGCCCATGAACCCGGCAGGAATGGCGAGTTCATCAGCTTACCGGTTCCTTTAAGAACATTGTCGACCATACCTTGACGGTTCAGTGCAGTAGCAATGGCTTGACGTGTCTTCTGACCTTTGAACGGTGAATATTTATCAGGGAAGTTCTCATCCTTAAAGTTGAACTGTACGTATTCGTATTGAGGACCCGGAGCAAGAATCACGTTCAGATTCTCTTTCGCCTTAATCGCATCGATTTGGGTAACCGGAATCGCCGGAGACATTTGAATGTCGCCTTTGATCAGGGCTTGTACTTCTGTATTTTGGTCAGCGTAAATTTTGTAGATGATCTTAGCCAAGTGCGGCTTCTTCTCGCCCCAGTAGTTCGGGTTCGCTTCCAGCGTAATGTATTGGCCTTGTTTCCACTCGGCGAATTTCCACGGACCGCTTGTAACGGTTTTCGCTGGATCTACGCCGTATGCGTTCTTGCTCAGTTCTTTAACCGGCACATCCTTCAAGATGTGGGAAGGAACTAGGGAGCTGGCAAGCGTGTATTGGAATGGTGCATACACTTGCTTCAGTTTGAATTCAATCGTCGTATCATCGACTTTCGTGATGGTATCGATTTTGTCGACTGTGCTGATACCAGGTGCGCCGGCATCAGGGTTTTTAACAGTGTTGAAGGTGAAGAGAACGTCGTCTGCAGTAAGCGGCTGACCGTCGTTCCATTTTGCAGTGCTTTTGATTTTGACTGTATATGATTTGCCGTCTGCGCTGATCACTGGAAGCTCGGCAGCAATCGACCAAGGCTCAACTACCAGGTTGGCATTGCGGTCTACGTCGTATAACTTGGCGTTGATTAATGTTTCAATATCGCCGGAAGAAGTGTCATTGATATAAATAGGATTTACAGAGACGATATCGGAGAATGTGCCAATCGTCATGGTTCCGCCGTCTACAGGCGTGTTTGGATCAGGAGTCGCGGGTGTTTCAGTCGTAGTGTCGGTGTTTGTGGTAGTGTTCGTTGCTTCAGTTGTATTAGCAGGTTTGTTGTTCGTTGTTGTATTGGCGTTGTTTGCATTGTTATTACCGCTGCACCCCGCCAACATTACTCCAACAAGAGCGATGACAGACAAACAGGAAAACCAATTCGATACCTTCCTCATCTTGTTCATTCCTCCCCATGATCTCAACAAAATGATTACATAAATTGACTTTTGTTGAAATATACCAAACTATTAGAATTTTCTCAAAACTTTTTCGCGAGATTCATAGCCTTTTCTGAAATCTTTAGAACTTCTTTACCAAGTTTGCCTTCAAACGACCAAATCCCCTATTAAATGACTCCTTTCGAACGCTTGTATTTGATGCTGCAGTTAGGCTGCTTGACTTCGAAATCATTGTAATCGATTTGACATTTACAGTATATTGGGGGAATTTCAGCATAAAAGAAAGCGTTTTTAACATCCCAATCTACCGAAGTCTTGCATTTACAAGATTTAAACATGTCATGAGTTGGGGGAATTGGATGGATCGGTTGCATACGGCTACATTCGAAAAATAGTCCCAAAGTAGGCGGAGTGTATTTTTATGCAGTAGGCACTATTCGCTTCAACGCGTTGGCGCGGCGCCTCAATTTGACAATAATCTTCACCGCGTTTACCAATTACTTCATTAAAGCAGTTGAGTGAATAGTATTTCTTATAGGTTTTGAAACCGTTGGTTTTACTAGTTTTTTTAATTTATAGTTTCCAGTTACAGGAATTATTAATTTCCGGCAGGCAAAATGAAAGGCCTCCCGAAATAGACCGCGCGGAATACGAGTATGAGCCAGCTACGTTCAATGAACGCAGTTTAGATGAGCGTGTTACAACACTATGAATATTTATGCACAATTAATAATTCTTCAAAAAATATCACGAATTTAACGTAAAATGTTAAGAAATATTACATAAGCTTCATTTTGATGACAGTTGCATGCGTTGTTTGTCCAATAAAACAAACCGCCAATACGTCTGTTCACGTATTGGCGGTTCTCTTCTTCCTTACAAGGAATTCATTACGCGGTAAATCGTTACAGCCGCTTGAGCTCTGGTAGTCTCGCCTTTAGGGGCGAAGCTGCCATTGCCAAGGCCGTTCATCAAGCCTGCCTCTTGCACGGCAAGCACAGCTTCTTGCGCATAAGCCGAGATTGCGCCTTGATCTGTGAACGATGCTGCTGAGCCAGCTTCCGGTTTCGCCAGTTGAAGCGCACGGTAGAGGATGACCGCCATGTCTTGGCGCGTGATGCTGTCATTCACGCCGAAGCTTCCGTCTTGCTTACCGGTTACGATGCCCAGCTGCTTCGCCGCTGCAATGGCATCCGAGTACCACTGGCCGCTCTTCACATCAGTGAACCCTGTTTCTGTGCCCGCCGCTGCTGCTTGCAGGTCCAGTGCTTGGATCAGCATCATGATGAAGGCTGCCCGCGTCACTTGCCCTTGCGGTGCGAAGCGATTGTCCTCAACGCCTTGCAAGACTCCGCGTGCAGCCAGCGCTTCAATGCTGTCCTTCGCCCACGCTACCGTTTCAATATCTCCGAATTGGATAGCTGACGAGCCTGCTGCATAGTAGCTGAAGTGCTCCGGCGAGAACGTGACGGTTTGAGTCTTCTTGTCATATTTCGCGTTCTTCACCACTTCCAGCTTGCCTTCGTCGTTCACGTAGTACACCACGACTTGGTTCGGATTCTCTCCTGCTTTCAGCTGGTATGGCAGTTCAACCGTTACGTCCTTCTTCTTGAACTGACTTACCTTAGTACCGTCTACAGTTAGCGTAAAGTCATATATAATGTGATCGCCGATCTGCGCTCTGGTTTGCTCGTTCAACCTAGATCCATCGACCTGTTTCACCGATAGCTCTACTTCATTGCTGCTATCGCCGATAATCGCGTTCCACATGCCTGCATCGAACGATACCGTTGCCAGACCTGCATCCAGCACCAACGATTTCTTATCGTCTGCCAATCGGTTCACTTGCTGCGCCGGCAGCTGGAACACAATGCCTTTGACTGTGCTAACCACATCCGCCGCTGCCGTTACCTTGACGGATTTCGTTTTCCCTTCGCCCGCTTGAAGCAGCTCTGCTCCCGTTACCTTCACCGCTGCTTGTCCGGATGCATCCGGCGTTGCTTTCAGCGCTACATGACCTTCCGTTACGACTGTTGTCGGAGGAGTCGGTGTAGGCGGTATATACGGTGTTGGGTCAACATTCGCAGTCGTTATTTTAATCGTAACTTCCGTACTGCTCGACAATTCGCCGTCTGTAGCCGTTACCGTAATGACGTAATTGCCTGCTGTTGCGTTCGCCCATTGGAATTCGCCGGTCGCTGCATCAAGCGTTGCATCTGCCGGTAAATTCGAAGCACTGAATGCAAGGTCGTCCCCATCCTCATCTGTAGCCGGAACAGTAAAGCTTACGGTCTCTCCTGTCTGTACAGAGATCGGAGCAATCGTACCGATAACCGGCGCATGATTAGCCGAAACCGCATCCAGATCATCCACGAAGAAATCATCCAGAACCACGACTACATCAATTGCCGACAACGTTGGAGCACCTGGTGCTCTTACAACTTCGAATGCAATGTAGTAATCGCTGTAATTGCCCGTATTAAATGTCAGCTCAGCACTGGCTGTACCGGTTGATTTAATAATAGGGAATGTCCAGTCTGGGATATTGCTCTTTCCAGTTCCCGTTGCTTCAGATAACAATACGCTTTGTTTCGGTCCGCCAGAGCGTGACTTCGCCGAAATCTGATACAGACCGGCTTGGTTCGCTTCGTATTTCAGTCCGACTTTATACGTCGTATTCGCTTTAAGCTTCAGCGTAGATGGCAATGTAGCCGCAATCTCTTGCACGGAAGTTGTGCGATTAATGAGATCTTGTTCGTTCGACTTTAAGGAGAACAAGCCATCAATAACATACGTCATCGGCTGCTTCACATTCGGATCCGCTGCTTTCAGCCCATCGCTTGCTTTCTCCGCAAGATGAGTCTGATTACCGCTGTTTGCCCGGAATGCGAATGGCCCAAGTCCTTCCGATACATTCTCGAAATCCTCATAGAAGTAATGAGAGCCAAAATCCGTTCTTCCCGGATTTTCCCACAATCTCACATCATCGAACCATACATTGGATGTGGCTGCAGTGACTGCATCTGCCTTCAAAGCAATCGTCGCTTTGCCCGACTGGTCTGCCGTGAAATCAACCTCTAGCCGTTGGAAGTAGGTGCCTTTAAATTTACTAGGCTCTTCCAAATTCAAAACCTTCGAAGCGTTGATCGTATTCATCAACACAGGTCCACCATAGTTAGACACTTGTAGGTACGCGTTTCTATTCGTGGTGCTGGCAGCTTGATCGTCTATATTACTACCTGTACCGTTATTGATATCCACCCATACAGAAGCCGTATAGGTCTTACCAGGTGTTAAGCCGGATACGGTTTGTGAAAGTGTCGCATCGTCCACACCGCTAATTCTTACATAGTTGTTCATGTTGTAATCATGCTTAACCGTAACATGACTTGCAGTGGCGTTTGTGGTTGAAGATTTCTGCCAGGAAGTGAAGCTGCTGCTGTCGAAGCCCGGATCTTTGACCGGTCCGCCAACGCCCCATTCGCCCGCTTGTTGAATCGTCGAGCCTTGTTCGTCAGCTTTAGACTTATAGACCACATAAGGAACGCCGACCGTTGTGTTGTCGATCGTTACTTTACCGTCCACAACAGGAAGAGTCCGCTCCCAGACACGGCCGGTATCCGTCAGCTTGTACATTTCAACCGAGGATAAGCCGTTCCAGCTGTTTGGCATATCCCAAGTCGTTGCACCGCCTATAGGATTCCAATAATAAATTTTCGATTCGTTTTGCGGATCCCACGGCAGGAACAATTGGGATTTCTGATTCTGAACATCCAATTGTCCGATTCCCGTGTCGCCAGCCGCTTTGTCCAGCACGACATCATAAACAGCAATTTTCTTGCCGTTCTTCTTGAGAGACGCCGTACCGAGAATCAAATTCGCATTGGATGGGCTTGCATGATACTCATCCAAAGTTGCCGTTACGCCGTTGCTGAATACGACGCTTTGATCCATACCTGTACTGTCATAGGTAAGGTTCATAATCGGGAAGTGCTGCATGTATTTCGTCAGTAGATTGTTGTTGTAGAACAAATCGATACCGTTCTGCATATCTGTTCTGCCCTGCCATGAACCGACACCTGCTTGCAGCATCCCTCTCAGGAGCACGCTCGTTGCCGGACTTGGCGCTTGGAACGTATCTTGGTATTGGTTCTTCATGAAACGAACGATCATACTGCCGTCTGTTTTACTAGGGTAATAAGGGTCCGTTCCCCAGTGTGTCCAGATGACGTTCTGTTCCATTGGTCCGGAGAACTCGGTTGCGAACCAGAAACCCAGCTTGTTCTGGATGATGTTCGCGAACTGATCCGCATGCCAGCCTGCACCGCTATAAACATCATCATAAACCATGGCTAGATTCGGAACTTCTTGCTTAAGCTGTGCATATCTTCTCTCCAGTTCACCTGTAGAGAGATCCTGGGCACGGTCCGGTCCATAGGTCGGATCGACCCAATCATAGGCGGAACCCGAGCTCGTCCATTTGTCTTTTTCCGCATAATAAGCATCCGGGTCTTGACCGTCAATGTTGGTATGAACGCCGACTTTAACGTTATATTTCAACCCTTCATCGACAAGCGTGTTGAAATCCTTGAGTCCGCCCGGGCGGATACCAAAGTGTCCCGCAACGTCCGGATGGCTGTCATCATGTCCTTCAGCCTGATAGCCTTTTTCAAGGATTAACTGACCAAAGCCGTCGTACAGATTGTACAGTTTCTTCGCATTATCCAATGTTCTTAAGAATGGAGCCTGCGTTAAGCTGTTAAAGTTCATTGCGATATACGATACATAATTGTTGATCTCATCTGCTCCGGGATGGAGATTCTGAGACCATTTGTCTCTGTACTCGATCGCTGCGTCTTTCCAATCTGCCGTACTATTGTTGTTTCTGTCCGGTGTGATAATGATCTCGGACGACAAATCATAGTTAGGAGGGAATTTCGCGTCATCAATGACGTCGCCTCTTACATTCCACTGTCCGTTCCACATCGAGAGCAGCTTGTTCGAAGTGCCATTCTCGGCCGCGATATTCATATTCACTTTCCCAGGTTGGTTAATAACATTATTGATGATTGTCGCAGCGAGTTTGCCATCGCTGACGAAACCATAGGTTCTGCTCTTACTGTCTGCTTCTTGATCGGCAAGCTTCTGACCGAATGCCGCATCATTCGTATAATACTCTTCATAGAATTGATTCCATTCCCCGGTAATCCATACGGATGCGCCTTGCGCATTCGGATTCGCGCTGGAGACGGTCACCAATTTCTGATCCGGGAACTCCAGTGTGACTACTTTATAACCTTCCGGCTCCGCATTAATATGCGTATTCATAAGAACGGATCCGTTTGTAACCTTGAAGGTGACGTCCAACTCCACATTGCCGATAACGGCTTCCGTATTATCATCGATTACAGGTACATTTAGCTTATAAACTACAGTATCGCTGGCTGTTTTCATCGCACTAACCACGGTCGCGAAACTCTCATTCCCGTTAATCTTTACTGTACTCAAGAAGTCGCTTTGACCTTGGAGCGTATCGGTTACTTCACCGCCTACCCAACTGTAGCTGCGAACAGTCGGGAAACGATTGTCGAGCTCGACGCTTAATTTGCTCGATGTGATTGTAATAGGCGTCAGTGTTCCCGTTGTTGGCGGCACCGGCGAAATATATCTCTCTTGCGATAACTTGCTGATCGTAATTTTCTTAGCGTCAAACCAGCTTCGCAGACCCACTTTGCCTTCTACTACAGGGAAGTCAGCAGATCCGCTAACAGCGAGTACATCGTTGACAAACACTTTGACACTTTGTCCGATATACTTTATTTTCACTGTATATTCGGTGTCAGGCAGCAATGTTGGTCCGTTCGACGTCAGCACGCCATAGTGACCCCCATCCGTCTGCCATCCCCACTCCTTGCCGCCGCCATAATAAATCATCGCAAACGGCTGGCTTGGTGATGTATATCGGAAATAGAATCCAATCCTGCCCGTGCTGGAGCTTGTGGTAAATTTCACGGTATAAGTGCCATCTTGCATTTCAAGGGAATCGTTGTCATAAATTTCACCGAAAAAGCTGTTAAGCACGAGCTTATTATCCGTAATAACTGGTGCCGGAGAGTAAGTAGATCCATCGGCATTGTTTTTCCACGTTCCCGTTACGCCATCTGTATAATCTCTGACGTACTTGGTAGGTTTAGCTGGTGTATACAGATCGTTCTGATCATACTCTACTTTCATTTCATCCAGTATTGTAGTGAGTGATTCCGCGTGTGTCGATACGCCTACGCGGCCATAGGAGCTGAATAAACCGGGATTCGTACCGGCATAAAGCTCAGTCCCGTCTACGCTAAGTGAGTAATCATCACCATGGTAATCAATTTTCACTAGATGAGGCGTCGTGCCGAGAGACTGCGGTGCACTTGTTAAATCAAAGCTTACATTCGTGCCGTCATTCATCCCGACCAGCTTCCAGTTCCCGTCACTGTCGGTTCTTACGGCACTCCAATTGCTCTCATCTTGATAACGGAACAGAAGTCCGGCATCCGTGTACGTACCGTCAAGCTGAAGTCGTGCGCTATATGAGCCATTACTGATCATAGGCGATTTACTATCCGCGACTTGACTTGTCCCATCCGTTGTCACTACTTTAACCACTCTACCGTCAAAGCCCGGCAGCGGCGTCTTCAATGAATAGGTGGCGTTCGTCGTCACCGTTCCGATATTGGCAACCGGCGCTGTTTCATTATCAAAGTTACGATCATAGACAACGTTATTGTCCGTATCCGTAACTTTCACACTATCGATATTGAGAGATTTCGCACCGAAGTAGGAGCGGAAACCGATTTTACCCGCAGCTGTCGGCAATTTATTGCCCGTCGTGGAGGAGTAAATCAGTCTGCCATCCAAATAAATCTCGTACGTATCCCCAACAAATGTTTCTTTCAAGGTGTAGATTTTTCCCGGAACAAGGGACTCCGCTTTATTCTGGGTTGTTCCCCATACTTCTGCGGAACCATTAAACCCATCCCAAAGCCATCCGTTAGGATCTCGGCAGACCAAGGAATAATGCGAGGCATCCTTCACCCTTACGGCAGGGCAGAATTGTTCGGCTGCTCCGCCATCGATACCGAATTTCATTTCAACGGTACCATCCGCAATATCGGGCATATCGCTGAAATAGAAGACGTTATTACCGGTTTGCTGAGCGGCCAGAAACTTCCCGCTCATTCCGGAGTAAGAGGTTACTCCACTGATAGCCGTATCTGACTTATCAGTCCCATTGTCAGCGAGATTGGCATCCGTGCCCGTATCGAAATTGTTCGTATACGTATTCAACTTCGGCTGTGCTGCCGTATCTTGGATATACTTCAGCGTGGAAGCAGATACTTCAAAGTTATGCGTCCATTTGAAGGAGATTACCCCTTCTTTACCTGCTGCCGTTGGGATGGAGGCTGACTTCTCCTCGAAGTCAGGCGCCTCCTTGCTATCCAGCACCTGAGTATCGTTAATAGACACGACAAAATCTTTGCCCGTATACTTGATGTTTAGTTTGAGCGGAACGCCAACCTCAGGAGTCCCGGCAGCGATCGGAAAGTCAGCCCCGAAGTATCCATACCAATCTTCCGTGCCATCGCTTTTCCAATTCATGAACCAGCCTTCGCCGGGTTCATTACCCAGGTAAACCCAGTTATTAGCGTCAATATAGCGAACTACGATTCCATAACGGTTTTGTGAACCGGATTTCGTAGTAAGGGTAGCCGTATAATCTCCATCTGCAACTGCAGGCGAGTTGGAATCGATGATAAAATTTTGGTAGGAACCATCATTTGTCGGCTCGCTGATGGTCAGTTTGCCGCCTGCCGATGTAATCGCTGCGGTTCCGGATTGCAGCCAGGTACTCGCATCATCCAAGTTGGAATTGTAGGTTTGATCGACTTGCGCGGCCTGAGCAACCGTGCTGCCCAGTACATTTGCAATCCCTTGCATCGGGATGATTCCCGATGAGAAAACAAGTGTCGCCGTTGTGATCAAACTGATCGTCTTCTTCAATAACCTCAAATTCATGACCTCCATTGTCAGTTGCCTTGCGGCCCGCTAAGGATTGTGTGAACAGCTATGTACTCCTTGCTTGATACGCGCACTTCTTAAATGCACCCCCCATCCACGAGTTTCCTACGATACTTTGTATCTTACAGATGATGAAAACGCATTCAAATGATGATTATTGATAAAAAAATGATATTTTTTGTTATTTTTCGTGTTTTATTTCGCAAAAAAACTCTAATTATTAGTTTCCCTTAGCAAAACAAGAGAAAATAACCATTAGAGTATCCATTTCGCTTATACGATCATCGAGACTCCGCGATGTGCCTTCGGACTGTGACCTGTTATTTTTTTGAAAATACGACTGAAATGCTCCGGATTCATATAACCGACCCGATCGGACACCTCGCAAACTTTCAGCCCGCTTCCCATTAATCGTTTCGCCTCTTCAATTCTCAGCTTCGTCAAATATTGAATGAAACTGCTTCCGACTTCCCTGGAAAACTGTTTACTTAGATAGCTCCCACTGACGCCTACCATTTGACTGATTGACGGGAGCGTTATATCCTCGCAAAAGTGTTTGTCTATGAACGTTTTTGCTTTCGCGACAGGAAGTGAATATCTCTCCTGCTGCTTGCATGCATGCTCATGAATCAAGTCATGGATTCGGCCCAGCGTGCCCTCCATCCATTCCGAAATGCCCCTCATCGTGTCAAACTGCCCGATAAAGTCCAGTGGATTACTAACCTCCTCCTGGAGCTGCTGCCAACGCAGTCCACTCGGATAGAGGATCGCGCCAATTTCCCATATCATCTCGGTAAACTCCGATTTAATGACTTCGGGTTTCAAACTTTCAGCAGCCTGCAAGAGCAGCATACGAAATTGGGTATACCGCATTCGCCAATGTACGGCATCCGATATAGTAAGACCCTTCACCACATCAGCCCTTGCAATCCGTAACTGCCCCAGGAAGGATTGTAAACGCACAAGCTGCTCCGGCGTTTGTTTGGATACCGGTATAGCTTCAGGAAAAAAAACTTTATCAAACCCGCGATAATAACACAGCTCTGCGGCATTAGACGACTGCTCCGCCAAAGCAATCCATTCCCATGAACTCCTGCCCCAGTCGCTGACTCCAATGGAGACAGAAACATTCATAAATTGCTTTAAACGTACGCTTACTGTCGTCAATACACCATGGATGTTTTCACGCGCAGACGTCTCGCTGCGATGATGGGGAAACGCCATCAGCAAGGTGTACTCACGCGGATGTCGATCCAGAATTACAGCTGGGATAGCTTGGGACTCCATGACTGTCCGAATGGTTTGTTTAATAAATCTCGCAGAGCTGTCCGTTACATGAGCTTGTGACAATTTAACCGAAGCCGCAACAAGATTCACTTCACCAAGCAGGCACTTCAGCTCAGCAAAGGCTTCACTGCGAGCAGAAGTTTCCAGTTGTTCATCGTTAAACAGGGAAATAAGCAAGGGCTCCAAATTCTTCTCAGCACTTACGGTCGGACTCCTGTCAGCCGCCGCTTCTTCCACGGGGATTGCCTCTTTATGCTTCATGACTTCATTCACGGCTTTAGACAGAATTGGCGCAAGAGTGGCTTCATCCATGTTTGCTTTGAGCATATAATCCTTGGCCCCGTTAATAAACGCTTCCCTCACGTAATCGTAATCATGAAATGCACTTAATACGATCGGATATACCGGCTTCGTCAGCTCAAGCTGACCCAGCTGTATAAGAAATTGTAATCCGTTCATCTTGGGCATCTGAATATCCACGCAAACGATATCAATTTCAGGATGCTGCGCAATGAAGTGAATCGCTTCTTGACCGTCAGATGCTTCTCCGACGATGTGAATATCCGCATGTTGAGAGGTGATCATATGACGCAATACGAGTCTGACTAAAGGCTCATCGTCCACAATCATCAGATTGATCATCTTATTTGTTCCTCCCCACCTATGATTAGGATTATCCCTTCACGGCACCGTCCATAAGACCCTTAAAGATAAACCGTTGGAACGTGATGTATACCGCTGCGCTTGGAATCAGCACGAGCACAATACCGGCACAAAGTGCGGATAGATCAGAGCCCCGTGCACCAACAAATTTCATCAGTGCCGTCGACATCGTCACAAGCTCCTTCGAAGGCATGTACAGAAATGGAATATAGACATCATTCATGACGGTTACACTCTTCAGAATCGCAAGCGTCGCGGTCGCAGGAAGAAGTAACGGAAATATAATGGAGCGGAAGATCCGCACATAGGATGCTCCATCCAGCATCGCACTTTCATCAAGCTGGTTTGAAATTTTCTCGAGAAACTGCATGTAAATATAAATCTGCATGATGTCCGTACCTATATAAATTAAGATCGGAGCTCGCAATGAATCATACATACCAATCGTATGAATGATTTGAAAACGAGCAATTTCAGTTGTATAAGCGGGAATAATCATGGCGACCAGAAACAGGGCGTACACAACATTCTTTAGTTTAAATTGAAACCGATTCAGGATATAAGCAGTCATCGTACCTAATATGGCATTGCCGCACAGCGTGATGAAAGCAATGACAGTCGTATTCCACAACCCTCGCAGCATATCACCTTGCGTATACGCCAGCTTGAAATTGCTGAAATTCAAGAAACTTCCGGGCAGCGCCAAAGGTGTTGTCTGAAACAGCTCCGTTCTCGTCTTGAAGGCTCCGAATACAACGAGCACAATCGGAACAAACACAATTACGAAGATGAGTGCGAACATCGTATAATAGAACACATTTCCCGGTAAGTTCCGTCTCCAACTGGACATATCAGTTCCCACTCCTGTCCTTGATGATCCAATTCTGTATCGAGGAGAACACGATGATCAGGATCAACAATACTACGGCCATGGCCGATGCTAAACCGAAATTATTGAATTTAAAGGCTGTGAATAAGGAGAATAAGCCAAATGTGCTGCTGGCCACACCGGGTCCCCCGCCTGTCATGACAAACGGAATATCGAATTGAAGCAAGGCACCGGTAACATTCATGAATAGGATGATCTCAACAACCCGGCGAATACCAGGGAATGTGATATAACGCTGCTTCTTCCAGAAATTCGCTCCATCAATCGAGGCTGCTTCATATAAATCCTGTGGAATCGATTGAAGACCTGCCAGGAACAATATGACGTGCACCCCGCAGAAACGCCATAAGGAAACAGCCACCAGCGAGTAATTCACTAATTTCAAATCACTTAGCCAACCATGAATCCAGCTCTCGAGTCCAACGGAAGATAAAAAGCTATTAAGCGGTCCGTTGATGGGATAGTAGATGTAACTGAACATATAAGCAACAGCTACGCCGTTAACGACATAAGGCATAAGTATAGTGAAGCGGAACAGCGAGCTTCCGCGTATGGCCCGATTTAATAGAACGGCAACCATGAGTTCCAAAGGAATAAACAGCGTATGCACCAGAAAATAAATGCCATTATTGCTAATCGATTTCCATACATCCGGCATCGAAAACAAAACCTGCTTATAGTTATCAAAGCCAATATAGCTCTTCGTGGCGCTAAACCCATCCCAATTCGTAACACTATAGTGAAACAATTGTAAGGTCGGATAAACCAAAAACAATAACAGCAATGAAACAGGAATGAATAAAAAGCCGAAGATAACCCATTTTTGCTGTGCCTGGTAATTCATTCTCATCCCTCCTGCAAGGTAACCGCATCTCTCTATCATGCTCTTTCTAACTTGCTGCTTTGTTGAAGAAGAGAGGGTACATGGTTTGACCCCAAGTACCCTCATCAGCAGGTATCCAGTTATTTAATCGACTCTACGGCTTTCTTCCAGTTGCCATTCAACGTTTTCTCAACATCTTCTACCGTTTTGCCGGCAAAAATGTCTGCTGCTGTTTTCTTCTCGTCGTATTGCGCAGCTGCTTTTACTTTCGCGTATCTCTCATCTGTAGCATCATAGATAAACGGAACAAAAGGAGCTGCCTCGTTCGATTTGTTAAAGAACGGAAGGTCTGAAGTTACACCTTCAACAGTAGATGTATTTTTCAGCTCGTTGATATAAGGTTGGTAAACTTCCTGGCTAAACATCCATTCCATGAATGCTTTCGCTTCTTCCACGTTCGCGGAATTTTTGTTGATGGAAACGTATTGATCAGCCAGAGTCATATTCGGAAGCGGATCGCTGGCAGAAGTTCTCCAAGGCATTGGGAATGCGGCAAGGTCGTCGTCGTTGCCCACCTTCGCCAGATGATCTGCATAATACCATTGTCCTAATGCTATAACTGCTGCTTGTTTGGCTTGGAACAGCTGGGTTGCTTGGTCAAAACCAATGCCTAGTGCATCCGGTCCTGCCAATTTATCTGATGCGATTTTCTTGATCATGTTTGCAACCGTTTCGAAGGTAGAGCCCGCACCGAACGGCTCTGCATTAGTAGCCAAGTTCGCTTGGTATTGCTCATCCTTGGATAGAATATGAGGACCAAACTCAGAGAATGGATAGAACGTCCAGTCATCCTTACCGCCAATTGCAAGCGGAATATATTCATTGCTGGCTTTGATTTTCTCGAGCACGTCAATGAACTCATCCATCGTTTGCGGAATTTGCAGATTCAGCTCTTCGAAGATGCTAGGGTGATAGTAAACATACTCAGAGAACGATACCAGAGGCAATCCCAGCGTTTTACCGTCGATCACGCCTGGGAATTTATTGGTTTTCACTACAGGCAGCTCATCAAGCGGAAGCAACGAATCTTTATAGATTTGGAAGTGAGCCGGTTTCAGGTACATCAGATCAGGCAGGTCGCCAGCTGCAAGACGCACCTTCATATATTGACCGCTGTTATCCGGGATCGTTTCCACTTCAATGGAAACGTTCGGTTTAAGTTTGGTGTACTCTTTCACTTTCTCTGTCCAGAACGCGATATCTGTTTTGGCTTCCCACATGCCGAGCTTTAATTTAACAGGCTTAGCTGTGTCTGTTTCTGCGTTAGACTCAGCGGCAGCTGTCGTATTATTACCCGTGTTCGTGTTGTTCTCTTTGCTGCTCCCGCAGCCTGTCAACATCGCTACTGCAAACATACATACCACGAGCAATACAAGATAAAGCTTATTGTTACGCATTGATTTACCCCTCCGTTTGTCATGTTTATCTACGGTTGTTATTCAACCTTCTTCATAATAACCGCCATGTAACCGCATCCAAATGATTGTTGTTAAGGTAAACATGATCTTTTTTGAACCATTCTACGCCGAGATGATCTCGTCTTCATCAGAATTGCTTATGACAGGCAAGAGCAGCATGACGCGCGTACCGCCTCTTGCACTCGCCTCCATATGAAGCCCGTACGTTTTCCCATAATGAAGCTGAATGCGCTGATGTACGTTCAATATCCCCATTCCGCTATAGCTGCGATCTTTGACAGGCTCTTCCGCTTGCCTGCGATAGCTCTCGAGCGCTTGATCCGTCACGCCAACCCCGTTATCCTCGATGCAAACCTGAAGCATCTCATCCTTCATGCCTGCCGAGATATAAATGATGCCGCCGTGATCCTTTCCATTCAATCCATGGATCAGGCTATTCTCAATAATCGGCTGCAAGAGCAGCTTAAGCACGTACAAGGACTTCACACGTTCTTCGATCTCCCAAAACGTATCAAACTTATTCCCATAACGGATTTCCATAATGGACAAGTAATGCTTCAAATTCTCTACTTCATCAGAGAGCCTCGCCAGCCGCCCACCGCGGTTAAACGATGATGACAATAGCCGCATCAGCGAGTTCGTCATATTCTGAATATTGTCCGCTTTACTAATTAGCGCCATCAGCTTAATCGCGTTTAGGGTATTAATTAAGAAATGCGGATTAATTTGCGATTGCAGCACCGAGAATTCCGCCATTCGTTTCGCTCGTTCTTGTACTTCCTGCTGCTTCATCAGCTGTAGAATCTTCACAATCATATGATTGAACGTATTGCCAAGAGTCAGCAGCTCCAGACTTCCGGAGGCATGTGCATGCGTAGATAAATCACCATCCATGACACGCGACATCTGACGCATGAGTCGGTGGATCGGCTTCGTGACATTATGTACAAAATAAATCGCTACGGCACCAAGCGACACCATGATCAGCATCGCGGCAAGCAGAATGATTTTGTTCACTTTCTTATAATTGACGATTAACTCGCTGTATGGCGTTATATTCACGATTGTCCAATCGGCTTCACCGACATTGGCGTATGTGACCAGCATCTTCTTCCCATCGATTGTCTTCAGAAAATGCCCCCATTTTCCCGTAAGCTTCTGAAGCATTGGCCCCAACGATTCTCCCCGCTGCTCCTGCTGCTGATTCGAGGTCACAATGGATCCGTCACCATCTACCAGAAATACTTTCGATGATCGATTCGTATCCTGAAGCAGGATATTGTCGAACTCGCCTCCATTGAATGCAAAATAAATCACTTCAACGTCTGACAAAATATTAAATGCGCTTGGTGAGAAAGAAGCCGTCATGATATTGGTAAGCAGCTTCTCGCTATGAACGACTATAGGCTGCAACCCCTGAAAATGAACTTTATCCTGCTTATTCAACGCCAGTTGATACCAAGCCGCATTGCGTATCGTCCTTTCATTGCCTTCCATATTGCTTAGATAGGTGTAGGTACCCGCCTTCTTGAAGAAAAATTTAACAGAGAGAACATCCGACATGATAGATGACGTATGCTTGTTGAGAATTTTATGCAGCATGCTGATATTCGTTTGTCTTTCCACGGAGGTGGTCTTGTTGATCTCAGATGCAGTGGTAAGTACATCCGGATCCATACTGATTGCCGCGAAGATGCTGATCATTTTGTTAATTTCCTGTTTCGTCGCATAAGCGACGGTTTGTGAGGATTGAAGCGTTCTTTCGGTAGCTTGATTAATGACATCGGTTTTGTACATACGTAGAACAAAGATACTGCTGAGCGTAATTGGAATGATGACGATGAACACGACAAATATGCTAAGAATCGTAGATAATTTCATGCCGTTGGTTCGGGCGAGCAATGCTGATTTCAAAGGTAATAGCCCCCCGTTTGATGAATGTACTGACAGGCAAATCGTAACATGCGGTGTAGGGCCAGAACCATTACGAATGGTATGGGGTTTTTACATAAATGTAGTCAAACTTTCTACTCAGCAACAAAAAAAAGACCACTCCGAGGAGTGGCCTTACGATCGATTACAGCTGTGCAGTTTTCTTCCAGTCGGCAGCGAACTTCTCCATGCCTTGATCCGTCAGCGGATGCTTGGAAATTTGCTCGATGACCGAGAATGGAATCGTGGCAATGTGCGCGCCTGCCATCGCTACGCGAGTAACGTGATCGGGATGGCGGACAGAAGCAGCGATGATTTGCGCATCCAGGTTATGAATACGGAACAATTCAGCAACCTTAGCGACCAATAGAACACCGTCTTCGGAGATGTCGTCCAAGCGGCCAAGGAACGGAGACACATAAGTTGCGCCTGCACGAGCGGCCAGAAGCGCTTGGTTCACGGTGAAGATCAGCGTTACATTCGTTTTGACGCCTTTCTTCGTGAGATAACGGCAAGCTTCCAAGCCTGCAAGCGTCATCGGGAGCTTGATCGTGATGTTAGGATCGTTATTATTGATCTTGATCAGCTCATTCGCTTGCGCGATCATTTCTTCGGCAGTAAGAGCGTCAGGCGTGACTTCGGCCGATACGGATTCGACCTCAGGCACTAATTTTAAAATTTCTTCAATGCGATCCTCGAACTTCACGCCTTCCTTGGCGACCAAGGAAGGATTCGTTGTTACGCCGGACAAGACGCCGGTTTTGTAGGCTTTCTTGATATCTTCTACATTGGCAGTATCGATAAAAAATTTCATGTTTACGACCTCCAGTTATGGTGTTGATAGTAGATAATTACCAGCTTATTAGTTCAGCAATTGTTTCGTTTGACGAACTACATTTTCCGTGGAGAATCCAAAGTACGCTAACACTTCTGTACCCGGACCTGATGCACCGAATGTATCGATCGATATATTCTTGCCGCTTAGTCCCGTGTAGCGTTCCCAGCCTAACGAGATGCCGGCTTCAATGGACACCCGTTTCGTCACAGCAGCAGGTAGAACACTTTCCTTGTAGGCTGCGGATTGACGATCGAACAGCTCTCTACTCGGCATTGCAACTACGCGAACGGAGATATTCTCCTGTTCGAGCTCAGCCTTGGCGTTTACGGCAAGGGAAACTTCCGAACCCGTTGCAATTAGGATGACATCCGGCTGAGCGTTCGTTTCAGCTAGGATATAAGCTCCTTTTGCTACCGCATCAATATTGCCCTTGGTCGCTTCATATACAGGCAGGTTCTGTCTGCTCAAGATGAGCGCAACCGGACCTTCCTTCTGCTGCAGCGCATATGCCCATGCACTTGCTGTTTCATTGGCATCCGACGGTCTGATGACGGTCAAGCCAGGAATGGTACGCAGTGCTGCCAGATGCTCAACAGGCTCATGCGTAGGCCCGTCTTCGCCGACTGCGATGGAATCATGAGTAAATACATAAGTTACAGGCAGCTTCTGCAGCGCCGCCAGACGGATAGCCGGGCGCAAATAATCGCTGAATACGAAGAAGGTGCTGACAAATGGTTTAACGCCTCCATGAAGAGCCAGACCGTTGCCGGCTGCGCCCATCGCATGCTCACGAACGCCGAAGTAGATGTTCCGTCCCGAGTACGACCCTACAGCGAAGGTTTGCTCGCCGCTGATATCCGTCATTGTCGAGTGCGATAAATCCGCGCTTCCGCCGAAGATGGCAGGTACGGTTTTCACAAAATGATTGATCGCATTTCCGCTTGCAATACGCGTTGATACCGTCTTAGCAGAATCAAATGTTAGAATATCTGCTGCAGCAATTGATACTCCGCCGTCGATCACTTGCTCGAGTTCTTGGCCTTGTGCCGGGAATGCGGCTTTATAGGAAGCAAGCAATTGGTTCCACGCTTCTTCTTTGGCCTCCCCATTACGCTTCAGCTGTTCGAAATGAGCTTTCACATCTTGCGGAACCGTGAACTCTTCCTCGTACTCCCAGCCATATACTTTCTTCGTTGCTATGGCTTCTTCTTTGCCGAGCGGATTGCCGTGTACTTTGTTTGTACCCGCTACTTTACTGCCGTAACCAATAATCGTCCGAACCTCGATCAAGGTTGGCTGCGTTTCATTCTGCTTAGCCGCTTCGATCGCTGCAGCAATTCGTGTAATATCATTGCCGTCTTCCACACGGATATACTGCCAGTTCGCCGACTCCGCTCTCTTCTGAATATTCTCTCCAAAGGAAAGGTTTAGCGCTCCATCCAAGGAGATGTCGTTAGAATCATACAATACGACTAGCTTGCCCAGTTTCATATGTCCGGCCATCGACATGGCCTCATAAGAAATGCCTTCCATTAAGTCGCCGTCTCCAACGAGTGCATACGTATGATGATCGACAACCGGGAAACCTTCTTGATTGTATTTAGACGCAAGATGCGCTTCAGCCATCGCCATGCCGACTGCCATCGAAATCCCTTGTCCAAGCGGGCCTGTCGTCGCATCGACACCATCTGTATGGCCATACTCGGGATGCCCCGGCGTCTTGCTGTTCAGCTTACGGAACTGCTTGAGATCATCGATCGAAACCTGATAACCGGACAAATGCAGAAGGCTATATAACAAAGCGGAACCATGGCCCGCAGATAAAACGAAACGATCGCGGTTAAACCATTTAGCATGGCTTGGATTGTGATTTAATGACTTGGACCATAATGCGTAAGCCATCGGCGCAGCGCCCATTGGCAATCCCGGATGACCGGAGTTCGCGCTGTTAATAGCGTCAATGGATAAAGTGCGGATCGTATCGATTGCGAGTTGTTCAATTGTTTGTGATGTAAGCATAGTGTTCCCCTTCCTCTTCTTGTGTTTCATTCACATGTTCTGTATGTTGATCGAACCACCAGTGATATCCATCCTCTGCTAATAGCGCATCGGATGCAGCTGGTCCGTAAGTGCCTGCTTCGTAAGGATAAAGCGGAACCGTGTTCGCTTGGAAAGCATCCAAGATCGGCTGCACCCATTGCCAGGACAGTTCTACTTCGTCCCAGTGCGCGAAGAATTTAGGGTCGCCGTTCAGGGCATCATGAATCAAGTTCTCATACGCTTCCGGCGTGTCGTCTTGGCTGGCGTGGAAGTCGATATTAATCGGCTTGAACTCCCCTTTATGCTGCGGGTCCCTTGTATTTAGCTGCAGCACGATGCCTTCGTTCGGACTGATCTCGAAGACCAGAAGATTAGGCGCTTGTTTGTGGTCATACGCCTGCGCCTCCTTGGAAGTCTCCTTTAACGGCTCCTTGAACTCAATCACAATCCGAGTTGATTTCTCTTTCATGCGTTTGCCTGTTCGTATATAGAAAGGAACGCCGCGCCAGAAGTAATCATCGATCTGCAATCGAGCCGCAATGAACGTATCGTTCATGGATGTACTTGCAATTCCAGGTTCATCTAGGTAACCGACAACAGGCTTCCCTTGAATCGTTCCGGCTTTGTATTGTCCGCGGATAATGCTCGCGCTGATTTCCTGTTTCTGCACCGGCTCAAGTGCTTCCATGACCTTCTTCTTCTTGAAGCGGACCATCTCGGAGTCGCTGTGATTAGGAAGATGGCTTGCCAGCATCATGAGAAGCTGCAGCATATGGTTCTGGAACATGTCGCGCACAGCACCTACATGATCGTAATAACCGGCTCTTTCTTCCACACCGACCGTTTCATTGGCCGTAATTTGCACATTCGCAATGTAACGGTTGGTCCATAACGCCTGAAGGACCGGGTTCGACTGCTGCAGAATCTCGAGCTTCTGAACCATCGGTTTGCCGAGATAATGATCGATACGGAAAATTTCTTCTTCCGCGAAAGCTTTGCTCAGCTTTTCATTTAAATCCCGAGCAGATTGCAAATCATAGCCGAAAGGCTTCTCGATCACGAGGCGCTTCTGGGCAGCCCCAAGTCCGCTAGCCTGGATATTAGCGGCAATGGTTTCGAAATGCTCCGGCCCCACTGACAAATAAAACATCCGATTCGGTTTCGTAACGTGAAGCTGCTGTTCCCGCTGTTCGATGAGGTTCAGCAAATTGCGGTAATCTTCAATTCGGCCCACATCCAGTACGTTGTAGCGGAATGCTTCCAGAAAACGCTCCAGCGAGGCAGGATCTTCTACTACCTTACGTCGCGAATAGGTACGAAGCGATTTCTCGACATTCGACCGAAAGGTTTCGTTAGACAGCTCTCTTCGGCCAAGACCAATTAATGTGAAAGCTTCAGACAGTTTCCCATCGATAAATAAGTTATATAATGCCGGATATATTTTTCGTTTCGCTAAATCACCGGTTGCGCCAAACAGTACAAACGTAGTCGGTTCCATTTGTCCATACTCCTTCCAGTTAAACGCTGGTATCTCTTCTGTACTTCCACTATAATACGAATTGCATCTATACAAGTAATACATATATTTCAGAGGAGCTATAGACCACGTCTATGACCAACAATTATGAGTTGTATAAAGTTTTTTATTGGGCCGCGAAGACGGGCAGCTTAACTCAAGCCGCTAAGGCACTTTATATTACCCAACCAAGCGTCAGTCATGCGATCAAACAGCTGGAAGACAGCTTTGGCATTACGCTGTTTTACAGAAATTCGAAAGGAGTTGCGCTTACACAAGAAGGTTCTTTGCTGTATTCCTATATCGAGCAGTCCCATATCTTGATCTCAATAGCCGAAGAGAAAATGGCCGCACTTAAAAATCTCGACAGCGGCGAGCTGCGAATCGGCGGCAGCGACTCCCTGTTCAAGCATTACATGCTTCCTTATTTGGAGGACTTTAATCGCAAGCATCCCGGCATCCGGCTTCATCTGAATCATGGGACGACACCCGAGGTAATATCTTTTCTTAAAGAAGGCAAAATAGATCTAGGCGTTGTCCGAATGCCGATTGTGGATCCTCAGCTTGAGGTGAGGGAGAGTATTCAGCTGCAGGATTGTTTTGTTGCGGGAGCTCGTTACGCCGATCTGAAGGAGACCGTTCTTTCGCTGGAGATGCTGCTTCAGCACCATCTGATTCTGTTCTCACGCAATAGCCGGGCACGAATGGCGATCACGGAATTATTCCAAAACTACGGCTACACCCTTAAGCCTGAAATTGAAGTCGGCAGCGTGGATCTTCTGATTGAGTTCGCGAAGCGTGGACTTGGTATCTCCTACGTCACAAGGGAATTTGTGAAGAAGGAGCTCGAAGAGGGCTCTCTATTCGAAATTAAGCTGGACGTGCTTCTGCCGCCTTCTCAAGTGGGGATTATGATTATGCGCAACATGCCGCTATCTATAACAGCTACTCGATTTATCGAGTATTTTGATAAATTCTCCTTGCGTTAGCAAAAGAGAGGCTTGGCGGGCCTCTATCTTACCGGATGAAGCGTGGTAAATTTCCATTTTGATACGGGAGCCATTTGTGCCGCATTTGCAACGCCATGCCAGCCCATCGAGCACGACGATTAATGCTGCATTTTCTGCAACATTTCTACGTCAAAAGAGCTCTGGTCACGAAAATGCTGCATGGAATGCAACATTTTTGTGGCCAGAGCTCTTTTAGTCTTTATTTATCTTGGAAATGTTGCATTTCTTGCAATATCAGATCAAATTCAGCCTCCAGAGAGGTCAATTGTTGCATTTCTTGCAACAATCACATGTTGCTTATACGTCGTAGTTGACGACGTAGTGATGCCGTTCGGTATGGTAGTAACCTTCGCTGTATTCGATTAATTCGCCACTCTCGTCGTACGCATAGCGCGACCTCTTAAGCAGCGGTGTTCCCGCTTCGATTGACAGCGCAGTCGTGACGGAATCAGACACCGCCGAAGATACGGAGAATTCATCCCGGTACTTGCTGATTGTAATACGCTGTTCTTCCAGCAAGTCGTACAGCGACTGCGCACCTAGGTCAGACAACTCGATGCCGGCGGCCCGACTCAACAAGTAATGCGTGTAATGAA
Source organism: Paenibacillus sp. J22R3 (assembly GCF_056269305.1). Taxonomy (NCBI): domain Bacteria; kingdom Bacillati; phylum Bacillota; class Bacilli; order Caryophanales; family Paenibacillaceae; genus Paenibacillus; species Paenibacillus sp. J22R3. The sequence continues at coordinate 123,079 of NZ_JBWDNS010000002.1, read as the reverse complement.
TGTAAGGCTCGCCGTTCAGTTGGTACAATCGCTCGACTCGCAAGCATCGCTCACCGAACAACTGATATGCCGTCGTGCCTTTTTCACTCGGGACATGCGCCGCGCTTAGCAATTGTTTAGCGATCTGATGCCCTTCATCGACCAGCACCTCTGTAAACCGTTTCAGCTTAGACAGCTTGGAAGCGGACGTATTACGGATGACCTTCGTCCCTTTACCGCTGCCCGTCTCCACATACCCTTCCTGCGCCAGCTCCTTAATCGCGTTCCGTACCGTAACCTTGCTTACCCGGAACTCTTGCTCAAGCTGAGGCTCGGACGGGATGTTCGTTCCGACCGGGTAAACCCCGTGCAGAATTCGGTCCTTCACGATGCTCGCGATCTGCACATACAATGGCTTCTTACTGCGTGATAGCTTCATTATCGGATCACGTCTCCATTCGCAAGATCCGTCATCGCACGCTCGATCTCGCGCTCCGTCGACATCGGCGTATCTCCGGCAACCGTATGAGCGAGCATAGCGGCTGCGGCTGCGAAGCGAACGGTACGATCCGGCTCGAATGCGGAGAGTTCACCATGAATGATGCCGCCGGCGAATGCATCGCCCGCTCCGATTCGATCGTAGACGGCAAAAGTAAGCGGCTCTGAAGCAACCGTCAGAGTGCCATTCTTATACATAAAACCACGCAACGAATGCGTGTTGTCTCCGTTAATGGTGCGATGCGTGCCCGCCATCGCGGAGAGGCCGGTGTATCGCTGAGTCACCATCGGCAGCAATTCCGTTAGCTGCTCCATTCGATCTGTTTTGTCCGTCGACATGCCGAGAATGTGGATCATGTCCCGCTCATTCATCATGACGATATCCGCGAGCTCCAGCATTTGTTCGTAATGAGGCTTCGCTTTCGCGTAACCTCCATCTCCCCAATGGGTCGGCCTGTAATTACAGTCGAAGACGACCGTTCCGCCGGTCCCCTTCACTGCCTTAGCAAGCTGAACCATATGCTGTCTCACATTATCGTTCATCGCCAGTGTGATCCCGCAGAAATGAACGAGCTCGATTCGTGCAGCGATAGCGTCGTAATCATATGCATCGAGCGGAGCCGTATTGAAGCTGCTCTCCTGCCGATTGGCGTAGGTGACACGACCCGGCCTCGCGCCGAATCCGTTCTCAAGGAAGTACATGCCAAGGTTACTGCCGCCTCGCCCTACGAAATCTAACGACAAACCCAGTTTGCGCAAATTCGCCGCGGCCGCTTCTCCGAGTGCATTGTCCGGCAGCCTCGATATGAGGCTGCTGTCATATCCGAATCGAGCCAGTGCAGAGGTTACGTTCACGCCGGTGCCGGAGAACGAATAGCGCAGATGATCCGACTGCGACATTAATTCATAGCCCGGCACTTGCAGACGCATCATGACTTCGCCGAAAGCGGCGACACGAGTGCGATTACCCATGGCGATCGACCAACTTCTTCATGATCTCGAGCAGCATGCGAACATCCTCAACATTCGTCTTGCCGGTTGCTTTGTCTACGATCGACGAATAGACATGCGGTATAACCTGCGGTATGCCCGCATCAAGCGCAATGCGCAGTATGGGCTCGAAATTGTCCATGTCGATGCCGCCTGTCGGTTCGAGTGCAAACCCTTCTTCTGCGCAAGCCTTCGCAACAGCTCGCAATTCATCCTCACGACTCAATCCATTCATCGGAAAATATTTGAGCGCATTGCCGCCCATATCGCGAACGAGTGCGATTGCCGTCTTCACAGGCACGATGGCCTGCTCCGGCTGTGCTGCGCTAAAAGGTCCTGTCGAAATATTCACGTAGCCTGCTTGTCCTGTAGGAGAAACAAGGCTGTTGATCCAGCTGTCTCGCTCTCCTAAATTCGCACGTGTAGCGCCAACTGCCGGGAAAACCTGATTAATATGCGTGCCTGGGTAATGCTTCGCGATCTGTGCAACGACGGCCGCCTGCCGATTGTCCCCGGCCCCGAGTCCAATCGAGACCGCGTCATCGATTGCTTCCCCATATCGCTTCATCGCGGTAACGGCAGCTTCCACGGTCGGATAGTCCTTGGAGAGGATACCGACAAGGACATGCCCTTCTGCGGCATCGAAAACTTCCTTCGCATTCTCGATGCCGTTAGCCAGCACATTAAGTGCCGCGCGACTTTTATACAATCGTTTCGTCATGTTGTGCATGTTAATGGCCTCCCGTAAGCGTAACTATTCTAGCTGCAATGACATTCATATCATCACCAAGCAGCGGACGCGGATCGATATCAAAATACCCCTGCTTCACGCCATAATCGCGCGTGTAGATGGCGATATCGCCGCCTTGCAGTCCTTCAACGACTGCCTTCGCCGTCGTGCCGGACAGCGCTGGATCTACCTGAATGCGCGCACGGAATATCGCGCGCCCCGCTTCATCTTGGACAATCGTCACTTTAACGCCTGGCTGCTCGTTCAGCGGAATCAGCGTTTGCAGCGTTACCTTCTCCTGCTCACTATTATCCTTCTTAACCATATACTCCTCGAGCGCTTGGAGCAGCCCGAATATCGTTTCCTTCCCGACCTTCATGCTGCGGCCAATCCCGTGCAGCTGCATTTTGACCATCTCGATATAATCACGTTTGCCCCCGACAATACCGGAGGTCGGACCTTCAATCGCCTTGGAGCCGCTATAGATCGCGAGGTCCGAGCACTTCACATACTTACGAACATCCTCTTCCGCAGCTGCATCCACGATAAGCGGAACCCCTTTTCGCTGCGCCACTTCCCAAGCTTCCTCCACACTAATCATGTTCTTCTGCACCGCGTGGTGTGACTTCACGTATAGAATTGCGGCCGTGCGATCGCTGATCGCGTCTTCGATATGCTCGGCTTTGCCCTCATTCGCATAACCGACTTCAACGAGCTTGCCTCCGCCCAGAAACACCATCGTCTCCACAGGTGCACCGTATTGGACATTATGTCCTTTGAGAATAATGATTTCGTTCTTCGCGATTGCCTCTTGATGAAGCCGTTCGCTCATACGCCGATTGCCTTGCGTAACGATACCCGCAACAGACAATGCAATTCCGCTTGATGCTGAGTTGACGACAACAGCAGCTTCGGAGCCCAGCACTGCCGCAATATGGTCGCCCGCTTTATCCACCAAATCGGCGATTTCCACATAGCGTTGTCCGCCTAGCTTCATCGCTTCCATGACGGTATCGGAAGGTGCCGACACCCCGAGGATGCTCATTCGCCCGCTGGCATTAATAACGCGTTTCAACCTATACTTAGCATTCAATGAATCGCCCATTCGCATATACTCCTCTAACTTTAATTTGATGATCGCCTTCGCGCATGTCTCCCTCCGAATCGACGAACACGCTACGCTCCTCTTTAACAGAGAACAAAGTCAGATTAGCCCGATCACCTGCTTGAATGCGGCCCAGTTCCGGTTTCCCCAACCAATCTGCCGCGTTCACTGTCACGGCTTCGATCACTTCGCTTAGCGAATACCCTAGGCACAGAAACTTCGACATCACATGCGCCAAGCTATATACAGGACCATGCAGCCGATTCCCGCGATAAATGTCCGAACTAATCGTATCGAAGCGAATTCCGTTTCGCCTCGCCGCCTCTGCCGCCTTGAAAGAAAAGCTGGCTGTGCCGTGTCCGACATCCATTCGAACGCCTCTCGCGATAGCCGCATTCAGCTCCAGAATCGGACTTCCGTCCTCGCTGAATAAGTTGTTGCTTTTCCCGTTCAAATAGTGCGTTACAACATCATTTCTCACGAGCAGCGGTAGAATCTCTTCGATTCTAGGAGGAGCGGAACCGATATGAACCATCAAGGGCAAAGCGGTTTCTTCAGCCAGCTCCCTGGCCATATTCAAAGGCCGAATACCGTTGTCGCGAACGACGCTGCCGCTCATTCTGGCCTTCCAGCCGACGATAAAATCGGGATACGCTTGGACGGCTTGCAATGCGGCTGGTCTATCGAGCCAAGCCAGATCGGACAGCTCGTCGATCCGCTGCAAACCAATCTTCGAAACGTTCAGCAGCGCGAACACGGTCGTCATCGCCCTCTCGCGGCTTGTGGCCAATTCGCCGATTCGATCCGCGCCGCAGCTGCCTGCGTCAACAATGACCGCAACGCCTTGTTTTACGCCGATCTCGTCAATGTCATCCCCATACGGGTCAAAATCGGGGAATGCATGAACATGAAGATCGATCCAACCGCTCGATACATACCAGCCGGAACAATCTATGACTCGCCCGGCAATCGAGGCATTGCTTGCCCCCGCTGCCGTTATTTCCGCTATGACGCCGGCCACGATCACAATATCGACTTGCCGACCATCCATGAGTGCTGCCCCGCGTAAAACCAAATGATCAGTCATCGTAAGCCCACCTTTATTTTTGCCGAAACGAAACGAATAGCCATCAGAATTTAGATTTTAACGTTATAATGTTTAATCTACATGGAAACAAGTTTAGCGTCAACAAACATTATAATGTTTAAGTATTCCACTCTAATAAAAAAAAGCCCACCTGTCCTATCGACAAGTGGGCATTCCTTATTAACTAGAACTGATAGCTGAGATTGCTCATGGAGCCATATTTGATTGGCTCATCGAATAAGACCCGAGCTTGCTGTCCCGGCATTCCGCTCCCAAGCGCGATGAGCAAAGGTACGAAATGTTCGGCACGAGGTACTGCTTTCTTGGCATGCGGAGCTAATGTTTCATAGTTACTCAGTGCCTCGATGTCTCTTGCAAGAACTTTATCGGTAATCCAATCCGTGAATTCTACGGCCCATGCGCGAGGCGGAGCATCCATGTTCCGATCGAACTCATTGAGGTTGTGCGTCAAGAAGCCGCTGCCGATTACGAGGATGCCATCCTTCTCAAGTCCCTGCAGCGCTTCCCCGATCGCAATTTGCTGTCTGGCAGGCAAGAAAGCATTTACGGAAACAGGAACAATGGGTATATCGGCTTCCGGGTAAGCATGACGCATAATCGGAAATACTCCATGGTCGAGACCCCGATATTTGCGCTGAACCGGAATGTTATGCTTGCGCAACCGTTCTTCCACCATGGACGCGACGATATTGGACCCTCTTGCCGGATACTGTACCTGGTAGTACTCGGGCGGAAAACCGTAATAATCGTATTCCATCTCATGGATGTCGTCCGTGGCCGCGATTGTTGTAACTTGGTTCTCGAAATGGGCGGAGAAGATAACGATCGCTTTGGGACGGACTGATTTACCGAAGCGATTCAAGAAAGAGGTAAATTCGGACTTCTCGAAAATCGTAAATGGCGAGCCATGCGCCAAAAAGACGGGCGAAAGCATATTGTGACCTCCTTAGTAGAGACATACCTATCCCCTTGAATGAATATAACTATAGACTTATAATATATTCTAGCTGTATTCTCGGGAAGTAGGATCAATCAAATTACCTAGTATCCAAAAAGTAACCATAGATAAACACTGGAGGAATTACGATGATGAACGATGGTGGGTGCAAGATCGAAACGGCGTTAGAAATTCTGGTCGGCAAATGGAAACCCGTTATACTCTTTCATCTTTTCGGCAACGGTACGATGAGATTTAGCGAACTGCAGCGTGCCATGCCCGACATCTCCAAAAAAATGCTCACCTCGCAGCTCCGGGAATTGGAATATCACGATATCGTTCACCGGGAGGTCTACCGCCAGATTCCCCCGAAAGTGGAATATTCCATTACCGAATACGGTGCCAAAATGACGCCATTACTTCAAGCGATCGGCAATTGGGGAATGGAGCATGTGCAGCATTTGAACGAGATGTATGGCGCTGACCGCGCGGTAGAGATATTCGAAACAAAAGAGAATAAGCTTGCGGGCAAGTAACCCGCCGCCGCGACACAGAAAAAGCAGTCCTGACCATCAAGAACCTTGATGATCAGGACTGTTTTTTCATTCCGGGGCTTGTGAAGCATAACGATCCGTACGGCTGATCAATCCGGTCTTATCTGTCGGAGGCCGCTTAGTCGGTTTTATTGCGAATACGTTATCCATTCTTCACATGTTTATCCCAAATTTGGACACTGTAACATAGTGAAGGAGTGGCGACCATTGGCAACCATTACAATCGCTTCGATTCAAGAGGCTCTTTATCATACCGATGATCTAGTCGTGCGCGAACTGAATATAGGCGAATCTAAAGCTGTACTTATCTATTTGGAAACGATGTGCGAGGCCGCCAAAATCGAACTCAGCCTGTTCAAGCAGCTGCGGCGTGAAACGGCAGATGGGAACACCTTTCCGCCTCTAGAAGAACTGCTTACCGCAACCAAAGTTGATCTTTGCCCCACTATTCAGAAAGCTGTTGACGATCTCATTCACGGACGTGCCCTGATCTGCGAGGCAGAAGCGAATCGCTGCTACAGCTTTGATGTCAGCAAGCAATACAGGCGCTCTCCCGCAGAGCCTGAGAATGAACGTTCCTTGGCCGGCAATCGGGACGGTTTCGTGGAGCATCTGCAAAGCAATTTGAATTTGATTCGTAAGCATCTGTCCACCGGAGAGCTAAGCGTGCGCTATTTTTCGCTTGGCACGACGGCGAACCGGCGGGTTGCTTTGGTATGGCTCGATGGAACCGCCGACAAGAGCATGGTCTATGAAGCTGCTAAACGTATTTCCGCCTTGACATCCACGCACGACTTGCATCCCGGTCTTCTTCGCAAGCTGTTGCGTGAGAACAAATTCTCCATTTTCCCGCAAATTTTCAATACGGAAAGGGTCGATTTTGCTTCAGCCCTGTTGGCTCGCGGAAGGATCGGCGTGCTTTGCGATCAAAGCAGTTCCTGCCTGATTCTTCCTGTTTCTATCTATACCTTCATGCTGACGGTGGACGACCTGATTCAAGGCACGTGGCCGTCGATGCTCATGCGGATAGTAAGGGTTGTCGGATTGATGTTCGGCCTCCTTCTGCCCAGCCTTTACATCTCGATTGTCGGCTTTAATTATGAAGTCCTGCCGTTCAAAATGGCGTTCAGCATCAAAAGTTCCCTGGAGAGCGTTCCCTACCCTCCGATCTTTGAAACGATGCTCATGATTTTCATATTCCAGCTCATTGCCGAAGCCACGCTGCGTCTGCCCTCAGCGCTCGCCCAAATGACGGGTATCGTCGGCGGTATCATTATCAGCGAGTCGCTCGTTCAAATCGGGTTCGTGTCGAATATTCTAATCGTGGTTATTGCGCTGACGACCATTAGTAAATTTACCATACCATCTATGGAGCTCCGATCGACCACGACGATTTCGCAGTTTATCCTTATTTTCGGTGCAACTGTCCTGGGCTTTTACGGTATTGCGTTCGCGTTTATCGGCGTACTGATCCACGCCCTTGCCATGGAACCTTTCGGCGTTCCTTACTGTCTGCCGGTTAGGAGCATCAAGCGATGAAAACTGCGAATCTCCCGATCGGTCCCATCCAACTATTCTGTCTGCTGTTCCAAGCCCAGTTCGGCCTAGGCGTCTTATCTCTTCCACATGCGGTCGATGCCGATGCCGGACAAGACGGTTGGATTGCCTGCCTATTCTGCGGTTTAATTAACTTGATTCTATTGCTCGTGATTTGGATACTAAGCAAGCAGAACAGGAGCCTAACCGTATTCCAGATGCTGCGACAGCGGCTTGGCCCTTGGATAGGCGGATTATTCAACTTGGCCATAGCCGCATACTCCATTACCGTAAGCTATGAAACCCTTGCGAATTGGGTCTTCATCTCGAATCTTTGGGCGTATGAGAATACCCCCGCATGGATGCTGTCACTGCTGCTCGTCGGCGGATGCGCCTTTCTCGTTTCGCAACCGGTCCGTGTTTTCGCCCGTTTCGCCGTATTCGCCATGGCGTTCGTCCCGCTGTTCATCGCGCTAATCTGTTACACGCTTAAGGACGCAAATCTGGATTATATATTGCCGGTTTTTTCGATGGGGCTAGCAAAAATCAGCCTTGGAGCGTGGAGTGGGATGATGTCGTATGCCGGCATCGGCATTCTGATGGTACTGTCTCCTCATATTCAGATGCCGTCCAAATCGGTTCTGCGCATTGCCATAACAGCCAATATCGCGATCACAGCCGTTTATATGCTCTGTGCATTCTCGACTACGGCCATCTTCAGTACCGAGATGATTGGCTTCATCCGCGAACCGTTATTATTTCAATTCAAAACGGTTTCGTTCAAGATCATGGAGCGAACAGATCTCATGGTACAGACCATATGGATTCTGTTTATCATGACTTCCTTATCCACCTATCTGCTGCTGTTCATGTCCGCGGTGACAGCGCTGGCCAATGCCCGGAAAGGAGTAAGACTTCCCGCTCTGTTTGTGGTTGCCCTTGTCTTAATTGGGGTAGGTGCGTGGAAGCTGAATGTCTCGCAATTATCGAAGCTGCAGGACATCATCGCTCTTTACGTGCCGACGGTGGCGATCGGGATGGTTTTGATGATGCTCATAATGGTTTATCTACACAAATGGCTATCAGGTAGGAAAGGGGCTCGAGCATGAAGCCGCAGTCCGAAAGAACCTTCCTCTTGCTCCTCCTCCTGCCGTTATTAACCGGGTGCTGGGACAGTCGCGAATTGAAGGAGATCCGAATCGAACAGGCTGAAGCCTTCGACTTACTCGATAACGGCAACATTCGCTTCACGATTACCATTCCAACCATTAAGTCCGCCGTTCAATCCAAATCCTCCATCGTCTCGCCAAGCTTTACTGGGGATGGAAGAACCGTCAATGAAGCCTACCTGGAAATGAAAAAGGCGGTTTCGCAGGAGTTAGACTTTGGCAAAGCTCGCGTGATTCTAATCAATAAGCGATTCGCAAAGAAAGGTTTCTACCCTGCGCTGGAATCATACTACCGGGAAGCCCGCAGCCCGATCAATGTCAAGATGGCTATCGTTAACGATTCCGCAGGGCAAGTCTTGAAGATGAAAGTCGCTGATCGCTTAATGATCAGCGATTACCTCTACGATTTGCTTCAGAGCAGCGAAGAGAACGGCTTGATTCCAAAAGTTTCGCCGTATCTCATTTCTTCCTTGTTCACCAATAGCGGTACCGACGCCGTGCTCCCGATCATTAATCCACTAGGAAAAGACCGTGTAAAACTAGAGGGACTCGCGCTCATGCATGGGAAGCGGATGACCGGAGAGTTGGATGACAAAACATCCGCGAATTTCGTCATGCTTTCCAAATTCAATCCCGAATACTTCACTGTCACGGAATACATCAATACGATAAAAGCCAATGTTTCCCTATTTATGTCCCGTGATAAGCGGAACATAACCGTCGCGACCGATAAGGGTACCGTCAAGGCCGTCATCAGCGCCGATTTCACATGCAATCTGGTGGAAATCCCCAAAATGGTTCACACGGATGAGGAGATGCTGAAGAAGGTTGCATCAGAACTGGAGAAACTGTTGAACGATAAAGCGAAGGAAGTCATCAAGCAACTTCAGCAAGCCAATTGCGATGCATTGGGCATCGGACTTCACATCAAAGCGCATCATAACCGCTATTGGAAATCCATCGCGTGGGACGACGTCTATCCCGAGATAGATATTGAACCCCGCATTAAAGTCAGCATCGAAAAGAGCGGGATCATGGAGTAGAGCACATTAAGGCGATCTCTCTCCGTTGTATTCCGGAAAGCGATCGCCGCTCGTTTCTCTCAAGGTTTAACTTAAATCGACCATTCCTTTCGTGCTTCTTCCATGGTCTTCGACTTTTCTTTGCCCCACGCATAATGGCCCTTCGGCTTCACGCCTACCCAGCGCTCATCAACGGGCTCCGAGCGAAGCTGATAGCGAGTATCGGAACTCATGCGGAATCTGTTGGTCGTATTATTGACCGAGCCATGCAGCAGGAACATGCCGAAGATAATGATGTCGCCAGCCTCAAACGGCGTCGTTGCCCATTGGCCGCCGAACTTGTCCACGCATTCGATCGGATCTTTGGAAATCCACCCAAGCTCGATATTGTCACGATCGACATCCATTTGTCCGTAAGTCGCTTTAATTTTCTCGAAGTTTTGCGATCCTAGGCAGATCGATAGCGGCCCCTGTTCGTATGGAACATCGCCTAGCGGCGTCCACATCGTATACACTTGTTTGGTACCGCGTCCCATATAGACGATGTCGTAATGGGCTCCGGTAAAGTCGCCGTTTCCTACTGCACGCGGCCATTTGTAGTCATAGGTCATCGCTTCTCCGCCGAGCAAACGATCAAAGAAGCTCATCACTTTCTCGCTGTTAACCAGATGATAGAATGGCAGCATGTTCTCATCGTCTTCATTCACGGCGCCGCCGAACATCGCGCCTTTGGCGCCTGGAGCAATGACACCTTCTTCAATCGGGAAGCCGGAATCCAGCTTATTCATGTCATGAAGCTTTTGCAATATTCCGCTGCGTGCGCTCATCACATCCGCCCGATCATGGAAACCGCGAATAAGCAGGTAGCCATCCTCTTCCAACCGTTGTCTGAGCGCATCTACATCGTGCAGCAAATCATTTGCACTGCGAAGCTCCGTCAAATACTTGCTGCCCATCTCGAGTTCCGCATTTCCCATCATGATCTTCATTGATAATTCCTCCCGTTTGAGTGGTTTCTGCTTGATAACCGAATCATAACACCGGTTATTGAAGTCAACCATTCAGAACGGTATGGATTTGTTACATAAATGTAGTCTATACTAATTGTTATCCCTCAAATACTGATATATTTGTAGGAAAACCACCGATTACAGAGGTCGATCTCGATGGATCATATGTTTCGATTGCCCAATTTGTACAATGCCATCCGCATTCCGGGCATGGAATACGCCAAACAAGAAGCCGGATGGTCCTATTCGGATCATCGGCACCCTTTCTTCGAATTCCTGTTCTGCATTTCCGGTGAGATCGAACAGTGGGTCAACGGCCGAATGTATCATCTGTACCCCGGAGATGCGATTATCATTCAATCGGACATGCTTCATCGTACCGAAACGCGAGTAGGCTGCAGCTTTTTCGATTTTCATTTTGAAGTCGAAATCAATGCCATCAATATGATCTTTCAACTCACCTCCGATCCTGTATTTCGCAGTGAATCGCATGGGAATGTATCGGAATGGGTGACGCAGTTCATTACGCGTTTCGGTGAGCATTTGCAGCACATGATGGCTCGCGATGATAAGAGAACCTCGATTACCGACGAAATGACTGCCTCCGTTAAGCAGCTGCAGATCCATTCCAGCATTTTGGATTTTATCGGCAACCTGGCATCGGAGCTTATTTCCACGCAAAATCATCAGCATCCCGCTTCCGGCATTAAACCTTCGCAGATGAAGCTTGCGCGGGAGGCGGCCTATTGGATGGAATATCATCTCCATACGCCGATGAATATATCATCGCTATCGACACAATTGAATGTTCACCGAACCTACTTGCATGAATGCTTCAAACTCGTCTATGGGATCTCACCTTCTGTGTACCTGCAGCGAATCCGCATTCGCGAGGCCAAAAAAATGCTGCAAAACCAATCGATCAGCGTGGAAGAAATCGCTCATTCCCTGTGCTATTCTTCAACCAGCCATTTCAGCCATGCTTTTCGGACGGCCATGGGGGTCTCGCCTCAGCAATTCCGTAATTTCACTAGCACAACTACAGAGTAAAAGAACCAAGCACGCCAGCCTACTAAGGCGCAGCCAATTGCTTGGTTCTTTTTTATCTACATATATGCAAACATGCTGGACGAATAGAAATGGTGCGGTCCGCTGCCTGATGCTACCATGAAACGATAGGGAAGCTATTATGAGGCATAAAGGAGTAAACCACCGATGAGCATTCAATTGTTTAAATCGTTATGGGGCATGGAGCATCTGTCCTACCGGGAAAGTATCGAGCAAATTGCGGCAGCCGGTTACGACGGCGTGGAGTCGACACTGCCTGCTCCTGAACATACGAACGAATTTATGGAGCTGCTGCAGGAGCATCAACTGAACTTTATTGCCCTTATCGGCTCTAGCGGCGCAACAGTCAGCGCTCATGAAGAGGTGTTTGCCGCAGGGATAGAACGAGCAGCGGCATTCCGCCCGCTGCTTGCTATTTCCCATAGTGCCAGGGATTGTTGGTCCTTTGAGGATCAAGTCCGCTTCTTCCGTTCGGCGCTTCGCGCAGAGCAAGCCGCAGGTGTACGCGTTGGGCACGAAACGCATCGCCACCGCGCCATGTACACGCCTTGGAACACGGCCAAGCTGCTTGAGGAACTGCCTGATTTGCGCATTACAGCAGATTTCAGCCATTGGTGCTGTGTCTGTGAAACGTTACTCGAGGATCAAGGGGATGCGCTGAGGATCGCCTTCGAACGTACGATTCACATCCACGCCCGCGTCGGCTATGCGCAAGGACCGCAAGTTCCCCATCCTGCCGCCCCGGAGTATGCGCTGGAATTACAGCGGCATGAGCTATGGTGGAGCAGCATTCTTGCACAGCGCGAGGAGCAGGGATTCACATCGACAACCGCAACCCCTGAATTCGGGCCGCCCGGGTATATGCATACGCTCCCCTTCACCCATCAGCCGGTGTCCGATTTATGGGACACTTGCTTATGGATGGGGGAGCGTCTGCGGACAACATTCAAATAAGCCTGCGGCGATGCTCTGAGGGAGGGAGCCGAAGCTGCTTCATTCCGCACGAACCGGGGGCGCCGCGTAGGCTTCATACCGCACGAACCGGGGGCGCCGCAATTCCTACATTCCGCACCGTATGGTGCTGCTCCCTGAAATGATGTCAGTTGTGCAACATTTTCGCTGGAAAGTCCCTTCACCGAAGGTAATGCTGCGCGAAATGCAACATTACCTTTTTGATGTTGGCTTTTAAGCTTGAATTCATCGAAAATGTTGTATTTCGGGCAACATTTTCAATAGAGCAGCGGAATCCTGGCAGAAATGCTGCATTTACTGCAACATTCCGCATGCACTCCCAAACAAACTAACCCCATCTCGCATTTCACTACGCATTGCCCGATACGCCTGCGACGCTGCCTTCAGGATTGTCTTCCGGCATGATGGCTTGAATCTGCTCACGCCACCCGTGAAGCATCTGACGCAGTCGTTCGGTCCGCTCTGGATGCAATTCAGCAATATTGTGCTCTTCCGATAGATCTGTTCTCAGGTTGTATAACTCCAAACGCCCGTCTTCAAAAAACTCAATGAGCTTATAGTCTCCCTCTCTCACCGACGACCCCGGCGTTCCCCCTTGATTGCCGTAATGGGGGTAATGCCAGAATATAGCGTCCCGGCTCAGGCTCTCCTCACCTCTAAGTACGGGAACTAAACTTACGCCGTCCTTATGCTGATCCGGCAGCAGGTCCAGTCCCGCCATCTCCAGCAGCGTCGGATAGAAATCAGGGCTCGTTACCGGGACCTCACTAACACTGCCCGGCTTCGTGACGCCAGGCCATCGGATAATTAGAGGCTCCCGCACGCCGCCTTCGTACATCCAGCCTTTCCCTTCTTGAAGCGGACTGTTGCAGGTCGGCGAACCTTCGGCCGTTGCCAGACCTCCATTGTCGGACGTGAACACGATCACGGTGTCATCCAGCTGGCCTGTTTCTTCCAATGCCTTCACTAATCGGCCAATATTCCAATCGAGATTATAGATCATCGCCGCGTAGGCAGGGTCAGACTGCACGATGCGCCTCTGCACCCGCAAATGTTTCTTATGTTCGCAAGGGAAGAACTCTCCTTCGACGAACGCCTCCACGCGGTCCAGCCCAAGAGCCTTGGCCTTGTCCGCGAAACGCTTGGTGAGCTTTGCGCTGACCTCGATCGGGATGTGCACGGCATAATGCCACAAATTCAGAAAGAATGGTGTCCCGTCATTTTGCCGGATGAGCTCTATTGCCTCGTCCGTCAGTCGGTCCGTTAAATATTCTCCTTCAGGCCCTTCCCCCAACGTCTCAATGCCATAAGGGCTAAAGAAGCCGTTTAACGGCATCCCCCAGCTGCAGCCCCCGATATTGACATCGAAACCGTGTCGGTCCGGATAATGTTCACGTTCGCCGAGATGCCATTTGCCCACATGCCACGTCTGATAGCCCTGCTCCTTCAAAGCGGACGCCACGCTTTTCTCCTGCAGAGGAAGGTGCCGGATGTACGGCGCATCGATCAGTTTACCGGTCGTATGTCCGCCGATCCAGTTGGTCACGCCAACATGCGCCGGATATTTGCCGCTCATCAAGCTGGCCCTGGTAGGCGAACAGACCGGAGCGGCAGCATAAGCATCGGTGAATCGAACACCCTCGGCGGCAAGCCGGTCCAAGTTCGGCGTTTCATAGAAGATGCTTCCATAACATCCTAGATCCATCCAGCCCATGTCGTCGATTAAGATAAATAGCAGATTTGGCTTTTCCTTCGGCTTACCCACCAATTGTTCTCCTCCAATCTATAAATAGGGAAGAGAGCCCGCGTCACCCGCGGGCTCTTGTCTTCTCAAGGTGAAACGGCTGTCGCCGTCCTTTCGGCGGAGAAGCGCGTTTCATTCCGGTGAAAAATAAGCATGGTATAAGGTGAAACTTATACTTTCTTATATTTTTAATAAGGCCGATCGCCTACAATCGCCACCCGCTCCGCTACGCGGCGGTTCGGGTAATAATCCGAATTCGCATAATGCTGAGTTGCGCGATTATCCCAGAATGCGATGGAGTTCGCTTCCCAGCGGAAGCGGACTTGAAACTCAGGCAGCTGCGAATGGCGGAACAGATAAGTCAGCAGTTCTTCGCTTTCCTCCGGCTCCAGGCCAACGATTCGCACCGTAAAGTTCGGATTGACGAACAGCGTTTTTCTTCCCGTTTCAGGATGAGTACGCACGACCGGATGCTCGGCCGCCGGAAATTCCTCTTGCCGGCGCTGCAATTCCTCGGGAGCCAGATTCACCCCGAAAACGTGGGTGAAATCATGAATCGCCGTCAGCCCGTCGATGCGCTGTTTCACCTCATCCGGCAGATTATCATACGCAGCCGCTTGATCCGACCACAGCGTGTCGCCTCCGAGTGGCGGCACCTCTGTCAAGCGTAAGACCGAACCAAGTGCAGGCGTCAGTCTCCAGCTGACATCCGAATGCCAGTTGTTCTCGTGCCCGGGCTTCTTGTCATTCTTCGCGAAGCGTACGACCTCATTCGAATTTCCTTGAGGCAGGAAAGGATGGGTTTCCAGCTCTCCCCATAGTCGGGCGAAAGCCTGCTGCTGCTCGCTGGTAATGTCCTGATCGCGGAAGAATATCACTTTCCATTCCAGCAATGCGCGGTTCAGTTCCTTCTGCAGCTCCGGCGATACCGGATTACTCAGGTCGACACCCTCGATTTCTGCGCCGATCAGCGGGCCATAAGGTTTAACATGAAACAACGTATACGGCTGCTCAACTACTCCCTCCGGCAACCGGTCAATAATGCGTGGGCCTCCTTTAAGACCTCGATCCGGAATTTGCCTCGGACGTTCCTCGTTCGTAATCGTTTTAACCATCGCACATTCTCCTCACTATTCGCTATTTGCGGTTATTTACCTGCGTCTTGATTCTTGTATTCTTCGTTAATCTCTGTCAGGATGGCATCGCCGCCGGCTTGACGCCATTCTTTGCCGAGCTCTTCGATCCCCTTATCTACGTCAAGCTTGCCGTTTAACAAGTTTACGAAATATTGGTTGTATACTTCATTAACCGCTTTTCCATATTCAATCTCAGAATTCGTCTTGCGGGTAATGAGATTTGGCACAAAATATTGTGAGGCGACTTTGACCGATTCAATGGCGCGATCAATGTTCTTCTCCGTCTGCGGCAAGTAGTTCTCATCGATTGGCCAAGTCACGTTACCCCATGCAAGCGGATGACTCCAGCCGTTCGGAGCAAACCCGTCTTTCTCGCGTTCCGCTTCGTTGTAAGTAATTTGATCTCCTTGCTTCGTGTAATGGACCCCTTCAATGCCGAGCTGCAGCAGGTCGCGGCCTTCCTTGGACAGCATGAACTCGATGAACTCCGCCGCCTTCTCGGGATTCTTGGCCTTATTGGTAACAGATGTGAAAAAAGCGGTCTTCGGACGCGTAGCCATACCTTGTTTGCCGTCCGGTCCTGCCGGCGGCGGTGCGAAACCAAGCTTCCCATCGGGATTGACCTGCTGCAAACTGCCTTCTACGCGGCTCACGTGGCGGAATAGTGGGCCATCCATTACACCCGCTTTGCTTTGGAAGAACTTCTGCTCCTTTGTCGGCCGGTCATAGATGATATATTCCGGATCGATCAACTTCTCCTGGTACCATTTCCGCAGCTCCTCAATCCCCTTCTTGAAAGCAGGATCTTCGAAGCGCGGAATGACTTCTCCTTTATCGTTCAAGGCATAGTCAGCGTATGGCAGTCCGTACGCATATAGAACAAAATCGAATGCGGTGAGTGCGTCCCCGGCAACCGGCTTGTTCGTGATAAAACCGAAGGTGTCGGCTTTGCCATTGCCATCCGGGTCCTTCTCCACGATGGCTTTCAGCGTATCGTGAAACTCATCAAGCGTTTTCGGATGCGGCAAGCTCAGCTTATCCAGCCAATCCTGGCGGAATTGAACGGTGTAATTCGACTTTTCCATGCCGCTCACGAAGGGATATCCGTAATATTTTCCGTCGACGGCAGTCCACTGCAAGCCATTGTCGAGCTTGGCTTTGATTGTGGGGAGTTTGTCGAAATAATCGTTCAATGGAACCACAATGCCTTCTTTGATCCATTGGGAAACGGATGAGGACGGATACTGCGTGGTCACAACGTCAGGAAGATCCCCGCTCGCGATCGCCACGTTAATCTTGTCGTACGAGAATTCCGGCGATATCTTGATCGTCAGCTTGATGTTCAGCCGTTTATTAATCTCGGCAATAATGCGATCGTTCGGCACCAACGGCTTAGCTCCTTGATCGCCGGTGGTCAAATACACGAGTTCATACGGCTCTTCCGCAGCGGAACCGGAGTTGGTACCGGAGTTGTTCGTACTCGCTTCGTTGGAGTCCGGCTTATTGGAGCAGCCCGCCGTTACGATCAGTGCTGCCGCAGCTAGTCCAATCACCCATTTTTTCATTGTTAACCCTTTCCTCTCAACCATTTCTCTTTCCTCCCGTTAGATCATTTTTTTATAGTGAAGGAATTACTCCTTGACCCCGCCAATCAAGACGCCATTGATAAAATACTTCTGGAAAAAAGGATAGATGAGCATGACCGGAATGGAAGCCGCCATAACCGTCGCCATCTTGATGGACGGTCCAAGGAGGAACAGGCTGTCGCCGCCTCCCGAGTAGGACGATTCGTTCTCGAACAGCATGCTTCGCAAGAACAGCTGCAACGGCCATAGTTCCTTGTCGCTGATGAAGAATATCGCGTTGAAGAAATCATTCCAACGCGTTACGGCATAGAAGAGTGTAATCGTCGAAATCGCCGGCATCGATAAAGGGATGACAATCTTGAACAGGATCCCCAGGTCATTACTGCCGTCAATCTTGGCTGCTTCAACCAAACCATCCGGCATCGAAGAGAAGAAGTTTTTCATAATAATCAGGTTATACGTATTGAGAGCGCTCGGAATGATCAACGCCCATACCGAGTTCATCATGCCTAGGTCTTTGACAACCAGATAGGTCGGAATAATACCTCCGCTGAACATCATCGTAAAAACAAGCAGGAACATGATTACGCGCTGCCCCTTAAGTGAAGGCCTCGACAGCGCATATGCCGCCAGAACCGTAAGGATCATATTGAGCGCCGTTCCCACAACCGTGATGAACAGCGTCACCCCGTAAGACTTCCATAATTCATTCATTGAGAATAAGTAGGTATACGCTTCGAATGTGATCTCTTTGGGAAAAAGATGAATACTGGAACCGAGGTACTCCTCCAGCGGGATGATCGATACAACGAACGTATCCCAGAATGGATACACCGTAACGATGGCTACGATAGTCAGAAATACCACATTAAACGAGTTGAAAAGCTTTCCTGCCCTGCCGGTGTATTGCATAAATCTCCCTCCCGTATCAGTAAACGCCCTGTTCTCCCATCTTCCTGGAAAGCCAATTTGCCAGAACGAGCAGAGTAAAATTAATCAGGGATTTAAATAAACCAACCGCTGCCGCAAGGCTGAATCTGCCATCCGTTAAGCCGATTCGGTATACATACGTGTCGATAATATCCGATACGCGGTATACACCCGGATGATAGAGCACGAATATCTGCTCAAAGCCGGCTTCCATAATGCCCCCCAGCCGAAGAATGAGAATGAGCACGATGGTACTCCGGATCAGCGGGATCGTGAGATGCACAAGCCGCTGGAAGCGATTTGCCCCGTCGATGACCGCCGCTTCGTATAGATGCGGGCTGATTCCGGCCAAGGCCGCCATGTAGATAATCGTGTTCCAGCCGAACTCTTTCCAAATCATCGAGAAGACAAGCGTGCTGCGAAAATAAGATTCATCACTTAGAAATCCGATAGGCGTACCCCCAAACAGCTTAATCAAGTTATTGACGATGCCGCTGTCCGTGGAAAGCAAATTAATGAGAATGCCGCCAAGTATCACCCAAGAAATAAAGTGAGGCAGGTAAATGATCGTCTGGATCGTCTGCTTAAACACCTTCACCCTTACCTCATTCAATAGCAGGGCAGCAATAATGGGAGCCGGAAATCCGAAGGTAAGCCGGTAAAGCGAGATGATCACCGTGTTTTTGATGACCTGCCAGAATTTATCCTGCGAGAACAAGTATTCGAAATGCTTCATACCGGCCCAATCACTGCCCAATATCCCTTTCATAATGCTGAAATCCTTGAAGGCAACGACCGCTCCGTACATCGGGATGTAATGAAAGATCAAGTAGTAGAGGAGTGCGGGTACCAGCATCAAATACAGGTAACGATTGAACCAGACATACCTCATCAGTTTTAATTTGCGCCTAACGGGCTTCTTGTGAGGCAGCACTCTAGCCTCTTGCAGAGCCGCCTCGCTGTCAACGTATTCCATCCACGAATGCTCCCTTACGGTAAAATAAAAGACACAACATCGAGTACATGTTGTGTCTCCGGTTGAACGGTCGACTTCGTATTCATCTCATCAATCAAGTAAATTAGCGGCTTGAATCTCTGGTCATCCAGTCGTTTTTCCCAACAAAAAAAGGAGACTCAGCGCCTTTGTTAAAGCGTGGTCTCCGGTTGTCCGGTTGATATTTTATTATTCCGATGAGATTACTTTGGTATGTGGATTATACTATCATGCCAACTTTTCGACGTCAACTGTTATTTCCTGAATTCTCCAGAAGGGTCTCCGCTTGCAGCCCGGAGGCCTTCAATCATTTTATAGCGGCTGGTGCGCTGTCAGCTTAAATTCACGGCGGTACTCCATTTGTTCCCCGGGCTGCAGTTCAATGGCTTTGAACGATTCTACGCTGAATGCGTGGGGACATCCCCATACAGCCACCTTGGAAGGCACGAACCAGTCGATCTCCCGAATGCTGCCGATGTTCTCATATTGGATACAGAGCTCGAATACGTCATCATCCCTCTTAACTGGCTCCGCTCTATAATAGAAAGCTTCTTGCGGTGCATCTGTGAAACGAAGCTGCCCATCAACCTCTTGGATAAAGGATGGGAGTTTACCGGGATCAACAGCTGCATCCATGTGATAGGAATACCCCGGCCCGATCGGTTGCTCCTGGATGGCGATAAAATTGTGTACGTATTCCTCCGTGCAAATCGCCTTTGAGCCTAAATTCACGAGCTTGTAATCGATAACAACGCCATCCTCGGTCAACGTAAATGTTCGGGAAACCCGCATCCGGCAACCACCGGCTTCTTGGCCGTCCGAACTCAAGGTCACCGATGCGGGACTGTGCTGCACCACCTCGAACGTATCCGGAAGACATTCATATTGCTTGTGGAAAATATAACGCTCCGAGTCCTTCTTCAACAAGCCGACGCCGGGTTTGACGAACCATTCTCCAATCTCGGCTTCCTCAGGCTGAAAGAGGCCGAATTCGGAGCAAATTCCCGCCCCGCCGGCACCGATGGGCCGATCCGGAAACTCATGGGCACCAAACGAAATCCCCTTGAAGCTTATCGCATACAAATAAGCAGACCGGTCGAATCGCGTCCCCTTATACTGCTTTCCCGGCGTGTCAAGTCGAACCTTAATATGGTCATTGGTTAATAGAATCATATGCCTCTCTCCTCTTCCTTGGACGATAGGCTGCCGTTTGCCGCGCATCGCATCCTCATTTACCAGCCTCTCTTCAAGTGTATCAATAAATGCATCATTCTGCCGCACCCGATGGCAACCGCATCAAACGATAACGAAAACAAAATACTCTCGCCTCTAAAATAGAGGCGAGAGCAGGCATCCCAGCTCTAACGGTCGTGACAGTGGCTATTTGGCCTAAATGTACCCATTTTAATTTCTAACGGTTGCCAGCGAACTTATTTGATCGTTTTCCACTAGGAATGGGTCCATTTGCTGCAAATAACGTCTGTCACAACCGTTAGCGTTTCAAACAGGCTGATTTGCATGAAATAGCCACGCTGACAACCGTTACATTTTGATTCAAGGTGTGTAGACAACAAAGTGACTGTCGAGACTTTCTCGGGTAACATGGCTCTCGCCTTCTGAATAAGAGACGAGAGCATTATTCCCGTGGAACAGGCAACTAAGAAATCGACACAATAGGAATTTTTCACTTTGCGTGCTGACATGCAACAAGGAGCAGCTGCCGATGGCAAACTGCTCCTTGTATCGTCATTTACCTAGTCCCAAAGCTTTGCTTAAACAGAAAGCTAAACCATTTTTCTCGTAGTAGTCCTGATGTTCTTCCTCCGCTTTGTAGAACGTAGTCGCAGCCGTAATCTTCGTTGCGTTGCCAATACGTTTGGCAGCGCCTTTTCGAGATAATTCAGCCAGTTCTTGTTGTTCAGTGCTTGTGTAGAAAATAGCAGCTTCTGCAGGACTGGCGTTCTTCCAGAAATGCTGCAGCAATTCGTTATACGTAATCACATTCGGATTATAATGCACCTCGACTGCTTCGAGATGGTCCGTTGCATGAGAAACAACTTGTTGATAAGTCGGATCCTTCATTACTCCACCCGTATACCCGGCATACACAGTTGAGACACCATCAAGCTTCTGAAAAGCATCTTCCATATGCCAGAAACAGCCGCCTGCAAAAACAGCGGTTTCTAAAGGAACAGCATGTCCATTACCTGTCTTCATTCGTATCCCTCCAATATTCTATAGGTGCATTAACGCAGCGACTTGAATGCAATGCGAAGTTCCGAAGCCATAAAATGTAACTATCTAAGTCGTCTTAACAAGTTACTAGACGTACTATATCACGGCCCGGCCGCGATGGCAAGTAACTATTTAAATTAATTTTGGTAGTTACAATTTAAACAAAGCCCTTTGATGTTTCTGAAACGCAAAAAAACCGCCTTACCAAGAGGCGGCTATCTTAATTTGACACAATCTTTATTGAGGAATGTCACAACATAGGATGGATGGTTCGATTATTCGCTTTCAATTGGAGCAGCAGCAGCAGGCAGCATGATCGCGAACACCGTTCCCGCCGGACTTGTCTCTGTGACTTCCATTCGTCCGCCATGATCTTGGACGATCTTATGCGAAATGGATAAACCCAGTCCTGTCCCTTGAGCTTTGGTCGTATAGAAAGGTTCAAACAGCTTTGCTTTGGTATCTTCGGACATCCCTTTACCCGTGTCAGACAATTCGATGAATACGCCGTTCTCCATTCCGTAAATCTTAACACCGATTCTCCCGATATCGTCCATCGCGTCAATGGCGTTTTTGAACAAATTAACGAGCACCTGCACGATTTTGTCCTTGTCTATTCGCACATATATGGGATGTTCGGGATAATCGACAATAAGGTCATGACCTTCTCTCTCGATTTCCGTGCCCATTATCGAGAGAGCCCTTTCTACACAGGAGCGGATCGCTTCCGTTTTCATTTGGGAGAGGTTAGGTTTCGAGAATTGTAAAAACTCGGATGTCAGCTCGCTAACCCTCGTGATTTCATCCATGATCATCGGGTGGTATTTATCGATATCCTTATAGCCGTGCTGATAGGCCAGCTGCAGAAACCCTTTTATCGTTGTCAACGGGTTGCGGATTTCGTGGGCCATTCCCGCCGCCAGCTCGCCAATTACCTTTAACTTGTCCGAACGGAAGAAGTGCTCATCTCTTTTCAGCCAGGCTTCTTTCTTTTGAAGAAACAGCTGATCTTCTACATCCTCTATCGTTTCATTCGTCGAGCGTCCGTTTGAAAAAGCATAAGCGTAAATGATGTCTAAATGGGATGACTGTACGATTATGGTTTCGATGACATGCTTCACATAATCTTCAGCAGCTTGTTGATCGGTATACGCCATCGCGATTGCGAATTCGCTCCCGCCGTAACGGGATACGCTCGAAGAGCCGAAATGTACGGTTAACTGTCTGGCGATATCCTTCAGCCCATTGTTGGCTTTCTCAAACCCTTGCTGGAAGTTGACGACTCTCAAATCCTGACAGTTCATAATAATTAAGCCATATTCGCCGCGCTCTTTCATTCGGTTTAATTCATTGCGAAATTCATGGTAATTAAGCAGTCCGGTAAGAACATCCCTTTTCAATAGCTCATCATTCTTTTTCTGCAGGTCCTCTTTTTCCTTTTGTTTGGTCTTGATGATCCAAATCATGGCCACAAGGACTAATCCGCTTGCAATGTCAGATAACGTAACTAACACGGAGTAATCATTAATTTCCGAATACGTGTAGCGCACCAGACTGTATAAACCCATCAGCAGAAGGGCGTGGTAGTAACTGTGTTTCATCGTTTCACTGCGGGTCAGAAGACGGATGAGTTCGATCACATAGAGTGTCAAGCACCAATTCAGTTCGCTCAACCAATGAAAAACGATTAGACATGCAATTTGTAAGTAGATTTGCTTGGTAGAATTCCGCATGAGGTTAATGGACAGAAACACGGCTATACCCGCAGCGATCATGAAGAGAGGGTATGTCGTCCGTTCTAAATAGATGGATGAAAACGAAATAATCCCTAGCAGAACAGGGAGCAATATTTTAAACAGAATACTGTTTGCCATATCCATGTCACCCTTACGCTATTGTTAATATTTCCCTACTCCTTGTTCATTCGATAAACAAGGCGAAATACCCTTTCGCAGACAAGTAAAAATCACGTGAATAAACAACGTGTATCTCAAGATCCCCCTCCCGTCGATTGCATACTTTTATCACTTGATGGTGAAATTATGGAAAACGATGCGTGAGGAGGGAGAAATTGTGAAGTTAAGCCCATCCGTAGAAGAATCAGAGTCCTATCTCAAGCAGCTCTTCGCCGAACAAAGCGACTTTCAATCGAAACGGCTGTTCATCGGGGAATCGGAGTTTCGTTTGTTTTATTTCGATACGCTGATTGATTCCGGCGTCGTTCAAGAATTTATTCTGAAACCACTGCTTCAACGTCCGGAAGCGAAGATTCAGGATGTCGTTTCCATTCTCGATTACGCCGAAACCGAGCAATTCGAGGATGCGGTTCAAGCGATCATATATGGCAAAACCGTGATGCAGCGCAATGGAGAGGACAAGCTTTATCTGCTCGGTGCGGATCTCAAGAAGGAGCGCTCCATCAATATTCCGACCAATGAGCGGGTTCTTCGCGGCGCGAACGAAGCGTTTATTGAGAATTTAGATACGAATCTGAACCTGATGCGCAAGCTGATCAACTCTACGGACTTTATCGTCAAAACCTATACGCTCGGGCGGATCTCCCAGACAAAAGTGGCAGTTATGTACCTCAAGTCCATTGCAACGCCGGCGATTGTTGAAGAGCTGGACAGAAGGCTTCAAAGCATTGATATTGACTATGTAGAGGTACCGGGTTTTCTCGATGAGCTGATTCGGGAGAAGAAATACAGCCTATTTCCTCAGCTGCTCATTACGGAACGGCCTGACCGCGCGCGTTCGTATCTCATGGAAGGCAAGGTCGTCGTCGCTGGAGCCGGGTCGCCGGATACCCTTATTTTACCTGTATCGTTCTGGTCGTTCTTCCAAAGCGCGGACGATTATCAGATTGGCTGGTTACTGGGCTCCATCTTTCGACTATTACGCATTTGCTGTTTCTTTATTACCATTGGTTTGCCCGGCCTTTATGTAGCGGTCAGTGCCTTCAATTCGCAGCTGCTGCCGATCAATTTCGTCAATACGCTGCAGAGCTCGCTGAAATATGTTACATTCCCTCCGGTATTCGAGGCGCTTGCCATGATGCTCTTGCTCGAAATATTAAGAGAGGCGACGATTCGGCTGGCCAGTCCCGTCGGCCAAACGATCGGCGTCGTTGGCGGTATCGTGATCGGGACCGTCGTCGTGCAATCCAATTTGGTATCCAATACGATGGTTATCGTCGCGGCTTTAACGGGCTTGGCCTCCTTTATCGTACCTTCTTACGAAATGAGCAGCGCGATGCGCCTGCTAAGTTATCCGGCGTTGCTCTTATCTGCACTGTTCGGCTTGTTTGGGCTTGCCTTTTTCTTCATCATGGTCTGCATCCACCTCTGTCATTTGGATACGATGGGATATCCTTACTACACGCCTCCGTTCTCATTTGGCGACGCGAAGGACACGTTGATTCGAGCTCCGATTTGGAATTTGCGTAAAAGGCCTGCAGCTACAGCGCCGGGTAACCGAATCAGGCTGCGAAATCCAAGGGGATGGAAACGATGATCAAAGAAGAAGGCATCAGCGGAAGGCAGCTGTTCACGCTCATCTTTATGTCCCAGATTGGGCTTGAAGTGCTGTCCTTGCCGCATGTGGAAGCAAGCATTGCCGGGCATGATTCTTGGATTGCCGTATTGCTGTCCGGACTGACTGCGCAGATCGGCATCATACTGATTTGGTGGCTTGGCAGCCGATATCCGGCGCGGAATTTCTTTGCCTATACTTCTTCCATAATCGGCAGACCGCTTGGAGCTTGCATTAATTTGATGTATGGATGCTACTACACGCTTTCCGGGTATTTGCTGATCATGCTTTATGTCGAACTTTTATCTCGCTGGCTGTTTATACTCACGCCGAAATGGGTGCTGATTCTGATGCTGCTGATCGTCACCGGCTATGCGGCGACTTCCTCGCTGCTGAAGCTCGCGAATCTCACTCAATCTTTCATGCTCATTCCTGTCGTTGGTTTCCTGCTCATTGTTTGTAGCGGGCTGTATGGGATGGACATAAGAAATTTGCTGCCCATCCTGCCGAGCGGCTGGTCTCCGGTTATGAAAGGCGTGTACACCGCATTCACAGCCTATGTCGGCTACGATCTGCTGCTTTACGCTTACCCGTATGTAAAGACGAAGAGCAAGAAGAAGCTGCTGCTTGCGATGACGCTCGCGAACGCCTGCACAATTATCTATTATGTGGCAGTCTCTCTGATCTGCTCCACGATGTTCAGCTTAAAGCAGCTCACGCTTATTCCCGAGCCGATCGTTTTTATCCTCAAGAACTATCAGATTGAGATTTTGCAAAGCATAGACATCCTGTTTCTAATCTGCTATTTGTGTTTGGTTTCGGATACGGTTTATGTGTATTTCTTCATGGCGGCGAAAGCGTTTATGCATCTTCGCGGACGAGGCTTGGGCAAGCAGAAGGTCTGGGTCTTGGTTATAACAGGCGCATGTTTCATCGGGAGCTTCCTCCTGAAGAGAAGCAGCGCGATTAACCAGCTCGCAACGATACAGGACCAACTGTCCGTCATCATGCTCTTTGCTTTGCCAGTCATTCTGCTCATTATCTCCGGGTTGCGGGGCGTTGGGAGGGGCAAAATATGAAGAGAGGGATTACTTCACTGATGATCTGCCTGCTGCTTACAGGTTGCTGGGATCAGGTGCAGCTGAAGAAGCAGCTATTCGTCGATGTTGTAGGAGTGGATTACGTCGGGGACAGCAAGAAACTCAATGTGAGCTACATTATTGCTACGCTTAAAGAGGCTAATCTGGGAGGGGGCAAACCATCCGGAATATATGTAAGCTCAACAGGCGACAGCCTCTATGATGCCGTAAGGCAAACCAACCAGACAATGCCGGGCATCCTTACTGTTCAAGAGACCAGACTGTATCTCATAACCTCGCGCTTTGCCAAAGATCAACCGCTTAACTATTTGAATGCCACCGGCCAATTCATAACCAATCCGTTATATGCCTATTTAGCCGTGTATAACGGCGACCTGTCGAAGCTATTGTCGAAGAAGAAAATCAAAGAGCAAATCGTACCGGAATATTTGGTTGGTTTATTGGACGATCAACTGAGACGTGGAAGAATTCCTTCCAATAAACTGCTTCGCTATATCCTTGGAGGCGAGGGATTCGTAAACGACTTTGCTCTGAATATGTTCGAACCCAGCGGGGACGAGGTGCGTCTTGCCGGTACCGCCCTGTTTCGCGACGGGAAGTATACCGGGGTTAATCTGAATAACGAGGAAACGCTATTAGCTTGCCTCATGCATGAAGCTTTGGGCAAAAACCAGCCGCTCATCGGGCATATCGAAGGTAAGGTATATACGGTTTTCGTTCAGAACGTGAAGCACGATCTTCATGTGATTCACAATGAGAAAGACATTCGCGAGATTGACATCTCGCTAAAGCTCGACGTCACATTAGTCGAAGATGGCTTTAACGATAAGAAACATACAAACAAGATGCTCGCAGATCTGGAGAAAGCAATCGCCGCGGATCTCACCTCGAAGGCATCTTCCATCATTGCCACATTGCAGAAGGCGAATTGCGACTACTTTCAGCTTAGTCATGAGGTGGCAGCCTATCATCCGAAGCTGTATAAAGGGATGAATTTTCGGGAGCAGTATCCGAAGCTCACCATTAAGCCAAACGTGAAGGTTAAGATTCTGAACACCGGCGTTCTGGGGTAGCACAAGTAAGTCTGCAGCTGTTGAAGCTGCAGACTTATTTTCGTGATTTTGTTCCCTTCAAGCGCCAATTCCATTAGCCATTGTCGACCGGATTTCGGGTCGGTCGGGTCGGTCTTCTTGATTCTAACGAATCGTGAAGGCCTTATTGGGCATGCTTTTGACTCTTCGAGAATCTAACGAATCGTAGGTCTTATATAGGAATAATCGGCTCCAAAATACGCGTAAAACATTAAATAGGGCCGCTACGATTCGTTAGCATTTTTTCAGCGCAATTTCAGGGCAATTAAGACCTGTACGATTCGTTAGAGATTAAGAGCCTTCTCCATGGGCTTGATTGCTTGAAGCAAGAAACGCGTTGACTCCACGAAGATACTCGAATTGGGCGTTTGTGTAATGGGATCCATACCAAAGTCGTTCCAGCGGCGCATCCTCAATTTCCATCGCGCATTTTGCCCAAAACGTTCTCCACCAAAGATCGTGAACCTCCCGAACGGAAGCTATCGATGCTTGATTTGCTCTTGCCACATATTTAATCGCTTCTTTCAAACCGTCATCCGAATCACGATTGGTCCGCGCGGATAAGACAATAACGGCTGGACGTCTCTCCCGTAGAATGAATGCATTGCCTGTATCCGTTAAAGCATGTACCGCTAGGCAGCCTTGAGTAGACCCATTCGGATCCCAACCTGAATATTGCCGGGAAACCCAGTCGACCCGGTTTGCCAGTCCTTGCTGCGTATTTGATTCATGGCAGGATTGCGCCCATAACTTGATGTCAACCGAAACCGGACTACCTTCGCATGAAAGCTCCACGACCAATATATTGTCCATAGCCGCCACCCATGTGCGCATGGTTACAATCGTCGACCCCGAGTTGAAAATCGATAGTATTTCTGACTCGTACAATCGTTGCTCACAGTAGTAAGAGCTGTCTTTCAAGGCAGGAATACAGATATCCATGTCCCCCACCAAACAAGAACTTCCGCCGGGAGTCATTCGTTTCGACTTCAGCAAATCGTTGTGGGATACCCAGAATCGCTGTCGCTCCGGCTCGCCGCTGACAACGACGCGCACATCTCCATTCCCGATGATTGGCCCGTCGACGACGATGTCATCCGGCACTTGCTGCGGAGGTCGGTCAAAAGCAACCTTGTACCGGGATATCTTGTCTTCCGCCTTAAACCAGCTGCACATTGTGATCTGCTCCCCTAACTGTGTACTGTTTCTCTGATGTAATGGAGACTTATTGTCTTAAGATTTTATCTAATTATAGGGATGAAGCGCAGTCCTGTATAATACTTAAATCGTTATATGTTATAGCCTAGAAGGTATGTATTTTCGTCCGTTATAATCGTCGGTGATCATCATTGAAAAAAGCACCGTCCCGATGGGACAGTGCCTTTAAAGCTGTGATTCATATTGTAATTTATAAACTAATTCCTCGACCCATTTCTCATCTTTTAAATCCAATGCCAAGTCAATCAAGAACAGCAAACTACCTTTGTAGGGCAGCACTTCAAAGCCATCTTCATTTGAAACGATAATTTTATCCGACTTAGCGTTTTCAAACACATAGCAAGGCAGCTGAAAGTAATACTCCACACCTTTAAATACAGCGATTTCCCCATTGTAAATGTGGTTAGGGAAATCACTTTGCACAAATCCCCTGTTTGTAAATGGATATACCAGTTAATAAGCACCCTGACCAACTGCCCCCATGAGTAGTATTCAATCCATAACGTTCGCTTAATTATAGATCAAAAATCCCATCTGAATGATACGATTGATTATTATTTGAGCTTAAAATCACCCGCCGCAGCACACATAATAGCCTAATGGGCTCGATTGGTTTCGATAGATAAGCATCCATCTCCATATTCTCCGTCTGTTTATCTTTTCCTCTTATTGAATTCGTTGTCATCGCGATAATAGGGACTCGTCGTCCGCTATCCAGTTCTCGTAATTGATGAGCAGCTGTCCCCGCATCCAAGGCGGGGATGTCCATATCCAACAGAATGGCATCATAGCGCTTCTGAAGAGCCATTTCTATAGCCTCAGCTTCACTCTTCGCCAGATCAATCGTCATTTCCATCTCCATTAGGATGGTTTTAGCATGCATATAACTGATTTCGTTATCATGAACGAATAAGATTCGAGCTTGCCTTAGAACATCGAATACTCTTTTAAAAGATAATGTGGTGCTCATATTCATTCCCCTCTTAGCTCTGGTCTCAGATTGGAACTAATTATAGGGAGTAAAAGCAACCATGTATAATACATAAATCGTCATATGATATAGATTCAAAGCTATAGGAAGGAATACAAAAATGCCCCCAATGGACGGGGGCAAATCCTTGCATGGGTTGTTTAAGCTTTACTGTAAACGACCGGGAACATATCCCCTTGCACGATGTCTCCGTCCTTGCCGCCGGCGGCGATGAATTTCTTGATTTCTGAGTATTCATCGGCGAATCCCGCCCGATAGCGCGTCTCTGCCGTAAGATAATGAAGCGCCGACGAACGGCGTACGCGGTCGGATATGTTAGGTCCGCTTCCGTGAATCGTCAGGCTATGATGGAAGCTTATTTGGCCGGCTTTCATGATAATCGGTACGGTTCGAGCAATTTGCCCTTCCGGCGCCATATCCTGCAGCTGCTTTTGCATGTTTTGCTCGTAAAAATCGTTTCCGTTCAAAATCCCCCAATAGTGGCTGCCCGGCACCATTTGCATGCAGCCGTTCTCCTCGTCAACATCATCGTAGGCTACCCAAGCCGTGATCATCGTTTCCGGATTTTGAAAGCAGCCCCAGTAATGATAATCCTGATGCCAGCCGACGTTCGCCGCGTTTCCGCTGGATTGCGCCGGTTTAAGCAACAGTTGATCCTCCCAGAAACGAATCGTATTCGTTCCTTTCAGAGCTGCGGCAATTTGTC
The DNA here is from genome assembly GCF_056269305.1 of Paenibacillus sp. J22R3. Classification (NCBI taxonomy): domain Bacteria; kingdom Bacillati; phylum Bacillota; class Bacilli; order Caryophanales; family Paenibacillaceae; genus Paenibacillus; species Paenibacillus sp. J22R3. The sequence goes on along the minus strand of NZ_JBWDNS010000002.1, from coordinate 93,139 downwards.
CGATTTGCGAGTCATGGGCTAACGCACGGATCGTCAAGTCGGCCAAGCTCGCATTGTCGGTCTTGCGAAGGGAGTTGGGACGACTTGTCTCGCGGCGCCAGATGGCATCGGGCGCCGTCCCGGTTTCGAATTCCCCCTGATACACCCGCTCCATTCTATCGCGCAGTCTCTCCAATCGCTCATCATCGATGATCTTCGGCGAGATCCAATATCCATTTGTCTTGAAGAAATCTACATCTTCCTGCGTTGGGATGAAATTCGTATCCGGCATTCTTATTTGCCCTCCTAGAATTGAAATCGCTTCCTTGGATTCATTATGTCTGAAAGAGGACTTTCCGTCTTTAGCTAGAAGTATGATATTGATCCGTTTGTACGATTTATAACAAATAAAAGTTGAACAGGATGAATGAAATGACAACTATTTATCCTTTTGTACGATTCGCCATTCGAGTACCGATACGGCCGGAAACTAGGTTTCCTTACCGGATCTGTTATGTCCCTTCCCTTTATTTTATCGAATCCGGCAGTGCCCGCGTGCTTTACGAGGATGGCACATTTATCCGGTTGCCGCCCGGCACGCTGTTCTCATTAAAGCCGGGTATTTCGCATACGTGGGAAGTCGATCCGGACAGTACTCCTTTTGCATTCCTGTGCGTGTTCTTCGAATGGTCGTATCGGCCAAAGCCGCTGGCTATGGTTACCGGAGACCTTTTGTGCCTGAGTGCTGAGAAACACGATCCCGATATGCTTGACGAGCCGCTTGACATGGATATTCCCGAATGTCTCACAGCGGATGCGCATGGCTACTGGAAAGGACTGTTTGAAGCCGTATCCACCGATTACAAAGTCCTCCATCACGAGAATTACCCGGAGAGTCTCGCCATAAACGGCCATTTTCAATTGCTGCTTCATCAGCTCTATCAGCTCGCACGGCGCAAGAACGATGCAACCGATCCGCGTATCGCAAAGATTAAGGCATACATGGACATGAATGCCGGGGGAGAATACGGCGATATCGACCTGTGGGCAGAGACGCTCGGACTGAGCCGCGGCCACTTCCATGCGTTATTCAGCACCCACACCGGCTTTACGCCGAAGCGGTATTGGAACCGGCGGCGCATCGATAAAGCCCGGAACGACCTTAGTGGTACAAACGATTCCGTCACTGTGATCGCGGAACGATACGGTTTTTCTTCCGTTCACGCCTTCACCAAGCTGTTCCGGCAGACCGTTGGCATCTCTCCAACGGATTATCGAAAGCAAAGTCGCTTGATTTAAAAGCAAGGAGCCCTCAAAATGAGGGCTCCCGTAAGGAAAGGGTTGTAATTTCCAAAAAGCACCGCACATTAAAGATAACGTATCCGACTCCGGTAGCGATCAATGAGCTTCTGGTTGTGCCCATCGCCCCCATCCCGATTGGCACTTATTAATACCGGCGGCTTATATCCGCTCGTTTGCAGCTCCTCAACAATGGCCACAGTAAGCGCTTGGATGAGCGCTATGCCGCCGATCGTCGATGTCGCTCCCATCTTTTGTCCGCTGTCATCGTATGACAATACGGCATCTCCATATACGCCGCAATTGTCAAGCACGATGTCGGCGACTTCATGTAGTTTCATGCCGCTCTCATGGCGTGATGCCGTCTTCACCGAGTGGTCCATGTTGGTCAACGCGACGACGTACAATCCTCGCTGCTTGCAAGCAAGAGCCACTTCAATCGGAACAGCGTTTATGCCGGAATTGGATACGACGACGATGACTTCTCCAGGGCGTAGATCATAACCGGTCAGCAGCACCTCGGCGTAGCCCGGCAGCCTTTCCAATAAAGTAGCTCTTCCGATATTCAGCTCCATTAGGGATGGCTCCAGCATCGCATTCACACAGGCGAGACCACCGGCACGATGAAAGACATCCTCCGCGATCATATGGGAGTGTCCGCTCCCAAACACGTGCATGATTCCGCCCGCTGCGATCGAATCCGCGATTTTACCTGCGATTTCCGTTATCTTCCCTCGTTGAGTTTCGAGAATGTGATTGAGTTGCTCTTGTACGATTTGGATATATTGATCCAGTAACATCTCAGTTCACCTCGTTTTCAGGACTCAGCAGCAGCGCAGCAGCGCCTATAATACCGGCAGTTGTCGGAAATGCAGCTTGCGCGATATGAACATGCAGCGTATTCGAGGACGGTATCCGTTCCATGACTGTCTTCCTCACCGGATCGAGCAGCATCCTGTCCGCTTGGCTGAAGCCTCCGCCAATGATGACGTTTCCTACACCGAAAAGCTGCATGCAATTCACCAAACTGGTTCCGAGCAATTCGCCGGCATCCTGAAATAGCTTCTTGGCATATAAATCACCATGATGAGCCGCCTTATAGACTTGATAGGCGTCCAAGCCGGTTTGTTCTTTCATTGCCGCTCCGGATACGTAGGTTTCCAAGCAGCCCCGATTTCCGCATTTGCACAGTTTACCGTCCGGGATGATGCTCGTATGGCCAATATTGAGAATCGGCCCCCGTCCACCTTCAAACATACGTTGTTTGAGAATCAAGCTAGCCCCAACGCCTGTTCCCACACATAGATAAAGAAAGCTGTCCAAGCCGGTCCCGGCACCAAACCATTTTTCCCCTTGAGCGCCCGCAACCGCATCGCAAGTCAGTCGTGCAGGCATCTGAAGCTTTTCCTGCATAATTGCCACGAGCGGAACCTGCTGCCAGCCCAGATTCACGGCATCATTCACGATGCCTCGGCCCGGATCCACGATTCCTGGAGAAGCGATTCCCACACCTGCCAATCGATCCTTTTCCGTCCCCAGCATCAAGATAAAATTAGCGACCTGTTGACTAATGAAAGCAGTATCCGCCTTATTATCCTCGCCTCGAGGCAAGGGAATCGAATGATCAGCGATGATTTGTCCTCGGCTGCTTACAAGCCCCATCTTCAAATTGGTTCCGCCGATATCGACACCGATGGCCATTCTGTCCATTTGTTGCCTCCCTCTTGTTCCCCTTGGGCGTAACAGCAGTTCCGAAGGCATCTCTACGGCACGCGTCAAACTTTTGTTACTGCCAACGATTTCAACTCCGCGATATAGTCGCGCATCGATATCGTACTGCCTTCAATCCTCGATTTCTCCGCGGCGAAGGCGATCAGATGGCTTTGCACGGATTCCTTCGCACCCGTGCGTCCTTTCTCCTTGCCGTCGCTTTGAACGAGTCGGACGAAATCGCGCATAATGTTCGTGTCTCCCCCGCCATGCCCCGTGATTTCGGTATCAAGGAGAATGGTTTCCGTCTCCCGGGTTACGAAGCTCGTCACTTCGATGACGTTCTTCTCCATGTCCGCCCGAATTTGGCCAAGCGTCCCCATCAGCTTCACCGAACGGCCTCCTTCGAACGTAAAGGCACTCATGGTGAACGCGACTGTTACGCCGCTGGCAAACTCCAGGTTTACGACTTGATGGTCGACCACATTATTATCGCAATGGTAGACGCATCGGCCGTAAGGACCCTCCTTTAAAGCTTCGAGTACGCCTTCGTCACTCGTATCGTTGCTGACGATAGAACGCAGAATTGCGGCGGCCCAGTCATCCCTTTCAATGTACATTTTAGGTGCGTAATAGGGGCAGGAATCTTGTACGGGACAACCGTCCAAGCAGCGTAACGGCGCGCCTTCAGGCGCATTCTCTTCGCGGAAATAGGTTAACGAGCCGAAGGAAGACACTTTGGCGCATTCCTCGTCGACCAACCATTGCAAGATGTCCATATCGTGGCAGCTTTTTGCTAATATCATCGGGCTGGAAACGTCGGAGTTGCTCCAATTTCCTCTTACGAAGCTGTGTGCTTGATGCCGGTGTTCGACGTTTTCAGTGTGCTGGATCGAGACAAGCTTGCCAATCCGGCCGTCTGAAATGAGCTTCTTGATCTCCGCGAAAAAGTCCGTATACCGGAGCACGTGGCAAATCGATAACACCCTGTTATACTGTTCGGCATACTCGCCCATAATGAAGCACTCCAGCGGGTCCGGCGACATCGGCTTTTCCAGCAGGACATGGTATCCCTTCTCAAGTGCCTGAAGCGTAGGCTCGAAGTGCATTTTGTCTTGCGTGCAAATCAGAATGGCGTCCGCGAGTCGAGGTCCCGCGAGCAGCTCTTCCCAACTCGAGTAACAGCTTTGTTCCGGGAGGTTATGCTCTTGCCGGAAACGCTCCCGTCGCCCGGTATCCGCGTCCGCGACGGCAACGAACTTTATTTCCTCAGAATGACTCAATGCGTAGGGAGCATATGCTCCTGCTCCTCTTTGTCCGGCTCCGATCAAAACCGCTGTAATTGGTTTCATTGAAAATCCCTCTCCTCCATGCTGCGCGATTGCTGCCACCTTATTCGTTAAAGAAAGGGAACTTCCCGAGCGGAAGCTCCCTTTCTCCGTCCTATTTCACTTACTTATTAGCCGCTTTCCATTCGTCCAATTGCTTCTGCTTCTCGGCAATGATTTTGTCCGCGCCGGCGCCTTTGAGCTTATCGATGAACTTAGGCAAATATTTGTCCGGATCAACGGAGCCCGAAGACAAGGCTTTGTACATTTCTTCGATGACCGCGTCGACGTTGGCTTTCTCGGACTTGACCGGCGTGAAGTCGAACACGAAGCCCAATGCGTTGGAAGGAGTCGCATTCTTGTTCAGATTAATCCACAATTGATTGCCTTTATCGTCTTTAATAGCTTCAGGCTTATCGGTCGACAGGTAGTAGGCGTTGCCCATATAGCCGAACTCCCAACCGGCCCACAGCAGGTAGCCGCTGTCTTTCGCCAATTCGATTTGGTTGTCGCCGATTTTCTTGTAATGCTTGCCTTCTACGCCCCAGTCCATGACGTTATAGATTTCTTTGTCGGTGTTCAGAAGATTGATGAACATCATCGCTCTTTCTTTGTTTTTGGACGTCACGGAAATAGCCGTATTGGTCGCAGCCGCTTTATCCGTCGTAAGCAACGGTTGCACGAATTTGAAGTCGTAGGATTCGGCTGCCGGATTTTGAATGGACATTCTTCCCGCAGGCATGGATCCGTAAGCGTCTTGGAAGTCGATAGAATCCAGATCGATCTGACCGATCTGCAAGGCGACTTTGCCGGCCTTAAGGTCCGCGTTTGCGTCCCTCGTCGCCGCGTCTTTCATGATATAACCCTTCTTAAACCAATCGCGCATCAACGTGACGTACGATTTGAACTCCGGCGTATCGTACTGGTTAACAACCTTCATGCTGCCATCGTTCAAATAAATGTAGCCTGGCGTTTTCGCATCGCCGAGCGCTTCCATGCCGAAGATCGGAGGCCCTGTCATGAAAGCGTCTGACCAGTTCCAAGGGATTTGATCGGGTTCGTTTTTCTTGATGGTGTCAAGAAACGGAGTCAAATCAGATAGGCTCTTCACAGACTTCCAATCGAGGTTATACTTGTCCGCAAGCGATTTTTTAATTTGATAACCGTATCCGGCAGTTGCTTGTTGGAAGTTCGGCACAGCGTACACTTCGCCTTTGACAGTGACCGCTTTCCAGAAAATATCCGGCACGACTGTTCTAAGATCCGGCGCATATTGATCGATGAGATCATTCATCGGAACGAACGCGTTCTTGGCGACGTTCTGGAAGTAGTTGTTGCTCCATGTGGCGGTAAAGGCAAGGTCGTACGGTTCGCCGGACGCCATCATGACGTTCATTTTCTCGTCGTACGCAGCCCAATCGATGAGTTTAAGATGAATCGTTGCGTTAATCTTTGGCTTCACGAGGCGGTTCAGTTCATCTTCTACCAATTGAATATCCTTCTGAGGCGTATTCGGGAAATAATAAGTCAGCTCGATGGGCTCCAGCTCTTTCGCCGGTTCCGTCGTTGTGTTCTCGGAAGTCGTTGTGTTCTCGGAAGTCGACGTGGAATCCGAAGCTGCCGGCTCCGCGGCATTTTCACTTGTGTTCGTGCTAGCGCCTTGGTTCGTCGAATTACCGCCATTGCTGCCGCATCCGGTAAGTACAATAGCGAGGGATACAAGCGACGTTAGAACTGTTCCTGCCACTTTCTTCTTAATCGTCATTGCTGATCTGACCTCCATTTTTTTATATGTTTTATGCTAAACGAGCGTATTGCCCGGCATAGCCATGCTTTAGGCTTTAACGGCGCCCAGCGTCAACCCTTTGACGAAATATCTCTGCAATAAGGGGTATGCCACTACGATAGGTCCTACTGCCATGATGCATGTGGCCATCCTGGCCGTCTCGCTCGGTATCGTGACTGCCATTTTCTCTCCGAACGCGGTTCCTTGCAAATATGCGATATTATTCATGATGGACTGAAGGAGGTACTGGAGCGAATACAGCCTGCCATCCTCAATGAAGAGGGCGCTCGTAAACCAATCATTCCAGAAAAACACCGCAGTCATAAGCCCGATGGTAGCGAATACAGGCGTCGATAAGGGGACGACCATCTTGATGAACGTGTTAAACTCGCCCGACCCGTCAATCCTAGCTGACTCTATGATCGAATCCGGAATCCCGATGAAGAAATTTCGCATGATGAGCACGTTTATCGAAGAGACGAGATACGGGACGAATAACACGAACAACGTGTTTTTGAGATGAAGGTACTTCGTGATTAGGATGTACCAGGGCACAAGTCCGCCGCTAAACAGCATGCAGAACACCACAAGAAAAGCGACGATATGCCGATACTTGACTTCTTTTCTCGAGAGTCCGTAAGCAAGCATGGACGAGAGGATCAGATGCAGAATCGTTCCCGCCAAAGTAGCGATCGTCGTGACCCCATACGCCTGCAAGATGGGCGATGAGCCGAATAGGATATATTCATAAGCTTGGAAGCTGAAATCCACCGGAAGAATGTGATAGCCGGTCCTAAAGATGGACTCTTCATCAGACAACGAGATGGAAAGAACGACAAGCAACGGAATGACGCACAAGGCGGAGTAGATCAGAAAAATCGTGTTTACGGATAATTTAAATAGAATGGGCTGCTTCATCTTTAGCCTCCTAGAACAAAGCGCTGTCGCGGTCGTATTTTCGAATGATCCAGTTCGACACGATAATGAGCACGAATCCGACGCAATTCTGATAGAATCCGATCGCGGAGGACATGCCGAAGTCGTTCATCCCTCGCAAAGCTCGATAGACGTAAGTGTCGATGACATTGGTTGCGCTGAACAAGATCCCCTGGTCCTTCGGAAGGGTATAGAACATTCCCCAATCCCCAAAAGCCGCATAGAAGATTTTCCCCGCCTGCAGAAGCACCAAAATAATCGTAATCGGAGTCAGCATAGGTACCGTAATTTTAATGGCTTGCTGGAATCTGCTCGCACCATCGATCTTCGCGGCCTCATAATACTCCGGGGAGATTGTCGTAATGCCGGCTGCGAAGAAAACCGCGAAGTACCCTACATTCTTCCAAATATAAGCGGCCGGCAAAATAAACCTCCAATACGACGGTTCAAAATACCAATCGATCGGTTCCCCATGAAAGTAAACGATCATCTTATTAAGAATTCCGTTATCCGTGCTCAGAAACGCATACAGTAAATAGCTGCCGACTACCCAGGATAAGAAGAAGGGCAGCAGGATCGCGCTTTTGTACGCGCCGGCAAAATGACGATTGCCGATTTCGTTAAGCAGAATCGCGGCCACCAACCCGAGGCCAATCCCCGTTACGAGGAAAATCCCATTATAGAAGAGCGTGTTAAACGTCACTTGAAAAAACGCGTCCGATTGGAAAAAAAACTTGAAATTGCTTAACCCGACCCACTTGCTGCCCCATATTCCTTTGATCGGATCGAATTCTTTAAACGCGATCACGGCTCCGAACATCGGGAGGTAGAAGAAAAGAATAATAAACAGTAACCCCGGAAGCATCATGGCATAAATCGTTTTGTTTTTGACGAGCTCACCAATGACCGGCCATCGATTCAGACTTATTCTATTGGTTTTTGTTTTTGGCGGCTGCAAGGCCTTCACAACTCTTTCCATCGCCATTTCTCCTCCGTTTCCATTTCGTAACCCGATCATAATTCTTGCCGCTGCTATTGAAAACAATGAATAATGATCAAATCAACGATTTTTTAATGTGAGACACCGTCAAATGCCGCCCGTGTGAACTACAAAAAATAGGTTTTTCTCTAAATAAACAAGAAACGGAGCGAAATCAAAGCGCAAGCCTGTTTCGGCCACCACGATTTTGATACAATTTAGAAAGCGTTTACTTTAGGCAAAGGTGGCCCTGACTGCATGTACAAAAAATTACTTCTCACCTTCGTTGCCAGCATCACGTCGCTGATCTTGGTGCTATCATCCTTGCTCTATTACAACTACAATTCTTCTATCGTAAGCACCGTAAAAGGAATGAATGAAAACCTCTTATCGAATATCAGCTACAGCTCCGTCTATATGGATACGATTTCGAAGAAGTTTTGCCAATCGTTGATGCTGAACAATGCCATCAAAGCTTTCGCTTACAGCAACGACGATCAGGACGAAGACTTCTTAAACATACTGGGTGCCATCCGCACGTTGAAGGAGTTTACGATTCCGAACACCTACATCCACTCGACCTACGTGTATAACCGCAAAATTGATACCGTTATCGATTCAAGCTCCTTCTATAAAGCTTCGAATTTCTATGATAAGGAAATCATTCGACTCATTAACGACGCAGGAACGGTTGCAACGCTTAGCCTGAGTCCAATCCCGAGAAAAGTCGCGTTGCCACGTGGCTCCGAAACGAGAACCGCCAACGTGTACACGTATATTTTGTTCGATAACAACGACTACAAAGGGAATTTCGACAGCGCCATCGTGTTAAACGTGGATGCGGAATGGCTAAGGCTGACCATCTCCTCCCTGAACAAGCTCGGCAACGAAATTATCGTTTTGGACGATCAAGCAGATATCGTCAGCCACTCTTCTTCCGATATGTTCATGAGAAACGTTTCGAATGAGAGCTACCTGCGAGAAGTGTTTACCGCTTCCGCGCCGACGGGAACGTACATCGATCGGATGAATCGGGAGAAACACGTCATCTCCTATGTTTCTTCCGACGTTCTGAAATGGAAATTCATTAGCCTGACGCCATATAACACCGCATTTTCCGCCGCCAAGAAGAACGGCATCATCACCGTTATCTTTTGCTTGATCGTCTTGCTGCTTGGCTTATTGTTTGCCGTACTCGCTTCCAAGAAGCTATACAGGCCGATCGGAGCGCTTACGAAGGGCATCATCCAGAAGCTGGGACCCGATAGCGCGCCTTCCAAAAACATGGACGAAATGGGCTACTTATCCACGGCGTTCACGGGGATGATCGATAAAACGCAAGTACTGGAAAATATGAAGAGAAATACGACGCCCGTCATTAAAAACGAATTTTTGAAAAACGTCGTAACCGGCCGCGCCTACTTGCCGACCGACAAACTGATCGCCAAGCAGCAGGAGCTTCAGATCGATTTGGATTTTCAAAATCGCCTTTACTTGTTTATTCTGAAAATCGACTTCTATAAAGACTACGTAGACCGGAACAGCGATAAAGACCGTTCCCTCTACCAATACGCAATCACGAATATTGCTCGGGAAATTACGGGGGAGCACTTCCGAAATGAAGTCGTCGAGACGGCGCATGATCAGTTCACCATTCTTGCGGACATCGGCGGAGCCGCGGAGCAGCTGCCACAGCTTACGGAAAAGTTCCACGGCATCGTCGGCAAAATCCAAGAGAGTGTCTTGGAGCTTCTAAACCTCTCGCTGACCGGAACGCTCGGTTTCATCATCGAGTCGCCAGATGGCATTAAAAGCGCGTACGACGAAGCGTTCAACTTATCTATGTATCGAATCAAAACGGGTCACTATAGCATCATTTCGCCGGAGACATTAAAGGAAACGGATTCGGGCTCCTTCATCTTCCCCATGTCCAAAGAGAAGCAGCTTATCGATTCCCTGAAGCTGGGAAGCGGTGAGGCCGCCAAGGATAACTATCGGGAAATCATTAAGGCGATCGAGCATTCTTCCTACGACAATATCTTAACGTCGGTCATTTATTTGTTTTTCTCGATTTACAACTCTCTTAACCGGATCGTCGAAGGCTCGGAATCCAAATTCAACTCGATTTCGATCAGCTTCTTCAACAAAGTATCCGGATTCGAAACATTCGAAGAAATCGAGCGCACGTTCTTCGAATTAATCGACGAGATTATCGTACTGAAGGACAGCGCGAAGGACAGGAAGAAGAACGACATCGTCAACGCCGCCATCGACCACATACACGCCGCCTTTGCAGACAAGAATCTCTCTTTGAACAGCTGCGCCGAATCGCTTTCCTTATCGTCCGTCTATCTCGGGAAGCTGTTCAAGAACGCAACCGGCAGATCCGTGGCCGAGTACATTACGATGGTCCGAATGGAGAAAATCAAAGAGTACCTCGAAAGCAGGAAGGTGCCGATCAACGAAATTCTGGAGAGGTGCGGCGTAGAGAAATCGAACTACTTCTACACCAGCTTCAAAAAATATTTCGGCGTCTCTCTTACCGAATACAGACTGAAAAACGTGAATAACGATCGTTGATCGGCTAGATGCCGACGCATAAACGGAAGCAGCAGTCGTCGTTATTGTGCTATGAAACAAGCAAAGACCACCTCCTCGAGGAGGTGGTCTCGCATGGAGTCCGTTTACTTGCTTCATTATAGTGAGGATAATTATTCCTGTAAAATACCTATACCATCATATTAAATAGATCTCAATCTATCTAAATCATCAAGCTTCCAATCTGTATTTACCGGTTCAGGAGCACTTCGTGTTGATAGCTTAACACTTACGGACGGCTTTGGTTCTCCTTCAAATTTACAGCTAAACGAAATTGTCTGCCCGCCAGCCCGAACGATCGGCGTCTCTGACGAGGCCTGCACGGTTCGCAGTACATTCCAATTCCTGTCCATAATCTGTCCAACTCGGTCTCCGTCACACACCAAATATTCACCGGCGCGCACTTCTGCTTCAAACGTCATGTATTGGCCATTCACGCAGATCGTCGGACGCTTAATGTATCCTTCCTCATTACCGTACGCTGAGAGCACGCGCATGCTGAACCTTAACGGCTGCGCTTCATGGATGTTGAAGAACGGCCAATCAGCGCCGCCTGGCTGACCTGGCTGCAGCTCTTCCGGAATGCATTCGAGCGGTGCAGATAGGCTGATCAAATACAAGCTCCAGCGATCCTCTTCAAGCTTCTCAAGATGCCAGTCGCTTGTCGGATCCTTCATCCTTTCCCGCTGATCCGGAGAGAATGCACCGATCTGCCGCGCTCTCTCCCAGCTGCTTACGTTCTCAAGCAGTTTGTCGCTATTACCATTTCGTCTCAGCACAACCATTTCAGCAGACAACGCGAAACCCGCGTTAAAACCAGCCGCCTTCGACAATACCCATTCGATCTCGTCCGATGTTGTAGCTTCAAACCGATTCGATGCTGAGCGAATTAAAAACCATCCCAGCATCGGAGGGATAAAGTTTCTTTCAAAATAACGCTGGTTGCTAAGCCGCCATTCCAGTTGTCCTTCGCGTGTTGCCACTCCCCATGGTTCGCCCCAATTAAATCTGGTAAAGATGTGCCAAGCGTAATTGGACACGACAATGCTCGCATCGTTGATAACTTCGTTATTCCAGCCGTCATAGCACCGTTTAACGAAACGGTTTACGCCATAATCGTCTTGACCGGTTGCGTAACAGCCTTCCAGTCCATCAAAGGAAATTTGCTTCAAGCCTGTGTTACGGAACAGCTCGCCAATTCGATCGCTGTATTGGTCCTGCAGTTCAACATTCGGAAAAAACACATTATACGGATGATCCCATAAACGGCCAATTTCAGCACCTGCTTCATGCTCGGCAACGATTGTCCCGTTTACGCCTCTCTTAACGTCGAGAAGCTTCCATGGGGCGCTTTCCGATATGGAGCCGTATTCGATGAGCTCATTGCCGATGATTGCCGTTGTGCGATAAAGGTTTACCATAAATGGCTTTGGATTATCAACAATCAGCTCGGCGGTTCCGGTTTCGCTCACGGCTTCCATTAAGCGAGCCGTACCAACGGTTTGCAGCCTCTTATCAGGTACAGGTGTTACATACAAATCATTTAAAGTCGTAAAATTGGAGAGGGTATGGACGCCGACGTGTACACCTGCAGATTCAGCCGCTGCCACGCTCGCTCTAAGTCCTTCATCTCCGTTCGGGAAGCTCTCCGGCTTAAGAACAAAATGTCCCCATGCAGCGAACGGATCAGGATGGTACACGTACTTTAATCCCGCCTGCTTTGTGTACCTAATTGCTTCTGCGGTCGTCTCCTCAGTGAAATCTATGATTAAATACGACTGGGTTGCAGCGGGCGACACTTTCCCCCACGCGCCTTCAATCGTTGGATGCGGCAAATTTTCGCCAAGCTCAACCGCCTCAATCGTTTCAAGAACGTTCTCTGCAGCGCATCCGAACAACGCGACTTTAGATCCTACGATTGCGGCGTCTTCGTTCTCTAACGGAGCTACATCAATATCGTTGATGCCCCATACCGGTCTTGTCCCGCCCTTAGTACGGTTTCTAGCATACGCCTGCAGCAGACTGCCTTCCTTCGTTGGCCACGCCGTGCTAAGCCTATATTCGAACTTCCCGTCCTCATAGAGTCCGTCAGCAAAGGCCAGCGCCTTCAGTTCTGATGGCCATCCGCCTATCGTTTTAGCATTTAATGAAAGGAGACCTATCGCAAATATATGATTATGAACAATCCCAACCGATTCTCCAATGGAACCACTAACTGTGGTTTCGAACGGCCCCCATATTACCGCGTCAATTGCATACTTCTCAATTGCTTCTATTATGCGTGCAACCTCAAATGACGTGTAAAGCTCCTTTGAAACAACGTTAACATCCACCTGTACACCGCTGCTTTCAAAGAAAAGCGATAGCTTGCCCTCTTCATCGTCGTATACAGCACTGCTTGGCCTTTCAATCTCTTCGTTAATTACAATTCGAAGCAGTGGCGAACCCTGATCAGCCACGTCATAAGTTCCGCCATGAGCCGTATCCGAAAGGCGCGTGATATTACCCGCTTCATCTATACAAAAAGATAATGAACCCGCATTAAACTGAGCGCACATCATGAATCCTACTCCTCTCAAAAAGGGCGAAAATTGTTTGTCCAATTTTCGCCCCTTGTTTGTATTATTCGTTTGACTTCAGCGTAAGACGGAATCGGTACTTCATATCATCCTCGAACCACATGACGAAATTTGTGCCCCATGCATTGTTATGCAGATTAAAGTGGAACCCTCCGTCAAGCGGGGCGAAGTTGTTGTCAAACTGAAGGATCCTCTTCTCTCCCGGACAAACGATAGGCGTATCCAACGTTTCGATGACCGCTGTGCCGTCCGCGCCTGCATAGAATAATCCGGACTGAATCCCATGCATATTTCGATTGCCGTTCTTGACTACTGACAGCGGCGAAATGCGACGTCCCAGCTTATCCATTTCCCAAATATTCGGATTGTCGACAAGCGGCGAGAATGAGAACCAACTCGCCTCCGGCAGACGGCTTGCTTGTTTCCCTTGCCATTCCAGCTGGGCCTCAAGAGTAGGAGCGTTGCACTGGAAGGTATACAGAACGTTCAACCGTTGCGGAGCTCCGTGATGCTCGCACACATAGTCCGGCAGCTTTAGTTCGACGCTAACAACATCGCATTCCGGCTTTCTGTGCAGCTCGATCTTCTCGACTCTTGCCTTGAACTGTCTATGCTCCGGCTTAGGATCAACAAACTCAATACCCGGCTTTCCTAAATCCGCTTCAGCCCAGCTGTGATGGAGCGGCAAGTTGGTTACATATTCTTTAAAATATTGATCATAGCTCTCCTTGCTGAACGTTTCATAAATGAAGCTGCCCAGCTGATGCTCTTCATCCGCCCATACCTTCCCTGCTCCATCGATCAAGGAGCAGATGGAGCCCTCGGAAGAGAAAGCAACACGGAATGTTCCCAGCTCATAGGATTCACCGATTCGTATAGGCTCGGCAGTATCGGACACTTGGCGTTCCGAAGTAGGATGAAGCTGCTCAAGCGCACTCACCGCTTCTCTTGCCAAAGCTTCCGGCAGAGCGGCAATAGCCCGGGATAAGTAGTCGCGCTGTTCCTGCCATGAACGCTCCACTTCACTGAAGCGGCGGGTAGGATTCGCTAATTGGCGGAGATAGTCGAACTTCTTCCACTTCGTGTCATCGACCACATCCCGCCCTCTCGCGGCAGCCAGTGAAGATGGCGAATAGCTGCTAAAGTCTACCAGATACACGGACTCATTCAAACCCCACGTATGCTCGGGAATAAGCATTAAATCATCACAAAACCGAGCGTAAGCTTCACTTTGCGGATCCAGATCGCCGGAACTTACCCACTTATCACGCAAACGAAGCAGTTCACGGTAACGGGCGATTTTCCACGGATCAGAGGAAATGCCGTGAATCCAGGAGTCTCCGATCTCCTCCGTAACGACCGGCAAGAGATGCTTGACGGCCTGCAGCTTCTCTGCGTAAGCATCCATTGTCGACGCTACAATGTCAGCGCCCGGATATTCATGCTGAAGCTTCTCATATAACGCCCGTACTTCTTCTATCGTAGGTGGACCATCGTTATCACCTGTATGCGCGAAGTACAGCGCGTCCTCCATCCCGTCCAGATAGAATGGTCTGCCGTAAGCGTCGGCATAATTCACTATGATTTCGGATTCATCCGGTGCGCGCCATACGAACAGCTTGGGAACCGACGGATTTTTACTTACAGGGTTCACGCCAAGGTGTAGATATTGTATGCCTCGATCCGCCATCATCGGGACAATGGCGATCGTATGGCCGGGAACATCCGTCATTTTGGAAGCAATCGTTGTACGTCCGTACTTCTCATCCAGCTCCTTAGCAATGGAAAGCCCATATTCAAACAAACGCTCATCCATGATCTCCGTATGGGTCGTAAACGGCAGGCCATGCCACACGATGCGGCCATCTCGAATACCTTCCTCCATTCGAGCGCGCATGGGCTCGGACGCGTTTTGCAAATACTGCTTAATTAACCAAGAGCCTGTCGTCCATACGAACTTCACGGGTCCATCCTCTTGCGCGAGCTTCTCGGATAGCTCCAACGCTTGCGGGATAAAGCTGTTCATATATCGATCGAATACATCTTGCGCCATATGGGTAAACCCGATATCCAAATGCGTTTTGAAAATAACGTGGACTCTCTTAATCGCGTTCATCCTACTCGTCCTCTCCAATGCGCCAAGTGGTCAGTCCTGCGCCCATGGTATGGCAATGCCCAATTGCTTCGGCAGCCGATTTGACATTCTCGCTCCATGCCAAGCTGTAGCGGAACTCATAGAAGCCGCCTAGTGTCGCTTTGAAATTCGTTTCCCAGTAGTTCGTCATCGCCCATATGTAAAGCTCAGGTTTCATTTCTTCTGATTGTTGTGTATGCAGCAAACGTTTGCCGTACTCCAACGTACCCAGCTGCAGAAGCGGCGTATCCGGAGTTGCCAGCATAAGCGAGCCTTTATCACTCACATAAGCAAGTCCTTCTTGGATGCAAGTAAAATCAAGGAGCGAGCCTGGTATTTGGTCTACCCATGGACGAACCAGCGCGCCCGCTTTCTCGATCCAGAGCGTCTCTTCGCGATCCGATCCGGATGTAAACGGCAAGGAGAAATAGACATTTTCCGGTTCCCACACGGAGTCTTTATGAAGCCGAACCGCAACGTCGACACGATTGACTGTCGCAAATACCTTTAAGAACAATGAATAATAGCTTACGCCCGGAAGCTCAAACCGCAGCTCTACGGAACCGAACATCGGTCCGTTTTCCAATAGTTTCACTTTTACGAGGCGCCCGGCCGAACGGCGAACGTTCATCCCTTTCCGATTGCGCCCCATCGAACCGCGAGCCGAAACGCCCGGTGTCACTTCATAAACAGGTGTGAACGCCCCGTGCTTCCTGTCTTCGCGAATCTGTTCTTCCCCGGTCTCTTTGTTGATCCAGGAAATAATGCCTTCCTCTTCCGTCCAGCAAATACGAACAAATGCAGACTCAATCGAAAACTGGTTTGCGATAACGGTGCTCTCCGTTCGACCGCTTGGGAACATGTCATCGACGTCATCAACGCCATCTGTGGCAAGCAGCCGGTAATTATTCGTTGTTTTCGCCTTCGACACATTGGCCGGACGAAGCCTATACGCCTTCTGCTCACCTGGCTCCAGACTAGCTTCGATCGTTACACTTTGATAACCGGGCTGATGAGGAACGACAAGGCCCGTGCTTTCATCGATGATTTCAATACCGTTCTTGAAGATTTCATTCTCGAACCCGTCCCATTCCAATTCCACAAGCTGCCTGGAATGCTGGAGCTCCGTATTCGCTACAAGATAACGGAATGCGCGGCCGGTGTGAAGCAGTGTGCCGCCTTTCGCATTTCGCACTTTATCTAACGCCGAATGAGCCAGACGGCTTCCATTCGCGGCATAAGCAAGCTTACGCACCTCAAGCATTTGAACATTAAAGTGCCATGGCTGATGAACGGAGGTGTGGAATCCCCATGTATGCTCCGCGTACATGACGAGCTGACGCTCAATTTCGTCAAGCTCCCGGCGGCTTACAATACGCTGCTCCGGGTCAAGGCGCTTTACCTTGCGAAGCACGCGTTGACCATCCTTGAAGATTTGCGTATGCATCGGAGTCGAGCCCGCACCATCCGTCCACCAATCCGGCCAATCCCCGGCATGCACAGGAATATCGACTGGCTGACTCTTCACATGCCGGAAAAACTCGCTTAAGGTCGCCATTTGAATCTGTACCTGTTCCCCATGACGAGCATTCCACCTGTTGATGACGTCCATAATCGCTCCGTTCGGCGCCCCGTTGTCCGTCGCAAGGCCCGAGACCGTTACAGGCACGAAATCATATGGATAGTTCTCTTGTTCAAGCAAGCTTAAATAGCGCTCAATCCGTGTATCCATAATTTCATCGTGGTTGCTGACAATCGCCGGCGTATGGAACTCATCGCGAATGATGTAGCTGCCTACGGCATCCGGACACATGCCCAGCTCGTTGCCTAAGAAATAATGATCCCCGTTCCAGACAAGCAATTTCTCTCCTTTTGGCGTCTCCCACCAGAAAGGCGTCTGTTTCTTTCCCAGAGCGAACATGCCGTGATGCGTATGGATACAGGAGAATAAATGCTGCACACCGGAATCCAACAAGCTTTGTCCATAGCCCCAGCTGTAGCCGTTAATGTCAGCGGTCATGGCCGAATCCACGTGCCGGCCAACGTTTCTTCCGTATTCCGCAGCCTTGGAATGAATCGCTTGCAGCAAATCGTAATCGGCGAGCTCTGTCATATTGAGATAGGTCCCGGACAGCTCGATATCGCCGCTGCGAACAGCTTCCGCGAAGTCACGCTTCTCCTCTTCGCTCGCTTCCTCCAGAAACTTCTCCACAGCCCAGAAGGTTTCACACGTCCACTTGAAGCCTATCCACTCCGCTTTCTGCCCTTGCTCGATTTGCTTCGTAATTTGCAGGGCTTGCCGAATGAAATCGACATGGAATTGCTCGATTCTTTCTTGTCTTCTTGTATAGCCGATATCGGTATGAGAATGATGAATGACGAATATACGCCATTTGCGCCCCAACTTTTCCATTTGCATGTTAATATACAGTCCTCTCAGACGAATGAATGATGATTCTAGTGATCCCAGTGCTACTCTTTAACGCTTCCCACAACGATTCCTTTTACGAAGAACCTTTGCAGGAACGGATATACAAGCAAGATCGGCAATGAGCCTACGATAATTTGAGCGGCTTTCGTCGTACGGTCGGAAATCTCGGACATATGCTTCGCCTGCAGCATGCTGATTTTGTTGAAATCGGGTTTGATGATGATCGTCTGCAAATAAGTAGCAAGCGGATATTTGTCCGGTGACTTCATCAGAATCAGCCCGTCAAACCAGGAGTTCCATTGACCGACAAAGGCAAACAACAGGATGGTCGCAATCGATGGCATCGAAATCGGCACAAGAATTCGCCACAATGTCGTCCAATGCGAAGCCCCGTCAATGAATGCGGACTCCTCCAGTTCCTTCGGCAAGCCGCGGAAGAAATTCAGCATGAGAACGGCATTAAACACTTGTACCGCTCCCGGCAGCACTAGTCCCCATATCGAGTTGTCGAGCGAGAACATCTTAATCGTCATATACCAAGGTATAAGTCCGCCGCCGAACAGAACCGTAAACATGAAGTACCACGCGTACAAGGTCCGAAACCGAAAATCCTTCATTTCCTTGGATAAGGGATACGCCAGCAGAATCGTAAAGAACATACTGATCGATACACCAAGAACGCAGCGTTCTATCGAAATAAGGAACGACTTCACAAACTGAGAGTTCGAAAAAATAAACGAGTAAGACGCCACCGTCGCATCTACCGGCCAAAGCTTGACTAGCCCGGCGGACGCGGCAGTGCTGGTGCTGAATGAAATCGCAAGTACATGCACCATCGGAGCCAGACATAAGAGCGATAACAGAATAAGAAAAACATGATTAAATACGCTGAACGTACGGTATTTAAATGACGGACGATGAAACATAGGTTTGTCCCCCTAAAATATGCGATAGTTGGATAGTCGGTACGCGAGCCAATACGAAATGCTGATCAGCAGTAAGGACACGACGGATTTAAACAGTCCCATCGCCGTTGCAACACTGTATTGCGCGTTAACGATACCGGTACGATAGACAAGCGTATCTAATATATCGCCTGTTTCGTATACGGTCGCATTATACAGGGTGAAAATTTGATCGAATCCGGCATTAAGCACATTGCCTAAGCTTAACGTCATCATCAGGATCACAATTGGGAAAATGGACGGAACCGTAATATGCCTGGTTTGCTGCCAGCGTGTAGCGCCATCGATGACAGCCGCTTCATATAAGGACGGGTTCACGCTTGTAATCGCCGCCAGATAGACGATCGTACTGAAGCCGAACTCCTTCCACACATCCGAAATAATCAGAACAGGCCGGAACCAATCATTGCTGCCCAAGAAGAAGATAGGTTCAAAACCCAGACTCTTAATAACTTGGTTAACAATACCTGACTCGGGAGACAAAATGTCAATTAATATCCCACCTAAGATAATCCAGGACAGAAAGTGAGGCAAATAGATCAGCGTCTGAATGCCGCGCTTAATTAACGCGTTTCGAACTTCATTGAGCAGCAGCGCGATCGTAATAGGAACAATCAGACCGACAACAATTTTAATAGAGGCAATGATGAGCGTGTTCTGGATCGCCAGCATCGTATCCGGCATCATGAAAATATATTCAAAGTTATCGAACCCTACCCACTTGGAGTGGAAAAAGCCCATTAACCCCTTGCCTTTAAGGCGAATAAACTTTTGAAAGGCGAGCACGATCCCAACCATAGGGAAGTAACTGAAAATCAGAGCAAAAATAAAGCTGGGAAAAATCATGGCATGCAGCGGAAGTTCCTTTCTCAACCTTCTATACACGGAGGCACCTCCTAGTTTCCCTATAAAAGTAAAGAGAGAGGAGTGAGGGACTCTCCTCTCTCTTTCTATTCACTTCCTATTACTGCTTCGCTGCCCAATCATTCACTTCAGTTGTAATTTGATCGCCGCCCAGCTTCTTCCATTGCTCGACGAACTTATCGAATTCTTCGATAGGGGCAGCGCCCATAATGATTTTGGTAAAGGTTTCATTCTGCAATTTGTCCAGCACGCCTTGTTTCTCAACCATCGTCGGCGTATTGGCGCCTAGGTAACCCGTCGTAAGCAAGGTATCTTTATAACCGGCCAATACCTCGAATGAAGATTCCGTCGGACCTGCTTGGCGATAAGTAGCCCATTGTTCTTGGTCGCCGTTCATAAACGCCGTAATTTTCTCGTACAGCGACTTCTGCTCCGGATTCAACGCAGACGTATCTTTGGATTCCACTGCCCCTTTAACCGCAAGGTAGTTATCCGGAACGTCCTTATTAGGTGCGAATACTTGGAATACCGGGTATTGGAAGAGCTCTGTTCCTTTAGCGGATACGGAGTACTTCGTCCAATCCGCCGTCTGGCCATAAGCGCGTTCCAGCCATAGGTTTAGCATTTTCACGATCACTTCAGGATGCTCGAAGCCATCTTTGGCCACATAATATTCATATACCGGGAAGCCTACGCCAGCAATTGCCGGCTTATCATCTGCGGAAACGATCGGGAACGGCTTCCATTCCATGCCTGGATTTTGTTTTCTGGCATCGTTAAACGGCCAGTAGGAATACCAGTTTGCGCCGAAATAGATCCCTACTTTGTTTTGAGAGATGGATTCAATTACTTTACCGCCATCTTTCACGGCAAACTCTTTATCCAAGAAGCCTGCTTTATACAGCTTCTGAAGCTCCCCTAATGCTGTTTTCATTTCAGGAGCGATGTTTCCGTTCGTCAGCTTACCTGATGCGTCTTTCACCCAAATGCCGGGATATGCGTGGAATCCGTTGTAGAAGCCAGTCAGACCACTAAGCTCTTTGCTGATCGCTAGGCCGAATGTGTCATTCTTGCCGTTCCCGTCCGGGTCCTTGGTCATGAATGCTTCAGAAATTTTGAGCAGCTCATCCATCGTCTTCGGCGGCTGCATGCCCAATTTTTCCATCCAATCTGTACGAATCCACAGAATATCTGCGCTTGTGATGTTTCCGCCGAATTTCGGAATCGCCATCAGTTTGCCATCGAAGGTAGCCGCTTTGAGCGCAAGTCCTCCGTCTTGATTTCCCAATTCCTTCAGCGCAGGCGAAGCGTACTTCTCCCACACCTCTGTTAAATCCTGAATTTGCTCGCCTTCTACCAGCTGGTTCATCTGCTTCGTAGTGACGCCGAATACATCCGGAATGTCATTAGAAGCGATGGAAATATCTAATTTATTGCTATCACCGCTCGGGTCGCCCAGCCAATCGTACTCAAGTTTAATGCCTAGAGCGCTTTCATATTCTCTAGTCCAAACATTATTCTCATTCGTATCGCCATTCTCAAAGCGATCTGCCGGGAGGGCCATACGAACCGAATGTACGGTAATAGGCGGATCGTATTTTCCGAATGGGTCAACCGTGCCTTCAGCGTCCGTGTTGGTCGATGTCTTGTTTGTATTTGCGCTGTTATTTGCGGTTGTCGATTCACTGTCTGTCGACTGCTTCGAAGCTTCATTGCCCGCATTGTTATTTCCCCCGCATGCCGAAAGCATAAGCGAAGTTGTAAGTAAGCAAGCGGCGAAGAGTGTAATCCGTTCCTTTCTTGCCATTTCGTAAACCCCCTAGGTTTGAATGTTTTGCTCACAAGTTGATTATAAGTAGACGAAGGGGCGGCCAGCTATTCGCCATTCTTTACTTTGCACTCGCATTTCTAGACATCACGACACTATCTCGATATTCCTGCGGTGTCATCTGCAAGGCCTTCCGGAAGAAGCGGAAGAACGATTGCTCCGATAAGAAACCGACAGAAGTAGAAATTTCATGGATTTTCAAGCGATTTTCTTCCAGCAGTTCTTTGGTTTTCGCAAGCCTCGCCGACATAATATAGTCGGACAAGCCTTCATTCGTGACTTGCTTGTATAATCGAGATAGATACGAAGGATTGTGTCCAACCACATCACCGATGCGATTAAGCGTCAAATCCCCTGCTATGTTCTGTTGAACATAACGCTGCACCATCCGAATCACATCATGCTCCTGATTTCCTTTGCCTGCCTGTTTGTGCTCAAACAGCGCTTCCGCCAGCTTATAGAAATAATCCACTACTTCCTTCCAGTTATCATGACAATCAAGGGCGGTCATTTTACCCAAATTGACTCGGCCTCCAACCTCACTCTGAACTTCCCAGCGGTTGATATAAGATAAGAAGATGGAGACGAGCGTGAAATAAACTTCCGTCTTTATTGCATTCTTAGCAGCCGCGCACGCTGTCAACGCTGTCATAATGCCAACATATTCAGCAATAAATTGCTCCTTCTGCCCGTTCTCCAGCAAGGTATGCAGTAAATTCAGCTTCTTGAGCTGCTTTCGTTGATCATGCTCTATTTGATCGGCTGAGGTAATGGTTATGGTTGGCTCTATAAGCAGCAGCTGCTGACTTAGCCCAAGCCCCCGGTTTAGGAGCTGCTGCAAATGCTCAAATTGCTCCGATATGCGATCCCACGCCTTGAACGAAGCGCCAATGGCAATGGATAGATTCAGCTTGAGCAAGACACTGCAAGAATCTTGCATCATCTCTGCCGTTCCCTTAAGAAAAATAAGACATCGCTGTTCCAGCTCGGCAAGCTCGGCGGCTGACAGGGTTCCCGTCTGCTCTTCGGGCTGAATCAGCCATAACAGCTTTGTTTTTCTCTCAAAATCAAACGAAATGAATTGCACCTTCGCCGCCAGATATTCCTTCGCAATGTTCTGAATGGCAAATAGATATAACGATTTGTCAAAAGGACGCGTGTCTTCCTTCCAATTGTCTATCCTGCCGATCATAGCAACGACAGGTTTAGTAGGATCAAGTTCAATGTCAGCTTCCTCAAAGCTTCGGCTCAGCGCGCCGTTTGCAAGCGTCCCCCCTTGTACAAGCTCCATAAGCAGCTCTTTCTGCAGCAATGGTGTTATCGCTTGCATCTGCTGCTTCGATTTAGCAATATACGCTTCAGCCTCGACCGCTTCTGATAGAGCCGTCAGTGCTTTCTGAACGGAAGCGACGATCGCCTCTTCTCCTTCAGTCTTTAATAAGTAATCGACGCCTCCGTTACGCATCGCTTCGTGGATATAATCAAAATCGTTGTAGCCCGTTAGAAAAATCACCTTACATCGCGGCCAATATTTGATAATTTCGCGATGGAGCTCTAAGCCGTTCATGCCCGGCATTCGAATATCCGACAAAACAATATCGATTTTAACCGTTCGCATACAGCCGAGCGCTTCCGCAGAGGAGTAGGCGCTAAGCAGCTCCAATTCAGGAATGGCCTGTCTTTCAAACAAATCGAGAACACTTTCTACGATAAATGGTTCATTGTCAACAATGAGTAATCTATACAACCTTCTCAACCCCCTTAGCAGATAATCTCATCTCCACCCGAACGCCACCCTCTGCTCCTCGAGACACAGATAGTCCATACTGCTCGCCATATCTTAATTTTAGGCGTCGATGCACGTTCAGAATACCGGTGGATTCTTTCTCCAGAACATGGGATTGTATCCGATTTCGCAAGTCATCAAGACCCGCTTCCGAAATGTTCTCCCCATTGTCCTCCACTTTAATCAATAAGTCTTCGTCCTCTATTTCAAACCTTATTGAAAGCAAGCCATTCGAAACCTTGTCTTCCAGACCATGCACATAGGCGTTTTCAATAACGGGCTGCAGAATAAGCCTAGGAACAGGCACCTTCTTGAACGCCTCCGGCAGCTCCTCCCATTCCACTCTGATTTGTCTGGAGAAACGCAGTGTCTGTATCTCTGTATAAGCCTTTGAGTGGTGTACCTCTTGATCGAGCGTGACGGTTTCATTTCCCGTTCGAGTAATGAATTTGAAATAGTCTCCGAGGTGTTGAATAAGCTGTTCCGCCGTTTCAATATTGCGCATCCGAACAAGTCCCTGCAGCATAAAGAAGCTATTGTATAGAAAATGCGGATTAATCTGAGACTGCAGCTGTTTAAGCTCCGCTTGTTGGGAACGAATCCGCTCCTCATAAACCTCACCGATCAGCTTATGCAACTGGCTAACCATGGCATTGAATTGTCCGTATAAGTATTTGAATTCGTCGCTGTAGTTATGGTCAATCTCTACCTGCAAATCCCCCTTTTCCACCCTGCGAAAAGAAGTGACAAGCCGTTTGAGCGGCCGATGAATTAAGCGGAAGATCCAATAAGAAAATGCAACGATAATAATGGTGGATAGAATAGACAACAGCCATAGAAATTTACGGTAAGTATCCAGTGGTCCCAACACTTCATCAGCAGGAATATACACAACTAAATAGGTGTCCAGAAGCTTCGAGTATTCGTACGTAATCAAGTAATTCATGCCGTTCATGTTGATGTTGCCTTGATCACTCGATCTTCCGCTAATAGCCGGGTTGTTTAGGAACTTCCTCAACTCAGGCGAGATTTGATCGTTTTTCCCATCCGAAAATGTCCAATTCTGTTGCACATTAATAAAGGAGGCGCCAGCCCCATCCATGTCGACGATTTGACGAAGCGTTTCCTGAATCTTCTTCGTGGATAGATCGACTCCAAGCGCAATCGTCAAAGGCAGCTTCTGAAACGGATCGGGATATACTTCACTCAGAAAGAGCCCCTTCTCCCAGTACGTGATCTTCGATCCGGAGCGTCCTGACATTTTTAGAGCGTTTAGCTCGTCTGACGGAATGTGATTGTCGTAGCTGTTAGAGAATATCCCTCTCTCCATGGAAGGAATGTATACCTTGACATTGTCGACGTATAAACTAGATGTTTTCAGTAAATTTAGCCTGTCTTTCACTTTAAGAATCGTCTGAACTCTTGTGTAATCGTCCATATCCGCGGCGATCGTTCGAATTTTGAGAAAATCTTCGTTGAAAATAAGCTCTTTATTGATCTGGATAATACGAGCCATTTCGCTCTCAAACGAACTCATATAGAAATGGACATTCGTTAGGACGGATTGCGACAATTCCTCTCGCATGTTCTTCTCGGCGGATTGGATGATAAAGATGCTAATGCTAAAAATCGGAATGATTACGACTAGAAATGATAGCAGCAGCTTTGTAAAAATACCCGCTTTAAACGGCGCTTTGAATATACTCATGCTGATCCCCCGAACTCATTGTAATAGCATTGTTGGACGTACTGGAGTTAGACAAAGGTAATAACATTCTATATCTCATGGAAATTCCCTCCCTAATCCAGGGTAATTGATGTAAGGAACATGTCGAATCCTGCGTAAATACAAAAAAAAGCACTTCCACAACAGGGGCAGTGCCTTCTACATGAATGATTCTTCTGTTGCAGCCAATTAGATGACGGTATGCAATCTCACCGAGAAAAAGAAATTGATCCCCTCCCCTTCCTCGCTATGAAAGCCTATTGACCCGTCCATCATTTCAACTAGTTTCTTACTGATTACCAGACCAAGCCCAGATCCCCCGAACCTCCGGGTTGTGGACATGTCGGCTTGGGTGAACGCACGAAACAGCTGATTTTGACTGTCTGCTGCAATGCCGATTCCTGTATCCTTTACGTCAAAACGAAGCGTCGTTGTATGCTCTTCTGCAGCCAATGCACGTACGGAAACGGAAACCTCCCCTGCACCCGTAAACTTAATGGCATTGTTCGTTAAGTTCAGCAAGATCTGAGTTAAACGAAATGAATCGCCTTTCAACTTCTTCGGTACGCTGTGATGGGCGGAAAAGCACAGCTTAAGCCCTTTGTCGTAAGCTTTAAAGCTGACCATATCGGAAACCGTGCCAAGTACTTCATATAAATCAAAATCGGCATATTCTAGCTGAATCTTCCCGGCCTCGATATTCGAAAAATCCAAAATATCATTAAACGTAACCAGCAAGGCTTTGGCCGATTTGGTCGATTTATCTACGTAGTCCTTCTGCTGATCAGTCAGCTTGCTTCGCTGCAGCAGATAGTTAAGACCCATGATCGCGTTCATCGGCGTACGAAATTCATGACTAATATTCGCCATGAATTGGCTTTTTGCCCGATTCGCCGATTCTGCGCTTTCCTTAGACTCTATAAGCTGTACATTCTTTCTCTCTAACTCCTGTTGAACGCTACGCAACCTTGAGAACATAAATAGCAAGAATATAACGAGCAGCAGAATTACTGTTGCAGCCAGATACATAGTCCCTGATACGACTGACATGATTTTCAACCAAGCTGATATCTCCACTGCTCTGTTACCCCTCGTGTTGTCCAGATACCCCTTTTACAAATCGACAACTTTTTTTTCATTGCTATAACAAATTCGATCTAATTATAGGGATAATGAGAAATAATGTATAATACTTAAATTGATATCTGTTATAGATCCGAAGCTATCAAATTCATGTTATACGCATCATATGGATGATCAATCGTAGGAGGATATCACAGTTGGAGCTGCTTCAATTGCAATACTTTGTAACAACGGCCAAACTAGAACAGATGACCAAGGCAGCGGAGATTTTACAAATCGCCCAGCCCTCACTGAGCCGAACAATCTCCAGACTGGAGGAGCATTTCGGCGTCCCCTTATTCGACCGACAAGGCCGCACGATCCGCTTAAACGCATATGGAAAGGTGCTTCTTAGGCGGGTCGAACATGCCTTTCAGGAGCTGGAGGAAGCCGAGCGGGAAATTCGGGACATGTCCGGATTAGACCTGGGAATCATCACGCTTGCAGTCTCCCTAACGAACCTCTTGCCGGAAATGCTTGGCGCATTCTTGCAGCTGCATCCGAATGTGAACTTTCGTCAAATCGTAGAGCCTACAGATGTCATGAACCAAATGCTCGAAAACGGAGAAATCGATATGTGTCTTACGTTTGCGAGGATGGAAGGGGCTGATATCGAGTGTGAGCTGCTGCGAACGGAAGAAATCCATCTGTTCGTGCCCGATCATCATCCTTTATTCGGACGTGATAGCGTCTCGTTAAATGATCTGAAACAGGAAACGTTCATTGGATTACATACCGGGTACTGGTTCAGGAATCTGACAGACCGCTTGTCTATGAATGCTGCCGGCTTTACTCCCCGGACGACGATTGAGGTTGATGATGTAGATGCGGTGCTGCTGTTGTTGAAAAAAGGACATGGCATTGCTTTCGCTCCTGATTTGGCTTGGCGAACAAGAATGGATCTAACACCGAACAGGATAAAAATAACAGATCTCGGTGGCAGCATATCTCTGCGCCTTGCTTGGTCCAGAAAGCATTATTTGTCCTCTGCAGCTCAGAAGTTTCGTGAGTTTGTTATCGATTACTTCAAGAGTCTTGAATGGTGAACGCCTATAAAATAAAAAGGTACGGTCTCCTCATTGTTCATGAGTGTGACCGTACTTCTTTATTTTTCAGTGACCGTTTGAACGGAACACTTTCTATTACTTATTGATCGTGAGAAGCCGCTTCAATATCATTGAATGCCCAATGAGAAGCCGCGACGTCAGACCAAGTCGGCTGAACAACCGGTACCGTGACCGTGCGGCCAAGATAACGGTTCATCATGACGACAGCTTCAGCGCGGGTCAAGGATTGATCCGGTTTGAACGTTCCGTCTTGGTAACCCTTAATGATAGTTGCCGCTGAGGCTTGCTGAATGGCTGCCTCTGCCCAGTGACCGGAAATATCCGTAAACCGGCTTGCTGCAGCTGGCTCAGCATTCCCCAACAAACGTGCGATAATTGCAGCCAATTCCGCGCGGGTAATCTCTTGATTGCCGCGGAATGTGCCATCTTCGTAACCCTTCATGAGTCCCATTTGAGTTACGGCCGCAATGACATCATGCGCCCAGTAGTCTGCAGCAACATCCTTGAATGTAATCGCTGCGCCTGTTGCTGGCTTATTCGCAATCGTTGCCAGAATCTTAGCCGCTTCAGCACGCGTAATTTTCCCTTCAGGCTTAAAGGTGCCGTCTGGATATCCGTTTACATAAGCCTTCGCTGTGACACTGAAGTACTTATCTATGCCATCGACTTTCACGACGGAGAACGTACTGAACTTGTGCGTTGTGAACTGAATGCCCAGCTGTCCGTTATCCAATTTCACAACCTTGCCTTGAACAAGCTCCTTCGTGCCGTCGCTGTGCTCGATGTAGATCGCAAGATCTTTGGCTTGATCGGCCGTTAGATTTACCAGTGGCAATGTAAGCGTGACAGGCTTATTCTGAAGCTGCGTGTCGATTTCGATCGGCTGACCGATGATCGAAATCTCGCTGCCGCCAGTGATTTCTTTCATGATCGGCAGGTTCTTCGCATTGTCGGTTACTTCGTGTTTCTTCTCATCGCTCGCAAGGTGAACCGTAAAGGTTACATCCCCGGAAGCATTGGTTAATGATTCACTTGGAATGTTGACTTCCACGCCCATGACCGAGATAATAAGATCTTTCTTCGCATGAGCCAGTTCTTGTACCGCATCCTTAGGAAGCGATACTTTAATGTTCGTTACGCCGGCCGTATCAGGAATGATAATTTTTACTGCTCCCGTTGCTGCGTCTGCAATTGCTTTAACCGCTTGCTCAGGAGTAAGTTTCGCCTCAATTCCCTTCGTTCCATCCGGCAATGTGATTTCTTTGATATCCGCTTCCGCAGACCCTTGTGGAGGCGTGATTGGCGTTCCACCGCCAACGACTACAATCGGATTCCACTTTGCATACAATCTTGTAGTTGCCGTTACTTTATCGGTTGTAAAGTTCCAAGCCTGCGTGACGCCTGCATCTTTATACCAACCGCCAAAGATGTAACCCGGGTTTGTCGGAGCATCAGGAGCCGTAATGAGCGTGTTGTGCTCAGCTACAACGCTCTCTGCTAAGTCTCCGTTTTGCTTATCGAAAGTAACGGTGTACTTAGCGATCGCCCATTTCCCGTAAACCGTCTTCGCCGAATAGATGGAGCTTGTGAAATCCCAAGGAATCGTACGCTCTTCATCCGCAAACCAAGTCGGATCATAGCCGACTACAACCGGCGGCGTAATTCTGCGAACAACAATTTGGTCTTGAATTGCTTCAAATGGAGCATCATCTGGCATGACGAAATGAATCAGATAGCCAATAATGACCTTTTGGATAACCGTTACATCCGCATACTCGGTTGCACTGATACTGATGCTGTAATCCCCTGCTTTTGTGAATAGGCTCTTATCCAATGTAATCGTTCCTGCAGCAGCGTCTACAGTGTATTTCGATGCAGGGACAATAGATCCCGCAACCTTAATGCCTGTAATTGCTTTTGCCCAATCAGAGTCGCTGAATTCAAGCGTCATCGCATTGCCAAGAGCATTATCTGTCGTGTCGGTCGTTACAAGTGATGTTGCCAATGCATATTTAGCGTAGAGCGTTTTTGATCCCGTAACAATGCTAGTAAAATCAAACGGCGTCGTTAATTGCGCGTTCGTATACCAGCCTGTGAACTTAAAGCCAACCTTAGCCGGATCAGCTGGTTTCGTTACACGCGAATCAACAACCTGAGACGCGACAGCCTCTCCGCCGTTGGACTCGAATGTAATCATGTGACCAACAATTTGATCTGTGACAACTGCATCTACGTAGCCTTCTGATACGATCGTCACATTGATCTTTTGACCAACCGTAAACAAAGATTTATCAAGCGTAATGGCATTGGCCGAAATCTTATAATCCGTATCCTTAACCAATGTTTTGGAGCCAATGCTAACGGATTTAATATTCGATTTCCATTTGCCGTCATCCGTAAAGGATAACGTAATGTCACTGCCAACGATATTGTTAGAAGTATCCTTCACTACCGTTGGAGGCGTCTTAATCCAGCACATGTAGTAAGTCGCATTATCCGTCAAGTAGATACCATTACTTTGGGAAATCGGTGACGTATTTCCGGCAGTGCCTGCAGCATCCAGATAAAGCGTTGGGCTGACGGAAAGATTGCCATTGGTTACATGTTTCATGGCATTCGACATATCCGGCGCGAATGCTTTTCCGTTTACAACCGCGTCGAAGAAATAGCTGTCGTTTATGCTATTTAACGCTCCGCCGTTCAAATCAATGTGGCGTCTGTAGCCGAGTTTTACATCCGGAATTTGGATCGCCTGATTCGTAGAATCAGCCGGTGTAATGGTTACCTTATATCCTCGATACGGGCTGCCAAAGGATAAGCTTGTCGCTGCGCTGAATGCAAATTTCTCGCTCGGATGCGCGGTTGCATAGGCCTCTGTAGCCGTCTTAAAGGATAGCGTTCCATTGCCGCTCTCGAGCAAGAATTCGTACGTGCTTGGATCGAGCGTATAAGTGGTAGGCGTCGTCTCAGTAGTGCCATCGCTCTTAATCTTATAGTAAGAAGCTTCGATCTTCGCGATATTCACCTTGTTCGACAACCACGAAACGTTCGTTGTAACGTCCGGAATGCTGATTTTCAGGGGTCCTTCTCCGAGCACCCAGCCCATTCCGTTTACACTCGAATTTGTACCGTCGAACTTATAGCCATTCGGCTTCGCTTGATCAACAGGCGAATAGTTCTGCGAAACATTCATTTGCCATTTCGCATAAACCGTCTTATCGCCAGTCAACCAATCGTTTGGATCCCACTGTTTCGTACCTTCTGGATCATTATACCAACCAATAAAGGTGTATCCAGCTCTAGTTGCACTTGGATTTTTCAATCCGCCAACGTACGCACCGTTAAAGAGGTAGTCTGCTCCGTTTCTTGTTTTGGACGGATTGAAGCCCACCGCGATCGGTGCAACCGGAGCTCCACCTTGCGTATCGAAGTTAACGCTGTATCCAACCGCTTGTCCCGTCCCGCCATTCGCATCTAATCCAGCGGTCACGAGCGGGTAAATCGTACCGTCATCGCCTGTCGAACTGATTTCAAATTTATACAGTTGTGGCAAATCATTCGTTCCGCCGGGCTCAATAGGCGATGTAGGGCTAACTGCAGCCGCATTCGTCTTGAATAGTCCGGCCTTAAATGTAATTTGTCCTGGCGTACTGATGTCGTAATACTTATTGCCGCTGCCATCCGTATTATCCGTGATATCGACTCCAGCTGCGAAATTCGCTGTCTTCACGACGATTTTATTAATGCCGCTGCGCCATTTCGGATCATCGGTAAAGGTTAACGTTAGATCTTTGCCTAGATGCGCTTTGGACGGATCCGTCACCAATGGAATGACAGGCGTCGCAATTGGCGTTGCGGCAATTGAGAAGCTCGTATCCACATCTTTATATCCATCAGCTATGATCTTTACCTTATACGTACCCGCTGTAGCAAACAACGATCCTGACAGCGTAATTTTGGACGGTACGAAAATTCGGCCTTTTTGTGGATCGAAGTACGTATATCCTTCTGAAATATTTAATTTCTCGGAAGGCACATCTTTAAACACGTTGCTTCCAAGTTGAAGCTGAACCCTCGTAATTGCATTTCTCCAAACAACGTCGTCCATGAAGACGGAGCTGCTTGGAATTAAAGTAATATTAGAGCCGTTCTTCAACTCATCCAACGTCGGCAGCGTCGTTACGGATGTCTGCTGTCTTGGACCTGCAAAATTAAGCTTTTGAGTGATTTTCGTAATATCGTCGCCGGCCGCTAACGTAAGTGGCGGGAAATAGGCCGGATACTGATCCGTATAGGACGACTTTATGATCACTTCATTCGTTAATGTGAGCTGCGGAGTTGGAAGCGTCTTACCTGCCGCTTTCGCGCTCTCATTGACTTTGCCAAAGTTTTTGAAAATATAGTAGAAGTCATTGTAATCAATCGCCCAACCGCTAATGGACAGCGGGTTGACCCAGTAAATATCCTTGCTTCTGTTCTGGGCCAGGAAAGTCTGTCTGACCAGTTTGGAATCTCCCATATCGGTCTTGGCCTTATATTCAACATAAGCCTTGATCTCTTCAATAACATCCTTCATGTCGATTACATCATCGCCATTGACATCTCCACCTAATAATGACGGTGTCTGATAGGATGGGTGATCGTAAGAGTAGCCCGATTGATAGCCATAGCGAATGTAACCGATAACAGGCGTTGTTACATAACCCTTGAAATGTCCCGGCATGCTGATTTCAACGTTGTACGGCGCTGTGCTGACACCCATCGAGACAGCGTACGTACCGGAAGTATTACCTGCATATTCAATCGTGTTTCCTACCGCTGTAGGCTGATCTGTTGTATATTTCGTTCCATGCTCATCCGTAACCGTAACCGAAGCCCCAGATGCCACCGTGACATTCTTAAAGCTCCCGCTTAGCGAATTTTCTAGGAACGACTCCGCGAATAGACCGCCAGTCATCATAGAAGTCGGCTGTTTCACATAGACCATATTTGTTGGGAATGCGGGAAGCGTCTTGTCGCTGCCGCCAAATGTTAGCTTGGACTCCGTAACCACATAGTTTTCCCATCCAACATATGGAAGTGGATACGTATAGTTCACATCGGCTTCCAAAATGTTCATATCCGCTTCAATAGCGCCGTTCGCGCTAATCCCTGATATCGTAATATCTGTGGAAATGCCACCTTTGTGTGAATCAGAATATGGCTCTCCTTCGTGCAGAACCGCAGTCGTGTCAATTCCTTTGCTCTGAAGATAAGCCTTATACTCCGGTGCCAGCCTGATATTGCTGAACGTATAGAGTTTACTATTATTAATAGTAAACGATCCGCCCGACATGCCAATACCATTCTTGGTCGCGATTGTCGCTTTGAACGTTTTGCCCGGTTCTACGACAACCTTGCCTTGGCTTTCCAGTTCAGCGTCTACACCGTTTGATGATGTAACCGTTACATATGGAGAGCCTTTCTTGATGAAATAATACTGCTTTTTCGTAGTTAACAGATCACCGGCATTTGCATAGTCGACCGGATAGATAAAGAATTCACTGCCTTGTTCTCTAATATCCTCAGGCGTTAGGCCGAAATGGAAGCGGCCTTGCGCATCTGTACGGAACAATGTCGTCGGGAATGTACCGTCTTGATAGCCCCAGACAACGTTCAGTGCCTGATCGATAGGCGCAGGCGCATTGGGATCATCAAGACTCGGAACCGAGGTTTCACCGTTATTCTTCATCACTTCGATATTCGAATCGTAAATCGTGCCATAGAAAGACTTAATCTCTTGTCCAGGCTGATAGCCTGTAGAGTCGATCTCATAAATCCCTGGCTTTGAATCTTCATCCATCGTAATCGTTGGTGCTTGATAATCAACATAGAGCGTGTCTTCAGCTGTATAGTGACCTCCGGCAGTGTCTGTTGCGATTATCTCTACGGAATAAGCGCCTTCCTTCATTACAGCTGCCGTCGTTGCTATGCCGGAGCGATCAAGCGTGCCATCAAATTCCTTTGTAAATGGTAAATAAAGTCCGCCTGTCAGCAGTAAGAGTGGGCCGTAAATGACACCGGGACCTGCAGCGTCGACAGCCTGTACATCTTGAGCCAATCCCAAATAATTGCCATCTTTATCTTTTAATACAATATAGATGTTCTCCATTGCGCTATTAACAGAGAAGTTGTACAGCGAGGTTCCTGGCCCCATATTATTAGGGTTATAGTTTCCTGTATAGCGCTCTGACAGTGTCATCGCTTTGACAGTCAAATTAAAATCGATTCCTTTTACGGAAACGGTAATTGTAAACGGAATACGATACGATTCCGTCTCGTCATCGGCATTCACAACCCTGATATAACCCTCATAAGTGCCGTCTAATGCATTGGCCGGAACTGTAATTTGAGCCGTTGTTTTCACCGAGCTGCCGGCGCCTACCTGAACGGAAGAAGTTTCCGAACCGTCAGCAGAGAATGCAATGGTTACATCATTGCCTGTGCCCGGTCCAACTTGATTCGATTTCGCGAACTTCGTCGAAATGAACGATGTGCTCAGATGAAACGTTTTGCTGCCTGTTCCCCTATTGACAACATTGAAGTCCTTCGACTGAATGACGTCATCAGAGCCAACAGCTGCTCCTTCTCCCCGTCCTTTAAATCCGAAGAACAGACTTCCGTTCAGATGATCAAGTACTTTCTGCGTCGTTTGATCTCCTGCAGTACCGTAGGTAACAGCTTTGTCCAGGACTTGAATTTTAACATTCGCTTTAACAGCGCGTGCAGGATCAACGCGTCCTGCGCCGACTTGGTATACGCTGTACGTGAGCGAGCTTGTATTGACGTCTTTCGCTGTGTTCATTAACGCAGTCTTGATGTCTGCCGGCGTATAATCCGGATGAGCCGCCAATACGAGCGCTGCAATACCTGCAACGTGCGGCGACGCCATTGAAGTGCCGGACATCGGCATGTAAGCATACGAATAATCTTTGGTTTCTACGTCTGCTTGCGGTGTCCAAACATCATAAGGGACAGTAGACATAATATCTACACCGGGTGCAACAACGTCCGGCTTTATTTCCCAGTTCTTGACTGGACCTGTCGAACTAAAGGACGCCAACTCATCCCCATTCTTGATATATGGCGCATCAAGCTTAGCTGGGAAAGAAAGAGTCGCTGCACTAGGGTTCGCTTGAACGGCTGCCGAAAGCGCTTCACCCTGTACTCTGGTCAATGAAATCGCGTAGACATGAGACAGCTTTGAGCCTAAGAACGTAGATACATAGCCTTGGGTATCCGGATCGTCAGCGTTATTCCAAAGAACCAACCCTGCAGCGCCTGCTTCTACGGCGTTCGCCATTTTTTGCGTCATATATTCGCCGCCGCGTTTAACGAGCGCTAATTTTCCTGTCATATCCAATCCTGCATAATCGGCCATCGTACCTGCACCGACATCAACGATCGGCAAGGTTTGCCCTGACAATTCATCGTCTGCCTGTGTGTAGGATTTACCAAACAATCGAACTTGGTAGGACCCTGATCCACTTTGGACGGTCATGACCGGTATCTCTCCCGGTATCGAGCTTGCACCAACTGTAATCGCAAGCGGCGATGTACCAGGGGAACCTAAGGTTGCTACACCCGGTCCTGAGTTACCTGCGGAAATGGCGCATGTAACACCCATCAGCGAAGCATTGTTAATGGCAATGCTTGTTGGATAGTACGGGTCATTAATAGGCGCGCCAAGAGATAGATTGATGACATCCATATCATCTTTTACAGCTTGATCGATCCCGTTCAGAACAGAATCCGATGTACCGTGACCGCCAGGTCCTAATACACGATAGCCGTAAATGGCAGCATCCGGCGCTACGCCATTAGCTGACAATTGTGCGTTATTATCGGTTGTACGAGCAGCAATTGTACCCGATACATGCGTTCCATGTTCAGTAATATATTTCTTGTAATCCGCTGGAGCCGCTCCTTCGAAAGGATTCGGATGAGCTTTAGCGTAAAGCCAATCGTCGTATATCGTTTCCATCGGATCAAGGTCATCCGTATAGATAATATTTCCGTCGGAATCGACTGTATTGTTGACAAAGTCATGTCCGCCTGCGTATACATCCTTTAGATCCGGGTGATTGTAATCAATCCCTGTATCCAATACGCCGACCTTTACTCGCTGGCCTTCACGGTCACCGGATTTAATGATCCCTGTATGACCTTCTGCTTGAAGCAGATCGACTCCCATCAAACGCAGACCAGTAGTAGGATGGCCTGCGGATGAATCCGTTAATTCGGTCATGTCGATCTCAGTATCATCAACAGCTGCACCATCAGTTGCACCATCAGTTGCACCGTCTGTTGCACCTTCTGAACTTCCTTCGGAATCGTCTATCACCGGCTCAGATTCATCCGACGCCTCGTATTCAACAACAGACCACACGGAAGCAACCAGAGGACTATCAGCAACCTGGGTTAATAGATTTGCAGGAAGAGACAGCGCAACGCCATTAAACGCTTCCGAGTACTCTCTCGAGATTCTCATGTTCGAGCTGACAGCTCTGCCGCCAACGATTTGCGGCTTTACTTGCGTATTAATAAAGTTTTTAAATTCGGCATGAGAAGCTTCGACCTTTTGCTGCGCCGACGCGTAATCACCCTCGAACGCTTGGCCCGTTACAGCAGCGCCGCCATTGGCCAATAATTGCTTGATGATTTGGATTTTGGCGGGATCTATTTTGAATTGAACGATCACATTGAGATTCTTGTTACTGCGTAAATCCTTCGGATCAACATGGAGTTTCTGGGAAGTGTCTGCTCCAGTGAGTTTATTGATGCTTCCCTTCTGCTCAGGAGTAAGACCGTCAAGAATACGGTTTACTTCCTCTGCACTGAATGTCCCGCTTGTTTCACTTTGCTGGCTCTGCTCAGCAGCATGCGCATGCATTAAGTTTTGAGGCAACGCACCGCTTAGAAGTATCGAGCCTAGCGCTAAGAGAGTTGCAGTTCTCTTCGCTTGTTTCATCCTCTTACCCATGTAAATCCTCCTCTGATGTATACTTGCTGACTTACGTGAACCTCTAAACCCCCTCATGACAAGCTATATCAAAAAGGACATCTCCTCTGGGAGGAATCCTGAATGAACGTAAATGGATATAAAAAAGGCCAGCAGGAAACCGGCCCCCATTTACAAGTAAATGGAGAACTGATTTGTATCCTGCTGACCCTTCTGCTCATCGCTTTAGTTGTCAGTAGCGGCGTATGGCAACCCCGAAATCGTTAGAGCGACTCTCCGTCTGACGACTCGGTTGCTGCTAGCGAAGGAAATTTCAATTCCTTTCGCACGATCTTTTCTTCGATGTTTTTGTTAAGTGTAAGAATCATATACGTATACTCGAGCTCGTGCCTGACTTCATAACCGGTAACTTCAAGCGAGCCGTCCAAGCCTCTGAGCATCTCAGTGACTAAGGGGAAAATGTGCTTCTTGTTAAACTCTAGGTACTGTTTCGTCAATTCGTGCTTGTCCAGAAACTCAAATACGCACATTTCAAACCAAGTCTTCCTTGAGTCGAATACGACATAAAATGAGTTATTTACGATTCTTACCGTTGTCCTCGAGGAGCCTTTTCCTCTGTATAATTTAAACAACCTAGAAAACTCTCTTTCCAGGTAAGTCTCGAATTCTTTCAAGTGAACCACGTAACCCCTTTCAATCCTTTGACTCGCCTATTATGACTCATAAAATGCAAATTATCAATATAAATTGCACGATATGTGCAATTTAAGGCGTAAAATAAAGCCATCCTTCAAAGGATGGATTCATGTTTAAATTAGTCCTAATTATAGTGGGGAAGAGCTACTGTGTATAATACCTAATCGTTTATATAAGATAACTTATGAGCTATTAATCAGTTACACTATCTCCCAACTTGAATCTAATTATATGGTTGAAGAGAAATCATGTATAATAAATACATACTCATATGAGATAGTTAAGAACATATAGTCCAAGCTAAGTAAACGAGGGAAACTCGAGATGAAACATGATGAAAGCAAAACGAAACAGCTTCAGCGGACTAAAATATTAAACGAGTCTTATCGGCTATTCATTGATAAAGGCATTCAAAACGTGACCATGCAGGACATCGCCGAAGCCTCGTCCATTCAGCGGCGCACGCTGTATTATTACTACCATAACAAAGAAGCGGTAGCTATAGAGTTAATCAACAACATACTCGGCGAATTCCAGAAGATATCGCCTAACATTCCTGATTATATGAATTCCGGTTATGCTCGAATCGAATATCTCTTCCACTACTTTTTGGATTATATGCTGAGAAGTGAAGATGACGTCTTGTTTATGATGCAATTTGATTACTATTTCCATAAAGGTTATGGAGAAAATGAAACAGGCATTATATCCATTTATGGGGATATGGTTGAACAATTCCTCACCGAGTTCCAACTTGGGATCGATGACGGCAGCATTCGAAAACAGTACAGTCACAATTTAAGTGAAGTATTCTTCATTACCTTCTCCTCCATCTTCTCGTTAGCTCAACGAATACTGTTCCGCGAGGATATCATCAAACAGGAGTCCGGATACGACAGAAGCAGCATCAAATTGCTGGTCGATCTCTTGCTTGGCGGACTGAAGGCATGAATCCATCCTTTGAGGGATGGGTTTATTTCACCCAACAAATTACTCACTATGTGTAATTTATATTGATTATTTGCAAATTGCGAGATATTATGAGCGTATCAAAGGAGGATTGATTATGCTTACGATACCAAGGATTAACGGCAATTCGGTTATTCATGATGTGCATTATCAGTTGCAACATGGATTCAAAGTGGAAATCGGCGAATTTCAATTGTCGGCCGTTGAAGTTTTCTTCCAGCGTGTCAAAGAAGCTTTTCATTTAGATGGGTATGTAAGCGATTCCGAGAAAGTCGATATCACTCTGATCAAGGACCCTTCTCCATCTAATGAGGCTTATTCTGTGAGCGTAAGCGCTAATGGCATCTGTTTATCAGCCTTTGACGAGCAAGGAATGGCCTGGGCGCTGAGCACCCTGTTTCAAATGCTCTCGGAAGCGCAAGATATAAATAACGGCAAGAAACTTCAAGGCATTGCTTTCACGGATTGGCCGAAGTATTCGCATCGCGGTTTGTTAGTTGACGTCGGCCGCCATTTCTTCCATGTCGAGCAAATGAAACGAATAATCGAAGAGATGTCCCTGTATAAGCTTAACGTTCTGCACTGGCATCTCACGGAAGACCAAGGCTGGCGGATTGAAAGCAAAGTTTTTCCGAAGCTGAATGAAATCGGTTCCCGCGGTGAGTATTACACACACGATCAAATCCGCGAGATCGTAGCTTTTGCAGCCAGCAGAGGGGTTGAGATCATCCCCGAAATCGACATGCCGGGGCATGCATCCGCCGCGATCGCGGCATATCCGGGGCTCAGCTGCCTAGATGAACAAATTCAGGTAGCCGAGAAGATGGGCGTTTACAAGGTGATCATGTGTGCGGGCAAAGATAGCACGTATGAATGGATTTATAAAGCGTTGGATGAAATCGTAGAACTCTTCCCTTCCAGCAGAATCCATTTAGGCGGAGACGAAGCTCCTAAAGTGAAATGGAAAGAATGCCCGCACTGCAAAGCCATGATGAACCATCTTCATCTCGAAGAGATCGAAGACCTGCAGGGAGCATTCACGAACAAAGTCGCGGATTATTTAAGAGCAAAGGGAAAGCAAGTCACTTGCTGGAACGAGAGCTTACAGGCCAAGTCTCTCTCGCAAGACATCACCGCGCAGTATTGGATCGAACTGGCCCAGGAAAGCTATGTCTATCCGCAATATGAGAAAGGCCGTCCGATGGTCTTCTCCGAACTATTCCATATGTATTTTGACTACCCATATAGTATTGTCTCCCTCCGGAAAACATATGAATACACGCCGAAGATCATGGGAAATCACAATCTGTCCCGCGATAACGTTCTAGGCATCGAAGGGGCGATTTGGACAGAACGCGTTCCGACAAGCGAGATTCTCGAAGCGATGATCTCCCCTCGCATTCAAGCGCTTGCAGAAGCTGCATGGACGGTTGAGCGGAACTATGATGATTTCCTCCTTCGCTTAAAAGCCCATATGCATGAACTCGGACTGGTAAAGCTGATGTCAACGCCTTTCGATCAAGCAACAATTAGCGGCGAAGAAGCAAAAACTCAAGCAATTGGCTTCATGCAAGCTTTCATGGGAGCTATGGCTGGCAACGATATCGAGATGGGCCTTTCACCGGAAGAACTGCAAGGCTTCGCGACGGCATTCTTGATCAATATTGTTGGCGAAGAAGCGGCAATGGATATTGCAAAATCACTCACTAACTAGAACCAGATAAACAAACGGGGATGGTCATCATGGAAAGAACTCAAAAAAAGTATGCGGCAACGCGCTTCGAAAGAACCAGCTACGACGTTTTCTTTATCGGACAGAATATTCTGTTCATGATCCTCACTTCATTTTTGGGCATTTTCTATACCGGTACCTTAGGCATTCCAGCTACCGTCGTGGCCGTCATTTTCTTGTCAGCGCGCATTTGGGACGCTTTCGTCGATCCTCTCCTTGCCACTGTGATCGAGAAATCCAAATTGAAGGGCGGAAAATTCAAGCCCTGGCTGAAAGTAGCCGCCTATACGGTTCCGATTCTATCCGTGCTGTGCTTTGGTTTCGAGAATTTCCTTATCGACCAAAGCTTAGCGGTCCGTATCGCTTATGCAGCCATTACCTATTTTGTCTGGGGAACGGTCTATGCGGCTTCCGACGCTCCCGCTTATGCGCTGTCGACGGTTATGACTCCTTATCCCGAAGAGCGCAATTTGCTATTATCTTTCAATAAAATCACAGGTTTGCTTGGCATCCTGCTCGCGATGATCGGTTTCCCTCTCATACTGACGGCGACAAACAATAACTATTTTATTACCGTCCTCAGTTTTTCTGTGATCGCGTTCCTGACGATGTACATGATTCGGTTCACCAAAGAAAGAGTAAAGCATGAAGGAACCAAACATCCCACGACGCGTGAAATCTTCAAGGCAGTCACGAGCAACAAATATTTGATCGCCATCGTGGTTATAAGCATCATTTCGAACGGCTCGAATTTCGCTTCGACGCTTACGCCTTTTGTTGCAAGCGACATCTACAACGATTCCAGCTCTGCCGCCAGCATGCTCGCTATTGGGATTCTGCCGATGCTGCTTATCGCGCCGTTAGCCCCAATGCTCATCCGCAAATTCGGCAAAATCAAGCTAGTTCTTGTTTCTTTTGCTGCTAACATCGTATTTTCGTTGCTCATCTATTTGTTTGCGAAGGACAGCCTTACTTTCTATCTGGTACTCTCATTCCTAAGAGGATTGATTTCCTCCCCCTACATTGTGATCTATTCACTGTTCTTTACGGACTGTATCGAATACGATGCGTATACGAACGGTAGACGTTTCGAGGCAATTACGTTCGCTGCCCAAACCTTTATGTCCAAAATCTCTTCAGCCATCTCAGGTGGAGTAGGTATGTGGATCATCGGTATGGCAGGCTATACCGCCGCAGTTGCCGGCCACACGGTCACACAATCATCCACTGCGCTACATGCGCTATGGGCAACGATGAATTTGGGCCCTGTTATAGGCTCTGCAATTAGCATTGTTTTGATGATCAAATACTACGATTTGACCGAAGACAAAGTGAAAGTGATGGTTGAAGCCAATCTTCAGAAGACGGTCGGCTAAAATGAAAAAAGGCAAGCTTC
Organism: Paenibacillus sp. J22R3; assembly: GCF_056269305.1. NCBI lineage: Bacteria > Bacillati > Bacillota > Bacilli > Caryophanales > Paenibacillaceae > Paenibacillus > Paenibacillus sp. J22R3. The sequence continues at coordinate 52,228 of NZ_JBWDNS010000002.1, read as the reverse complement.
TAGAGAAGCTTGCCTTTTTTAAAGTTAATTGTAAAAAAGTCATAACTATAGGATCACGAAAATCACCCTTCGTTTTCATTGTCTTTAGGGATTGTAATATAGTGGGCAGGAACCAGTAATCCGACAAACAGGAGTGCAAGCATGCTGAAGAAGAACAGATAGATTGTAAAAGTATCCATTAAACAGCACCTCCATTCAATGTTTGACCCGTTGGATATGTTTCGTCAATTGATTCCATGTTCAATGCAGTTTTTACAAGAATGCCTAAAACTGCAATCGCTGCTATATTGAATCCCATGATCATGAACATAACTTCCATTGTCACCACTCCTAGTTGTTGTATTTGTATTCCATAACCCAGCCGTATTAGTTGCTTCATGTAATTAAGTTATGAGTTGATTATAAATTGCACGCGAAAATAAGTATTGTAAAACGGCATTTCAATTGTAAAAAAGTCAGGAATACAGCGGAGGGAAAATGCCCCAATCCCGATGTGGAAATTCAATTAAAAAAGTCCTGCATATCAAAAATTTCTTGATACGCAGGACTGGCTTTATTGTAATATGAGGGCATGATAATGAGCACCGAGATGATTTACGTCAAGTCGAAGAACTGCAGCAAGCTCTTCAGCTGCTTCCTTGCCGCTTCCGAGTCCCAACAAGCCCAGCCCTCTCATGTACCGGCAGTGAATTTCGTTCCTGAAATTCAAATCGTCCTCGAAGACGAGGAAGTCCGGCAGCGAAATCGCGAAATAATCGATCTTGACGTCGTCGAACACATGCTTCTCAGCGTAGTCGATCAGCTTGTAGAACCGTCTTTTTGCTTCCTTGCCGTTACCGAGCTTTAGCCAAGCCAAGCCTTGATAATAAATCATATCCGGCGGCTGATCGTTATAAAACATCGCACTGGCCGGCTCCTCGAGTCCAACCGATGCGGCACCGAATGCCGTTTGGGCTTCTTCCGCTTGACCTAACGCCGCATAGGCACAGCCAAGATAATAGTAAATGTTGTTTTCTTGCGCTCCCGTGAGTTTACCTTCGCCTAGATTGTCCGGATAGACGAGTGCCTTCTTCAGCCAAGCGATCGCTTCGTCATAGTTCTCTTCGGACAAGCATGCTTTTGCCAACTCTACGTGAGAGAGCACATATTGGCCAGTCGCTTTTCCTTCCCCGCCTTCCCACGGATGGAATTGTCGCGCTGCGAGAAGTTCAGTTGCACTCTGATGGCGGCCAAGGCGATTATGGAGTGTGACATACTCCAAGTAGAGATCGTCTCTGCGTTCCACGAGATGTACGTGCGCGGATAACCGAGCGAGCCGTTCTTCCGGAGAGATACCGATTTTTTTATACAACTGATCCAGCTCGTAGAAGACCCTTGCATCATCTGGATTGCAAGCGAAAGCTCGTTCCAATGCTTGGCGGGCCTTATCCTTGTCGCCGAGCTTGTTGTAGTAAGCAAGCGCCAAGTTCCGGCTCACGGTCGGGAAGGAAGAGTCAATCGACAGAGACGTCTCCCAATGAGCAATCGCTCTGTCCGCGACTTTCTTGTCGTAGTACAAGTTGCCGATGTAATAGTGCGCTTTGGCATCTCGCTGCCCATTGCTGGCTGCGAATGTTAAAACCGTTAAGTCAAACAACGTGTTCGGGAAACAATAGTCCGGGGATGCCGCTCCTCCGGCTTGCAAATGCTTGATCGACAGTTCTGGTTGACCTTCTCTGCTATACAAGTAGCTAAGCGTGTAATGGATCATAGGATACGTGTTGTCCGAACTGCTGTCTGCTATCATATTCAATACTTCAATAGCCTCGGCGTATAGCCCGGCGTCGGCATAGTCAGAAGCTAATGACAAGTGGTTATGTGCGTCCGCTCTCAACAAGAAAAGGAATTCCTCATACACCGATTCCGCTTTCTCGATATCCCCTGCCGCTTCCAAAGCCAGTCTCAGTTCGTTGTACGCACCGAAGTCAGCGATGTCCAGTCGGAGCGTTTCGCTGCCGAACGCAATCGCTTCCTCCTGTCGACCGAGCTTGCGGAGCAGCGCTGCCTTCAAATTTCTTGCTTTGTAATTACGCGAGTTACGGACGAGCGAACGTTCTACCAGCTCCAATGCTTCGGACAGCCGTCCTCGTTCGGTCGTGATTTGCGCTAAGGAAAAGTAGCCGCTGTCTTGCCAGGCTGCCGACCATACGGATTTGTAAAAGGCCGCGAACGCTTCTTCTTGCCTTCCTTGAAGCTTTAACGAAACGCCTAACTGATAATAAGCTTCGCCGTCATAAGGATTCGGATTGCGCCACGTTAAACTCTTAACCGCTGCGCGGAAGTGACGCTCGCTTTCTTGTAGCAGCCCTTTGCGGAGCAGCAGCGTTCCGTATGCCACATTGATACGGATATCACTGGCATCCCGCTTCAGTCCTTCGAGGTAATAGGCTTCCGGCTCGAAGGTCGCATGCCGGTACTGCTCTAAGTGAAGCCCAGCCAAATACAGCTGCTCGTTTGTCTTCATCTCCTGCGGCTCCGGCAAGGGCTTCGCCGCTTCGGGCATTTCCTCGATCTGCGGTTTCTTAGGCGTATAGCTCACGAGCGTCGAACCGGATCCATCCTTTACCGACAACGTGAGTTCGTGCGCCTTAACGCCTGCATCCAGACGAACTTCGGCTTGAAAGCCCTGCAGCGGAGTGAGTGTCAAGTTTTCGCAGTAATACGATTGGCCATTACCGGAGAGCTCCAAGGTTGCGCCTTCCACTCGGGATGTCGTGTAGACGTAGATGGCAGCCGCGGCAAGGTTCTCATCGACTTCCAAGTTGACCGCAGCTTCGGTCGTCGCGTTCTTGACGACACCGATATCTTTGTACGGCATGAAGTATTGCTTAAAGGACTTCTCTTCGTAAGGCTGCAGCCACGTGAAATCGGGCTGGTTGTCCGTGTACACGCCTGTCATCAGCTCGATATACGGTCCGTCTTCATCGGTCAAATTGCGGTCCCATGCTTGCCCGAACTCCCCATTTCCCCACGTCCATTGTTTTTTGCCCGGCGAAATATGATGATTCGCGACGTGAAGCAAACCTGCTTTCAGCGCATGATCGTAGCCCCCAACGAAGTTATAGTCGGATTTATAGGCCATGTAAGAGGTCGGAACGGGAATGTTCTTGTACCTTGAGATGTCGACGCCTTCGGAATAGTCCATTTTGTAATAGGTGCCGGTGGCGATCGGAAATTTGGACACGTCGCGTTTGCCATGGTCGAATACGGCGTTCACGTCCGGCGGAAACACCGATTGCGTATGATCGTTGACCGCTACCGCGGGGTTTGCCCACCACAGGAACGTTTGCGGCTCCGGCGTACGGTTGTAGAGCTGTGCAGCTATTTCCAGATACGCTTTGTCCGGATATAGCGTGAAGCCCGCCGTAACTTTCGTCCCGTACATACGGTCGATTTCGCTCACCCACACGGTGGCGCTGCCGTCGTCATTTTCCACCAGACGGTATTCTACCGGGCCGTATGTGTTCGGACGGTGGTGCTGCGGCCAGTTGAACTCGATGCCTCCCGAAATCCACGGTCCCGAGAGCCCGACGAGCGCCGGCTTGATCACCTGGTTATAGTAAACGAAATCGTAATTGTTCGTGCGATCGACCGCGCGATAAATTCGGCCGCCGAGCTCGGGCATGATTTCGATGCGCAAATAATCGTTTTCTAAAATGACGATGCGGTAGGGATGAGGCTTTTTCTCGTCCTCTATTTTATCGATGACCGGATGGGGATACACTTTGCCGGAACTGCCCTGATACACGCGTTTTTCCAGAAACATTGGATTTTTGTCGGGTTTCCCTACATCGTACGTAGGAATTTCGACGATCTTTTCCCAGACGCGGGAACGTCCCATTTGCTGAGTCAATTGCAGTCACTCCCTATTAAAATATGAATTCTACTCCCTACTTTAACGAACGTCGTCGGTAAGAACAATTGAGCATCAACGGATAATGATGGACTATATTCTGATTTATTGTTATTGAACACCGTCGCAACAGCAGATACAATAACAGTAATAAAGCACCTCTGAGAAACGAAGGGATTTGATCGTATTCACGCTACGAAGAAAATGGAAGGATTTCGAGAACAGCGTCTCTTCGTCCTCCCGGAGTATATGCAGCGCGAGCTTGCCGGAACCGAGCTGACCCGGCAGCTGTACGTTAGCGATATCGGTTTCTTTCCGCATGCCAAGCACCACTACAGGGAGAGGCCCGAAGGCACAGACGCCCATATCTTCATCTATTGCATCGACGGCCAAGGGAAAGTGCTAATAAACGGCGGAGAACCTCTCGACATCGGGTCAGGCAGCCTTATCGTGATTCCGGCAGGCATGCCTCACCGCTATTGGGCTTCCGAGCAAGAACCGTGGAGTATTTATTGGTTCCATTTGAAGGGAGACCACGCTCTGGAGTTGACCCGTCTGTATGGATTGCAGTACAAGGCTATCCCGCTTCCTCGCTCCATTGTTTCTGAATTCGTCTCCAACATCGAACAATCGCTTGCGATCATCTCGGACAGACCCTATTCGATTCACTCCCATGTATACGTCTCGCAGACCATGCGCTGGGTTCTGAGCGGCGTTGGCCAAGAGCTTATGAATGTAAGCCATGACCATAAACGAGACCAGTATCTGGAGAAAGCGATACGGTATATGAACGAACACATAGGGACAGCCGTTCGGCTACCTGAGCTTGCCAGATACACCGGCATTTCGACGCAGCATTTGATCCACCTCTTCAACAAGGAAACCGGCTTCTCCCCAATTGATTATTTCCTTCGCATGAAGATGCAGCATGCCGCAAGCATGCTCGATTTAACGGACTTAACCGTGCGTGAGATCGCCGGCTCCGTCGGTCTTGCCGACCCCTATTATTTCTCCCGCCTATTCAAGAAGCTCATGGGCTACGCGCCTACCGAATATCGTAAAATCCCCAAAGGCTAGCACATAAAAAAAGTAGGCTGCATGTTACGCAGCCTACTTAGATATTTATTGTTCAATGATCATTTCTCAACTCGAACGATGCGGATCATTCGACTCTGACAATCACCGGAGAACCCTAATGCGACGCCAATTCGCATTAGGAAGCTGCCATGCAGCTCAACCGTTCGGCCATCTCCGGCATCAACCTGATACAAGGCATCCGGATCAAGGCCCTGCAGAGCAAGTCGGCGTTCCCAAGCGCCGAAATGCTGCGCATTCTGGAAAGCAAACACGACGGACTCTTGCCCGTCTCTGACTACATACTGGCATGCCGCAACATTGGAATGCCGTAATGAAGACAAGCGATATAAATCACCATGCATCGTAATCGATCGGACTCGTTTATACTGCTCCACATAGTCCTTCGCTTCGGCCAGTTCTTCTTCTGTCCAGCGATCGATGTTCGCTCCTATGCCGAGACCGCCCATCATCGCGCTATGAAACCGGAAGGAAAGCGGAAGCCTTCTTCCGTTCATGCCGTGAGGGGACTCCGTGACCCAGCACATCATGACAGACGGGTCATATGCGTAGGTGAAGCCTTCCTGAATGTGTAGCCGATCGAGCGCGTCCGTATTATCGCTGATCCAGGCTTGATCCGCGAAACGCAGAATTCCGAGGTCGATTCGGGCTCCGCCGCCCGCGCAAGTCTCAAACTCTACGTTCGGGAACCGCCTGCGAAGCTCGCCCCATATTTCATACAGGTTGTTCACATGGCGAATCCAGTATGAATGCTCCCTTTGCTGCCGCTCACCAGCAATGCCCGGTTCCGTTACGGTTCGGTTCATATCCCACTTAATGAAGGAAATATCGTAGGCACCTAGTAATTCCGTCATGAAATCGAGGACAAACTGTTTGACTTCCGGAAGCCCGAGGTTCAGCAGCAACTGATTCCGAAGCTGTGAGCCGGTACGCGTCGGGAATTGATAGACCCATTCCGGATGCGCGCGGTACAAATCACTGTCCGGATTGACCGATTCAGGCTCCACCCAGATCCCGAAATCCATGCCGAGCGATTTGACCTCGTCGATCAGCTCGTTCAAGCCATTCGGGAACTTCTGCGGATTGACCTGCCAATCGCCAAGGCCTGCTCGGTCACTGTTGCGGGCGCCAAACCAGCCATCGTCGACAACGAACAGTTCGACGCCGATATGCGCCGCTTTGTGCGCGAGTGCTTTCTGATCCTGCACGTTCACAGCGAATTCCGTCGCCTCCCAGGAATTGTACAGCACCTTGCGGATGCGCGAGCCCGGCAGGATCGCGGCTTTCTGATAACGGTGCAGCTTACGGCTCATCTCGCCAAAACCATTCTCGGAAAACCCGCCCGTAAAGACGGGGGACGTAAAGGATTCGCCCGGCGCGAGCGTGAAGCTGCCGTCGAAATCATTGATTCCGCCGGTTATTCTGAGGTGGCCGAACGTCGTTTTTTCTGCGACGATTTTCCAATTGCCGCTCCAGCCGAGCGCGCCGAACCATACACTGCCGTGCGTTTCACCGGCGGTCCCGTCGTCGATCGCAAACCATGGATTGGCGTGCGGGCCTGTAAAGCCTCTTCTTGATTCCAACACTTTCTTACCTTCTGAGAGCACATCTGTCCTCAATTGATACTCTCCTGCCCAGCGGCCCGTGACATGTGTCAAACGGTATGCGGATAGTGAAAGCACCGACCAGATGGCTGACATCACTTGCTCGATGCGGACAGCTGAAGGCTCGCCGTTTGTTACCGTTACATAACGCTCGATTAGGTCGAATTCGGGAAACACGTGGTAATGCAGGTTCACTTGAAGATCGTAGTGATTGTCTGCCAAATGAACGATCAGCTCCTCGGGCTTATCCATCGAGTAGCCGTCAAATCGCAGCTTTAGATCGCGCACGCCGTCGCCGAATGTCACCTTCAAGGCCGGCTCTGCGTACAAAAGGTCGCCCCAGCCCCCGTACTCTTCCGTTTCGCGGTCTAGGGCCGCATCGAAGGAGCTGTGATGTTTCGTCCTCAGCAATTCGGCGCAATCCCCGGCATGCACCGGGGCTCCCCAATAGAGATGCTGCACAGTTCCGCTGTCGTTGATGCCGAACAGATAGGATGACCGTGCGGTACGGATGGTGAAAATACGGGCATCTTCCAAATAGCCAATCGGCACAGCGATCACTCCTCTGAGATGTAAGTTTCAGCTTTATTGATAAATGGTGAAAATCAAGTCCGTATCCGTTTGAGGTGACCAGGTCTGCCCTCCATCGCCTGTATACTGAGCGATCCCGCCGGCATAAACGTCGCCGCTGTAGGCAAAGCCGTATTTGTTATCGGTAGATCCGTCATCCAGCGAATTCGGCGACCGCAGGATAAATCCGTACTTCTTCGTCGTATCGAGTCCGCTCAGTCTCGGGTAAATCGAGTACGGCTGCGGAGAACCCATGAGATTGTAAGGCGGAACGGCCGCGGTAAACAGCTTCTTCACCGGCTTCATGTTGCTATCGAGCTCCACGATGTCGATATACAGATTGTCTTCCGGCACTTTGCTGACATAGCTTTCGTAATAATACACGTCCATCTTAGGAAGCGATCCGCTCGTCAGCGTGAAGGTTTGCATCCTCTGCGTTTGCGCTCGGATATCCGAATAGCTCCAGAACGAACCGTTGCTGTCGTCCTGCGCGATGACGGAACCGGTATTGCCCGGAATGTTGTACGCTTCGATTTCATTGACGGAGCCAAGCCAGTGGCTGGTTTTCATATAAAGTCTGATTTTCGAAGTCGAGACCGTCTTGAAGTCCAGCTCTCTCCTGTCTCCAAGCGTCAGCCCTTTGGTCAAGTCGACATACTGCGATGCTGCGTCATCCCAATATTGGAGCGCAAAATTCCATGTTTCATATTCCTGCTTCTCGTAGCCGTACTCGCTGACAACGACACGGTTGACGCTCGTCGGAGCGCCGAAGTTGATCTCGAGCCACTGGTTGCTGAAATCGTTATTCGCTGGCCAGCCTGCGCTCCAACGGGTTGAAAAATTGCCGTCAATGACGTTCGATGCTTCGTAGCCGGCCCCGTAGGATGAGGATGCCGAAGCTGTAACCCCTGCACCGAGCGCCAAGTTGACAGGTGCTCCCGGGTTGCTGCGCGAGCCTTTACCCGAGATGCGAATCATAACGGATTCGCCGGGTCTTAACGTGCGTGAATAACTGCCGGTATACGTACCCAGCGTCGTCTGGCTGTACAGCTCGGAGAGCGTGTACGCCTTGTCCGCGCTGAGATGCAGATCCTTGAATGAAACAGCGACCGGCGTGCTGTTGTTCATATCCCAATTGGAAATGCCGACGATGACGTCCCCATTCTTATCATTCAGATACAGAGTCTCCGGCGAATGCTCGCCTTTCAGATAGAAGTTCGTCATGCTAAGCGGTCTTGCCGCTTTGCCTAAGTCTGCAACGTCCAGCAGCTCCCTGTTCATGACGAGCTTCTTCATCCGGTCCTCCGAAATGAACGGAATATCGTCGCCAAGAAGCAAATGACCGCCGCCCATCACGATAGCAGTGGTTAACAGCGTTGATTGATTCAGCGTTGTTTTCCCGTACACGCCTTGCACGATATTTTCGGGCATCGACATGTCCGCATCGTTAAAGGGATACAACGTGCCGTTTGTCCACCACGATGCAGCCGCATTAAACGCTTGGCGCTCAATGCCGGAATAATGGATGCCAGCGCCGTCATCGAGACCAATGACCGTGTCGCAGCCGGTTCTTCTGCCGTGGGCGTATCCCGAAGGTAGCAGCGGCGCGATCGATTCGTCGATGAAAATTTTCTGCCGCGCACCGACAAGCGCATCCCGCATGATTTTCATTCCGATCCGGTAGGCCTGTATCCCGTTCTTGCTCTTGTCGTAGAAGCTGCCTTCGTACATGCCGAAATCAATAAAGTCGAGCTTGACGTAGTCGAAGCCGGGCTCGACATGATTGGTATTCATCAGCCACTTCAAATACGCCTGTCCGCCCGGATGCGTCGCATCGACTATCGGCGTGTTGAGATAGGACATGACCGGATTGCCGTTCGCATCCTTCAGCGCGATATCGCCGAACGAATAGGTCGTCGTAGGTACAAGATCGGTCAGCTTATTCCAGATCGCAAAAGGCGCTTCATAGGAGCCGGCTTTCATGCCTTTGCTATGTACATAGGTAACGTAATCCTTCAAATTCCGGATCTGCTCCTGCCCTTTGACCCCCTGATAGCTGGCGTCCAAATTCATATAATTGTAGCCAAGCGACTTCAAATGCGCGACGAAGTAATCCGTCATGGCATACATCGCGTCAGCTGTAGCGTACTGGCTGTAGAAGTTGTACCAGGTGTTGTAGCCCCTCGGTACATCGCCTTTCCACTTCAGCATCGGCTCTTCGACGGTGTATGCTTCCCCGAAAGTCTCGAGTCCCGACTCATAATCATCGAAATACCCAATAAAGAAGGCATCCGACGACACGGAAGTGCCGCTCTGCTGTCCGCCGGCATTGTAGACGGAGAAGCCGCTCAGCGGGCCGTTCGGTGTTGCCGCCTGACCGAGATGCTGCATGCTTTTCCAAGCTTTCGTCGTGGCCGCTCCGGCAATGACGCCATTCTTCGCCGTATTATCAAATACCGCCGCAACCCAATAGCTTGTTCCGTTGAACGCGCTCCACTGATCCTCTACGCCGTAGGGGCGGTCATAGCCGTTCTGGCTTTTGCCGAAATCGTCGACGGGCGCTACGCCGAAATCATAGTTATTCGTATAAGGCGTCGTATAGATCCGTTTGTCCGTGCCCGAACCGATATCCAGATTGTCGGATGCAATCGGCTCCAGCACACTAATCGTTTGGGTTGCCGCACTGCTCACTGTCATATCTGACAGAAAATAAGGCTGGTCCTCGTACATCGTCAGCCGCAGCATGATGGTCGAGCCTGAATCGAGCACGCTCTTGATCGTTATTCGCTCGCCATGCTTGCCATATCCGTCATTGCCGATTGCCTCCCACTTTGCCGAACGCGTACCGGGATCGTAGGAATGAATGCGGGAACTCGTCCCATAAAGCTCATAATCGGAATAGAAATTCGAGATCAGCGTTGTACGGCCTTGCTTGAAGCTGCCGCGCCCCGTCGACAAATCGTACGTGAGCGATATCGAGCCGTTGTCAGCGGTTACGACAGATCCCGTCTGTCCTACGGATACTTTGGTTGGTTTAGCCTCTGCAACGTTAATAGGTCCAATCATCGTAAATATGAGCAGTAAAACGAACAATCCTTGAATGCTTCGTTTCATTCTGTACGTCCCTCCCATAATGATGATTCTGATTTATCCTTTAATCGCTCCTGCTGCAATGCCCTTAATAATGAATTTCTGCATGAAGAGGAAGAAAACAATAATCGGAATAAGCCCCATGACGGCATAAGCGAAGGCCAAATTCAAATCGCTGCTGTACTGTCCGAAGAAGTAATACTGCTGCAGCGGAATGGTGCGATACGCTTTATCCTGCAGATACAGCAGCGGAAGCAGGAAGTCGTTCCAAATATACAGCGCATTCAGCACGACGACGGTAGCGGTGACGGGCTTGAGCAGTGGAAGCACGATGCGGGCAAATATGCCCGGTGTCGTACAACCGTCAATCCGCGCCGCTTCCTCGATCTCAAGCGAAATGCCTCGGATGAAGCCCGCATAGAACAACACCCCCATCTGAACGCCGAAGCCGCCGTAAATCAAAGCGATTCCCCAGTGAGTATCGATCATATGAGCCATCTTGCCCATCTTATAAAGCGGAAGCATGATAACCTGGAATGGAACCATCAAGCCGGAAAGAAACAGTACATAGATGAATTTATAGACGGGTTTATTCCGACGAGCAATAGAGTACCCCGCAAGCGCGGATACGAAGATGATCAACGCGACGGAAAGCAGATTTACCCACAGACTGTTTCGGATCGCGGACGGATACTTCGACGTTTTCCATGCATGCACGAAATTATCCAGATGCAAGCTCGTCGGCAGCGCGTAGAAGGAGTCGAAGGTTTCCTTCGCGGATTTCAGCGCCATGAGCAGCGCGACGTACAGAGGAAAAACGAATATGAGCGCCAATAAGGAAATCAGTGTAAGCACGATCGCATGCGTCAGCTTCATTACATATCCACCTCCCGTCTTCTAAAAATAGTCAGCTGCACAATGGTGACGATGACGAGAATGAGGAAGAACAGCATCGACAATGCCGTACCGTACCCCGCTTTAGCGGAATTGAAGGAGACATTGTAAATAAACGTCGAGATGACCTGAGTCGAGAAGGCAGGACCGCCGCCGGTCGTCAAGAAGACGAGATCGAACACTTTGAGCGAACCTGTCAGCACGAGCAGCAAATTAATCGTGACCGAAGGCGCAAGCAGCGGCAGCGTAATATGACGGAAAGCGCCGAACCAGCCGGCGCCGTCGATCCGCGCGCTCTCGGTCAGCTCCCCGGGAATGCCCTGCAAACCGGCGATGTAGATAATCATCGGAGAGCCGATCCCCTGCCACAGCGAGATGACGATGAGCGCCGTCATTGCATGATCCGGATTACCGAGCGGGCTTGTCATATCGACGCCGAAATAGCCGAGCAGCTTCGGCAGGCCATTACTATAGTTGTAGCTCCAAATATAAGCCGACAGCACCGTGGAGATCGCAACGGGCAAGAAGAAGATCGTGCGGAATACTTTTCTGAATTTCAAATAAGAATCGAGCAATACGGCAAGCAGCAGCGACACGAGGTTCACAAGCACCGTTACCAGTATCGCGTACTTGAACGTGTTGCGAAGCGCCGCCCACAGGTCAGGATCGCGCAATGCCTGCGCGTAGTTTTCCCACCCGATATATTTCGCGGTAGGTGCGACGCCGTCCCAATCCGTGAACGAATATTTCGCGCCAATGACTAACGGGACGATCACCGCAAACGCAAACAGACACAATCCCGGGAGTATAAACAGCACATACCACATCTCGCTGCGGATCGATCGCTTTAAGCTATTCATAGACGAATTCCTTTCCGATAAGTAACGGCATAGGCGCCGCCTATGCCGTCATCTGGGATACGATTATTTATGGTTCTTGGACACCCAATCATCCAGTGCGGAAATGACTTGGTCCGGCGTTTCTTTCTTAAAGAACATTTTTTGAAGGTGTTGGATGAGCTGACCGGTCCAATCGATCGTCGTTTTCGACATATACGCTTGCGAGTTGTACAGCTGGCCGTTATCGAAGTAAGGCTGCAGATCGTTCAACGCCGGCGCGATGTCGGTCGTTGCGCCTTTTACGTAGCTCAGCGTGTTCGTATTCTTCACCCAAGCGTCTCCGCCTTCTTTGCTCGCCATGAAAGCAAGGAATTTCAACGCCGCTTCTTTGTGCTGGGATTTGCTGCCGAGCGCAAGCGAAGCATCCGGATTAAACTCCAATTTGTTCAAGCTTTCGTCATTGCTGAACGGATACGGGAAGTAGCCGATGCCGGTATTGTACAAGTCCGGATTTTTCTTCTGAATATCCGCAAGCGGCCATGTGCCCATGTACATCATGCCGACATCGCCTTTGGCGAACAGGTCGACGACGTCGTTGTAACCGAGGCCGAGCTGGTCCTTGTTGCCGAGATCGAATATTTGCTGGGCATGATCGAGCGTTGTCTGCATCGCCGGATTGTCGGCGAATTTGGTGCCGCCCGTCTCCAGCTTGTCGAAGAAGTCGGGCTGGTTCGCGGCAAGCGCCGTGTTACTCGGCAAATCGCGGCCGATCCACATGCCGAGCGGCCAGCCATCCTTCCAGCCGAGCGCGAACGGCGTTTTGCCCGCCGATTTAATCTTCTTCGCATTCTCGATCATGGCGTCGAACGTTCTTGGCACTTCGAGATTCAATTCACTGTAAATATTCTTGTTATAGAATACGGCGATCGGTCCGGCGTTCAGCGGCATAATGTAGTTCTTCCCGTCCGTTGCCTGCGACGTCAGCACGTCCGCATCGAAATTGTTCAGGAATTCCTGCCCGGTCAAATCCTCCACGTAACCGCCGTCCACAAACAATTTTGCCTGCGCGCCGGCATTCAACGTGTACACGTCAAGAATGTCTCCGCCTGCCAATTTCGTTTTTAGAATGGTGTAATAATCGTCATATTTCACGGGCTGTACATCGACTTTAATGGTCGGATTAGCCGCTTCGAACTGATCGACGATTTTCTGAATGCCGTCCGTCACGTCGCTCTTGAAGTGCATGAACGAAATCGTTACCGGTTCCGTGCTCGCTTCCGATGCATTAGTCGCCGATGTGTCGTTCGTAGTCGTGTTCGAAGCCGCATTGGAAGTGTTCTCCGTTGATGACGTATTCGAGGCTGTATTCGATGATGCATTTGAAGATGTGTTCGCGGATGACGACGCATCATTGTTCGCGTTACCGCATGCCGCAAGAGAAAGCATTGCGATGACGGCACTCAGACCGACCAAACTCTTTTTCATTTTCCAGTCCCCTTTTCCTGTATTGTCCGAGGACGATTGTTTCGTCCATGAGTCTATCTTATCGGTCGGCCACTTTTCACGTAATGAATTAATTTGTGTTTGCCATGTTCAATATTTTGTGATTTCCTTTGCTCCAACCGTTCCATCCCGGTATTCGGAAGGCGTCTGCCCGGTAAAACGCTTGAATACCTGACTGAAATACCGCTGATTCTCGTAACCGACCAGCTCGGATATTTCGTTGATTTTGCTTTCGGATGCTTTCAACAGCTCGCAAGCCTTCTCCATTCGTTTGCGCGTGACATATTCGGTGAAGTTCTCGCGCGTGATGCTCTTGAACAGCTTGCTCAAATACGCGGCATCCATATGGAACCGCGTCGCAACGTCGATGAGACTGAAATCCTCAAAATAATGCTCATCCAGAAACATGGCGATTTCGCGAACCGAGCGAACATTCTCCGTCTCGCCGACGCTGGCACAATGGGCTTCCATAGCTTGAGTAAGCAGGCTGAGGAATGTATGCAGCTCCTTCTCGTCCAAGATGCGGGACACTTCGTCAGCGTCGAGCAATACGGACTGCGTTGCCTTAATCCCTTTCAATTCCGAAAGCGACAGCTCAATCATCTGCCTCATATCGCGCTGGATCTGGCGAATGGTGACATTAGGCTGCCTGCCAACCTTTTCGCAGTAATCGTTCAGCAGCCGCCTGAAGTCTTTCGCATTATGGGCTCCGATCGCTTGCCTCATCGATTTCAAATCGAAGGAGCCCAGCAGCTCAACCGGCTGTACCGCTCCCGGGCTCTCAGCCGATGAGAATGCGAATGACTCCCCCAGCAGGCGATTATTTCGGAGCGCGTCATTAGCCGCTTGATACGCGGCAGGAAGCTCTTCGAGTCTTGCATAAGCACGGCTAAGCCCGGCTACCACGCCGACGAGCAGCATTTTACTGACAGCTTCGTGATAGTCCTTCAATAGCTGCCGAGCCCTTTGTTCATCATAGGAAGCAGCCGGGAAGAGCAGACAAATACGCGTACGGTCATCCGATTTATAGACATGCAGCTTGTCCTCCCGCATCACTTCGTACAGAATATTTTCCAGGCTGAATAAGAACAGATCCGCGTTCCCGTGAAATTTAGTTCGGGACATCTCGCTGAACTGCCGAAACATGCACACCGCAACCCGATAACCGCCGTCCACGGCGATGCCAAGCTCTCCTGCTTCCCGCTGTATATCCGCCGTATTCGTAATCCGATGGCTTGTAACGGTTTGCAGAAAGGTCTCCCGCTTAAGAAGCCGAACCTCCTGATTAAACCGCATTTGCTGCTGAATGCTCATGTAGATGTTACAGGCTTGGATCGCCTTGTTGAGTGCTTGCTCGAGATCCGTAACGGATACCGGCTTGAGCACATATTCGCATGCTTGATAGGTGACGGCCGCCTTCATATATTCGAACTGCGAATAACCGCTAATGACGATTACCTTGATTTCGCCGAACCGTTCATGAAGCGCTTCCAAAAACTGCCCGCCGTCCAATACCGGCATATTCATGTCGGTTACGACGATATGCGGCCTTCGGATCGGGATAAGCGCAAGCGCCTCCTCGCCGTGCCTTGCTTCCGCGATAACCTCGACGTCCAGAGCAAGCTCGCTGATCATTTTGCTGATCGATTTGCGGCTCCACGGCTCATCGTCCACTACCATAACCTTATACATGCTGCATACCTCTATTCCTGTAGGGGATCGTTACCATCACTTCCGTACCTTCGCCTTCGATGCTATCGATTCTGAGCCCATAATCGGATCCGTAGTACATGCGAATTCTCTCGTTCACGTTTTTCAAGCCGATCGATATGCCGCTGAATACTTCGGTGTTCCTATGCCCCAGAACCGTTCTAAGCCGAGCCAGTTGCTCCGCGTCTATACCTGGACCGTTATCCCGCACCTTAATGATGGCCCGATCCGATTGCTGCACCGCCGTGATTTGCAGATGAAGCTGCCTGTCCTCGGTTTTACCCAGTACATGAACAATCGCATTCTCTACAATGGGTTGAAGGACGAACCGGATGACGCTGCATTCAAGCAGCGCATGCTCCACATCGAACTCGGTAACGAGCGATTCTTCGAAACGAAGCTGCTGAATATATAAATAATTTTTGAGATGCACCACTTCCAGGCCGATGGTGGACTCGCTATTCCCTTCGTAGAAATTGTAACGGAACAGATCACCAAGAGCCCTGCACATTTCATGAATGTCATATTCCCCGATTAAGACGGCTTTGCCGCCGATGGTTTGAAGGGTATTGTATAGAAAATGAGGATTGATTTGCATTTGCAGCGCCATGATCTGCGCTTCCTTGTTGCGAATGAGCAGCTGATACTCCTGCTCGATCAATTCTTGAATCTTGTTTGTCATGAAATTAAAGTTTCTTGTCAATTCGGACAGATCGTCGCGCCAAGGGCTCGGCTTCAGCGTGACATGGAAATCCCCTTTACGGACAGCCCGCATGGCCTTGCTTAGCGACTGAACGGGCCGCGTAATAAACTGCTGCGCCATCGATGAGAATAACGCAATGATGAGCATCACGAGGGCAAGAGCTCCGACCGTCAGCCACAGCGTATTTTTACGGTTCTGCGCGAGCTCGCTGCTCGAGTATAGGAGCGTAAGCCCGACGTTGCCATTGTCAAGCGAAGACGTGCTGATCAATGCCTGACGGTGGTCCGTGAATTGAAGCTCGCGCTTGCCGTAAGAGGCGAAGTTATCCGAGCGAATGTAGGTTTGGACCGCGTCACTGAATTGATCGTTCGTGCGATAGAAGGTTTCGCCTTTATCATTCTGAAGGACAATATTGTTCGGGGATCTATTATAGGTTTCGATCTGTTTCACGAAATCTCTCATCTTCGTATAGAAAACTAAAGTGCCGTATTTATTTCGATAGAAAGGGTCATAGATCGTGATGGCATACACGAAAAACCGCTCCCCCTGCTCCTTGTCCACATAAGTGAACATCAGGGCGTGCTGAAACGGCAAATCCAGCAATTCATCTGCATGGGGGACGGAATCGTCGAACCGAATCGAATCGTAGCTGGCCGCTCTCGACCAGGAATCCCTCAGCTTATTGTCCTGTCCATACATCATGATCTTGATCACATCTTTATTCTTGCTTTGAACGAGACGATAGTAGTTGTCGAGCGCATCCTTGGTTTGAAAAATATCTGCGTTGTTGTAATTAGCACCATTGCGCATCAGATTGACCAATTGGTTGAAGCCATAGACCTGCAAGGCAGACGAAGAGAAGCCGCGGAAGAATTGATCCAAGTAATTGGACAAATATTCGGCGTTCTGGTCGGCGCTCCTGACCATGGTACGCTCCAGCGAAAGCGAGCTTGACCTGTAGAACAGGAAAGATAGGAAGAGCATCGGGATAAGGGAGATGACCACGCTGCTCAAGACGAGTTTGGTACGTATGCTCCGGTTAATAAACAGCCGCTTGATCATTCGGGTCTCCTTCGTTTAGCAGGTATAGGCAAACGCTGCAAGTGCTCATTCATATCTAATCTATTCTACCATCGCGATTCGGCCGCACAAGAAAAGAAAACGCGTTCTTTATGTTAAAAAATTTGTGGAGACGAAAGCTGCCTTCCCCTCATTTAACGATGCAGGCGGGAAAAATGAGACAAAATAGGTCATACCTCACCATGCAAACGCCGTCTTTGCTTGAAAACGAAATAAACCTATCGGTCAAACACTATAAAGAAAGTGTCCGTCCGATAGGTTATTTGCCTGCTCAACGAAATCCTATTCGCCGACGAGGATATTTATATATCCATAACTTCCTTCGCGTCATCCAGTATCAGAACCCAATCGTCCCGCCGCCCGCAGGAAGGCGGAACGAATCTTCGTTCCCCCGTATTTGCGAACGAACCGGCGGGAACCGTCTCTCCAGTTCGCGGATCGAACCAGCTCGCTTCGACCGTACTGCCGGATATTCGCCCCATCCGGCAAACGATCGGGAGCCCGTTCGGCGTATAGATAAAGGCGTAATCCGCGCCGCGGCATGCCCGCTGCCGCCCAGCCCCTGGCGGATTGGCTGCGAGCAGCTCCTGATCCGGCACCCGCTCCAGCATCTGCCGCGACAGCATCAAGCGCTTGACGTGCGCCATCTGCTGCGCCCCCGGTCTGGTCAGGGCAACCCTCCACGACATGATGAAATAGTCGGTAGGGTATTCAGTGAACGACCAGACGCTATGATGACCATACGTGTGGCCGAACGCTCCTGCGAACAATGCCCAATAAGCGGCGTGACGAACATCCTTGTCATCAAACCAGCCATTCTCCGGCTTGAAGGAAATCGGATGGTCCTCGTAACAGGGCTCGGCGTCAAGGACTGGCTTCGCGGGTTCGCGGTTATAATCGCGCTCTATCATTTCGTCATTCGGATGATGAAGACGATAG
The DNA here is from genome assembly GCF_056269305.1 of Paenibacillus sp. J22R3. Lineage (NCBI taxonomy): Bacteria > Bacillati > Bacillota > Bacilli > Caryophanales > Paenibacillaceae > Paenibacillus > Paenibacillus sp. J22R3. Next base: position 34,309 of record NZ_JBWDNS010000002.1, on the reverse strand, counting down.
TGGCTGGACTGCAGCATGTTGAAATCAAGCCAATCCTCTTCATGCCAGTAGAGCGACGATGAATATTCTCCATTCGGGTGGAACGTAATTAATTGAGAACCGTCCCCATGCCTTCGAAGCGCTTCCGCCATATTATGGATAACGGCGTAATGCCTGCGGTTCGATACGGTTCGGTCTCCGCCGAGCACCCAAATGATATTCGGCTGCTCTTTGTACTATGGTTGATCTTCATTTCAGCGCTGCCTCCTATCCCTATCATACGTCAAAAAGGAACAGAGCAACGTCTATTGCGGCTCTGCTCCGCGGTTCTTATTCGAGCTTGCACTAGCATAAGACGATGCGTTCAGCGGCTTGGCTTTCTCATCGCACTTAACGATGATTCTCCAACGACGATGGATTTTCCTCCACCGGCGACGAAATCTTTTATCGCGATGTAAAAAACAATAAGAAGCCTAAACCACTTGGGCTTAAGCTCTCCTTCAGGCGTTAGAACGCCGTCTTTATACCATTTGGCCATCTTCCCCACGAATTCATGCAGCCTATCGGTTTTTAACCACTATCCTTTAACGGCACCGGCCGTCATACCTTCGACAATGAATTTTTGCGCAAGCGCGTACGCAATGATTACAGGTATAGTAGAGATCATTAACACGCTGAACACCTTTTCCCACTCGGTATTATACTTGGAATTATAATAGAATACGGACATCGGAATCGTATATTGGGTTGAACTTTTCAGATAGACAAGCGGGCCGATAAAATCGTTCCAAGTCCCCAAAAAACTCAACATGAAAGACGTTGCAAGAATAGGCTTGAGCTGGGGTAATATGACGGAAAAAAACAACCTCGTAACTGTACCGCCGTCCATGATGACGGATTCATCCAGTTCTCTGGGAACGGTTTTGATAAAACCGACAATCAAGAAAACACCGAGGGGCGCGCCTGCTGCAATGTAAATGAGGTCTATTCCCGCATAAGTTCCATACAGCCCAATGGCTTTCAGCGTATAGATCGTAGGGATAAGAAATCCGGAAGGAATGATCCCGAAAATAAAATAGTTATAAGCGAACTTGGTTATAGACGACTGCCTTCGATCTATGATAAACGCACACATCGAGGCCAGGAACAATAGAATAGTAACACTTGATAACGTAATAAAAGTACTGTTCTTCAAGCCATTTAATATTCCGGCTCCCTTAAATACAGTCGCATAGTTTTCAAAATGAAAGCTAGAAGGCCATGCAAAATTCAGCAATGCAGCTTCTCCAGGCGACTTTAAGGAATTGATCACGCAAAAGTATAAAGGCAGCAAGAAAACGAGGGCTAATAGAATCGTGATGACTTCGCTGAAACCTAAAAGGAATTTTCGATTATTTATTTTGATTTTCATTATAATTGTACCTCGTTTTTTCTTAGCACTTTAATCAAAGGGAATGCAAGAAGGCAAACCATTAGGAATAAAATGAGGCTTATCGCGGTTCCGTAAGCATACAATTGGCTACTTATTTGAGCATATACCAGTGAATTAATGACAGGCGCCTGAGACCCCGATAGCAGGTAAGGAAGATCGAACACCTTCAGTCCGCCGACAAGGGACATAACCATGTTGATCGTGAATGCAGGCGCAATCAGCGGAAAGGTGATATTCCGGAAACTTTGCCAACCATTGGCTCCGTCGACTCGCGCGGCTTCCCTTAGATCATTCGGTATGGACTTCAAGCCCGCAAGATAGATCGTGGCCGTAAAACCCACCGTCGCCCAAATACTAACTCCACTGATTACATAGATGTTGATACTGTGATCAATCAGCCAAGCGTGAATGAGATTGCCCATACCTAAGTAAATCAGAACCTGGTCAAACGGCCCCCCCGGGTAGAAGATCGCCGAAAAAACAAAAGCGATGATGAGTCCGCTAAACATAATAGGCATGAAAAACGCGCTACGGATAAAGCCTTTGAATTTGAATGGCAGATCAAAAACAAGCGCAAGCATCAACCCTAGTACATTGGCGAAAAGCATTCCCGTAATCGCGAATTTAAAGGTATTGGCGAATGCCATGCCTTCGTTGCCGTAGGTTCCCATGAGCTTAATTTGCGCAATTATATTCTCGAACTGGTACAGTCCCACGAAATTAACATCGAATATACTTCGGCTTTGTGCCGTCCAATCCGTAAAAGACATGCACAATCCCATGACTGCCGGAACCAAGGAAAACGTGGAATAAATGATAAGTAACGGCAGCATATAGATATAGGAATAATATCGCTTGTTCAATATGTCGAGACCACCTTTGATAAAGAGGAGGTAAACCGTCCAAGCTGGTTTACCCCTCTTTGAATTATGCGATTACTTAAATCCCTCGATCTTATTGTCTTTTCCTGATTTGATATAATTCGCTTGCGTTTCTTGAAGAATCTTATCGATTGGTTTGGCTCCAAGGATGGCTCCCGCTAAGTCAAAGCCAACGCCAATTCCAGGAGTTAAAGTATTGGAATAGAACGGTACCGTTTTGCCTTCATCGAAGTATTTCACCATATCGGATATTCCCGGATTGAGTTCGGCGGTTATTCCGGCATATGGAGGAATAGATTTCAATCTCGCGTAGTATCCGTTTAGAATTTCATCGGAAGTGAAGAATTTCAAAAAGTCCAGCTCTGCTGCTTCGTGTTTGCCCTTCGCAACGGCCATGCCGATGCTCAAGTCAACTGGAACGACCGGATTCTCGTCCCAAGGAAGCTGGAACATGCCGATAAACTTCGAAGAATCCGGGTACTTAGCCAGAACACTGGTGATTAAGTTGTCAACCTGTACGACCATTGCGGCTTTCCCTTGTCCGAACTCGGAGATTTCCTGAGCGTTGGTAGCGGATGCCGCATCTTTATTGAAGTAACCTTTAGCCATCAGTTCGCCATGTCTCTCTAGCAATCTTTTCGCGCCTTCGGATTTCGTGAAATCGAAAGTACCGGCATTCATCTCCGAAATACTGCCTTTTTTCGTGAATTCATTGGCGAAGCCTATGAAGTTATACAATAATGGTGGCCATCCATCTTTGAGACCCGTGTAGATCGGCGTAATGCCCGCTTGTTTCAATTTTTCGCACACGGCCAGGAATTCATCATAGGTTGTCGGAATCTCGAGTCCGTTCGCCGCGAAAATTTCTTTATTATAGATAACCCCTGCAGCGTTAAATCCACCGACAGGTATTTCATAGAATTTACCGTCCGATTTCAGCCATACCCCGTCTTTACCCGTGATGGCCGGCTGTAATTTCCCCATGAAATCCTCGTTCGATAAATCCACCAGCAATTCGGACGCTCTCAATGTTCTCAGGAACGACGCGGTGCTGTAGGTAAACATGATATCCGGCAATTCGTTTACGGCCGCTTTCGTCGTAATCGCATCATTGTAAGGCTGTCCTCCCGGCGTGACTTGAACGTCCATTTTATTTCCCGATTTCTTCTGATATTCGTCGAATACCCATTTAATCGGATCATCGTACCAGTCCGAACTAAGGATTACGCTTAGTGTAACGCTTTCATTTTTCGGCGCCTCAGCGGACTCCGACGGTTCAGCAGAATTCGTTGGTGCATCGGATGTTTGTTCGGTTGTGGAAGCGTTTGAATGATTTGACGCATTGTTGTTGCCGCAAGCCGTGAATACAATTGCCATGAGTACAGTAAGAATGACCGCGAATGCTCTTTTCTGATTTCTTTGCATCATCTTTAACCCTCCATTGTATGTTTAAAAGGTCGACCCTTTAACTAGAGTATAAGAACAATCGTTTCACAGATAAATGGAGGATATCTACCCGTCGTTTGGATTATTCTGCAAGCGTTTGCAGGATCCAAGCATCAACATAAGAGAAATCCCCGCCGAGTAGGCGAGGAATATAGGTTAGACTATGGCTTGCTTTCGGTTCTGAATTCGGTCGGTGCTTTTCCGGTTATGCTTTTGAAGACACGGCTAAAGTAATATTGATCGCTGAACCCGGTCATTTCGGCTATGTCCCTCAACATCATATCGGGATACTCGATCATGATGTGCTTAGCTTTTTCGATCCTCAATTGGATTAGAAAGTCTATGGGGGATTCCCCTCTATGCTTTTTGAAGATCTTGCTTAGATGGGATTCGGTAGTACCGAATAGCTCCGCGGTTTCCGGCAGGGAGATTTTCTGATCCAGATTATTCGCGAAGAATTCTGCTATTCGATCTGCCATTTGCCGGTAGTCCGTAGGATCAACGATCCCATTGAAACCGAGAAGCAGGTCGATGATCTTGAGATATTCGTCTCTTATGTCGTCCCACCGGTTGTATTCCAGAAAAAGACGGTCAACATCCTCTTCGAAACGCAGCAATTCGTCTTTTAATTGAACTCCGCTATTTTGACCGCAGATTCTAAGCGCATGCTTTAGATTGATCTCCATGATTTTCTTAGGAATAGCCTCTTTCATCCAAGCATCCATGGAGCTGGACAATTCGCTTTTAATCCTTTTACTCTGCCTATTCTTGCAGAATAAGATCAGCTTCTTCTCAAGGTCCGAGTTAAGGGCGACCCACTCCAAGCCGACATTGCCTTGTTGCGATCCGGATAGCAATTGATTATATCCTACGACGGCTCTTCGGTTGATCAACTGCCTTAATCGCTGCACGGTTCCGGATATTTGTTCGCTATTCATTTCACCTTGCTCTATTGCAATCGTTGCATAATCCGAAGTAAGGCTAAGCTTCTCTAAGATTTGTCGTGAGATTTTCTCGAGGCTGCGTTCGCTATGGATCGGCCATTTAATGACTACGATGATCTCATTGGGAAATTTACCTTCCACAATCCAATAATTATGGTCATTTAGGGAGTTGTTGGCGACTAATATGCTTTCCAGATCCAAGTGCCGGAGTATGCTTTGTATCTTATCGCTATACGATCTTGATCCGGGAAACTGGTTCAACGGGTTGTTGATGCACATATAAAGCACGCCGTGCGTCTCTGTGTTTAGATGATCCAGCTCGGAGCTGTCCGCATTGAAGTGAATGGCTTTATTTAGAATATCGGAGACTTGCCGATGTTTTTTATCTCGTATTTTTATTTTGCTTCCGGCAAGCACGCGGGCTAAATCCTCCGAAGATACCGGCTTCAGCATATAATCCTCGACACCTAGTTGAAGAGCTTGTTTGGCGTATTCGAATTCCTCATACCCGCTTAAGATGACGCAAATCAGATTCAGTCCGCTGGCTCTTAATTTCTTGATCAGATTCAGCCCGTCTAAAATCGGCATTCTGATATCGGTAATCAGAAGATCCGGCTGTAAGCGAAGGATATTTTCGTATGCATCCTCTCCGTTGATCGCTTGTCCGACCACTTCGAAATCCCCGTCCAATTCGCCGATCTTTTTAACGGTATTTCTTAATAATGGCGGCTCGTCTTCCGCGATATATACCCGATAGTTCATCCCTCTGACTTCCTCTCCTCGAATGCGCCTCCGAAGGTAACGGACAAGCCGCCATTCTCGTTATTCTCCAGCTTGAAATGGAAAGAATCCTTATACATCAGCTTTAGGCGTTTGAGCGTGTTCATGAGACCAAGACCGGATTCTTTTGTCTCCTCGCTCCTAACGGCGTTCAAATTATCGTAGCCCCCTATTTCCCTGCCGATCTCTTCAAGCTTAGTTTCACTCATGCCTGACCCGTTATCCGCAACCGTTAACTTCCAAGTGCCATATGCCATAATTCCGCGAACCGATATTCGCCACGGAGGCCTGCTTTCCTTGAAGCCATGGTTGATACAATTTTCAATCAAGGGCTGCAGTACGAGCTTAGGTACGGCAATGGCCATCATTTCTAAGGGAATATCGATATCGTAAGCCAGATGATCTTCGTAACGGAACTTCATCAGCTCCAAATAATGATTCATATAATCGGCTTCATGTTCCAGCGTTGTTCTTATATCCGTAAAATGGGTGACGTATTTCAGCATAGAGGATAACTTCCTGCACATATCGGATACATTGTGCATGCCCCCTTCCTCGCTTGTAACCGCAAGAACTGCGAGGGTGTTATAGAGAAAGTGAGGGTTCATTTGCGCCTGCAAGGCCATCCAGTGAGCCTTCGCCTCATTTGAACGCGCCTCTATATTGTCATTCATGGCCGTATTAAGACGCAGCCTCACATCATTGAACGTTGCGTAGATCTCGGATACTTCTTCTATACCAGATTCCAGCTTCGGATTAGCGGATTCTTTCAACAAGTTGGACATGTCCGTTTTTTTGATAAACCGGTGCAGCAGTTTCATGGGATACGTGATGCTTCTTGATGAAAAGTAGGCAAAGATAAAGGTTGCCGCAAGTACGACAATAAGAACGGATAGGAACCACAATCTGAATTTGTTGGTCTGAGCATACAGTAAATTGTCTGGAACCGCGTAGATCGTCGTCCAGCCCGTATACTCCGAATAGCTGTAGAGTAAGGTTTCGTTTTCTTTGGAATTAGGATTCCATGCCTGCTTCTGATCGGATTCCTTATCGGCTGTCGCCTCTCTTAGATAGTTAAAGTCGTCATTAACCGGAGCTTGCCCGCTGACCGGTTGAATGGCCGGATAGATCAATTGATTGTTATTATCGAACACATAGAAAGCATTATGTTTATCCGCCGTAACGAGATTAATAATATTTTCTAGCTTCGAATAGTTCTGTTGCACCTCGATAATGCCGGTTTTCAAGAAGCTTCTCGTATCGCTGAACGATCTGGCTAAGGAAACAACCCACTGGTTATTGCTATTCCAATCGCTATAATGGGGAGGTAAAACTTCTTTGTTGCCCTTCTTTTCATAGACTCTGTCCGTCCATGCCGCATCGGAAATTCTTTGCTGCAACTCCTGTTTATTAAGAGTATTGCTGAAAGGAGCGCCGAAGAAAGTCCCTTTTCGATCGAATAACACGACTTCATTCGTTCTCATCTCCGGGCCGTTCAACGAAGTGATCACGTTCACGATGTTGCGATCCTGCAATAAAGCATACAATTGATATTTATCGTCATTAGGATCTTGAATGGGATTGGAAAAGAAGTAATCGCTCATATAATTCGTCTGGGGAATCTGGAACAAGTCGAAATCCTTTTGTAAATAATAAAACATGTTGCTGTCGTAATAGACACGCGAAAATAAAATGTTTCGGGATAGATAGTCCATATCTCGGATGAACAAGTCCAGTTGATTCGAAGTGGACTTGACCATATTATGGTCTGTCCCTAGTACGTTCTTATGAATAACGGAAGAGGTGTAGAGGAAAAAGGTAACCCCGGAGATCAAAGAAAAGATGATAATCGTCGCGATATGGCTGATAAACAACCTCTTTTGAAGGCTCCGGAACTTAAACATAGGTCTACCTCCGATTACGTCTATATACACTATAAGAATGGTCTAGACATGATGATACAATTGGTAAACGCTTACTTAAGATGTAAAACCTATATAAACACAAAATTCTTATCTTGTAAATTTAAATCCTCCCATCTGCTATACTGTCTCAATTGCTAATTTGCTTCCTAGGGAGTGACCCCCCTAAATAAAACAAAACGAACATGATGCACTTTTATTGTCTTATTGCAAAAAAAAGCCCGGGAATGCTCTCCCAGGCCTTTAAGTGTGTAGTGCTTCAGCTATGAAACGACCTTACGCTAGTGCCAAACTGAATTACAACTCAAAAATGATGTTCCATGTTATTCCGCATACCGCCGCTGCCGCAGCGCCTCATACAGCAGAATCGTACTCGCCATCGCCACATTAAGCGACTCCGAATGACCATGCATCGGAATAATAATGCTAGTATCCACTAACCCCAGTACATCCGCCGACAATCCTTGCGATTCGCTGCCCATCAGCAGCCAGGTTGGCCCGCTCCAGTTATAGCTGTAACAGGTAGCCGAAGCTTGCAGGCTCGTCCCCACAAGGGAGATACCATGCTTCTTAGCTTCCGGAAGCAGTTCACTCAGATCCCCTTCAATGACCGGAAGATGGAATAAGGAGCCCATCGTAGAACGCACCGTCTTCGGATTATACAGATCGACGCAGCCTTGTCCGAGCACAACGGCATGAGCGCCGACCGCGTCCGCGCTGCGGATGATCGTGCCGACATTGCCGGGATCGCGTACGCCGTCCAGCACCACAACCAGCGAATCCTGCTGATACAGCTTGGACAAATCCGCATAGGGCTTTGCAGCCACGCCGAACACCGGCGGCGGAGAGTCCGTTCCGGTACATTTGGCCATCACTGCCGGAGTCGCCTCGATCAGCTCACAGTCCGTTTGGCTCAGCAGCGTACGAAGCTCGCCCGGCACACCGCGTTCCATATCGATTACGATGGTTTCTACATCGGCACCGGCAAGCAGCGCTTCCTGCACCAAATGGACACCTTCGATAATGAATCGGCCCGAACGGTCGCGGTGCTTCTTCTCCAGCAAGGCAGCCATGGCTTTAACTTTCTCATTTTGCACAGAAGTAATGCTCATCATTCGTTTATTGTTCGTTTGCACGCTATTATCAGCCTTCCGCATAATCAAGCTCTAATTCAGATAAAAGTTCATTCTTGCCCACAATAACCAGCACATCGTCCGCTTTAATGACATCCTCCGCTAGTGGAGAAATATTGAGCTCGCTTCCTGTCTTAATCGCGAGTACATTGCATTTGTATTTGGCGCGTATATCCAGCTGCTTCAAGTTTTTGCCGACGGTAAAGGAAGGTGCCTTGATCTCGACAATGCTGTGATCCTTGGACAGTTCGATGTACTCCAAGATGTTGGGGGAAATCAAATGATGAGCAACCCTCATCCCCATATCCCGCTCCGGAAACACGACTTTGTCCGCACCGATCTTAGTCAGCACCTTGCCGTGCAGCTCGCTTTGCGCCTTCACGATCAGCTGTGGTACGCCGAACTCCTTCAAAATAAGCGTCGTTAGTATGCTCGCTTGAATGTCTGCACCAATCGCAACGACGACGACATCGAAGTTGCGCAACCCGAGTGACCGCATCGCATCCTCGTCCGTCGAATCCGCAGTAACTGCGTGCGTTACCCAAGCGGACACGTCCTCGACCTTCTGCTCATTCGAATCGATCGCCAGCACGTCAAAGCCAAGCTTGGACAACGATTGAGCGACACTTGTACCAAACCGTCCCATTCCAATTACCGCGTACTGCTTATTCGGCAAGACTTTCATCTCCCTTGAAGCAATTTGAGCTTATTATAGCACAATTTCCTTATATATCCGAACGCCTCGCTGCATCGTCCGGCATGAAAACAAGGATGCAAGGGGATATTAAACCTCGAATCTGTATGTGATGGAGGGATCAGATTGAACAATCTTGATTTGCGGCAAGCAATCGTTCGTCGGGTAGAAAATTTAACAGGGGAAGAATTGACCGACGTCATTGAAGGCTCCATCGGAAGTGATGAGAAAGCACTCCCCGGACTAGGAGTATTGTTTGAAATGATTTGGAAAAACAGCGGTGAAAGCGATCGTAATCAAATGGTGCAGGTGCTCTACGACGATCTTCATCCTGCGGCGGAAAGTGCATCACCAAGCCCAAGCTGACCACCAAGCGACCCTCCCATAGATAGAAAAATGACATTCAAACCATGACGCGGTTTGAATGTCTTTTTCTGTACAGCTTATACTACTGCTGTATCGCTTTCAAGCACTGGCATAGGCTCCGGACGATCGCAAGTGCTCTCCATCACATAGTGTTTGCCATCACGGGAAGCATCATGGAAGCCATGCATCGCTTCAAGTACATGATAGGCCATTGCCCCATTAGCACGATGCTGGCGACCCTCAGCAATAGCACGCGCCATGTCGGCTACGCCGATGCCGCGGTTATTGTCCGTGTTGCCGTGCGTGAACGGCACTTCTTCCCACTCTTCAGAGCCATAACGGCGCAGCTTGATGGTACCGCCAAACGTGTTCGGATCCGGCACGAGCAGGGAGCCTGCACTGCCATGAATCTCGATGTTCGGCAACGAAGTGCCTGCCTTCGAATCGAAGCTCGTAATCAGCGTTCCGACAGCGCCGCTTTGGAAATCGATAACGCCGGCAATATGCGTAGGCGTCTCTACTTTAATAATCTTTCCGTTCTTCTTCTCGCTCGTAATCGTACGCTCAGGGAATGGAATGATAGCCGAGCCTGTTACGCGGCGGAACGGACCCAGCAGCGCGATATAAGCTGTCAAATAGTACGGCCCCATATCAAACATCGGACCGCCGCCGGCTTCATAGAAGAACTCCGGATCCGGATGCCACCCTTCTGGTCCTTCGCCAAGCATGAATCCGGTTATGGAGATCGGAGTACCGATCGCACCGTCATCAATCAGCTTACGGCAAGTTTGAATGCCACCGCCTAGGAATGTCTCCGGTGCACTGGCGACGCGCAAGCCCTTCTCAGCAGCGAGAGCCAGCACCTTCTTGCCTTCCTCGCGAGTAACCGCAAGCGGCTTCTCCACATACACATGTTTACCTGCTTCAAGAGCCTGCAAGCAAACAGGCGCATGTGCTTTCGGAATCGTCAGGTTAACGACAATCTCGATTTCAGGATCTGCAAGCAGCTGTTCTACGGTATATGCTTTAGCAAGACCGAATTCTTCGGCACGCATCTTCGCTCGCTCCAAATCGATATCTGCCGCAGCAACAAGATCAATCTCCGGGTATTTCTTCAAATTCGTAAAATAGATTTGGCTGATATTGCCGCAGCCCACAATGCCTACTTTCACTGGTCTCATGAACGAATTCTCCTTTTATGTAACGGAAATAGATGTGTGAAAATGATCAGCCCGCCCAAACGAGCGGGCAGGCTGCATGTCTCATTCCATATTATCGTTATTGGGGCTGGGCATCAAGTGCAGGCATAGGCTCAGGACGCGTGCAAGTGCTCTCCATCACATAATGCTTTCCGTCGCGCGAAGCATCGTGAATGCCGTGCATCGCTTCCAGCACATGGTAAGCCATCGTGCCGTTAGCACGGTGCTCTCCGCCTTCGCGAATCGCGCGAGCCATATCGGCGACGCCAATACCACGATTACTGTCGGTGTGGCCATGAGTCAGCTCGATCTCTTCCCAGTCTCCGCCCGCACGGCGCAGCTTCACTGTGCCGCCGAAGCCGTTCGGATCCGGAACAATCAGCGACCCTTTGCTGCCGTGAATCTCGATGTTCGGCAGCGATGTGCCTCCCGGTACATCGAAGCTTGTCAGCAACGTACCGATTGCGCCGCTCTCGAAGTCGAGAACGCCTGTAATATTCGTCGGCGTTTCTACTTGGATAAGCTTGCCGCGTTTCTTCTCGCTTGTGATCGTCCGCTCCGCATGCGTAATCCGTGCCGAACCGGTAACGCGGCGAATTGGACCAAGCAAAGTAACGAAAGCCGTTAAGTAGTACGGTCCCATATCGAACATTGGGCCGCCGCCGATTTCATAGTAGAACTCCGGATCCGGATGCCAGCTCTCGTGACCGCCGCAGAGCATGAAGCCCGTCGCGGATACCGGCATGCCGATTGCGCCTTCGTCAATCAGCTTACGGCAGGTTTGGATGCCTCCGCCTAGGAATGTCTCAGGTGCGCTTGCGACGCGCAGACCTTTCTTCTCCGCCAGCTCCAGCACTTGCTTGCCTTCTTCGCGAGTAACGACAATCGGCTTCTCTACATAAACATGTTTGCCCGCTTCAAGCGCTTGCAAGCATACAGAGGCATGTGCCTTCGGAATCGTTAAGTTGACGACAATTTCGATTTCCGGATCAGCGAGCAGCTGCTCTACCGTATAAGCTTTGCTCAAGTTGAATTCTACGGCACGCGCTTTCGCACGCTCAATATCGATATCCGCCGCTGCGACAAGATCCACCTGAGGGTACCTCTTCAAATTTGTAAAATAAACATGGCTGATATTGCCGCAGCCAATAATACCGACTTTTACTGGTTTCATGAAACGCCATTCCTCCTATAAGTAGAAATCAGAATGATTCTAAGATAAGTGCTCGGCTATCAACTGCTAATGCTATTGCTATTGCTATCGCTCTCTTAAGCTTCTTGGCTACGTGCCGCCCACAGGAATCCGCGGCGCATCAATTCAAGTGTTTGCGGCATAGCCACGATGTTCGCTTGATGCCCCAATGAATTGTAGTACACGCGCCCTTCGCCCCATGTTTTCGTCCAAACGATCGGCATCTTCACATCGCCGAACGATGTCGTCGCATGTACTTCATTGGCCGGGTCCACATGCATATAGTACTTCTCTGTGCACACTTCGAAATCGCCGATGCCGCTTGTAAGCGGATTGTCTTCGGAAACCATGTTGACGTCGTAGATGACGCCATCATTGCCCGGGTGAGCGACCCATTGACCGCCAACCATGAACTGATAATCGACATCGTTACGGAAGGAATCGCCCATGCCGCCGTGACAGCCCGCGATGCCGCATCCCGCACGTACCGTATCGAGTAAGGGACGAAGCTGCTCCTGCGTAATGGAACCCATTGTCCATACAGGAACGATGAGGTCCAGCTGTGCCATCAGTTCCTCGTCCTTGTAAGCGTCCAGCGTGTCCGACACCGTTACTTCAAAGCCTTCCTTATTCAACAAGTCAGCGAAAATACCCGCTACTTCCTCCGGCTGATGACCATCCCAGCCGCCCCAAACGATCAGTGCTTTTCTCATGCTTCCCATCCTCTGCTTCAATAGTTAATCTGCTATCGTTCTCTTTATCTTAATTCCGAAATCGCTACCCAGCGGCGTTCGGCAATCGACTTATCGACAGCTTCCAGAACAGCCTGGCATTCTACGCCGTCCACGAAGTTCGGAACAGGCTGACGATCTTCAGCCAATGCCAGCATAAACTCGTGCATCTCATGCGTGAACGTGTGCTCGTAGCCGATCGTATGTCCAGCCGGCCACCAAGCCTCGCTGTAAGCATGCGGTGCATCCGTTGCTATGACGCGGCGGAAGCCTTGAACGTCCGCTGCATCGTCAGTGAAGTACACTTCCAGTTCATTCACGCGCTCAAAATCAAACTTAATGCTGCCCTTGCTGCCGTTGATTTCGAACGAATTCGTACAACGATGACCCGGCGCGAAGCGCGTTGCTTCGATGCTGCCAAGTGCGCCATTGGCGAAACGCGCAAGGAACAAGGTCGCGTCATCTACGGTTACCTGGCCGCGCGGCGCGTCTTTATCGCCTTTCGCACTCAGACCGGTCATCGCCGTCGGAAGTGGACGCTCCTTCACGAACGTCTCGCTCATCCCGATTACTTCTTGGAATTCGCCGACGAGGAAACGCGCCATATCGATGACATGCGCACCAAGATCACCATGCGAGCCGGAACCGGCAATTTCCTTCTGCAGACGCCATACGAGCGGGAATTGCGGATCTACGATCCAGTCCTGCAGGAAGAATCCGCGGAAATGATAGATTTCACCGATACGGCCATCGGAAACCAGCTTCTTCGCCAGCTGCACAGCCGGAGCAAACCGGTAGTTAAAGCCCACCATATGCTTCACGCCGGCTTTCTCCGCTGCATTCAACATTTCAATCGAATCAGCCAGATTAAGCGCCAGCGGCTTCTCGCAGAAAATATGCTTGCCCGCTTCAGCAGCAGCAATGGCAATCTCCTTGTGTGCATCACTCGGTGCATTGATATCGATCAGATCGATATCATCGCGCGTAACAAGCTTACGCCAGTCCGTCTCAGCGCTTTCCCAGCCAAACTGCTCACGAGCTTGCTCAAGGCCGACTGCATCCCGTCCGCAAATAACAGCCATCTGCGGGCGAGTTACTTTCGGGAAGAACATCGGAAGTGCTCTATAGGCGTTGCTGTGGGCTTTTCCCATAAATTTGTAACCAATCATTCCTACTCGAATAGTGCTCATCGTTTTGTTCCGCCTCTCATAAAATTAGGTTAACCCTACTGTGAAACTTCCTCAGTTATCAAGCATGAAACCAATAGGTACACCTCACCTAGGTATCACGTTATTTTGTCGTCGTTCTCGTTGTCTTGGAGGAAGCCCTTTCAATCAACTTCACAGGCAGCTTAACTTCAAAAGGGGACGATGGTTCTGTCTCCGTCATCATGTCAAGCAGGCGGGAGGCCGCCTCGCAGCCAACTTCATAGAACGGAACACGAATGGAGGTAAGCGGCGGCTCTGTCATCCGCGAGACATCGGAATCGTCACAGCCAACAAGCGCAACGTCCTCGCCTACGCGTATGCCCAGCTCCTTAAGCCCTTGCATGAGCCCGATTGCCATACGGTCGTTTGCAGCTATCACCGCATCGACATCACCGCTGCGAATGAGCTCCGCTACCTTTACAGCCTGCTGATAGCCGCTCTTGCGGCTATAATTCCCAATCAGCACATGCTCAGCTTGGAAAGGCAACTGCGCTTCAACGAGCGCCTGCCGGAAACCCTTCAACCGATCCAAACTGTTGGAGTATTCCGCAGGACCATTGAGAAAACAGATCTTCCGAAAGCCTTGCTGCAGAAGATGTCTGGCCGCATGTCGGCTCCCCATTTGCTGATCGGCATCCACCGTGTTGAAGGCTTCTCCTTCAAAGCGCTGATTAACGAGGCAGAAGGGATGCTCCCCTTCCTTGAGCTCGGCAAGCGCCTCACGTTCCGTCGGCACGTCTTGAGCGCCAAGTATGATGCACCCGTCAATCTTCTGCGTCCGAAACAGATTCGCATAGTCCCGCGGCTCGTCAGCTTCCCGAAACAAGAGCAGCAAATCATAACCGCGCTGCTTGGCAGTAACCCCGATCCCGCTTAATACTTCAGAGAAGTAATAAGTCGAGAATAGATTCACTTTAGGCAATAGCGGCAAAATAACGCCAAGATTTCCGCTTCTGCGCAGCGCAAACCGCTGTGCAAGCGCGCTTGGCACATACCCAAGCTGCTTGGCGGCATCCACGACCCGTTTAGCCGTCTCATCCTTCACTGTCCCGGCGCCGTTCAGCACACGCGATACCGTCGCTTCCGACACTCCTGCTAATTCAGCGACTTTTTTACGGATAAGTCCTTCCTCCCATCCAAGTTAATGATCCAATGTACACGCGTACATTTTCTCATGCAAGCGGTTTCGTGTCAATCCTTTTACAAGTTTTTTAACATTTAATTACAACGGTGATGGACTGCCGCCACTACAAAGGAGAAGAAGACGTCATGCTCACCAAACATGACTTGACCTATGAAGAATTACTCATCCTTCTCTCCGAGCTTCGCGATGCCGAGAAATCGCCGGCTGTCTCGTATCTACTGCTGTTTGTCGGCATTCTGGGACTGCACCGCTTCTATTTGAAACGGGCTGTCACCGGTACAGCACAGCTGCTCCTCTTTGCAGCCGCAGTACTCTTCTACGTTATGGGCTCCGTTACTACTGCCTCTACAACCAATAATCGATTATCCATTATGCTCTGCGCCATTTCGGGAATTGTCCTCAGTATTTGGCTCATCGTCGACATGTTCCTGCTGCCCGGAATGCTCCGATCTTACAATGATGGCGTGAAGCAAGAGATTCTGGCCGCGATTGAGCATCATCGCCGCATGGAGCTGTTGGCTGGCCGTTCCATCCCGGATTAAATGGACTCCAAATTATCCCTATCTCGTAAAATAAGGCCTTCTCGATTCGGAGGCCACTGAAAAAGTCCAATTAATGATAGGCATAGACTTTCATTTTACTTGCCAGAGCCAGGAGGTTGTAATCGGCTTCCTCCTTGAGTTGTACAAACTACACGACAAACCAAAGACTTCCGAGAAAAAAGATATTTTACATGTATAAACTGCATTTGAAATACGGAAAACCAGCTAGATTCACTAGAAAGTAACGTATGAATTGTACTCAGTACACGTCATACGTCATTTGAGACTAGAAAGTAGCGAATGTGTTGTACTCCTTACACGTCATACGTCATTTGAGACTAGAAAGTAGCGAATGTGTTGTACTCCTTACACGTCATCTTCGAGCCGCGCGATAGGTGATCCGCTGTACGATTCGAAAATCCACCTCATCACCAACAACAACCAAAAAAGACCTCAACCCCGTCAGCGAACTAACGGAATTGAGGTCACTATTATTAAGGAGCCATCTCCAAGAATTTGGAGGTTGGGTTCTTATCCATTGCGGTACGCATCGCATATTCGTTCTCGAACAAGGCTACGTAGTTGTCTTTCTTATCCTTTACCAGCGTGGAATTAATCCGGTACTTGGATGGGTCAATCTTGTCATCGACAATCCAGCGGGCAAACTGGAACTGCATCCGGTGCAGCTGAATCTCGACTCCGTATTCCGAACGCATCCGATGCTCGAACACCTCGAATTGCAGCTGTCCGACAACGCCTAGAATGGTTTCATCGAAGTTGCCCGTGGAATGGAACACTTGAATCGTTCCTTCTTCCGTCAGCTGATCGATACCCTTCTGGTATTGCTTATGCTTGAGTGCGTTCTTCACGGTAACTTTCGCAAACAGCTCCGGCGAGAAGGTTGGCAGCTCGTCGAATACAACATCGCCGCCTTGGGACAAAGAATCGCCGATCCGGAAGATACCCGGATCGAACAAGCCGATAATATCACCCGGATAAGCATTTTCTACGATATCCCGATCCTGCGCCAGAAATTGCTGCGGCTGGGCAAGCTTGATATCCTTGCCGTTACGTACATGGCGAACACTCATGCCCCGTTCGAAACGGCCGGAGCAAATGCGTAGAAACGCAATCCGGTCACGGTGGGCGGGATTCATATTCGCTTGGATTTTGAAGACATAACCTGTGAACTTCTCGCTCATCGGATCGATTGGACCGCTTGTGCTTTGACGCGGTGTCGGCGAAGGAGCAAGCTCCAGGAAGTTCTCCAGAAACGTCTGCACGCCGAAGTTGTTAACCGCACTTCCGAAGAATAGCGGTGTCAATTCGCCTGCACGGACTTTATCGTAATCGAACTGATCCCCTGCTACATCAAGCAGCTCTAGATCTTGAATCAACTGTTCCGTCAAGAAGTCGCCCGCCATCTCGCGGATATGAGGATCGTTATAATCCTTCACCTTCACAACTTCAATCGTGGAATGATCGTTGCCTTGGAACAGCTCCACTTGGTTCTTCATCCGGTCGTAGACGCCGCAGAGCTCGCGTCCCATGCCGATAGGCCAGTTCATCGGAACCGCCCGAATACCAAGCACGCGCTCAAGCTCTTCCATCAGTTCAAATGGACTTTGCCCTTCACGGTCGAGCTTGTTAATGAAGGTGAAGATAGGAATACCGCGTTTGCTGCACACTTGGAACAGCTTAATCGTCTGTGCCTCGACGCCTTTCGCGACGTCGATAAGCATGACGGCGCTGTCGGCTGCAGTCAGCGTACGGTACGTATCTTCACTGAAATCTTGGTGACCCGGTGTATCGAGAATGTTAACGCGATGACCGCTATAGTCGAACTGCATAACGGAAGACGTAACGGAGATCCCCCGCTGCTTCTCGATTTCCATCCAGTCGCTCGTCGCATGGCGGCTTGCTTTACGCGCTTTAACCGTACCGGCTTCACGAATGGCGCCTCCGAATAGAAGGAGCTTCTCCGTTAGTGTCGTTTTTCCCGCATCCGGGTGAGAGATAATGGCGAATGTACGCCTTTTCTCCACTTCTTGTTTAATCTCATCGGTCATTGTTTTACTCATGATAGTTCCCTTCGTCCTTTACATGCCGCCAATCAAGAAAGCCCGGGCAGGAGCTGCGTCCAGCCCCGTAAGCTTAAGCGGCGCAATGGCCATAAAATAGGTGCCGGGAGCGACATCCTTCAGACGCAATCCTTCGACAATAATAATATTATTGCGAAGCAGAGATCGGTGCGTCGGATATTCCGGCTGTGCGCGCTCGATGCCGAGTGCATCCGTACCCAAACCGCGGATACCGAGCTCAACTAAATAGCGAGCGCCGTCTTCGCGCAGGAAGACAAAATTGAAATCAAATGCTTCCGAGAACGAGTTGCGCGTCTTGAACAAAACCCACTCATTACGCTGCAGGTGAAGCGGCTCTAAGTCTGCACGTGTGATGCATTCCTCGCAATGCGTCAAGTCGACAACGCGAGCATGACCAATGAGCTGCTCCAGACCGATCGTTTCAATCGCCTCTCCATCTTTCAGCATATGCAGAGGTGCATCTACGTGCGTACCGCAGTGAACATCCATATCTAGACGGGATTCGTATACAGCTTGTCCGTTATCATGGTTAGACATATTCGTGATGATCGGCAAGTTCGATGCTTTATTATTAAACACTTGCATCGATGGATCGACCGTCATCGAAATATCGTAAATTTTAAACATGGTCAACGTCTCCTATACCGCCTTGCATGCAATCATTTCGGACCGCCAGAGATCCAAATCACGTTATCCTCAGCTTGCCCGTTCACCGGCCACCAATGGAAGCCATCTTGAGCAAGGAGATCGTCCGTGCTTGCCGGCCCCCATGAACCTGCAGGGTAGAGCTGAAGATCGGAGCTGTCTTTACGCCAAGCATCTGCGATCCGATCCACGAAGGACCACGCCTGCGCAACCTCATCCCAACGAGTAAAGTAGGTGGATTCGCCGCGAGCCGCATCATAGATCAGGCGCTCGTAAGCTTCCGGCGTATTGATGCCGATCATGCAGCTTTGGCAGAACTCCATCGAAACCGGCTGTACGACGTTGTCGACGCCGGGCTTTTTCGCGTTGATCTTAATATAAATGCCTTCCATCGGATTCACGCGGATGACAAGTAAGTTTGGTGCCAGATCATGGCGGCGCGCGAACAGAATATTGTCCGGCACGTTCTTGAACTCGATCACAACCTCAGTTGTTTTCACCGGAAGGCGTTTGCCCGTGCGAATATAGAACGGAACACCTGCCCAGCGGAAGTTATCGAGGAACACACGAGCTGCCATATACGTCTCGGTTGTCGACTCCGGATTAACGGAATCCTCTTGGCGATAGCCGCTAAGCGGTTTGTCTTTCGCCGAACCTTCCGCATATTGTCCGCGAATGACATGCTGATTCACTTCGCCCGCCGATGCGAATGGACGCAGCGAACGCAGTGCCTTCACCTTCTCGTCGCGGATATCCTCCGGATGCAGCCTGCTTGGCGGCTCCATTGCGATCATCGCAAGCATTTGCATCATATGGTTCTGAACCATATCGCGAAGGGCGCCTGACTTATCGTAATAACCGCCGCGCTCTTCCACGCCCACGGTTTCGGATAGCGTGATTTGGACATTAGCGATATGTTTATTGTTCCACAATGGCTCAAAAAATGCGTTCGAGAAACGAAGCACCTCGATGTTTTGCACCATTTCCTTGCCCAAGTAGTGATCGATCCTGTAGATCTCCTCTTCCTTGAACACTTGGCTGAGCTGAGTATTGAGCTTGCGCGCCGAATCGAGATCATAACCGAACGGCTTCTCGATAACAAGCCGGTTCCAGCCTGACGATTCCAGCAAACCGCCGTCACGCAGGTTGAAGGAAACCGGTCCGAACAAATTCGGTGCCAGTGCCAAATAGAACAATCGGTTGCCCGGGATTTTGAATTTCTCATCCAGCCCTTGCGATAAGCGGGCCAACTCCCGGAATCCATCTACATTATTAATGTCGAGGGACATGTATACAAAATGCTCGGCGAACCGGTTCCATAGCTCGGCATCATCCGATTTGTAACGCGAAAATTCGCTGATCGATTCGTAGACGTCAGCTCTGAACTGCTCATTCGTCCGCGGTCTGCGGGCAAGTCCTACTACGGCGAAATCCTCGGCCAGCTTGCCTTCTTTATATAAGCTGAATAGCGCAGGAAAAAGTTTCCTACGCGCCAAGTCTCCTGTAGCTCCAAACAAATAATAAACCGCACCCTCTGCGGCAACTGATTCATGTTTGCTCACTTCGGTCATTTCCCTCATTCTCTTATGTATTTTCATACAACGATTGGTAAGATCATGTTATGTAGTTTAGCATATTGAGGCCATAGATGCTATTCATGCCATCATAAAAAAAACGAATCGGTTTTCAAACTTCTAGTTATTCGGCAATGAATAATCTCCAGTAATTAAAGGCACTCCGACGATTAATTCCCCGTCTTCCCCTGCTGTTGCAGATGATTCGGCCAACTGTAGATTCACTTTCGCGGAGCCGCTTCGTACGCTGCTTTGTAACGCTTCACTATAATACGTGATGCTTTCCGTATGTCCGTCGTTATACGACTCCATCTCCTTGGCTGCCGCTGTTGCTGCAATTCGCGCTGCACCACCTTCACGGATCGGTATTCCGCGAACCGTAAATCCCCCTTGAATATCAAGCCCCTCCGCCGACTGCTCCACATTGCCGATCATCTCATCCATTGAAGTCCGACTCGTCCCCACGGCCGCATCCAGCAGCAGGACAAGCTCATACGGCTTATCCGCGGACGGTTCGTCTATGCCGGGTTTGGTATGAATCCATAGCTTCATATGTCCCGCTTCATTAGATGACATGACATCGACAGGTTCATTCCCATCCAAGCTCGCTGCCAAATGAAAGCCGAGCGAAGCCGCCAAACGCTCTGCTCCTTTCCGATCGGAAGAACTGTCCCAGCGGAACGTCCAGTGTGCCTGCTCCGCTCCTCCTTCGAATTCACTGCCGCTCCACGCCCAAACTTGCTCAAAATCATGCCGGAGCCGCTCACGTGCAGCGGTTGAAGCCTCATTGTCATTGGCATAATACGCGCCCCACAGCCCGGCAGCCAGCATAACGAACAGGGCGGTCAGAACGCCCCACTTCGGGGTGCGCTTGGGGCGTCGCAAGCTTGGGACGATATTGTCCTCGGAACGGGAAACGACCATATCATTTCACTCCTCGTTAGGTAAATAACCATACGCTTATGCCTGTAGGTGAATAGACTGTATCCAAGAACCCAGGGGGAGGTATCAAATAAAAATGGATCAAATTTACCCGCTCCATGAGGATCATATTAAGAACTTTTGCGGCATGGCCGTTTGTGCCGTTACACAAGATGGTCAGCGACATGTCGGCATTCTTAGTCGGTGTCATGGCGGCAAGCTGATGTTCAATGAACAAGCAGGCGCTCTAAAGCATGTCAGCTCGCAAGCACAACCGCCTCAACAGGGCAAAGTGACGAATTCGAAGGTGAAAAGCAAGAAAGGCAGCAAAAAAGCGGTGACGGAAGCTAAGCCGAAGGAAGCTGCGCAAACGCAGGCTTACTATCCGTATGATCCGTATTATGGTGATCCCTACTATGGCTATGGTTATGGCTATTCGCCATTCGGAGAAGCATTTGCCATTGATCTGGCGTCCCTTGCTTTCCTTTTTCTCCTCCTATAACGATGGCCCTCAAAGCCCGAAGCCTGGTGTGGTGTATGCTGCGAGGTAAGGGCTTTTTGTCTGCCGACAGCTTGGCCGATAGGAGCGAAAATAACTTTAGTGAAGACAGTTAACGCTCATCGACAAACTGGAAATATTTATTTAAAATAATAGTAGTAGAGATGACATGATCGGAGGGCATTGATATGGTTATGCCGTATGCTATACCCGCTGTATTCGGAACCGTGCGCAGGACGCAAGAGCCCATCATTCCTGTGGAACGGTATGCGCTGTATCCGAATTTCAATTCATGGCCCTTCACACGTCAACAACAGAAGGCTCCTGCCGGTTCTGGGAATTTGCTCGGATCGATTGGCAGCTTCGGTTTGCCAAGACAAGCCCAAGATACGTTGAAGGCTGCCGCAGGAAGCTCAGCTGCATGGCTGGCTCAAGGAAACAAACTCAAAGCGGCTGTCACGGACATGATGATGAAGGATAAGACTGCTTTTGGCAATCGAATTGTGGCGGTATCGGACAGCGTGGATAACGGTAAAGTGACGGGACTTGCGGCTTTCGGCGCAGAACGCATCTTATATGACTTTCAAGTTGATTCTGTGGCGCGGTCTCAGAAGAACATAAGCTTCGACTTGACCAAGAATGCCCCTTCCATCATGGGTGCAGGCCCACATACATTCACCATCCAAGCAGGGAACGAAGCGAAAACTTACACTACTTTCATTAAGCCCGGAGAAACGAATGACAACGCGCTCGGCAAGCTTCGCGATACCATAAACAGTGCCAAGCTTGGCTTGACCGCTTTCGTAAGGGAGGATCGGACAACCGGTACCGTGAAACTCGAGCTCGCCTCGAATCACACCGGCAAGAAGTCTTCTTTTGAGATTAAAGATCAGCATGGAAATCTAATTGCGGCCAGTGGGATTGGACGTATTGCTGTGAATGCAACAGACGCGAGGTATCGGGTAAATGGTGAATCTTACATTGATTCGTCGTCGAATGACATTTCCCTGCAACAAGGTAAAGTAACCGTGTCGCTCGCGAAGCTGGATGCCCCGGCAGATTTCACAATCATGGTGGAGCATGACGTAGAAGCGGTTGCAAAGCAGCTCGGCGGCATTGTCGATGAGGTCAATACACTTCAAACCATCTATGAGGATGCTTCAGGCTACTTAAACCCGATGCTTCGGAACCGGATCGAAGACGCTGTTCAGAGCTCCGGCGCTGACGTTATCGGTTTATCTCGTACTGCGGATGGCCGCTTCAAGTTGGATAAGGAGAAGTTCGAGACTGCAATGCAAACGAGGCCTGATGAAGTGAAACGGCTTCTATCGGGCAGAAGCAGCCTGACCTCACGATTGAAAGAAGCGCTTGATCGATTTACGGGACTGCCGACCGAAGCATTGATTAGTTCGAAGGCCGGCGGGTTTCAGTCTTTTACGCTGTACGGTGCTTCATCGAAGTCGTACCTGCAGCTGCCGCTTGGCGGACTGTACGTGAACTCTTTTATGTAAAATAGTAAACCCGCCGGTTGGAGCCGACTTTGATGTCGCGGCTTCAAGATGGCGGGTTTTGTTTGTTAGTTGAGGATGAGAAAAAGGCGATCGAGTCGCATGCCTATAGTACGATAATGTCGACGATGGTATCGGCCGCTGCTCCTTCCGGACTCGCCTTCAGACGAATGAGTCCGTCGGCATCCGGGATGGAGGCCATCATGCTCGATTTGCCGAAGGCGAGCGGATCGGCGAAGAGCATCCCATCGCGGGAGAATAGCCGCGTGCGCACGAAGCGCTCGTGCGGGCTGCCCTTGTCAAAAGGGGACGAAAGCTTGGCCGTCACCTGCTTCGGCAGCGATTCATTAACGCTGGCTCCCTGCAGGCGCTGTATCGCCGGCTTGGCGAACAGCTCAAAGCCGACGAAGCACGCTCCGGGATTGCCCGACAGCGCAAGCAGCAGCTTGCCCTCCATGACGGCTGCCGAGGTCGGACTGCCGGGCCGCATGGCCACTTTGTTGAACAGCAGCCGCGAGGCCTGTGGAAGCGTGGCTTCGTTAGGGGCAGGCGAATCCACAGCTGGAAACGCTGGCGCTTCGGCCGCGCCGTCGCTTCGCTCTAAACCGCGAAGCAAGCTCGCGATGACATCATAATCCCCAACCGACACGCCGCCGGTTGTGATGATGAGGTCACTCTGCGCCAGCGCTTCTGAAATCGCGCGAGCCGTAGCTTCCTGCTCGTCTGGCACGCGACGCAGCACCAGCGCTTCGCCGCCGCATTGTTCCACCAATGCGGCGACCATCGCGCTGTTGCTGTCGCGGATGCAGCCCGGCGCGAGCTCCGCCTCAACCGGCAGCAGCTCCGCGCCGGTTGCCAGCACCGCGACGCGCGGGCGCGCATACACCGGCACGTCGGCGCAGCCAAACGTGCCGAGCAAAGCGACGTGGCCCGGCCGCAGCCGCGTGCCGGGCTCCGCAATAACGCTGCCGCAGCGAAATTCCTCGCCGCGGGGCGCGATGTTCTGCCCGGGCTCGGCGGCGCGTTTCACGTGCACCGCCGGCAGCCCGTCAACCCTGGCGTCCGCCGTCTGCTCCAGCATGACGACGGCATCCGCCCCCAAGGGCACCGGTCCGCCCGTCATAATGCGGACGGCCGTCCCCGGTGCAACAGCCGCCGAGGCGAGCTCGCCAGCGGCAACTGAACTGACAACGCGCAGCGTCGCCGGTGTACTCGGCGACGCCAGCGTCGTATCCGCGCTGCGGACGGCGAAGCCATCCAGTCCGGATCGCGCAAAAGGCGGCCAGTCCGTCGTCGCCGTAATCGCCTCCGCGAGCCGCCGACCCGCGGCTTGCCGCAGCGGCACAAGCTCTCGCCGCCCCGATACAGCCGCTTCAAGCACGAGCCGCATTGCTTCCTCCACTTTGACCGCGCGTCTACGATAACGCGCCTCTCCCTGCGGCTGCTTCACGTATG
Organism: Paenibacillus sp. J22R3; assembly: GCF_056269305.1. Lineage (NCBI taxonomy): Bacteria > Bacillati > Bacillota > Bacilli > Caryophanales > Paenibacillaceae > Paenibacillus > Paenibacillus sp. J22R3. The sequence goes on along the minus strand of NZ_JBWDNS010000002.1, from coordinate 10,012 downwards.
CTTCTCCTCCACTCAATCTCTCTATAACTGTCTTGTTTATCTTTAGCAATTGATTTGTCCTATTCTGTCTCGATCGCTCTCAACTGCATTTACTATCTCTTATCCCACCATTGTATCAGAATGTGGCAAATTCGCGATACGCTTATGCTATACTCGAATCAACTTATACACGTCTCTGGATCTCCAATCCGAAACAAGGAGCAACTCTCATGACCTCTCATTCCGATACGCTTAGCCGTTCTGCCCCATTCGTCCTCCAAATTGTCGGCTACAAAAACAGCGGCAAAACCACCATGCTCACCGCACTCACGAAGCTTTTAAAACAAGCAGGCTATACAGTAGGCACCGCGAAGCATGACGCCCACGACTTCACGATGGATACACCGGGAACGGATACATGGCGGCATCAAGAAGCCGGCGCCGACATCACAGCGATCAGCTCTTCTTCCCGCAGCGCCATCATCAGCGCACGCCCTGAGTCGCTTTCCGCCCTGCTTACCCATATGCAGCATGTCGATATTGTGCTTGTCGAAGGATTTAAGCAGGAACATTATCCCAAGCTGATCCTTCTCCGCTCACCGGATGACGAGTCTTTGCTTACACTGACGAATCCCGCCATGACAGCAGTCTGGCCTCAGACCAACACACGCACATCCACTCATGTCCCACACTACGATATTAACGATATCCCGGCCATCTATAATCATCTGCTCACGCTCCTCTAACAAACAAGCTGCTCCGAAAGTCAACCTGACTCTCGGAACAGCCGCTCTTGCTCTTGCCCTTGCTCTTGCTCTTGCTCTTGCTCCTGCTCTTGCTCTTGCTCTTGCTCTTGCTCTTGCTCTTGCTCTTGCTCTTGCTCTTGCTCTTCCCCTCGCCCACGACGACTCCTGCTCTACCCTACGTCCCCCGAATAATGAAACACCTCTTCTATCTCCCGCACAATATTTCCATCCTCATTCTTGATCAACAAATCCGCCATAAACTGCTGCCATCGAACGTTCGCCGGATGAGTGCTCAGCGTCTGCATCGCCTGCTCGAAATCTTCTACCTCCATATATGCAAACAGCTTAACGCCATCGATAAAAATACTATAAGTTCGTATGCCAACCTCTCCGAAAGCCTGCAGCAGCTCCGGATCGACGTTCCGATGCCGTTCTATATACGCCTCGCGATTGCGCTCATCAATTTGCAGAACAAAAGAAACCCGTTGCATTGCCGCTCACTCCCCTAATTGTTTTTGCACAATGTCACATGACGAAGCTGCAGCAGCTCCGCTACTTTCTTGAACTGAGCCGCCTGATTCCCAACCGCAATGGCGCAATGATGTGTCGGCGCTTCGGCAAACCATTTCTCCATATAGTCATCCGGATGAAGGTCAAATTTTACATGCGTCTGTGTATTGCCGATTTGCATGATTTCCCCATTCGTTGCCTGACCTTCACTCGCAATCATCGCAAGCTTCCCGTCTCCGGTCTGAGTCACATTCAGTGTTGTAATGGAGCCCCGCTTCACCTTCGCTTCAACGGAAACCCCTGTCCCCCTCTTCCCATGATACAAGCCCATCCCCCGCAATATCGGCTTCTCGCTTGCGATCGCAATATGGAACGGCCCATCATGTCCGAGCAAAATCGTTTCATCTTCATAATCGACTACGACAATCTCAGAGAAGCTTCCGCCTGTCCCCAGAATGTCGCATATTTTCATCCCGACAGCCGTTTTCATATCCCCTTCGCCTGAGCATGGGATGCCTCGTGCCGTTAACAGAGAGTGGCCAACTATAAAACCAGCCTGCAGCTTCTCGTATTCATTTCCGTCCTGGCCATGATAGTAATACGTGAGCGCATCCAGATCATAGGCACGTACCAGCTTCTCCTGCGCAACCGCCACCTTCGCCGACCATTCGAGCTGTTCCTGCGTTGGTTTCTTGGCAATCGGATCGGAAGGGGAGTCCCCGCTTATCTCGAACATTTCAACCACTTCTTCGAGCTTTGCTTCGATCTCCTCCTGCGTCACTTCCTTCACAAACCGGTCGAGATCGCACATCTCCAGCACTTCCACATGCAGCCCAAGCTGAGCTTGAAGCATCGCGAAATCACTGTACATGTCGAGCATCCCGCTGTACGTATTGCCGAGGAAACCAAAGCGTGCATGACGCAGTGTCCGAACAACACCAGCCGCTTTAATCCACTCTTCAATTTCCCTCATTGCCCTTACAGCCTCTGGACGGTCAACTGTCACCTCATCCGTCAATGAAATTGCCGGTGTATAATCGAGCCCCAGCAAACCATTAATAACGCGAAAACGGATACCCGCACGATTAAAAGCATTCGATATCTCAGGAACCGGACAAGCCACGCAGTGCGCGAGCCATTCACCTGTCGTCGACTTCGCATAATTGATTCGCGCGGTCGGCTGCAAATTCAAGACGATTACAGGCTTGCTGCAGAATTGATGTACCGGCAGCACCGTCGAACTCGTAGAGTAAGTAGCCACATGGCAGAAAACAAGATCAACGTTCTTCTCATTGAACCATTCTCCCGCTTGCCGCCCCCTGCCCTCCGAATCGACTAGTCCGAAATTATAAATCTCGCCATACGGAGACATCTTGTTCTCCAAATGACATCCATACTCCATGAGCCGCTCGCGAAGTCCGGGAAACTGCGGCCAGTAAGCTTCCAGACCAATCGAGTACAAGCCGATGCGAGGCTTTCTTGCCGGCTTGATAGGCGTGAGCAGTGACATCGTCGTTCCTCCCCGATATAAATAATAGATTTATACCTTCATTGTAATCGCTATGATTTAAACTAACATCGCGCGATATTGCTTCAAAATAACAGAATATTGCTAACTGCTCTGAAGCATCAGATAATAAGGACAATCGCCTTTGAAGGGGGAAGTTGCATTTGCCACAATATACGGAGAATGCCTCGCATAGCTGGACACCGGATTCCGTGCGTCTTATTACTTCTCCAAGCGTCGCAGCCCGTTCAACGCTTATGTATGTGCAGGAAGCCGGCTATTTCTGGACGCATCCGCCTTATTTTACAGAACGTCAGCATCTGCCTTCCTATCTGCTTGTTTACACCGTCTCCGGAGAGGGACGACTCGAATATGGCGGGCAAACTTACAGTTTAACGGCCGACTCGCTATTCTTCATCGACTGCATGGGACATCAGCATTATCGAACGGCCGAGCAGGACCATTGGGAATTCGCCTGGGTTCATTTCTATGGCGGTGCAAGTAAGCATTATTACGAGCTGTATGCACAGCAAGGTGATCCACGCCTGCAACTACAACCGCAATCACCTCTTCTCGAGCAAATCCGAGCCCTAATCCATATTCACGAGAATAAAACCGTACATACAGAGCTTCTAGCCGCCAAGCTTCTGACTGAAATAGCAACCGAGCTGATTCTGTCCGCTCATGTCAGGAATTCCGATTCCGGTACCATCCCGCCCTATATAGCCGATGCCGTACGGGAGATGGAGCGCCGCTACTCAGAGCGACTTCGAATGGATCACTTAGCAAGGTCACTTGCCGTGAGCAAATACCATTTCACTCGTGAGTTCAAGAAGCATATCGGGATGTCCCCTAATGACTACCTTATCTATCTCCGTATTGTGAAGGCCAAAGAGCTGCTCCAATATACCACGCAATCCATCGCAGCAATCTCGGATGAAATCGGCATCGACAATGTCAGCCATTTTATTAACCTCTTTAAAGCGCGGGAAGGTCTGACTCCCTTCGCCTTCCGTAAGAAATGGAGAACGTTATGACATCACCTGCAGCCGCGCCAAAAAGGCCGTTCCCTGAAATCCAGGAAACGGCCTTTAACCATAAGTGCTACTCCGCCAAACCATGCTTGTGCGCATATATAGCCGCCTGCGTCCGATCATCCACGCCAAGCTTTGCAAAAATATTCGTGACGTGGAACTTCACCGTCTTAATCCCGATGAACAGTTCCTCGGCAATTTCTTGGTTCGATAACCCTTTCGCCACGCATTTCAGCACATCCATCTCCCGGTCTGTCAGCTGCTCATGAAGCGGACGCACAGCTTCTGCCTTGGGCTGACGGAATCGGTTCATCATCTTCATAGCAACCTGTGATTCCAGCACGGATTGCCCTCTTGCTGCAGCGCGTATCGCATCTGCAATTTCATTCGCACGGGAAGTTTTGAGCAAATAGCTGAACGCACCTGCTTCGATTACCGGATACATTTTACCATCATCTAAGTAGCTGGTGAGCACGATTACTTTGCAGTCTGGATAGAGCTCCAGAAGCTTGCGGGTCGTTTCGACGCCGTCCATGCCTTCCATAACTAAATCCATCAATACGACATCTGGCCGATACGCTTGCGCCAGGCGGATCCCTTCCATCCCATTGCTTGCTTCCCCTACGACCTCAATGCCGTCCTCTGTATTCAGTACAGCCGCAAGTCCGATGCGAACCATCTCATGATCGTCCACGAGCAATACTTTAATAGGTTGTTCGATGCTGTCCATTCGTTCGATCGCTTCCATTCGGTGATATTCCTCCTCCATCATGCCCAGCCGCAGGCACCCATATGTCTATTAATACGCCATTTCCCGGTGAAGTTATTAATTTTAACGAGCCGCCGAGCACATTGACGCGTTCCTCCATCGTTAATAATCCATAGGAGGTCTGCTTCTTCTCCTCCAAGTTAAAGCCGGTTCCATCATCCTGCAGCGTCAGCCGAACGTAAGCTCCCGCATGCTGCAAATAGATATTGAGATGCTCTGCCTTGGAGTGACGGAGTGTATTGGATAGCGCCTCCTGCGCGATACGGAACAAATGGTCTTCCGCTTCCGTATCCAGCTTAATCGTTGGATCCGCCTCCAGCGTAATCACCATCGGCACCTTCTGCTTCAGCTCATCTATTAAGCTGTGCAGAGCTTGTCCCAGGTTTTTACCGTCCAAATGAATCGGCCGCAAATGAAGCAGCAAGGCACGCATTTCCGATTGCGCAACAGATGCCATCTCCTCGATAAGCTGTACCTGACGTTTAGCACGCTCCCAGTCCTTCTCCATCGTCCGGCTGACCGCGGTTGCCGTCATGGAGATGGCGAAGAGCTGCTGGCTTACCGCATCATGGAGCTCGCGAGCAAGACGCTGCCGCTCCTCAATGACAGCCGAGAACCGAACCTGCTCCGTCCAGGCTTCATCCTCTTCCGAGAAGGATTCAGGCGCCTGCGCCTGCCCTTCTTGGTCAGGCAATGTCACACGCTGACGTTTGCGGCGCTGCTGCTCCGTGAGCCGTTTCATCGCCTCTCGAAGCTTTACGCTTTGCAAGTAACTGTACGCGGCAGCCAACACCAGTGAGAGGGCAATGACCGTCAGTCCGATCAGCGCTGCTTTACTTTGCAGGGCAAACAGCTTCACATAACCGGTTCCTTGCAGAACCAGTACAATTAAGCCGAGAATAACGAGTATCCACAATACGGTCTCTGCTGCATTCCTTCGCTTCTCCGTTTGCATGGCTGAAGGCCGTCCTTCATTTCGATACACCGGAAACATGTTGGCTTGTGCTGCCGGCGCTGTCATCGACCTTGAAGACCGTTCCTTCTCAGCCTCCGATCTCGGCGAAGATGCTTCTTCCTTCACTGCGGTACCCCCTCATCTATGTATAACCGCAGACAAGCCAGTGGTCGATGCCTGAATAGCGCATCGACCATGTGTGGTTTGTTTGTAGCTTTTACGGTTATTGTGAATGCTTTCGTTTCTCTTTACTCGTCGGAAGGCGGGTTTAGCTTGCTCTTGAGCGCTTGCAGCTGCTCTTCGATTTGAAGCTGCTTAGCAGGGTCTACAGAGCTTGCAGCAGCCGCTGGTGCATTGTAAGTGCCGTAAGGAACGCGCATGACATCAGCTTCAGCTTCCAATTGCATAATTTTCTCTTCCATTCGGCTGAAACCGCGCGATGCGTGGCCGCTCTCAATGGAGTGTACAGAAGAAACTTGCGCCATTTGTTTCTTCGCCTTCGCCATTTGGGCACGGGCAGCCAGCTCATTGCGTTTGTTGCGAAGCTGGTAGTATTCATCTTTCATGCTGTGCAGCTGTGCCATGAGATCATCCGCTTGTGTTTTGGCGCTTGCATGCATCTCAGTATATTCCGCTGTTTTCTGATCGAAAAAGATTTTCTCCTCAAGCAGCTTGCGTGCCAATTCCTCTTGACCTGCACGAAGTGCAGTCTCTGCTTTCGCTTCACGGTCTGCACCGCTGCGAACCGCTTCATCCAGGCGCTGCTTCATGCGGCGCTCACTTGCCATTTGTTTCGCTACTGTAAGCTCAGCCGTATGGATCTCAGCCTCCATATCGCGTAAGTACTGATTGAGCATCACAACCGGATCTTCCATTTTATCAAGCAGCTCATGCATCGATGCCTTCGTCATATCTTTCATTCTTTTGAAAATACTCATGTTAAAACTCTCCCTTCTCATGTTTCGCTAATTTAGCACGAAGCTCTTCAATTTCTTTGCGCAATGCACGTTTCTCCAAATCTTCCATCATGGCATCTATATTAGAAGCCGACTGCGCCGGCGGCGACTGCCAATTCGCTCCGCCCGAGGTTGGTGGCTGAGGCGGGTTGTTGTACGAGCTTTTATAACCAAAACCTTGATCCTGACCCGTGAAATTGCTGCCTTGCGGACCGTTATTCCAATTACCGCCGCCATTATAACCGCCCGGTCCATATCCGCCATAATGGTACGGATCTTTCGGAACAACTAATCCAGCCAGAATATAGACAAGTATTAATGCGCCACTTGTAAAGACGGTCACCACAATCAGAAGAATCCGAAGCAGCGTCGCATCAACATTCAGCATTTCGGCTAGACCGCCGCATAAGCCAAAGAGCTTCTTGTCGCGGCGCGAACGATACAGTTTCTTCATTACGGCTTCCATCCTTCCTGTTGTAATTTGCGTTTCAATTGCTCCATCTCACGTTCAATCACGTTCTGCAGCGTATGTCCCGCTTCGGTAATAAACTCTTGCCCTGCTTTGCGAAGATCACGAAGGCTGCGAGCTTCCAGCTCCATATCAGAAATCCGGTCTTCCAGCTTGCGGAACATCCCGCTCGGCTGTTGTCCCGCCGAACCGTATGTGCTGCTGCCTGTATAACGCTCATTCATGCGCTGCTGTAAGCGAAGCGATTCCATCCGTGCGGCAAAATACTCGCGCTTCTCATACACCGTTTGATACTCGCTGCGCAGCTCGCGCAGCTGTTCTTCCAATTCTCTCGTGCCTTGCAGCGATTGATTATAGAGCTCACGATACTGCATCGCACGTTCCTCGCTGGACGCTTTCTCCATTAACGCAATGCGAGCAACTTGCTCCTCGCCGGCTTTCAGCGCAATAATAGCTTGCTGCTCCCGCTTTTCTTTCAACTGCTCGGCTTGCAGCCACTGCATTTTCAAATGATTATTATGACCGGCGCATTGCTGATAAAGCTTCTCTGCCCCGATAATCTCTTCCCTTGTCGACCAGAGAAACTGATCGATCAGCTTTACGGGATCTTCCGCTTTCTCCAGACGCTCATTCAGCGTCGCAACCGTCATATCCCGCACTCTCCGCATGATACTCATCGTTCTTGCCTCCTTCGTCCACTGCTATAAATTAATCGTTGTAGTTCATCCGTTAGATACTTTTTCTGCGATTCTTAAATAAGGAGACGCCCCATACGATAAGTCCGACTGCGAGCAGCAGCGCGAACAGTCCTGCTAATTTGCCGATCAGCATAATAGCTCCGACTACGATAAGAATACCGCCGATGATTTTGCTGTTATTACGAATACCTACCACGCCAAGACCGATCAAGATGAATGGCATGAGCAGACCGATAATCCATCCAAGATTGATACCTATAAACTTCATGACCATCAATGCACCAATCACGACTAGAATTGCACCCAATGCAGATTTTCCGTTCATTGTTTGTGTCACCGCCTCTCATTGTTTAAATGCTGTTACTTCTCTTTACGCCTTGCTTCATTCATTTGTTTCGTTTCTTGCTTATGTCCTTATTCTAGGTTGTTTTAGCTTTTTCCAAAACGGACTCGCGACGGTTTTTGTTACTGGACCTCAGGCGGGGAACACGCCGACCTTAAGGCTGAAAGACAAACAAGACCCATCCTGAGCTATCCAGTACAGACCTTTTCTTTAGCTGCTAACCGTTCTTTTCAATAACAATAGGCAGTCCGTTATTGTTATGACGCCACACGAACAACAAAAAACCTGTAAGATCATTGATCCTACAGGTTGTCTTATTCAATATGGTGCCGGCGAGAGGACTCGAACCTCCACGGTTTCCCTCACGATTTTGAGTCGCGCGCGTCTGCCATTCCGCCACGCCGGCAAATTGATGGCGCGCCCTAAGAGATTCGAACTCCTGACCTTTTGATTCGTAGTCAAACGCTCTATCCAGCTGAGCTAAGGGCGCAAATTATTAAATTTTGAAAAATTGTGGAGGCGCCACCCAGACTCGAACTGGGGGTAAAGCTTTTGCAGAGCTCTGCCTTACCACTTGGCTATGGCGCCATAAAAGATGGAGCGGAAGACGGGAATCGAACCCGCGACCCTCGCCTTGGCAAGGCGATGCTCTACCGCTGAGCCACTTCCGCGTAAAATGGCTGGGGATCTAGGATTCGAACCTAGGGATGACGGAGTCAAAGTCCGTTGCCTTACCGCTTGGCTAATCCCCAACGCATAAGTGTTCTTTGTAGTTGATATGGGGCGACCGATGGGAATTGAACCCACGAATGCCGGATCCACAAACCGGTGCGTTAACCACTTCGCCACGACCGCCATACAACTATTCAATTGGCAGGGGCAGCAGGAATTGAACCCACACCAACGGTTTTGGAGACCGTTGTTCTACCCTTAAACTATGCCCCTAAGATAAAAAAGTGGTGGAGGATGATGGATTCGAACCACCGAACTCGGAGAGAGCAGATTTACAGTCTGCCGTGTTTAGCCACTTCACTAATCCTCCATGATGGTGCCGGCGATAGGAGTCGAACCCACGACCTACTGATTACAAGTCAGTTGCTCTACCAACTGAGCTACACCGGCATATGAACTTACAGTTTGAAAAATGGTGGCTCGGGACGGAATCGAACCGCCGACACGAGGATTTTCAGTCCTCTGCTCTACCGACTGAGCTACCGAGCCGAACTTTGAAGAAATGGCGGAGCCGACGGGATTCGAACCCGCGGTCTCCTGCGTGACAGGCAGGCATGTTGGGCCACTACACCACGGCTCCGCGTTATTAAATGCTCGGTATGTACTACCGAATTGTTTTGGTTGCGGGGGCAGGATTTGAACCTGCGGCCTTCGGGTTATGAGCCCGACGAGCTACCGAGCTGCTCCACCCCGCGTCATTAAAAGGTACTTCTTATGAAGTTAAATGGTGGAGGCTGACGGGATCGAACCGCCGACCCTCTGCTTGTAAGGCAGATGCTCTCCCAGCTGAGCTAAGCCTCCGTGTTAAGCGACAAGTAATACTATAACTCATTTACTTGTGTCAATGCAAGTCTTTTTTTGAAGAATTTTTGAAGAATTTGGTGACCCGTAGGGGACTCGAACCCCTGTTACCTCCGTGAAAGGGAGGTGTCTTAACCACTTGACCAACGGGCCTAATCTGGCGGAGAGCGAGAGATTCGAACTCTCGAGACGCGGTTAGCGCCTACACGATTTCCAATCGTGCTCCTTCGACCACTCGGACAGCTCTCCAGATGAATGGCTCCCCGAACAGGACTCGAACCTGTGACAACTCGATTAACAGTCGAGTGCTCTACCAACTGAGCTATCAGGGAACAGTGTTATTCAGGAACTTGGTACAAAGCTTGCGCCTTGAAAACTGGATACGAACCTTTGCGAAGGTTTTCATTAGCTGATTGTTGTCCGAAGTTGAACATCCGAGCAGATGTTCGTAGGATAAGCCCTCGACCGATTAGTATTCGTCAGCTGCATGCATTGCTGCACTTCCACCTCGAA
>NZ_JBWDNS010000019.1:0-1401 GCF_056269305.1 Paenibacillus sp. J22R3 | reverse complement strand
TGGGCACTCTAAAGTGACTGCCGGTGACAAACCGGAGGAAGGTGGGGATGACGTCAAATCATCATGCCCCTTATGAGCTGGGCTACACACGTACTACAATGGCCGGTACAACGGGAAGCGATACCGCGAGGTGGAGCCAATCCTTAAAAGCCGGTCTCAGTTCGGATTGCAGGCTGCAACTCGCCTGCATGAAGTCGGAATTGCTAGTAATCGCGGATCAGCATGCCGCGGTGAATACGTTCCCGGGTCTTGTACACACCGCCCGTCACACCACGAGAGTTTACAACACCCGAAGTCGGTGGGGTAACCCGCAAGGGAGCCAGCCGCCGAAGGTGGGGTAGATGATTGGGGTGAAGTCGTAACAAGGTAGCCGTATCGGAAGGTGCGGCTGGATCACCTCCTTTCTAAGAGAATACCGTTTCCCGATGAGGAAACGATAAGCATCGTAAGATGCAAACCGACTGGTTCGCTCATGTTCAGTTTTGAAAGAGCAAGTCTCTTTCTACAACACAATACACATTCGTTTGGTGATAATGGCGAAGGGGAACCACGCGTACCCATCTCGAACACGACCGTTAAGCCCTTCAGCGTCAATGGTACTTGGACCGCAGGGTCCTGGGAGAGTAGAACGTTGCCAAGCGAGTGCCATAAGCACTTACCTTTCGCTAAGTGACGCCTGATTAACCTCAGTCGTAACACTTACGAAGTTGTTCCTTGAAAACTGGATATGAAATTTGCGAAATATCTCTTAGCTGAGATTTAATCGAAGTGCGCAGCATTTATGCTGCAAGCGAAGGTTTTGCCAGCAAGCGACTTTTGACGGCAGAGCGCAGCAACGACAATTTCGAATTAGAACGACTTTTGTACGCAGTACAACGGGAGAGATCATCGAAATAGGCGTGCGAAGCGAAGCATAGTCAAAGGAGCCGCATCTGGCACATAAAACCGGAGCATAGGTTAAGCTACTAAGAGCGCACGGAGGATGCCTAGGCGCTAGGAGCCGAAGAAGGACGTGGCGAACGACGAAATGCCTCGGGGAGCCGTAAGCAGGCTTTGATCCGGGGATGTCCGAATGGGGAAACCCGGCTGGAGTAATGTCCAGTCACTCATAACTGAATACATAGGTTATGAAGAGGCAGACCAGGGGAACTGAAACATCTAAGTACCCTGAGGAAGAGAAAACAATAGTGATTCCGTCAGTAGCGGCGAGCGAACGCGGATTAGCCCAAACCAAGGAGCTTGCTTCTTGGGGTTGTAGGGCGTCTCACATGGAGTTACAAAGGTGTTGATTAGACGAAGAGGTCTGGAAAGGCCCGCTATAAGAGGTAAAAGCCCTGTAGTCCAAAGTCAGCACTCTCCGAGACGTACCCTGAGTACCGCGAGACACGTGAAACCTCGTGG
>NZ_JBWDNS010000010.1:0-130309 GCF_056269305.1 Paenibacillus sp. J22R3 | reverse complement strand
TACGTGCCGGCTGAGGACTATGATGGACCGGATTCGTTCACGTATATCGTGAACGATGGTACGGAGGATTCGGATGAGGTCACGGTGACGATCACGGTCAACGCCGTGAATGACGCGCCGACACTTGAGGCGATGCAGGATATCAATATCCTTGAAGATCAATCCATATTGGGCGAATTGACAGGGAGCGACGTGGATGGCGATGTGCTGACTTATCGGCTGACGTCGGCGAAGCCTGCATCAGAGACGTTTACTCTCAATGAAGACGGTAGTTACAGCTTTAAGCCTATCGCAAACGCATATGGAAGTACTTCATTCACCTATGTCGTCAATGATGGACAGACAGATTCGAATGTATCGGTCGTAAACATTAACATCGCCGCTCAAAATGATGCGCCAAGAGCACAGGATCTTAGCTTTGAAGTGAATGAAGGTGAAAGTAAAGAAATTAGCTTCGACGGCTGGGACGCGGATCCCGGGGAGACTAGTACGCTTCAGTACATGATCGTCGACGACGAAGGGCCGAAATACGGCACGGTTACACAGGATCCGGAAAAACTGGGACAGTTCACCTATGTTCAAGACGGCGGGAAGAGCGGGTCAGATTCGTTTAAGTACAAAATCTATGACGGCAAAGAATATTCGGACGTGAAGACAGTACAGATCACGATTATCGATGTAAATCACGCGCCGGAAGCGAATGAGCTCAGTGTGGTGGAGCTAAACGAAGACACTACGACATCCATTCAGCTCGGCGGGACAGATGCAGACGAAGATGAGCTGACAGCTATTATCGTAGAGGGCAAAGGTCCGATTCATGGCGAGTTGATCGCAAGCTCGTCAGAGCAAAACAAGTTCACGTATGTGCCAGATGCGGACTATAATGGACCGGATTCGTTCACGTATATCGTGAACGATGGTGCGGAGGATTCGGATGAGGTCGCGGTGACGATCACGGTCAACGCCGTGAATGACGCGCCGACACTTGAGGAATTTCAGGATATCAACATCCTTGAAGATCAATCCATAACGGGTCAATTGACTGGGAGGGACGTGGATGGCGATGTGCTGACTTATCGGCTAACGTCGGCACCTCCTGCATCAGAAGAGTTTAGTTTAAATGAAGACGGCAGATACAGCTTTAAGCCTATTGCAAACTCATATGGAGGCACTTCGTTCACCTACGTCGTTAATGATGGACAGAAAGATTCCAATGTATCGGTCGTAAACATTAACATCTCCTCTCAAAATGATGCGCCAAGAGCACAGGATATCAGCTTTGAAGTGAATGAAGGTGACAGTAAGGCAGTTAGCTTCAACGGCTGGGACGCGGATTGGGAAGACAGAGACACGCTTCAATACATCATACAAGAAGGGGAAGGGCCGGATTATGGCACGGTTACGCCGAATTCGCCAAGTGCGGGGGAGTTTACTTACGTGCAGGACAGAGGGAAGAGCGGATCAGATTCGTTTAAGTACAGAATCTATGACGGCAAAGAATATTCGGACGTGAAGACGGTACAGATCACGATTATTGATGTGAATCAAGCGCCTGAGGCGGAAGATTGGAGCTTCGAGGTTGATGAAGACAACAGCTATTCAGATTATTTTCATGGTACGGATGATGACGAGGACACGCTAAGTTTCACCATCCTGTCTTCCCCTAGCCATGGATACTTGTCGCGCAGCTCTTCGGATTTGAGCCGCTTCACGTACTATCCTAACGCAGATTACACTGGCTCGGATTTGTTCACTTATCGTATAAATGATGGCGAGGTTAATTCGGCGACCATCAACGTAACCATCACGGTCAAAGATGTCAATGTGCGGCCAACCGCGCCTAATATGACGTTCGACGCGTATGAAGGGCAAGAGCTGCCTGGCACGCTGGTCGGCGGAGACGACGATCAGGATAATTTGACGTATACCCTTGTGGAAATGCAGGGAGCTCCAGGTTCAGGGACAATCACAGAGTTTAATCCCGATAGTGGCGAGTTCGTTTATGTGCCTAATGAAGGCGTAATAAGCGGTCAAGATACTTTCATGTATAAAGTAAGCGACGGCAATTTGGAGTCAATCGGCAACGGAATTGTGACCATTACGATACACGAGGTAGATAACGCACCGACTGCAGACACAAAGACGGTCTACACCGATGAGGATACGCCACTGTCGGATCAGGTTACGGGCAGTGACCCGGAAGGCTTGACTCTTACCTTCACGATAGCTGAGAACGGTGGCCCCGCGAAGGGAACGCTGGAGCTGGAACAGAATGGTCGTTTCACCTATACGCCATACGAAAATGAGTACGGCGAAGATCATTTCACTTTCAGCGTATTTGATGGAACTTCGTATAGCGAAGCAACGATTACTGTCATCATTAATCCGATGGATGACGAGCTGGAAGAAGGAATGGTTGGAAGCGAAGGCACGATCGAGCTAGGCTCTGGGCAGAGTGCCAAGCTTGATTTAACGAAGATTTTCAAAGAAGTAGACGGTCAGCCTGTAATCTATAGCACGACCTTCCAACCGAATGGCTACAGCATTGGGGGCGGTTTGAACGGTTCAGAGCTGGATCTGATATCTCTTGGCTCTCCGGGCTTTGTCAGTTTCGATTTGATGGCTAGCGATACCGGGGGAGATTCATGGTTGACGATACCTGTAAGGGTTAATCTTGGAGAGAGCGGCATTTGGGATGAGGATCTTTCTAACGATGAGCTGGAATATGAGATCAATCTATCTTCTTATTTCACGGGTTCATTTAATTACAGTGCAGAAGTAACTTCGGGTAATGCTCAAGTTGTATCAATCGAGGATATGGAAGGACAGACGCTTCTGACACTAGGATTGGATACAGATGACATTTCGACGATAGAAGTCGTGGCCGATGATGGCAACGGCTTGACGATTACCGATGAATTTAAGCTCTATGTCGGGCTTACGGTCGAAGATTTCGGCGTGCAATTCTTTGATAATTACGATAATCAGGGCTATGTGGATCACAATGCCTATATTGACATGAAAGACATCTTTCATAATGCCGACGAATTCCAAGTTACCGCTTATAACGATGCAGAGATCAAGAGCATTGGCAGTTATGATCTCGGTATTTGGACGATTGATCCATGGCTGAACCTATGGACGGATGCGACATTTACGACGGTGTCAGAAGTTGAAGTCAAGGGTCGTACAGCCGACGGAAACGAAAAAAGCTATACGATCTTAATTCGGGAGAATTCGGCTCCGGCTTTAGATGGTGGTGGAGAAGCTCCGCCGATAATGCTTAAGAAAGGCGTGACGGTTGAGCTGGAAATCACGGATGCTGAGGGAGATCCTATAACTTCGGTTATTGCAGTTCCTGATGATTCCATTTGTGGCGAAAACGGCAATTGTGTCACTACTTTCTATGCGAACGGGAAGCTGCTTGTACTAGGTTTGGATGCAGGTGTGCAGTCACTGGAAATCATGACATCGGATGGGCTGCCGTTTGGCTCAGGCTATGCTTATCGTACATTCGTCATCTTCGATGATAGCATCGATATTGTAGACGACTTTAGTATCGATAAAGACCTTGCAGGTCTATTAACGGGTATGAACTTAGCAACATTGACACTGGATTTTGTAGACAGTGAGTATATTATTCATAGCAGTCTTTCTCTAAATGGGTCGATGTTACATTTTGATGTGAATTCAGAAGCTATGTACCCAGGTGACTATGAATTCATCACGGTGAGCATTTCGGATGGAGAGATAACCAGAGAATTTAAACTTTACATGAACGTCGCCTTCCCGGAGGAAGGTTCCGCTTAGAAAAAGATTTTAACCATTGGCCAACTTATTTCTGGTTGGCCTTTTCTTTTCAAATCAAACCCGAAGGAGAATGAGCTCTTGGAACAGGCAACGGATAAGAAACAGTCAGCTTCGAACGCCATTCGTCAAGCGCTAACGGCTCGTAAGTTCAAACTGGCGGAAAAGCTGGCACTCGATAGTCTGCGCAATCAGCCGCTATTGGCGCAATATTGGGTGTTTCTTGGCGAGGCGCTGCTGCATCAAGGCTACGCGCAAGAAGCGGGACATGCCTTCGAGAGAGGCAATCTGCTCGACCCGCAGGCGCAGTGGGGGAGCGAGGTGCAGAAGGTGCTGGCGGGCAAACCACCGGGGGAATCGCGCGTGGATTTAGCTGAATTATGGCAGCTGCAACCAGCTGTAACCGTTGCGGCGGCTATTATGACGCGCAATGAAGCACGTTGTATCGTCCGCTGCGTCAATAGCTTACAGGATGCCGTAGATGAAATCCTCATTATCGATTCGGATTCTACGGACGGCACGATTGAGCTTGTGGAGCATCTGCCGAAGGTGAAGATTATACGAAGCGTTGCGCTGAATGATGATTTTGCATGGAAGCGAAATCAAGCTCTGCCGCATATCAAGAGCGATTGGGTGCTCTGGGTGGATGCGGATGAATGGCTGTTTCCGGAGGACATCGGCAATGTCCGAATGGCGGCATCGATGTTCCATGATCGTTTCTCGCACACCGTTCTTAATGTATGCCAAGTCAATCAGATACAGGGTAAAATATCAGCTGATTATGCGAACCCACGCATGTTCCCGCTTAATCGCGGCTTACATTATTACGGGCGTGTTCACGAGCAGGTTGTCATTGAAGGCGAAGATATGTACGACGACCGCATGATGAGGCGCCCGGTCCGTATCCGGCTTCATCATGACGGCTATGAGCCGGCAATCATGGGGCAGCAGAACAAGCTTGAACGCAACCTGCGATTGCTGAAGCTGATGGTGGAGCAGGAGCCAAACAATCCGGGCTGGTATCTGTATTACGGCAGAGAAACCCTAGCGACAGGGGATATTGAGAAAGCGAAGGCGTTATTCCTTGAGGCAGAGCGGCTTGCTCCGGGTAAGCCGAATTTTGGCAGGTTACTGGATGTCCTGATGTATTTGAACAAAATCTATATGAACACGAAGGATTATGAGCAGGCACAACGCGTATGCTTACGTGCCCTTGAAGTGCAGCCAAACTTCCCGGATGCCAAGTACCACTTGGCCAGAGCACAGATGAGGCAGGCGGGAGTTTTGTTGCAGCAGGCAGAGCGCAGCCTCAAAGAATCGAAGGAGGCATTCCGTACTTATCGGGGAACTGTAACGGCGGATGCTGCGATTGCGGATTGGAAAGCAGATCTTGCGCTCGCGGATCTTACGGCAATAGCGGGCAAGCAAACAGAGGCGAAAGCTAAGTATGAGCAAATTCTCGCCAGTCATCCCGAGCTGAACATGGTGCGAAAGAAGCTAGACAGCATGAACCATGTATAAAAGTTGAACTCAACTGACATGCTGTTGTCAGCAGACCTGCGATATAGTACATACGAGAAGTCATTTGAAGCAGGTTATGGAGGCGAAACATATGTTTAGAACAGTTAAAGATTTTATTGAGGACTACAAGCAGGAATCGCAAGGGACGCAGATGCTGCTGGACCTGCTGACGGATGAATCGCTGGCACAGTCGATTGCGACAGGCCGCAGAACGCTTGGATTCCTGGCATGGCATTTGGTTCACGATGATGCAGGTATGCTGGTCAAGATCGGACTTCATTTCAAGGCACCGGCAGCTAATGAGGAACAGCCGCAATCGGCCGCTGTTATTGCAGAAACTTACCGCGAGACAGCGGCATCCATTCTTGAAGCGGCATCGCAGTGGTCCGATGAGAAGTTGCTCGAGAGCCACAACCTCTTCGGTCAAGTATGGCAAAATGGTGTTACGCTGTCGAAGTTCATTAAGCATGAAGTCCATCACCGCGGTCAACTGACCATTCTCATGCGCCAAGCCGGACTGCCTGTTGCAGGTGTGTATGGCCCTTCCAAGGAAGAATGGGAACAGATGGGTATGACAGCTCCAAAGTGATGTAATGGACAAAAAAGAAGGCCGAACGGTTTCCACTCGCATGCGAGAGGATGACTGCTCGGTCTTTTTGCTGTCTTTATAAGCCGCCTAAATTGCGCAGCAGCGCCTCGTGCTCGGTCCGCTTGAAATGATTGGCCCATCCGAGCGGCGTACTGTGATACCGGCGATCCTTGATATTCAGATCGGCGCCTCGCTCCACGAGCAGGTGAATGATTGTTGTGTTCGTACCCGCTGCTGCCCAGTGCAAGGGAGCGGCGCCGGTATGATCGAAGCCGGAAGGAATGCCGTTGACATCGGCACCGCGGTCTAGCAGATAAGAGGCGGATTCATGGCTGCCTCCAATGATGGCATAGATGAGTGCCTGCTGCAGCAGCTCCTCGGGAGCGCTTGGATTCGTTGTGTTGACAGGTTCGCGGTGTTTGCCGGCGCTCGGCAGAAGCTCTCCATCCGGACCGAAGAAAGAGGGCAGCAGATCCGCTCGGCCTACGGCAGCAGCAAGCTCAAGATCAAGCGCCGCGCCTCGGCGGACGAGCAGCTCGGTCACCTTCGTGCAGCCGTACCAAACGGATTGCGCTAGCGGTCTGCGGTCATCATTCAAGCCGTTAATTGGCGTTCCGGCATCAAGCAGCAGATTCGCCATTGCAACATCGTCGTTGCTGGCTGTCCATTGCAGCGACGTTTCTCCGCGCTCCGGATCAATTGCCCTTGCATTCACATCCGCTCCAGCATCCAGCAGAGCTTGTCCGATTTCCAACTGGTTCGGATAATGGCCGGGCCAGTCACATAGATGATGCAGCAGCGTTCTTCCTTGCAACGATCTGGCGTTCGCCAAAGCAGGATGTGCGTGCAACAGCTGCTTGAGCAGCTCTACATTCCCGGTCTTCACCGCCGTGCAGGCATCCGGAAACGCTGCCGATAGCGAGTCTTCTATTGCTTGATTATCGAGTTCATTGCTGTGAATCATCCGTCGATCAACTCCAACCCATAATGGTCAAATCATAAGGCCTTTGTTTCCACTCTATCATGAATCGGCTCCGGCGAAAATACGATGTAATAAGCGCCAAATAGCAGGCAACGCTTCTGTCTGATTCAAGAAGGGGGAGCGTATGAGGTGAAATTCTCTCTGACGGAAGAACAATTGATGATTCGCGAGATGGCGGCACGGTTTGCGGAGCATGAGGTGGCACGGGAAGCAGGCGGACTGGATGAGGCCGAATTATTCGACAGGCGTTCGTTTGACGCGATGGCGCAGCTTGGTTTTACGGCATTGCCTTGGCCCGAGGAGGAGGGGGGCGCTGGCGGCGGGTTTCTCGGTTTTGTCCTGGTGCTGGAGGAGTTGTCCAGAGTAAGCGCGTCGCTTGGCGCGGCGCTGTGGGCCCATGTTTTTCTATCGGCGTGGCCGTTGCATCGGTTCGGGAGCGTGGAGCTGAAGCGGCATTATCTGAGGAGACTTATCGAGGGCATCAGTATAGGTACGGGTGTGCTGCCGGGGGCAGTAGATCCGGGGACAACACTGCGAATCGGAGTCTCCGCGCAATTGCAGTCGTCGCAGGGTGATGAGGCGCAAGAGGAGTGTTATGTCCTAAACGGTCAGCAAAAATATATCCTTGGCGGCACGACGGCAGATTACTTCATCATTTACGCGGTGACCGGAGAGAGTGCGGGAGGACGACGCAAGCGCTACAGCGCTTTTATCATCGAGAAAGACAGCCCCGGCCTTCTGATTCAGCCGGTCACGAAGAAGCTTGGTCTGCGCTCAGCGGGGATGGCGCATTTAAAGTTTCAGGATTGCCGCGTGCCGAAGAAGCAGCGAATCGGTCGTGACGGTCAGGGCGGCGCGATTGCAGGCCGTGCGGCGGCAGGTGTACGCTACGGCCTTGCCGCAGTTGCCGCCGGTATTACGCAAGGCGCTGCGGAAGCTGCGCTTGGTTATGCCAAGGCGCGTTCGCAGTTCGGCAAGCCGATCGCGAAACATCAGGCAGTGGCTTGGATGCTGGCGGATATGCGGACTGCTGCCGATGCCTCCAAGCTCCTTGTGTATCAAGCAGCTTGGCTGGAGGATCGGGGACTTACGGAGGACGGTGAAGGCTGGGAAGCTGCGCTGGCGCTCAGCTTTGCTGCGGATGCTGCGATGACGTCGACGATCCATGCCGTTCAGGTCTATGGCGGTTACGGCTACATGAAGGAATATCCGGTAGAGCGGTATATGCGAGATGCGAAAGCAGTGCAGATCTTCAAAGGGCTGGACCTCAGTCCGAAGTTGCCCCAGCCCAAAGGAAGAGGCAGTGGCGGAAGGGAAAGGGGGCGACGTCATGGCTGAGCTTGTCATTGTAGGGAGCGCGCGGACGGCGTTCGGCAAGTTTGGCGGAGCGCTGAAGGGGATGAGGGCGACTCAGCTTGGCGGTCTTGCCATTGAAGGTGCACTGCATCGCGGAGGAATATCGCCTGCTGCGGTAGATGAGGTCATTATGGGGATGGCCGTTCAAGCGGGAGCGGGCCAGAATCCGGCGAGGCAAGCAGCGATGCTGGCAGGACTTAGCCATTCGGTACCGGCGGAGACCATCAATAAAGTGTGTGCATCGGGCATGCGGGCGCTGACGATGGCTTCGCAGATTATTAGGGCGGGCGATGCGGAGCTGATCGTCGCAGGTGGCATGGAGAGTATGAGTCAAGTCCCGTATGCCTTGACGGAAGCGCGTATGGGCATGCGGCTGGGGGATGGCCGGGCAGCGGATCTACTGCTTCGCGATGGGTTACGCTGTGCTTTCGCTGATATGCATATGGGTGACTATGCCGACAACATTGCGGCCGAGTACGGCATCAGCCGATTGGAACAGGATGAATGGGCGCTGCGCAGCCATGAGCGTGCCGTTCAGAGCAGCCTGCAGGGTTACTTTCATTCGGAAATTGTTCCCGTTCCGCTGCCGGGTGCAGTGCCGACGAAGAGTCATGTATTCGCGATCGATAAGGATGAAGCGCCTCGCGGAGATACAAGCGCAGCGAAGCTGGCTGCGCTGATGCCGGTATTCGCTGCCGGAGGTTCCGGCACGATTACGGCAGGCAACGCCCCGGGGATCAACGACGGAGCGGCGGCGCTCGTTGTGGCCTCGAAGAGCAGGGCGCTGCAGGAAGGCTGCGCCCCGCAGGCTGTGCTGCTCGGTCATGCCGCGGTTAGCGTGGAGCCGCGCAATTATCCGATCGCGCCGGCTTTTGCCGTGCAGAAGCTGCTGCAGCAGCACGGGCTCGCGATGGATGCGATTGACCGCTTCGAGGTCAATGAAGCGTTCGCGGTCGTTGTCTTGGCCTGCGGGAAGCTGGCAGGCTGGGATGCCGACAAGGTCAACGTGCATGGCGGCGCTATCGCGCTCGGCCATCCTGTCGGAGCAAGCGGCGCGCGGATTATCATGACGCTGATTAACGGATTGAAGCGGCGCGGCGGGGGATTAGGAATCGCAGCGATTTGCAGCGGTGGCGGTCAGGGCGATGCCGTGTTGGTTCGGGTGGATGATAGCTGCGGATAGGTTGGAGCAAAAGGGCTTAGGGAAGGCGGTAGTCAATCATGGCAGATATCCACCATGTGTCGGTCGTCGGAGCAGGCCAGATGGGAAGCGGTATTGCGCTTGTTGCCGCGCAAGCGGGCTGTCAAGTGCTGCTGCATGATGCGGAAGCGGCACGTGTCAGCAAGGCATTGGCGCAAATCGGCATGCAGCTCACCAGCAGCGTTGCGAAAGGCAGAACTACAGAAGGGTCGGCTCTGCAGACGCTTGGAAGGATTACCGCAGCGGCTGACTTGGAGGCGGCCTCCGGCGCTGATCTTGTCATCGAAGCGGTAACTGAAAGCATGCCGGTGAAGAAGGCTCTGCTTGCTAAGCTCGATGGCATTTGCGGGTCGGGGGCGATTCTCGCTAGCAATACCTCATCGCTGTCGCTTACAGAATTGGCAGCGGCGACGGGGCGGCCGGAGCAGGTGATCGGCATGCATTTTATGAACCCTGTACCGGTTATGAAGCTGGTTGAAATCATTCGTGGATTGCGGACGTCGGATGATGTCTATATCGCTGTAGCGAAGCTGGCAGAGAGGATGGGGAAGACGCCGCTGGAGGTGCGGGATTTTCCGGGCTTCGTGTCCAACCGCGTTCTGATGCCGATGATCAACGAGGCTGTGTACACGGTATATGAAGGCGTGGCTTCGATTGAGGCTGTCGACGGCGTGATGAAGCTTGGCATGAATCATCCGATGGGACCGCTGGCATTGGCCGATCTGATTGGGCTGGACACCTGCCTCGCCATTATGGAAACGCTGCATGAAGGCTTCGGCGATTCCAAATACAGGCCTTGTCCGCTGCTTCGCAATTACGTAGCTGCCGGTTGGCTCGGGCGCAAGAGCGGGCGAGGCTTTTACGTGTACGAAGGGGGCTGACCGCTGCCATGCTGCTGCATTTTACGGATGAACAAGAACGGTTGCGCGCCAGGGTACGGGAATTTGCCATGCAGGAAGTAGCCAAAGTCATCCCTGAAATGGAGGAGCATGACCGCTTCCCGGCGCAGCTCGTAAGGGAGATGGGCGCAAGGGGCTTGATGGGGCTGCCTGTGCCGGCTGAATGGGGCGGAAGCGGGCTTGAGCTAACCTCCTATATTCTCACGATTGAAGAGATTGCTCGGGTTAGCGCGACGGTTGGCGTTATTTTGTCGGTGCATACGTCTGTTGGAACGCTTCCGATTCTATACCATGGCACTACGGAGCAGAAGCTGCGATGTCTGCCTAAGCTCGCCTCGGGTGAATGGTTAGGCGCTTTCGCATTAACAGAGCCGCACGCGGGCTCAGATGCCTCGACGATTCGGACGGCAGCGGTCCGACATGAGGATAACTACGTGCTGAACGGCACGAAGGTGTTCATTACGAATGCGGGTGAGGCAGATCAGTACGTGCTGTTCGCTTCCGTGCATAACGGCGTAAACGGCAGTGTAGGCGGGATTACTGCTTTTCTGGTGGAGAAGGATACGCCGGGCTTCCGTGTAGGAAAAAAAGAGAAAAAAATGGGACTGCACGGATCGAACACCTGCGAGCTGATCCTGGAGGATGCGATCGTGCCCGCAGATCAGCGCCTTGGCGAGGAGGCGCAAGGCTTCGCCATCGCCAAATCAGCGCTGAACGGCGGGCGGATCGGCATTGGCGCGCAGGCGCTCGGCATTGCGCGAGCGGCATTGGCGTTGAGCGAGCAGCAGCTGCGTGCGCTGCCGCCAAGGGAACGGAGCAGAACCGCCGCGGAGTATCGGGAGCTCTCGGCACAGGTGGAGGCGGCGGCGCTGCTCGTGTACCGCGCGGCGGATATGCATCAGCGCGGCGTACGCTGCACGAAGGAAGCGTCCATGGCGAAGATGTTTGCGAGCGATACGGCGATGCATGTGACGACGAAGACGCTGCAGTGGTGCGGCGGCGGTGGTTTGGCAGATGAACTGCATGCCGAGCGGTTGTTCCGCGATGCGAAGGTAACGCAAATTTACGAAGGTACGAACGAGATTCATCGGTTGGTGATTTCCGGGGAGCTGCTGCGGGGCAGTTAACGGATAACAGTTACAGTTAATCAGTTGGCAGCTTGCTTGCTTGCGCTCTGTTGTGAAGGGAGATGGGAGCTTATGGGTTCAATGAATCGCAGCTCGCCGGGGCTTCGGCTTCGAGAGGCGCTTCAGCAGGAGAAGCCGCTTCAAGTAGCAGGAGTAATAAATGCTTACGCCGCGCTGCTCGCGGAGTCGGCGGGTTTTCATGCACTGTATGTGTCCGGCGCAGGAGTGGCAAACGCATCGTTCGGGTTGCCGGACCTCGGCATTACGACACAGGGTGATGTGCTTGAGGACGTGCGGCGTATCAGCAGCGCTGTTGATCTACCTCTGCTTGTGGACGCCGATACCGGCTTCGGTTCGGCGTTTAACATTGCGCGCACCGTGCGCGAGATGATCCGCGCCGGTGCGGCTGGTATTCATATCGAGGATCAGGTGGCCGCCAAGCGCTGCGGGCATCGACCGAACAAAGCCATCGTCAGCCCAGCGGAGATGGTGGATCGCATTCGAAGCGCGGCAGATGCGAAGGTTGACGCGGATTTTGTGCTTATGGCACGTACGGATGCGCTCGCTTCGGAGGGAATGGAAGGCGCAGTCGCAAGGGCGCAGGCGTATGTGGAGGCCGGCGCAGATATGATTTTTCTGGAGGCGGCGGGCAGCTTGGAGGAGTATCGTGCATTCACCGATGTGGTTAAGGTGCCGGTTCTAGCGAATGTAACGGAATTCGGGCGTACGCCGCTCTTCACGGTCGATGAGCTGGCAGCCGTGGGCGTATCGCTGGTGCTGTATCCGCTGTCGGCGTTCCGTGCGATGAATGCGGCAGCACTGAAGGTGTATCAGACGATTCGGGAGCAAGGGTCTCAAGCCTCCGTGCTTGGCGGCATGCAGACACGCGAGGAGCTGTACCGCTATCTCGGCTACTACGATTACGAGCGCAAGCTGGATGCGCTGTTCGCCGCACGGAACTCGGAGGAGGAATGAGAGATGACCGTGAAGAAGCCCGGAGGTTTGGCAGGCATTGAAGCCGGTGAAACGGCAATCAGTACGGTAGGCAAAAACGGACTTGGACTCACTTACCGCGGTTATTCCATCGAGGACTTGGCAGAACACGGCAGCTTCGAGGAGACGGCTTATCTGCTCATTCGCGGCAAGCTTCCGAATGTCGATGAGCTTGCGGCTTATCGGCGCAAACTGGCGGAAGCGAGCCAACTGCCGGAGACGCTGCAGCGCATCTTGGAGCTCTTGCCTGCTGATGCCCATCCGATGGAAGTGCTGCAGGTAGGCTGTACCGCGCTCGGGACGATGGAGCCGGAATCGGCATCGGTTGGCACAGCCGATATTGCGGATCGGCTGATTGCTCTGACGGGCCCGATGCTGCTGCATTGGTATCATTTTCATAGGCAGGCTGTTGGTGGGGATGGTTCGTCCGAAGAGTCTCAGTTGGACTCGGCGACTACACATGAATCCGAAGTCTCTGAAGATGCAACCGCCCCGGACAGCTCAGGCGCTGGAGAGATACTAGAAGAAACGTTCGACCTCGACCATTACACGGTTGCGGGTCATTTTCTCTATCTGCTTCACGGCAAACATGCGGAGCATCTCGCGATTCGCGTATTCGATGTTTCGCTTATTCTGTATGCCGAGCATGAGTTTAACGCATCGACTTTTGCCGCTCGCGTAACAGCTTCTACGCTATCGAACTATTACTCCTGTATTGCGACTGGCATCGGTACGCTGCGGGGCAATCTTCACGGCGGAGCGAATGAAGCTGTCATGGAACTAATCACTCAGTTCGACAATGCGGAGGAAGCGGAAGCGGCCACGCGCGCGAGGCTGGCGGCGAAGCAGCTCATAATGGGGTTCGGCCACCGTGTGTACACCGTTTCCGATCCGCGTTCGGACATCATCAAGAAGTGGTCGGAGACGCTCTCGCTGTGGGCGGAGGACAGCCATCTCTATTCGGTTTCGGAAGCGGTTGAACAGGTGATGCGTCAGGAAAAAAGCTTATTCCCCAACCTCGACTTCTACAGTGCGACCGCCTATCATTTCATGGGCATCCCTACGCCGATGTTCACGCCGATCTTCGTCATCTCCCGATTGACCGGCTGGACGGCACACATTATGGAGCAGCGGCAAAATAACCGTATTATCCGGCCGACCGCCGCTTATGTCGGGCCTGATCCGCTGCCTTGGCTCGCAGTTCATGAGCGCCATTAAATGAGGGGGAGGTGCTGCCGCCATGGGATATGGTCAGGATAATATTCGGCCAGAGCCGGATAAAGTGCTTGCCGATATGGCTTCTTACGTAACGGACTACAAGGTGGACAGCGAGTTGGCCTATGAAACGGCTCGCTATTGTTTGATGGATACGCTGGGCTGCGGCATGCTGGCGTTAAACTATCCGGCTTGCACGAAGCTGCTCGGACCGATTGTGCCGGGGGCAGAGATGGAAGGCGGCGTACATGTGCCGGGGACCGCGTTTCGGCTAGATCCGGTGACGGCTGCTTTCAACATTGGCTGTATGATTCGCTGGCTGGATTACAATGACACTTGGCTCGCCGCGGAGTGGGGCCATCCATCCGATAATCTCGGGGCGATTCTCGCTGCCGCCGACTACGCAAGCAAGGTAAGGCAGGCTGCCGGACAGCCTCCGCTTGTCATGCGCGATGTGCTGACTGCCATGATCAAGGCGCATGAGCTGCAAGGCGTGATGGCACTTGAAAATAGCTTCAACCGAGTAGGACTTGACCATGTCGTGCTTGTTAAAGTGGCGTCCACCGCAGTAGCAACGGGCTTGCTTGGGGGGACGAAGGAAGAGATCACGGACGCGTTGTCCCATGCGTGGATTGACGGCCAAGCGCTTCGCACCTACAGGCATGCGCCGAACACCGGATCGCGCAAATCCTGGGCTGCCGGCGATGCAACGAGCCGCGCATTGAGACTGGCGCTCATGGTGCTGCGCGGGGAAATGGGCTATCCGTCCGCGCTGTCGGCGAAGGGGTGGGGCTTTTATGATGTGCTTTTCAAAGGTCGACCGTTCTCGCTCTCGCGTCCATATGGCTCCTACGTTATGGAACATGTGTTATTCAAAATCTCGTTTCCGGCCGAATTCCACGCACAAACTGCGGTGGAGAGCGCCATCGCGCTGCATCCCCTCGTTGCCGATAGACTTGATGAGATCACTCGAATTACCATTACCACGCACGAGTCCGCCATCCGTATCATCGATAAGAAAGGTCCGCTGCACAATCCGGCTGATCGCGATCATTGTTTGCAATATATGACGGCGATTGGTCTGCTCCACGGATCGTTAACTGCCGATCATTACGAGGATGAGGCGGCTGCAGATCCGCGAGTTGACCATTTGCGAAGCCTAATGGAGGTGAAGGAGCGGCCGGACTTCACGGAGGACTATCTGGACCCGGACAAACGCTCCATCGCGAACAGCGTGCAGGTGTTCTTCACAGACGGCAGCGCGACGAATGAGGTACTGACGGAATATCCAATTGGCCACAGGCGTAGGAGAGACGAAGGTATCCCACTGTTAAAGCGGAAGTTCGAGTCCAACCTGCTGACGCGGTTCTCACCGGAGCAGACAGCACGGATTATAGCAGTGTGCGAAGACCCGCAGCTGCTGGAACCGATGAGCGTGAGCGCGTTTCTAGAGCTATTCGCCCCTTGAAGAGAACCGACTCGCTAACTTAGGAGTCGGTTATTTGTTAGCCGCGGTGAACGCGTCAGCTAACTATCGCTAACCTGCTCTAAGTTACTCGTAAGCCTTGGCGGCTCTCAGCCGCCGAAACCCCTCGCCCCTCGACCTCGACAAACGCCTCTTGAGAATCGAAAAAAGCGACTCTCAGAGTCAAAAAAGCCGAAAAACAAAGCCGAGAGTTCAAAAATCGAACTCTCGGCCGCGAAAGTAGGCGGGGACAGCAGACAGCCCCTTCCAAAAATTAACTAACGGTGCAACCGGTAAGGAACCGTCGCAATAACAACGTCCTTCTGGTTGAATAGGTACGCGCGAAGCAGCAAACTCGATTGGTTGTGCAGAATGTTATGCCACCAGTGCCTCGTGATGAATTGCGGAATCAGCACGGTGATATGATCCGTTTCCTGCGTCTTCCATTCGACCGTCTCGATGAAGCGGACAAGCGGGCGGATAATGCTGCGGTAGCTCGATCGCAGTACGATCAGCCGCACGCCGGGATCCCACTCTTCCCATTTCTTCTCGAGCCGCTCGATTTCTTCCTCGTCGAACCCGACATAGACGGCAACCACATTATCCGTCAGCGATTTGGCATAACTGATGGATTGCAGAACAACCTTCGTAATACCAGCGACCGGAACTACGATAGTGCTGCCTTTAATGGCCGGCTTCTCTTTATCAATGTTGATGCGAAGCTCGTCCGCGGTGTTCATATAGTGGCGGTTGATCTTGTAGAACCCGATAATAACGATCGGCAAGAAGATGAAGACCATCCAAATCTGGCTAAACTTCGTGAAAATAAAGATTAACGTAATGATGAGCGTGGTCAACATCCCAATTGTATTAACCGTCAGCCCAACGCCCCAGTTCGCCGGTTTCAGCTTAATCCAGCGGACCATCATCCCAAGCTGCGAGAGCGTGAACGGGATAAATACCCCGACCGCATAGAGCGGAATAAGATTTTCAGTGTCCCCGTGGAACAGGACAACCAAGAGCGCGGAGAACACGCCTAGAAAAATAATCCCGTTCGAGAACCCGAGCCGATCTCCGCGCACCATAAACGCATGAGGCATATACTTGTCTTTGGCCAACATGAACGCGAGCAGCGGGAAAGCAGAGTAGGCCGTGTTAGCCGCAAGGAACAGAATCAATGCGGTAATCCCTTGAATGGCATAATAGAGGACACCTCGTCCAAACGTCGCATTCGCGATTTGGGAAACGACGGTCTCCGTAGCGCTTGGCACGATGCCGTACCAATAAGCGAGCAAGCTGATACCGATGAACATCGCGCCGAGAATGGTACCCATCATGATCAGCGTTGTTGCGGCATTGCGCTCCGCCGGTTTCTTGAAGTTCGGGATCGCATTGGATACGGCCTCAACGCCGGTTAGCGCCGAACACCCGGAGCTGAATGCCTTAAGTAACATGAATAAGCTGATGTTGGACACCGCGGCGCCGATCTCCGGCACATCGGCATGGACGCCGCCTACGATTACTTTTACAACGCCTGCGATAATCAATACGAAGATCGCGCCGACGAAGAGATAGACGGGATAGGCAAGTACGGAAGCGGACTCCCCAATCCCCCGCAAATTCATGACCGTTAGAAATACGATCATAATTAAGGCGATGCTGACCCGATGATCATGCAGCGAAGGGAATGCGGATGTGATGGCGTCCGTTCCTGCCGATGAACTAACGGCTACGGTCAGAATGTAATCGACCAGCAGCGACCCGCCTGCAAGCAGCCCGGTGGAAGTACCTAAGTTATCTTTGGCCACGACATAAGCGCCGCCGCCTTTGGGATAAGCGAAGATGGTTTGACGATACGAAATGATTAGTATTAGTAATAGACCGAGCACGGCAATGGATATCGGAATGGAGTACCACACTGCGGCAAATCCGGCAGCCATGAGTACGAGCAAGATCTGCTCCGTTCCGTACGCGACCGACGACAAGGCGTCGGAGGAAAGTACGGCGAGTGCTTTAAGCTTACTGAGCTTCTCGCCTTCTAGTTCTGCGCTTTTCATCGGCCGCCCGATAAGAAGTCGTTTGAATCGGCTGATCATACATGTTCCTCTCTTCTTTGCATGGGGCATGGAGTGAAAAATTTACAAGGATTTCTATTTTAGATTAACCTAAATGAACAGAATTCATTATAACAGAAATGCCGCTTGTTGGAAGAAGCAGTTTTGCGTGCGTCGATGCTTATTGAAGGCATTCTTCAAGATGATATACTGAGTAGGTACATATTGCCATTCGGGCAGTCATTATGCGGTTAGAGGAGTTGGTAGAGCAGCATGTCAAACGTAATGAAATGGGATGGGCATACGCATACAAAGTTTTGCTACCATGGCAGCGATGCACCATCGGAACACTATGTGGACCGTGCCATTGAGCTTGGTTTTACACGATATACAATTAGCGAGCATCCGCCGCTTCCCGCAAATTGGGTGCAGGATGCGAAGCTGATGTACGAGCTTGCCATGCCCGGCGAGGAGCTCCCTCTCTATATGGCTTATGCGAAGTCGATCAAGCAGCAATATGAAGGGAAAATCGAAATCGCCGTCGGCCTCGAGCTGGATTATTTGCAAGGCGCGCTGCCGTTTACGGAAGCGATCATCGAGCAGTACCAGCAGCAGCTGGAGGATGTCGTTTATTCAGTTCACTACTTACCGGGTAAAGACGGTATGTATTGTGTTGATTTCACGGCAGACGATTTCACGGCAAACCTCTTAAGTTACTACGGCACGATGGAGAAAGTCGTCGACGAATATTATAACCACGTCGAAGCTGCAATTGCTTTCGCGAGTAAGCTTCCGATGCGTAAACGGATCGGTCATATTAATTTGATTGAGAAATTCGCACTCAAGCTCCCGCCGATCGATGAAGCACAAATTCGGAGCCGCTTGACGACCATCTTACCGCTGCTGCAACAAGGAAATATCGGGATCGACGTCAATACGGCGGGTCTTCGTGTGCCTAGCTGCGGCAAGCCTTATGTGCCGGAATGGTTCATGCAGGCATGCATGACCAAGGGAATTGAACTGGTTTACGGCTCGGACGCACATCGTCCTGAGCATGTCGGCTCCGGCTGGGATTGGTTTGAATCGCAATTTGCACGCAGCTAGAAGCTCTGGGCTTATGTAAGGAATATATATTTTTTCGGCCTATCAGTAGGCATTCGCTGTCGCTTTGCGTATAGATAAGCAAAGGACCATAAACCAAGAAGGATTGACGCATATGGGAGAAACAGCGGTTCAAGTGTACGACCCCAGCATTTGGCAAATCAGTTATTTGGAGCTGACGATTCGATTAGTGCTGGCGCTATTTCTAGGTGGTTTGATCGGCTTAGAACGCGAGCTTGGCGGACATTCAGCCGGATTTAGGACACATATTCTCGTTTGTTTGGGATCAGCGGCGATCGTCTTGTTATCGATGTACGGATTTGCTGAGTTTGCTTCCGATCCGAATGTTCGGCTCGATCCGGCCCGGTTAGCGGCGCAGGTGATCAGCGGGATTGGTTTTCTTGGTGCAGGGACGATTCTGCGAACAGGGATCACGGTTTCAGGACTTACGACGGCAGCCTCGCTGTGGGTGGTTGCAGCGATTGGACTTACGGCAGGTGCGGGATTCTATTATGGCTCTGCAGTACTCACACTGCTAGTCGTGGTCAGCTTGTTTTTCCTGAATAAGTTCGAGAAGAAGTTCTCGCGAACCAAGCGCAAGCAGGATCTGGTGATGAAAATCAATAAAGATTCCGCAAGCCTGAACAAAGTAGTCACTCAGCTTCACCACTTCGGCATCCAGATCAGCAAAATCATCGTCGAGAACGAAGAAGCCGCGCAAGGCGATTTCGGCGAGATGCTGATTGTCCGCATGCAAGTGAAGCTTAATTATAAGAAGCGGTTCGAGGAAGTCATCGTTTCGCTTGCTTCAATTGAAGGCGTTATCGGGATTGAAGCCGGTGGAGAATCGCTTTAAGATGGGAGATGATTCAGATGGGGAAAGAACTGCATTACCGCGAGGACGGCACGTTTACCATCGTGCAATTTACAGATCTTCATTGGCAGAACGGGGAGCCGGGCGACATCCTGACTCGATTGCTGATGGAGCGGGTGCTCGACAAAACTTCTCCAGACTTGGTCATCTTTACAGGCGATGTGATTTACAGCGATGACTGCATCGATCCGAAGCAGTCGTTCCGCGAGGCGGTGCGTGAAGTCGATGCCCGGGGAATCCCGTGGGCAGCCGTGTTTGGCAACCATGACTCCGAGCATGAGGTCACGCGAGAAGAGTTGATGGACGTCCAATTGGAGCATGAGCATTGCGTGAGTCAGGCAGGACCGGAGGGGATTACCGGTGTAGGTAATTTCGTGCTGCTGGTCAGAGAGCCCGGCAGCGGCAAGCCGCATCATGCCCTCTACCTGCTCGACAGCGGGAGCTATTCCGAGAATCCGAATCTTGAGGGGTATGCCTGGATCAGCCGTGACCAGATCGATTGGTATACGGAGCAATCCGCGGCACTGACGGATGCAAACGACGGTGAGCCGCTTTCCTCGCTCGCATTCTTCCATATTCCTTTGCCCGAATACGACGAAGTATGGCGCAAAGAGCTGTGTTATGGCAGCAAATACGAGAATGTCGCATGCGCGCCGATCAATTCCGGCATGTTCACGGCGATGGTGGAGATGGGCGATATCGTAGGAACTTTTTGCGGGCATGATCATGTCAATGATTATTGGGGCGAAATGTATGGCATCAGCCTTTGTTACGGCCGGGCCAGCGGGTATCAGACCTACGGCCGGGAAGGCTTCCCCCGGGGCGCGCGCGTCATTAAGCTGAACAAGGGAGCGCGGGCGTTTACAACCGAGATCCTGCTGGATGATGGGACGGTCATTCGCGAGCCGAAGGCACATTACCCGAAAGGGATGGAATAGAATGACGGAGCTGTCTCGAACGTGCGCTGATGCGCGGTTTGAGACAGCTTTTTCGTTGCTCGGAGCAAGTGACCGGGCTGTGAATGCGTCCAAAAGTTCGTGACAGCTGGTGAAATTTTGCCACTCGTATGCTACCCTTATCTGGAAGAGTAGGCGAGGAGCAAACCGCGATGAAGCAGGTACTGATTACAGGCTATAGAGCAACAGAGCTGGGCATCTTCTCGGCCAAGCATCCCGGCATCGCCATTATCAAGAAGGCGCTGAAGAAGCAGATTACGGCTCTTGCGGAGGATGGACTGGAGTGGGTGATTGTAAGCGGCGGCTGGGGTGTGGAGCTGTGGGCAGCGGAAGTGACCATCGAGCTGAAAGCCAGCTACGAGAGCTTGCGCCTCGCGATTATTACGCCTTTTCTGGAGCAGGAAGAGAACTGGAACGAGCAGAAGAAAACGACGTACAGCGAGATTCTGGCTGGCGCGGATTACGTGAGCGCTATCTCTAAGCAGAAATATGATGGACCATGGCAGTTCAAAGCGAGAGATCGTTTCCTGCTCGATAACTCCGAAGGACTCATTCTCATCTATGATGAGGAACAGGACGGGTCGCCGCGTTATGTGCTGGAGCTGGCTAAGCAGCATGCCGAGATCACGCCTGACTACCGGATCATTACGATATCCGGCTACGATTTGCAAAGCATTGCAGAGGAAGAGCAGCTGCATGAATATGAGTAAAAGCGAGGATGACCTATGCCCCAATTAAGCGTACGAGGCGTTGAAACGTCTATTTTGGTGGAAGTGAGCAAGGATTTGGTCGAAGAAATGGCCGGTATCTGTCAGTGTGGCACCGATAATTTCACCATTGACGGGCTGCATATGATTTCTGTGTTCGGAGGCGAAACGGTGCCGACTTATCCGTTCGTCGAGATCGCTTGGTTCGATAGGGGGCAAGTCATTCAAGATGAGCTTGCCCATGCCGTAACGAAACATCTGAATAAGGCCGGTGTCGGTGAAGTTGAGGTTGCGTTCAAGGTGTATCAAGAAACCGCCTATTATATCAACGGTCGTCCTTGTGCGACGCCGGAATAGCGCAGCTGCAATCAGTTAGCGGCTGCCTGCTACCTGCTGCCTGAAGTCTTTAAGTCTTAGCGATTGTTCGGCTCTGTCTGAAGGTGCGAGGTGACTCGCCCTTCTCCCTTTTGAACATTGTACAGAATTGAGCATCGTTCGAGAAACCGCATTCCATTGCTATGGTAGTGACAGGGAGTGCGGAATGCAGGAGCAGATGCTCGGCTTTCTGAATGCGCTTACGGAGTAAATAGGAAATAGGCGATACACCGAATTTATCCTTAAACAGATGCCGGAAGTGGTGGTAGCTGTAGCCGACCATTTCAGCCAATTCTTCGATCGTAATCTTCTGGTTGCAGTTCTCGTCGATGAACGCGCGCGCGTATAGAAGATGATCAACCGATCCTCCCGATGTGCCGGTATTCGAGGCTCGCTGATGCGCGATTACGATGGAGCTGATGTAATGATTCAACTGGTCGGCATAATAAGCGCGCTGTTCCTGCATTTCCTCAATCATCTTCAATAGAAGCGGCAAGATGGGGGAAGAGGGATCATCCTCATAGAGCCCTTCTTGTACCTGCAGCTCCCTCCTAGATAACCGAAAGCCGACAAAAATAACATCCGTATCCTCTGTTCGCCGCTCGTCATGCAGTGTACCTGCCGCAATGATCGTATACGTGCCGGGTGTGTAGGTATAGACCGTATCGTTGAAGCGTGTAACGCCTTTCCCCGTTTGATAATAGACCAGCTCATAGCAGGTATGATCATGCATCGGCATATACGAATGCGCGTGCCTCGTAGCTTGAAACAGAAAATCCATTTGTGCCAGCATCCTACATGCTCCCCTCCTGTTATCCTAGCCAAATCATGCAAACAAACAGCCATATCCTATAATCTTCATCTGCGGTATTCGTTGTAGAATAAGCGTAGCAAGCGAGAAAAATCCTGCATTCATAACCACATCATAAAAGGAATACAGGATATATTCAAGGAGGATGACAAGGGACATGGCCGAATTTCCAAAATTGCCTCAGCAAAAGCTTCTACAGCGTTTAGAACATCCACAGCGCAAGGTTCGCATGGTATTGGATACGGATACATATAACGAGATCGACGATCAATTCGCCGTCATCTATGCATTGAAATCACCGGAGAGCGTCACGGTTGAAGCTTTCTATGCCGCTCCATTCTTCAATGATTTATCTGTGGGTCCGAAGGACGGGATGGAGAAGAGCTATAATGAGCTTCTCAAAATCCAATCGATCATGCCGGAGATGACGGATATTCCGATCTACCGGGGTTCGGAAGGATACCTGGCAGAAGCCGGCGTTCCTCAAGAGAGCGAAGCGGCAAGAAACCTGGTGGAGCGGGCAATGGCCTCCAGCGAAGACGATCCTCTGTATGTAGTTGCGATCGGAGCCATCACGAACGTTGCTTCCGCCCTGTTGATGGAGCCGCGAATTATTGAGAAAATCGTTGTCGTCTGGCTCGGCGGACACGCGCTGCATTGGCATGATACGACGGAATTTAATCTAGCTCAAGATCTTCATGCCTCCCGTACGGTTCTTAATAGCGGAGTTCCGCTTATTCTGGTCCCTTGTGCCGGGGTAGCCTCCCACTTGGCGACAACTTTGTCCGAGGTCGAGGATTATGTCCGTGACAAAGGGCCGCTCGGCCAATACTTGTACGAAACTTTCCGGGATTGCAGCAACAATCACTTCGGCTATTCCCGCGTGATCTGGGACATCTCGACCATTGCTTATCTGGTCGATCCAAGCTGGATTCCGAGCACGCTTGTTCACAGTCCGCTGCTGTCAGAGGATTTCCGCTGGAGCGTTGATCATTCCCGCCATTTCATTCGCTGTGCCCACTATGCGCACCGTGACTTCGTATTTAAGGATTTGTTCCAGAAGCTCGGCGAATAACGCAGCGACAATATTTATACGTAATAAAAAGGTGGCTCAGAGGCTTGATTCTGAGTCACCTTTTTTTCATCCGCCCCGCCTAATTAGCAGGGCTTGCTTTCGACAAGGGGGCCACGAGCAAAACAAAAGCTGCCACAAAAGTCAGTGGTACACTTTTGTGACAGCTTCCTATTAGTACTGCGCCATATAAGCTTCCAGCGTTTCGCCCTTCTTCTTGATTTCCTTTGCAATGGAAACGCCGACGTAACGGATATGCCACGGCTCATACATGTAGCCCGTTTCGTGTTCTTTGCCAATCTCGTAGCGAATGATGAATCCATAGTCCGCTGCGTGCTCTTTCAGCCATTTGCCTTCTTTCGTTTCACCGAAGCTCTTATCCAGATCGTATTTGACGCTGGCGCTCGACACATCCATCGCAAGTCCGGTTTGATGCTCGCTTTGTCCCGGATGTGCACTGAACGTATTGGCTTCTTCCTCGCCGTTCTTCTTGGCGTAGTTGTTGAAGATGGAACGTTGAGAAGCATACGAGCGATAGCCGGATACGGCTTTCAGCTCAATGCCGTCTTCTTTGGCACCGGCAAACAGCTTCTCCAGCGCCGTCGCCGCAATCTTGCGCAGCTGCTGCTTCGGATTGTCGCCGGAGAAGGAGAAGCCTACCTGTGCTTTCACGAGATCCTTCGGCACGTAAGTCGATTCGAGCTCACGCGTCTTATTGACGAGGACAAGCTGGCTGTCCGTATTGGTTACATAAGCGACACCGTCCTTCTTCTTAATGGTGCGAGACGGAGAATTCTCGTGCAGAAACGCGGTTAATGTAGATTGATTGCTGCCCGTCTGGGCATTGGCGGATGTATCGGCGTTCGATTTTCCGGGATCAGACGTGCCTGTGCCAGCACCTGTGCCTGCGGAGCCGGATGTACCGTCCTTGGGATCGGACTTGCCGGTTCCCGAATCACCATTCGTACCGGTACTCGTCTTTATTGGACTTGTCGGCGCATCATGACCTGCAGCTCCCGAGTTGCCGGTGCTTTGTTCATTGCTGCCCGAATTTGTTTTGCCGAATAAGTTGTTGGTGCATGAAGTTTGGGTCGTTAGAATAACGGCACTAAGCGCTGCGCCGAGGATGAGATAGGACATACGGGTATTCTTGTTCAATTGCGGTTCCTCCTATGAATAAAGCGCAAACCATAATAAAGATAATTATAGACGCTAGAATCTCATTTACAACTGGTCACTGCTTCCAAGCATGTCTTGCAGCCTATACTAGATTTAACGAATAGATGTCATAACATGTTGCATAAAGGCGTCTGTTGTCACAATTTGTAAAACTTTTATCTTCCCATTCCATCCCAAATGCTGTAAAATGTCGCTGTAACTTCTACTACTAGCACACGGAGGAATCATGGTGACTCACAAGCATTACTTCTCGTTTGGCCGTAAGATGATGGTGGCATTAATTACGATTATCGTTGCTTTCACGACATTCCATACCTACGAGGTCCAGGCGATGGATGTATGGGGAATATTCAAACAAGCACAGAAGCTCGATCAGCAGGGTAAATATGCGGATGCAATTGTAAAATACAAACAAATTGCGCCTGAGTTTCTAAAGAAGCAAGAGTACGGTAATGCAGCCGGCATGTACCGCCGCATCGGCGACGATTACGCCAAGCTGAAGAAATATGACGATGCCGTAACGAACTGGGATAAGGAAGCGTTGTATACCGGCAAAGCGAATATGACGCAAATGAGCATTGCCGCGAAACGCAAGGCCGATCAGCTTCGCAGCTCGGCACGACTGTTTGTGGAGACTACAGCTTCCGCACTCGGTTCATCGAACACGCACGGAGCGATATTCGAACCGAAGAATGGCGCCTATATCGGTGCTTACGCTGAACTTGATCCGGCGGTTCACAATGCCAAGACGGCCAAACCTTTCTACACCGAGGGGTTCCCGGCGCTTACGGGTAAGGATCACGCAGCTTATTTGATTTATTTTACATATGGGAAGCCGCTTTCAAGTATTAAGAGCCATATCGATCACGCCCGTGAGGCCGGAGTCGCCTTGCAGCTTGGCATCCAACCGCTTGATGGGCTTGGCGTAGTACAAGATGATGCGTATTTGCGCCAGCTGGCACGTGATATTGCGGCATCCGGCGTCAAGGTGTTCCTGCGTTTCGCGAACGAAATGAATGGGGACTGGGTACCTTGGCATGAAACGAATCCGAAGAATTACATCGATAAATTCCGTATTGTTGCGAAGGTCTTCCACGAGGAAGCGCCGGATAATGTGGCCATGGTTTGGGCGCCTGACCGCTCGCCGGAGTATAACATTAACGACTACTACCCTGGTGATGATGCAGTGGATTGGGTAGGGGTCAGTCTGTATACGATCTTTAACCCTACTCTTGACCCGCTGAAGCAAGGGGAAGACCGTTCGAGCCATTTGGAGAAATTCGATTATATCTACAAGCAGTATGCGTCGCGTAAACCGGTTTATATTTCCGAAGGCGGCGTAGCGTACATGTACCCGGAGAAGAAACAAGATAAGACGGACTGGGCCGTGTACAAAATGAAAGAGTTTTACGCTTCTCTGCCGATGCTGTACCCGAAGGTAAAAGCGGTATTCTGGTTCGACAGCAACCATGATGCTTCCGCTCGGATAAAATATTATATGCTTTCGGCCAATCAGAAGCTTCTGGAGGGCTACAAGCAGTCTGTTGCGAATCCATTCTATCTGAGCGGGCTTGGCGATGAATCACCGGTGGCTTACAAGCCGATTAATACCGCTTCGCCGGTACCGGCATCGACGCAGAAGGTTTCGGCCTATGTGAAAACATGGTCACCGACACTAAGCAAAGTGACCTATGAGATCGGCGGCAAGACGGTAGCCACGGTAACTGCGCTGCCTTGGACGGCACAGATCGATTTTGCACCGTATAAAGGGAAGAAGATTGAAGTGGTGGTCAAAGCGTTCGACAGCAAGAATGTTCTCGTGACGACGCAGAAGGTTGCGATTGCGGTGAAATAAGAAGCGAAGCAGAGAAATTAACATGCAAAGCTCCGATAGGTACAGCACTTGACGTTCTCCATGGAGAGCTCCGGTTGCTGCGATGTCGGAGCTTTTTTGTACATTGAGGCAGGTCAGCGTTACAATAGGGAGAAATGATGTGAATAGAGAGAGGGGGAAGCCGGCGATGAACGAGCCGATTTCTTCATTGCAAGAGCAGCTTACAGCGGCACAAGCCGAGATTGAGCAGCTGCGCGGGGACAAGCTCCGTCTGCAGCAAGAGGTAGCAAGGCTTCGCGGAATGCTGCGTGCGGGAAGTGCGGATAACATGTCCACCAGGCTGAAGGATGCGCTGCGGGAGTAGAATGCGGGATATAATGGCAAAGATGTGAAAATTGCTGCCTCGTGCACTGGAAAGCGAGCGAAAAAAAAGCTACAATACAACTAGTACAAACAGACGAGGTGATCTGAAATGGAAGAAAACCAAACGACGCCGGAAACGCAAGAGCAAGAGCCGAAGAAAATTTCCCTTGCTGAAGCGATGAAACAGAAGCTGGCACAGAAGAAACAAGAACAGGCGAATTTGAACAATAAGCAAAAGCATGGTCCAGGCGGCAACCAACAAACGATGAAAAGCCAAAACCACAAAAAAGTAAACAATCAGCGCAAGAAAATGGGCGTATAGCAGCGGAACCGAAGAACTGAGGGTGAATTTCACCTTCAGTTTTTTTAAATTAGTTGGAGTCGAAGATGAAGTTGGAGGGAGAACATGTCATGCTGCAGCAACTGACAGGCATCGGCGCGGGAGAGCGCCATGCCGCCATAATTTTGAACAGCTACAACCGGCTGCTGGGCAAGCCGTTGATTCCGCGGGCAGAACAGGAGTCGGCAGCTGAGGCTTTATTCCATGCGGATCTCGTGGTACTTTCACATGGTACGCAGCAAGACCCGGTACTCAATTACGGTAACCGCGCTGCATTGGCGTTGTGGGAAATGGAATGGGATGCTTTTACGCGAATCGAATCGAAGCATACGGCGGAGCCAATGATCCAAGAGGAACGGCAGCGATTTCTGGAAGCCGTCGCGGGGCAAGGGTATATTGACGATTACAGCGGCATCCGAATTTCCAGCAGCGGCCGACGTTTTCGAATCGAGCAGGCGATCGTATGGAATTTGTACGATGAAGCCGGCGAGTATTATGGACAAGCGGCGGCTTTTGCGAACTATACTTTGGTGTGAAGAGGGGAAGATAAGCGGATGGAAGCGTTACTTACCTATTGCTTGTCCATGCCGGGGGCGCAGAAGGATTATCCGTTTGGGCCGGATCCATTGGTGATGAAGGCAGGCGGCAAAATGTTCGCGATCCTCACGGAAAGCAGCATGTCCTTGAAATGTGATCCCATTATCGCGGAGAATCTGCGGCAGCAATACGAGGCGATCACGCCCGGCTATCATTTGAACAAGAAACACTGGAACTCCATCGCGCTCGATGGATCGATTCCGCAAGACGAGCTGCAGGATATGATTAAACACTCTTACGAGCTTGTGCTTAAAGGGATGACGAAGGCGGAGCGAAGCCGTATTGCGGAGCTGGCTGGTTTGAAGGGCTAGATGGATCGCCGATGCATACATAATAGGGATCGGCCCGGCTGATGTCCTCATTATTGAGGACACCAGCCGGGAGGTCCTGAACAAATCGCCATTGTAAATGTAGGTGCTTCCCGTGCCAAATCGGCAAAATAGCTGCTGATCACATGATTCCCTCCGACGGAGCCCATGCGGAAGTTTCGTTTGACCTCTTCCTTCACGTGCAAATAATAGTACGTTTTGTCGGTATTCGGGGATTGATATACGAGCGGCGGCAGGTGAGGCACGACGTCGTATTCATTTTGCACGCGGAAGGTGACGGGTACGGCTGCATTATAGGCGCGAACGAAGGCGGGATCTCCCGTGCGCGGCGATCCGTACGTATAGGTGATGAGGGCGGCAGGCATGCGGTTGGTCGCGATGTCAAGCGAGGCGAGTGTCGCCAGTGCTCCGCCAAGACTATGTCCGGTTATGAATAGCGGCTTTGACTTCGGTACTTGATCGAGCAAGCGGAAGATTTGATCCCGAGCCGACATATAGACCTCGGTAAAGCCCTTATGCGTATTGCCGCCATTCTTGACGGGCTTGAACGGAATTTGCTGGGCGATCATATCCATGACCCAGTCTGTAGGGGAGCTTGTGCCGCGGAAAGCCAATACGACCGCTCGGTCTGACTCGATGACGAAACCGAAGGGCTCTTCTTTTCCGGTGTAGGAAGCGGCGTTAAACGATCCGACCAGCCGGTAGGTATCAGGCACAAGAAAGTACCCGCCATTATTGTATTGCACATAAGTTTGCCCACATACTGCAGCCAAAAAGATGGCCGTTCGAATGTCCATCGTACTGCCATTGTTCATTTCTGCACCCACTCTCCTTGCTACCAGTGTATGAGGTTATGGGCCAATGTGCTTTAGGCTGCTGTCCTACATGTTCCAGATTCAAAGCATGATCTGCGGGGGTAACGAAGTACATCACGTCGTGCCGGTGAAGGACAATGATAAGGAGATCAGAAATGCCTAGGAAATTGAAGATGCGAATTGCAGTGGTGGACGACAATCCGATGAATATTACGGTTGTCAGAGAGATTTTGAAGCGTGCGGGGTATACGAATGTTTTGCAGGCTGCCTCTGGCAGCGAATTGTTTAGTTTAGTCGGTTTAAACAAACAGGGGCTTGAGCCGGAGGAAGCGCCGGGCGATGACGATCATGACATCGATTTGATCCTGCTCGATATGATGATGCCCGGCGTGGATGGGATTACAGCTTGTGCGATGATTCAGGAGTCGCCGCGTTTGAGGGATATTCCGATCATCATGGTGACGGCGATCGGCGACTCGAAGAAGCTGGCCGAATCGCTGGATGCCGGAGCGATCGATTATGTGACGAAGCCGATTAATCGGATCGAGCTGCTTGCTCGTATTCGCGTGGCGCTCCGGCTGAAGGAGCAGAAGGATTGGCATAAGGAGCGAGATCGGCGGATGAGGGAGGAGCTGCAGCTGGCGCGAGAGGTTCAGCTGGCGGCACTCCCGCAGCCGGTGGATGACGAGCGTATTGCGATCGATGCGATATTCCGCCCGTCTGAGGAGCTGTCCGGCGATTTGTACGCGTGGCATCGAATCGATGAGAATCGCTACGGTGTAGCTGTGATTGATGCCATGGGTCATGGCATATCGTCCTCGCTGGCGTGCATGTTTATCGCATCGGTGCTCAAGGAAGCGATGACGAAGTTGTCCGGGGCCAAACGGGTCATCAAGGAGCTGAACCGGCGATCGCTGCAGCTGCAATTTGCGGATCAGTTGATCCAGTACTATTTCACCGGGCTGTATATGGTCGTCGATTTAGGCGCAGGCACGCTAGAATACGTGAATGCCGGCCATCCGCCGGGCATGCTCATTCGAAGCGACGGCAGCATCGAACGTTTCGCCCAAGGCGGCGTCGCCATCGGCATGTTCAGCGAAATGCCAATCGAGAAGCACACGCTCGCCATCGGACCCGGCGACCGCATCGTGCTGCTGACCGACGGCATCTACGACCTCGTCGGCAGCGACTACGCGGAAGACCGCGAGGCCAGCCTCACCGAGCTGCTGCAGCCTTACGGCACACATGCTCCGCTGCAGGCACTAGAAGAAGCGCTCTTCTCGCGCGAGCTAACGGAGGAGCTGCAATCCGACGACCGCTGCTTGGTCGTTGTGGATTTGAAGTAGAGAGAGCCCCCAAGGAGTTGAGGCCACTCACAAAGTCCTATTGCTGAAAGGCGTAGACTTTCAATTTACTTGCCAGAGCCAGGGGTTTATCTAGAAGTTTTAATCGGCTTCCTCCTTGAGTTGTACAAACTACACGACAAACCGAAGCCTTCCGAGAAATAAGGTACTTAACATGAAAAAAATGCATTTGAAATACGGATAACCAGCTATATTCACTAGAAAAAAACGTATGAATTGTACGAAGTACACGTCATACGTCATTAGAGACTAGAAAGTAGCGAATGTGTTGTACTCCTTACACGTCATCTTCGAGCCGCGTGACAGGTGATCCCTCGCACCTCATTACATTGGGAGAGAGCAATGTCACAAAAAACCGAATCGCTAAGATCGCTGAAAACTTAAGTTCTTCAGTGGCCTCCAAGGAGTTGGGGGCTCTTTTGTTTGTCCTAAGCGGACGGGATGAAACCCCGGAACCGGGACAGGAGCGAAACCATCCACACCTGCACTCTCTATACGCGCTCACACCTGCAACTGCATCCAAATTCGCACCAAAGCAACACACCTACACTCACTACCACCAGCACGATCATCAGCATCAGAACGAGCACGAGCATCAAGCACGATCATCAGTATCAGAACGAGCATCAAGCACGATCACAGCACCAGCATCAAGCACGATCACAGCACCAGCACCAAGCACCGGCATCAAGCACGAGCACGAGCACGAGCATGAGCACCAGCACCAGCACTAGCACCAGCGCGACCACCAGCACTACCATCACCGCCAACGCCAGTCTCGACAGACTAGCTATTCTCGCATGATTTCCTTTGCCTTAAGAGGCATATCCGCTAACAGTGGTGGAAACCACCCGAAAAATGCAAAATAAGCGGATATGCCGCTAATAGTGCTCAATATCTCAACTAGCTGGCTTTTCTCGCATGAGTTCGACCACCTTAAGAGGCATATCCGCTAACAGTAGTGGAGAGCACCCGTAAAAAGCATTGTAAGCGGATATGCGGCTTACAATGCTCAGGACTCCAACTAAACTGCCCGCGCCAAGGCCTGAGAGATCCAAAATGGAACTCTCAGCGGCGAAACCGCACAAAAAAGAAGCTGAGAGTTGGTATATGGAACTCTCAACCCCTAGAAACTCCCCCAAACTGCCTGCGCCGAAGCCTGAGAAATCCAAAATGGAACTCTCAGCGGCGGAACCGTACAAAAAAAGAGCTGAGAGTTCAAAAATCGAACTCTCAGCTTCCATCCGCTCGCCTCAGCGCTACCGGCTCGACCGCGACGGCAGCGGCGCGTCGTGCTCGACGCCGCTGCGGCTGCCGGCATCCG
Source organism: Paenibacillus sp. J22R3 (assembly GCF_056269305.1). NCBI lineage: Bacteria > Bacillati > Bacillota > Bacilli > Caryophanales > Paenibacillaceae > Paenibacillus > Paenibacillus sp. J22R3. The sequence goes on along the minus strand of NZ_JBWDNS010000010.1, from coordinate 99,059 downwards.
CCGAGCGCGACGCGCCAGGATCCGCTGCGCCTGCGCGGCTGCCGCCTCGGCTGCGCCGCGGCAGCGGCGCATCGTCGCCGCCGGCTAGCGCGAGGTCCGCGCCGCCTGAGCTGCCGACGCGGTCGCCTTTGTGACGGCCGTTCAGCAGATCGCCTGTCCAACCCTTACTCCACAACCACCAATAGATGAGGATGGTGGTGACGACGATCACGAGGCTGACGGTGATGAATCCCCAGCGCTCGCTGGCCCAAGGGATGTCCTTGAAGTTCATGCCCCAGACGGCGCCAATGACCGTAGCCGGCATGAACAGGGCGGTGAAGATCGTCAACGTCTTCATGATATCGTTGCCGCGGAAGTTCGAGATGGCATCGTCCATCATGAGCAGCGTGTCGATCTCCATCGCATAATGGCTGAGCAGACCTTGAATACGGTCGAGCTTCAGCTCCATCCGTTTGAACTCTTCCTGCTCCAGCAGCGTATGCATGAAGGCTTCTCTGGCCGCGCCTTGAATTTCCTTGATCGGAATGAACAAGTGGCTCCAGTGCAGCAGCTCATAGCGCCGCTCGAAGATCACATTCATCAGGCCGGTACGGTTCGACTTGCGCATCTTCTGCTCCAGATCCCCAAGTCGCGTCTCGAATCGGTCGAGACCGTCATGGAATGTCTCCAGCACGGCGCCAAGAAGCACGAAGAAACCTTCCGGCGCACTCTGACAGCGGTTCAGCTTATCCTGCCAAGGATCCAGCTGCAGCCTCACGGATAATCGCATATCCGACATATAAGTGACCAGCTTACGATCGGTCATTCGAAAATGCAAAGGGAGGATGTCGCTCTCATCCTCAGACACCTGGAACAGCAAGGTCCCATGCAGAATAGCGTCACCGCCCGGAAGTTCGGACACGATAATTTGATTGTGAGCAACGACTCCAACATCATTAATCCAGCCGGCAAGCTCCGGGTGGGCTTGCACAACGGCTTGTTTCGCGTGGGCCAGCTCTGCCGCCAGTTCAGCAGCAGTAGCAGGCGCCTCCGAAATGGTATCATCGGCTGCTGCTTTGCTGCTGCGACTAAGACCGGACGTTCCCGCCGGCCGCTGTTCGTGAAGCATGAGCCATTCCCACGCTTGCGGAAATTGCAGCATCCGATGCATCATAGTTTAGAGCCTCCTGCTTGTCCGTGCGTATAGCTATACATGTTACCATCATAACGCGAACCCCGCGTGAAGCACAACAGCGCCGCCGACAATTTTATCCAAAAACACAAAAGCACGCCGCGGCCATGATACTCGGCCTACAGCGTGCTTCTACTCTTCCTGCTCATGATGCTCATGCAGCAGCTGCTTTAGTTTATCAATCGCACGCCGCTGTATTCGGGAAATACTCATTTGTGAAATACCAAGCTGATCCGCGATCTGTCGCTGGGGAAGCCCATCCTGATAGGCCAGCAGCAGCACTTTCTGCTCTTCAGGCTTCAGCTTCGATAGTGCAGCCTGGAGATCGAGTCGCCGATCGATGTTGTCAAAATCATTGGAATCCGATCCGAGCAAATCACCAAGCGATGACGTATTGTCATCATCCGAAATCGGCGTGTCCAGCGAGACGTAATGATAGAGCTCGCGACCTGCCAGAATTTCAGTCGTTTCTTCCACGGACAGCGACATGACCTCGGCGATTTCTTCGATCCTCGGAGAACGTTCAAGCTTCACGGTCAGCTCATCGATTGCTTGCTGAACGGCGATTCCTTTCTCCTTAATCCGGCGAGGGACCTGAACGTACCACGACTTGTCGCGGAGATAATTTTTCATATGCCCGATGATACTCTTCATGGCGTAAGGCTCAAACTGCACGCCGAGCGAACTGTCGAATTGGCCGAATAAACGAAGCAGCGCAATCTGGCCCACTTGCATTAAATCCTCGTACAAATCCGGGCGGTTACGCGAAATTTTACCGGCGGCCATTCGAACCATCGACTCGTAATGGGTGATGAGCTGTTCAGCGATTTCGTTGGACGGATCGCTTTGATAAGCCATTATAAGTTCCATGCTTGTGGGCGTGGGCTGCTTAATCGGCTGCGGCGCGCTCATCACAATTCACCGCTTTTGACAAGGCGCTTGGTAAGAACCACTTCCGTTCCCGTTTCACTGTTCACTTCCACATCATCCATCAGCGCTTGCATCAAGTACAGGCCAAGTCCGCCTGCCTGGAGTTCATCAATCGATTGTCCGTTTACCGGCTTCGCACGTGCGGCTGCGGCTGTTGCGTCAAAGCTGCGTCCATCATCTTTGACAACAATGGAGAGGGCATCGTTCTTCTTAATAAAGCGCACCTCAATTCGCGGCGCAGGCTGTGGAACGGGAGCGGCCTGCCCGGAGCTCAAATCGCCGTAAGCGTACAGAACCGCGTTGTTGCACGCCTCAGACACCGCCACTTTCATATCCTCGATTTCCTCGAAGGAGAAGCCGATTTTGACAGCTAATCCATAGAGAGTCAATCGAACCAGATCAATATATTCCGCCGAAGCCGGCACCTGCAAGGTGATTACTTCTTCGACTTGTATGTTCATTATGCACTCGTCCCTTTCTGCTGCAATTACGTATTAGGCTTGTTTGAGTAAAAATGGTGTGATGCCCGTCATATCAAACAGCTTGCGAATATGAGGCGGGACAGCTTCCACGGAAAATGGGGCTTGCTTGGCATGTCTGGCTTTCAGCACGGACACGAGAATGCCGATGCCGGTACTATCCACATAACGGAGCTCGCGCAAATTAAGGGTCAGCTCTCGATCAGTTAGTTCAATCAGTGGGGTCATCACTGCACGCATATGAACGGCGGACTCCAAATCCAGCTCGCCTCCGACATAAACGATACATTTGCCTTCCTGATTCTCCGTACGCAAAAATAGTTTATCGGTTTGTTTCATAGCTCGACGCTCCTGTATCTTAAATTTCTTATTACGAGTTGTATACCCCTTCCACAGGGAGTTGAAACATAACGGACTATGCCCGGAAGGAAGGTGCAGCCGTTGTGCCCCCGATAACAAGACGCGGAGACAGCACAATCTTCTTGCGCTCCTGAGCAGGATTGGTGACAAGCGAGAGCATGAGTCGGCCGGCTTGGGCACCGATCTCTTCCTCCTGCTGAAGGATACAGGTCGGACGCAGCGTCCACCGGGTCGAGTATTCATAGTCATCGAAGAAAATAACAGACAATTGATCGGGAATGGAGAGCTGCAGTCGCTCCGCTGCCGCAAATACTTTCAGGCCGAGTGAGGAATTTAGCGCAAATACAGCGGTGACATCCGGATTTTGCTGCAAGTAGAGCTCTATTTGTTCCGGCTCCGTCCGGGTAAAGACAAGTCTTGGATCGCTTAATAGGGCGTGGTCAGCCAAGGCTTGCCGATAGCCTTCGAGCCGGTCCTCCATGCTCGTCGTTCCCGTGTATGGAGCGGTAAGGAAGGCTACCCGATAATGCCCCGCCTCAATTAGATGAGAAGTGGCAGCATAGGCGCCGCTGAAATGATCCGTGCATACGCAGTTGGTTTCAAGCCCTTTGAGATAGCGGTCAATAACCACAATAGGGTAGCCGCGCAAGGTCATCCGCAGAATATCCTCGTTATAGCTCTCCCCTTCGACAGGGTAGACGATGACACCGGCTACGCCCATTTCCTCAGCTTCGGCAAGCAGCTGACATTCTGTTTCTACCGACTCATGAGTCAGCGAGACAATAACGCGATAGCCTTGACTCGAAGCGGCGTTTTCCACACCTTTGACCAAATTCACCATATAGGCGGTTTTCAGGCTGGGTATCAGCAAGGAGATCAGCTTCAGCTTACGAATATCCGGTGTTTGATAACGAAGAGGCTCACCCTGGGCTTGATCCGCAATGAAGGAACCTTTGCCTTGAATGCGGTAAACGGTGCCCTCTTTCACGAGGGAGGATAAGGCGCCTTTGACGGTAATGCGGCTGACGCCAAAATGCTCCGCAAGCTCGTTTTCCGATGGCAGTCGATCTCCGGGGAGCAGCTGGCCTTGTACGATTTGGTCGGTAATATACGTGCGTATTTGGTTGTAAAGAGGAACTCGTTTCGTTGGTACAGTCATCTAATCACACTCTCTCTCCTGATATAATGAATATACAACTTTCTTTGCGAGTTTCCAATTTTTTTCTTTACAGAGGCTGTAATATGGGAGTATGATGCAGGTAAACAGCCACCAAGTCAAGTTTATAAGTTGTATATTTGATATATAATTATGAACTGCCTCCTTGTACACCACTTCAGCAATACCCACCATTTCGAAGTTTTTCTCACAGCAATCCTCATCTTCAAGTACATCATCAGGCTTCGACACAACTTTTTTCTAAGCTCAAAATGTAAGCGCTCTATTTATTTCGTCTTGTCTCCATTCACGTTGATTAGCTATTCGATTCATGCCTATAGAATCTATGCGAACAAACAGGGGGAAGGAACGATGGTAAACGAAGCTCACATGGCAAGCAGACCGAAGACGTATTATTTGCAGGAAGCGATCGAGCGCGGCTTCAGTGCGATTGCGAACCGATTGGATCCCGAACAGAACATGCGGCCGTATTTTCTGCTTCGCTTGCAGCCCGAGCCGAAGCTTGAGCACCATATCTGGGATTTAGGCGATATGTGCTCCCGATTCACCGATGCGTATTTACTCGGCCGTCCGATTACCGGTGCTACTGACTATGTAGAAGAAGAACAAGCACTGCGGGCGATGCTGGACACCTGCGACCCGTTTCTGAATCCCTTCATGGCAGGGAGAATGCTCCTGGCCTACGTCGATTTGTACCTGGATTCGCCTTCGGAAGCGGGCAAGGAGATCATCGAGAAGCTCGCAGTCGCCATAAGAAGCAAGCTGCAGCATGAAGAGGACTACAGCTACTGGTTCCGCAATGCCGAAGGCTGGAACACGATGGAGCATGCCGTATTCGGTGACTTCAACGGCTACCCCACCTTCCCGCTCGGCGGAATCATGCTGGCATTAGCTCGGTACACCGAAAGTGTCGATGCCCCGGATTGCGAGGACTTGCTTGATCGGATGGGTCGTTTCGTGCTGAATGTCAGCGGAACGTTCGATGCGGAGGGACATTATCAGGGACATACACATTCCGGCGGAATCCTTACAGCGGCCGTTGCGCTCATGCGCCGTGCACTGAAGACGAATGACACCGCAACGGTCCGGAAAATGAAAACGGTCTTCGATTGGACACTGCGTTATTCCAGCACGTGGGGCTGGATACCGGATGGGGTCGGTCCGGACGACGCTTCATGCGAATCGTGTTCGATTACGGATGCCATTCATTTGGGACTGCTAATCGCCCGTCATATCGATTCGAATTATTATGCGATCTTAGAGCGGTTCGCCCGCAATCAATTGCTGGAGAACCAAATCGTACATACCGATCCGATGCTGCCGAACGTCGATCAAGCACAGAAACCGCAATTCGAGCGGGCGCTCTATGGAAGCTGGGCCTCCTGGTCGAAGCCGGGGTCGCTGGACAATTGCCGGGAGAGCGTGGAAGGCTGCTGCCTCGGAGCAGGCATTCGAGCTTGCTATCTGGTTTGGGATGATATCGTAACGAAGCACGCGGATATCGTTTCCGTCCATATGTCGCTTAGCCGAAGCAGCGATTGGGTTGAGGTTATCAGCTATCAGCCGTATGAGGGCAAGCTCGAGCTCATCATCCACGATGCGCCAAGTTTACGTGTACGCGTACCGGATTGGGTTAATTTTGAAGATATTACCGTATCGATCGACGATGCTGTCATAAGCGTTCAGCTTCCGGAGGACGGTTATATCCGCCTTGAGGGGTTGGAATCGGGTCAGCTGGTACAGCTTCTCTACCCCATAACCACTGTAGAGAAGGTCGAGCGTGTTTCCGGACAGGACTACAACGTTCGTTGGCGCGGCGACACCGTCATCTCCGTTACGCCTTCGGGTCACATTTATCCGCTGTTTAAGCGTGAATGGATGAATCAGCAGGCAGCGCCGCTCGTTCAAGGAATTCCATACGCAGCTCAGCGCAGCAGCAAGGTTCATTGGTAGTCTAGTCGTAGTCGCAGCCGAATGGCTGCAATAAACCTGGGATGAGGATGGGCGGGGGACTATATCTCCCGCATCACCTGTACCACATAGATTGGGATTGCGATTGCTTGGCATTGCCAAGGGGGGCATGAGAATCCCGCACACAGGTATCGCGTGAATAAAGTAAGGGGGAGTGGAGCACGGTCGATTGGCCGGGTGGCGTGGACTGCACTGCACTGAAGATCAGTTGTGTTCCTTTATTGAGCAAGGTTCCATCACTCATGTACAGGGGGAATAACGTGTGAGAATCCAGCGTAAAGTAGGCATTCTGTTAAGTGTAGCAACCCTTTCTCTAGGCGTTGTTGGCTGCAGCGGCAGCAACAACAATGACAATAAGACCAATACCGCCACGAATGATGCAACGAAAACAAACAACGCAGCAGCAACGAACAACTCCGCTACGAATAATGCAGCAGCGACAAATACAGAAGAGAAACCGCTTGGCACGGTCAGTGATTTGAAGATCACGGCATTCAACTGGGGCTGGGATAACGCCGACCCGGCTAAGGACATCGTCCTCCCTGAGCTGACGAAGCGCGTTGGCCTGAACAATTTAACGTATGACGTGCTCAAAACAGGCAGCTACGGCGATGTCGTCCAGAAGCTGCAGCTGTGGGCATCCACGGGCGGTTCCGATTGGCCGGATTTCGTAGCGGTCGGGGCAGACGGCAAAACAAAGCTGATTCTGAACACCATGGGCGAAAGCGGCAAGCTGGAAGACTTGACGCCTTGGCTGGATAAATACCCGAATGTGAAGAAAGCCGTCGAGAAGCTGCTTCCTTTCTCGACCAATCCTCACGATGGCAAGCTGTACAGCATCCCGCAAAACTTCTCCAACATGCAGGCTTACGCGATCGACCAGCCGACCATCTGGATTCGCAAGGACTGGCTCGATAAAGTCAATCTGGGTTATCCGAAAACAATCGATGAGTTCTATAATGCGCTGAAAGCATTCAAGGAACAAATCAAAGATGTAAACGGCCAGCCGGTCGTACCTTACTCGGTATTCGGCGAAAACTTCCGCAACATGATCAACGTGTTCTTCCCGCCGGGCCAAAACAATGGCACGGGCTGGTGGTACACGGATGCCGACGGCAAAGCAGCACGCTCCGACGTGTCGCAGCCGGAGAATCTGATTAGAGCGCTGACCTTCTATAACAAGCTGTACAAAGAAGGTTTGATCGAAGAGGAAAGCTTCTCGCTCAAGCAAGGTCAGATCGACGAGAAAGGGAACCAAGGCCGCATCGGTGCCGTTCACGGCGCTTATTGGGAGCAGGCGAACCCTTACACGGACAGCATGAAGAAGACCGATCCGAACGCGAAGTTCGTCGGCATTCAGCTGTATGACCCGACAATCGCTTCGGGGCCAAGCTTGCCGCAGTTTAGACTTGAGGCTTGGAGTCTATGGGCCGTGAAGGCTGGTCTTCCGCAAGAGGAAGTCAATACCTTCTTCAAGACGCTTGATTATGTTCTCTCCGAGGATGGTACGATCCTTACCAAATACGGCTTGGAAGGACAGCAGTGGGAGCGCAACGCCGATGGCAAAATCGTAGACACGAAAGCCTTCTTCGATGAGACGCAAGGCGACTGGAACAAACGCGCTCATCTGGGTATCGACGTCTACTCGTTCATTCCGAACTACGAAGCGCTGATCAAGAACCAAGCTCCGTCCGGCTATGAAATGCGCGAAGATATGATCGAAACGTGGAAGAACCTGGGCTCCAAGTTCCCGACGGAGTTCATTACCGATCCGCAGCGTTATGTAGATCCGGGCGATGTAGAAAACAAAGTAACCGTAGGCGAAAGCGATCGTTACAAGCAATTGGTGGCGAAGTCTATTACAGCTAAGAACCCGGATGATATCAAGAAGCTTGTAGAGGATTGGGGCAAGAATGCCCGCGCGCTCGGCTATGACAAAGTCGTGGAAGAAAGAACGGAAGCGGCGAAGTCGATTAATCTCGATAGCTTAAAGTAATCGAAGTAATAACCAAACTCGCATAAGAGGGGAGCGTTCCTGCGCTCTCCTCCACCATTTATCCGAAAAGGAGGGTCTCGCGATGACGACTCTCGCTGAAACGCAGACGCACACGCCAAGCAAGAGACAGCTTCTCATGGGGAAAATAGGCCGCAAAATGTGGGATCAGCGCTGGTTGTATATTTTTGCGATACCGGGGCTTATCTTCTTCCTCTTGTTCTCTTATTACCCGATGATCGGGATTATTATGGCTTTCCAGGACTACAATCCGGTTAAAGGATACTCCGGCAGTGAATTCGTCGGCATGGATAATTTCCAAACCATCTTCCATTTGCCTGACTTTACGAACGCGCTGCGCAACACGCTGATCATCAGCGGACTTAAGCTGGTCATTGGATTCCCGGTTACGATTCTGTTCGCACTGCTCATTAATGAGATCCATCAAACTGTGTTTAAACGCTTCGTTCAAACGATCAGCTATCTGCCTTATTTTATCTCGTGGGTTATCGCGGCGGGGCTGTGGTATAAGCTGCTGTCTCCGGATGGCGGGCTTATTAATGACATGCTGACTAAGATCGGCTTCTTGAATGAACCGTTCTATTTCATGGGGAGCACGAGTGCTTTCCTGCCGATTGTCATCTTCACTGAACTTTGGAAAAATATCGGCTTTAACGCCATCATTTATCTTGCAGCCCTTTCAAGCATCGATCCTCATCTGTACGAAGTATCCAGCATTGACGGCGCAAGCCGAGTTCGCCAGATCTGGCATATCGCGCTGCCCGGCATTCGCGGCACGATGGTGCTCTTGTTCATTCTGAGCGCTTCCGGACTCATGAGCGCGGGCTTCGACCAGCTCTGGACGATGGGAAACCTGCAGGTGCAAGAGGTCGGTCAAATTCTGGATACGCTCATCTTGAGTTATCTGCGCAATTCAGGCGGATTTATGGGTTTATCGCTCGGCGCGACTATGGGTGTTTTCCAAGCGACGGTGGGACTGTTTCTATTCCTGATCTGCAACTTCATCGCCAAGTTATTCAAGCAGGAATCGCTAATTTAGAGGAGGGTAGACATGCAGAGATCACGTGGAGAAAAATGGTTTAACGTTGTCAATATGCTGCTCATGCTCGCGTTCTCGTTGCTGTGCCTCTATCCGTTTATTTATATTTTAGCGATTTCGCTAAACGATGCGATGGATGCTCAGAAGGGGGGCATTTACCTCTGGCCGCGTATTTTCACTTGGAAGAATTACAGCGTTATTTTTAACGATAAAGATATTTTCCTTGCTTATGGCGTGACCATTGCTCGGGTACTCGTGGGCGTGGTTACCCAGGTGCTGCTCGTGGCTATGTTTGCCTTTGTCCTCACGAAGAAAACGTTCCCGCTGCGCAAGTTTCTGAACTGGTGGATTGTCATTCCGATGTTCCTGAGCGGAGGGCTTATTCCGTTCTACATCACGCTGCAGCAGCTGCACTTGCTGAACAGCTTCTGGACCTATATTATTCCCGGGCTGTACGGCGCCTTTAATATTATGCTGGTGCGCACGTTTATGACGGAGCTCCCGGAGGCGCTTGAGGAATCGGCGAAGATCGACGGAGCTTCGGATTTCCGGATTTTCTTCAGCATTATTTTCCCTCTCTCCAAGCCGGTTCTGGCTACGATTGCGTTGTTCGTCGGCGTAGGCCACTGGAATGATTGGTTCACGGGCTTTACGTTCATTTCCAATACGAAGCTGTGGACGGCGCAGAATATGCTGCTGTTCCTCATTCAATCGAACGAAGCGTCTAACCTCGCGGTCCTGAGCAAGATGCATCAGGGAGCCGTTACGGTGACGGCGGAATCGATCAAGATGGCGATGCTGATCGTAACGACGGCACCGATTCTATGTATTTATCCGTTCTTGCAGAAGTATTTTGTGAAGGGCATCATGCTAGGCTCATTGAAAGGGTGATTAGTAGGTGGAACTCGGCAGAGCACTGGATTACAGAGAATTGGCGGCGTTAGCGATTCATCATTACAAGGAAATGCTTGATCCGGACTATCATCATTTACCGTATTTCTTCGCCAAGATCGGCAGTGACGAATCGTTTGCTTGGCATAGCGAGTGGGACTTCGGCGATGCGGTTGGCCGGTTTCTCGATGCCTCGATTCTATGCGGCGAGATCGTCGGCGAGCGTCTGGGCCGGGATGCCGAGACACATATGAAGGATGCGCTGCGCTGGATGCAGAGCGAGTCGGATGGGCTGTTCTACCGGATGAGCAATGATTGGGATGTTCCTGCCGGCGCCAATATGTTTGACCAGCGGAGCGTGTTTCTGGGCCTCTTAAGCTGGCTCAAATTCGATAAAGAAGATGAAGCGAAGACGCGCATCGAGCGGATGCTGCAAGGGATGCGGAGCATTGCGGTCGAGCGTGAGGATTATATCTGTTATCCGTTCGAGACGTATGTCCCCGGCATGGCGGTTCCGGAGGAAATCTATACGGAGCACGGGTTTATCGTGGAGCCGACGCATTATGGCGGCGGCGTCTTTATCCTGCCGCTGGCGATTTATTATGAGCAATATGGCGATCCGCTTGCCGCAGAAATGCTGGAGAAGCTGACGCGCTTCGTCGTGAATCATTCACGCGTATTCGAGGCGGATGGCAGCTTCTGGTCTCAGGGACGTTACCCGGATGACGGCCATTTCCATTCCAAGATGGGTGCAGTTGCCGGTATTCTGCGTTACGCGACCATTAAGCAGGATGCGGAGCTGATCGCTTGGTGTCAGAAGGTGTATGACTGGGCATGCAGTATGGGCAGTACATATGGCTGGTTTCCGGAAGGCACGGGCCTGAACGGAGAGGAGCCGGTAGATGAACGGTACCGCTGGCTGCCGGGCGTTATTCAGCACAGTGAAACCTGCTGTACGACGGATATGATTCATACTGCGATTTATTTGGCGAAGAACGGTAATATCGCCTGCTGGGACGATGCGGATCGGTTCGCCAATACGCTCGTTGCTTCGCAAGTGAGGGACGTATCGTGGGCTAAGGAAGTGACCGATAAACCGGACACGCCGACGCGCACGTATCGCAACGTGCCGCAGCGTTACAGGGGCGGTTTCACGGGCCGGATGAATCCGAATGATTTCTCCAACCGCGGCAAGGTGGATACGATGGCTTGCTGCTGCGCCGCCGGGGGCCGAGGACTGTATCTGATCTGGGATCATGCCACTTCGCTAAGTGAAGATCGGCTTTATGTCAATCTGTGGCTGACGAAGGAGAATGAGCACGTCAAGATGGAGTACGAGGTGCCGGGGGCCGGTGTGCTGCGCATACAGCCGAAGCAAGCCGGCGATCTATACATCCGTGTCCCGGGCTGGCTGTCGACAGATGCGATTACTTGTCATACGCCGCGTAAGCAGAGCGTATCGCTTGCGCATCCGTATTTGGTTGTTGCGGGGCTGGAAGCCGGCGAAACGGTGGAATTGTCCTTTCCTTCGGAGCTCGTGCAGCGGGAAGAAATCGTCGCCGGCGAGCGATACGAAGGCACTTGGATCGGCAATCGATTATTTGATGTAAGCCCAAGAGGCGTTATGCCGATGAACAAGGCGCTCATCATGAAATCATGATTACAAGGGGGAATTACGGAAATGAGCATGACACTCGAAGAGCAGGTCGAGCAGTTTAAGCGGGATGGATATTTTGTCGTGAAGCAGGCCTTGTCTCCCGCGCATGTATCGACATTAATCGATAAAGTGATTGAAATTTCGGAGGGCTTTACGACGCGGGAAATTCCCGACATTATCGACCGGGACGAGGCGTTTGTACCGCTGCTTGTTAACCCGCCGGTATTTAACTTGATGCGGGCGCTAATGGGGCCGCGCATTCAGATGGAAAGCGTGAATGCCACGCGTATTAAGCCGGGCCAAGGAATGCCGGTCGGCTGGCATATGGACTCGCATGTATTTCCTGATCCGCTGCCGCCTTATTGGTATTTTCCGATATCGATCAACTGTGCCTATTACTTGGATGACATTACGCCGGAGAAGGGGCCGCTTGTCGTCGTTCCCGGCTCTCATCTCTCTCTGAAGAATCCGCCGGATGGGCTAAGCGAAATCGAAGGTCAGATCGATGTGCTGGTCGAAGCGGGAGACGCTGTTATTTTCCATGGTGCGCTCTGGCATGCGGCGAAGCCGAATGTGCATCCGACCGAGGAGCGGCGCGCCTTGTATTATAATTACTTGCAGTCGTTCTGCAAGAATCGGGTGGATAATTTCGTCGGCGAGCGTTCCCGTCAACTCCGTGAGAGCGGACCGTTCTACATTCAGCAGATGCTCGGCAAATTCGATGGTTGGCATGAAATTCCCGCGGATGCTGAAGAGCAGCTAGCTAATCTATAGGGTTCAAAAGGAGCTGTCCTCTCTATGGCACAAGTGGAAATCAGGGACGTACGGGTCATCATGACCGCGCCCGATGGGGTTAATCTCGTTGTCGTGAAGATCGAAACGAATGAGCCCGGTCTATATGGCCTAGGCTGTGCAACGTTTACGCAGCGGCATCTTGCAGTCGCGGCGGCGGTGGAGCACTATTTGAAGCCGTTCCTGATTGGCAAGGATCCAAGACGGATCGAGGATATTTGGCAAACCGCCATGGTCAGCGGTTATTGGCGCAACGGTCCGGTGCTGAACAATGCCGTCTCCGGCATTGATATGGCATTGTGGGATATTAAAGGCAAGCTATGCGGCGTACCCGTCTTTGAACTGCTAGGCGGGAAAGTGCGGGATGCTGCAGCCGTCTATCGCCATGCCGACGGTCGCGATGCCAGCGAAGTGGAAGAGAATGTTCGCATGTTTATGGAGCAGGGCTGCCGGTATGTCCGCTGCCAATTAGGCGGATATGGCGGTCAAGGCCATAAGCTGCATCAGCCTGATCATGTGCTGCCGGGTGCGTATTTCGATCCGGATGCTTATGTGCGCAGCGTGCCGCAAATGTTCGATCATTTGCGCGCCAAGTTTGGCTTCGAAGTCGAACTGCTGCACGATATACATGAGCGGATTGTGCCTATCGAGGCGGTGCGATTGGCGAAGCAGCTTGAGCCGCATCGCTTATTCTTCCTCGAAGATCCGCTGCCGCCGGAGCACTTGGATTGGTTCCGACACATCCGTGCGCAATGTGCGACACCGCTCGCGATGGGGGAGCTGTTCGTCCATTCCGCGGAATGGATGCCGCTCATTACGGAGCGGTTGATTGACTTCATCCGCTGCCATGTCAGCGCGATTGGCGGGCTGACTCCTGCGGAGAAGCTGGGTACGTTATGCGAAGCCTTCGGCATTCGCACGGCTTGGCATGGGCCCCCGGACCTGTCGCCGGTTGGCATGGCAGCGAACATCCATCTGGACCTCAGCAGCCCGAACTTCGGCGTCCAGGAATGGAGCGCGATATCCGATCGGATGCGCGAGGTGTTTCCGGGCAGTCCTGTTCTTCGCAACGGTTACGCCTACGTCCCGGATACACCGGGTTTCGGCGTAGAACTGGATGAACAGAAGGCGGCGCTATACCCTTGTCATGACGTGCTGCCGGGGTGGACGCTCTCTCGTATACCGGACGGTTCGCCGTCTCGTCCATAACCGTCGGGCGGTCCTGTTAGAGGCTTGTTTTCCATGGCAGAATTTCCTTCGTCATCCGGTTTAATCCTCCCCATTTAGGGTATAACAAACTTAAATACGGGATGCGGAGGCGATGAACATGACGTACAAAATAGGCATATTCAATACGGAAAATGAAGCAGTGACGGCCATTCAGGCACTGGAGCAGGCGGGGTTTACGAACCACGAGCTGAAGGTGCTGGCTAAGGATCGGGAGCACTCGCGGCGGGTCGAATCGGAGACGAACGTGCATGCCGACGAGATGACGGACCTGCTTGGTACACGAGCGGCTGCAGACGATCATGGGGTAGAAAACCTTCGCGTCTATGCGCCGATGTCTGCGGCAAGCGGATTGAATATAAGCGGTGGCTTCATCGGCGGCATGACCTATCCCAGCAATGGCTTCCTGATCTCAACCGCCTTCTTGGGCGATGACCGCAATGTGGAGAATGCGCTGACTGACATTGGATTGACGAGCAGTGATGCAGAACCATGCCGCAAGGCGCTCAGTCAGGGAGCCATTATCGTGGCAGCGGATATCGGCAACAGCGATCAGGCGGACGGCCCGGATTTGTCACGCGGCGGGGCGGCGGAAGCTGCTTTCCGCAGCAGTGGAGCGGCAAGGATTTTGTAAGTTTTGCATAGCCTATAGTTGCGATGGGTTCCACGAAGGGCCGCCTCAAAAGTGCTGTGACTTTTGAGGCGGCTTTTTGTTTAGCGTGATGGTGCGTGCATAATCTTGCCGAATGAAAGCTGGAGTGACGACAATAGAAATAACACATTCATGATTCCTATTTATTGTAATATTATTTTGTGAATGTTCTGATAATTGGAAGCCGTTTATTGAATCGATTTCTTGGCCGGTTCGTTCCGGAAACGGGCTTCTTTGGTAGGGCAGCAAGCTAATTATTGCAACGCTAGCGCGATAGAAGTACAGGTTGAAGCAAGCATAACGATATGGATATGCCGAGCCAAGCTTTACACAATCCTGCTGAGAAATCGGGATATCGGAACCCATCGTAGACTGCAAGATACATACATGTTAAGATAAAAAGAATTAATATTTATCTCATAATATTTTCAAATATATGTATTTCGTTTACATGCATATTTTCAAATTTGCTAGATTAGCTTGACCCATTTACAAGAAGGAAAATACTCTGCTATGCTAGTGAAAAACTGTCACCTAGACAGATCTTAGCCCAAAGGGTGAGGCAAAATGAAATCGGTTACTGTTTACGACATTGCCAGAGAAGCAAACGTTTCCGTCGCAACCGTCTCACGTGTCTTGAACAACACGGCGCCAGTGAAAGCATCGACTCGGGAACGCATCTTGGGTCTCATCCAGAAGCACCAATTCCAGCCCAATGCGCTTGCACGCAGCCTGATCAAGAAGGAAACCGGCATGATCGGCATTATTTTGCCTGACATTACGAATCCATTCTTTCCGGAAGTGCTGGCAGGCCTGGAGCAGGAAGCAAGAAATAACGGCTATACGTTCTTCCTTTGCGACACAGGCTCCTCCAACCAGGACATCAAGGCGCAGTACCAGCGGGAATCCCAGTACTTGAATATCCTCATGGAGAAGCAGGTTGACGGCATCATTATGATTGGCGGCCGGATTGACCTTGCCCGTTGCAGCAAGGAGATGGCGAAGGAAGTAGCGGAAGTGAATAAGCGTCTGCCTGTCGTGCTCATTAACGGCAATTTGCCAGGGGCGAAATTTCACCGCGTCATTATCGATGAAGTTGCAGGGGGAGTACTTGCGACCGAGCATCTAATTGGACTTGGCCATAAGGACATTGCTTTTGTCGGCGGCTACAAGCAGATGTCCAATACGGTGCAGCGCTTTGAAGGCTACACGAAAGCGATGCAGCAGGCTGGATTGCCGATTCGCGAGGATTGGATTATTACCGGCGGCTTCACAGTGGAGGCTGGCAAAGTTTTCATGAATGAGCTGCTTAGCGCGGAAGGTGTACGCCCAACGGCTATCGTTTGCGCGAATGATCTATCTGCGATCGGGGCGATCAAATCTGCCGTTAAGCATGGTTTGCGTGTTCCTGAGGATATGTCGATTATTGGCTTCGACGATATTCCGCTAGCGGCTAATTTAATTCCGGAGTTAACCACCATTTCGCTCAAATGCTTGGAGCTTGGCCGTACGGCTGCTCATATTCTGCACCAGCTGATCGGGAAGAACAGCATTGATACGCTGACCGTCCTTCAACCTGAGCTCGTCGTGCGTGAAAGTACAGCCCCTTTGTCGGTTAATGTCAGCGTCAAAGCAGCCGATTACCTGTCGTCTCTGGGGTAAACCATCTTTCAAAAAAATAGTATTGACAGCGCTATCATTTTGAATGTAAACTTCAAATCAAGATGACCCTCTAGCAAGGGTTTAATTTTAACCCAGGTATGAAATGGGTTTCATAAAACCCGCACAATCGTATAGTTCCGGCACGATGCTAACGCATGTAGTCTCCTGAAATACACTTACAAACGGTATCTGTGATGTTGTTCAAACTTCGCTCAAACCCGCAACGTTAAAGTGTATTTTTATTTTTACAGCGTATGAAATGGGTTTCATAAAAAAGTGGTCACTGCTCACCTCAGGGAGGATCGAACGCATGAACATGGACATGAAAACAAGTTCCGCCTTACAGCTTTCGTCTTCGGCACTCCGCATCGGCGGTCAAGCCGAAATTATCCTCTGCGCATCGCTCTTCTACTTCCGCAATCCACGTGCCCATTGGCGCGAACGTTTGGAACAGGTGAAGGCCTTCGGGTACAACGCCATCGATGTGTACTTCCCTTGGAACTTTCACGAGCTGGAAGAGGGAAGCTGGGATTTCACCGGCGAACGGGATGTAGAAGCCTTCCTGCAGATGGCTGCTGATGTGGGTCTCTGGGTAGTAGCAAGACCAGGGCCGTACATTTGCTCCGAATGGGATGGAGGCGCTCTTCCCGCTTATCTGTTCGCTAAACCGGATATGGTTATCCGAAGCACGGAAAGCACTTATTTGCAGGCCGTAGAGAAGTGGTTTGATCGTATTCTCCCTCTGCTGGCCAAGTATGAACAGCAGCGAGGCGGCTCCATCATCTGCGTGCAGCTTGAGAACGAGCTCGACTTCTACGACTGCCCTGATCCGAAAGGTTACATAACCGCGCTTCGAGACATGGCAGTTAATCGCGGCATACAAGTTCCGTTAATTGCCTGTGCAGGGCAAGGCGGACTTTACGAGGCTTCGGGCCTTGTGGAAGGTGTCGCACCGACTTGTAATTTCTATCCGAATGACAAAGACCCCGAGTTTGAATACAAAGTAACCGCTTATGAACAGAGACTGGCTCAGCATGATCTACCGCTGCTAGTCACCGAGACCAACCGATCGCATTTCCTGCTTCGTCGTTTATTATCCTGCGGGGCGAAGCTGCTTGGTCCTTACCTTCAAGTTTCCGGAACAAACTTCGGCTTCACCAACGGGACCAATAACTGGGGAAACCCGCTGGCACTCATGACATCCGATTATGACTTCTATGGCATGATTTCGCCGGAAGGCCACATTCGCAAGGAAGCGTATGAAGGCCGATTGATGCGCCGCGTGATTACGGCTTACGGCAGCTCACTTGCAGAAGCGCAATCTGCTTCAGCAGCGGACATTGTTACTGCAAGACGGTTCGGCGATTCAGCTGATGGAGCAGCGACGGGTACTTTGGTTCAACGGCAGCTGCAGCTTGCGCAAGGCGGACATCTCTTGTTCGTAGCCAATGTAGGCGAGCAAGAGGAAGTCGTGCAGCTAGAACTGCAAGGAACTGGCGGTGGCTTGATTCCGCAAGCTTCGAAGCTTCGCACCATTCCGGCCAGATGCGAAATGCTGCCAATCGGAGTGCCGATGAGCGGCTGGGGGATAGAAGGCGTACTGCGCTATTCGACGGCAGAGCTGTCGGATGTACACCGCGAAGCTGCGAAGACGGTTATCGTATTCCACAGTGAGTATGAAGGCGAAGTCGCGCTGAACTTGAACCAGCCGGCAGTTCGCATCGAAGAGAATGGCGTTGCAGCTTCGGCTAACGGTGAAGATGGCGATTATCTCTTCGTCTTCCAAGCGAAAGTCGGAACGATTGCTTCATGTACATTAGAGCTGGCGGATGGTACGGTGCTTGAGCTGGTAGGCTTGGCAAGAGCGGATGCACTGCTGATGAATGTCATCCAAGATGGCGAAGTAACGATCGGCAGCCCGATTACTTATGATGTAGCTCCTCGTGAGACACTTGTAGATTGGTCTTTGAAAGCGGTATCACCAATGGAGTCCTTGTCGACAAATGCAGCAGTATCTCTAACAGCGGCGGAATTCCTGGAGCATAACGGAATCTACCGCGGTTATGCGTGGTACGAAGCGGAAAGCGGCATCGATACGGCTGAACAAGCTGTGCAAGGGATCCTCGTTCAGAATGGCAGCGACATGATCTCGCTCTATGCAGGAGACAGCTACCTGGGAACGATTACGCCCGGCGGCGGCAGCCGATTTATCCGCAACAATAGCGGTATCGGCGGTGTGGGAAGCAAGCTTACGGCTCGCGTGGAAATTTGGGGACATACCAACTTCGATGATCCTCGTCTGCCGGCGCTAAGACTTGACTCCAAGAAAGGGTTGACCGGACTTGTCTCTGTCACGGGCGTGAAGCCATTGCTGCATTGGCGGATACTGCGAGTGAAATCGCGCACGCTGCAGCCGGAAGTGCTGGAACGCGACTATGATGATCAAGCGTGGGCGATTTGCACCTTTGGCGGATGGCTCTCACCGGATCATCCATCCAGTGAATATTATCGCAAAACCTTCACGGCGTCTGAGAGCGCAGATTCGTGGACGCTGCACTTCAAAGGTATCCAAGCGTTGGCGCAGGTGTTCGTGAACGGTGCATCCGTCGGTACGGTTCACCCATTTGATCCGTATCTCAATATCTCAGAGCATGTACAACCGGGCGAAGAGGTTCAGGTAACCGTGTTCCTGGAACGTGTACTCGGATTAGGAGCCGGGGAGGTTATCGTATACGAAGGAAACGCTGCTCGTAATTGGCAGCTATCCGCTGCAGACGAAGCCGGATTGCTCGCTCATGCGGAAGCCTCGCAGCAGGGTGCAGCACCAACTTCGCTGCCGGTCTCCATGGAAGCGGGAAGTGTGTCTTGGCTGTACGGAACATTGCCGGAAGCCAGCGGCTCGAATGGCTGGCGGGTGTATGTGAAAGGCAGCGGGATGAAAGCGACGGTTTATTTTGGCGGCGTGATTGTAGGGCGTCTATGGACAGCAGGCGGCGAGTCGAGACCGGCAATGAGCGGAGGCAGTCAAGATTCCTTCTTCCTCCCGGGGCCTTGGTTCGCGGAAGGCGATAACAAGCTTCTTATTCTGCTGGAAGCGGTTGAAGCCGGATCGACATCGCAGCTCGAGAGCTTATCCTTTGTACCTGCCGGCGTGCAGCTATAGTTAGTTACAACTTGATCTGGAGGGGGGAGTTAGGATGAAAACAATCGCGCAGCCGGCAGCAGCCGCGAAGTCGACCTCAAAGTCGATGCAAACGCGAAGGAAGAAGCTGTGGAACAATCGTACGCTGCTTCTCATGTGTGTACCGGCTATTCTGTTCTTCGCCATATTTGCCTATTTGCCAATGCCGGGCTTGTACCTTGCCTTCATTCGATACAACTATACGGACGGGATTTTCAAAAGCGCATTTATCGGAATGGATAACTTCCGATTCCTAGTGATGACAGGCGATCTCTGGAGATTGACTGCCAATACGATTCTGTACAATCTGGCCTTCATCATACTTGGAAATTTCCTGCAAATCTTTATCGCCATTCTATTGAATGAGCTGCGCAAGAAATGGTTCAAGAAGGTATCGCAAACGATCATGTTCCTGCCGTTCTTTATCTCGTTCGTTATTATTGGGCTTATTGCCTACAACATCCTAAGCTACGATTACGGGATGCTGAACGGGATCTTGAAAACCATTGGTGCGGATCCGGTCAAGACGTACTCCAATCCACATGTTTGGCCGTTCATCATTATCATTACTTACCTTTGGCAGTCGACAGGTTACGGGTCAATCGTTTATTTTGCCGCCATCATGGGGCTGGATTCCGAAATCGTCGAAGCGTCCGAGATTGACGGTGCCAACGCCTTGCAGCGGATACGCTACATCGTTCTGCCATGGCTGAAGCCGACGTTTATTATTCTGCTTCTGTTCTCACTTGGCGGCGTGCTTCGAGGCAACTTCGGTTTGTTCTACAACCTCGTCGGCGCGAACAATACATCTCTCTACGCCACAACCGATATTATCGAAACGTATGTATTCCGCTCCTTGATGAACAACTTTAATTTCTCGATGGGCAGCGCAGTAAGCTTGTATCAGTCAGTATTCGGTTTCGTCGTCGTCCTCACAGCAAACTGGCTTGTGAAGAAAACATCGCCGGATAACTCGTTATTCTAGGAGGGACTCGCATGGAAGTGGTCCACAAACGCATTCGGACGGATGGGACGTCCTTAATGGTTCGAGGCTTCGGTTATGTATTCATCGGCTTGTTCGCACTCTGCTGCTTGGTCCCGTTTCTAGTCGTACTGGGCACTTCGTTTACCAAAGAAGCGTCCATCGCGAAACACGGCTTCAACATATGGCCGCGGGAGTTCAGTACATTTGCTTACAAAATCGTCTTCGAGAATCCGGATTTAATCATCGGTTCATACGCGGTGACGATCGGACTTACGATAGTTGGCACCATTGCAGGATTATTCTTGGTTGCCATGACCGGATATGCGCTGCAGCGGCCGGACTTCGAGCAGCGGAATTCCATATCCTTCTTTATCTATTTCACAACGTTGTTCTCCGGCGGACTGGTTCCATTCTATCTGCTTATCAAACAATACTTAAGCTTGGGTGACAATTACCTTGCGGTCTTGCTGCCGGGATTAATGAGCCCGTTCCTCATCATTATGATGAAGAGCTTCACGAAATCGATCCCGCATGCCATTACCGAATCCGCTAAGATCGACGGTGCAGGCGATTTCACCATCTTCATGCGACTCATTCTGCCGATGACAACACCCGCGCTCGCTACGATCGGCTTGTTTATTGCACTGGGCTATTGGAACGAGTGGTATAACGCGATGCTGTTTCTGTCACCGGACATGAAGTATCGACCGCTGCAGCTGTTCCTCTATAACGTCATCACGAGCGCAGATTTTATTCGAAACTCGTCAGCCTCATCGAACGTTCCGCTCCGGGATATGCCGCTGGAATCGATGAAGATGGCAACCGCAGTTGTTGCGACAGGGCCGGTTATCATGTTCTACCCGTTCGTACAACGTTATTTCATTCAGGGGATTACGGTTGGTGCAGTAAAAGGGTAACAGGTATATGAGGGAGTTTGCCGGCCCTCTTGCCATAGCCGCACGAAAGCGCTTTCGTAACTTTTGGAGCGGAACAAAGCGATTTATCTAAAATAGGGAGGCTACAAAGAATGGGAAACTTGAAGCGGGTATCCACTATCGTACTTATGCTCATCCTAGTTTTCAGTATCACGGCTTGCGGAAGTAACAACAACAACAAGAACACGGGTAACACAGGTAACACAGGGGACACTTCCGGCAACACATCAGGTGATTCCACCAGCAATACCGGCAATGACAGTGCAGATGTAAGCAAGATCGATACAAGTGAATTTGAAACCATTTCGTATGTCGTGCTAGGCGATAAACCAAAGAACGGCCAGCTCGAAACCGTTATGGAGAAAGTAAATGCGATTATGAAGGAAAAAATCAACGCGAAGCTCGAGTTCAAATGGGTAGAGTGGGCAGACTGGCAAACGAAGTACAACTTGCTGCTTGCTTCCGGCGAACCGATTGACTTGATCACAATCGGTACGGACTGGCTCGATACATGGGGCAATGCGCAGCGCGGTGCTTTCCTGCCGCTGAACAATTTGCTGGAGCAATATGCACCGCAAACGTTTGCTGAAATTCCGCAAGAGGATTGGGAGCAAAGCAAATTCAAGGATGATATCGTCCTGATTCCGGAGAATCACTACACGCAATGGGTTAACCACGGTGTTTACTACCGCGGCGACTGGGCGAAAGAGTTCGGCATTACAGAGCCGATTAAAGATTTCGAAACACTTGGCAAATACTTCCAAGGTGTGAAAGACAAGAAAGAAGGCGTTGTTCCTTACGATGTAAACGGCGGAACAAGCACGTTCTATAACGGCTTTGCTACTACGTACACAGATAACATTGAGCTGCCGATTTCCACAGGTTATGCGAACGTTTACTATGCCAAATCCTACGACGATCGCTACACAGTTGACAGCCCGATCTTCAACGATGATTTCATTAAATTTGCTGGATTGATGAAAGAGTGGGCAGACAAAGGCTTCTGGCGCGAAGATGTGTTGAACTATAAAGGAGACACGCGTGCAGCACTTAAAGCAGGTCTCACAGGAGCAGATTCCCACCATACGCAAACGTACAAAGGTCTTCGCGTTGAAATGGATAAACAACAACCAGGCTCCGAGCTGCAAATGTTCTCCTACTCCGATACTCGCGGAAATCTGATCTCCATGCCAATTACGCATGGCGGTACGTCGGTAGGCGCGCACAGCAAACATCCGGAACGCGCTCTGATGGCTTATGAGCTGATCCGTCAAGACAAAGAAGTGTACCAACTGATCAACTACGGCCTTGAAGGCGTTCAGTATGAAATCAAAGACGGCAAGCGTTTCCGTCCAGCTGCTTACGATGAAGCAAAAGACGGCTTCTACACAGACTTCTGGGGCGGCCGCGTCGACAAATTCGAAATTCCTTCTGACACGGACTGGAGCGGCATAGGCGATGTTTATGCGAAATACGACCAAATCAAGAAGCCATTCCCTTACGGCAAATTCGTATTCGACAAAGCAAGCGTTGATCCTGAGATGACTGCAATCTCTCAAGTAGTTGGCGAGCAATTGCCCGCAATTCTGTTCGGTAAAGCAGGCGACCCTGCTGCTGCAGTTAACGCACTTCGCGACAAGCTGAAAGCTGCCGGCTATGACAAAGTGAAAGACGAAATCCAAAAACAACTGGATGCCTACAAAACACTAATTGAAGGTTAATGATCATCATCTTTCTATCGAAAACAGCCGACAGAGGTCACTCTGCGGCTGTTTTTTTGTTTCTAAGGTAGACTCAGGGGGAGCGAGTTGAGGAGTGCGGACACGAAAAAAGGGATACGGAATACGCTAACGAACCGTAGAGGTCTTATTCGTCCCGGAATAGCTTCAAAAAAATTCTAACGAACCGTAGAGTTTCTATTTGATGGTTGTGGGGGGATTCGAGGTGGATTTTGCCAGAATAAGGCTCGTACGGTTCGTTAGATTCTCAAAGTCCCAAAATTCGGCCTGATAAGGCCTGTACGGTTCGTTAGAGCCAGCGGTTATAGAAGTTTTTATCGGCTTCCTACTTGAGTTGTACAAACTACACGACAAACTGAAGCCTTCCGAGAAATAAGGTACTTAACGTGTATAAAATGCATTTGAAATACGGATAACCAGCTATATTCATTAGAAGGAAACGTATGACTTGTACGAAGTACAAGTCATACGTCATTTGAGATTAAAATGCAGCGATTGTGTTGTACTCCTTACACGTCATCTTCGAGCCGCGCGACAGTTGATCCCTCGTACCTCATTACTTTGGCAGCTGGAGAGCAATACCACAAAAGAAATCGAATCGCTACGATCGCTTGAAAACCTGAGTTTCTCAGTGGCTGCGAAGAAAACCTGTCGCATCATTTGTATTCGGGAGTGGATCTTGCGGCGCTCGCACTCTCAGCACCAAGCGTGCTGGGAGCAAACGTTAGCTTTTTTTTACCGGTGTGCTATATTTGGGCTAAATGCGTCGTCTTAACAGATGAAGGAGGCGAATACATGGTAAACCAGAATAGGCCGGAACGGTTTCAAGCGTTGTTCCGGGAACATTATCCCGCCGTGCTGCGGAAAATTATTGCTCTTATCGGAGATCGCGCAGCAGCGGAGGATTTGACTCAAGAGGTATTCCTGCGGCTTTACCGTAATCCACCGGAAGAGCTAGATCGCATGGGAGCATGGCTGCACCGGGTACTGACCCGTATCGTATATGATCATTATCGCAAGTCCGGCAGACAACAGAACCTGACGGAGAAACAGATGAACGAAGCGTTAACGGAAGAACAGGTCCATCCATCTAATGATGCAGCTGTCATTCAGAATTGGGAACGAGATGTCGTCCGAAATGTACTGAATAAATTATCCGAGCGGG
Source organism: Paenibacillus sp. J22R3 (assembly GCF_056269305.1). Classification (NCBI taxonomy): domain Bacteria; kingdom Bacillati; phylum Bacillota; class Bacilli; order Caryophanales; family Paenibacillaceae; genus Paenibacillus; species Paenibacillus sp. J22R3. Next base: position 75,032 of record NZ_JBWDNS010000010.1, on the reverse strand, counting down.
ACCGTCAGGCACTGCTGCTCAAAGAAAAAGGCTATACGCATGCTGAGATTGCGGAGGCATTGCAGGTGAATCCCAAAATTGTCGGGACCCTGCTCATGCGGGCGGCTAGTCGGTTTAAGAAGAATATGAATGCTGAGGAGGTCATGGAGCAATGAAACATAAACCATTGGATCATATAGATGCGCAAGAGCTGGGCATTAGCGATGCTGATGTCGAGAATGCGCTCGATCGATTGTTCGAGGCGGTGAAGGACGAGGAGGTACCTGCTGTCTGGATGGAGAATGCTGAGCCGAACCAAGCTAATCAGCAACCAAACGAGCAGCTATTGGGTGAGGAACTGACTGCGCGCGAAGAGCCGCCAGCGCCAAATCAAATTGCAGCTATTAATGAAGGAACACGTCTGAAGAAACCTCGCAGGCTGAAGAAACGGTGGCTGTCCGGCGCGACGGCAGCGGTGCTTGCAGGCATGCTGTTGTTCACGTCCTGGGGGCAAGACGTCATGGCGTCCATGCTGGGGACGTTCCGCGTGCAGCACTTTGAAACGATTGAAATCAGCCAATCCGATATCACATCTTTCCGCGATGCGCTGCAAGCGGGAACGGCCGGCATCCAACAGCTTGATTTGAATCGGTACGGCGATATCAAGCAAGAAGGCGGAGGAACGGCGCGCGATGTCGATGCTGCCGAGGCAGCGACCTTAGCCGGAGAACAGAAGCTTAAGCAGCTTCCGGGCGATGGGAAAAGCATTATAACCTACATGCCGGAGCAGCAGATTACCTTTAACCTGCATCCGAAGGAAATTAACAAAATGATCGCGCTGCTCGGAGGCGAAACGAAATTCCCGGCTTCCGTCGAGGATTCGCCGATTGTCATTCGTATGCCTGGCACGTTTAGGATGGATCAGGCAGCCGAGGATGGGAGTACGGCTAAGCAGCTGTTACAGATGCCTGCCCCGTCTATTGAAGTATCCGATGACGTCGATGTGGAGCAAATTCGGCAGGCAGTCCTTGATTTGCCTATCATCCCCGATGAAATGAGAGCGAAGCTTGCGGGTATTGGCGATTGGCGCCATACGCTGCCGGTTCCATCGACTTCGACAGACAACGTCCGCACGTTGAAGGTCGATGGCAATGACGCCATCCTGACCATGTCGGGCAGCGGCAGATCCCTGATTTGGCTTCAAAATGAATGGGTCTATCAGCTAAGCGGCTCCACTGAGGCTTATCCATCGGAAGAGGCCTTAATTAATGAAGCAAGAGGAATTATGAAATGATGATTCTGCAAACGAATGGACTGTCTAAGACCTATGCGTCCGGAACGGGCTGCACCGATATTTCCCTGGAAATAGAGAAGGGGAAAATCTTCGGTCTGCTCGGTCCGAACGGCGCAGGCAAGAGCACCTTTGTGAAGATGGTTGTCGGTTTGCTGCGTCCGGATTCCGGCGGCGGTACACTCTTCGGCAAACCGATTGGACATCCTGAATCACGAATCAAGCTCGGCTATTTGCCGGAGCTGTTTCGCTTCCAGGAATGGCTGACAGGTGCAGAAGTGCTCCGTTATCATGCCGGATTATGCGGAATGACGCGATCTCAGTCGAAATCAGCCGACTTCACGGCCCGTATTGAGGAAGTATTTCGTATTAGCGGGTTGAACGAACGAGGCTGGAACCGTGTCCGCCATTACTCTAAAGGCATGCAGCAGCGACTCGGAATCGCCTGCGCGCTGCTAATGGACCCGGAGTTTATTATTTTGGATGAACCGTCTTCGGCACTAGATCCGATCGGCCGTTATGAAGTTCGCATGCTGCTGGAAAGGCTTCGTTCGGAGGGGAAGACCGTTTTCCTGAATACACATTTGCTCGAGGATGTCGAAGCGGTTTGTGATGATGTCGCATTCCTTCACCTAGGCAAACTGCGTGCAGTGGGGCCGATGCGAGAGCTTCTGCGAAGCGGCACGAGCTGGGAGGTTACGACTTCGGGCTGGCTGCCGGAGCTGCAGGAATCGCTTTCGGGTCAGCTGCTGCCGGGAATGTCCTTTACGATTGCAAAGCAGGATGGGGATGGCAGCGCCGTCCTTCATGTGTCTGCCAAGGGGCGGGAGCAGATTGGATATCTGAACCGGCTGCTGGTCGAAGAAGGCGTCACGGTCTACGAGGTACGGCCGGTTCAGGGCAGGCTCGAGGAATGGTTTCTGGCCATGTCCGGGGAACAGGGCAACAGCGGTGCAGGTAAAGGCGGTGTACGTTCATGATGTGGATTGCGTTTGCCGGCAAAGAATTGTTCCGCAAGAAAATCGTATGGGTCAGCGTTGTACTGACAGTGTTGTTTGTCGGGTTGTTCTGTTATGGATTATCCCGTACCCCTGATGATCATAATCAGCTTCAGGTGGCAGAGTTAATGAACGGCGTGATGCTGCTTTCACTTGGACTGCTCTTCGCGCAAATGATCATTGCTTTTCTGGTTTTGTTCACGACGATGGGAGCGATCTCCGGTGAAGTGGAGAACGGACTAATGCTGGCCGTATTAGCCCGCCCGATCCCGCGATGGAAAGTGTACCTGGGTAAATATATGGGTATCGCATGCTGGCTCATCGGGTATAGTATCGTTTTGTTCTTCGCGATTCTGCTTCCGATCCACTTCTGGCTGGATTTCCCGCTATATCCGCTCGTCATCTTGAAGTCGCTGCTGCTATTCATCTGGGCGCCGCTGCTGCTGCTTGCCCTTACGATGTTTGGCTCGATCTTCTTGCCCATGCTCGGAAACGGCGTCGCTTGCGCCATGCTGTATGGAATAAGTCTATTCAGCGGTTTCTTGGAGAATCTCCCGTTCGCCAGTGAGAAGATCTCACAGTTCGCGTTGTTCTTCTCCATGCTGCTGCCATCCAATATGATGCTGAAGCGGGTGACTTATGAGCTCCTCAATGGACTCGATTTGCCGGTGACGACCGATATGGTGAACACGATGGGTCCGTTATCCGCCATCAATGTGCCTAGTATGGCATTTATTCTGTATACGGTCTTCTATTTGCTTGTGCTGCTCGTTGCCGGATGCTTCGGGTTCCGGCGCAAAGATATTGCTTAAATTATCGAAGGAGCGTTACTAACAATGAATCAACCTATCCTGCAGGTCCGCGGACTCTGCAAACATTATAAAGGCGTTAAAGCCGTGAATGGCATTGACATGACGTTAATGCCCGGCGAGATATACGGCTTCCTCGGACAGAACGGAGCCGGCAAGACGACAGCGATTCGGATGATGATGGGACTCATCCAGCCGACGGCCGGATCCGTAGAGCTGCTTGGAGAGCGGATCGGCAAGGGCCGCAATGCGGTGCTGCGGAAAGTCGGATCGGTCATTGAATATCCTGGCTTTTATCCGAATCTAACGGCTATTCAGAATTTGGACGTTCACCGCAAAATGATGGGTGTTCAAGGTCAAGACGCGATGGAGGATGCTCTTCATACGACAGGTCTATGGGAGGCCAGAAACCGCAAAGCGGCTAACTTTTCCCTTGGTATGAAGCAGCGTCTGGGCATTGCCAGAGCGATTCTTCACAGTCCGGAGATGCTCATTCTGGATGAACCGACCAATGGCCTCGATCCAATGGGGATTAAAGAAATTCGATTGCTGATCCAGGAGCTCGCGCAGAAACGGAAAATTACGATACTCGTTTCCAGCCATATTCTAAGTGAAGTGGAGCAGCTGGCGACGAAAGTCGGCATCATCCATCGCGGCGTTATGCTGGAAGAGACAACGATGCATGCTCTTAAGGAGCGCAATCGTCATTATATTAGTTTACAGGTGGATCAGCTGGAGAAATCCAGGGAGCTGTTAGTTTCGGAGATGGGCATTCGCGATTGCCGAATCGATGAGGATGGCTGGCTCCGTGTCTATGATGATGGACTGATTCCGGGCGAGATGAACCGGTTGCTCGTGAAGGAAGGCATTCTTGTGAATAGTCTTTCCGCCATGAAAGATTCGCTCGAAGACTACTTTGTGCGCCTTGTGGAAGGAGGTGCGGCCCGTGCTTAATCTCATTGCCTGTGAATGGCTCAAATGGCGTAATTCCCGCATGTTATGGCTGATTCTGCTTGGTGCGCTGCTTCCGGGAGCACTCGGATTCTTCATACAACTGAACAATTCGGGGGCTTTTGAGTGGAAGGGGTTGTTCGAGAATAATTTGTTCATTTTGACGATGCTGATGTGTCCGGCCTTATTTGCCTTATTGGGTGGTTACTTATTCGCAAGGGAGTTCCAAGAGCGTACCGTAAACAATATATTGACGGGGCCGCATTCGCGCAATCAAGTGCTTGCAGCAAAGTTTATCATCGCTATTCCGGTTCTGTTATCGGTTATCCTGCTCTCGTTCCTGCTTACCTTTGGTACAGGCTTCCTGTTTACAAGCGAGATGCCGACCTTAGCTGTATTCGGAAAAGAAGCCGGCAAATACGGTCTGCTCTTCATCTTGCAATATGCCCTATTGCCAATTGCGGCTGCAGTGGCTCTTATGTGGCGCAGTTATATTCCGGCAATGGGTCTTGGCGTGTTTGCCGTCGTTTCGGAACTCACCATCATGCAGTCCAGATTCATTATGTATTATCCGTGGAGTGCGCCGCTGAATCTGGTTCTTAACATGTCGCCGGATCATAACTCTGTTTCCACCGGAGTAACGACGATGCTGATTGCATTCTTCGTTCCGCTTCTCTTTATCGGCTTATATTTCCGTAGAGCAGACGTACACAGCGGATAGTTCCTGTTCCAAATGACCCTTTAGCCTGGCAGTGCATACACTGCCGGGCTATTTGTTTTAGAACAGAATTCTGTTCGAGACTTCGGATTCTCGGTAGGTCTGAGGAGACATGCCGACATATTTGCTGAACATTCTGGAGAAGTAGTGAACCGAATTGAACTGGTATTTGTCCGCGATCTGCATAACGCTCAAATTGGAGGAGCGCAGATCTTCCCTCGCTCTGTTAATGCGGAATTGATTGATGTATTGAACCGGTGATAAACCCGTTGTTTTCTTGAACAGCTCGAAGAAATAACCTCGGCTTACACCAAGCTGCTCCGAATAGAGCTCCAATTCAATAGCTTTGCCGTTAATTAAATCCGACTCAATGCGTTCGAGCAGCTTGCTAATCCTCGGATCTGGGATATGCCTCTCTTGCAGCGAGTAGGTTAAGAAGTGATTGATGAATACGGCAAAATGGCTCTGCGCAGCCATGCTCCGCAGGAAGGTTCGCTCTGTCGTATGCTCGCTCGAAATAAAGCTTCTCTGCAGCAGGTCCGTCCAGTTGAGCATGGATGCGCCGCTTATTGTGGATATTTCGGGCAGCGGGTAAGGAAACGCTTCGCCTACGAGCTCGGTTCGCAGCTGGGGATAGTCGTAGCATAGCGGCGCGGCGTGATCCTTGAATACTTCGGTTCTGTCTACATAATACCAATCGAAATAGCAGCATACATGAATCAGCGGGTCGGTGGCGTCAGCAATCCAATCGTGGGGCTGTCCGGCTTCCATATAGACCATCATGCCCGGAAGTGCTTCATATTGCCGGCCGCGCAAGCCGAAGATGCCTTTCCCTTCAATCACCATATAGATAGAGCTCGAATAGATATAACGGTTTAAGCTGGACTGTCCGCGATAGAAGGCATATTTGGTCGCGTAATAGACATAGGGATGGAACTTGCTGAAATCCATGGCGAGAATCTCCTTTATCGCAAACTTGCAAACGAAATTGGGCTAAAAACAACCTGACTATTGTGCAACTGGATGACTGTGAGCTAAATACAAAATTCACCCTCTCGTATACATTAAATATAACACATTAACTTACGAATGAAGGGGCTGCATCACAATGCTTGATGAAATGGAATTGCTAAGCGACGAGCAGATGATCTCATTTATTACCAATGGATTCGTGGTTTTACACAATGAGTTGCCGTCTGCGCTGCACCAGAATGTAATGAGACAAATTGACTACGTGCTGCAGAATGAAGGTAATCCGGGCAATAATATTTTGCCGCGTGTGCCTGATATCCAACGATTCTTTGATACGCCAACTGTAAAAGGTGCACTGACAAGCGTCCTCGGACCTGACTATTATATGCATCCTCACCGGCATATGCACTACAATCAGCCGGGGAATCAAGCACCGGGCGGCGGTCAGTGGCATAAGGACGGCTACTGGTCCTCGATGCGGAGCCATCGTCCTTGGTGGGTCATGATGTTCTACTATACGCAGGACATTACCGAAGAGATGGGGCCGACCGCTATTATGCCCGGCTCCCAATACAACGAGAAATTCCCGAATCAAGAAGTCATATTGCCTACCGGCAAAGCAGGGACGATTGCATTAGTCCATTTCGACATCTGGCATAAAGCATCGCTGAACACCTCGAATCTCGACCGGTACATGTTGAAATTCCAATTCGTTCGTTTGCGGGAGCCGAAGTCGCCAAGCTGGAATCATACGAATGGTACGCCGGCGTTTCCGGTTGAAGCACCGACAGCGCATCTTAATTTATGGCATGACGCATGGAACTGGCTCAGAGGAGAGAAGAACTTTACGCCTGTCATCATCGGTAACGAAGAAGTGGTGTCGGCTCTGATTGAAGAGCTGGCGGGCGCAGACGCAGACGCAGCTATTCGTGCACGAACTGCAGACAAGCTGGGCTTAATGGGCGAGGCGGCGGCTGCCGCAGCTCCGAAGCTTACCGCATTCATTCAAGATCCTGTGGAAGATGCGGCATTAAACGCGGTATATGCGCTGGGACACATGGGATCGGCCGGGATGCAAGAGCTGCTAAGCGTCCTTAAGGATGGGTCCAAATTAACTGCGCAGCGTGCAGCCTATGGACTTCAAGCAGCAGGCGCTGCAGCAGTGCCGAGTCTGATCGACGTACTTCAGCATGCAGAGGAGAACAGCAGAGCGCTTGCCGCTTTCGTACTCGGTATGCTCGGAGAAGAGGCTTCATCCGCAGTGCCTGCCTTAATAGCCCTGCTTGCTGATTCCAGTGAATGGGTGAGACGTAACGCCGTAGAATCTCTCGGGATGATTAACGGAGCGGCTGAAATGACGGTACCGGCACTGGTTCGTGTCATTGAGGAAGCTGTCCTGCAGGAGCAATCAGAGAATGAAGCGGCTGGCAGTACAAGCTTCTATGTACACAATCAAGAATATATCAAGAACAAAATCGGCTATACGGCAGCGCTGTCCTTACTTCGCATCGGGAAGTCCGGCGATCCTGATCTCGTGGTGTCCGGTCTGCAGTTCGGGTTGCTCAGCGCAGACCGTTATACGCGTGCCTATGCATTCGAGGCGCTGACTGCCATTCGAACAGATAAAGCGATCGATGTCCTCATTTCCCACTATCGCGCGGCACGTTGGTGTCCGGATACGCACAAAGCAAGTACATTTTAAGAGTAGCGGAGGAGACCCGGTACGACTGCGAAAGGCGACGAGATGATTGCGGTTACGATCGACCGTTACTACGCTCCCGTACTGATTGGCAAGGATCCGACGATGATCAAACAGATCTGGGATGAGCTGCGTTTTGGACCGATGCACTGGATCGGTTCGAGGAGCCGGCTACTGTTGACGGCTTCTACACGCTCCCGCAGCAGCCAGGTGCTTCAACGACGATACTTCCTCGCTATTTTGACGAATACCGGATTCGCTAATTTACCCTATCAAGCTCGCAAACTGCGCCTTTCTTCGAAAGGTGCCGGCTTGCGGGCTTTTTAATGTAGAAACTTATAAAAGAACGTTGACCGTCCGTGGAATCGGGGGTTATGCTAACCGATAGAATACCGGAATTTCGGCATCTATATCTATAGTTAGAGGTGAACGGTTCTTGAATGGATCTTGGCGTGATCAATGGACATCGGATGTCAGATTAAATGTGCTTGCCGGCATGACGGCAACACTTGCTTTAATACCGGACTCCTTGGCGTTTTCGTTTATGGCTGGGGTGCCGCCTCAAGTGGGGATTTACGCGACCATTTGTATTTTGCTGGTCATTACGTTCTTGGGCGGCAGGCCCGGCATGATTTCGGCGGCAGCCGGCTCCATGGCGGTGCTGATGCTGACACTGGTGAAAGAACAAGGCATCGCGTATTTATTCGCAGCGACGGTGTTAACCGGCGTTATCCAATATTTCATGGGTGTCTTCAAGCTTGGCAAAGTGATGCGTTTCGTGCCGCAGCCGGTCTTAACGGGCTTCGTGAACGCGCTCGCGATACTGATTTTCCTGTCACAGCTGCGCTATTTGGTGAATGCTTCCTTCATGATGTATGTGTTGATCGCAGCAGCGCTGCTCATCATTTATATCCTTCCTCGTTATTTCAAGGCTGTGCCGTCGCCGCTTGTTGCCGTGGCATTGCTGACGATACTTGTATGGGTGCTAGGGATTAGCGACGTCACTCGTATTGGGGATATTGCTGCCATCGATGCTTCGCTTCCATCATTCCTGCTGCCGGATATTCCGTTTACGTGGGAAACGTTCTTCATTATATTGCCGTACTCCCTGTCTCTGGCTGTTGTCGGTTTCACCGAAACGATGCTGACGCAGAACCTGCTCGATGAGATGACCGGAGACAAGACGGACAAGAACCGGGAAATGCGAGGTCAGGGGATCGCGAATTTCATCGCGGGATTCTTCGGCGGGATGGCAGGCTGCGCGCTTGTTGCGGAGTCTGTCCTTAATGTGAAGATGGGCGGACGGAATCGTCTGTCGACGCTCGTTGCGGCGTTATTCCTGTTACTGCTCGTTGTCGTGCTTGGCGATTTGCTCGCTCTTATTCCGATGGCCGCGCTCATTGGCATTATGTTGATGGTATGTATTGCGATTTTTGACTGGAAATCGGTGTTTAAATTGCGCTCCGTCCCTGCCAGCGAAACGATTGTTATGGTGGTTACCGTGGCTGCGGTTGTAGTTACTCATGACCTTGCGATTGGTGTTATCGTCGGCGTCATTCTCAGCTTCTTGATCCTCTTGCTGCAGAAGTCACTGGGGAGCGGTTCGCTTGAAGGGTAATCTTCATCTTCGGCTGTAAGTCTACTACTAAACGGTGAAATGGAGGCGGGGGCTTGTATGCGATCTTACAGCTTATACGATCCTTATTGGAGAGAAGGCGGAGATTTCCGCCCCAACATCGTCGCTTACTATTATAAGCAGTGGCTCGATTACGATATGGACTTTCATGCTCATGACGCGATCGAATTTATGTATGTGATTTCCGGTACGTGTACGGTGGAGACGATGAATGAGGTGTTCCAGATGCGCAAAGGAGATCTGATCTTATTGGATGCTCGCGTATCGCATAAACTTATCGTGCCGAAAGAAAGTCCCTGCCGGATGCTCAATGTTGAGTTTAACTTTACGGAATGCGATGGCATATATCCGTCTATGACGCAGCTTGCCCAAGGGCATGAAGCGTTGGCTCAGCTATTGGACCGCAAGATCAGTACGATCGTGCTGCGGGATCCCAATGAAGTGCATCATACGCTCAAGAGTATTGTCATGGAAATGGATACCGGCGGAGCGCAGCGCCGCAGCATGACACATTTGCTGCTTGCGCAGCTGCTCGTTCGTGTTGCTCGGCTAGCGGCAGATGAAGCGAAGGATGTTGCCCATGGGCAGCATCACCGCTATGTGCGCAAGGCAATAGAATATATCCATCAGCATTATGATTGCGATATTCAGGCGAAGGATGTTGCAGCAGCAGTAAGCTTACATCCGGTGTATTTGCAGCGGATTTTCAAAGCGAATATGAATGTGACGATTACGGAATATCTAGCCGAGCTGCGCGTGGAGAAAGCTAAGATGCTGCTCGCTCGCTCCGATGTCCCGATCATCGATATCGCTGATTATATCGGCCTGAACAGCCGCCAATATTTCAGCATGCTGTTTAAGAAAGTGACCGGAATGTCTCCGGCGGCTTACCGCAGATCCATCGAAACGATGCAAGGCTTCGATAAGCAGTTGCAATAGTTGACATGCTTGGCGCAATCCGGTTGGATTTGTGGAAACGCATTCTTGATGCTCCTGCTAGAATGAGGGTAATGAACGAGTATTCTATTCCACTAACCTCAGGAGGGTTTAGCATGTCTTTCAAAGTTGCTTTTATCGGAGCGGGCAGTATCGGATTTACAAGGGGATTGCTGCGTGATTTGCTTGCGGTACCCGAATTTCGCGACATAGAGCTTGCATTTACAGACATTAATGCACACAATCTGGACATGGTGACGCAGCTGTGCCAACGAGACATCATCGAGAATGGCCTTCATATCCAAATCCATTCGACGACCGACCGCCGCGAAGCATTAAAGGATGCCAAATACGTACTTACCGTTGTTCGTATCGGCGGCTTGGAAGCCTTCCAGCATGATGTTGACATCCCGCTCAAATATGGCGTAGACCAATGCGTTGGCGATACGCTCTGTGCAGGCGGAATCATGTACGGCCAGCGGGGTATCGCCGCAATGCTGGACATCTGCAAGGATATCCGCGAGGTTGCATCACCGGATGTATTGCTGCTGAACTATGCGAATCCGATGGCTATGCTGACTTGGGCCTGCAACAAATACGGTGGTGTGCGGACAATCGGACTTTGTCACGGCGTTCAAGGCGGTCATCATCAAATCGCGACTGCGCTTGGGCTGAAGAAGCAAGAGGTCGATATTATTTGCGCAGGCATCAATCATCAGACTTGGTATGTATCTGTTAAACATAATGGAGTAGACAAGACAGGCGAGCTGCTTGAGGCATTCGAGAACCATCCGGAGTTCCAGAAGACAGAGAAGGTGCGCATCGATATGCTGCGCAGATTCGGCTATTACTCGACGGAATCGAATGGACATCTCAGCGAGTATCTGCCTTGGTACCGCAAACGCGCGGATGAGATTCAGGATTGGATCGATATGGGCGTATGGATCAATGGGGAAACCGGCGGCTACTTGCGCGTATGTACGGAAGGGCGTAATTGGTTCGAGACAGATTTCCCGAACTGGATGAAAGGCGATCCATACGTATACAGCCCGGAGAAACGCTCGGAGGAGCACGGTTCCTACATTATTGAAGGGCTGGAAACAGGCCGGTTGTACCGTGGACACTTCAACGTTGTGAACAATGGCGTAATTGCGAACCTGCCGGATGATGCCATTATTGAAGCACCTGGTTATGTCGATGCGAATGGCATCAATATGCCGGTCGTCGGCGAGCTGCCTCTTGGCTGCGCGGCCGTGTGCAACGTGAGCATTTCCGTTCAACGACTTGCGGTGGAAGCGGCTGTTCATGGCGACGATAAGCTGCTCCGCCAAGCGATGATGATGGATCCGCTTGTGGGTGCTGTATGTAATCCGAAGGAAATTTGGCAAATGGTCGACGAGATGCTTGTTGCGCAGGCGAAATGGCTGCCGCAATACAGCGCTTCTATTGAGCAAGCTAAGGAGCGGCTAGCTGCAGGTAATCTCATTCCGACACGCCAAGACTATAAAGGTGCGGCCCGTCTCAAAACCAAATCAATCGAAGAGATGCTGGAGGATCGCGAAGCGGCAACCCGTAACGCGGGCGAAGCGGACAAAGCGAAGGAACGTCCGGCTGCAGCACACTAAATAAAGAAGGGGATCGGAATGCCAAGGCGGCACTTCGATCCCCTTTTGCCATACACCGTAATTATTAACGTTTAGGATATAGCGGGTAGTCAACGTTTGTAGGCACATCAATCAGAATGAGACGCAGCGGTGTGTTGCCGGCTGCAGTGATGACGGCTTCTTGCGCTTCGGCTGCTCTGGCTAAGATGAAATCTTTATGTTTAAAAGTGGTATCCTTCGCTTCATCTGATGAATAAGTCCAAGAGCCTTCTCCGCGAATGGCCAGAGCAGTCAATGTCCGTCCGCCTGCGATCGGATGTGTAAATTGCGCGCCAGGTGCAAGTTCAACATCCCACATCAGCGCATCTGCCGTGATGGAGATTGGCGAGCCTTCGCCCATTACCGTTTTCTTGGTATAACCGGCACCTTCAACTACAGGGAAGTCCTTATGCTCATACTGGTTGTACGTCGGCTGCTGTTTAAGGGCTTCCTGGATAGAGGGCTCGAACCAGATTTGAAAACCTTCCATGTCCGGACCGACAAAACGTTCTTCATGGCTGACGCCTGAGCCGGTTTGCATCAGCTGCACGCCGCCGGGACCAACCGTGCTCTTGGTGCCGAGCGTATCGCCGTGTTCCGCCTGACCTGCAACAACATAGGTCATGATTTCGAAAGCTTGGTGAGGATGAAGCGGAATATAGCCATCTTGCTTGGCGTGAGCCCATGCCCAGTAGAACAAGGTGCTCACACGTTTCACGACAGAACCTTCACCGGAGAAGCCGATTGGCTTCTGTTCCGTGATTTTGCCGCCATCAAATGCGCCTGTTGCTTGAAGAGAAGGACCGTATACGAGTGTTTGTATCATACAATTTACCTCCAATGAGTGAATGTATTGTTAATCCGATCAACCGCCGATTGCGTACTCGCCTGCTCCTATAAGGGCAACTCCGATTGCGATTGCAATGAGGACAATGTTGTATTCCATGCCATTGCCGGTAATCCAGAAGCCGTTTCTGCGATGAACGGCAATGATTGCACCAAGCATCGTAAGTACAATTAGTACAGCAGATACCGGCAGCCATAAGCCAAGGGCAAAGAGCGTACCGCCGATAAGTTCCGCAAGACCGGCTGTCAGCGCAATTAGAACGCCTGGCTTTAAACCGATAGAATCCATCCAGCCTCCGGTCGCCTTTAGGCCATATCCGCCGAACCAGCCGAACAGCTTCTGCAGGCCGTGTCCGACAAACGTCAAACCAACAACCAACCGAATAAGCAACAAGCCCAGTGCAACACTCATGAATGATTATCCTCCATAAAATAAAAATATTAAGTTTCTTAACATTAAGATATCCGGTCCGTCAAATTGAAAGGAAGAAGCTCTACGAGTAGCTGCTTTGTGCCGCGAGACCGAGTTTCTTTAATAGAAGAATGGCTTGCTTCTGTTCTTCGGAAGATAAACCACTCACTGCCGCGGAGATAACCTCACGGTGACTCGGAAAGACTTCATCAAGAAATTGTATGCCTTGCTCCGTAATTTCAGCATAGATCACACGACGATCGGTAGGGCATGCTTTACGATGCGCCAATCCTTTGGCCACAAGTTTGTCGATGACATAAGTAATGTTTCCGCTCGTCATCAGAATTTTCTCGCCAATTTGCTGCAGCGGCTGTTCACCCTTATGGTAAAGGAGCTCGAGTACGCCAAACTCCGTCGGGTTGAGGCTGTGCTTGCGAATATCTTGATGAACATGAGCGCTGACCCACTGATGTGCTCGGGACAATGTAATGAAGAGATGCAATTCCTGATCGATTTCGTTAGACATGATATTCACCTCGAATGCGGCAAGTTTTTGTCTTAATACTTGATATCTTAATTTAAAGATAAATGAATTCCGGTTATTTGTCAAGACTACCGCATCCTCGATTTGAGCACACTTGTACCATGTAATAAATGCAAAGCGTTGAATTTTTCCTTCATTATATAGATGCCATTTACAACTCGCAAAAGAGGACTGAAACGCATACTGCGCTTCAGTCCGGCTAATCGTATGAACACAATCGTTATTATTGGTGCATATGAGCGCGAGCTCGGAGCTGACTATCGATCGGTTGCGGAACTTCGTCCCCGCCTACAAATTGATGCTTAACGAGTTTATTAAATGAAGACAGCCACGGCGTGAGGGAATGTCCTGCCCAAGCCTCCTGTGCGTATTGTACCATGTGGTTGTTGAACTCTTTGTTCGCCGAGATATGAACCTCCTGAACAGCAGGAGCCAGCTTGCGGACATGAATGGCAATCGTCTGCTTCAATTCACCGGAGATTTCATTGTGGTCATTGATGGTGAGAGCAGAGTTGTAAGGTGTTGCGACCCGCTGATTGTTCCAATAAGGGCTGCCGTTGTCGACATTATAGACGCCTTCCGTTGTACCGCCGTTATTTTGTTCTTTGGGACCGCCTGTTTTGCGCGTGCCTGTAGCAGTCCAGTCCGTTGTAATGGCGACATAAGCATTCTTATCGGTAAGCATGACGATTGCACCGGCGACACCGTTAACATTAGACACATCATTCGAAATGAGGGAGCTGTATTCAAACCAGTCGTTGTCGTGCTGACCCGGCAATCCGCTCATTGTGCCATACATCCGGCTGCCGAGCATCTTCGGATCGCCTTTCTTCTTAGAGCCGTAGTCGAACGTGCTGTTCTGAACATGGCGCTCGTAGTTACAGCCGCTTAAGGCCATGACGGTTACCATTGCACAGGCGGCAATCAAAATGAGAAACAAACGATAAGCTGCTCGCTTTTTCATTAAGGGTAGCTCCTTTCATTAACCTAGCTTTAGGATGGGCTAGAGGGAAACAAATATGCATGCTATTTCGATACATAAAGAACCATGGTTTTTGCACACAATGTAGGATAGACATGGTGGTTCGAAACGGTAAAATGGCAAGCGGAAAAACCGTGAAAAACAGCGATTTTACTGGTATGAGAACAATTTGTGAACACGCCTGGGAACATTGACAAATAACACCTTCAACTTTATATTTAATAAAGTGATTAGATTGCAGAAGTTGTCTAAACATCTAGGATTTCACGCAGCACAGCCGCTTTTTGCGCCATCTACGGCAGCTGCGAAAACGTAAAAAGTGGGGTTGATTGATGATGAATCGGTGGCACGTTCTAAAACGGCTAATGCCGCTTCTTGCCGGAATGGTGTTGCTGCTGTCAGCTTGCGGACGAGCTGACTTGTCGACGCTTAGACCGCAAGGGCCGGTTGCCGAAGAACAGTACGGACTAATGAAATTAACGATCTGGGTTATGATCGGGGTCGTTCTAGTCGTTTTCGCTATTGCAGTTTATGTTATTATTCGCTTTCGCCGCCGTCCAGGCGACAAATCGATCCCTGTTCAAGTGGAAGGGAACCACAAGCTGGAGATTATTTGGACAGTCATTCCGATTATCCTGCTGATCATCCTCGGCGTTCCAACGGTGAAGTCCGTATTCGGACTTGCCAAGGACTATACGAAGGATCCGGCTGCAATACAGGTTAAGGTTACAGCTCACCAATACTGGTGGGAGTTCGAATATCCAAACCTTGGTGTGAAGACTGCACAAGAGCTGCTCATTCCAAACGATGCGGTTATCTCGATCGAAGCGAAAACAGCAGACGTGCTTCACTCTTTCTGGATTCCATCGCTAGCTGGTAAAACAGATACGAATCCGGGCGGCAACGTGAACATTATGTACTTCAAAGCACCGAAGACAGGTGTGTACTTAGGTAAATGTGCCGAGCTCTGCGGACCTTCTCACTCCTTGATGGATTTCAAAGTGAAGGTTGTAGACCGCGCTTCATTTGATCGATGGGTAGCTGCTATGAAGAATCCGGTTGCGCTGCCTGAGAATCAGGAAATCGCGGAACTGCTTAATAAACAGTGCTTGTCTTGCCATGCAATCGGCGGTAACGGCGGACAAATCTATCCGAATCTGACGGGTATCGGAAGCAAACAATCGGTAGCAGGTATTCTGGTTAATACAGACCAAGCGCAATACGCTAACGAAGGTACGGTTGAAGAGAACCTGAAGAGATGGATTACAAATCCACAAGAAGTAAAACCAGGCACATTAATGCCTAAGGTTGACCTCACCAAAGAGCAAGTCGATGCCATCGCGAAATACCTGGCAGGCTTGAAGCTAGAATATTAATTACTTACGGAATGAAGGAGGTACCTACTTTGGCTCACGGACATGCGGTTAAACGGTATAGTGGCCTGATGGATTGGCTGACAACCGTTGACCATAAAAAAATCGGCATTCTGTATCTGTTATCAGGCGGATTCTTCTTCCTGGTTGGCGGACTGGAAGCACTCCTGATTCGGATTCAGCTATGGAAGCCGTTAAATGATTTCGTAGCGGCGCATACGTTCAACGAATTACTTACGATGCACGGTACAACAATGATCTTCCTTGCGGCGATGCCGATCATATTCGCCTTAATGAATGCGATCGTACCGTTGCAAATCGGCGCGCGGGACGTTGCATTCCCGTTCGTTAATGCTATTGGTTTCTGGACATTCTTTGCCGGTGGCGTTCTTCTAAACGTCAGCTGGTTTGCCGGCGGCGCGCCGGATGCAGGATGGACAGCATACGCACCACTTTCGACATCGACTTATAGTACAACGCACGGTCTCGATTATTATGTTATCGGTCTTCAAATTGCCGGTATCGGAACGTTGGTTGGCGGTATTAACTTCTTGGCAACAATTATTAACATGCGTGCTCCAGGCATGAGCTTCATGCGTATGCCGATGTTTACATGGACGGCGTTCATCACTTCGGCGCTTATCCTGTTCGCTTTCCCTGCTCTGACAGTAGGCTTGGTTGCGATGATGTTCGACCGCGTATTCAGCGGTAACTTCTTCGAACCGACTAACGGCGGTAATGCCGTACTCTGGGAGCATATCTTCTGGATTTTCGGACATCCTGAGGTTTACATCTTGATCCTGCCGGCATTCGGGGTTATCTCCGAGGTTATCAGCGTATTCTCGCGTAAACGGTTGTTCGGATACAGCTCCATGGTATTCGCAACGGTGCTGATCGGTTTCTTGGGCTTCATGGTTTGGGCGCATCACATGTTCACGACAGGTCTTGGACCGGTTGCGAACGCATTGTTCTCCATTGCAACGATGCTGATTGCCGTTCCGACAGGTATCAAAATTTTCAACTGGCTGTTCACGATGTGGGGCGGTTCGATCCGTTTCACAACGGCAAACCTGTTCGCGGTTGGTTTCGTACCAACGTTCGTAATGGGTGGCGTAACGGGCGTTATGCTTGCAGCAGCACCAGCTGACTTCCAATATCACGATTCGTACTTCGTCGTTGCCCATTTCCACTACGTAATCGTTGGTGGATTGATCTTGGGTCTGTTCTCGGGTCTGTACTACTGGTGGCCTAAAATGTTCGGTCGCATGCTTAACGAGACACTCGGCAAAATCATGTTCTGGACATTCTTTATCGGCTTCCACCTTACATTCTTCGTACAGCATTTCCTTGGTTTAATGGGTATGCCGCGTCGTGTATGGACTTACTTAGACGGTATGGGTTTCAATAATCTGAATATGATTAGTACTGTCGGCGCTATGTTGATGGGTGTCGGTACGATCTTGTTCTTGATTAACGTTGTCATTACTTCAATGAAACCGCGTGATGCGGGCAATGACCCTTGGGAAGACGGACGTACACTGGAATGGACGATTCCTTCTCCGGCACCAGAGTTCAACTTTGCTCAAACTCCGCTTGTTCGCGGATATGATGCTTACTGGAAAGAGAAAATGGAAGGCAAAACAGAAATGGTCCCTGCTGAACCGCTTGGTCCAATTCATATGCCTTCACCTTCTATTCTTCCGTTCTTCATGGCTGTTGGCTTGTTCATCGCAGGTCTTGGATTCATGTATGCCAAAGGCGATTACGGTACAGGCGCATGGGCGTATATTCTAAATCATCACATTATCGCGATATTCGGAATGCTAATTACACTTGCATGCATGTTCTTGCGTTCGGTGTATGATGATCATGGATTCCATATCGAAGTGGATGAGATTCAAGGGAATAAGGGGGTTAAAGCATGAGTGGACATACACACGTAGATGGCCAACTCCCTCATGAGCCTGAAAAGGCAACCCTTGAGGGACGTAATAAAGTTCTTGGTTTCTGGCTGTTCCTTGGCGGTGAAACGGTATTGTTCGGTACGCTCTTCTCGGCGTACCTGGCACTCCGCCATCAAGTCGGCGACGGCAACCCAACTCCGATGGAGTTGTTCGATCTTAAAACAGTGGCAATCGCTACATTCATCTTGTTGACTTCGTCCTTGACCAGCGTGTTCGCGATCCAATCGATGCACACGAACAAAGTGAAGTCGATGGTATGGTGGCTGGTTATCACGGTAATCTTCGGTCTTGCCTTCTTGGGGCTTGAGATTTATGAGTTCAATCATTACGTTCACGAAGGACATAAGTTCTCAACAAGCGCATTCAGTACGTCGTTCTACACGCTCGTCGGCTTCCACGGTGCTCACGTATTGTTCGGGGTTCTCTGGATTACGCTTCTGATTCTGCAGATCTTCAAAAAAGGTTTGAATGTCGTTACAGCTCCTAAGATATATGTTGCCGGTATGTACTGGCACTTTATCGACGTTGTGTGGGTATTCATCTTCACCGTCGTTTACTTGATGGGAAAGGTGGGCTAACGAATGGCTAATCAACATTCCGCTACCGAAGAGAAGAAGCATCATAAGCATGAAGGTCCGAAGAAGCATATTATCGCTTTCATCTTCTCGATTCTGCTTACAGTTATTGCATTCGCAATGGTTGCAGCAGGCGAGATCAACACGTCGTTTATCTACATCTCGCTGGTTCTGATGGCATTCGTTCAAGTCTTCATTCAAATGGGCTTCTGGATGCACATGAAAGACCGCGGTCATATCTTCCCATTGGTCGGTATTCTAACAGGTGTATTCGTAGTATTCACGATTGTCATCATGGCCGAATATTGGGCTTGGTGGTAATACGGGTTTAAATTGAAGAGAGGGAGGTCCTAGTTGGCCCCCTCTTTTGTTGTAAATGTGTGTTTGTATGGAAAGGGGTACCATCATGCTCGGATTGCAATATTTCAGCTTTGAAGAGTTATGGAGCCCGTGGTTTTTCTTCATGATGACAGCATTGGTTATCCTCTATTTCTACTTGGCTGGACCTTGGAAGGAAAAACATGCGCCCAATGAACCTCGTGTCACGGTGCTGCAGAAGATCTTGTTTGTATCTGGAATGGTGCTTTATTATTTGGCGCAAGGCGGACCGCTCGAACTGCTTGGCCATATGATGTTCACCTTCCATATGGTGAATATGTCCCTATCGTATTTAATCGTGCCGCCGCTGCTCTTGCTCGGCATTCCCGCATATATTTGGCGTTATGTGTTTGCCAGACCGTTCTGGAGAAGATACAGTTCGTTAATGAATCCAATCTTCACGTTAGTCGTGTTTAATATGCTATTCTCGGTGTATCACGTACCGGCTGTTCATGACTACGTGATGACGCATTTTACGATTCATCGAATCTACTACTTGGTACTACTTGCCACTTCGTTTATGATGTGGTTCCAGATTACCTGCCCGGTGCCGGAGTGGAATCGACTGACCGATGTCCGTAAAATGGCGTATATATTCGCAAGCGGCATGCTGCTTACGCCGGCTTGTGCGCTTATTATTTTCGCCAGTCATCCGATGTATGCGACTTACAACGACCCTGAAGTTTGGGCTCAGGCGATGGGCTATTGCGTAGCCGGCGATCCGAGTCTGCTGCTCACGAGTTATGACGGCGGACCGACCTTCTTCAATTTAATGGGCGTAACCGAGGACCAGCAGCTAGGCGGTATCGTTATGAAGCTGGTTCAGGAAGTGATGTACGGCGCAATTCTGGCCTATGTCTTCTTCCATTGGTATAAGAAAGAACATGCTGATTCCGACGATGAATTGCCGGACAGTGGTGCGCTTAGCTAATAAATAAGTTTGATATTTCATGAATGGACGGGATGCTCCTTGTCACTTTACACGTTACTACCTACTATAAGTACTTCCTTTATCGCACTTAGTGCGATTCTCGTTGCGATCGGCTGGAGCCTGGCTATCAAGAGAAGGTTTGAGTCTCACAAGAAAGTGATGATTGCAGGCGCTGTGTCTGCGATGCTTTTCTTTATCATCTATGTATCGCGTACGATATTCGTCGGCAATACAGACTGGGGCGGCTCTGATGAATTGAAGCCTTACTACCTGACATTCCTATTCTTCCACATCGTGCTGGCAACAGTAGGCGCCGTATTCGGACTGACTACGCTGACACTTGGCTTCAAGAGCCGTTTCGCCAAACATCGCAAATGGGGCCGCGTGACGTCAGTCATCTGGTTCTTCACGGCAATCACAGGAATTACAGTCTACGTGCTGCTCTATCTCTTGTATCCGGGCGGTCATACGAAGCCGGTACTGGATGTATTGTTCGGTAATTAAGCAAACAAGAGAAAATAATGTATTCAAAAGGTGGCGCAGAAGCATTTTCTGCGTCCCTTTTTTGCGTTTAGGGGCTGTCTGCTTAGGGGGAGGTGCAATGCGTGCTCTTATCGCACACCTGGTTATGAAATGTTGCAAGAAATGCATCATTTGAAGCGGTATCGGGGGGATTTGAAGGCTTATGTTTACAGACTTGTAGGGAACCAGTAAAATATGTGAATAAGGAACAAATGATGTTTGAATCGAACAGGAGAGTGCGATCGATGCAGCTGCATGGACGACAATATACACGCCGGGAAATAGAAGCCAGAGTCGGGCGAATCGAACAAATTGGCGGGATTCGCAGACTGACGCTGACGGAAGGCAATGAAGCCGGTTCATCGGTGCTGTCTGTTCGAACAGGAGCAGGCTTATCGTTTGAAGTTATGCCTGATAAGGGACTAGATATCTCATCCGCGTCATTCGGAGGTGGATCGTTATCTTGGCAGTCAGCAAATGGAGATGTGCATTCTTCTCACTATGATGATCAGGAAGCAGGGTGGCTGCGCACCGCTTCGGGTGGTTTGCTGATGACCTGCGGTTTGATTAGTGCGGGATCACCGAGCCAAGTGGATGGCCGCTCTTATGGCTTGCACGGAAGAGCCCATCATACATCTGCAAGGCAAGTGGTTGCCGAAGGTTGGTGGGAAGGCGATGAGTACGAGATGCGAATCGCAGGTACGCTGGAGGAAACGTCCATGTTCGGCGGTCATCTTCGGCTTAGACGTGAGATCAGATGCAGACTGGGCGAGAATCGAGTTGCGATCCGCGACGTCGTAGAGAATGCGGGCTTCAAAGCTTGTCCGCATATGATGCTGTATCATGTGAATTTTGGTTATCCGCTGCTGACAGAACAGTCGCGGATTAAGTTCCCGGATGGGGATAAGGTTGTGCCGCGAGAAGCGGAAGTTCCGGTAGCGGGATATGACCGGTGGGATAAGCCGGATCCGGAATACGCGGAGCGTGTGTATTATCATGAACTGCCCGAGCGTGTAGGCGAGAAAGCATCCGTAACCATTCATCAGCCTGAGTTCCCGATTGCAATGGGACATACTTCGCCGATAGCGGTGAAGCTGAGCTGGAACACGGATACGCTTCCGAAGCTGGTGCAGTGGAAGATGCCGGGTGCCGGTGTGCATGCTCTTGGCATAGAACCTTCCAACTGCGATGTTGAAGGGATGGAGACCGAACGGCAGCGGGGAAGCTTGGTCATGCTGGAGCCCGGAGCATCGCTAGTCTATGAATTGGAATTGACAGTTAGCTAAGAGCAGCGCGGAAGGGCGAGTGGGCTAGATGACGATGAGCATGAATGAGAGACAGCAGCAGCTGCTCGGGATGCTGGAGAACAGCGGCGAGGTGAAGGTAGCCGGACTCAAGGAAACATTTGGCGTGACGGAGATGACCATTCGTCGCGATCTGGAGAAGCTGGAGCTGGCGGGTTACGTGAAGCGAACCTTCGGCGGTGCCATATTGGCATCGAAGGATGTGGCGCTGCAGGATCGCTCCGTCGTGATGACCGAGGAGAAGAATCGAATCGGAAGAGCAGCGGCAGCACTCGTAATCGAGAACGATTCGATATTTATCGATGGCGGCACGACTACCCTTTATGTCGCGAGGCATTTGAGGGCGGGAATGAATATCACGGTAGTGACGAATGCACTGAATATCGCGATGGAGCTGCTGGAACGAGGGATTACCACCGTTGTCACGGGCGGGATGGCGCTGGAAACGACATCTACGTTAGTAGGTCCCGGAACAGTAGAGGCGATTGGGAAAATGGCATTTGACCGCGTGTTCCTTGGGGCAACGGGGATTACGGCAAAGCATGGCTTCAGCAACTCCAACATGTACGAGGCTGAAATCAAACGGATGGCCATCGTGCAAGCGACAGAGGTCAATGTCGTCGTCGACCATACGAAATATGGGGCGAAGGAGCTGTTCTCGTTCGCTCCGCTGTCAGCGGTCCATCGCGTTATTTGCGATCAGTTGCCAGAGCAATCGCTAATTGAGGCTTGCCGCGAGAATGGTCTGCAGCTGTTGGAAGCTTAGTTGGCATGTCATTGTGTGTTTGTTTTAAACAATTTGATAGACAGGTGTAAAGAGCTCATATAGAATAATGTTATAAACGAACATTATTTGTTCCAACAGAACAGAGGGGGATGGTAGATATGGCATCGACAGCACCACGTCTCAATCGGATGTTTAGCGAGCAAGGAAAGTGTTTTGATGTTGCGGTAGATCATGGCTTCTTCAATGAGTTTTCCTTCCTGTCCGGTATTGAGAATATGAAGCAGGCGATTGAAACGATCGTCCAGGCGAATCCGGATTGCATTCAGCTCAGCATCGGTCAGGCGAAGTGGCTGCAGGCGGTTCCCGGCAAGAAGAAGCCCGGACTTGTCCTGCGTACGGATGCGGCGAATATCTACGGAACAGAGCTGCCGCGTTTCTTGTTTAGCGAGCTTGTGGATCGTGCAATTGAGAAGGCGGTCGCGCTTGATGCCGTCGCGGTATGTGTGAACCTGCTGCTGCTGCCGGGTCAGCCGGAGCTGCACCACCAGTGTGTGCGTAACATTTCGCTGCTCAAGAGTGAATGTGAGAAATATGGCATGCCGCTTATGGTCGAACCGCTGGTTATGCTGCCGAATGCGGCGAAAGGCGGCTATATGGTTGACGGCGATATTAACAAAATCATGCCGCTTGTTCGCCAAGGCGTGGAGCTTGGCGCGGATGTCATTAAAGCCGATCCATGCGACGATGTGACGGAATATCACCGCGTTATAGAGGTAGCCTCCGGAATTCCGGTGTTGGTTCGCGGCGGCGGCAGAGCAAGTGACGAAGAAATCGTAAATCGTACGGTAGAGCTGATGAACCAAGGCGCATCAGGTATCGTTTACGGCCGTAATGTCATTCAGCACCCGAATCCGGCAGGCATGACGAATGCACTGATGTCGATCGTGCATCATGGCGCTGCGGCATCGGAAGCGCTGGCCATTCTAGGCGGAGAGGGTGCGAAGTAGGATGGAGAGACATATCGTTCGTTTCGGCGTTATTGGCTGCGGCTTGATGGGCAAGGAGTTCGCCAGTGCGGCGGCAAGATGGCTGCACCTGGAGGGAGTCGGGTTTGAACCCCGTATTGTGGCGGTATGTGATGCAAATCCATCTGCGGCGGAGTGGTTTCAACGTCAGGTGCCAAGCGTAGAGCGCGTATACTCCGACTATAAGATGCTGCTGTCCGACCCTGATGTGGATGCTGTATATTGCGCCGTTCCACATAATTTGCATGCGCAAATCTACGTGGATATTATTGCTGCAGGCAAGCATTTGCTTGGCGAGAAACCCTTCGGCATCGACAAAGAAGCGAATTCACGCATCAATGCCGCAATGATCGCGCATCCCGAGGTGATTGTCCGCTGTTCATCGGAGTTCCCTTTCTATCCGGGCGCACATCAGATCATTCAATGGGTGAATGAAGGTAAATTTGGGCGAATTATCGAGGTGGAGGCAGGCTTCTGGCATTCGAGTGACCTTGATCCGACGAAACCGATCAATTGGAAACGCCGCGTAGCTACCAATGGCGAGTATGGTTGTATGGGCGATCTGGGGATGCATGTGCTTCATCTTCCGATGCGGTTCGGTTGGAAGCCAGAGAATGTGCGGGCCTTGCTAAGTAAGATCGTATCCGAACGACCGGATAGCAAAGGCGATAAGGTTCCTTGCGAAACATGGGATAATGCGGTCCTGGCCTGTGAAGTGAAGACAGCCGATCAAGAGTTCCCGATGGTGCTGTCCACGAAAAGAATTGCACCGGGACATGCGAATACATGGTTTATTCGCATTCAAGGAACAGAGATGTCCGCGGAATTCAGCACGAAGAATCCGAAGCAAGTCTCTTCGCTCCCTTATTCACCGGGTAAGCAGCAGGCATGGCATACGGTGGATGTACCGTATAAATCCGCTTATGGGACGATTACGGGAGGGATCTTCGAGTTTGGATTTTCGGATTCGATATTGCAAATGTGGGCTGCGTTCTGTGATGAACTTGTCAGCGGCAAGGATGGGATGAGGCAGCCGTTTTATTGCGCAACGCCGGAAGAAGCGCGTGGCAGCCACCTCGTATTCACGGCGGCACTTGCATCGCAGCGCACCGGAGAAACCGTAACGATCGACTGGAGGGATTAGCCTTGAGCTTGAGCGCTTTACGCGCAAACGCGGATGTCGAAGTTGTGGTGGCCGGTCATATTTGTCTGGATGTTATCCCTGCTATGCAGGCGAAGAAAGACGGAATGGGCGCGATTCTCGTTCCGGGTAAGCTGGTGGATATTGGGGCAGCCGTGATATCAACCGGTGGGGCCGTGTCGAACACGGGACTTGCGCTGCACCGGCTTGGTGTAGGCACGAAGCTGATGGGCAAGATCGGCGATGATTTGTTCGGAGGGGCTATCTTGGATGTGCTGCGCGGATATGGACAGGAGCTTGCAGGTGGCATGATCGTCGCAGCAGGTGAGCATACCTCCTATTCGCTGGTAATCAGTCCGCCGAATATCGACCGGATTTTCCTCCATTGTACGGGGGCTAACGATACGTATTCGGCCGATGATCTGCCTATTGAAGCGCTGAGAGGCGCGCGGTTGTTCCACTTCGGTTACCCGCCGCTGATGCGGAAAATGTACGAGGACGGCGGAACGGAGTTGGCTGAGCTGCTGTCGCGCGTAAAGGGAGAAGGGCTGACGGTATCGCTGGATCTGGCGAAACCCGATCCGGAGTCGCCTGCAGGTTTGGCGGACTGGCGAAGCGTATTTGTGAAAGCGCTCCCGCACGTAGATGTGTTTCTGCCCAGCTTCGAGGAGATTCTGTATATGCTCCGGCGGGAAGAATACGATCGGCTGTCAGCCGTTCATGATACGAATGATTTGTTGCCGTTCGCAGACGGTCCGCTTCTGCGGGAGCTGTCGCAAGAACTGCTGGAGCTTGGCGTCAGCGTAGTTGTGCTGAAGCTCGGCGAGCACGGGCTCTACCTGCGGACAACAGACAACCGTGCGAAGCTGGCGGCCATGGGGGCCGGAGCGCCTGCGGATGTAGATGCTTGGCTGGACCGTGAGCTGCTCGTGCCGTGTTTTGAGGTCGACGTTGCAGGGACTACAGGAGCGGGAGATTGCACGATCGCGGGATTCATAGCCGGATTGCTGAAGGGGTTGAGCCCTGAAGCAGTCTTGAATGGCGCGGTTGCGGTAGGCGCCAGCAATGTAGAGCATGCGGATGCGACTAGCGGCGTTCCGGCGTGGGAAACCTTGCAGCAGCGCATGGTGGCAGGGTGGCGAAGAAAAGCGGTGACGTTGACATTGCCCGGCTGGAGCAGTGAAGCTGAGGCAGGCGTTTGGTATGGGCTGTTGGAAGCTGTCACGATGACTACGCGAATGGCTGAATCCTAAGGAGGCGAATGAGTGTGAAGAGAAGCGATGTGCGTGCTGCGCAGCAGCGGACGGCGGAGTTGTTTGGTCAAGTAGGGATTGTATTGACGGCAGAGGAACGTGACAACATTGAGGTTGCAACGTTTGGATTAGAAGACTTGGAATCGCAAGGGCTCGAACTCATCACGTACATTAATAATGATCGCTATTGCGCGAAAGAACTTGTTTTGTTTGCCGGCCAAACCTGCCCCGAGCATCTGCATCCGCCGGTTGGCGCGGATCCCGGCAAGCTGGAAACGTTCCGCTGCCGCTTCGGTAAAGTGTGGCTCTATGTTGAAGGAGAGCAGGCTGCCGCGATCCAAGCGAAAGTACCGGCAGGCAGCGAGCCCTATTACACGGTGTTTCATGAGATTGAGCTGAACCCTGGCGAGCAATACACCATCTCCCCGGGAACGAAGCATTGGTTCCAGGCAGGCAGTGAAGGCGCGATTGTGTCGGAGTTCTCCAGCACGAGCCGCGATGAATTTGATATTTTTACCGATCCGAACGTACTGCGTATTCCTGTCATTGAAGAAGATCTATAGGATGTGCAGAGTAAAGGAGGCTGTCCCAAAAGTCATCCATGATGACGTTGGGATAGCCCCTTTTCGCTGTTGTCCTGGATCTCTTGAATGAGTAGGTTAAGGTGGGAATCCACTCACTTGTACCTTCGCGATGAACGCATGCTTGGTCACTCCCAACTCTAACGGTTGTGAGAGTGGTTATTTGGCCTATATTCACCTTTTTTATATTCTAACGGTTGCTGTAGAGCTTATTTGGACGTTTTCCACTAGGAAACAGCCTATTTGCTGCAAATAACCTCTGTAACAACCGTTAGATTTTCAAACAGGCTAATTTTTAAGAAATAGCCTCTATGACAACCGTTAAAAATTTGCTCTTCCCCGGATTAACTCTAAGGAGCAAAAAGTAGCTTATGGTGCTGTTCCAAAAGTCATAATTAAATGACCGGAACAGCCCCGCTGTAATTTAGAAAATACAAAAAGACCCAACGTAATGTAGTTGCCGCTATAGGTTGCCGGTTTTATCGCGAAGCACCTGCTCGACCTTGGCGAGATGAATTTCCATGCGGGAGGAGGCGAGAGCTTCATCCTGCTGTTCGATTGCATCGACGAGGGCAATGTGCTCTTCGAGCAGCCTCCGCGCAGACTGCCGTTCAGCGTAGAACCAGAGGGAGCGCGTATCGCGCATGCTCTCATGCAGCCGCATCGAAAGCGACTTCATGAGCTCGATTAGCATCGGGTTATGAGTCGCGGCTGCGATTTGCTCATGTAAGCGGACATCGGCCTGCTCGCTGAAGGCTTCGTCAGGCAGTTGCTGCTCCATCTGGAGAAGCGTCTCGTGCAGAGCGGTAAGATCGTCAGCGCTGCGATGCTTAGCGGCGAGTGCGGCGCAGCCAGTTTCGAGCACTTTGCGCACCTCCAGCAATTGAAGCAGCGAGTCGGCCCGATCCAGCCAGTCTTCCTTGAGGGCGGCAGTTGCGCTGTCCTCAAGCTGAGCGGGTTCAGGCGATAAGACAAAGGTGCCGCCGCCTTGACGAATATCGAGCAGTCCTTTCGCTTTGAGCGCGCTCAATGCTTCGCGGATCGTAGAGCGTCCGACCCCGTATTCGGCGGCGAGGTCTACAACGGACGGAAGCTTGTCGCCGGGGAGAATAGCACCTGATGTAATGCGGCTGTAGAGCTCGCGAGAAACCCATTCGTTACTCTTGAGCGGGCGTTCCATTCTATTCATAGGGAGAAACCTCCTGAGTGAGCAGCTGATGTTCAAAATGACGGTTATTTATCGATGTCGCATTTCTCCATCCTATGATATACTTTTTTCAAAGCAAAGTCATCAGACGACCTGATCTATTTTCCGCTGAGGGGGAACTCTTTCATGCTTCATGATACGGTTACAAGCAAGCTGCGCTCCATTGTTGGCGGGCAGTGGTTCAAGGATGATCCGGAATCGCTAATTACACATTCTTATGATGGAACGCCGATGCTGCAATCGCTGCCGGATGGCGTCATATATCCTGAGAATACGGCACAGGTGTCGGCCATATTGAAGCTGCTGCAGGAGCATCGCATCCCGGTTGTCAGCCGTGGCTCCGGTACGAATCTATGCGGCGGAACGGTGCCGGTCCAAGGCGGGATCGTCATGGTGATGCACCGGATGAACCGCATTCTGGAAGTGGATCTCGAGAATCTCACCGCTACCGTGCAGCCCGGCTTAAATACGAAGCAGTTTATTGCGCATGTGGAGCAGCTTGGTCTGTTCTACCCGCCGGACCCGAGCAGTATGGCGATCTCGACTATAGGGGGCAATATTGCCGAGTGTTCAGGCGGGCTTCGCGGCTTGAAATATGGAACGACGAAGGATTACGTCATCGGCCTTGAAGCCGTACTCGCAAGCGGCGAGATTCTTCGTACCGGCGGGAAGCTGATGAAGGACGTTGCCGGCTATGATCTGACGAAGCTGCTGGTCGGCTCAGAAGGCACGCTTGCTGTTATTACGGAAGCGACGCTGAAGCTGATCCCGCCGCCGAAGACGAAGAAGACGATGCTCGCGATGTATAAGGATTTGTACGGCGCGGCACGCACGGTCTCCAAGATCATTGAGAACCGCATTATTCCGGCGACGCTGGAGTTTCTGGATAATCCGACGATTCGAGTCGTGGATGATTTCGCGAAGCTGGGACTTCCGCTCGATATGGATGCGATTCTGCTCATCGAGCAGGATGGCGATCCGGAGATGGTGGAGCGGGATATTGAGCGAATCGCGGAGATCTGCCGCAGCGAGAATGCGGAGCGGGTTACTATAGCAGCCGATGATGCGGAGGCGCTGAAGCTGCTGACTGCGCGGCGGAGTGCTTTTACGGCGCTGGCCAGATTGCGTCCGACGACGATTCTGGAGGATGCGACGGTACCGCGCTCGAAGATCGCCGAGATGGTGCTCGCGATCAACGAGATTGCCGAGCGGCATAACGTGACGATCTGTACGTTCGGCCATGCCGGGGATGGCAATTTGCATCCGACCGCTACGACAGACGCGCGCGATAAGGATGAAATTCATCGTGTGGAGCTGGCTTTCGAGGAAATCTTCGAGGCCGCAATTGCGCTCGGCGGCACGATTACGGGAGAGCATGGCGTTGGCCTTGTGAAAGCACCGTATTTGGAGTGGAAGGTAGGCGCGGCTGGCATGGAGGTTATGCGGGCGATCAAGACGGCTTTTGACCCGAACAACATCTTGAATCCGGGCAAAATGTTCGCCAAATCAACACGCAAAAGGGTGGTGCTCGGCCATGGCTAACTCCCTTGTCTCCCTGCTTGAATCCAGGGAAGGCGGCAAGTGCAGTGAGCTCGCGACGACGCTGAAGAGTACGCTCGATTATGATCAGCTCACCAATTGCATGCGCTGCGGCTTCTGCTTGCCGGCGTGCCCGACCTTCCGCGAAACAGGCATTGAAGCGGAATCGCCGCGCGGACGTATCGCGTTAATGAAGGCAGTTGCGGATGGGATCATGGATCCCGACTATGCGTTTGAGACACAGATGAATCATTGTTTGGGCTGTCGTGCTTGTGAGCCGGCATGTCCTGCCGATGTGAAATACGGGCAGCTGCTGGAGCAGGCGCGCGATTCCATCGAGCAGCATACGACGAGCCATCGCTGGTGGGTGAAGCTGGCACGCAAGACCGCATTTGAGGGGATGTTCCCCCATCAGAATCGGATGCGGCTGCTTGGAGGAGCGCTGCAAATCTATCAGCAGTCCGGATTGCGCAAGCTCGTTCGCGGCGTCGGTCTCATGAAGCTGTTCCCGGCCCATATGGGGCAGATGGAGCAGATCTTGCCGAATGCTTCGTATCGCGGCGTGGTCGAGCAAATCGGCTCCTATCATCCGGCTTCAGGTGAGCGCGTGGGAACGGTAGGTTTGTTTCGGGGCTGCATTATGGATGTCCTATTCACGGAAACGAATAAGCATACGGTTGAACTGCTGAACGAAGCAGGTTTCGACGTCGTTATTCCCGAGACGCAAAATTGCTGCGGCGCACTGCATGCACACAGCGGCGAGCAAGCTGGGGCGAAGGAGCTGGCTAAACGCAACATCAAGGCGTTCCAATCCGCAGGCGTCGATTGGATCGCTTCCAATGCCGGCGGCTGCGGCGCGCTGCTGGTGGAATACGACCACCTGCTGCACGATGATCCGCAGTGGGCGCAAGGAGCAGCTTGGTTTGCGAAGCGCACGCTTGATGTGAGCAAGCTGCTCGTGGAGCACGGCCGCCTGCAGGCTGCGGCGACGCAGGCCGTGGCGGCGAGCAAGGCAGCCGCGGCGCCGAGCAGCGGAGGAGGCGGCGCGGCGAAGCCGAGCTCGAGCAGCGCGGCAGCAACCGCAGCAAGCAGCAGCGGTGACGCGGCGAAGCCGAGCTCGAGCAGTGCGGCAGCAGCCGCAGCAAGCGGCAGCGGTGACGTGGCGAAGCCGAGCTCGAGCAGTGCGGCTGAAACCGCCGCTGCCGGATGCGGCAGCTCCTGCGGAGGGGGCGGCGTAAGCTTCGCATCCACCGACAAGGTCCGCATCACCTACCAGGATTCCTGCCATCTTCGCAACGCGATGCGCTCATCCGAAGCGCCGCGCAAGCTGATGCGCAGCGTGGCGAACGCGGAGTTCGTTGAACTCCACGAAGCAGACCGCTGCTGCGGCTCGGCAGGGATCTATAATTTGACCCAGCCGGATATGGCCGGTCAAATTCTCGATCATAAGATGGATCATGTGAAACGAACGGATGCCCATTACTTGCTCACGAGCAATCCCGGCTGTCTGCTGCAGATGAAGCTCGGCATCGAGAAGCATGGGATGAGCGGCAAGATGGAAGCCGTGCATCTGGTTGATTTTCTGCATGAGCGGATATGTAAGTCGGAATAGGCACATAAAGAAACAGTCCGGGGTCTCAGTCCCAAATGCAGAATGAAGAGAAACCCAACGTTTATAAACGTCGGGTTTCTTGCGTTATCTGCTTGTTTAATAGCTTTTCTCTTCGTACTCTGCACAGTCGCAGCCATGAGCGTCTGTCGGGTCGCCAACCTTTCGCTATCGCCTAGTAACGGTTGTCAGCGTGGCTATTTCATAGAAACAACTACCTTTAAAACTCTAACGGTTGTGAGCATCGTTATTTACTGCGCAAGGGGTGATTTTTGCCGGAAAATGTCCAAATAAGCCCGCTAGCAACCGTAAGAAAATCAAAACGAACTTTTGTGGCCAAATAACCACTGTCACAACCGTTACAGGTTGGAAGATGGCTCTTATGCCTGCCGTTCCGACAGTCCCGGACAGTCTCTATCTCTCACTCACATCTGCCAATGAGGAAATAATCCTCGACGTGAACATGGTCCCTGGTGACTGAAACGGCAAAAGCAACGCTGCTGCCTCCGATACCGCTTGTCTCAATACGAACGCCGAAGACATTGACCCCTGCATATACATTGTCCAGCGTATAGCTGGAGCCCGGTTCTCCGATCGGATTTAGCGAAACCAGCTTCATGACATAAGGGATTTTCTCACCGGCTCCGGTGCCGGACGGCACGACTTGATAAACTTGGATTGCTGCAGTAGAAGGCTTTCGGTCAGTACTGAACACACAAATCGAAAGGCTGGTGATTTGTGGAACCTGGCCGTTCCAAATCGGTTCTGAATCATAGATAGGCATAACTCGTCCTCCTCTTGCTTAACGAATCTGAAAGTCTACTAACTACTATATGAAAGGAGGACAGGTTCGGTTAATAGATGGCTATCTATTTAACAGATAAATCCATATAAAAAAGAGGAGCGAATTCGCCCCTCCGATGAACACCTATATATAAAGCTGAATGAGTGAGTGTGAGTGAATTACACCCACCAACCATTATCCTTCTCATCCAGCAGTTCCGCGGAAACCTCGTTCCATTGGAACGAAGTCTCTTCACCGTTCAGCACCCAGCGGCTTGGACAAGTCGTGCGCAGCCAGTCCAGCGGTTCGCCAACAGGCAACGGCTGAGCCGCCAGCTCGAAAGCGGCGCGCAGTTCGAGCTCTTGCTCCTTCGTGACAATGGCCGGATCGGCCGATACGAACAGCGGCGTGCCGCTGCCTGCAAGCAGGCGCAGCCATTCCCGGTTGTACGCCCAAGGCACATCCTTCGTTAAGCCGAGGCAATCTGCGTCGTGGCTGTAGAAGGTACCATGCTGTGCCATTCGAAAAGCCATCGTATTCACGCCCATGTACCGAGTCCGCTCCCACCAGCGTCCGCTTGTATCGTCGCCGGTCCGCTGAATTTCGAACAATCCTGCAGAGAGATGACTGAAGGTGTTGCAGCCAATGATGTCCGCCTGACCGGAGGCTTCGGCAATGGTCCGGTACAAAGCGAGCGTAATTTCGGCGGTTGTCTTGGAACGGTCATGGAACGCATAAGGCAGTGCATGAGGCTTGGATTTCATTGTGAAGCCCCATTGTCCGAGCATGTCGTACGTCGTAAAATCATGCTTCAGCATATCGAATCCGTAGCCTACCATTCGTTCTACCGATTCGCGAATATGTGCCAAGACATCCGGAATACTAGGATCGAGCACGCTGCTTCCGGTTGATGCTTCCTTATAGCGAATCCATTCTGCAGGCACGTTCTCAGTCGTCAGGAGCGGGCGGAACCAGAGGCCGGGCTTCACGCCGATCTCTTTCATTTCACCGGCAAGTCGCTCCATGTCCGGGAATTTACTGTTGCCGATCCACGGCCCCCCATTACAGGTGCCTCCGTTATCTTTGGCTGACTGCCAGCCATCGTCAATGACCATATATGGACGATTGAGCGTATTCGAAGACAACGAAGAAATGAACCGCGAATCCTCCAAAATCTCTCGATGTGAGCTTTCCCCGTAAGCATAATACCAGTTATTACCGCCATATACAGGCTGCTTCGGCATTAAAGGCTTGTCACACATCATAGCGCAGAATCGTCTTGCCGCTGCAAAAGGCGTTTCACCCAGTGTGCCCGGATCATAAATGATATCGGCTACAGAGAGAGTACGCGCACCTAGAAATACGCCGCTATTCCCGCTTGTAACATCAGCCGTGAATGTTAGTCCATCCGAATCGAGCTGCCAGTAACAGAGCGAGTTTGCGCCTGTTTTCACACCGTAACCGGCCGTGCGCAGCCCATCATGGGCAAGGAAATACCAAGGCATAACGCGCTCCGGCACGATGCCTCGCCATTCGAGGTCCCCATAACCGCGCTCCCAGTGATCGCCGAGTATGAGCAAATTTCCTGCAGGTGCTTCGTTCCAGCGCAGTTTGATTGTGCGAACTGCTGCAGTAGGCGCTTCCAATTCCAGTGCGATTGTGTTCCCTCTGCGTTTCATCGTAATTGCCAGACCGGATGCTTCCCATCTATCCGCCCCGGCGCGGGCAAGAGTGTGCCACTTATCATCCGTTCGGATGACGATAGCGCTTGGTTCGTTTGACAAAATCATAGCTGTCAAAGTAATGCCTCCTTATGTAATCGATTTATAGATCTATTCTAATACGGATAACCCCTCCCGGCATACACATAAGTAACATCGGGTGCGGGGGTGGTAGGTATGGAAGCCTTTAAGTCTCTCCTGACACAACTAC
This sequence comes from Paenibacillus sp. J22R3, assembly GCF_056269305.1. NCBI lineage: Bacteria > Bacillati > Bacillota > Bacilli > Caryophanales > Paenibacillaceae > Paenibacillus > Paenibacillus sp. J22R3. Next base: position 41,771 of record NZ_JBWDNS010000010.1, on the reverse strand, counting down.
TGATCCTCCTCTTTACGCTGCTGTTCATATATCCATCGATTCTGTTCGCTATGCTGGTGCTGGGCTTTACGGATTCATGGAAGTCGGGTACCGTTATGCTCGTATCGGCACTGCTGCTTCGCTTTATTTTGAAACGTGAAGTCGCCAAGCTTCCTCCCATTCGCAGAACAAAGCAAGAGCAGTTGGGCAGCTTCCCCGGTGTTTATCATCATGAGGAGTCTCCGCCGCAGCTCAGCGACATCTACTACGATATTGCCGCAAAGTTGAGAGAAGAAGAGGAGATTGTTCGAATCGTGAATCAAATGAATGAGAAGCCTGGACCTAAATAAGCTACAACCGCCAAGTTAGAGCGTGCATGATGCTCTGGTAAGGTGTTTTTTTTTGCGTTTCCAATTGTTTACAAGTGTACGGATCGTTTTCTATAATGGAGTAATCTGACTAGCGATGGGGAGTGAACGTCTATTGAAGCGTTACGTGTTTGCAATTGTTGCAGCATTTATCATGATTTGCTTAGCTCTACTCGCCTATTGGGATGTGTACAGGCCACGGGTTGGTCCGGTCGGTAATGGGCCGGATGATGCTGCCGTTCTAAGAGTACTGATTTTTCGTCTCATTTATTCCGTGGGTCTACTAGTCGCTGGCATTATTGGTTTATATAAGTATAAGAAGAAATCGTAATGAAAGTAGGTCAGCCTGCATATGTGTATGGACTATTTATCCAATTACCGTCATGTTCAATCGATTGCGAAAGCAACGATGAATGATTTGCAGACCTATATCCGTGAAGGTGTAACGGAGCGCGACATCGTGGACAGAGCGGAGAGCTTCATGCGGAGTAAGGGAATTGCTAGCTTCTGGTACTATGGGATCGGAGCCTTCGTCCATGTCGGTAAGCGGACGCTGATCTCCGAATCTGGGAGAGGCTACGAACCGACGGCGTGCGTTGTTGGTCGCGATGATATTATAACGGTTGATCTCAGCCCGGAGCTGAACGCGTATTGGGGTGATCATGCTCGAACTTTTGTCGTCTGTGATGGCAGGGTGGTAGAGGAACAGGAGTTACGGGGTAGCGACATTGATTTTGCCGGTGGCGTCGAAATGGGGATCGCACTACATGATGCGTTTATTAGCTACGTGAAGCCGGACCGGACGTTTGAGCAAGTCTATCAATATATCAATGAGCTTCTGCGCCAGCATAGCTACGAAAATCTTGATTTTGCCGGTAATGTAGGCCATACAATTGTGTTTCATAAGGACGATCGAAGATACTTCGAGCGGGGAAATACGATGAAGCTCAGTGAAGCGGCGCTGTTTACGTTTGAGCCGCATATCAGTCGGAAGAATGGCGAGTATGGGTTCAAGCGGGAAGATATCTATTATTTTGACGAGGGCAAGCTTGCTTGCTTATGAGATTGGGCGGCTGTTGAAGCCGTCTTTGTTATTTCATGGGACCAATTGGAGAAAATAATGCATTCAACGGGGTGGTTGCTCCCTGGTAGTCTGGCGCGAATGTTGCAGAAACTGCAACATATTAACCTTCATAGCAGCGGTAGATGGGCAATTGTTGCAGAAACTGCAACAATACTAAGCAGTTTGGCCTCTAGGTGGCCGAAATAGCAAGGAATGTTGCCTATTGTGCAACATTCCTCAAGATTAGAGCAATATTGCTCGGAAATGCTGCAGAAACTGCAACACTTCTGATTACATTCGGATGAATTCTGGGCTGGAGCGGGAGTAGGAGTAGGAGTAGGAGCTGGTTGTGATTGACAGCTGAACTGTCAACTGAGTATACTGTATATATGAATATATACAGTATACAGAGCGGAGGCGAGCAGGGGATGACGAGCTGGCAAGGTGCATGGAGATTGCTTCGTTTTGATGGGAGCCGTTCTTGGATCGGACTGCTGATTACGATAGTATTCGTTAGTTACATGGTTGTTGTAATGATGCCTATATTTAACGATTTGCTTCTGCATAAAGATACAGGCGGCTCAGTGTGGGGATATGATTTCGTTTATTTGTCCATTCTGCCGACCATGGGTTTCCTGATGAACCGAAGTATGGTGCAATACTGGGGAAGAGATCCGTATACGCGAAATAATGCTTACCTGCGAACAATGCCGATTAGCTGGAATACGATCATCCTGGCAAGGTTGCTGCAGTTTATCGTTGTATTGACCATCGTTTCTCTTTATTTCTTTACTTTACAATACGTCGCATTAAATGAGCTTCGTGAGCTGATGACGCCCGGAGAGTATGTTATCTTCTCGTTCATCTGGTATGGTTATGCAATGATGGCGGGGTCCACTTATATCTTCTTTGAACAGACCGTAAAAGGGAAAATTTATATGCTCATCTGCTGCTGTTACCTGCTGTTCTACGCTTTAGTCGGCTTAATGCTGTGGCTGGCAGATACGCATCTGATGTTCACCACCATTGAGGTGTCACGTGATCATGCCATCCTTTGGCCGATTCTGTCGGTGTTCATGGGAATCATGGTGGCCGCACTGATGGGCGTTTTGATTCGGAAGCGAAATACGAAACGCAATTTGCTGGAATAGCGTAATGAATGCGAGAGAAGGTGTGGACGGTGTGGATTCCTATACAGCTGAATGAACATAGTGCGGAGCCGTTATACCATCAGATCGAGGTGCAGCTTCGTGCATTCATTGTCAGCGGTCAATTGCCGGAAGGGACGCTGCTTCCATCCATACGTGAATTGGCGCACCTGACCAAGTGCAGCATCATAACCGTTCGGCGGGTGTATCAGGATTTAGAGAGTGAAGGACTGCTTCGCACTCGGCAGGGAACGGGAACCTTTGTCGCGAAGGTAGACACGGAGTCAAGGGATCGACAGCGGCGAACCGCGGTCATGGAAGCGATGGAGCAGGCGGTGGAAGCTGGACTTCGGGTACATTTTAGCGATGAAGAATTGATTGACATGCTGCAAGACGTGCTGCGCCGGAAGCGAGAAGGAAGCACGGCATACCATCAGGGCGGGGAGGCGGATAAGGATGAGTGAAGCTGCTGTTCAAATTACCGGAATGACGCAGCGCAGGCCGAATTTCGAGCTTGGTCCTATCAATCTGGTCATTCCGAGCGGCTTCGTGACGGCAATCGTCGGTCCTAACGGCTCGGGGAAGAGCTCGTTGTTTCGACTGCTGCTGGACCTCGCCAAACCGAATAATGGGCGAATTGAGCTGCTGGGCGAGACTGTCGGATCAGGTAATGATACGAAGCTGAAGGAGCGAATGGGTTATGTGCCGGAGCAACCGGTCGATCTGGAGGATGGACTGCGCGGGAATCAGAAAGCGGCTTTCGTCCGGCAGTGGTACCCGAAGTGGGATGTTCACCTCTACCAGGAGCTGCTGCGCCGGTTCGAGGTAGACCCAGCGATCAAGCTGGGCAAAATGTCTAAGGGGATGCGGCGGAAATTCGATCTATCGCTCGCGATGGCGCATCATCCGGAGCTGCTGCTGCTTGATGAACCTTCCTCGGGTCTGGATCCGATCGCTTGGAAGACCATGATCGATGTGCTGCATCGTTATATGGAGCAGGGCAATCGGACTATTCTAATGGCTTCTCATATTGTCGACGAAGTCAAGCGGCTGGCAGACTATATTGTGTTCATGGTGCAGGGTAAGGTGCTCGGGATCTATGAGAAGGATAGCTTGCTAAGCGCATGGCAGGTGATGTATATCGATGCCGCCGGAGTCAATATCAATTGGAAGCAGATGCCCGGTTACCGCGGTGCGAGCCTATCAGGCGCAACGACGTACAAAGTGGTAACAGAGGATGCGCTGCAGGCAGAACGATGGCTTATGGAACAGAAGCTTGGATTAATCAGCAAACAGAAGCTGGAGCTCGATGAGATTTTGCTGCATCATATCGAACATGCGAGGGGAGTTTTCTAGAAGATGAATGCGTTGAAGCTTGAACATGTTTTTAAGCAATATGGGGACAAAACAGCTGTTAATGGGATCAGCTTCGAAGTTGCGCAAGGTGAGATTTATGGATTGCTCGGCGCCAACGGGGCAGGGAAAACAACAACGATGCGTATGGTGCTCGGCCTTATTTATCCGGATTCCGGGAGCATTCGATATGATGGCAAAGCGTATGGGAAAGAACTGCTGAAGGGACTCGGCTATTTGCCGGAGGAACGCGGTCTGTACCCGAAGGTGAAGGTGTCTGATCAGATCCTCTATCTCGCACAGTTGCGCGGCATGTCCAAGCGAGATGCCGACCAGAACTTGAAGCGCTGGCTGGATCGATTCGGCGTGCCGGAGTACTACAACAAGAAGGTCGAGGAGCTGTCCAAGGGGAATCAGCAAAAGATCCAATTTATCGCTGCCGTCATCCATCATCCGCGCATCGTTATTATGGATGAGGCGTTCAGCGGACTGGATCCGGTTAACGTGGAACTGCTCAAGTCGACCGTTAAGGAATTGCGTGATGCCGGTTCATGTATCTTGTTCTCGACACACCGGATGGAGCACGTGGAGGAGCTGTGCCGCAATATTACGATCCTGCATAAATCGAATACGGTTCTGCAAGGCAACCTGAAAGCCATTAAGAAGCAGTTTCCCAGGGAGCGCATTATTCTGGCTACGGACGGCGAGGTAACCGGTCTTGAAGCGATCGGCGGCGTCATGAATGTGAAACGACATGAGTATGGCTATGAGCTGCTGATCACTGATGAGACAGCAGGCCGCCCTGTATTGGAGCTGGCCATGGCGCAAACCGGCGTGAATCGTTTTGAAATCTTGGAACCGACGCTCAATGAAATCTTTATTAAGACGGTAGGTGAGAGCCATGAATAGCGGATTCTGGACGGTTGTCGGCTTTACGGCGAAGAATAAGGTGCGCGGAAAAGCATTTCTGATTACGACACTCATTATTGCAATCATCATGAGCATTGTCATCAATTTACCCTACATGATCGATAAGTTCAGCGGCGAAGGGAAACCGACTGTGGTTGGTTACTTGGACAGCACGAGCGAGAAGGTGAAATCAGAGTTATTCACCACCACACGAATTGCGGATATGCTTAACAACTACTACGGGAAACAGGAGAAGCCTGAGCTGAAGCTGGTTCCAATTGCGGATGCAGGTTCGGCGGAAGCCAATGAGAAAGCGCTGAAGCAGGCTGTGGCCGATGATGTTATTCATGGCTATATTGAGTTCTCGCCGGGTAAGGAGAGCGGTTTCCCAGCGATTACCTATAAGTCCGAGAGCTTGATGGAATCGAAGGTGTCGTCATCGTTGTCCGCGGCGCTGCAGGTGGTTAAGATGGAAGCGGTCATTGGCGGAGGCGGATTGAGCGACGATGTGAAGGCGCTCCTGACGAAGCCGATTGAGCTTGATTCCGTGCAGATCTCCACAGTGGAAGGTGCAGGATCGATCGGTTCAGGCAAAACGAAGGCACAGCAGGGGATGGATTTCGGAACGGTATACGTCATCATCATCATGCTGTTCATGGCCATTATGATCAGTGGCCAGATGATTGCAAGCGAAATTACGGCCGAGAAGAGCTCCCGCGTCATGGAGATTCTCATCACGAGCGTCTCGCCGCTGAAAGCCATGTTCGGCAAAATCTTCGGTATGTTCTTAGTCGTCCTGCTGCAGATGGCGATTTATGTTGTCGTGATCGTGATCAACATGACGCTGCCACAGAACGCGGATAAGCTCGGCGATCTGGGCATTTCACTGAGCGACATCGATCCGGTACTGCTCACGTATTCACTGGTATTCTTCCTGACGGGTTACTTCTTGTTCGCGACGCTGTTCGCGGCCGTCGGCTCTATCGTCAGCCGTACCGAGGATCTCGGTCAAGCGGTATTGCCAATTACGATGCTGTCGCTCGCGGGTTTCTATATCTGCATCTTCGGCGGCATGAACAATCCGGGCTCGATGCTGATGAAGATCTGTTCGTTTATCCCGTTCTTCGCGCCTTACGCGATGGTTTCACGACTCGGCTTGTCCGACCCGCCGCTGTGGCAAGTGTGGATATCGATTGCGACACTGCTGGCTTCCATCCTTGTCTTCGGCTGGTTGTCCGCGAAGATTTACCGCGCCGGTGTGCTGATGTATGGCAAGAAGCCGTCGCTTAAGGAGCTCGGCAAGGCGATGCGCGCTTATAAGTAATTTGGTGAAATTGTAATTTAATGATGCGAGTAATGGTTATAGTTGAGACTATATACAATATTTAATGAGGATTACTAAATCTTCTAAATGAGACCAGATATTATAGCCAGTTAGATCAAACCATTGATCTAACTGGCTTTTTTACATCATCGGGATAATTGAAAAGGTCGTTGCAGTTCTTTCCATTCGAACACTAACAGGGCCTTCTTGGTGTTGCCTTGCCTAATTAAACGTTGCCAATCTCGAGCTGGGCCGCTTTGATCTCATGCGGTTGTCTGCAGGGGATTCGAACGATAATCGTCGTTCCTTTGAGCTCGGAGCTCTCCATTTCCAATCCGTAGGCTGCTCCAAACAACAGCTTGATCCGCTCGTTAACGTTGTACAATCCTATGCTTCCTCTTTCGGCAGATTGTGATGAGAGGATCAGTTTCTGCCTGATTTCGTTCAATTTATCCGGTCCAATGCCGCTTCCGTTGTCGGCTATTGTGATACGCAGATCATTCTCATCTCTGTAGCCCTGAATCGTAAGCAGGTTGTTTTGACGCTTACGGTCGAAGCCGTGCATGAGATAGTTCTCGATAAGCGGCTGGAGAATCAATTTAATGATGCCGTACCCCATAATCGACGGTTCGACTTCGATCTCGTAGTGAAAGAAGTTTTGATATCTCGCATTGAATATTTTGAGGTACATGTTACATAAGTCGATTTCTTCAGCCAGGGTGACGACCGAATCTGCTTTGAGCGATGCCCGGAAGAGAGCAGCGAGCGAATGAATCATCTCTCCGCCCTCGTCATTCCCGTCGATCTCTAGTCTAGCTCGGATCGCTTCTAGGGAGTTGTACAAGAAATGCGGATTGATCTGATTCTCGAGAATTTTCATTTCTGCGATTTTTTGCTGCAGCTCGTAAACGTAAGACTTATTAATATGGTCCTGCAGGCTGTCGCACATTTTGTTGAAATGGACGGCGATTTGTTCGAATTCATTATCTTTATTGTTCAGAGGGATACGGTAAGCCAAATTGCTTTCAACCGTTTTGCTCATTGCTTTGACGATGCGGTTAACCCGCTTGGATATTATGCTTGTTACAAGAAAATAAACCGAGAAGATGAAGAGCAACAGAATAATGGCGGCGATATAAGTGGAGTTGTTAAAAATATTCAGCTGCTTCTTCAATGCTGACTTGGGCAATACGGCTGCATAAATAAAAGGGTCTTTATCGGAGCTGGCCATTCTGACCATGCTGTCCTCGGCCAACATCACGGAATCCGACGATTGGCGGAGCTGTTCGAAGTAGGGATATTTTCGCCCGTAGAAGGCAGCTGACGAATCGAAGACAACCTCCCCATCCTTCGTTAGCACAAGCAAATAGCCTTTCATGTCTTTGCCAAACTGGTTGATGGTATATTGCAGGTCGTCCATCCCGAATTCTACAATGAACCGACCCAGAAAGAGGCTGGAGCTCGGGTAGTAAAAGTTACTGGCGACGTCAAAGTAGTTCTTGGATGCTTGGGAGGCCACGTATTTCCCAGGATGGGAAGGAACAATAAAGCTCTCCTGTGAAGAATCCCGTAGTCGGGGAATGTTCTGCAGGATCGCTTCGGTATGGTCAAAGAAGGCATAGTCCAAATCATACATGTACAAATAGGCCCTCTGTGAATGGCTGTTATAGAAGATGAGGTTGTTAATGTTACGGTCAAGGCTTAATAGGTCTTCGAGTTTGTAAGCCATGTTCTTTCTCTCATAGGAGTCTAGGGGCACAGTTTCTGACTGGTCCGTAACGTCCATCATACTCATGATATAAGCAAATAACTGTTCGTCATCGTATATTTTGAGCAGGATGTCTTTAATCGTCTTCGTACGGTCGTTCATCGTATTCTGCAGCGCTGCGATAATTTGCTGATGGATCCCGATTTGTCCTTCCTTCAGCAATGCGTAGGAGTTTCTGGATACGTACCCTGTGAAAATATAGAGCGCAACGGATAGAACCAGAATATAGAGCAACAGGATTCGGGTAAAGAGCTTGATGCGTATCCGTTTTTTCATTTGAATTCTGCCGGTGACACACCGGTCGCCTTTTTGAAAATTTTATAAAAATGGCTTGGTTCCAAATAACCGACTTTGGCTGCTATGTCCGTCATTTTCATGTCGGTTTGCAATAGCAGTTCCTTTGCCTTCTCGATTCGCAGATGGTTCAGGTAGCTGCTGAACAAGATCCCGGTTTCTTTCCGGAACAGTTGACCCAAATAAGACGCATTGATATTAAATTTATAGGACAACGTCTTTAGCGATAAATCTTGGTTTGAATGCTGCAAGACATAGTCCAAGATCGGTTTTATCGTCGCGTTGCCAGTGCCGCTCTTATCGCCGAAGAGATCCGAAGCGAGGGCAACAGTGTCATAAACAAGCTTAGCCAGATCATCGAATCGGGTAGAGGACTCGAATCGAAGGTAAAGATGCTTGAACTGATCTGGAACATGCTGCGGATTAACAACTGACTTTTTCACGGTGTTGGCGATTTGAAACAGCAGCTCAAGCAGCTCATTCTTGAGCTGTGAAAGCGGGAGATGCGATGCGTCTTGAAGACCTCCTAACGCGGCCCGCGTCAATTCCAAACACTCTTCTTTCCTTCCGGCCAAAATTAGGTTATTGATGGTTTCGTAAGGAAGGCTCGGTATCTGTTCTTGTCCGGAGTGGTTCTTCATATCATCGTCGGAATCGATCAGACTGTTCGGCGGCAATAGAAAACTGTAGCCTTGCAGCTCTTTGGCGGACTGATAGCTGAGATCTGCGCCAAGCAGATCGGTTGTCCGTTGCCCGATCGTGATTAAGATTTGGAGGTCATTTCGAGCTTTAATCTCGGAAAGAAATAGCTTTAGCTGGCCTAGAAGGGGAGCGCCGCCGCTTGTTTCAGTGGGTTCAGAGAAAATGGCAACCACGTCGTAGGAAGAGTCACAGAAAGACAAACGCAGCGTATCGTGGTTAAACCATTGAGCCAGTTGATCGCGGATCGTTAAGGCAACCTTGTGCTTCTGTGCGTTATCTTCGCCGCTCAGAACTCGAATTAACGCAATGCGAAAACAATCGAGATTCAGCTCGATTTGAGCGATTTGTGATTTCTCTTGCAATTCGGCTCGTGAGATAGAACCTGAAACCCATCGAAGCAGGATGTTCTCGCGAAATGCATTCAACTGTTCGGCAAGTCCGATCTGACGGTTCGTGGTATCCTGCAGCTTCAGGGCGATCGCTGAAATGCTTGCAACGAATTCGTTCTTATCCAGCGGTTTCAGCATGTAATTCTCGACACCAAGCTTGACAGCCTGCTTTACATATGAGAAATCGTCATGACCGCTTAGGATAAGAATCTTGACGTCCCATCCACGCTGATGGATGCTGCGAATGAGTTCGATTCCATCCATTTGCGGCATACGAACATCCGTAATCAGAAGATGGACTTGGTGTTTCTCCATCAACTCAAGGGCTTCAATTCCGTTGTAAGCGTCCCCAATTACATCAAAGCCAAAATCATCCCACACGGTCGATTTCCTCAATGCTTCGACTACGATCGGTTCATCATCTACGATCAGCACGTTATACATGTGACAGGTCCCTCCAGTTAGCATCTAAGATAGCACAATTGATGATCGTGTGAAAAGGCTCTAGAGTTTTGACAGTTCGATTAAGAGTTTTGACAATTGAGCGTCATCCTCCATCTCCGTTACCATTAGTGTCAAGGGAGGTGACACTCAACCATGAGCAGCACAGCAAGCAGTAAAACTGTAACCGTTTCCGAGAAGGAAGGCAAGAAACTGTTTTATATGGCTTTGCCATTCATAGCGCTGGTATTCGTCTTCAGCTACTTGCCTCTTTACGGATGGATGTACGCGTTCTTCGATTACAAGCTCGGCCATAAGTTGTTCGATTCGGAGTTCAAAGGGTTCTTCTTCTTCAAAATGATTTTAAGCGATCCGATCACAGTCGACGAAGTGAAGCGGATTATGTCGAATACGCTAGGCATTAGTTTCCTAAGCCTGCTCGTTCAAGTATTGCCGCTAATATTCGCGCTATTCCTCGTGGAGATGAAGTTTGAGCCGCTGAAGAAAGCCATTCAAACGTTGACGACGCTTCCGAATTTCTTAAGTTGGCCGTTAGTGTATGCGTTTGCATTCTCCATGTTCTCGGAATCCGATGGCTTTATCAACAAGCTGCTGATACAGCTTCATATCATTGAGGATCCGATCAACTTCTTGGTTAGTTCGAGCCATGTCTGGTTGACTCAAACGGCGTACTTGGCTTGGAAAACGATCGGTTGGACAGCCATTATTTACATTGCCGCCGTAACGTCGATAGACAACGAGCTGTATGAAGCAGCCAGGATCGACGGCGCCGGGAGGTTCCGGATCATGTGGTCCATCACGGTACCGCATTTAATGCCTACCTTCTTCGTACTGATGATGCTCAGCATAGCCAACTTTTTGAATAACGGCCTCGATCAGTACTTGGTATTCCAGAACGCACTGAACACCGATTCCATCGAGGTGCTCGATCTCTATGTGTACAATGTCGGCATACGAAACGGCATGTCAGGCTATAACTATTCGTTTGCCACGGCGGTCGGCATACTGAAGTCGGTTGTCAGCATTGCGCTCTTGTTCTCGGTGAACTTTGCCTCGAAGAAGGTTCGCGGAGAAGGAATCATTTAAAGAGGGGATTGCCCATCATGAAACAAAAGGCATCATTCGGGAGCTTCAGCTTCAGCTTCATCAACAGTACGGCGTTTATCCTGTTTGCGCTGTTATGTATTTTTCCCTTGTATTACATCTTCGTGCTCACGGTGAGCGACAACAAATGGGTAACTTCCGGTGCGCTGGTCGTATTCCCGAAGGGGTTCAATATCCAGAACTATATTCAAGTTCTAAAGCTTGACGGAATCGGCATGGCGCTGTGGGTTACGATTCTCAAAACGGTTGTCGGTACAGCTTGTACGCTCGCAGGCTCGTCATTCCTTGCATTCTTGTTCACAAAGCCCCACATGTTTATGAGGAAATTTCTATACCGGTTCGTGCTGGTCACGATGTACTTTAATGCAGGCTTGATTCCATGGTTTATCAACATAAAAAACCTTCATCTGATGAATACGTTCGCCGTTTATATCATTCCGTACATCGTTGCTCCGTTCTATATCATTCTGATCAAGACGTTTCTGGAGAGCATCCCGAGCGCCTTGGAGGAGTCAGCCCAAATCGACGGAGCCGGTATATTTCGGGTATTCTGGAGCATCTTAGTACCGCTGTCCAAACCGATTCTTGCCACGGTTGCCGTATTCGAATCGGTCAATCAATGGAATAACCTGCGCGATAATTTGTTTCTTATCACAGATTCACGGCTGAATACGCTGCAATTTGTCTTGTACAAGTTCATGTCGGAAGCGGATGCGTTAGCCAGCAAAATTATGGTTAACGGTGGAGCGGGCCTATCGGCCTCGAATTTCACGCTCACACCGACCGCGGTCAGCATGACGATTGCCATGGTTGTTATTCTCCCGATTGTCTGCATCTATCCTATTATGCAACGTTATTTTACCAAAGGGATTATGCTAGGTGCAGTGAAAGGGTAGAACTACAATATAGACGCATGTATACAAATGGGGAGGCACACAAGAATGAAGAAGAAGGTTTCAGCTTTAGCGGCGGTGACAATCGCTACGATGCTCACTGCAAGTTTGGCTGGCTGTGGAAGCTCGAACACGGGGAATAACGGTAATGTTACCGGAAACACGAAGAGTGATGCGGCTTCGAACGACACGGCGAACGCGGCGAATTCGAATAACACGACGACTGCAACTGAGGAGAAGGCGCCGCTTGAAGCAGTCAAAATTTCGGCGTTGATTGGGCCAAGCAGTCTTTCCGGCGTTCAGAGCGATGAGATTTCAACAGAGATCTTCGAGAAGAAATTCGGCTTGAAAATCGATCATATCTTCGCCGGCGATAAATTCGACGAAAGGCTCTCCGCAATCATGGCAAGCGGCGATATGCCGGACCTGATCGAGTTCAAAGATAAAAAGCAATTCGAAAGCGCTGTCAAGGCAGGCGTTCTGATGTCCTTGGATGATCTGGTCGCGCAGTACGGTCCTGACATCACAAATAATCTTCCTTCGATGCTTCAATACATGAGAGACAACTATAGCGATGGATCAGGCAAGCTGTATGGCTTGGCATCGCAAATCGGCGTCAGTCAGCCAACGAACCTTCTTCATATGGCTCTCTATTCCAGATATGATCTCTACAAGAATGCCGGATCTCCGGAACTGAAAACCTATGATGATCTGCTGAACACATTGAAAACAATGCAAACGGAATATCCGAAGAATGACAAAGGCCAGAAAGTATATCCATTGCAGCTGTGGAGCGATTGGGATTCCATCAGTATGAGCTTGGTCGACTTTACGATTCCGGGATACATGGGTGTCAGCGCAAACTCGGGAACGCTGCAATTCACGGAATACGATCCAACTACCAAACAGCTTAAGAGTGTATTTGATCCTTCCAGCGATTACATGAAAGGCGTAGAATTCTTCCATAAAGCGAACCAACAGGGTATCCTTGATCCCGATTCGATCTCCCAAAAATGGCCCAACGCTGAGAGTAAAACGAAAGAAGGCCGCGTACTGACGACAATGTGGGGCTGGCAATCGCAAATCTTTAACGGCAATGATCTCGTTAAATCTAATCCTATGGCAGGCATGATTCCGCTGTTCCCGAAAGACGAAGCGAAAATGCTCGTACAAGCAGAATTGCCGGTCGGCGGGGGTTATGTGTTCGGCATTGGCAAAAACTCCAAAAATGCGGACCGCATTATCCAGCTGCTGAACTACTCCGCAACGGTACAGGGCTCGACTGAACTGATGAACGGCGTCGAAGGTAAGGCATGGACGCTCAACAACGGAAAAGCCGAATATGCACCTGAATACTTGGAAAAAGTGGCGAAGAACGATCCTTCCACAGCCGGCTATGAAAGCTTCTTGATGCTAAATAAATGGAACATCGATCCAAGAACGAACGAGTCGATTACGCATGAAGGCTGGTCGCAGTTCGTGAAGAAAAACCTGACGGCTGCAGAGCAGGAGTGGGCAACTGCGAATAATTCGTTGAATGTGTATGACTATGCCAAGAAGAATCTGACGGTCGTTCAAGACGATGGTGTAGTGGCACTCGCAGGAGCTCCTTCGGATGATATCAAGGTTATCCAACAGAAGCTGGGTGAAATCCTCAAAACGATGTCATGGAAAATGGTATACGCGAAGAATGACGCGCAATTCAACGAGCTTAAGCAAGAGCTGATCGATAAGGCAACACAATTAGGTGCGGATAAAAACTTCCAATGGGCTCAAACCGAGCTTACTGCCGCATCTGCAAAAGCATCCAAATATACAGAATATCACGTTCAATAACAGACTGATTTATCCATAAGTGTTATGGGTGCCGCGGCTATATTTGGAATCTACGGGCTCCAAATATAGCCGCTTTCTGTTTAAGAACGGGTTGAAGGAGACGTTGAACTTGAATTATTACGTATCTGTTCATGGTAGTGATTGGAACCCCGGTACGGAACAAGAACCGTTTGCGACGCTTGCGAAGGCGCGCGACTGCGTCCGCTCCATTAATGGCCTAATGACGAAGGATAACGTCGTTTATTTGCGTGGAGGCATCTATTATCTGGATAGCGAGTTCGTGCTTGACGAACGAGATAGCGGTTCAAACGGATTTAACGTTCAGTACCGCAATTACCCGGGCGAAACGCCGATTCTCTACGGAGGACAACGAATTACAAACTGGGAGCACATCAAATTTAGCGTCTATAAAGCGAAGGTTGGTCGTAATTGGTCATTTCAATCCTTAATCGAACACGATGAATGGGGGATTCGTTGCGCAAGCAGCTCGCTTACAGGCCCAGGGCAATGGTATTTAGATACACAAGAAGGAGAACTGTTCTATTGGCCGCGAAGCGGGGAAATCACGAACGCGGTAATTGCCGCACCGACCATGACAGATATGTTCCGTCTGGTTGGAAGCTCGCCTTCTACCCCGGTAAAGAACATTCAAGTTATTGGACTGCAGCTTCAATTAACGGATACTATCCAGCATTTTGATTATGTGGACTCCATTGATTTTGTAAACGGCAACGCAGAGCGTGAAGAAACAAAGCACGGTCTCATTTATATGGAAAATGCGGAATCCATTAGGGTTGTGAATTGCAAGCTCTTGAATGCCGGCGTGTGCGGAATATGGCTCAACAAGCATGCACAGCATAACGAGATTTATGGAAACTGGATTGAAGGCTCCGGTTTAAACGGGGTTTATTTTACGGGTTGGTCCTTTGACCAAGGACCGTTTCTGTCTGCAGAAGATGCTTATGTCAACAAGTTCAATATCGTATCCAACAATTTCATCTTTGACAGCGGCAAATTCGAGCTGACGCGAGGCTCCGGTATACAGCTTCATCAAAGCGGTGACAACGAGATCTCTCATAATCGCATTTTGAAGGCGCCTCGATATGGCATTTCCATGAAAGGCGATCGTTACGGAGTCCTCGAAAATCATGGAGCTATCTATGGGATCCCGGTGACGAGAGACAATCGCTATGATTTTCTTTATACCCGAAATAATCGGATCTTGTTTAATGACATCTCCAATGTGATGACGAATTCAGAAGACGGTGCAGGCCTTGAATCTTGGGGAGTAGGTACGGGGAATGTATACGATCATAACTGCGTACACGACTTTGTCAATCTCAACCATTGGCGCAACTGGTTCGGAGGCATCTACTTAGATGACTGCTCGGATTACATGACAGTCACGAACAATATCGTATATGGGATACACGGCGGTCATGCTTTCGGCATTATGGAGAAAGGCATTGAGAATCGGGTATTTAATAACATAATTGCGAATAACGGACTGACTTGGGCGATCTGGATGCAAGAATTTGCCGAGGTCTCTTATGGTTTGAAGCTTGGCTGCAACATCCTATACAACAATAATACGACCGCGATTTATGGCTTTGAACACCTTCCCGAAGGCTTTGCGGGGAATCCCGTTTATACATCTGTTTATGATGGTGAGCTGCCAGAGAGGATTGCGGGCTTCGATCATAATCTCATTTACGAGCCGATGGGGTCAACAGATGTACTTATGGGCGATAAAAGTACCGTTTATCTCTCCTATGAGAACTGGAAGGCGGCTTATGGACACGATGCACATACCGTATTCGGCAAGGATCCGCTCTTCGTGGATGCCGAGAATGGAGATTTCAGACTTCGTTCGGACTCGCCTGCTTGGGCGCTCGGTTTTAGACCGATCGATCAGAGCTTGATCGGTCTGAAGAGCGATTTCCCATGGGAGCCAATTCAAACAACGCCTGTCAGTGCGTTAATAGAAGTTAACGGTATTCGCAATCCTCCTCGTTTACATCAAGCAGCGAAAGAGGTAACGCTATGATTTATACAACATTCGGCCAAACCGGCCTTAGAGTCTCCAAGCTCGGCCTTGGCGGTGCACCGCTTGCAGGCGACTTCGGTAAGACGGATGAAGCGGAGGTGCAAAGCCTCGTGCACGAGGCAATCGATTCCGGAATTAATTTTATCGATACCGCGCCTAAGTATGGCATGGGCGAATCCGAACGCCGAATCGGCAAAGCGCTTGCTGGACGTCGAGATAAAGTCATTCTCGCATCGAAAGCGGTCCGCTCGGATCTTCGCTACGATTACGACAGCACGATCCGCTCCGTTGAAGAGAGCTTACAGAGGCTGCAAACCGATTGGATCGATATCCTGCAGCTGCACGATGTGGAATCGCAATCGGTCGATCTCATTATGAGCGAAACTGTTCCTGCTCTCGAGAAATTGAAACAGGATGGGAAAATTCGTTTCACAGGCGTAACGACGCGTGTTCTGCCTCTACTAATGGACTATATGAGGACAGGCAGCTTCGATGCCGTTCAATTCTATACCCGTTATATGCTGATCGACCATACGGCTAAGGATGAAGTGATGCCTCTTGCGCAGGAAACCGGTATCGGCGTCATCAACGGCAGCGTTCTGGGACTGGGCATGCTGGCGGATGCTCCCGCTCATTTTCTGGAAGAGGAAATCTCAAGTAAAGCGCAAAGCCGCATCGACCAGCTGCAATTCCTGCGCAAATCGGAGCCAAAGGGCCTTATTGAACCGGCCATGCGGTTTAGCATAAGCCATCCCGCTATTCATGTGACATTAACGGGAACATCCTCGCGAACGTCTCTTCGAACCAACCTGTCCTACTGCGATGGGAGAGGCTTGGAAGAGGAAGAACTTCAGAGCGTTTATGATCTGTTCCAAGGTCAGCCATTGTTTGACTAGTTTTTAGAGGAGTGAATGTAATGACATCAAGCATTAACGTGGTGGCTAAAGTACGCGCGGAGACACGTATCGTTCCTCCGCAATGGGCGCTTCAGGAGCAGCAGCTATTCGAAACCTTGAACAAGGCGGCCAGGGAATTCGTCGAACGTTATACGCGTCCGGACGGGACGCTCATTTGGTTTGATCATTGGCCGGGTATGGACGGATCGGACGATCCTTATGAAGGCTTCATGAACCTGGCACTGCTCTATGTGCTTGGCGGAAGCAGCGAGCTTTATGAAGTGTCGCGTAGGATCTGGGACGGTATCACCTGGCAGTGGACAGAGTACGGTCAACTTCACCGGGAATTTGATGCCTATTATGACTGGATGCACCACGGAGAAGGCTATCTCTATCTCTATTTCCTTGGATTGGCGGGGCCAGCGACGCTGAAGGACCGCCAGCGCGCCGTTAATTTTGCGCGCATGTACACAGGGGAAGACTCGGAAGCGCCGAACTATGATTCCGATATGAAGCTAATCCGCTCCCCGCTAAATGGGAGCCGAGGGCCGCGTTTTGAAGTCGATGGAGAGGATTGGAGCACGCACCGTGGCATCCTCGACGATTATTTAGCTCCATATGAGGATATTCCGGGCGTGGATTTCGATAGCATGAAATGCGCTTGGTCGAACGACGGCATCTATGAGCACATCATCCGAATAATGAATGAACGAATGAACCGCGGCGATGTTCCGCTTAATTTGAACGCTACGGGATTGATTACGCATGCATTTCTTCACACAGGGAATCAGAAGCTGAAAGACTGGGTGATCGAGTATGTGGATGCGTGGCAGGAACGGACACGTATAAACGGAGGCATCATTCCCGACAACATCGGATTGACAGGGCAAATCGGAGAGTATAACGACGGCAAATGGTGGGGCGGATATTACGGTTGGCGCTGGCCACATGGGTTTATGACGATTATTGAACCGCTGACGAACGCATGCATGAATACCGTGTTGCTAACCGGGAATATGAATGGGCTGCGGTTAGCAAGGGAGCAGTTAGACGCTAACTGGAAGCTGGGACGAGAGAGAGATGGCAAATGGCTTGTTCCCTATAAGCATTTTGACTCCGGCTGGACGGACTTCCGTGAAGCGCTGCCCAAATATCCGATCTATCTATGGACGATGTCGATGGCGGACGAAGACCTAGGCCGCGTCGAGCGAATTGCGAAGGACCATGACTGGAACGAGGTTATTGTACCGGCTTTTTCCGGAAGAGATCCAAGAACAGGCCGCGAAACGAAGCATTACATTGGCAATACGCAGCCATGGTTTCAATATATCCGCGGACTCAATCCGGACTACCCGGGACGAATTCTTAGCGCCAATTCCGAGATGATCGGCAACCAATTGGCCAAAATGCGGTCACCGGAAGGCGATCCGCGCAGCTGGACGGAGCATTATAGCGAAGGGATGTACTCCGCCATTCACATTTGGCAGGAGATGTGTCCGCTCTACTTTGAAGGTCTTGTTCAGTTGACTTTGGGAGGGCCGATGCATATTTCTCATGGAGGGCTTCAGCATGGCCGCGTTCGATATTTTGACGTGACGGCTGAACGCCCAGGTTTGCCTGTCGGAGTTTCAGCCCTTGTAGAGAAGCTGGAGGCGGATTCCATGACACTGCATTTGGTCAATACGAGCTCGTTCGATGACCGGGAGTTAATCGTTCAGGCAGGTGTATTCGGCGAGCATAGCTTTGGCCTTGGAGAAATAATCGACCAGATAGGCGAGGTTCAGGGATCCGTAGAAGTAAACGGGAAATGGCTGCACGTTTCGCTGCCTGCAGGAACAGGCATCACGCTGCGTTTATCGATGGAGCGTTACGTGAATGAACCTTCGTACGACTTGCCTTGGCCAAATCCAAGCCCAGAGCTACCGATTCGAGGAAGGAGCATGTCATGATGATAGATGCCAATCAGCAAGTCTTCAATCCAGTACTCCCCGGAGATAACCCGGATCCCTCGATAGTCAGGGTAGGCTCCGACTATTATATGGTGACGTCGACGTTTCAGTATTTTCCTGGCGTTCAAGTTCTCCATTCCCGCGATCTGGTGAAATGGAAGTCAATCGGTCATGTCATTACGCGGAAGAGTCAACTCGATCTAACCGGGATGCCGGACTCTTTCGGCGTATTTGCGCCGGATATCTCGTACTATAACGGAAAGTTCTGGGTAGTCGTTCCCTATTACCACGGTCAGCCGCGCTGCACGACGCTGCTATTCACGGCCGACAGACCGGAAGGGCCTTACAGCGAGGCGACTATGCTCAATCATCATTTTATTGATCCGTCGATCTTCAACGATGACGATGGGAAGCGCTATTTAGTGTTTGGCGGGGGCTGGGTGCATGAAATGAAGCATGACGGTTCCGGCCTCGTCGGTGAAGCTAAGCAGGTGTGGTCGGGAACGGGAGGCGCTGCCCCGGAAGCGCCACATATCTTGAAACGAAACGGATGGTACTACCTCATGCTTGCTGAAGGGGGGACCTTCTTCGAACACATGGAAACGCTTTCGCGGAGTCGCTCGATTTGGGGGCCTTATGAGCCTTGCCCGCATAATCCTGTGCTCATGCAGCGTGACTCCGAGAAATCAATACAGCGGGTGGGGCACGGCAAGCTTGTTCAAGATGAGGAAGGAAACTGGTGGATGTTCCACCTCGGAGGTCGACCATTAACGTCAGGGGGCTTTTGCCCGCTTGGCAGGGAGACATTCCTTCAGCCGGTGCAATGGACGGATGATGAATGGTTCACGGTCGGAGAAGCGGGTGAACCCTGCGTGTCTATAGTGCTGCCGCAAAGCGGGGTGGCACAAGAACCGGCCTTCGATCTCCATAATCAGTTAACCGGTACCGAGCTTTCTCCTGATTGGGAGTGGGTTCGACATCCTGTTGATGAGGGGTATTCTTTGTCATCCGAAGGGCTTCGGATAGCTTGCAAACCGTTTATCCCATTCTCTCTGCAATCTACCCTCATATTAACGAGACGCTGGCAGAGTTTTGGATTTGAGGCGACGGCCACGGTGGCCTTCCATTCTGAGAGCAGGGGCGAGGAAGCAGGGATGACGATGTATCGGGACACCGATGCGTTCCTTTTCTTCAATGTTCGGAACGGGCTCGGCCAGACAGCGGCCCAGTCTTTTGACGTCAGACGCTTGCACGAGAACCAAGAGCACGAAGGCCTCTATTTAGAGGTGGGACAATATGTGAAAGTGCTAAAGACAACGCTTGGTACATGGCGCCTGTCTATTCGGCCTGGCGAGCGGCTTTGGCTCAAAATCCGTTTAGAGCCGAAAACACAGATTATTACGCTGCTCTATTCGATAGACGGCCAAGTCTTCGAAGCAACCGGCATCGCATTATCAGCGGAATTTCTGTACCCCGAACGAAGCAACCGCTTCTTGTGCTTCACTGCGCCGCGAATTGGTCTCTATGCCAAAGGGGTATACGGAGAGTCAGAGGGTTTTACTAAATTCAGCTCCTTTACGATGCAGCCGCTCTGATAATAAGCAATGCAGCTTAAATATTCCCGACACCCTACTCATTATTTGTTTGTAGGGCGGTATTAAACTAAGGCTTTTTTAAAACATTGACAGGGTTGAGAGCACTATATCCTTTTGAAAGTGTCGGGCGACCGGCAAATCTCATTTATAGACAGAATCAGTACGGTAAGTCTCAATGTGAAATATCGAAAATCTCAATCGTAGCCATAAATCCGCTTGATTTGATTTTATTATAAAATCCGAATGTAAAGCCAGTCAGGTCAAACAATTGATCTGACTGGCTTTATTCATTTTATTAAATAAAGGACACCAAACTTGGAGATCGGGCACCGTAGGGATATAACCCCTAATGCCGCCCTTTCTTCATATTTACGTTTTTTTTGATTTAAGCGAGTGGTCTGCAAAGTGAGCGGACTAGCCTCTTTGTATGCGTACACCACCATTAGTGAGTGTCTTATATCTATTAAGAATTGTGCTCGAATATTATCTCAGACTGTCCGCACCCTAAGATGAAATATGAATATTCTATGAAAGATAATAGAGTATTTAAAATAGAAAAATAGCGGATTGGATGTTGGCTCATCAAAAGTAGAGAAGGGGGAATCAAGTAATAGGTGTGTTGATTTTCTCCTATGCCCAAAATGATAAAGAAGGGAGAATCAAATAAATGGCTATTTTATCAACTGGACCGATAGAAAATAACCCGGTCAGTGGTGTAAGGCCAACACAACAGCTGACTATTAAAATTGATAATAGAGACTTAAACAATAATGCGAATATATTGCTTCAGGGATATTACCTAAACGGAACAAGAACGTTATATGTACTTGAATTATTTAATGTAATGCCAAATGAAGCAATAACGAAGAGTTATTTTGTGAATCTAGATACCTTTGAATTTGTCTTTACAACGAACGGTTTAGCAAGTCAACAAATAGAAATTTCAGTTTGGGGAAAAAATTCTGAGGGAGAGCTAGTAACTCCTCATCGTATCGTATCTTCGGAATTGTTAGGTGCAAATGGAACTACGGGAGGAGCAACAGGTGCTACAGGAGCGACCGGAGTCACTGGAGTTACAGGAGCTACAGGAGTTACGGGAGTTACGGGAGCTACAGGAGCAACCGGAGTCACAGGAGTTACCGGAGTTACCGGAGCAACAGGAGTTACCGGAGTTACCGGAGTTACGGGAGCAACAGGAGTCACAGGAGCAACCGGAGCAACGGGAGCGACGGGAGCAACGGGAGTCACAGGAGCAACGGGAGCAACGGGAGCAACGGGAGCAACGGGAGCGACGGGAGCAACGGGAGCAACGGGAGTCACAGGAGCCACAGGAGCAACGGGAGTCACAGGAGCAACCGGAGCAACGGGAGTCACTGGAGCCACAGGAACAACTGGAGCAACCGGAGCCACTGGAACCGTCTCTTCCGCATATGCTTATGTTTACAACTTAGGAAATCAGGCTGTAGGGGCCAATGTTGATGTTATTTTCAGCAATAACGGTCCACTGATAGGCGGGATCTCCCATACCGCAGGAACAGCTGCTGTAACAATCTTAGTTGCAGGTGATTACCATGTCCAATGGAGTGTAACTGTTAACCAAAATATACAAACTGCATATGCGATCGTGTTAAATGGCACACCGCTTCCGCAAACACTTTTTGGGTTTGGTGTAAATAATTCAGTAAATAGTTTCTTTCAGACAGCTGGCCATTCTATCATTACCGTTCCGGCAAGTGCAACCATAACTTTAAGAAATGTAGGCTTTGCGGATAACTTGACTAATAGTCTGGATGGTCAATTGATTGTAAATGCCTCATTAGAGATTATTAAACTGACTCTTTAATGTAGCTTACATGCAGTGATGTTTTTGTTATAAATTAGAGACTGAAATTAAGCTTACTAATTTAATACTGGCTTAGAAACTATTCACATGAAAGAGCCTGAACGACATGAATATACACAAATAAACTTGGAGATCGGGCGGCGCAGGGATAACCCCTAATGCCGCCCTTTCTTCTTTTTTACGTTTTTTTTGATTTAAGCGAGTGGTCTGCAGAATGAGCAGACTAGCCTCTTTGTATTCGTACACCACCATTAGTGCGTTTCTCTCATCTATTAGGAATCGTGCTCGAATATTATCTCAGACTGTCCGCACCTTGAGATGAAATATGAATATTCTATGAAAGATAATAGAGTATTTGAAATAGTAAAATAGTGGATTGGTCGTTGGCTCAACAAATAGTAGAGAAGGGGGCAATCAAGTAATCGGTGTGTGGATTTTCTCCGATTCTCAAAATGAAAAAGGAGGGAGAATCAAATAAATGGCTATTTTATCAACTGGACCGATAGAAAATAACCCGGTCAGTGGTGTAAGGCCTACACAACAGCTGACTATTAAAATTGATAATAGAGACTTAGACAATAATGCGAATATATTGCTTCAGGGATATTACCTAAACGGGACAAGAACGTTATATGTACTTGAATTATTTAATGTAATGCCAAATGAAGCAATAACGAAGAATTATTTTGTGAATCTAGATACCTTTGAATTTGTCTTTACAACGAACGGTTTAGCAAATCAACAAATAGAGATTTCGGTTTGGGGAAAAAATTCTGCAGGAGAGCTTGTAATTCCTCATCGTATCGTATCTTCAGAATTATTAGGTGCAAATGGAACTACTGCAGGAGCGACCGGAGTCACAGGAGCTACAGGAGCTACAGGAGCTACTGGAGTTACAGGAGCAACAGGGGCAACTGGGGCAATAGGTGCAACTGGAGTCACTGGAGCAACGGGAATCACAGGAGCGACAGGTGCACCCGGAGTCACTGGAGCAACAGGAGTCACAGGAGCGACAGGGGCAACCGGAGCAACTGGAGTCACAGGAGCAACCGGAGCTACCGGAGCCACAGGAGCCACAGGAGCCACAGGAATTACCGGAGTTACGGGAGCAACCGGAGTTACCGGAGCCACAGGAGCACCTGGTGGAGCAACTGGTGAAACAGGAGCAATGGGAGTCACAGGAGCAACAGGAGCAACAGGGGCTACCGGAGTCACTGGAGTAACAGGCGAAACAGGAGCAATAGGGGCAACTGGGGCAATAGGTGCAACCGGAGTCACTGGAGCAACAGGAGCGACAGGGGCAACCGGAGCAACGGGAGTCACAGGAGCGACAGGTGCAACCGGAGCAACCGGCGAAACAGGCGAAACAGGTGCAACGGGAGTAACCGGGGCAGCCGGAGCAACAGGAGCAACCGGAGGAACCGGAGCGACGGGGTCAACAGGAGCAACCGGAGTCACAGGAGCAACGGGAGTCACAGGAGCGACAGGTGCAACCGGAGTCACTGGAGCCACAGGAGCCACAGGAGTAACAGGTGTCACTGGAGCAACCGGCGAAACAGGAGCAACGGGAGCAACGGGAGTAACAGGAGTAACAGGTGCAACGGGAGTCACTGGTGAAACCGGTGCAACAGGGGCAACTGGTGAAACTGGAGTAACAGGGACAACAGGGGCAACCGGAGCTACAGGGGCAATGGGAGCAACGGGAGTCACTGGTGAAACTGGGGCAACAGGAGTTACAGGAGCAACGGGAGCAACGGGAGTAACAGGTGCAACAGGGGTAACAGGAGCAACGGGAGCAACGGGAGTCACTGGTGAAACCGGGGCAACAGGAGTTACAGGAGTTACAGGAGTTACAGGAGTTACAGGAGTAACAGGAGCAACAGGAGCAACGGGAGCAACGGGAGTAACCGGAGTAACAGGTGCAACGGGAGCAACAGGAGCAACAGGAATAACAGGAATAACAGGAGCAACAGGAGCAACAGGAGCAACAGGAGCAACAGGAGCAACAGGAGCAACAGGAGCAACAGGAATAACAGGAGCAACGGGGTCAACAGGAGCTACAGGAGCAACTGGTGTAAATGCCACGATACAAAACGGACTATTTAATGTCAGTGTAGTATCTGTAGCAAATGGGACAGCAATTTCGTATACAACCTCATTTATTAATGGATCTAACATTTTGCATCCAACAAGTACGACCTTTGTACTAGCAATAGGGCACATTTATATGGTTTCGTACACTTTCAGGGCAACTAGTTCTGTAAATGGAAACGTTACAGTTACACCAAGATTTAATACCGTATTTCAGAGTCGTTTTTCAGGTAGATCAGTTACTGGCACTTTAGACGCTAATGTAAGCGTATCTGGTACATTCTTAGCTGATGCTACCTCAACTGCTATTACAATAGATTTTCTTTATAATGGATCGGCAACAACCACTTTCACGGATGGTTCTGTTTCGATTATTCAGGTGCAGTAAATATAGATTGACTATTATGAGTTGAATAATTACCGGGAATGTGGTTTCCGTTAAAAAATTTGCAAGTAAAGGAGAATCTAATAAATGGCTATTTTATCAACCGGACCGATAGAAAATAATCCAGTCAGTGGTGTGAGGCTAACACAACAGCTGACCATTAAAATTGATAATCGAGATTTAGTCAATATCGCGAATATTTTGATACAAGGATATTACCTAAACGGGACCAGAACGTTATATGTACTTGAATTAATAAATGTAAATCCAAATGAAGCCATAACGAAAAATTATTATGCGGACTTTAATGCTTTTGAATTTGTCTTTACAACGAACGGTGTAGCAAAAGATCTAATTGAGATTTCGGTATGGGGAAAAGATGGTGCGGGGCAACTTGTAACTCCTCACCGAATCGTAGCTTCGGAAATGTTAGGAGCAAATGGAGCAAATGGAGCAAATGGAGCAACAGGAGCAACAGGTGCAACCGGAGCAACCGGAACAACAGGTGCAACAGGTGCAACAGGAGCAACGGGAGCAACGGGAGCAACGGGAGCAACGGGAGCAACGGGAGCAACGGGAGCAACAGGAGCAACGGGAGCAACGGGTGAAACAGGAGCAACAGGAGCAACAGGAGTAACCGGAGCAACCGGAGCAACAGGCGAAACCGGAGCAACCGGAGCAACCGGAGCAACAGGAGCAACGGGAGCAACAGGAGCAACAGGAGCAACAGGAGCAACAGGAGCAACAGGTGAAACTGGAGTAACAGGAGCAACAGGAGCAACAGGTACTATCGACCCTACCCCAACCATTGTGGGAGTAGGGCCAAATGTTAGCTCTCAATTTAGTGAAGTAAGAACAAATGAAAAAACTCCAATCATTGAACTGACTTCGGTATATGGTTTATCCAATCTAAGAGACATTGTTTCCACATTAGGCGGTGCCACAGTTGGCAGTAATAATACGGAGTTTCAATTAACTACGACAGCATCAGGAGCAGATATTGCCATCCTTCAAAGCTCGGAGAGAGGAAGGTATGAATCAGGTTTTGCAGCAGAAGCAGGAATAGGTATTCGTTTACCTGTTGCACCAACAGGAGCCCAAATGGTGAGATGGGGTCTTTTTGACGATCAAAATGGCTTATTCTTTGGCCAGAGTGTAGCGAATGGAATATTTGTAGCGATCAGAAGAGCAAGTGTTGACACTATTATTCCTCAAGCATCTTGGAACGTAGATAAATTAGATGGAACAGGGTCAAGCGGGGCGACGCTTAGCTTATCTAAAGGGAATATATTTCAAATTATTTTTACTTGGTATGGGTATGGTGTAATTGAATTTAGAGTAGTCATCCCGGATCCGACGACTTTAGCGCAAGAAGTGATTACCGTTCATCGATTCTCGCCGAATGGGCAAACAAGTCTTGCTGATCCTAACCTGCCTCTTCGTGCAGAAATCTTTAATAACGGTACGGCATCTGGACTCAATTTATTTGTTGGAGGAAGACAATATAGCATCCTAGGCCAATATAGTCCGGTATTCAGGGTTACTTCAGAAAGAAGAACAGTAACGGCAACAGGAACTCTTACACCGATCTTATCCTTCCAAAGAAAGGCAACCTTCCCGCCAGGTTCAGGTAGAACGAATTCAGTTAGTGTGAAATTAGAAGGTATTGACCTTGTAACTTCAGATGATATTTACTATCAAATCATACTAGGCGGAACAATTAATGGAGCGTTTACAACCTTTCCAACTGCGACGACTAATATCCCGGCTTCTGAGACAGCTCTTCTGGTAAATAATAATCTAACGACAATTTCGGGTGGTCAAGTATTATTACAAGGCTTAGCAGCTGGAGTTAACGGTAGTGCTAGAATTTTAGCCTCTGCTTCATTATTGGATTTCCAATTGCCAGATGCTGAAATTGTCTCGCTAGCTGTAGCGAATTTAAGTGGCGGTACTAATCCTGTTACTGCAACCTTTAGCCTTACAGAAGAATGGTGAAAAATAATAGGAAAGGGGGGAAATATCGTGTCAGATATTATTATCTCAAATATTGGCCCAAATTTAAGTTCGCAATTTGATGAGCTAAGAGTATCGCAGAAAACCCCAATTGTGGAGCTAACTTCTGTATACGGTCTATCTAGTTTGCGAGATGCTGTAACGACTGCTGGAGGCGGGACGGTTACAAATAATGCAACGGAATACAATTTAAGTAATACCGCTGGTGGAACAGATTCAGCCATTTTAGAGAGTGTATTGAGAGGCAGATATGAACCAGGCTACGCAGGGGAAGCAGGAATAGGTGTCCGGATACCTACTTTGCCCACAGGCAATCAGGTTGGGCACTGGGGGTTATTTGATAGTCAGAATGGGGCCTTTTTTGGAGTCAATGGCACAAATGTGTTCGTGGCAATTCGCAGAGGTGGAACCGATACAACAATCCCTCAAGGCTCATGGAACGTAGATAAACTAGATGGAACAGGACCAAGCGGAGCGACGCTTAATCTATCTAAAGGGAATATATTTCATATCGTGTTTACTTGGTATGGGTATGGAGTAATTGAATTTAGAGTGGTCATCCCTGATCCTACGACTTTAGCGCAAGAGGTTATTATCGTTCATCGATTCTCGCCAATAGGTCAAACTAGTTTTATTGACCCCAATCTTCCTTTAAGAGCACAAATCGATAATAATGGAACCGCAGCAGCCTATAGCCTGTTTGTCGGAGGAAGACAATATAGCATTATTGGAAAGTATGTTCCTACTTTCAGAGTTACTTCGGAAAGAAGGAGAATTACAAATGTTACATCAACGCTGACCCCTGTTATTTCTTTTACAAGAAAAGCGGTTTTCCCAACGGGTTCAGCTAGAACCAATTCAGTTCAGGTGGAGCTAGAAGAAATCAATATTATTTCATCCGTGGATCTAAGCTACCAATTACTCGTTGGAGGAACGCTAAATGGATCATTTGTTAATTATCCCACAGCTACCACGATCATTCCTGATAGTGAAACGGCTCTGCTGGTAAACAATACTTCCACAACGATTACTGGAGGGCAAGTGGTGTTTCAAGGTGTTACAGGAGGTGGGGCAGGTGATTCCAGAATACTAGCTTCTTCAGAACTTTTGGATTTTACTCTTCCTGAGAATCAGGTCGTGACATTAGCTGTGACGAACATTGGCGGAGGAGGTTCAAACACGGTTGATGTGGTGTTTAGGGTAACGGAGAGTTGGTAAACCCTGATGCATATGTATTTGTCTTTACAACGAGCGGTTTATCAGAACAACAAGTACAAATTTCGGCTTGGGGTAAGGATTCAACTGGACAGCTTGTATCAGCAAACCGTCTAGTGGCTTCTGAAGAACTTGGAGAAGCATAAGATCGTTAAAGCGCTAAATCCGGGTTCCATTTGGTTTTACTTTACTCCGGACGCAGCCTATGACGGCGAGCTTTATATCGACCACATAGCGTTCTACGCTGAAGGTGTGGAAGGTCCAGCTATTCCTGAGGGGTATACCCTGGTTAATTTCTCTTACAACACCTCAACATTGCCTGATGGTTATGATAGTTGGGGGCAGAGAGGGATTACAGTGGCTGACTTTCATGATGATGGAGAACCTGGAGACATCAAGATTTACCTTGTTAACGATGATTTTTCGGTTGGTGCGGCAGTGCCGACCAATAGCAATGGACCTGATGGCAATGGTTCTATATCAGGAATTGCCGACAATCATTTTTCGATTTACATTAAGAATGAAGCTGCAACCAAGTTTAAACTCGTTTTAAGAACAGGTAGTTGGTGGCAGACAAAGATTGATTCAAACATCGATATTGCCGGATTTGAAGGAAAGGTACTCAACCTTTCGGCGGATTTGGTGCCCGATGCGGTCGAATGGGAGTAAGGTACTTTAACGCTGTTGGCGTGAACGAGAATTGATGGTTAATGAATAACCTTTGTACGGCAGGACAAATCCCCCATTGGATATCGATGGGGGATTTCTTTCGTATATGGATGTAAACGTTGTCATTAAGTGATGAAAAAGACAATACCGTGAGGGTATGTACATGCTCCATTCTAATAAAGTCCCCTAATATAAGAGGTGATGCAAAGCAGTGAATCGAACTACTACTAGAGGGGGGATTGGTGTGCATACCATACAAACCAGCGACCGTTGGTCGCTAAACAGTCCGCATACGATTAATTGGGATATCAAGAAGGATAATAAGCTTCCGCACGAGGACCATATTGAAATGAGCGGCAAGCGAATATCCATGATCGTCAATTATGGGATTGATCATCAGGGAGAGTTGGTGCTGAAGCGTGGCGTGATCTGGCCTATGCTCAGGACGATTCCTAATGATACCCATGCAAGCTTAATCCAAGAATATGGTGCGGAAATCATACCCGAGTTCACAATCAACAGTGAGCGGGTTCGGTCGGAGAAACCATACGAAGTCACGTTTAATGGGATGCTTGCCATAAAGAGCCGTACGGACAACAACCTTCGAATCGAACATTTGCTCTTCCCGACCACGGATTCCAGCGCGGCAATGGAGAAATATACGCTTGTTAACGATTCGCAGCAGTCCATGACGATCGAGATATCCCCTCTAACGCATACGATCACCCGAAGAGGGGTCTACGGGATCTATGTACTTGATGTTAGCCACGATGCGCCATCCGAAGTTACCTTACAGCCGGAAGAGAAGCTTTCCTTCTATTTGACGATCAGCGGAAGAAAGCTGCTTGAAACGATTCAAGTCTGTAGCGGGGAAGAAGAAGAGGCGAAGCGAGCAGAATTCGTAAGTCGGATCCGTTCCAGTCTGCAGCTTGAAACGCCGGACCCCGTGCTTAACCAAATGTTTGATTTTGCTAAGCTGCGGGCGTCGGAGAGCATATTCGCTACAAAGGGAGGTTTCATGCACGGACCTGGAGGAGGTTCCTATTATGCTGCGATCTGGGCCAATGATCAAGCGGAGTATGTGGGTCCTTTCTTTCCATACCTGGGAGATCCTGCGGGAATCGAGGCTTCCTTAAACTGTTACCGTTTATATCGCAATTTTATGGGTCCTGATTACTCGCGCATTCCTTCCTCTATTATTGCGGAAGGCGTTGATATTTGGGAAGGCGCCGGGGACAGGGGAGATGCGGCCATGTATGCTTATGGCGCCTCATTATTTACGCTTGCCCAGGGGGATTTATCGATTGCTCAAGAACTGTGGCCGGCGATTCAGTGGTGCTTGGAATACTGTAAACGCAAGCTAACGACAGATGGGGTGGTTGCATCAGACTCGGATGAGCTTGAAGGTAGATTTCCTACAGGGCAAGCTAATCTCTCTACTTCTTCCCTCTACTACGGGGCTTTATGTGCGGCCTCTAAATTAGCGCGAGCTTTGAGTGATGAAACGATGGAAGAACAATATAGTACGGAAGCTGTACAGTTAAGGCAAGCGATAGAACGTTATTTCGGCGCAACAGTCGATGGATACGAAACTTATCGTTATTACGAAGGCAATGATAAATTACGCTCTTGGATTTGTTTGCCTTTGACCATGGGAATTATGGATCGACAAGAGGGCACGGTTAGCGCGTTATATTCACCTAATCTGTGGACGATTGATGGTCTTGCCACACAGTCGGGAGACAAGACGTTCTGGGATCGCTCTACGCTATACGGATTTCAAGCGACATTCATGGCGGGAGAAGTCGAACAATCGCACCGATATCTGAAGGCCTATTCAAGAAGAAGGCTTCTGGGGGACCATGTCCCTTATGCGGTTGAAGCGTTCCCTGAAGGCAACCAGAGACATTTATCCGCAGAGAGCGCATTATATTGCCGTATCTTTACGGAAGGTGTTTTTGGGATAAAGCCGACAGGGCTAGATTCCTTCACCTGCGCCCCGCAGCTTCCTGCTGAGTGGAACAACATGGCGCTTCGTGCCGTTAAAGCCTTCGGAAGAAGCTTTGATCTTCATGTGACCAGAATGGAGAACGGACTTCATATTCAAGTGGATGCTCATGGAGTAGAGTTAACCTACGAGTGTTTGCCGGGAGAGAAAATAGAAGTTATCTTTCCGGCCAGCAGGTAACAGATTTGAGATAAACGAACAAACCTTGATGTCCAAACCTTGGGCTATCGAGGTTTTTTCTATTGTTCATGAGCAGAGCAGAACATCGTATATTTTTACTTGTTATCATATTTTTGTATATATTATCCGGCTCTGTTCCAATGCTAGAATAGACCTGTAAGCGTTTCCAAACTATTGAAACCTATCGGTTGGAGGGTAAACATGAACAGAACAAAGATAATCATTGATACGGATATTGGCGACGATATCGACGATGCACTGGCGATAGCGTTTGCTCTGGAGTCGCCTGAACTGGATGTAATAGGCATAACGACGGTATTCAAGAATGTTACAGCCAGGGCCAAATTAGCAGTGAACATGCTCGAGATGGCTGGACGGGGGGATATTCCCGTATATGCCGGAATTGGAAGTCCGATCTTGAACAAGGTGGACGTGAATGAAATCCCGTGCCAGTTCTCCGAAGAGAAGGATGGAGATGCGGAGGGGTTCGGAACAGATGCGATCGATTTCATTATCGATTCGGTGATGAAGTCGGATGGAGATATCACATTGGTTCCGATCGGCCCCTTGACCAATATAGCGATCGCAATCCTCAAAGAGCCCAAGCTCAAGCATAAGGTGAAGGAGATTGTGATGATGGGAGGTTGTTTCTACAGCCACCTAAGTGAGTGGAACATAAGATGCGATCCCGAAGCCGCAAGAATCGTGTTTGAATCAGGCATACCGATAAAGGCAGTCGGACTGGATGTTACGGTTCAATGCGTGCTGACCAAGGAAGATGTCGACCGTTTGTTCACCAAGCCTAAACGATCGGCTGCTTACATTCGAGAATTAGTCGGACGATGGCAGACGATAACGGATCACTATCCGATGATGCATGATCCTCTGGCGATCTGCGCCGTATTCGACAATGAAATGCTGGAATTCCAACGGGATGAGATTGTGGTGGAGACCCAAGGCGAGTTTACGCGCGGGGCGACTTATAACAAAACCGCACTTTACTGGCGCGGCAATGCCGAGCAGTCCGTCATTCAGGCTGCCAAGAACGTGGACTCGGAAGCATTTATAAAGCTTTATATGGACCGAGTTTGCCTGTAACTCACAGAACGAAGGAAGTGATCGCGTTTGAACAAGCACGGCTTTCTATACGAACTCCGAAAGAACAGAACCTTATTTCTAATGGCTTTACCTGCAATCGGTTTGATTCTATTAATCGCTTATATCCCTATGGCTGGCATCATACTGGCATTCAAGGATTATAGGTTTAACCTTGGCGTGTTTGGCAGTCCATGGAATGGGTTCGAGAACTTCAAATACTTCTTTACGTCCGGAACAGGTTTGCTGGTAACGAGAAATACGATCCTTTATAACATGCTGAATCTTGTAACCTCTCAATTGACTGCCATTATGATCGCGATTTTTATCAATGAGATGAGGGGCCGCTATTTCAAGAAAATATCGCAATCGATTATTTTCTTGCCCTTCTTCATTTCGTGGACGATTGTTGGTGTCTTTGTTTTCAACATCTTCAACTATGAGACGGGAACGCTGAATACGGTGCTTAAGGCTCTGAACCTGGATCCGGTCAATCTGTACAGCATGCCTTATGTGTGGGTGCTCATCATTTGCTTCTTCAACTCGTGGAAATGGGTTGGCTATACGTCGGTTATTTATATCGCCTCTATTGTCAGCATCGATTCCGAGTGCTTTGAAGCGGCTGAAATGGACGGGGCCAATATTTTTCAGAAAATATTTTATATCACCATCCCATCGATCATGCCAACCATATTCATCATTTTCCTATTGAATCTGGGCAGGATTTTACGCGGCGATTTCCAGATGTTTTACCAAATTGTCGGCAATAACGGTCAGCTCTTTGACGCTACCGATGTAATCGACACGTTCGTATTCAGATCGCTTATTACAAGCGGCGATATCGCGATGCCGGCTGCGGCAACCTTCTATCAATCCGTGCTCTGCTTCGTCACGATCATGGTGGTGAATGGAATTATCAGAAGGACTAGACCGGATAACGCTCTGTTCTAGGAACAGGAGAGGAGAACTATGCAGCAACCTTATGCTTCCGGCACTACTGAAAAGGTTTACAAGAAGATGGAGGGCACGTACCTCTTATTCAACATCATCAGCTATTCGGTGGTTATCTTGGCGGTCGTTCTATGCCTGCTGCCATTTGAAATGCTGGTATCCGGATCATTCACTTCGGAAAGCGCCATAACGAAGCATGGTTACGGAATCATCCCGAGTGAATTTTCACTAGAGGCTTATCGAATCCTGTTCAAGTACCCTCAGGACATCTTAAGGGCCTATGGAGTGTCTATTTTCATTACGGTCGTTGGCACCAGCGTAGGACTTTTTGTGACTTCCATGACGGCATATGTGCTGAACAGAAAGGACTTCTTATATCGCAACAAGCTGGCGTTTTTCTTTTACTTCACCACGTTGTTCAATGGCGGGATCTTGTCGCTCTACATCTTCTTCGTCAAATACCTGCATTTGAAGAACAGCCTGCTTTCCTTAATCATCCCGCTGATCATCAATGTGTTTTATTTGATCGTGATGCGAACCTTTATAAGCTCGATCCCCGATTCCATAAGCGAATCGGCGAAGATCGACGGAGCGGGAGACTTCACGATTTTCTTAAAGCTGATTTTACCGCTAACGAAGCCCGGTCTTGCGACAATCGGACTGTTCTATGCCCTGGAATACTGGAATGACTGGTATAACGCCATGCTGTTTATAACGGATATTAAATTATATCCCCTTCAATATTTATTGTTCTCGACGCTGCAATCCTCTGAAGCCATATCCAGACTGGCAAGCGTAGCAAGCGTATCTATGATTGAAGTTCCCACCTTATCGCTCAAGCTGGCTATGGCGGTTATTGCTACGGGTCCCATTATTCTGGTCTATCCCTATGTACAGAAGTATTTCGTAAAGGGCCTTACTGTTGGTGCAATAAAAGGATAATCTCGGTTAAGCCGGTTTATCACATAAACAACATCTTTAAGGGGGAGTACGTGTGAGGAAGGCAAAGGTACTAACACTGCTGTTAAGTGTGGCACTCACGATGGGGCTTGTACTTACAGGCTGCGGTGGTGCGAATTCCGATGAATCAAACGGCAATACAAGCAGCACGAAAGAAAATGCCGGTAATACAGCTGTAGACATTTCCAAGAAGGTTGAATTAAACATGTACCTGATCGGCTCGCCTGCCAAGGATTATGACATGGTGCTTGCCGAGGTAAACAAGAAGCTAGAGAAAGATTTGAATGCTACGGTCAAAGTAAATTGGGTAGGCTGGGCCGATTTCGGTACGCAATATCCGCTGCTTCTGGCTTCAGGCGAACCTATTGATCTTATCTATGCATCCACGTGGACGAATTTCTATTCCAATGCTCGTAAGGGCGCTTTCCTGGCGATTGAAGATCTGGCTAAGACCTATGCGCCGAAAAGCTTGGCTCAAATCACACCTGATGCTTATAAACAGACAGAAGTTGACGGTCATCTCTTCGCCATGCCGGCACAATTCTTCCAGTATGGTGACATGGGGTACATCGTTCGCGGTGACCTGATGGATAAATACGGTCTGAAAACGATCGACAACTTGGATGATTACGGGAAGTATCTGGATGCCGTCGTGAAGAACGATTCGCAGCTCGATCCAAGCGGTCAAATCAGCTCTTCGGGCGGTCTTGAAAGCTATTACGCAAACGCAAATGGCTTCTACAATATCCTGGCGACGCAGTACTCCCCATTCATGGTGAGCATGGATGATGCTTCCGCTAAAATCTTCAACTTGTATGAAGCCGACGGCATATCGGATTATTACAAGAAAATGAAGGAATGGGGCGATAAAAACTACTGGTCGAAATCGATCTTGTCCAATAAAGACGATAAAATGTTCGAGAACGGAAAAGCGGCCAGCAATCTGCATAACCAGGATTCCTGGAAAGGTGCTTACATGAAGCATCCGGACTGGGATGTGAGATTCTTCCCGAACAGCAAATACACGTATAAAACGTCAGCCATGCAAGATGGAATGGCGATCCCGGCATCGGCCGCCAACCCTGAGCGGGCGCTGATGTTCCTGGAATTGCTAAGAACGGATCAAAGCTACTATAATCTCCTCACTTACGGCATCGAGGGCAAGCATTATGAGATTACCGCGGACAACAAGCTGAAAGCACTTGATTTGGACGGCTTTGCACCTGAAGGGTATTGCTCGTGGGGCTTTAAATCGCCTGAGTTCTATAAAGAGCCGGTCGATTCTCCGCCAAATATTGATGAAGTGAGAAAGCAGCTGGCAGACAGAGCCCTTGACAATCCTTATGCACTATTCACGCCTGATTTCGAGCCTGTTAAGAACGAAATGGCTGCCGTGAATAACGTCGTGCAGCAGTACGCGCTTCCGCTCAACTATGGCTATATCAAGGACCCGGCAGAAGGTCTGAAGACGCTGGTGGATAAAATCAAGAATGCCGGCTCGGATAAGATCATGGCCGAGATGCAGAAACAGCTGGACGCCTTTCTTGCAGCTAATAAAACCAGCTAAAGAGAAGTAGATGAAAATAGGTTCAGGAGGGATCAAGTCGATCCTTCCTGAACCTTTTGTTATGCTGAGATACGCACAGCCGGTATTCTGATTTCGACCAATGTTCCGTTACCCAGCGAGGAGCGGTAGGTTAGGCCGTATTCCTGGCCATAGCAGAGCTTGATCCGGTGGTTGATGTTTCTAACGCCATAGCCATGGACTTCATCGGCTGCGTTTCCGTTGGCCAAGATATCTTCGGCTTTGTCCTGCGGCATTCCGACGCCATCGTCTTTGACCGTCAGGACCATATCGGTCTTATCCAGAAATGCTGTGATCGTAATAGAGCCTTGCTCTCTATCCCTGGCTTCACGTATGCCGTGAATAATGGCATTCTCGACGATAGGCTGGAGGATTAATTTCAGGATGCTGCAGTTATATAAATCAGGGTCAATATCAGTGGTGAGCTTGATCTTATCGTCGAATCGGAGATTCTGGATTTTGACATAGATTCGGATATGATCGAGCTCATCCTCGAGACTTACGATATCTTTGCCTTTATTCAGACTGAGCTTATAAAATTTAGCCAGCGATTGCGAGATGACGGCGATTTCCGGAACATCGTTGTCAATGGCTTTCCAGTTGATCATTTCGAGCGTATTGTACAGAAAATGCGGATTGATCTGCGCCTGCAGCGCTTTGAGCTCCAGATTCTTGATCTCCTTGCCGTTCTGATATTGTTCATCAACAAGAAGTTTGATTCGTTTGACCATATGATTGAAGCTGTCGGTCAAGTCGCCGATCTCATCGTGAATGTTGGAATTCACTTCGACATGAAGAAAGCCTTCCTGTACCTGTCTCATCTTCTTCCTTAGCAGTTGGAGTCTCTTGACGGTGGCGCCTGTAATGAAATAGGCAAGTCCATACGAAACCAGTCCGCATACGAGCATCAATACGAGCATGAGGTCTCTGATTCGGATGCTTTGCGCGTATATTTCCGTAAACGGAATGGCCGTAACCATCGTCCAATCCGTATTCGTTACAGCTCTTGCTTTGACAACGAAATTGCTGCTGCCGATTGTCGCGTCATTCCATGACGTGCTGTTCTCCTGAACTTCCTTGATGAGATCGATATTCGGGTTAATGCGATTGAAATTCAGCAGGTTGGAGCAGCTTACGATATCGCCCATTGCATTTTGAATATAGACGACGCCGTCGTAAGTGATATTTGCTTTCTGAAGCATATCTTCAATATTCTCTTTCAATAGGCTTAGCTGGATAATCCCGATAATTTCGGAGGTCTGTTCACTGTTTCTGATTTTTCTAAGCAGCGAAATCACTTGGACCGGATCGAGATTATTGTTGTTGTTTGCGATTGTATGTGAGGGAAGCCAGCTGACCTTATCCTTGGACGACATGAGATTGCGATAGCTTGCCGTCTGGGAGAAGGCGTAGATATTAAAGAAGTTGAAGTTCTGATCCGCATACATAAACCATCCGGGAACATAAAGACTTGCCCGGTAGACGTCTTCCGTGTTCTGCAAGCTGTTCAAGAGATATTCCAATTTCTGTCGATCCATATTTTGCTGTACCAAATCATTCTGATAATTGTTCACGTTCCTCGTTAGAATCGTTTGAATATCCGCATTGAAATAGATGACATCGGATGCCTTGATAAGCGTGTTCACCTTATAGTTTAAGAACGTATAAGCTTGGT
Source organism: Paenibacillus sp. J22R3 (assembly GCF_056269305.1). NCBI lineage: Bacteria > Bacillati > Bacillota > Bacilli > Caryophanales > Paenibacillaceae > Paenibacillus > Paenibacillus sp. J22R3. The sequence goes on along the minus strand of NZ_JBWDNS010000010.1, from coordinate 5,019 downwards.
CAAACGACTGGTCAGCGGAGTGGAGAATTTGTTTCTCGTAATCACGGGATACATTAATGTAGGAAATCGTAGTCAGCAGAGCCAGAGGAAAGAAGATGAGAATGAAATAGGAGATGAGAAGCTTTCCCCTAATATTCAGATGTGTAAAAAATCCGACTAGAGTCCGGAATCCGTTTTTCACGATTTGTGTCTTCTCCTGAACTGTGAAGGTGTCATTCCCTTTATTTTCTTAAAGGCCTTCGCGAAATAATTGGCATCATTATAGCCAGATCGAACCGCTACCTCATAAAGCTTGGCTTGCGGCTCCATTAACAGGTCCGCAGATTTCTCAATTCTGACCTTTGCTATATACTCGCTTATGGTTTCACCTGTTTCTTTTCTAAACAATGAGGAGAGATATGTAGGGGTCAGGTGTACGTGATCGGCGAGCATATTCACGGAAATTTCCTTGTCGCTATAGTTGCCTCGTATATATTTCTTAACATCAAGTACGGCTCTGCTATTGGATTCCATCGTTTCGATACGGTCATGAATATAGGCTGCCCTTTGCAGGAAGTAATCTTTAAGCTGCTTGAGGGTATCCATCTTGGACATCATCGCCCAGTAATATTCCACGTTCTGATGGCTTGATATGCTGAGGGGAAGTCCGCTCATCCCAGCCTGCTCAACAAGCATGCGCATCATTTGATAGAATAGCTGCTTGACTTCGTCTACCGGTGTTCCGGGCTTTCTTCTAAGTTCTTGATACAGCATTTCTGTAAATGGCAAGATTGTATCTGGCTGAAGGTCTGGGAGCAGCTTTGCGTAGGATGTTATTAATGCTTCATTGATTGTATAGAAGTCGGAGTCCGTCCTGGTAGACGCGCGGACAAAATGCCCACTGTCATAATAAAAAAGATGCCCAAGAAAGCCGGCTGCTGTTTCATAGGAATGACGGATATCCGATAATTTGGACGAAGTGCTGCCAACGATCCAGGATAGGCCGGAGCATTTCGTTTCTTTATCTTTCACATGTTCAGAGAGCAGCTGATAGATCGTAGCCAGATCATTCGTACTCTCCGGTTTATGTGCAGATAGGACGATAATAGAGCCGGAATCCTTCATGACCGCCAAATGTGTAAAGCCGTGTGAGGCATGATGAAGAAAGGCCATAATCCGATTGCAGCAGCTTTGTTTGACTTCATTGGCAGTCTCGGCATCTTCATAGGAAGGGACGATGATAGAAATCGTGTAAGAGTCTCTTCGATCGTCAAAAGATACACCTGCCAGATTTAAGTTGCGTTGCAGTTCCTCCCAATCGAGCGTGTTATGAATCAGCCCATTTACAATGTTCTGTCTAATGAACGGCAGGCTGTCCGAAAGTGCCATGTTGATATGCTGGACTTTATTATTCTCGATACACAGCTGTACCGCCTTCTGTATAACCTCTTGCAGCTCTTCGATAATAATAGGTTTCTCCACATAGCTGACCGCATGAAGGCGAATAGCCGCCTTAAGGTATTCCTTATCGGAATAGCCGCTCATATAAATGATCTGACATTCAGGAAATTGTTCTCTGAGACATGTAGTAAACTCAATACCGTTCATTCCGGGCATTCTGATATCCGATACAACAATATCGGGGTGCAGCCGGCGAGCTGCTTCGAGCCCTTCAACGCCGTCTCTGGCTTCCTCAACAACGTCGACTCCCAGTTCGTTCCACTTGATGTGCTTCATTAGGCCTTTTCTGGTAACGGACTCATCTTCAACGATTAGAAGCTTGATCATGCGAGCTCACTCCCGATTATGTAATGATCTACCTCCATGTTACCACAAACGTTTATCTTAAAAGGAATATAGTAGACATGAAGTGTAAAAACAGAAAACCGCCAAGGGAACTAATCCCTAGCGGTTTCCTTGAGCTTACTTTATGCCTTACCCATGCATGTGAGTTCCCATATCCATATGCTTCGCTATTGCTAGGAAGGGGGGGGGCTTATTGTTCTATTATTTTACATAAACACGGAAGTAATCCAAGGAGAATACGGCTGGAAACGATGTCGATACGGGATTATTGTTCGTGTTTCCACCCATAGCAAGGTTGATAAGAACCTGCGGAGCCGGTCCATCCCATCGGAAGAGCGTTCCTTTAACTAAGGTACCATCCACCCACTTCTGAAGGTTGCCTTCCTTCCAGATGAGGGTATAGAGATGATAGTCATCGGAGAAATCCGTTCCAGGATGCCATACCCATTGATTGGTCATGATGCTGTAGTAATCCTCAAATACGCCGGCACCATGGTCAAATCCCGTCCAGTCATAGGTGTTCTGTGTTGGCGTATCAAAGAATTCGAAAATATCAATCTCAGAGCTGGTTGAACCTGCACCGCCGGGGGAATACAGCCAGAATGCCGGCCATGCTCCGACTTTTTTAGGGACTTTGGCTCTCAGCTGGAAGATATACGTTTTCCCGTCATACGGATAGAACGTTTCTTTCGTGGTGATCTGACCGCTGCTTATTCCTCCGTCATATACACCGCCTAAGTTTGGCGTTGCCGTTAACTCTAACGTTGTAGAAGTTAAATGGTGATTGGTGCTATTAATAGGTTGATACCGCTGCCATTCATTGTTAATGACCGTTGTTCCTGCAACACCGTAAGCATTGAATGAATTGGTGAGCGATGTAAGGCTGTTCGTGTTGCGTGAGGTTCCAAACGAGTAGTCTCTTAATAAGGTGTACCCGGTAAGGTCCGGTCCGGTTGGCGGCGGCGTTGTTGTAGTGGATGTAACCACATTCGGGATCGTTGTACCTTCTTTCGTCGAGAAGGTGACTTCTCCTCCGGTAATGCCCTTTAAGATGATCGAATAGGTTCCATTGGCATTAATAAGCGGCAGGACATTGAACGAATAAACGGTTCCTGCAACGAAGGTTGTGTTCTTGGAATCAAGTAAGGAACCTAGGGCAGGTTGGTTATTCCATGCAAGGGTCGTCTGATTCCAGGTCGTATTACCCGTTCCTGCGTATGCACCGATATTCGCGGTTCCGCCTGTAATACACTTCACGTTCAGTACGGCAGAAGTAATTGTGCCCGAGTTACTGACACTGAATTTCAAGTACGATCTCTTGTCTTGGCCAACATTTACAGCCATCGTGTTTGCTGTAGGACCGATTAAGCTTGTTCCCCACATGGTTGCATCATCGGATGCATTACTGGTCACAGTAGCCGCATTAGCTTCTTTGTTATTAACCAACAAGAAAGTAGACAGAACCAATAACATAACCAGAGCAGACAATACAATTGATTTACTCTTCTTCATCATGCGCACCTCCAAGTTAGTTACTCTTAAATGACACCGCTTACAAAAGAAGAGCCGTTTTCTCTTCTCGAGACATGCTTCCCTCCTTTCCGAGGATGTGTAACTCTTGACTGGCATCATTACTATATACCTGAGATCCGGGCCGCAACAACGAACTGCTGTGACCCGAGTGACGTTATTATGACTACCTGCCAACCCAATAATATCGAACACCGATTCTATGAAATCCGAACTATCCCATCTTTACCTCATGGGTTCATAATATATAATGAAATAGAATCCGGCCAGACCTGCACGGTCAGACCGTTTACTCTATCTAAGGCGGGCGCCACACTTATGAGATGGACAACAAGGCTGTTATCCCTGTTCCGGTTCCGCAAAGTCAGAAGCCGATTCCTCGCTGCCATGATTCTATTATCCGTGCCTCCCTATTCCTCCTCGGTTATATATCCTTTAACATTGCCAAAGATACATTGACGCTTAACAATACGCAGACGAATATCGATCACCTGGAGACGTCGCGGCTGTCTCGAATTAATTGCAGGCTTGCCTGCGGTTGCAAACAAGCTGCATTTTGCAATGGTGTCCGGACGTGAAACGATACTTCGTGACCTGCAATCGTCAACGCCCGATCGAGACGTATCGCTGGATACTATTCGCAGCGCCTTCGAGCAAGGGGATGCACTCACTTGCGATATCGTCGGTGAGATGGCTCGCGACTTGGCATTTGGCATTACGAACGTCGTACATCTGCTCAATCCGCAAGCGGTGCTCATTGGGGGTGCCGTCACGCAGCTTGGCGAACGATTTTTGGCTGAGGTGAAGAGAGGTTTGGCGGAAACGGTTATACGTTCCGAGGGGGAGCGGCTGCAAGTAGGCTACTCGGAGCTAGGCGATGACGCGGTAACGCTCGGCGCTGCTCGTTACATGCTCGACCACATCGGCAAGAGGCTGACGATGCTGTAGCCGTACAAGTACAGAAGATGCAAGAATGAAGTAATTCTCTTACCATAACGGCCAACCTCTCAGAGGTAGCCGTTTTTTATGCGTTTTTATTCATTCGAGTAATTGCGGGCTTTCTACAACGTCGTGAAGAACTCATCCGGAGAAACCTTCAACACGTGTTACTACAACGTTGCATTCGGCAATTTCGATCGTGCCTACCTCGGCGCAAACGCTCATATTATTCGCAATGCCTTCCACTGGACTGCACCCGTAAACCGGATCAAGCCGGCTTTCGGTCATGCACTCCCACTTGAAAAGTCTGTAGTTGTTTAAGTAAGCTCGAACGTAGACGGCCGTTCTCGGTTATTAAACTGGGGACGGCCGTTTAGCGTATCAATAGAAAGGGTATAAGTATTCTAGCAGCAAGAAAATTAATTTCAAAAAACAGTTGCGCTTTCCTATTCATCCATGGTATATTCTATTTCCGCCTCCGAGACACCAACTTGGAAGCGATGATCGAGACAAAAACAAGTTGAAAAATAAAGCTTGCAATCATGTTTCGAATCATGGTAAGATCTAATTCCGGTCATGAGCCGGAAGGAAATAAACAAGAATAACACGAAGTATTTGTTCTTTGAAAACTGAACAATGAGCGACCAGTCAAACGGTCATAAATCGCGAAACTAACGTTTCGCAAAGCTAGTTTTTTGAATGAGCTAACAAGCGAATTCTTAAAAATGGCCAAGCCTTCGGGCTTACCACTTTTATGGAGAGTTT
>NZ_JBWDNS010000020.1:0-1223 GCF_056269305.1 Paenibacillus sp. J22R3 | reverse complement strand
TAGACGAAGAGGTCTGGAAAGGCCCGCTATAAGAGGTAAAAGCCCTGTAGTCCAAAGTCAGCACTCTCCGAGACGTACCCTGAGTACCGCGAGACACGTGAAACCTCGTGGGAATCCGGCAGGACCATCTGCCAAGGCTAAATACTCCCTAGCGACCGATAGTGAAGCAGTACCGTGAGGGAAAGGTGAAAAGCACCGCGGAAGCGGAGTGAAAAAGAACCTGAAACCGTGCGCTTACAAAAAGTCAGAGCCCTCTATATGGGTGATGGCGTGCCTTTTGTAGAATGAACCGGCGAGTTACGTTCCCATGCAAGGTTAAGGTGAAGAGCCGGAGCCGCAGCGAAAGCGAGTCTGAATAGGGCGACATAGTATGTGGACGTAGACCCGAAACCGTGTGATCTACCCCTGTCCAGGGTGAAGGTGCGGTAACACGCACTGGAGGCCCGAACCCACGAATGTTGAAAAATTCGGGGATGAGGTGGGGGTAGCGGAGAAATTCCAATCGAACTCGGAGATAGCTGGTTCTCCCCGAAATAGCTTTAGGGCTAGCCTCGGAGTCAAGAGTCGTGGAGGTAGAGCACTGATTGGGTGCGGGGCCCGCCAAGGGTTACCAAGTCCAGTCAAACTCCGAATGCCATGTACTTATATCCGGGAGTCAGACAGTGAGTGCTAAGATCCATTGTCAAGAGGGAAACAGCCCAGACCATCAGCTAAGGTCCCCAAGTGTGTGTTAAGTGGGAAAGGATGTGGAGTTGCAAAGACAACCAGGATGTTGGCTTAGAAGCAGCCACCATTTAAAGAGTGCGTAATAGCTCACTGGTCGAGTGACTCTGCGCCGAAAATGTAACGGGGCTAAACACACCACCGAAGCTATGGATTGATGTCTTTGACATCAGTGGTAGGGGAGCGTTGAATATACGTTGAAGTCAGACCGTAAGGACTGGTGGAGCGTATTCAAGTGAGAATGCCGGTATGAGTAACGAAAAGACAAGTGAGAATCTTGTCCGCCGAAAGACTAAGGATTCCTGAGGAAGGCTCGTCCGCTCAGGGTAAGTCGGGACCTAAGGCGAGGCCGAAAGGCGTAGTCGAAGGACAACAGGTTGATATTCCTGTACCACCGTAAGCCGTTATGAGCAATGGGGTGACGCAGAAGGATAGTGACGCGAGCTGATGGAATAGCTCGTCCAAGCAGTGAGGCTTGTGTGTAGGCAAATCCGCACACT
>NZ_JBWDNS010000011.1:0-112677 GCF_056269305.1 Paenibacillus sp. J22R3 | reverse complement strand
CTAATCGGTCGAGGGCTTATCCTACGAACATCTGCTCGGATGTTCAACTTCGGACAACAATCAGCTAATGAAAACCTTCGCAAAGGTTCGTATCCAGTTTTCAAGGCGTAAACGGAATAGATTTGAAAGCATCCTTGATGAGGGTGCTTTTTTTGTTGTTTGTAATCTATAAAAAGTGCATGTAACCTACAATATTCTGGCCTACCCATTCCTGTAGAAATACTTTATTAAAGGGTTGGTTCTGGGGAGTAGTGCAGGCCTTCTCTATTGTTAGTTCATATCGCCGACATAGCAGTGACGTGGTTTATTGCCGTTAGCAACTTCAATTAACTGAGGAATTAATGTCTTCGGATAGAAGGGGAGATTCGCTATTTCGTGAATGGATATCCATTCTGCTCCGATTTGGTCAGGATCGGGATTGGAGGGAGTTGAGGTGAGCCTGTTGCTCGATTGGATGCCGCATAAGAAAATGGGACTGACGATATGGAGATTGTTATTATTCGTGCTGGCATTATCATGATTGGCACCGATAAACTCTCGCAGGAACAGAAACTCTTTGACACTTACGGTTAGCCCCGTCTCTTCGAGTACCTCGCGACGCACGGCTTGTTCGATCGTTTCGCCAAACTCTTGTTTGCCGCCGGGGAGGATATAAGACTCCTCTCCAGTTGCATCATCTCTCTTATGGATCGTTAGAATCATATTCTGACTCAGAATAACGGCTTGTACCCCTACACTAATCTGCACCTGTTGTGCGCCTCCTTGTGTTTATTTCTACACATCTACCGCTTATACTCTTAGTTCTACAGTTGACGTGGATAGCCTGCCTATCATAATATTGTATTTATATACGTTGTTATGTATAAGTATTCATTAGGGGTGAGCTCGTGAAGCATTTGCTATCCTTACAAGAATTTAGTCCAGACGTTCTGCAGTCCATCATCGAAATGGCGGTTGAGATCAAGGGGAACCCCCAGCGCTATGATCACGAATGCGATAGAAAAGGCCTTCTTATGTTATTTCGGAAGACGTCGACTCGAACCAACTTATCCTTTCAGTCCGGCATGAATCAATTAGGTGGATATGCAGTGACGCTGGATTGGGACGCTAGCAATTTCAGCATTTCTCCCATACAATATGAGGCCAGGTATGCATCAAGAACCTGTGATGTCATCATGGCAAGATTAAAGAACCATTCCGATCTGCTTGAACTAGCAAAGTACTCTAAGGTCCCGGTAATCAATGGTTGCTGCGATAAATATCACCCTTGCCAAGCGCTTGCAGACTTGATGACCATTTATGAGGTAGCAGGAACATTCTCGGGAGTGACACTCACCTATGTCGGTATACATAATAATGTGGCTAATTCATTGATAGCTGGCTGTGTCACTTTGGGAATAAAGCTGCTGCTGGTGACCCCTATTATAAACACGCCGTCATGGGATGAAGAACTGATGCAGAATGCCTGCCAGAGCGGGTTTGTCGAGCACGTAAGCAGCTTGTCTGAAGCAGCCTCCAGGTCTGATTTCGTATATACGGATACATGGGTTGATATGGAGTTTGTCCAAGAAAGTCGTTACGAAGAGGAAAAGAATCGAAGAATCGAGCAAATGCTCCCCTTTCAGTTAAACAGAAAGAACCTTAGTGGCTACTCTCCTTATATCATGCATGATATGCCTATTCATCCCGGGTTCGAGATTGAAGAAGAGTTGATTGAGTCCGATAAGTCAATCATCTATCAACAAGCGGAGAACAGAATGCATGTTCAAAAGGCGTTACTGCTGCATGTACTGGATAAGAGTTGATTGTATAATAAGGGCCGCCTCAAAAGTTGCGATGCATACTTAGGAAGCGGCCTTTGATATGGTTATAGATCTGCTGGTAATTCGGATGGTACGAAGAGGCTGGCTACATCGATTCCGCGTTCATCGCGGATCTTGAGATCACGTAGGAACTCAACAAACCCGGTCGCCGGCTTCCAGCCAAGCGCTTGCTCTGCTTCGGAGAGGTCGTGCTGCTCAACAGAGCCTGGCAGGCTGATTGCATATTTCTCGATTAACTGACGTGCGCCGGGCACTTGCGCTTCGCACCAGTCGGGGCCAAGCTCACGGAAGTTGTTCACGACTTCCTCAGGCATGCCGTGATTGGTATGTACAATTGTGCAGAAAAGTCCGATATCCCGATTAAGGGCGGCCTTCACGGATGCTACGGTAGCAGCGGCCACATCTCTGCGGTCGACGCCATTGCGGAGCAAACGTGATCCGAATTCTAAGTAAGGACGAGGAATGAATTCATGATAGCGAAGCATGGCGATCGATGCACCGGTCATCTCGTGATAAGCCCTGCACAAATCTTCTCCGATTACCTTCGAAACGCTGTATACGGAGCCCCACCCGTAGGCCATTGAAGAAGCGTATACGATGGATTGGATACCTGCTTGCTTACATGCTTCCAGGACGTTGAACGTACCATCCACATTCACAGCAAAGATCGTTTCATCACTTACTGGCGGATTATGAGCGCAATGCCATGCTGCCAGATGAACGACAGCATCCATTCCTTCTACAGCGCGGCGAACATCGCCGGCTGTACGGCTGTCACAGCGAACAAATTCCACACCGGAGAAATCTGCCCCCGCCGGAGGCGACACATCTGCCATACGAACCGTATATCCCGCTTGAATAAGCGCTCTGCTAATCGCTTGCCCGCCATTGCCGGAAGCACCGGTAACTAATACTTTCATTATGGGAATCCCTCGCTTCTATGTTCTGATTCTAGCATTATAGCATGAGCCTGCCTTTGTATACCCGGTACTTTAGTTCGTCGATAGGGAGAAAAAAGTTCTAATACCCCTGTGGGATTTAGAATCTCCGATGGTATTGCAGCATCCACAGTCTATACTATCATTTCGGAGGCGGAGTGGTACTTGCTAGAATGTGTGGTATCGTGCGAAAAGTGGGGATATTTTTGCGCATAGTCATAATTCTGGTTAAAGTTTACAAAGAAAGAAGGAATTATAAAGTGAATATAGAACATATATTCGTAGTGGCCGACTCGAAATTGGATTGTCGGGTCTAAATTGGAGTCAGCCCAATAATTGTTTGGAGACACAGGAGGGCACCATGTCGATTCAAGACCAGCTTCCGGAAGTACTGAGGAAGCAACTAACGTCTGAACTTCTGTTCAGCGCCAAGACCGATCTGCTGCAGGATGGCCGATTCGGAGAGCAATGGATAGCTGTCACGGAGCAAGACATCGTGGTATGGCAGCAAGACAAGACGCAGCTGCTCAAACAGCCGTTAGCGGAGCTGAAGGATGCGCGGGCTGTAAGTGCAATCGGTGGAGGCACGCTGCTGGCTGACACGGGCAAAGGACCGGTCGTGATCGCGCGTTATACAGCTGCACAATCGCCGGTGTTCGGTTTTGCGGCGAAGCTGCTCGGCGCGATGGCGAAGAACGAGGAGCGTCCGGTGCTTTCGGAGCGCGAGCTTCCGCGAAGCTGCCATAGCTGCGGCAACCCGCTGTCTGAAGGGACGCAGATCTGCCAGATATGCACACACAATGGCAAAGTAGCCGCTCGAATGCTGAGCTACACCAAGCCGTATAAGCTGCAAATGATAGCTGCCGCTTGTCTATTAATCACAACAACACTCGTAGAATTGGTACCGCCTTACTTAACGAAGGTCATTATCGATGACGTCCTTGGCCCTAAGGATATTGGTTCGACACTGCTGTATGTTGTGCTTGGGTTAGGCGTAACGATGCTTCTCATGTCGGTTATGCAGACGATTCGCGGTTTAATCGGCGTATGGGTTGGATCGAAGCTGATGGGCGACTTGCGCAAAGATGTTTACAGCTCGCTCATGCGTCTTTCACTTGCGTTCTTCGATCGCCGCCAAACATCGCAATTCATCGGCAGGGTCAACAACGATTCAGAAGCGATGAGGCAGTTCATGACGGATGGCGTCGTGTTCATGTCCGCTGAGGGACTGCGGATCATCGCGATCTTCATCATTATGTTCGGACTCGATTGGCAGCTTACGTTGTATGCGATTCTGCCTGTGCCGGTCATGATCGCCGTATCGATGACCATCTGGCCGAAGATTGGACGGCGTTGGTACCAGCAATGGCGATCGATATTTCGGTTGAACACACTTGTCGGCGATTCCCTCCAAGGGATACGCGTTGTTAAAGCGTTCGGCAGGGAGCGGGATGAACTATCTCGTTATGCAGATGCGAATGTTGAAGTCGTACGACGCAATATCCGCATGGAAGGTCTCTGGTCATTCATGTTCCCGGCTTTTGCCTTCATTGCCGGACTGGGTACGCTGCTCATCTGGTATAACGGCGGAAGCAAAGTACTGAGTGACGATATGCAGCTTGGTGTACTGATGGCACTTATTGCTTACCTCGGGATGTTATTCGGCCCGCTGCAATGGATCAGTCAAATGATCAGCTGGGCGAGCAATGCCATGGCGGCTGCGCATCGTGTATTCGAGATCATGGATACACCGCCCGATGTGCCTGACGTTCGTAATCCTGCAGCAATTGGCGTCATTAAGGGCGACGTTAACTTCGAGAAAGTCACCTATGGCTATGAGAAGCATCATCCGGTGCTCAAAGACGTCAACTTGCAGGTTAAAGCAGGTGAAATGATCGGCCTGGTCGGTCATTCCGGGGCGGGTAAGTCGACGTTCATTAACATGATTTGCCGCTTCTATGACACCGATGAAGGTGCCATCTTCATTGACGGCACGGATCTTCGAGACATTAGTCAGGTTGACCTGCGTAAGCAGATCGGCGTCGTGCTGCAGGAGACGTTTCTCTTCGACGGTACAATTGCTGAGAATATCGCTTACTCCAAGCCAGACGCAACGCCGATGGAGATTATGCGAGCAGCGAAGATTGCCAACGCGCATGACTTCATCGTTCGTCTCCCGGACGGCTACGATACACGCGTAGGCGAGCGTGGGCATAAGCTCTCCGGCGGTGAGAAGCAGCGAGTGGCCATCGCTCGTGCCATTATTCATGATCCGCGTATTCTTATTCTGGATGAAGCAACGGCATCGGTAGATACCGAGACAGAACGTCAAATTCAAGAAGCGATTTCGCGGCTGGTGAAAGGCCGTACGACATTCGCGATCGCGCATCGCCTGTCGACGCTCCGCAATGCAGATCGGCTTGTTGTACTGGATCGAGGCAAAATCGTTGAAGTCGGCACGCATGAGCAACTGCTTGAGAAAGAGGACGGCGCCTACCGGAAGCTCGTGGATGCGCAGAAAGAGCTGTCCAAGATCAAGGGGGTTGAAGGCTGATGACTGTTGAAGTCGACAAATATGATATTCGGTTATTCTCGCCGGATGATGTTTATTTCAGCCGCGGTAATGGCGGCGTATTCCAAGGTATTATAGAAGGCGTACCATACGAAGAGCTTGAGGTATACCGTGCGTTTCCGTTTCTCTATACCACTCAATATATTTCGATTCGAAATACGAAAGGCGAAGAGCTTGGGATCGTTCCGGACATTAAAGAGCTGTATGAAGAGAGTGCGAGAGAGCTTGAGAAGGAGCTGCAGCTGCGTTATTTCATGCCGCGCGTGACGCGTGTTGAGAGCGTGAAGTTCAAGTCTGATCTCTGGATGTGGGAGCTGCAAACCCATCTGGGCGCGACCCGGATGGTCATGCGGAATCTGCATGAGCATATGCAATATCCTGGTGGCGGTCGAGTCATTCTGACCGACATGAGCGGTAAACGCTGCGAGATTACGGACTGGCGTGAGCTGGATGCACATAGCCGCAAGCTGCTGGAAGAAGTGTTGTAATCTTGTGAGTTGGGCAGATAACCTCTGCCCAACTCTTTTTGTATGCTTTAAGTTGCAAATCCAGTACCGTATCGATAATGCAGGTCCGAGGCAGCCAGCTCTCTCAGCAGGCTTTCGCTGCTTCGTTCCAATCGTAATTTGAAGAGTTGGACTTTGTCCGGAGCCAGTTGTTTAAGCTCCGAGTATACAGCCTTGGAAGTATATATTTTAACTGAGCGATGAAGGGCCTTCTCCAGATTGTCGTGCTCATCAATGCCGATAATGACCGGATTTAAGTGAGTAATGCCGTCATCACGAATGCGCTGGAGCATCCACTCCCCTCCGGTTTGACCATGAGAGACGAAGGATATATGCGAATCTCGTTGCAGCGTAGCTAATTCAAGCACGATAGAAGAATCGACCGTGACTCCGACGACATGCACTTTTTTGTCCAGAGGAGCCAGTATCGCTTTGGCGCGATTCGCCTGGTTCAAGCTGGTCACCCATATATCGTTCGGGCGTGCCTCTTTGATCGTGCGAGTTCCTTCCAACAGATCCTCGAGGAAAATCGTACAGACCTCAAGTCCGGTCACCCGCTCGATTTCTTCTTGATAGAAATAAAGATCATGGTCCTTGCTTTCCACGAGCAGGATGCGAGCCGGAACGGTCGGAAGGCCGCTCTGCAGCAGACTATAACCCAGGCCGGCCATGAAGAGCTCCTGCAGATCAAGTTTTTCTGCTCGGGCTCCTTTGATTATGCCATCCAGCAGCCTCTTCATAGGTACAGCTTTCCTTCGGAGCCGCTCTGTCGCCGCGCCGCCAAGCACTTGTGTCCCTTTGCCCTTCTGCATGGAAACAAGACCTTCGACTTTCAGCTGGCTATATACCCCATTTACGGTATTTCGGTTAAGCCCCAGCAGATCAGCCAGGTGGCTTGCGGCAGGCAGAGGATCGCCGGGCTTCAGTTGCCCCGTTCCGATCAGCCACTTGAGCTGTTCTTTCATTTGGGTATGTATCCCAAAATTTACTTGATGGTCGACTGTTAAGCAGAAGCGATTCGAAATCATATCAACACCCTCATTTACCTATATATCTATGCATAATGCATGTATCTCATTTTCTGATTAAATAAAGATCCAAGAATGCTAGTTAGCGAGATATTCTTCATGTTCTTGGGAAATAACCACGACCTCTAGAAGATTTACGAGAAATTTCGAAGTTTAAATGTATAGGCAAGCATGCATGGCTTTAAATATTGGTTTGACTATTTACGTTAGGTTAATGCCACCTCCGAATCGAATCCTCAGTATACTGACGCAAACTTTCTTTAAAAAGTTATAGAAATAAATAAAAAGTTAAAAAAATAAATAAATTGACTCTTTTGATTAAGTAAATATATAATCATCTCAGAATTCGCTGTAAAGAGTATGTTAGATTAAGTGACACGATCTTTCAAATCGTTAACATGAGGGATCAAGCCGCAGAATCGTTTGAAAGGTAGAAGCGAAAGGGGGCATATGCCTATAAATATTTTTATTAATTAAATAAAATCTGTGTATGAAAATTCACGATACTCATCTATTTACTAGTAGGTAAGTTAAATGAATTGTAAGCGTTTCCTATGTTTTTATTATTAATTTTTCAATATTTTAGTGAGGACGTGATATGGCTTGATCAGAAAAAGTAAGCGAATGGCTTCCGCACTCCTGTCGACGATGCTGGTATTTGGAGTTGTAACACCTGTATTGGCCAAGCAATCACAACAAACCGACCCGATACGTAAAAGCCAATGGACTGAAGGAGAGATTTCCCTTGACCCATCTATCGAAAATTCAAACACGAATGCCGCACGGCAAGCTTTCATGCAGTTGCCTGCTTTCGGTAGCACACTGCCTGAGAAACCGGAGTATGCCGCTGATCGCGTCATTGTCAGATATCGGTCGGAGCAGAAGTCCGTATTTGCCTTATCACTAAGCAATCAAATAACAGAGTCCAGCCCACTCTCCGTACCTAACGCGGAGCTGCTTAAGCTCACGGCTGGAGCTGATGTACATAGTGTCATCGAAGAGCTGCTTAAGGATCCGAACGTTCTCTATGCAGAACCTGATTACAAGGTGTCCTCCGCTTTGGTCCCGCAAATGATACGTCCGGCTGACCTGTCGAACGAGGCATCCTTTTTAGAAGCGGACGCCGGTCAATCTTCCGTATTGCCGAATGACCCGCTATTCCATGAACAATGGGGGTTACACAATACCGGGCAAGATCTCAATGAAGGCTCGGTGCCTGGCGGCTTGGAAGATATCGACATGGATTTGCCGGAAGCATGGGAAATTACGACGGGCAGCAGGGACGTGACTGTCGCAGTCATCGGCACCGGTGTCAAGATGGATGCTCCCGATCTGGTCGGTCAGTTCTGGACCAACGACAAGGAAATTGCGGATAACGACATCGATGATGATGATAATGGACTTATCGATGATGTGAACGGCTGGGATTTCGCTCACGATGACGACACGTTGTTCGATACGAGCGACGGCCTAAATGATACCTACGGCACGACGATTGCCGGACAAATCGCCGCTGCGATGAACAATAACGAAGGCATTGCCGGTATTGCGCCTAATGTTAACGTCATGCCGCTTAAGGTGGCTTCCGAAGAGCTCGGTTACTTCTCGGATGTCGTGGATGCCATTCACTATGCCGATGAGCACGGCGCCAAGATCGCTACGCTCGGACTCGTATATCTCTACAGAAGCAAACTGGTTGAAGATGCGATCAACGGATCTGATATGTTGTTCGTAGCTCCGGCCGGTGAGAGCCAAGGCTTGACCGGAAAATTAAATACGGATGTACAACCGGTGTACCCGGCGGCCTACCCAAGTCCAAATATGCTGTCGGTTACCGGGGTTAATATTCTAGGAGATCCGGCTTTGGGCGCTGCGATCGGACAAATGTCCGTCGATGTGTCTGCACCGTCCGAACTGATCCTCTCGACAACGCCTGACGTTGATGCCGGTTATGCGGCACAAATCGATAGCGGTACTTATAAAGCGTATTTCAACGGAATTGGGTTTGAAGAAATTCCGATCGAGGACCCAAAATATGCCGGTCAACGGCAGGATATGTTCGATCGCGCTTTGGATTACCTCATGCCGGCGGGCGAAGTCGAACCGACAATCCTCCTCGTCAATGACAGTAAGCGCAGCTTTAACAACGGCGGCGGAGGGGTCGGACCCCTATACGAGAGCGATCCTATGGCCGTTTATGAAGGGCTGCTTCAACAAGCAGGCTACTCCTATGATAAGTTCACGACGGAGGACGAGACCTTCGATGGTCCTGCTCTTGATGGGGAGAAAGGGCTGCAGCAGTACGATATCGTGATCTGGTTCACGGGAACGGCAGGGGCTACCAATGATAACAAACTGATTACGGACAGTGATCAAGCGAACTTAACCAGCTATCTTACCAATGGCGGTCACTTGATGCTCACGGGACAGGACGCGATCGACCAAAGCCCGAAATCTGCCTTTGTAAGGGATGTATTAGGCCTTAAGATCGTCAAGGAAGGCGGGTACATTTTCAAAGGTTGGGGTGTTCCCGGCACGATTTATGAGGGACAAGAATATAAGCTCATGGATTTCTCGTTATTTTACGACACCGTCATTAGCAATAAGCCGGAGATGACCACGGTCAATATCAAGAATAGCAAAGGCAGGTACTCCTATTCCCAAGGTACGTTATACGCCGCCGCCTATGCTACAGGTGTGGCTGCCCTCGTTGGAAGCCAGAATCCGGATATGAGTGCGCTAGATATAAAGCAGCGCATTGTGACCAGCGGAAAATCGCTTCCAGTGTTAAAACCCCTTACAGTAAGCGGGAAACTGATCAGTGCATATCGCGCGCTGTGGAACAAGGACATCCCGGGCATGTCGTTAATAGATACGTCTGTTACGGGCAAGCTCGATCAGGTGAATGATCCGAATCATGTCTACTCCGTAGAACTGAATGCCGGCGAAACGGCAACCTTCACGCTCACGGGCGCAGAGGGGACGGACTTCGATCTTATTCTATACGATGATTCCGCAACGACAGTGCAAAGCAAAGATGGCGCGGTTGCCTATTCTGAAACGGCTGGTACGTCTACCGAAACAATCACTTATCGCGCTACCAAGGCGGGTACGTATTACATGAACATCTTTGCCGTTAAGGACGCGGGTACCTATACCTTGAACGTGCAGTACGGAAATTCGTCGGGCACGATCGAGGACGGCGACACGTCACTTATCTACGATGGTAACTGGACCACACAAACGGGCTCTTCTTATTCGGGTGGAACGATGAAGCAGCTTACCGGAGAGGGCTCCGTCAAGTTCGGCTTTAGAGGAAATCTGTTCGAATGGATTGGCACGAAGAACGATATGCAAGGCACCGCTGAGATCCGAATCGATGGATTGCCTATGGGTTACGCCGAATTGTCCAGCATGACGCCTCAATCAAAGCAATCGTTGTTCAAAATGATGCTGCCTAATGGGCATCACGACGTAGAGATTCTATCCGTAAAAGGTGTAAACCAGAAATTGGCAATAAACGTGGATGCGTTCGTGTTCTCCAGCTTAATTTCGCCGACACATCCTTCCGCCAATTACGAGGGACCTTGGGCCATTCGGTACGGCAAGAAATATGCCGATGGTGTGCAGACCTATACCACGACCCCGGGCAGTTCCGTCGACTTTACATTCACGGGTACGAAGGTCACCGTTTGGTCCTCTACAGGCAGTAACCGCGGCAAAGTGAATATCTACATCGACGGCAAGTCAGTGACGGCAGCGCCTATCGATCTGTACAGTGATAAGATCCACTATCAGGTACCTGTCTTTACGTCAGCTGAGCTCGCAAGCGGCGTGCATCAGGTCATAATCGAGCATGCCGGTGAAGCGAATCCCAAGTCGAGCAACGCCATCGTTACCATCGACGGTCTGGACGTCCTGAACTTAAATTAGCCTGCAAAGCAGCTACTATTCTGAACCGAAATGGGGTACCTGAACGTGAAACGATCACTTCTCAAAAAATCACTTTCGCTCGCAACGGTCTCGGTGCTGGCCGGAAGTATGGTCACGGCCGGCTTGCCAGCCGCGCATGCCGCTCCGCGCGACAAGACATTCATAACGAAAGAAGGGCTGCAAGCCGTAACTCGGCTGCTGCAGCAAGCGAAGCCGGAGGCCGGGATTGATGCGATCCCGGGTGAAGCTTACATTGCCGATGACATCGATACTTCTTCTGCGAAGGAAATGAATGTCATCATCCAACTAAGCGGCCAGCCTGCTGCCGTTGGTACCTATGCCGCGAAGCTCGGCTATAAAACATTGGCTGTGGAAGCAAGCGAAGTTCATGTGCAATCCGAGCAGAACGCATTCGTTCGCAGCGCACAGGCGAGCAGCATTCCGTTTAAGATCAACCGCAGCTTCGATACGGTGCTCAACGGAATGGAAATTACGATCCGCGCTGACCTTATTCCACAATTGGCCAAGCTTCCGGGTGTGAAATCTATTCATAACAATGTCATCTATTACCCGATTGACGAGCCTGACAGCTATCAAGGCGCTGCCGGTTCATCGGATTTCGATCCGGTTCCACTAGAGCAAATTGGTGTTCTAAAGGCGTGGGGCCGCGGATTGACAGGCAAAGGGTTGAAGGTCGGCGTCATTGATACGGGCATCGATTACCTGCATCCGGATCTCAAAGGCAATTATGTCGAGGGCGGTTACGATGCCATTAATCAGGACGACGATCCGTATGAAGATTTACCGGAAAAAGGCTATGAAGACTCAACAGGCTCTATCCATGGAACGCACGTATCCGGCACCATTGCCGGTACTGCTTCCAACCCGACGTCCGTGCATGTGCAGAAAGGTGTTGCCTATGAGGCGGATCTGTATGCCTATAAAGTGCTCGGCCCGGAAGGCGGCACATCCTCCCAGGTTATCGATGGGATCGAACATGCCGTCGATGACCATATGGACGTCATTAACCTTTCCTTAGGGAGCGATCTGGAGAAGGATCCGGATTCGCCTGACTCCATCGCGGTGAACAATGCCGTCTTAGCAGGCGTTGTAGCGGTGGTCGCGAACGGCAATGCCGGCGGCGGCAATCAATATTACTACTCCATGGGATCACCGGCCGCTTCGCAAATGGCGATCTCCGTTGGTGCGGTGACAAGCGATAGCAACCGCGTCCAGGGGACGATTCACAGCGCAGTTGGGTCAGAGGTTTATGACACGAATATGAGTTTGATGAGCTGGACGACGGATAAAGAGAGCTTTAACACCATGTTCGGCACCAATCCGATTCAAGGCGTTTACGTCGGCTTGGGCAGGGAAGATGATTATAAAGGCCTTAAACCGGAGTTCCTGGCTGACAAAATCGTATTCATCTCCAGAGGACTCTCCAGCTTCGACGAGAAAGTGAAGTTGGCAGCCAAGCACGGCGCGAAGGCGGCCGTCATCTTTAATGGCAATTACTCTTCCAGTGATCAGAATGTGCCTGACTTATCGGAAGAAATACTGTCTCGTGACGGCGCGATCGGTCCGCTTGCTTTCCTTGGCGACGGCTACGATTACATTCCCGCATTCGACATGCCGGGCAAGATGGGGCGTGCATTAGCTCGCCAGCTGAAGGCGCATCCGGATCAAAAGTTGCAGTTCACGATGAAGAATGACTTTAAGACGGTTGTGGTAGCCGGTGACCGAATGGCTGATTTCAGCTCCAGAGGGCCGAACTCGGATGGCAACTATGGCATTAAGCCGGATTTGAGTGCTCCCGGCGTGTCGATCTTCTCTTCGATTCCTGCATATGGGCAAGCAAATCCGGATGCTAACTATGACAAAGCCTATGCCAAGTTAAGCGGTACTAGCATGGCTACCCCTCATGTGGCCGGACTTGCGTTGTTGATTAAGCAGGCTCACCCGGATTGGACACCGACTGACATTCGCGCAGCGCTGGCGAATACGGCGGAGGAGATCCATGATGAGAATGGCACGATGTATGATGTCTATTCGCAAGGCGCAGGGCGCGTCAATGTCATGAACGCCATTGACACGCGTGCCATTATTGAATCGATGGACGAAATAACGCTTCGCGACGATAAGATGAACCCGATCGTTATGCCTAGCGAAGGCAGCAGCGTGAGCTTCGGCATGATGAATCCAGGCGCCAAAGAAGCAGTTAAGAAGCCGCTTCGCGTTAAGAACCTCTCGGATGAATCGGTGACGTATAAGGCGAAAATCGTGATGCACCCTTCGGTAACGTCCGATCCGCATCATCCAATCCCGACGCCGAATTCCGGCGAGATCATCATGGGACTTGAGGGGGTCACATCCAACCAAATTACGGTAGGAGCCGGCGGCGAGTTCAATTTCAACCTGACTGCGAAGTCGGTTCCGCGTGCAAAGGTCGGCGTATATGAGGGTGAAGTCTTGCTGGAGAGCAAGGGACTGCCTTCCCTGCATCTGCCCTTCGTCATTCATATTGGCGATGAGTCTGATGATAACGACTTCCTGATTCAGAACCTGACACTCAGCAATACGACGGTGTCCAAAGACGCGCCAATCGACATTACGGCATCGCTTCCGACAGGAGAAATTAATCACTTCTATGCGATGATACTCAACTTGAATAACGAAGTGTTAGGCTTCTTGGCTGAAATCTATGATCGGGATGAATCGGACATTCTAAAACCGATTCCGTCCAACATCATTATCCCTGAATTCGATGGCTCTTATAACTTAGGTATCCTTGTGCAAGATGGCAGTAAAGTAAATGAATATCTTCCGGAAGGGCGGTACAAGCTGGCAGTTGTAGGTAGGGTCATAGATAAGAACTACAATGTCGTCGATGAATCTGTCGCATTCAAAACGTTCTACGTGACGAATGAGTCTGCCGTTGACGAGCCAAACCCGCCGACAAACCCGCCATATACAGGGGGACCGATTATTACCCCTAATGATGAGGCGTACAACAAGGATGTCGCTGCCACCGTCATCGAGAAGGGGCAAACCGGCATTGCAATCGCACCGCAATCGACTTTAAAAGGCACGCAATTGTCTGTGTCCGTCACGGATGCCGATTTGCAGAAAGCGATTGCCGACGCGAAGCAGTCTGTCGCACTCACCATCGGAGCAGCTTCCAAGGACGCTTCCTCCGCACAGCTGCAATTAACGGCTGCGCAGGTGAAGCTGGTGAAAGAAGCCGGGCTGAAGGGGACCATCGTCTTCAACTGGAACGATGCATCCGTCGCATTGCCGCTCCTTGCCTTGGGACAAGGGTCCGATGGAACGGACATCGTAATCACAATCAAGAAAGATGAAGGAAGCAAATCCGAGTTTACGAAGCAAGTAAAAGATGCCACTATACTGGGTACGCCATATGTCTTCGAAGCAAGCAGCCTGAAGGATGGCGTTGCTGCACCGCTTAAACTTAAAGCGGACCAAACCGTGACCAGATCGTTCCTTGTCGAGAGCAGTGCAAGCGCAGCAGGTGCGTTGTACCTTGACGGCGGCCACGTGTATCCTGTACCTGCCAAAGTCACGGCTGCAGGCGAAGGCAAGTCCATCGTAACGATTCGTCGACCGGGCTTCTCGACTTATGCCGCTGCATCGAGGCATGTCATGTTCGCCGATATTGATAAGTCTTGGGCGCATGATCAAATCCAAACGCTTGCGGATAAATTCTTGTTGAACGGCACTTCCGAGCATGCCTACTCGCCGAAGGCTAATGTGACTCGCGCGCAATTCGCGTCGATGCTCACAAGAACGCTTGGACTGCAAACAAAAGCGGCGGTCAATCCGTTCAGTGATGTACGCAACAGCGATTGGTTTGCTTCCGATGTGCTGAGCGCTTACGAGGCAGGACTTGTAACAGGATCGGATGGCCGGTTCAATCCGAACGCAGCCATCACCCGTCAAGATTTGACGGTCATGCTGGCTAGAGCGATCAAGCTGGTTGGACTGCAGCAGTCGAACCAACCGGCTCATCACGTTTACGTGGATGCTGCGCAGTTCAGCGGCTATGCGCAAGAAAGCATTCAAATCGTAACGGATGCCGGATTGATGAGTGGCGTCGAAACGAAAGGCAGCTTCTACTTCCAACCAGCCGGCGCTACGACGCGTGAAGCAGCGGCGAAAGTACTGTACGAGCTGTTGGCGGCATCTGGCCGTATCTAGTTTAACCTGTATGACGGAAGGAGCTGCCGAGATGTTCTCGGCAGTTCCATTCTGATTTATCCAATAGCGAGGTGCGCAACATGGAAACCGCAAAACGTAAAGAGCAACTGCTGCATTTGGCTGAATCGTTGATTCGACAAAAAGGTTACACGGCTTTCAGTTACGACGACCTCTCTAAGCATCTTGGCATATCCAAAGCGAGCATTCATTATCATTTTGTGAAGAAGGAAGACTTAGGTCTGGCCGTGCTAAATCAGATCTATCAGAGACTGGTCGATTTCTCTTCAAAGATGCGAGAATCGAAGGAATCGGTCGAAGAAAAGTTCATCCAATTCTGCCATCTGCAATCCGAACAGCTAGCTGATAATGAGATTTGCCCGATTTCATCGCTGCAAGCGGATTTCGAGCTGCTGCCGGAAACGATGAGACAGAAAACACAGGAGCTCAGTCAATTTGAGCTTTCAGTTATGGATGACTTGATTAATTCAAACGTTTCGGACTCTCGCGACGATGAATCTGATTGTTGTCCGATCGCCCTGGCCATGTTGTCGGCAATTAAGGGCTCCATACAATATCGCCGCGTAAGAGGTGGAAATTCCTTGAAGGATACTTGGATGGGGCTCAGCCGTATGTTAATCCATCCGTAGAGATTGAATCTCGTTTCAACTGTCGTCCATATCAACCTCCCATTTTAGCCGAGAACCTAGATGTTATAGGGCTAATGGGAGGTTTTTTTGTGCTGACATGAGCCAGCTACTGGAAACGATTCGCATTGGCGCGAACACGCGATTCAGTTACAATGATGAAATAAGTTTTGGAGAGAGTCTATCCTCACCGGGGGGGCAGTGCCCATGTTCAAGATGCTCATCGTTGACGACGAACAGTTCGAAAGAGAAGGCGTGAAATTCCTTATCGACAAATATGATTTGCAGCTTGAAATTCATGAAGCGGATAGCGGAGAGAGTGCACTTGCTTTCATGAAGCAGAACCATGTGGATATTTTATTTACAGATATCCGGATGAAAGGCATGGATGGCCTTCAACTGGCCGCCACCGTTCGGGAACTGGCTATCCCGGTTAAAGTGATTTTCATGAGCGCCTACGGAGATTTTGAATACGCGCAGAAGGCGATTGATGTGAATGCGATCCGATATATTCTGAAACCGGTTCAAGTCAACGAATTTCTGAAGGTCATCTCGCAAGTCATCCACATGTGCGAGAAGGAAAAGCAGGAAGAGGAGCGGCAAGAGCAGCTCGAGAAGGCTTATGGGCAAGGAATCATCCGTCATGAGAAACAGAGGCTGGTTTCGCAGTTGATTCACGGGGAAATTGACGATCTCCAGCACGAGTCATTCGAATTGCAGGCTCCGATTCCGATGTTTAACGGTTCCAACCCGCTGCGCATCGTTATTTTGGACGCACGCAGTCGTGTTTTCGATTTATCTGATCTCGATCTCGAAAGCATGATCAGCGAATGTGTACAACGGCAGCATGAAGGGTTCAATCTCAATGAATTTCAGAGCTTGCTTTTCATGGAGGTTCTGGACGGGGATACAACCGCTGATATGGAAGAAATCGGGAACCGTATCGTACAAGAATTCAAGAAGAAGTACGATACCGACCTTTTTGCAGCATTTAGCGGTCCGATCGAGAACATCGGCAGCCTTCGGGTCGCCTATAACGAGATCGAATCGATATTGGAGAGCAAGTTTTTCTATGATAAAGGTGCCGTATTAATTGCAGAAAGCGCTTGGATAGACGGGCATTCGTCCGACAGCGTGGAAGAGAAGATGTCGGAAATCGCAAGAGATGTGGAGCGCAAGGATTTCCAATCCGCGCGCATGCGATTTGAGAAATTATATGAGCTGCTAAAGGCCGGAAAGCAGATTTCCTCGATTTATTTGAAGTACAGCTGCATGGAAATTTTGAAAATGATGTTCGACTATGCGCCGAAGAAAAACACGGAGCAGTTCAAAAAAAACCTCGAACAGATCTATAAATCGAACAAGCTGAGCGAGCTTTGCATGCTGATGATATCCACGCTTGAAAGCTGCGAGACGACAGACGGACAGACGGCTGATTCGAACAACCGCAAGGTGACGGAATCCATCCTGCGAACGATTCATAACGAGTATAAGCGGGATTTATCCGTCGAAGAGCTGGCGGAGAGTGTATATTTATCTCCCAACTATTTAAGTCATTTGTTCAAGAAACAAGTAGGCGTCAGTATTATCAAATACATCACGAATACGCGAATGAAGAAAGCCAAGGAGCTGCTTGCCGAAACCAACAAAAAAGTAGCCGACATCAGCGAAGAGACGGGATACTCCAATATGGCTTACTTTTGCTCGTTGTTTAAGTCCCATTTTGGAATGACGCCGACACAATTCCGGGAAGAGCTTGGCGTATGATCAGCAGAATCGTTCATAAATGGAATGGTCTGCGTCTGAAACCGAAGCTGTTTCTGTCTTATTTGTCGGTCATCATCATTCCGATCCTGGTACTCGGCATCTATTCCTACTGGCAGTCCAAGCAGCTATTGAACACGCAAGCCGAGCAAGCATTAGACCGCAACGTGGATACGATGGCCGGCTATTTTAATTACAAGGCGGAATTGTACAACCACACGGCAAACATCATTCTAAACAACAGCAAGATCCAGCAGATCATTAGTACCCCCTATATGGACTTTGTGAATCTCTACTACGACCTGAACCGATACTTCTATCCGAATTTCAATCAAATACGGATCGGTAACAAAGAAATCAACCAATTGACCGTGTATACGGAGAACGACATGCCCGAGTCAGGATACGCCATTATGTCTGCCCGGCGATTGCCCTCGTTTGCTTGGTATAAGGAGCTTGGACAAGGAGACGTAAGGCCGGTATGGATCCGACACTCATCCGACCTGTACTTTATCAGTACGTTTCCGCGTCTGCTCGTGAATGGTCAGAACGACATCCTCGTCATGCAGATCGATATGAAGGATCTATTCGGACGAGTTGCCGAACTGATGCCGGGGAACGGGGTCATCGTGACCAATGCCAAAGGCGGCATCCTCTATTCGAATTCCAAGGAATCCGTTAAAGCATTCCGATTAAACAACTTGAATGACGCTGATATTATCCATGCGGAAAGCGGAACGGTAGAAATCAGCGATCAGAAATTACTTGTGCTCAAGAAACAAATTCCGGAGTCGGGCTGGTTGATCTACACCTATGTGCCGGTGAAGAACGTATCGTTGAACGCCGATAAAATTTTGACCGCAACGTCCATCGTCGCCGGGTCTTGCATTCTGCTTCTCCTTATCCTCATAACGGCGATGTCCAACAATCTCATGAAGCGGATTCATACGCTCGTCTCCTGGATGAAGCGGGTGGAAACCGGGGAGTTGGACCTGCAGGTGCACACGGGAGCGAAGGATGAAATCGGCGAGTTAATGATTCGGTTCGGGCATATGCTCAAAAGGCTCAATGAGGTCATTCAAGAGTCGTATGCGAGCAAAATCATCCAGAAGGATGCCGAGCTGCGCGCGCTACAAGCGCAAATCAACCCGCACTTTCTGTATAATACATTGTCGTTTGTCAATTGGAAGGCGCTGCGAAGCGAGGAGCATGATATTAGTCACATCGTCGTCTCGTTGTCGAAGTTTTATCGAACGGCTCTGAACAAAGGCGGGCAAATTATTACGGTCCGGGAAGAGCTTGAGAACATCAGGTCTTACTTGGAAATTGTGCTCATCATGAAAAATTACAGCTTCGATGTCGTGTACGAGATTGATGAACAGGTTTATGCGCATAAAATGATCAATCTCGTCTTGCAGCCGCTCGTAGAAAATGCGATCCAGCATGGCATTGACAAGAAAGACGAAGGCCGAGGACAAATCAAACTCATTGCTCGCATAGAGGCAGACACGGTCGTATTTACTGTAGAGGATAACGGATCGGGGATATCAGAGGACATGATCGGAAATTTGCTTACGGTTCAGTCTTCCGGCTATGGCTTGAAAAACGTAAACGAACGGCTTCAGTTAAAGTTCGGTGACGATTACGGAATTACAATAAGCAGCACGATCGGTGAAGGTACGATTATGAAAGTTACCATACCTCTGTCGATAGAGGCATAACGATTGAAGCATGCTGACTCTGTACCTGATCTAGGGTACGGAGTTTTTTTGTAAAAGTACGTAGAAAACTGATAAGGATCGAAGATATGTGATAATTACGACCCCTGGGCCCGCTGTTATGATAAGTACAAGTAAATAAAAGCGCTGTCATGACAACTGGTGCAAGGAGGTTAAGCCCGCAATGGCTATCGCCGCTTCGAGGAAATCGGCCGTTAAGAATCAGAAATGGAGCAATTGGAGAAAGTATCGCGTTCTGCTTCTGATGATGATACCTGGAATGATTTATTATGTTGTATTCAATTATTTTCCTATGTATGGTGTCGTTCTTGCTTTTAAGGATTACAGATTTATGGATGGGATTATGGGAAGCCCGTGGGTTGGCCTTAAACATTTCGATAAGTTATTCGCCGACCCTTATTTCTACACGGTGCTCAAGAACACGCTCATCATTAGTTTCTATAAGCTGTTGTTTGGCTTTCCGGTTCCGATTATTTTCGCTTTGTTATTAAACGAAATTTCGAATGTGAGATTCAAAAAAATCGTGCAAACGGTGTCGTATTTACCGCACTTCATCTCATGGGTTATACTCGGCGGTATTTTCTTCTCCATTCTTTCTTGGGAAGGGCCAATAAATACGCTTATCACCTTGTTCGGAGGCACCCCCAACCTGTATCTGGCCGATGCCCGATATTTCCGGACGGTGCTCGTCATCACCCATATCTTCCAAAGCTTTGGCTGGGGTTCCATTATCTATTTCGCGGCGTTGTCCGGCATCGATACGCAAATGTTCGAAGCAGCTGTTCTGGATGGAGCCGGTCGATTCAAACGGATGTGGTACATTTCCATTCCGATGATTGCTCCTGTCGTAGCGATCATGCTGATCCTGTCCATGTCAGGTATATTGGATGCCGGATTCGACCAAATTTTCAATATGTACAATGTCAAAGTTTATAATGTGTCCGACATCATTGATACGTATGTTTACCGAAAAGGATTGGTGGATATGAGTTACAGCTATGCTACGGCGGTCGGATTATTCAAGTCCATCATCGCGCTCATCCTCATCTTTGTCGTAAATAAGATTGTCAAAATGATCGGTCAGAAAGACAGCGCGATATGGTAAATGTACGTTTGGTTGGAGGTGCTTCGTTGTGATTGCCGTGAAGAAGACGCAGGGCGAAAAAAGCTTTGACGTCATTCTATATCTATTCATGTTGGTATTATTGGTGGTTACGCTTTATCCTTTCTGGACGCAAGTGATCATTTCGATGGATGGTGGAGGGGCGAAGAGCACAGCATACGCTTCAGGTCTCGTGTTATATCCAGCCAAGTTCACGCTTGAAAGCTATAAGCTGGCTTTTCATTACGATGCTTTATGGTACGGGTATAAAAATACCGTTGTGCGTACCTTGCTTGGCGTATCCTTGGCGGTTGTGTTCACTTCCTTGACCGCGTATCCGCTGGCGAAGAAGGACTTGCCGATGAATCGTGTTTTTACCGGGATCATCTTGTTCACGATGCTATTTGGCGGCGGACTGATCCCTTCCTACCTATTGATTAAAGGACTCGGCATGTATAACACGATATGGGCGCTTGTCGTGCCGGGTATGATCAGCGCGTTTAACGTGCTCATCATCCGCAATTTCTTCCGCTCCCTGCCGGAAGAGCTCGAGGAATCCGCTCGCGTCGACGGAGCCGGATATGTGAGGATATTCTTGCAGATCGTGATTCCGCTATCCAAACCGGTGCTTGCAACGATTGCCTTGTGGGTTGCAGTGGGCCATTGGAACGCATGGTTCGATAGTTTGATCTACATCTCAGATCCGAATCACCAAGTGCTTCAGGTCATCTTGCGCAAAATCATTATTGATAACAATACGTCAGGCTTGATGCTAGCCCAGCAAAATTTAACCCATCATTCCGAATTTTCCGGCAGGCAGCTTCAAGCGACAATGATTATGTTCTCGATTATTCCGATGCTGGTTATCTATCCATTCGTACAGAAGTATTTCGTAACAGGCGTCATGGTTGGTGCTGTTAAAGGGTAAACCCGCATCATGCGGATGAAGCCGTTAATAGATAGATAGATACATATCATGGGAAGGGTTGATTGTGAGGATGAACAAGAAATTTAAAGTGCTGGTTTATGGAGGCGCAAGTATTTCTTTGCTGGCGAGTTTGCTGGCAGGCTGCGGCACGAGCAACAACAACAGCAGTGGCAACATCAATAGCAGCAACAACAGCCAGGCCTCGGATTCATCGTCGAACAATGCAGCGGCGTCGAATTCGGCAACTACGGAAGATAAAACGGATCATCTGACCTTCTGGGCGTATTATCCGGATCAAAACAAGGTGGATTCACCCGGGGTAACCGCACTTGCTAAAAAATTCAATGCTGAGATAGAGCTCGTTCCGACAAGCGGCGACACGTACAAAGAAGACGTAAACTTGAAAATCGCTTCGGGCAACATTCCGGACTGGATTAAAGAGCCGGCTCCGACAGACTATATGAAGTTTGTCGATCAAGGTGTCGTTGCGGAAATTCCGCAAGATATGATCGAGAAGTATATGCCGAAATACGTAGAATGGATCAAGCGCTTCATCGATAAAGACGATCCGTTCAAATACGTTCGGGTAGACGGTAAAATTTATGGTTTGCCGGGCATTTGGGATATCGGTATCGACGGCCAACAGCTGGGTTTCCGTGAAGATTGGCTCAAGAAGGTAGGTATTAACAAAATACCGGAAACGATCGAAGAAGAGGAAGCAGCTTTGACGAAATTCCGTAATGAAGATCCGGACGGAAACGGCAAGAAGGATACTTACGGTCTGACCGCTACTGCGGAATCGCTGGACATGATGTTTAGTTCCGTATTCGGTGCCTATGACGCTTATCCGGGTATCTTCCGCGAGAAAGACGGGAAAATCGTTCGCGGCGAAATCGAGCCGGGAGCTAAACAAGCTTTGACTACGCTTAACCGTTGGTATGCAAACGGACTGATCGATCCTGAGTTCGTCGTGAATAAGGGTAACAATTTCGAGGATAAAATGTTAACCGGAAAAGCCGGCGCAGCGGATTACTACTGGTGGGTCTATTATCCGGGCAATGCATTCCTCGGAGGCGAAACGTGGTATGACAAGCTTCACAAAGTAGATCCAAACTTCAAATGGCTGACTGAGGGCGGTATTAAAGGACCGGAGGGCAAATTCGGTATTTCCCAATCCTCTCCAAACAATGCATCCGGTCTCATGTTCGGCAAACAGCTTGCAGATGACCAAGAGAAATTAGGTAAGTATCTGCAGATTTTCGAAGCGACTCAGTTTGAACCGGAATTCTATGAGCTGCTCAACTTCGGGGTTAAAGGTACGCATTGGCAGCTGAACGAACATGGCGTTGTCGAGTATATTGCTCCTTATGATAATGAAGATGAGCGCAAGAAGCTCGGAATCGCCGGCGGCTATTCGATGGCTGGATCGTTTAACGATTACGATTTCCAAACCTCGTATACTGCGGATAAAGATCTTCGTCCAATTGCACAAGAAGCAAGAGCAAAAGGTGTCAAAGTATATGACATCCTGAACGCTTACCAAAAACCGCTTTATAACGAAAACAAAGACCAGCTTACTCAGTTCACGCTGCAATCCTATATCGATTTCATTACGGGCAAAAAGCCGATTGACGATTTCGATAAATTTGTTGAAGATTGGAACAAAATGGGCGGAGAGAAAGTAATGACGGAAGCTCAGCAAGTTTACGATCAGAACAAATAAGAATCGGTTCATGAGGTATGAACGGGCATCGGGGTTCCGGTGTCCGTTTCTCTATTTATTGGAAGGAGAATGAAGAATGAAAATTAACGCAGGCGCATGCACAGTTGTACTGAATGAAAGAGGAGAAGTTATCGGCTTGACCTCAGCTGCATCAAGCAAGACCTATACGAACGCGAGTTACGCGGCACCGCTCATTCGAATTTCGATCAACGGTCAGATTGAACGTCCTGTTTCCGCTCAATATGGGGACTCTACCGCGATATTCCATTTCGGAGACTCCGGCGTGAAGGCTGAGGTTGAGATCGTAAACAAAGAGAAATATGTCACATTCGAGTTGAAACAACTATCCGGTGATGGAGTAGATGCAGTCATTTGGGGTCCGTTCTTAACGTCTTTGTCTGAGTCTATTGGAGAGTCTGTCGGCGTTGTTCACGATGGCGAGTTCGCCATCGGAATCCAAGCCCTTAACTGGAAAACAATTGGCGGTTGGCCTGTCGAACTGGAGAACCTCGAATTTGCCAATCAACCGTATGAAGATAGCAAGTTCGAATACGACAAAAGCACGGCATGGCCGACAATCGAAGGAAGTCTGTTACAGGCTTATACGCGAGATCGCACGAAGGCAGCGCGTCGTCCGGCGTGGAACTTGAAAGAAGTCGAAGTGCCTGCGCTAAGTGGAGAAGAGGCGCTAATTTGCGGGTCCAAAATCGCGTTGTTCGGCTGTGCGGCGAATGAAGTGCTGGATACAATCGAGGCGATCGAGCTTGGCGAAGGGCTGCCGCATCCGATGATCGATGGTGTCTGGGGCAAGAAGTCACCGGCGGCGACGCAGTCCTATTTAATTACGGATTTCTCTGAGTCCTCCGTAGAACAAGCGGTGGATTATACGAAGCAAGCGGGTTTGAATTATGTGTACCACCCGGATCCATTCACGCAGTGGGGACACTTTGTACTGAAGCCGGGAAGCTTCCCGAATGGTGATGTGGGGATGAGAGCTTGCGTTGCGATCGCTGCAGAGGAAGAGGTTAAGGTCGGCGTACATACGCTCTCCAACTTTACGACGCTCAATGACTCGTACGTGACCCCGCTGCCGGATCCACGGCTTCAGACGGTCGGAGCTGCACGATTGGTCGAGCCGATTGATGCTTTAATGACGGAATTGACGATCGACAACCCTGAGCCGTTTCGAATTAATTTGTTTCGGCAAACCGTCATTATTGGCAATGAGCTGATCGAATACGAGAGCGTTTCGCCGTCGGCGCCGTGGAAATTGCTGGGCGTTAAGCGAGGCGCGAACGGAACTTCAGCTATAGCACATGAGAGCGGTTCTGTTATAAGCCGGTTGTGGGATCATCCCTATGACGTTTTGTTCCCGAACATCGAGCTTCAGGAAGAATATAGTTTGAGAATTGCAGAGCTGTTCCAGAAGACGGGACTAAGGCAAATCTCTTTCGACGGACTCGAAGGTTGTTATGCGACCGGTCATGACGATTACGGCGTGAACCGCTTCGTCAAGCGCATTTATGATGGATGGGATGAAGATGTCATCAATGATGCAAGTATCGTCGTTCCGAATTATTTATGGCATGTTTTCACGCGTTTCAATTGGGGCGAGCCATGGGGCGTCTCGACTCGCGAAGGCCAGCTGGAATGGCGACTTAGCAATCAACGTTATTTCGTTCGTAACTTTATCCCGTCCATGCTCGGTTGGTTTCTCGTACGATCTGCTTCGGATCGGTTTGAAGCTACATCACCTGATGAAATCGAGTGGGTACTGTCGAAGGCGGCGGGCTTCAATGCCGGCTTCGCGCTATCGGCTGATCAGGCGGTGCTTCAGCGCAACGGTAATATTAATGCCCTTCTGGATGCGGTTAAGCAATGGGAAACGGCTCGTCATGCCGGTGCGTTTACGCCTGCGCAGCAAGAGCGGATGCGCGATCCGAAGAGCGACTGGCATTTGGAGGCCTTGGCATCTGGCATCTGGCAGTTGTACCCTGTCCATATTTCGAATCCACTCGTCTGCAGTACGGAAGAGCTGCAACCCGGTCAGCCGGGCGGCTCGGATTGGGCGTTTTACAATAAGTTCTCGGAGCAGCCGCTGCGATTATGCCTGCGCGTATCGCCATCCTATGGCAACGTGGACGCATCGGTAAAACGGCCAACCTTCTATACAGGCGGGGAGTACATGACATTCGATACCGAGGTGCGCGCGAATCAGTATCTCGTGTGCGACGGAGATCGAACCGGGAAAATTTACGATATGAACTGGAACTTAATAAGGACGGTTGAAGCTTCTACAGATGCGCCGGTTGTGCGGAAAGGCGGACAGACGGTGTCGTTCAGCTGCAAGTTCGAAGGCGATCCTAAGCCGGTGGTGAGTGTCAAAGTGGTTACTTGGGGCGAGCCGGAATCCGTGCGAAGAGGGAATACACCATGATGATAGTGGAGGCAAATGGTTCCGATACAGTGGTGTTGTTAGAAGATAGCCCTATCTTAGGCGACGGGGAATTGGCGTTTACGCTGACACCGCTCAATGCCGCAGGCAAAGTTGGTGCAGTTATTCGCTATACGGCACCGGATAGTTGGATCTTCATCGGCTGCGACACGGCGATGGACCCGTTCGGCAGAAGTACATGGATTTGGGCCGCGCCTTGCGGCAAGCAAGGCGTACTGTATAAAACAGATCCGTTATATGAGGGCAAATCTTATCGCGTAGAGATCCGTTTTGTCGGTTCGGTTCTGATGCTCTCCTTGGATGGATATCCGGAATATCATGGCGATATTCCGGATTTGCAGACCGAAGCGGGAGCCATCGGCTTCCGTGCTTGGGCGAACGGAGAGGGAGAAGAAGGGCACGCTCATCTTGATGAAGTGATGGCGACTGTCCTAGACGACAAGTACCGTTCGGACAGTTTTGTGCAGGATGAAGCTGACGATGCAACTGAGGCTGTGCCATCGTGGAAGTTGGAATCCGATCTGCTGGAAGTGGATTTGGATACCTCCTTCCCGCGCGTGCTGCAGTATCGTTGGAGAACAAACGGTGCTGTGCTATTCGGACAAGAGGATCGGTTAATCTATGTGGATCTGAACGGAGAGCGGTATATTCCTGCCGTTTATTTGGAATCGAAGTCTCAGACCGTTGCTTCGTATCAACTTGTTTTCGCGTCCATTCAGGTTGAGATGGTCGTTTCTTTCGTTCTATCCGGAGCAACGCTTGAGATGAGAATGACCGATATCCAAGAAAAGGGCTCGTTCCGCATTCGCACGATCGCCATTCCTGATCACGGGCTCGTTTCGGTTCGCGATACACAAGAATGCGCGCATGTTGCATCCTCCGAAGGGATCAAGGGCGACGATTTTGCAGGTGCATCCGAATGGCGTGTGTCGGGAGCACCTGTATATCGCGCGATTGCGATTGTGAATACGAAGCAATTGGCTGCGAGTGTAGTCGGGAACATGCTGCACAACCGCAGGCGATTGTGTGTGCAAACCGTGCAGCGAAACGGATACAAACGGACTGCTGTCTGGAATGCCTATTGGACTTATCGGGGACCGGATATGGAAGTGATCGGCGAGCCTTGGTCGAAGGTCGTCCTAACGGACGACCGGAACAGCGATGGCATCGTCGATTGGCAGGATGGCGCGATTGCAGTTCGGGAATTGCAGAAGCCAATCCCAGGGGCCGAATTACTGAGAAACAGCTATTCGCATATTGTTATGAATTTTGCCAGCATGGCTCAATTTCCGTTTCTCCGAATCTTGGACAATATTAAGAAATTTCACTTATACACGGACGGGTTCGGACAACTAATCGAACTGAAAGGCTATCAAAGTGAAGGGCATGATAGCGGGCATCCCGATTACGGCAACAACTTCAATGAACGGGCCGGAGGAGCGCAGGAGTTGAATTTCCTGGCAGAACGAGCTCGTGATTTCGGAGCGGTTATTGGCGTGCATATCAATCATAGCGAAGCCTATCCGGAGGCGCGCTCCTACTCGACTTCACTCGTCACGAGCACGCCGGGATGGAAGTGGTTGGACCAATCCTACTATATCGACAGGGAACAAGATATTCTATCCGGTGACTTCGATCGGCGTTTGGATGAGCTGAAAGAACATGCACCTCATCTTGGTTTCGTTTATGTGGATACTTATCGGGATGAACATTGGGCTGCTTGGCGGCTGGTTAAGAAGCTGCACGGAAACGGGTGGACAATCTGGACGGAGGAAGCGGATGCGCTTGATTCGGATGCCGTATGGACACACGATTCCACAGGCGACAGCCGCATTTCTAGGTTTATCCGTCACACGGACAAAGACGTTTATGCGGAAGATATCTTGTTAAAAGGCGGCTATGCAAGGTACAGGGATAACGGCTTCATGGGGTGGCAGCGGGAGCGGGATTTAAAGGCGGTCATACGTTCCTTCTTTACGAAGCAGCTGCCCTATCGGTATTTGATGCATTTTGCGATCATGAATTGGAAGGACTCGGAAGAGGTTATCTTGGAAGGCAACGTTTCGTCTAGGCTGGAGGAAGGCGTTGCGGTCATACGCAAGAATGATCGAATCATCGCGGTCGGTGATACCGTCTTTATTCCTTGGGATCCGATCGGGGAAACGAAAATTTACCACTGGAACGCCGCCGGCGGGGAAACTGTCTGGCAGCTTCCGGATAGCTGGCCTGTCGACGGGGTAGTGAAGCTGTACCGATTAACGAATTTAGGGCGCGAATTTGTTCATGAGCTGCAGGTTGTTTCCGGTTCCGTCACAGTGGCAGCAGAGGCTTGTACGCCATATGTTCTTTATAAGTCGGAAGCGCCTCCGGTTCCCAAGATGGCATGGAGCGAGGGCAGTCCGGTAAAGGATATGGGCTTCGATAGTCAAGGGTTCGACTGGTGGTCGAAATCATCACAGTCGAGCAATACGGACCATATCGCGATTGCCGAAACGAGCTACGGTCAATCTTACTTGCGAATTAGCGGGAATAACGGCGCCGATGGACGGGTTTACCAAGCGCTCTCCGGACTAACCCCAGGCAAGTGTTATTCTGCTTCGGTATGGGTGGAAGTGTCAGAGGGAAGGAAAGCGGCGATTCGTATCGACGGCTATGAGGGATTGGAACTAACACGAACCATTAGCCGAACGGCAGTCGTCAATTGCGATGTGGATTCAGATAAGCGGGGTACGTACTATCAGCGATTGCAGCTTCGATTTGAATGGCCGCATTCCATGGATGAGCATGAACCGGTACTATCTCTTCTGGCAGAACAAGGAGAGCCGGATTCCTTTGTCCATTTCGACGATGTGCGAGTGAGAGAGGTAGGTTCGCGTACGCAGACGAATCATTACTTCTATGAAGATTTCGAGCATGTCGACGAAGGTTGGGGGCCGTTCGTCAGCGCCAATCCCAAAATCGGCAAGACGCATCTCGCCCAATTTCATGAGGGCTATACGGAAGATACCATAGCAGGAGAATGGTCGCTCAAAACGATGGATGAACTCTCCGGAGAGCTGTTACGAACGTTGCCATCCAGGCTACAGCTTAAGCCGAATCATAGCTATAAGCTGACATTCGATTACAGGTCGGACAATGAAGCTCAATATTCGATTTCCTTGCGGACGACGGATGGAGGCCCATCGAGTGAAGTCTACACGGCGCCGCTTCAGAAGGGACTGCATCCATTTACTGCAGAGCTGGTAACCGGGCCATTCACGGATTACTATTTGGCCATCGTTCGCAACGACGTTAGTAAAGGTTCGTTAGTGATCGATAACGTTACCGTCGACGAGCTGACGGAATAATAAAATGTCTGGTTGAAGGAGTCTATATGGGACACTTTGTTTATAAAGACGCCAAACTTAAAGAGATCGTCTTTCCTCTTGGAGGGATTGGCAGTGGATCGATCGGACTAGCCGGCAATGGCCGGCTAGTGGATTGGGAAATTAAAAATCGCCCGAACAAGCAAAGCATGAACGGCATGAGCCACTTCGCAGTCAAAGCGGAGTCGGAGGGGAAAGTGCTGGATGCGCGAGTTCTGAATGGCAAGCTGCTGCCGCCCTATATGGGAAATAAGCGAATTAAAAATCATAGCGGGTATGGATTCGGTCCGAGTGAGGCTACAATGGGCGGTTTTCCTCATTTCGAGGACTGCACCTTTGTTGGCGAATTTCCTATCGCTGATCTTCGTTTCCGCGACAAGCGTTTCCCCGGTGACGTGAAGCTGACGGCTTACAATCCGTTCATTCCGTTGAACGATCGGGATTCCAGCATCCCGGGAGCTTTCTTCGAGATCGAGTTTCATAATCCTACCGACAGCATGATCACCTACACGGCATGTTTGTCCGTTGCAAATCCGCACCATGGAAGCCCGCACTGGAATCGGTACGAGCAAATCGGTTCCGTTCACGGCATCCGCATGGGTTCGGACGCTTATGATTCGAACAGGCCGGAGTTCGGTGAACTGACTGTCGCTACGGACGCGAAGGAAGTCAACTGCCAATGGTATGAGGGTAGAGACATGTACTGGCGGACATTTAGCTCTCCGGGCAGATTTGGGAGCAGCTTGGACGAGCCGACTTCTACCAAAGACTTGGGGCAGTTATCCGCTCATGTGGAGCTACAGCCAGGAGAAACGCGGCGCATCCGTTTCTTGATCACCTGGCATTTTCCGAACTGCTACAACTACTGGAATCCCGAGACGGGCGATGCAAAGGATTCTAATCAGCCAGTGACATGGAAGAACTACTATGCGACATTATTTAACGATTCCTTTGCCAGCGCTTTATATGCGTTCGAACATTGGGAACGTTTATATCAGGAGACGCTTCTGTTTAAACAGTCCTTATATGCATCTCATCTCCCTAAGGAGGCGCTGGAAGCAGTAGCGGCAAACCTATCGACGCTGAAATCGCCTACGGTGCTGCGCTTAGAGGATGGTTCCTTATACGGATTCGAAGGCTGCATCGGTACAGAAGGCTGCTGTGAAGGTTCATGTACACATGTGTGGAACTATGCCTACGCGGCGCCATTTCTGTTCCCGAAGCTGGAGCGGTCGATGCGGGACTTGGACTACAAGTATAATATGCGCGCCGATGGACGGATGTCGTTTCGTATCCAGCTGCCGTTAGGCCGGGCTAACGACTTGTATGCTTGCGCGGACGGTCAATTTGGAGGCATTATCAAAGTGTACAGAGAGTGGAAACTATCAGGCGATTCCGATTGGCTGCGATCGCTATGGCCATCCGTTCAACAATCGCTAGAGTATGCTTGGGCTGAGACGAACGAACATCGCTGGGATGCGGACCGAGACGGCGTGCTGGAGGGCAGGCAGCATAATACGCTAGATGTGGAGCTGTTTGGTCCCAACGCCTGGTTGAATGGTTTTTACTTAGCTGCGCTTAAAGCCGGCGCGGAGATGGCGGCTTATTTGGGGTACCCTGAGAAAGAAGAGGAATATCGCGCGCTTTACGAGAGAGGGAAGTCTTGGACCGATCAGCACTTATTTAACGGGAACTACTATATCCAGAAGATCGACTTGTCCGACAAGTCGCTGTTAGAGACATGCGATGAAGAAGCACTCGAATACTATTGGAATGATAGATTGAAAGAGATTAACTACCAGATTCTAGATGGGTGCTCGATCGACCAAGTCGTGGCGCAATGGCACGCTAATTTATGCGGTCTGGGCGAAATTTTTGATCCTATACAAACACGGCAAGCGCTTAAGTCTATTTACGAGCATAACTTTAAACAGATGTCCGATTTCACGAATCTATGGCGATTATATAGTTTGGACGAAGAATCCGGACTTATCATCTGCTCATGGCCCGAAGGCTCGAGAAGGCCTGCAATTCCGATCGCTTACAATTCGGAAACGATGAACGGGTTTGAATATCAAGCCGCGATTCACATGATTCAAGAAGGAATGGTCGAGGAAGGCATGTCGGTCGTGCGTGCGGTTCGAGAGCGATATGATGGCGAGAAACGTAATCCGTGGAACGAAATAGAGTGCGGCAGCCATTATGCTCGGTCGATGGCCAGTTACGCACTCTTGCTCTCTTTCAGCGGCTTCGACTATGACATGGTACGCGGATATGTGGGATTTAATCCCATTGATCGTCGCGAAGATTATGAAACCTTCTGGTCGCTTGCGGCCGGCTGGGGCGTCTTTAAGATGGAGACTGGGAAAGCAGAGCTGCATGTTCAATATGGCGAACTGTTGCTTTCATCATTTGGACTTCCGTTCTTGTCGGAAGACGACATTGTAGAGATAAGGATCGAAGGTTGTCAGGTAGAGTGGAAGTGGGAGAAAGGGAACATCCTATTCTCGCAGAAGCGATCCGTTCCACAGGGTGCAAGATTGGAGATTGAACTTCGACATTAAGGGAAGAACACATCGCCCAATAGGGATGAATGGGTTGAATTCGAGGAGAAAATTGTAGAGCGAAAAATGGTAAACGAGCAAGACAGCGTTTTGGAAGGAGATTGCCACAGCTGCTAGAAGTTATAGTACAAGCACCGGAGATGCTGGGCAGCCAACGCATCCGGCGCAGATTGAATCGAGGGAGATTGTCTATGCTACTGGAAGTTATTGCTCTATCACCGGAGGATGCCAAGCTTGCTGCCGCAGGCGGCGCTGATCGCATAGAGCTTGTCTCGGTCATCGAGGAAGGCGGGCTCACGCCTGCTCTGGCCATTCTGGAAGAAATCGCAGCTGAAGCTGCGATACCGGTTCACGTCATGATTCGTCCGCACAGCAGAGATTTTCGATACTCGGAAGAGGATATGGAGCAGATGGTTCGCGAGATGAAGCTGCTTAGATCCCCCTGCATCGGCGCGTACGTGCTTGGCGTATTGACCGCAGAGCAGACAGTCGACGAAGACAAGCTGAAGCGGCTGTTGGATGCGGCAGATGGTGTTCCGGTTACGTTTCATAGGGCGTTCGATGAGGCGAGGAATCTGGAGGAGGCATACGAGACGCTCGCTCGTTATCCGCAGATTCGCACGGTGTTGACGTCCGGCGGGAAACCGAGCGTATTAGATGCGGTCGATTCCATTAAAGAGCTCGTACGGCAAAGCGGGAACGGTTCGTCGGGACCGGAAA
The DNA here is from genome assembly GCF_056269305.1 of Paenibacillus sp. J22R3. Lineage (NCBI taxonomy): Bacteria > Bacillati > Bacillota > Bacilli > Caryophanales > Paenibacillaceae > Paenibacillus > Paenibacillus sp. J22R3. Next base: position 80,655 of record NZ_JBWDNS010000011.1, on the reverse strand, counting down.
TTATGGCGGGAAGCGGACTGACGCTTGCGTCAGCAGCTGAATTCGTGAAGCAAACCGATGTGCGTGCCGTTCATTTCGGCTCAGGCGTGAGGCAGAACGGATTGTCTCAAGCCCCCATTGATCCGGCTCGGCTGGCTGCGCTTCTGGCTGTTCTCAAACCGCAATAAGCACAACAACGCAATAGGGTAGGAGGAGTAAACGATGTCTGAGGTATTGGTTAATGAGTATCGCGGCGGTTATGTGGAAAATGTGCACTACGGCCATATTTGTGGCGTAGATGCTAATGGTATCCGATACGGTACGGGGAATGTTCGTCACTTGACGTTTCTACGCTCTTCCGGGAAGCCGATTCAGGCGCTTCCTGCACTTATACATGGCGCAGATGAAGCATTCGGATTGTCGGAGAAGGAAACGGCGATCATGTCAGGCTCCCACTGGGCGGAGACGTTCCATGTTTCCGAGCTGGAATCGATGATGGTGAAAATCGGCATCGAGGAGGAACAGCTGGTATGCTCGCCTACGTATCCGTTAAACGGAGCAGCCAGAGATGAGCTATTCGTCAGCGGCTCGCCGAAACGGAGAATTTATCACAATTGCTCCGGCAAGCATCTCGGCATTCTGTCGTTATGCAAGCATAAAGGCTATGATCTGCAGGGCTACACAGATACCGATCATCCTGCGCAGCTAGAGATCGCTGCTACGCTTGCTTATTTGGGAGCTATGCCGGTCGAAGAGGTCGTGACAGGTGTGGACGGCTGCGGCTGTCCTGTGTTTGCCATCCCGCTAGACCGTCTGGCGACGGCATATCTGAAGCTGGCTCTGCCGGAGCTTATCGAGGATGAAGCGGTACGCCGCGCAGCGATTAAGATTTCGGGCCTCATGAACCGCCATCCTGAGATGGTGTCCGGATCCGGACAAATTTGCTCGATTCTGCTGTTGGACGACAATATTGTTGCCAAAGGCGGGGCGAAAGGTGTTTATTGCTTCGGCTTGCGTGAGGAAGGGCTCGGGTTTGCCCTGAAGGTGCTTGACGGTTCGCAGGAAGAATGGCCGCTCATTATCGCTTCCATCCTGGAGCAGATTGGCTATTCCCGGCAGGAAACGATTGACCGGCTGCGTGCCTTGGCACCTGCAGATATGCTTAATGACAACGGCATCGTCGCCGGCCGCAATGAAGCGGTCTTCAAGCTGCAGCGATACGAATAATAACGCAAACGAGGGAGTAAGAGGATGCAAATCGGATTAAGCACATATAGCTTGTTAAACGCATTGAAGTCGGGCGAAATGACCGTCCTTGATGCGATTCAGTGGATAGCGGATAACGGCGGGGAGCATATGGAGATCGTTCCGTACGGCTTTACGCTCGTCGATAATCCGGAGCTGGCGGATGCGGTTCGCAATAAAGCAGCGGAAGTTGGCATTGCATTATCCAACTATTCGATGCCTGCCAATTTCGTGCAGCCGGACGACGAGGCGTTCGAGGCCGAGATGGCGCGCGTGAAAGAGCATGTCGATCTGGTTCACCGCCTTGGCATGAAGCATATGCGTCATGATGTAACGGCTTTTACAATTCCGAAGGAACAAATGACGATTGCCTGGTTCGAGGAGAACCTGCACCTGATGGTGAAAGGCAGCCAGATCATTGCTGATTATGCAGCGCAATACGGGATCACTACGACAATTGAAAATCACGGCTTCAGCGCGCAAGCGAGCGATCGCGTACAACGCGTGCTGCATGCTGTTAACCGTCCTAATTTCAAAACAACGCTGGATATCGGCAATTTCATGTGCGTCGACGAGAATCCCGTTATCGGCGTGATTAAGAATCTTCCTTATGCATCTCTGGTTCATTACAAGGACTTCTATTTCCGTCCATTCGACGAGCCGCCGGGCGGCGGCAATTGGTTCCGCACGAGCCATGACAACTACTTGCGCGGCGCTATTGTAGGTCACGGTGAAATCCCGATTCGCAAAATCACGAAGCTGATTAAGCAATCCGGCTACGACGGTTATATTACGGTTGAGTTCGAAGGCATGGAAGAGTGCAAAGAGGCGTCGCGGATCGCGATGGACAACCTGCGCACACTGTGGAAAGAAGCGTAAGAACTGCCTGGCACAAGAATCAGATGAATGAAAATTAGAGAATCGATTGATGAAGAGAGAGGCGGTAGTAGAGATGCAAACGATTCAGAAGCCGGTACCTTCGGCGAAGCAGCTGGCTTATCAGGATATGGAATTTGGCTTGTTTCTTCATTTCGGACTTCGTACGTTCTATGAAGGGTATGCGGATTTCGACGAGCGTCCGATGTCGCCGGCAGACTTTAATCCCGTAAACTTGGATTGCGAACAATGGATCCGCACCGCGAAGGAAGCGGGTATGGAATATGCGGTTCTGACTGCGAAGCATCATGACGGTTTCTCCAACTGGCCGTCCAAATACAGCTCTTTCTCGGTGGAAGCTTCCCCGTGGAAGGACGGACAAGGCGATGTCATTCGCGAGTACGTGGATGCTTGCCGGAAATACGACGTGAAAGCTGGCCTTTACTATTCGCCATATGACGGTTCTGCCAACTTCTACACTCAGGATGCCAAAGCCTACGATGATTATTTCGTGAATCAAATTACGGAGCTGCTCGGCAATTACGGCGAGATCGATATCTTGTGGTTCGATGGCTGCGGCTCTGAAGGCCATACCTACGATTGGAATCGGATCATCGGCGAGATCCGCCGCTTGCAGCCGGGCATTCTGATCTTCAACATGGGCGATCCGGATTTCCGCTGGATCGGCAATGAGGACGGCGTAGCATCGACGCCAACTTGGAATGTGGTTGATTCGACCGACTTCTCGATTCTGACCGATGAGAAAGAGAAGCTTGGCGCGCAAATGTGGCTGCCTGCCGAATGCGACGTGCAATTGCGGTATAACCGGATCAGCTGGTTTTACAGCGATGAGGACGAGCATATGGTCAAGAGTGTCGATGAACTGATGGGCTTGTATTATTTGTCCGTCGGACGCGGCACTAACCTGCTGCTCAATATCGGACCGAACCGCGAAGGGCTGCTTCCGAGCAAGGATACGCAGCATCTGACGCAATTCGGCGAAGAGATTCGTCGTCGGTTCGAGCAACCGGTCGCGACGCTTGCGGCATGTAAGCAGGAAGGGCGTACTTGGACATATGCCGCGCAGGAGAAGCATCTGATCGACCATATTATCATTAAAGAGGATTTGACGCGCGGCGAAAGCGTGCAGAGGTTCAGACTTACCGTCCTCACGGAAAAGTCACATGGGCGTATCGTCGTACACGAAGGCTATAATATCGGTCATAAAGCAATCATCCGCATTCCTACTATTAAAGCGTCAGGTGTCATTCTAGAGATACTGGAAAGCGACGGGGAACCGGTTCTTCGCGAACTGTCCTTCCATTACGCAGGCTAGGAGGCGGCGGGATGCAAGCAGGTAAGCAATCGCAAACGAGACCTAATATTCTATTAATCACGGTGGATCAGATGCGCGGCGACTGCTTAAGTGCTGTCGGCCATCCGATTGTGGAGACACCGAACCTGGATCGCTTAGCGCGATCCGGAGTTCTGTTTCGCAATGCGTATTCGGCAACGCCGACTTGCGTTCCGGCAAGAGCGGCGCTCTTAACCGGCATGAGCCAGCGTTCGCACGGACGCGTCGGGTATCAGGACTGCGTGCCGTGGGAATACGAGCATATGCTGGCAGGGGAGCTTGCCGGTGCCGGTTACCATACCCAGTGCGTTGGCAAAATGCATGTCTATCCCGCGCGCAATCTATGCGGGTTCCATAACATCGTGCTGCATGACGGCTATCTGCATCATAATCGCAGCAAGCATAATAACACGGTTGATGGACATTTTGACCAAGTGGATGATTACTTAATTTGGCTGCGTCAGCGTGCAGGCGCGGATTATGATATCACGGATAACGGACTCGATTGCAATGCATCGGCGGCCGCAAGGCCGTGGCATCTGGCGGAGGAGCTGCATCCGACGAATTGGACGGTTACGCAGTCGATTGATTTTCTGCGCCGCCGGGATCCGGGCAAACCTTTCTTCTTGTACACGTCATTTGTACGTCCGCACTCCCCGCTTGATCCGCCGCAGGTCTATATGGATATGTACAAGGATCTTGAGCTGCCTGATCCCCCGATCGGGGATTGGGTGGATGTAGAGGCGGCTAAGGCGAATGGCTCCGACCCGACTACGCATTTCGGCATTGTGCCAAAGCGCAGGCTGGATCGTGCAAGAGCTGCCTATTATGCGCTTATCACGCATCTTGACGATCAGATTGGCCGGTTGGTGAATGCCTTGCAGGAATATGGTGTATCGCAAAATACAATTATCCTGTTCGCGTCTGACCACGGTGAGCTGCTGGGGGATCATCATTACTACCGCAAAGCGCTCCCGTATGAAGGAAGCGCGAAAATCCCGTTTATCGTCAGCGATCCTGGTGGCGGGCTGGGGTTACGCCGAGGCGGCGAATCTGCGGAAGTGATTGAGCTGCGCGATATCATGCCGACCCTCCTCGATATCGCCGGTGCTCCGATACCGGATACGGTAGAGGGCAGCAGCGTGCTGCCGCTATGCCGAGGCGAGCAGGCTGAGTGGCGGCCGTATCTGCATGGCGAGCATTCGTATGGGGCGCTGTCGAACCATTTTGTCACGGATGGTCGGGAGAAATATCTTTGGTTCTCGCAATCCGGCGAGGAGCAGCTGTTCGACTTAGTCAGCGATCCGCAGGAGCTGGTGAATCTAGCGGCAGGTGTTTCTGCGCACTGGCAGGGTAGATTAGCGGTGTGGAGGCAGCGTTTGGCAGCGGAATTGGACGGACGCGAAGAAGGTTATGCGGAAGAGGGCCGGCTTATTGTCGGTCGTCCGCCGCGGCAGCTGTTGACGAGTGTGTTTGGAGGGTAAGAGGATAGGCGGGGGCTGTTGGGCTCCAGCTTTTTTGCGCGTAGTAATAAACCAATCGTCATCTAGTCAGGTGAATCTCGCATGAGGTAAATTAGTAGCAAGAGACATATGCTATAATCGACAAAACAACGCAATGCGAGTGCAGAATGTGCTAGATGCGAGCACCGCCGCGCTATAAGGGGAGAAGCAGGAATGAACGGGCAAGGGCGGCAACTGATACAGGATGAGTTATGGTTTCTGCAAGATGAAGCGCTTCGAGAAGCGAACCTTGTCGCAGAGCTTGCGGATGAGGCATGGGATGCTCTGCAGCAGGCAGCGGTGAAGGTGAGGCAGGATGAGAGACTGCGTGCGCTGGCCGTGAGAGGGCATCAATTGCTGTTCTCGGATGAGACCGGCGAGACCTCCAATGGGGAAACATTCTCGGGCATCCTCGCCGAGATGGGTGAAGGGGCGGAGCTGTATCAGCCGCTTATTCTGCTTAGCGGACTGAATCGGCTTCAAGAACTCTACGCGGAGCGAGGAATTCCGCAGGAGATTCTGAAGCATACCCTCAGCGACATGGCGCTGTGGATGCGTGATTATTACGGCCGGCACAATCGCTGGGGACTCCGCAACGAGTGGCTCGTGAACCATCTGTCCTTCCGACTGTTCCGAGTCGGAAGGCTGCAGTTTGAGCGCGGCCGCTTCGGTGGCGGCAGGCGTGTGCTTCGCCGCCTCGATACTCGCGAGGTGGTCGTCTTGGCGGAGAGCGGCGTCCGTTTCCGCGGCGACGGACTGATCGACGGCACGAACGACCGCTTCGATGAAGCGGGAGCATGGGAAGCTGTGCTCGAAGATGGCGATGCGGTTATCCTAGGGCATCGGATTACGGATGGCGGCTTCGCTGTTCGTCAGCCGGAGACGTTCCGCACCGACGAATGGGAAACTGTGCTGCGCGCAGGCGATCCGGTTCTGGATGTCCATATTGCCGCTGATGGGAAGATGGATCATGCGCAGTGTTTGGACTCCATGAAGGATGCAGTCGGGTTCTTCAAGCGGTATTTTCCGGAGGAGACACGACTCGCATTCGTCTGTACCTCTTGGCTGCTCGATCCTCAGTTCGAGCAACTGCTTAGTGGATCCGCCAATATCGTCCTTTTCCAGCGCGAATTCCGCCTCTTTCCGGTAGGCGGCGACGGCAAAGAAGGGCTGCGTCGCATCTTCGGCACGCTATACGACGACTGGTCGCAAGCTCCAGCCGATACGTCTCTTCGTCGCGCTGTACTTGGACATCTCGCGAACGGCGGCGCGCTGCGTGATATGGGCGGGTTTATTTTAATGGACGATCAGGCGTGAACCACCCCGTGATAAGTAGGGAACCTCGGCACAAAAGTGAGGATCATCGAGGAAATGCTGCTTAATCTGCAACATTTTCCCCTCAGCATGAGCTAAAACAGCCAAATGTTGCACGATTTGCAACATTTGGCTATGGAATGGCGGTCAGGAGGCTAGTTTGGACGAAAATGTTGATTTCCGTGCAACATTTTGTCCAATAGCCTCTCTTTTCGTTAGAAATGCTGCATGTTCTGCAACATTTCCTCTAGAGACGCGACTGTCAGGTGGATGTTGGGGGAGTTACTTGGAGATGAGTGGGTAGGGACAATTGACATAATAAAACGCCGCACGGCGAAGAGAACTTCGCTGTGCGGCGTTGAGATTTATCCGCTGCTGTTATTGACGGAGCTGCGGCATAGGTTGGAAGGTCATATTAATCGGCAAGTAGCTGCCGGATGCGAGCGTGAAGACAATGTCGAGCGTTTCCGCTGCTGCGCCGGTACGGTAGAGCACGGCGGTTTCATTTTGAGTCAGAAGCGCACTGTCGGTTGTAACCGGCACGAGCTTCCCGTTAACGATGAAGGCTCCTGCATAGTGGCCGCCTCTGGCATTGATGCCGACAATCGTGTTAGGCGCGACTAGCACCTTCATTTTGTACAAGACACCGAAGTTGCCGAAATCGTACTCGAGCAGGCCGGTCATCTCGTCAATCCCATCCACGAGCTTGTCGATCTTGCTGTCTCCAAGTAAGATACTCTGCGGCTTCGCACCGACTGCTTCGGAGGTGCTGAGATCGATCACGCGGTCGGCGTAATCGAATGTGCCGCGAACATGCTTATTATCGCGAGGCATAACCGTCAAGGAATCGAGAATCGGCAGCGGATCTTGTTTATCCTGTACGACGACGATCCGGTAGCGAATAGTTGTCGTCGAAACGACATCGGCATAAGCGGAGAATACATCCCCCGGCTTAACCGGCACATTCGACATTTCAGGGACCAGTACCTTGGATTCGCCGGGAGCTAGGGTCACGTAGTTAGCCGGTACATTTTTGCTTAGCGCATCCATATAGCGGATCGTGGCCATTTTGCCTGCCATAATGGTGGATTTGTCCGGACCGCCTTTGCCCCATGCGCCGATACCGACGGAAGCTAGGCCGGTACTGCTTGTGTTGGTCGCAATAAGGAACATTTTGACCGGGTAGCTTGCTCCATTCTCGTTATAGAAAAGGAAGCGGGTAGCTCCGGAAAGCTCCGTATCATATACAAGGCCGGTCGTCATCCAACGTTCAGGACTGTTGCTGTGAACAAGTCTTGCCGGTTCATTCGTGTAAGTATAGGAGAGGGTCGGGTAGTTGCGCACAGCCGTTCCATCCATCGTATATTTGCGTCCAATCGGCGTGAAGAGCAGGTTAAACTCATCTTCGGTGTACAAGATTTCCGGAATGACGGTAACCATCTTCGTAACAGTGCCGATCAGCTGCCCGCCATCTTTGACTTCGAGCGTGACCGGGAACTGACCTTCAGTGAAGAAAGCAGGCGAGTTACCCGTATATTTAGCAGATTTGATGTCATTACGGTCGTCGGTGCTCAGATCGGTATAGGTGACAGGCTCGCCGATGCGATAAGTCGTTTTATCCGTTGTAAAATCAGCTACCGGCGGTTGATTCGGCATTTGCACGTTAACCGTAACGCTGAATGGCTCGCTCCATACGCCGTTCTCACCTTGCACCCAGTGCGTTACAACATGCATGCCGGCTTCCTGGAAGATGGACTCTCGTCCTTCCCAGCGCTCATGGGTGTTGGTTTCATCCACTACGGTAGGAACGCCGTTCACCAAATAATCGACAAGCGTTTGTTGTGCGAAAATCTCAGTAGGCTGCACTGCGAATTCCGCAGACGGCGGTGCCCCCCAGGTAATGACGGTGTCGATACCGCGTGCTGTAATGCGGCTTCCGGTCAAATTGGACCACATGCGAAGCGGTACCATGAGCGAACCCTTCAGGAGGAAGGTCGGGCCAGGTCCTTTCACGGATTCGCCGTTGCGTTTAATGATATCGCTGCCCGGCTTGAATCGAAGCTCGATGTCTCCGGCTTTCGCGATGGACTCCTTGGTCTTCGCATCATAAGAAAGCTTGTAGCCGAAAGGACCTGCAATCCCGTTCAGCGCGGCATAAGAAGAGCCGTTCTTGATCGTTAACGGCTGCGCGGCTTTCAGCGGCTTCTTGTTGAACAGCATCGCGGTGCTGTTCTTCTTCAGCAGAAGCTCGTTGTCCGGTGTGAGCATGCCGCTAATCGGGGCGACGTCCACAATCGGATTCGCGGTCGTTGAGTCCCCCGTCGTAGTTGGAGTCGTTATTGGTGCATCGGTCGTAGATGCGGGTACATCGACCGTTCCTTCCGCGGATAGCGGCGACGTTTGAAATAAAGTGAGTAGTGCCAAAGTACAGACAAGATACTGCTTAAGTGGTTTCATACGCGACTCCTTCTCTATTGTGAATCGATAATTTAGATGACCACTGTTTAAACGACTTTATTTACCAGAAAGTTGCGATGCTTGGAAAAGAATTATTATAATCGTAAATGGAATAGTGGGAGCCGGATCGGCTTGGTGCTTATTTGTGTTAAAATAGGTGGAAAAATTCGATGTGCCAAAGACGCATTCACATCACCGGGTAATTCTAATAGAACCTGTACTTTCTCATTGAAAGGATGATTGCAATGAATACGAAACCACTTAAAGAGAAGGCTGTAACGTTCTTAAGTCTGGTAGCCTCGGGGAAGGTGCGCGAGGCCTACGAGAGTTATGTAGGAGAGAGCTTCCGTCATCACAATTCCTACTTCCGCGGCGACGCAGATTCGCTCATGCTGGCAATGGAAGAAAACGCGAAGTTGAACCCTCATAAGACCCTTGAAGTCAAACGCACCCTCGAAGAAGGGGATTGCGTTATGGTCCACTCCCATGTGAAACAGAAGCCTGAAGACCTCGGAGCCGCTGTGGTCCACATCTTTCGCTTCGAGGACGGCCGCATCGTCGAATTGTGGGATTTAGGTCAGGCCATACCGGAGCATTCACTTAATGAGAATGGCATGTTCTAGCTGCGACAGCTGGCCGAGAAGAAAAAACCGCCGATTTCGGTGGTTTTTTCTTCTGCAGATGAAGGACGTGTCTCTAATAGCGGTTGCCCAATATCACTAGGATTTGATTCGGGCGAGTTCTTCTGAGCACATAATACCCGCGGTCAGCACTGGTGGCTATTCCGGTATTGCTCGGCGCACATAGCCCGCCTGGCTGACAAGTTCCATCATCTCGCACCAGCAATTTGCCAACCATGCCTACAGCTACCCACTCCGGCCGATTTAATCGTGGAACGTAGTCTTGAAGCGGATTCCATTCGGGATTCAGGATAGGTTGCCGTTCTGTGCGTCCAGGCGAAAGCAGCTGTCCCGACGCATCCAGCCACTCTGGAATCCGTACATCCTGATAGAGGGTTCGTCCCCACTCATCGGTCAAGAATTTGTGATGCCAGCCCAGGTCTGCGCTATCGGATAGAAAAGCAGGCTTGCCGCTGGTAATGCCAACAATGTAGCGATCAGCAGAACTAGCTATCCGAACCTTGTCTTCGACGAGGGCAAGGAAATATCCCGGATCGATTGGTTGTCCATCAAAGGTTTCAAACATCTCCGCGTAGTCTGCAGCCGGACTGCTCACCGTTCCGTCGATTTTCACATCGCCGCTGCTTAATATTTTCGCTGCCAGGCCGGGCGCTTCCGGACTGGTTCCATTGGCCAAATACCACGAGTAACTCAGCTCGTTGGCAGAGCCGAATTTCCCCATGATGTGTACCCCTTCCAGCGAGTTTGTGGACGTATTTAGCCCTTCCGCGTGCGAAAAGATACCGTCAGCGACCGTATTGACGCCTTGAGCATGGGCGGTAAATCCGCTTGCGGTCGTAATGGCTCCTTCTGCGTGCGAGGATTGACCGCTTGCAATGCTTTGGTTTCCTTCGGCATGCGAGACATCGCCGCTTGCGATTGTGCGTTGTCCTTCCGCATGCGCGAATATGCCGCTGGCTAGGTTCAAATTGCCTTCCACATGCGATGCTCTACCGCTCGCGGTGTTGCTCTCTCCTTCGGCATGCGCGCCTTGTGCGGAAGCGTACGTCTCCATTCCTTCGGCGTGAGAATTCAAGCCGGAGGCTTGGGTCAACTCCCCTTCGGCATGTGCATTCATCCCATCGGCTATTGTATTCATTCCCTCTGCATGCGAGCGGTCGCCGATGGCTTGTGTTACTTCACCTTCTGCATGCGCATAGATACCGGACGAAGTCGAGCCGCCGCCTTCCGCATGGGAAGCAGGTCCAATTGCAATCGTAAAGTAGCCCTCAGCGTGCGCGGCAAAACCGCTTGCAACGGACAAAAACCCTTCCGCATGTGAAGCCTCATTGGCGGCAGCCGTTTCTCTGCCTTCGGCATGCGAATAGATTCCCTCCGCGAGCGTACTTCCGCCTTCCGAATGGGAAGCGGGACCTTGGGCCGTATTTGCATAGCCTTCCGCATGAGAGGCAAACGCGCTCGCCGTGGATTGAAACCCTTCCGCGTGAGAGGCGTCCCCGCTTGCTAATGTATCTGAACCTTCAGCCTCGGAGCATGTCCCCGTGGCTTGTGCGTTACATGGTGCCATGTTGCAACATCTCCTTTGGTAAGCCATAATGATGGTGAATCTATTTCCATATTATTACATGAGCGAGATTATGCTTGGATGCTAGAGTTCTTTTTCTGAACGTATATAGAATTGAGTCACGGCAAGGAGGCGAGCAGTGTGTCACACGATAGCTGGAGCAGTATAGACAATACAATGTTGGGGATTCCTGGGGGAGAAATCGAACTAAGGGACGGAGGTCCAGCTATGACCACAGACCATCAGCTTCAGCAGCTCTTTGATGAACCGATTGAACAGATTACGGCTCTCGATCCCGGTTACTCCGGGCATGCCAGCGACGTCTGGCTGGTTAAGACCGCTGCTGGGGAGCAAGTCGTACGTGCATCCAGAATGAAGGAAGCGCCGACCCATGAGTTTTGGTGGGGATGTTATGATTTATTCGGGATAGATCCCAGACATATGTGCCACTTCATAGCGAATGCTGCAATGCTCCGTACAATCGCAGAAATTCCGGCACCGCGAATACATAAGCATCAGATCAACGAGGGCGGAGAATATCTCGTCGTCGAGCGAATGAACGGACAAACACTCCGCTCGTTCACCCAGCAATCCGATGCGGTTCTGTATCAATTAGGCGTCTGGCTGGCGCGCGTGCATGCGCAGCGTTACGACTATTTCGGCAACCTTGCCGGCACTCAACGAGTTCCACAGCCAACATTCCATACACACTTGGCGAATACCATGAGGCAGCTCGTCCAAATCGATTATGCGAATGATATCAAGATTAAGGCGCAGCTCGATGCGATGCTTCATGCACTTGACGTTCTTCCGGTCCCGCAGCACTTCTGTCCTATTTTTATTGATCTGGATTCGTCACAGTTCCTATGCGAGGATGGGTTGTTGTCCGCGGTCGTCGATGTTGAAGCTTATGCAGCAGGTCCTCGTGAGCTTGATTTTGTCGGATTGGAGTATGTGCTCGATGAGCGCTCTGCGGCTTCTTTCCTCAAAGGTTATTCATCGATTCTCGCCCCTCCGGATTTAACTGACTATCGCACCGTGTATCGTTATTTCTATCGGTTGTTAGGCGTGCAAGGATCTGTTGATCTGGATCTATGGCTCAACCAGCAGGTGTTATTTGAGTGAAACGGAGAATCGCCCCATGAAGAAAAAGAAGAAAACCAGAGATATGGTTTATGTCAGCCAAATGCATCCGAATAACTGCTTCTATTCGTATGGAATTGAATTTCATGAGTTTATGTATAGTGTGTCTCCCAGACCGGAGAACCTGATCCTGCTCCAACATCAATTTTCGAATGAGCAATGGAATCCGCACTCTCGGCTCGATTATGTGACGCGGGAAGAGCTCGATGAGTTGATTGAGGACGATGTTTATGGTTATGGGGATTTTTGTTGGGTGGATTTCGCGCGAGAAGAGGATCTGGATGCATTAAGCGACAATCAAATTGCCGAATTATTATTCTTCGGGCATTTCGCCAGACCGTTGCACCAGGTGCCTAAGTTGAGATTTGCGTATTACGCGCATGATGATGGGTGGTTCAACAAGCTCTTTGTGACGGACCTGCATGATTATGAAGAGCTTCTCGCCAACGTGATTGTCGAGAAGCTTCGGAAGTTAACGGGAAGAGAATTTGGACCTATTCCGACCGAAATCTCTACGGTACTATTGGAATCTACCCGAGATGGATTACTCATTGATTTGTCCAAAGCGATCAAGGATACTGCTGAATATAAAATACCGATTGCGGCTGTTGGTCATTTCACGGATATGGACAACGTCTATGAGTTACGTAATGAGATTTGTGATTATAGCACATGGCTGGTTTATTCAAAGTCGGTTTGGAAACTTATCAATTAACTTTGAGGATCGAGTAGATCCACTTCCCAGAAACAAGGAAAAATGTTATTGTTCATATAGGAACAAATGTTCTTTTTTTCTGTGGGAGGGCGAAGTGAAATGCAAGCTGTTGAAGCCAAGAGTATTCTAATTCCTAATAAATACCCTGCCGGTTGGTTTGGGACTAAATATACCATGAATCTGTATCGCGGCTGTGACATCCAGTGTATCTACTGCGATTCGCGAAGTGAGCGGTATGGGATCGACGACTTTCACAATGTTACGGTCAAAACAAATGCGCTGGAGCTGCTTCGTAAGGAGCTGGCTGCAAAGAGAAGCAGAGAATCGACGATCGGTACGGGTTCGATGAGTGATCCGTATACGCTGATGGAACGCAAGCTGCTGATGACGCGGCGTGCACTGCAAATGATTGCCGAGTTCCGGTTTCCGGTACATATTACAACGAAGAGCGACCTCATTCTCCGAGATTCCGACGTCCTGCAGCAGCTAAGCACGAAGTATGCCTCGGTTGCGGTGACAATTACGACTGCTGACGACGAGCTGGCCCGCAAATTGGAGCCTCATGCAGCTTCCTCAACAGAGCGATTCCGCACGCTTGCTGAACTTGAGAAGCTTGGAGTCGTGACGACGATGACGATGATGCCTATTCTGCCCTTCTTGGAAGATCAAATGGATAACATTGATCAGCTTGTTGAGCGGGCTGCGGCCGCCGGTGTCAAACATATCATTGCGGCTTTCGGCGTTACTTTGCGAGACCGGCAGCGGGCGTATTTCTATCGAAAGCTGGATGAGGAATTTCCGGGATTGAGCAATCAATATAGAAGGACATTTGGACTTGCCTATGAGTGTAAGTCGAAGAACGAGAAGGAATTGGAGCTTCGCTTCCGTGAAGCCTGCTCGCTGCACGGAATATCAACCGAAATGCCCTATTATCAACCGCCGGTTGCGGATTCGTTCCAAATGAGTTTGTTCGACGATGAGGAGTGTTCCTATGGATGACCTTGACATTGTACGCCAATTCTACGATGATACCGTGCATTATGAATGGGAGAGGCTCGATCGGCACAAGGTTGAGTTTGAGCTTAGCAAACGATATATGAACCGCTATATCAAGCCGGGTGATAAAGTTCTTGATCTCGGCGGTGGTCCGGGCAGGTATTCTCTTTATCTCTCGGAGCTTGGCTGTGAGGTGACGCTGGCTGATCTGTCGCCAAACAATGTGAGCTTTGCTCGGAACAAAGCGCAAGAGCTTGAGTTACCCCTTGAAGTGCTGTGTGCAGACAGCCGCGACTTATCGAGCATTGCGGATGAGCAGTTCGATCATGTGCTGTGCATGGGTCCGATGTATCATCTGAAAGAAGAGAAGGATCGAGCTGCGACCATTCAGGAATGCCTTAAGAAGCTTAAGCCGAACGGAGTCCTATTCGTATCCTTTGTTTCTTCTTATTCATTCGTTTGGGATTACTTCATCCGCAACCCGGCATTCATCCTAGCAGATGATCGCAGGTCTGAGCTTCAAACGATGATTGAGGATGCGAATTTTGCCGGACATGGATTCACGGACAACTATTACATCCGTCCCCGAGATGTAGCGCCGTTCTTTGAGGCCTTTCAACTGGAGAAGCTGCACGTGATCAATTGCGAAAGCTTCTTATACTTGCGGGAGCCGGAGCTTCTTGCGCAGCCGCCCGAGGTGGTATCGGCTTGGCTTGACTTGGCGGAGCAAGTTTGTGAGCGCGAGGAGCTATTGAGTTTAGCTGAACATTTCATGTATGTGGGTAGGAAGAAAGAATAGATGATCGTTACGTGGAGGGCTGCCGATCAGGTGGCCTTTTGTCATGCCGATAAAAGAATTTATGATAAACGAAAACCGTTTGCCGCTCTGCACAGTCTAACTTGTAGAAGAAGCATGATGGCAGGAGAGGAAACGCACGTATGGATAACGAATTGCTGGCTCTTGCAGCTAAACGCGGTGACGATGCGGCCTTCTACAGCCTCATTACGCAGCACAAGGATAAACTGTACCGAATCGCCTATTCGTATTTGAAGAACGAGAACGACGCTCTTGAAGCTGTGCAAGAAGTGACCTGTCGGGCCTACATGCAGATACACAAATTGAAGGAGCCTGGTTATTTCGGCAGTTGGCTGATACGCATACTGATGAACTACTGCGCGGACGAGACCAAGAGGCGGTCTCGCCGGAATGAGATACAGCAAGTAGCGGCCGGTGCCGAAGAGCTGCATGTGGCGAGCGGCGAGTCTGCTTTGCTGGAGAGAGTCATGCTTGAATCAGCGGTAGAACGGCTGGATGCCAACTATCGGACCGTCATTGAGCTGAAATATTATCATGATCTAACGATCACCGAAATTGCGAGAACGTTAGAGAAGCCGGAAGGTACGATCAAAACATGGCTGCACAAAGCACTCGGCGGACTGCGGAAGCGGCTGGAGAAGGACGGTGAACCTCATGAATGACTTTCGCGATTCGAGCGAGCAGGAGTGGCCGCAGTTGGAGGCAATGAAGGAAGAGATTAATCAAATTGCGGTTCCCGGGACGATCGATGAGAGGATTAGGAATGGCATGCGTCTTGGCCGGCAACGCAGAAGGCGCCGCACTGTAACTAGATTCGCATCTTATACAGCATGTCTGCTGCTTCTGACTATGGTAGCTTCAGTCCGCTTCTCGCCTGTTGTTGCGGCCTATGTCGGTGATTTGCCCGGACTTCGGTCACTCGTGGAGCTTATTAATTATGACAAAGGGCTGGAGCTGGCATTGGAAAATGATTTTATGCAGCCGGTCGGCCTCTCCGAGGAGCATGACGGTATTAAGGTGACCGTGGATGGTGTACTAGCCGATGAATCGAGAGTAATTGTTTTCTATACGCTCACGAATATGGATGGACGGAAGCGGGTCGTCAATCTTCAGAAGATCGATCTACGTAATGGCATAGAGTTCAGCAGCGCGCATGGTTCCTCGAATTTCAGCGAAGAGTGGGTAAGCAAGCAAGGGACCTTCGAGTTTAACTTTCAAGAGGGAGCTGAGATTCCGGATACGCTCAATCTGGAGCTTACGGCCGGTAAGGACGAGAAGACAGCTACCGGTCAAGTATGGAAGTTTGCGGTCCCTGTGGACAAAGCGAAGTTTGAAGGCTTGAAGGAAACTATTGCGATCAATAAGACAGTTACCGTGGAAGGTCAACATATTACCTTTGAGAAAATGACCGTATATCCGACCCGGATTGGGCTGGAAGTAGCTTTCGATCCTGCCAACACGAAGAAGATATTCTACTTTGACGATATCCGGATCGAGGATGAGCGCGGTGAAACATTCGGGACCATCACTAACGGCGTATCCGGTTCGACCATAAGCGAGTATCGGCAAGTGCTCTACTTCCAGAGCAACTATTTCCGCAAACCGGACCGGCTTTATCTAAAGGCCGGCAGCATTCGGGCATTGGACAAAAACAAGCTGGAAATCAAGATTGATCTTGATCATAAGAAGCTGCTGTCGGGTCCGGACGATAATCTAATTCTTCAAGACATCGGCACCAGCAAGGAAGACGGTCAGCGCATACTTGTCTTTAAGTTAAAGAGTGATAATCCGCTCGATAAGAACCGTGGGTACAGCTTATTTGACATGAGATTCAAGGATGCATCCGGTAAATCCTTCGAATCGGGTATGACGGGAACGTCCGGCGACATGTTCCAATATTTCATGAAGAAGGCGAACTATCAGAGTCCGCTGACGCTCACGATTACCGATTATCCAATACGAATCGAAGGGGATATTAAGCTGAGAATTAAGTAGTCCATTCTTGAAAGGCCGCCATTCGTGGCGGTCTTTTTAATAGGTCAGTAACCTTTTTGACGCGTAAACGTCTAAGATCTATGAAGATATCCTAATTCATGGTACTGGGGTGGAGTGGAAGTGAGACAATCTCGTTTACTAAAGTTGATCGTGCTCGTTTGTATGGCTAGTTTCATGCTGCCAATAGAAGCTTCGGCGGAAAGCCTGCAGGAGCCATCGATGACAGTTGGAGGAAACGTAATTACGAATGTGAAACAAGTTGCTTCCGGATACGCAAGTACGCTTGCGCTGAAGAATGACGGGACGGTCTGGTCCTGGGGGGCTAACCTTGCGTCTCGCCTGACAACGACCGCCGTTCAAGTTCCGGGCATATCGGATGTGGAGTCCATTTCGTTTTCTTCGACTTATTCGGATACGGCCGCTTTCGTGAAGAAAGATGGGACGGTATGGATGTTGGGGAGTTTACGTTATGGCACTTTCGACGGCGTAACTTATTCGTCAACCGATTCCCTATTCACGAGAGTTCCCAAACAAATGGATGGACTTCAAGACGTGAAGGCTATTGAATTAGGTTATCATGCTGCGTTCGCGCTGAAGAAGGATGGAACGGTCTGGGCATGGGGAAGCAACGAGTATGGCGAATTAGGGAATGGAAAAGTGAAATCCCTCGCCGCACCGGCCCTTGTGGCGGGTTTGCCTCCAATAACAGCCATACATAGCGATGGTATTACAGCCTTCGTAATCGACAAGAACGGTCAACTCTGGTACTGGGGATCACCGTATTGGTATTATTACCAGACGGGGAAACAAGCCGTCATTTCGAAACCAAGACGGTTCGAGAAGCTTGATCATATCAAGGCAATTACAAGTTCGGGAAGCTCTACGCTGCTTCTGCGCACGGACGGTACAGTGTGGTCGTTTGGAGATAATTACGGCGGCGTGCTGGGTAGAAACAAAGATCCGTTGGAAGAGCCGCTCCATCTCGTGCAAATCCCAGAGCTTCAATCGATAGATAAACTATCTTGCGGTTATTTGCAATGTTTGGCGCTCGATCAGCTTGACCAGGTATGGGTATGGGGTAATAACTCTTACCGTCAGATCGGAGACGGTTTGCAGCCGCATCGATTCGATCACCCCGTCAAGCTTGCGAATCAGCAGGCAGTAGAGGTTGTCAGCGGATTTCGGTCTTCTTTTCTCATTAAGAAGGATGGTACATTGTGGGGGGCCGGCTTAAACCGCTATGGTCAGATTGGCCGCGGGTCATTAGGTCAGCTTGGAGGAGAGGAGGGCTTCGGCGTTCCGCCTTACTCGTATGAACCGTACTCATGGGGAACCTTCTCCGTTACCAAATATGAGCCCGTATTGGAGGCTCCACGTGTGCTGGTGAATGGGAAGCAAATTGTCATGTGGTCGATGCAGGTCGATGGTAGCGTTTATGCCTCTGTCAGAGGAATGATGGAAGCGATGGGTTATCGAATGACGTGGAACGCTCAGGACAAAATTGCTGTTGCGCTAAAGGATGGCAAGGAGTTCTCCTTCCATACAGAAGAAACAGGCGGCATTTATGTGAATGGGCAGTCTACCGCCATAGGTAAGGAAGTATATAGTGTAAGAGGTGAATTGCTGGCGCCTGTCCGTGAACTCGGTGCGGCATTTGGCTGGACTACGGGATGGGAGACCGATAGCAATACGATTCGAGTGTCGGAGTAGAATGGAGCATAGTGGAGGAGAAGCCTTAGTATGAGCAAGCAATATCAGTTTCGGCAAAATGAAATCGAACAAATCGTGAGTCACTTTGGGCAAGCGTTCTATGAGAAGGTGTTGCGGGATCTCGAAACCTTCGCCGATCAATGGGCGCTCAGCGCAATTCAGCTCATTCCTTCCTATTCTGCAAACCTGGTGTTTACATGCGAATCAGAGAGATTCGGAAGCGCCGTACTTAAGATCGGCAGAATTTCCTCGGAAGAGATAAACACGGAATATCATACGCTGCACCATTATGATGGCAGACGATTCTGCAACGTGTATGCGGCGGATGTGGTTCGAGGCGTGCTGCTTGAAGCGTGCGTCAAGCCGGGCAATCCGCTAAGGGAAGAGACTTCGCTTGCGGCAAGATTGGACGTATTCAGCTCACTGCACACAGACCTGCACATAGCGGCAGATAACGCAGAGTTATATCCGACTTATGTAGATTGGGTCAGCAGAATAACCGAGTACATGAGCAAGCAGCAAGATTGCAGCGAATTAGCAGCCTACATGAAGAAAGCAGAAGATATCTGCCTATCGGTGGCTGCAGTGTATACACGGCAGATGCTGCTGCATGGCGATTTTCATCATGATAATATTTTGCTTGGGCAGGATGGCGTCTATCAAATCATTGATCCGAAAGGTGTAATAGGCGATCCGGTGTTTGACGTTCCGCGCTTTATCCTAAATGAATTTGATGATGATTATTCGGAGAAAGGCTATGCGAAAATCAACGAGATTATCGTCGTACTTGAGAAGAAGCTGGGCATTCCGAGCGCGATCATCAGACAATGCCTCTTCGTCGAAACGGCGATGGGCTCATGCTGGAGTGCAGAGGATGGTGCAACAGCGGAGGCGTATTCGGATCTTGTCAAACAGGTTGCTTTTGCTGAATCGATCATGAACGGTTGATTGCTCACTTGGATGCAGGTACAGGTTAGGGGGAAATTGAGATGGAAAAAACCATTACAGACCTCTTTCATCGTCATGGCGTCCTTGCTATTGCGGCGGAGAGATATGGGATCAGCATGGAAGAGGTAACTTTAATCGGTGGTTTTCAAAACTTCGTATACGAGTTTCAGCGTAATGGGCGCGAATATATATTGCGAATAACGCCGGGAAGCCGACGTACAGTCGGAGCGGTAAAAGCAGAGCTGGAATGGATCCAATATTTGGTGAGCCACGGCATTTCAGCTTCGATGCCGATTCATTCTGCAGCCGGTGAGTGGACGGAAGTGATTGTGACAGCAGAGATGTTCTTTACTGCGGTTTCCTTCGAGAAAGCGTCAGGGCAGAAGGTGAATTATCCGGCATGTCTGGATGACGATGCGTTATATGAAACTCTTGGTAGAATCACGGGCAAAATGCATGCTTTATCGAAGCTGTATCAGCCTGAAGACGACAGCACTCGCAGATTGGAATGGCATCAGAACGATTACTTGAAAGACATCGATATTCTTCCTCCCTCCCATCAGCGCGTGAAAGAGAACTACAGTCAGATGGTTAGCCGGCTGAACGAAATGCCAACGGATCGCGATGCTTATGGACTTATTCATGGGGATATGGGAGTCGGTAATTTTGTCAGAGATAAAGGCGATGGGAAGATCACGCTGTTCGATTTCGACGAAGCGCAGTACAGCTGGTTTGTTGAGGATATCGCGATCCAGTTGTACTATCTGGTTTATGTCTATGGAGGCGAAGATGGACGAGAGCTGAGGGAGGATCAGGCTCGCAGATTCATGCGTTCATTCATGAAAGGCTATAGCCTCGAAAACACGTTGGGTGAAGAGGATTTGAAGCAAATCCCGTTGTTCTTAAAGCTGAGAGAGTTGATTGTTTACATCGGGGCATTTCGCGACTATGACGGGGATGAAACGTTCAGCAGCTCGGATAATCAGTGGTTTAAGGATTGGATTGCTGAGAGTAAGGTTAGGTTGGAGAGTAACGATCCTATTGTGGATATTTGGTAATTTAAGGTGAGGAGGGCGTAAGCAGCCAAGGTTGCGGCTTGGCGCGGCCAACATGCTGCTTGTGGCGGTTGGCCCCCTCCTAATAAGGAAATGTTGCATAATTGGCAGCATTTCATGACATTATCAGTTTGTATCACCCCCCCCGCCTGTGCCAGATCGTTGTTTCCTCTCGCCAACTTATCCATTTTAAGGTATTTAACGCAACATTTTTCAGGTGCACTCGTCTAATGGTCATCCGGCTTTAATAAACAGGAGGATGATCCCTTGCTTCTTTATAAAAGAGTATTTCCCTTTCTTGTCACCACCGTGTTAGTTGTAACGATACTGCTTAACATCCCCATTTCAGCTTCTGCAGAAGACAGTTCCGGAGCTGTTAATACGTCCAAAGCGAGCGGAATTAAGGTGATGATGAACGGATCCATGCACGAGTTGGACTCCGCTCCGATCGTTTCCAGAGGCAATGTGTACTTATCTGTACGTGATATGGGCCAACTGCTTGGAACGATTGTGTCCTGGAATGCTGCAGCCAAGATGGTGTCCATGAAATACCCGGAACTCTCCGTGAAACTGAGTTACGGTTCTAAGACCGCAACCGTTAATGACCATCAAGTCGCACTAACAGAACCTCTTCTTAACTTACAAGGACGAATCTACGCTCCGCTTCGTTTCTTCTCTGAAGCTACTAAGGCCGAGGTCGTCTGGGATCAAACGAGCAAAACCGTTCGAATTACACGCAAGGATACATACATCAGACCAAGCTCGTGGAGCTATATTTGGCTGAACCCTGTGACGAGTGAGATTTATAGAGCGCTCAGTGAACAGCATCCTGTCGTTCTTATCGGTAAGTTGGAAGGCACTGTGAAAGGCGATCTATCCTTCTATAACGGGGGAGTAAGCGGCCCGAGCAACATCCTTACAGCTGTAGACAAATATACAGACGATAAGTTAGTTCTTCACTATGATGAATATAGCATGCTTGTTCGAGACAACAAGATTGTGAGCCAAAAGAAAGCATCGTATGTGCACAGCTATGAGTCCAATGTAACCTACTTCCAACTGTATCGACCGGATGGCTGGTTACAGCGAATCGTACTATCCGATGGCAAAATCGTGACCGTGGTTGATGAACAAGGCACTACGATAAACGACTATGATTTACCGGCACTTACTGGCAGCGATGAGGTATTTACCGTACTTACAATCGGTGATGATTATTTGGTCGTTCGGCCGAATCGATCAGGACTCCTCACGCTTATCGACCTGAAAGATCACTCCGTCGTTGTGTTGGCGGATAAGCTATTGACTGGTGAAGAGCGGACGAATGCTTTGAACAATAAGGCCTTGTACAGTCTAGATGGGCTATATTATGCCGGCGATATAGGACATGGTTCGCTGGAGTTCATGTACTACAATCCCTTGGATAAGACGAATCGCTCTGTTCGTTTAACTTACGATCGGCCCTCTTACGAGGAGGAACGGAATAATCTGCCGAAGGCCAAAACGCTCAGTGAATTAGCGGCTGCATGCAGTCCGGAAACCATAACATCCGTAAATCTACAGGAGGGGGATCTCTTATATGTTCCACTAATTAGTACCCATAAGGCCGACCATGAATCGATAAACAAGGTCTGCCGGATGCTGAAGAAATTCGTTAAGAGTGGTGTCGAGGAAGCTGCTTCCACTGCTGAAGTTGAAACATTTTTTCACGGGATGTCGATCAGTTTCGCGGACGGGAGCTACTTACAGGTGTATGAAGCGGGGCAAGGCAGATTGGCTACTGGATTAGGACGCGGGAAACAGCTAGTACTGGACGACCTAGAGGCTTATAAGGATTTCAAGCATCTGAAAATACTTCCGCCGAGAGATGGGGGTTGAGAAGATTGTTAGAGGTTAAAAGTGGTTGCGATGTTCTGCAGCGAAGCTGCCTTATGTTGATGCGGTGTTAAGCTAACGAACCCACAGGGCGTTATTAATATCGGACCAACAATAGTCGAGAACATTTTATAAATAAACTCAATCTAGTTGGATTAGATTTCCTATGGCATGATGTAGATGCTGAGTTAAAATCAAATCCATCATGAGCCACCGAGGGGGATCGGTAAATGCTAAAACTTCCTGTCTATCATTCTGTTATATCTTCTGATGCATTAGCTATTGCAATAAACGATCATTATGAAATAGGAGACGTTAGGGAATGCCGGTTTCTATCGAATGGGCTCAATGATACTTATATTCTGAAGACCCGAACAAGCAAATACATTCTTCGGATTTATAAAGAGCATTGGCGGAATAAACATGACGTTGATTTCGAAGTGGGATTATTGAAATATTTGGATAACAAAGAAATTCCGGTATCGGCGCCAGTCCCCAGAAAGGACGGAGGTTACGCAATTGAACTAGATGCCCCTGAGGGTGAGCGCTACGCGGTTCTGTTTACGTATGCGGAAGGCGGCTATTCCGATACTAAAGCGAGCTCGGAGCTGTATGGTGAGCAGGTGGCCAAGATGCATCTGGCTATGGACGATTTCATTTGTGGTCAGGAAAGATTCAAGGTTGATCTGGAGCATTTGCTTAAAGAACCACTTCACAACATTCGACAATCGAAATTGTTATCTCACAGACCAGAGGACATCGATTATCTGGAATCATTGTCTCAAGTATTGTCGAGTCGCATAGCTGAAATTTCAACAGAGTTGGAATGGGGGATGTGTCACGGTGATCTTCATGGAGGCAACGTACATTTTCATGAAGGTGCTTTAACCCATTTCGATTTCGATTGTGGCGGCCTTGGATGGAGAGCTTATGATGTGTCCGTTTTCTTATGGAATAGGGTGAGAGGGAAAGAGAAGGAAGATTACGACAATGAGCATTGGGTTGGTTTCCTGGATGCCTATCAGAAGGTTAAAGTGCTAGGTGAATACGATCTTAAATCGATACCTATATTTGTAGCGATTCGTGAAATATGGTTAATGGGTCTCCACACCGGCTTCGGGCATGTCTGGGGCGCTTGGCAGGACGATCATTATTTTAACACGAATCTGAAGTTTCTCCGGAATTGGTGCGAGCATCATGCAATCCGTGCAACGGCATGATCCATTGCTCAGTGTCTCAACTCCCAAAGACTGCCTGCCGGCAGTCTTTTTTGCGTTGCAACTTTTTGAAGCGATTCACGTCTTAATTAAAGTGTAAAAATATAGAAGTTGAGATCATATAAGGAAGGTGCAGTGTAGATGAAACCCATTCGGAGATCTAGGCTGCGGCTTATGATGGGGACTGCTTATTTTACATGGCGCAGATATGCTCGGTGGCTGTTCGGAGGTATCTCATTCGCGCAGACATTCGCAGTGGAACCGCTGGAACATGTGGTATTTCATCATTCAACGCCAACGCTGCGGAAGCTGAAGGACGTGGATATGTGGCTGCAGCATAACAAAGAGATTAATTTGGCGCTTGCGATTCAACGAATACAAGGGCTCGTCATTGCTCCGGGAGAGACCATGTCTTATTGGAAGCTGATCGGACGAACAACTGCGCGAAAAGGCTATGTGCCGGGCATGGTTTTGCACTATGGAAAATTCAAGTCAGGGTTAGGCGGAGGGTTGTGCCAGCTATCGAATTTAATTTATTGGATGACGCTGCATACGCCTCTTACCGTCGTGGAGCGCCATCGTCATAGTTATGATGTGTTTCCGGACGCGAACCGTACACAGCCCTTCGGCAGTGGAGCGACTTGTTCTTATAATTACTTGGATCTTATGATTATGAATTCGACGTCAGTTCCCTTTCAACTGGTGCTTGAGTTGAAAGACCATGTTCTTACAGGCGAGTGGCGCGCGAGCGAGAAGCCGCTGCATGCATACGAAATCTATGAGAAGGAGCATCGCATCGAGCAGCAGTATTGGGGCGGTTATGTTCGGCGAAACGTGCTTCATCGCCGTGTCTACAATCATGATCGTGAACTGATTAACGATGAGTATGTCACCGAGAACCATGCACTCATGATGTACGCACCTTTATTAACAGAAGCGGCATCAGACTAATCGGATGGAGGTCCAAACGTTAAATGGTGAGCATCGGCTTAATGATTGTAACGGTATTTATTGTCATTGTTACACTGATGTTTGTTGTGGGGGGCATGTTGGATTTTATCAAGCCCAGTGTTCTTCAAGTGCAGCTCTTAGGGCTTCAACTAACGCTGTTTGGCATCTTAATCGTATTAGCTTTCCATGAATCAACAGGATATGGTGTGACGATTGGCATTATTGGGCTTGTTACAGGTGTGTTCGGTTCTTTCAGAGAAAAGGCAGATGTGACTAATAGTAACGGCAGGTGATGATGTGAAAAAGCTATGCTTTCTATTCCTGATCATGCTCTTCTGCGCGGGATGTACGGAGACAGAAGAAGAGAAGATGGATAAGTTATTTATGACAATGTCCGATCCGGATTCGTACGAATTCATTTACCAAGAAGAAGTGCCATTAGGAAGAATACTTCTCTATAAAGATGATACGGGTTTTCGGCACGCCTTTTACTCCAATGAACGAGGGGATTGGAACAGTAGTGGAAATGGAGAGGTAAACCCTGTAGAAGGGTTTGATTGGGGAATGATTAATGCTCCGTATATACCTAAGCTTACTTTTGCAGGTGTCATTACGGATGACGATATACAGAATGTGGTTGTTAAGCAGGTTACAGGAAGTAAGAAGGCTAAAATCATTTCAACGGGACAAGGCCGCTATTGGTTCGTATCCTTCGACGAGCTCGAAGCTGCCCCTATAAATGGACCAGACCCTCTTAAAATCGAAGCATCCGGAGCGGACGGTCAAGTCATTTGGAAAACAGGCATATATGATGGGGAGTATATCTCGGGCAAGGTAAGTAAAGCAGATACAACCGGGGAGAGCAGCTAATGAAAAAGCAGTTAGTTGGTATTGTAATCACCTGTGTGCTGGTTGTTGCGGCGGGTTTGATCGTTGCACTGCAACAGACCGAAATCATGGTAGCGAGGGCAAATGGTTATGGTACATCTCCTGAAGGATACAGCCTCTCGATTAGTCCTTATGGCGATCGATTAATACCTTGCAGCTATGAGCAGGTTAGCACGACAAGTGACGATACCTATATCAATATTTCGTATTCCATCGTTTACGAGCAGAATAAATGGTTCAACAACAATCCGCACATTGTGAAGATCCTTCGATTCGAAAGACCTTTCCCGGATAAACAAAACGCGCAAGTTCAAGGCTTCTATTACCGGCTAGTGGATGAGTCGCTTGAAGCGATAAACGAGGATACTTCTGTCTTCACCAGATTGGTTGAGAAACGAGAAATCTATAATAATCTAGCTGACGTTATTCCGCAATCCATTGTCATTCCTCATGCTGATACGATCAAACAAGCGAGACAGTGGGTGGAACAGCATCATCCGGAGTTTCTGCAGCTATTGGATCAAACCGTCGTAGAAGCACCGGTGTTAAGCAGCTGGAAGCGGGACGGTTATCAACAAAATTACAGCAGTAAATCACCCGAGGGATATTCGACAGAGGATTTCATTGACAGTACGACTTAGCAAGAGTATTAGCTTAATCTAACTATTGAATGGTATTGGAGTTGAAATCGATGTACCTGCGCAGTCTCGAACTGATTAGGAATGAGGAAACAGATCCGAAGCGCTATCCATTCTCCATACCAGCGTTGAAATATTTGAAATCTTTGTCGTTTCGGACAAACGTGACCTTTCTGGTGGGGGAAAATGGTTCGGGGAAATCCACGCTGCTTGAAGCGATTGCGTTTCAATGCGGATTTAATACGGCCGGTGGCGGGCGGAACAATAATTATGATGTGGATGCCGCGCATTCCATTCTTGGAGAGCATCTTCGGCTGTCTTGGATGCCGAAGATTACGAATGGCTTCTTCCTGCGAGCAGAAACGTTCTATCAGTTCGCTTCGCATATTGATACGATGCCGGATAGCCTGCCGTATTACGGCGGTCGTTCGTTGCACAAGCAATCCCATGGGGAAGCATTCCTGTCGCTGTTCCAGCATCGATTCGGCAAGAAGGCGATCTATCTGCTCGATGAGCCGGAGGCAGCATTATCGCCTGCAAGGCAGCTGGCTCTAATGCGAGTCATTAAGGACCTGGAAGAGGATGCGCAGTTCATAATTGCGACGCATTCACCAATTCTGCTTGGCTACCCGGATGCTCAAATCGTTAACTTCGATGTCCATCCCATTGAGGAAATCAGGTATGAGGATACGCTGCATTATATCGTTACAAGGCGGTTTCTCGAGAATAGGAAGACGGTTCTTGATGAGTTGTTCTCGGATTCGGATGATGATGATGACGAGTGAAGGTGCATCTGGATAAAAGAAAGAGCTGCCCGTAATGCGGCAGCTCCCAGGTTTACGATTTGAGATAAGGAATTTTCAACACATCGCCTGCTTTAATATCGTCGTTATTTTGCAGATGATTGGTTTGTGCAATGTTGACAGCGTATTTAGCGGAACCATAGTGTTTCTTGGAGATGCTGGAGAGCGTCTCGCCCTGCTGCACAGTATGATTCGCAATCGGCTTCACGACCGGAATAGCCGGAATGATAAGGGAGCTTCCCGCGATCAAATTCTTGGTAGGATCCAGCTTGTTTTGTTTCACGATCAACTCTACATTCTTCTTCGTTTGATAGAATTGCAGGGAGATGGTAGACAAGGTATCGCCGGTGCGCACCAGATAGGTTGCCGGTAAGGTGACCTTGGAGTAGTCCATGTCCTGTGGCTTAGAAGCTGATGCTCCGGCAGTCGATGAGATCGCCGGAATCTTGATGGTATCCCCTTCGACCATATCATTAATAAACACAATATGGTTGTATTCCGCCAAGCGAGCGACATGCTGCTTCGAATGATAGAATTTCATCGAGACGGAGGACAGCGTGTCCCCTTTTTTGAGAACATAGGTCATCGGGTATTTCACGGCAGGCTTAGAGGCTGAGCTTGATGTTGGTTTACTAGTCGGCTTACTGACCGGTTTGCTGGCTTGGACGACCTTAATTTCCGGCTTCTCCGGCGTAACGACCGGGTCCGCAGCAGCCTCTTGATCGTTACTGGCCGAAGTCGCGGGCTTCGTGGTAGTAGTCGTGTTGCCAGTGGATTCCCCGGGAGCAGGCGCTAACTCATGAACAGCCTTGTCTCCGTCATCCTTGGTTGTAGAATCATGAGTGATCACTTGCATGCCCACGGGATCATTCCCTGTGGCGGCTTGCTTCGGTGCGGAGCCGGATTGTGCTGCATAAATGCTATACAGGATTCCACCAATAATAACGATACCTGCTGTTGCCTGTAGGAGGAGTAGGGTGGATTTCTTCTTTTGCGTACGAGCGGCTCTGGGCTGAAAACCTTTGTCTTTCGAGTTTCTGTTCAAAGCGCACACTTCCTTTCATGTTCAGAATCTCTATCATTCTTTATATCTTACTATAATTATCCAAGGCAAAACGGAACATCATGGAAATCAGGTGATTGGCACTATACGGGGCAGGAGAAAGCACCTACTTCTGTTCGGGCATATGATTCTGAAGCCGATAATCATGTGACAGAGGGGAGCAACTCGGGCATTCGAAGTAGCCCATGCTGGTCATGGAGAGGAAATGATCCGAGCGTTGCGAATCATATAGAAGGCTAATTCAAACGAAAAATACAGATGAAAAATTGATCGGAGGTTGTAATTATGACTGCATACGAAAAACCGAATCTATCTATCGCCGAGATAGAGGATGTATTGATCGCTCATCTGGGATCAGCCGTGACAGAGATCACGCCGATGTCAGGAGGCAACCTGAGCAGCGTGTTCTCCTTTATACATGCAGGAAGAGGTCATGTCATTAAATTCAGCGACATGGCAGGGGCATACGAAACGGATCGTTACATCTCGAACCTGTTATCTAGTCAGGGAATACCTTTTCCAAGGATTCTGGGGCAAGGGAAAGTCGGGCATTTGGGATATGTAATCATAGATCGAATAGAGGGCGGCAATCTCGCAGATTGCACCGAGGAGCAGCAACGTAACCAACTTCCGGAGTTGATACAGATTTTGACTCGTATTAACCATGTCGAGCTGGGCTCAACAAGCGGATATGGGTGGATTACACCTACGGGAGACGGAACGTATCAGACGTGGAAGGACTATTTGGTTGATGTGTTCTCGGAGGATCAGACGGGGAACTTCTGGGAGAACTGGTATGACCTCTTTCAAACGACCTGCTTGGAGAAAGAGGTGTTTGACGAATGCTACAGCCGGTTAATGACGTATTCGGTCTACAATGAGCCGTATCGTCATTTTATTCATGGGGATTTTCACCAGTGGAACATCTTATCGGACGGCAAGTGCATTACCGGGATCATAGACGGTAACTGCGCCTACGGCGATTTCCTTGTAGATCTCGCGATACTGGATAGGCATATGCCGGGGCTTGAAGTGGTTCAAGCTTATCAGGATTACCAAGAGCAAGCCGGAATTGTAATTCCGGATTTCAAGGAGAGATTGCTGGGTGCGTATTATTTTAAAGGTATGGATGGGCTTCGCTTCTATGCCAAAATGGGCTGGAACGATGCCTATCAATCGACGCGTAACTTCCTTCTAAGCTTGAATAAGTGATATCTGATCGAACAGAAACGCAAAGGAGATAAATATGCTAACGACTGGACAATTACTGGATATCGAACAATTGCAGATCGAGTGTGAAGCTCATGATCATGCACAGCTGAAGCTCAACTGGGAGATGCTTAGAGGACGCGAATCAGACCGACTCGATTTGTTTCATTATGATAATGAACAGCTTATAGCGTTCGTTGGTTTGTATGCTTTTGGCTCAACGGTCGAAGTATGCGGCATGGTGAAACCGAGTGAACGGCGGAAGGGGCATTTCCAGCGCTTGTTCCGGCATGCGATGGAGAAGGTCCAGCAGAACGGATTCAAGAGAATCTTGTTGAATGCGCCTGCGGGATCAGATGCGGCAAAAGCATTCTTGAGAAAACAAGGCGCCGAGTATGCATTCTCGGAGCATCAAATGGAGTGGCAGGATAAGCCGCTTGGCGAAACGGACGGCATTATACTGAGGCCAGCGACGCCGGAAGATTACGAAATGCGTGTACGCATATCCGTGCAGGCGTTCGGAGATGACGAAGCAGATGCCCATGCGATGGAAAGTCGCGTTTATGCGGGTAACACCGATGTATTCATGATTGGCGTTAATGAAGAGACAGTAGGGAAAATCCGAGTGAGTCGCGAAGAGGGGCAAGCATGGATTTATGGATTTGCCATTCTACCCGAACACCAAGGCAAAGGGATAGGCAGCAAAGTACTACGCCGAGTTATCCATGAGCAACGTGCGGCCGGATATTCGGTACATTTGGAAGTCGAAACGAAGAATGACCATGCTTTAAGGTTGTATGAATCGGTTGGATTCAAAGTGGTACATGCACAGGATTATTACAGCTATCACGGGTGATTAGGCTAACAAGGGAATAGATTGGGAGGTCAAGGTTTGAAGAATAGACTAAGCCTTAGTGTACTCGGTTATGCAGTCTATCTGGTAGGCTTATCGACCCTATCATTTGTATTTTACTGGATTATAAGAATATGGATCGCAATGGGGCGTTTCACAGCAGCTGATGCCTCGCCGGGTGACATTGGTGAAACCGAAAAAATGTTTTATAGTTTCGTTGTCCCCATTGGATACGGTGTGATTATGACCTTGCTTTCCTTTGTGTACCGTCAGATCGTTGGGAAATATTCCGTTAATCTGAGTGCAATCTTTATACTCGCAATCAATGTACTTATTACTGTTTACCTCATGGCACAATTTAGAATCTTTGCTTTTAGTTAATGATGCGGCATGTAACAATATGTTCATTGGGCAGGACCGGGACACCCCTGTATACTGAATAGAGAATCTCGTCCCGGATCGGGGCGAACTAGGAGGTCGAAGTTCATGCAGTTCACTACATCAATGGGCCGTTTGCGAATTATTACCCTCTTGGAAGGGCTCTCTTACATCGTCCTGCTCTGCATCGCTATGCCACTCAAGTATGCCGCTGATCTGCCGGAAGCCGTGAGCATTGTCGGCTCGTTGCATGGATTGTTCTTCGGGCTTTATCTGATTGCGGTCGCACATGTGACGTTCGTTCATCGTTGGTCTCTGGTCAACGTGCTATTCGCGTTAGGCGCTGCCTTTCTCCCGCTCGGCAATTTCTTGCTGGACCGCCGCTTGCTGCGGAAATAGTAGGGTTGCTTAATTACACCGCGAATCCAGACGGTAGAACAGAGTTGAATTGATGACGGTGTCTACCATTGGCGATGTAAGGCCAAGCAGTTGCCAACCGGCGGCGGCCATGGCTTCCTCATTGACTGCTTCATACATCAGTTGGCGTATACCTTCCGCTGTACGTATTGCCACCAAGGTGTCCGTATTCGTACGGCGGATTTGCTCAAGCACATCGTCCTTCCGCGATACAAGACTTGCAATAAACACGTGCCGATACGAAGCATAATCGAACGCTGCACCGTCTCCCAGTACAATTTGCACGTTATCGCTTAGGTCGAGTCGTTCCATCAACAACCGTGCAGCCTCGCAGGCGTCCGGATCGATATCCAGACAGCAGACGTTCACATTCCATCGCAGATGAAGCAGCACAGCACTAAGCGGTAAAGGTCCGCTTCCCACGAAGACGATAGGCGCAGAGGCGTCTTCCGGCCGACTGAGCCTGCCGAGTTGCTTAATCTCCTCACCGACAAGACTTTCATATTTCCTCCAGTTCTTATATTGGAACAGGCTGTCTACCCCGAAATAGAGCTGATTGCAGAGGTGACGGGAGTCGAACAACTCCATCTGGTACTCGGCTTCAGATAGCTTGTCAAGCAAACCTGTCTTCAGAGCTGCTATGTCTGCATTCCCAATAACATATCGGATTTCATCCGATGTGTAGGGTTGCCTGATAACCTCTGACAGATTAGAGATCATTCTCGTGATCTTGGAATTTGAAGGCGACAGATCCGACTCTCGGTGAAGGACATCATACGTCTCCTTTACAATGGTGATCAAATCTGTGATTCGCTTAGATGATGTGGCTATAGAATATTCCATAAGCGACTACCTCCAATCCATTTCATTACCTTATCCTGAACCCAATATATTCGATCTATTAACTATTTAGTAATCGCTAGTTCAAAATAAGAAGGGCTGCCAATTGGCAGCCCTTCTCGTTCTATAGGAGTTCTATTTCATCGCTAGCTGAGTCTCGCGAATAGGATGTAATCCACTGGCTGGGGCTGAGCCCCACTCTGGCGGAGCATGGTGTTGATCTGGCCGCGGTGGTACTGACCATGCAGGGCGGCATGGGTCAGAATGTCCCGAGTCGATGTCTCAAACGGTGCTCCCGCCTGGCTTCGATACGCTACAAGCGTGTCCAGCTGCTCTTCGGGCATGGCGCTGAGCAAAGCATCATAGCCACTTCCGTTCGCTTCGATCAGTGCTGCACAGTCGAGCGAATCCGCATCGTCTACCCACAGCACGATTCCTTCACTGCTCTCGCCGCGCAGCCGAGTCAGCCAGATGCGCTCCGCCTGAAGCACGTGCAGAAACAGAAGCATTGCCTTATTCGCTTCATCCTTCGGCGCAGCTTGTAACGCCTCAAGCAGCTGGCGGTTTGCCCAATCCATATGCGCGAACATATTTCGAATCGTTTGCATGAATTCGACCTCCGTTAGATATCAAGTTTTCTTGTACCTAACCATTGTACCATTGCGGGATCGCGATGAGAGAAGAACAGGCTCTGATTCGTATCTAACGCAGCAATTGACTCCATATCCTCCTGGTGTAGTTCAAAATCAAAGATGTTGATGTTCTCGGCCATTCTATCTTTACGAACAGACTTTGGAATGACAACGACATCCCTTTGGACCAGCCAACGCAGGACCACTTGAGCGACGGATTTATTATGCTTCTCGGCTATGGCTGCCAGTTCCGCGTTCTGGAACAAGTTATTTTTTCCTTCGGCAAAAGGTGCCCAGGATT
The DNA here is from genome assembly GCF_056269305.1 of Paenibacillus sp. J22R3. Lineage (NCBI taxonomy): Bacteria > Bacillati > Bacillota > Bacilli > Caryophanales > Paenibacillaceae > Paenibacillus > Paenibacillus sp. J22R3. The sequence goes on along the minus strand of NZ_JBWDNS010000011.1, from coordinate 48,279 downwards.
CGATCTGAACATGATGCTCTTTCATGAAGGCTGCGCTGTCCTGTTGTTGATTGAACGGATGCGTCTCAACCTGGTTTACGGCAGGAGCGACTTCATTATGCAGCATCAAATCGAGCAGACGATCCATGTGGAAATTGCTAACGCCGATGGCACGAACTTTTCCTTCACGATAGAGTTCCTCCATAGCGCGCCATGAGCCATACACATCGCCGTACGGCTGATGAATTAAATACAAATCCAAGTACTCTACTTGCAATCTCTTGAGCGACCTGTCGAACGCTTTCTTCGTGCGTTCGTAGCCGGTATCCTGAACCCACAGCTTCGTAGTGATGAATATTTCCTCTCTTGCCACGCCGCTCCGCTTAATCCCTTTGCCGACGGCTTCTTCATTCTGATAGGAGGCAGCTGTATCAATCATCCGATAGCCTGCCATAATAGCGTCATACACGCTTTGTTCACACTCGGTTGGATCTGCAATCTGAAAAACACCAAAACCAAGTATAGGCATCTCAACACCGTTGTTTAAGATCACGTTGTGCATAAATAATCCTCCCGTGTAGAAGCTCGTTTTCATTAGTATGTAACAGATGGATTTGAGTTCGTTATCCCATTCGTCTCGAATCTTTGCCTAATCCTCTCAGCACCACTTATGCGGCCAACGAAGATGGACTATAATCGAGCTATAGAAATGTCCGACCGGGGGGATCCAATGTCTGAAATGATGACTTTACAACAAAATGAACTCGTTACTATCATTGAGCGCCACGCCGTAACAGATGGCGTTCATCCGACTGCTGTTCCGTCACTGTATTTCATGCGTCTCTCGCATGCATTTGAGTCGAAGCATGGCGTTTATAAGCCATCTTTATGTATGGTGGTGCAAGGAGCGAAGGAAGTATATCTTGCACATGATCTCTACCGATATTCTCCTTCCGATTACCTGGTTGTATCCGTCCATTTGCCCGTGACCACCCAAGTAACCGAAGCCGCTCCGGATGCTCCCTATTTGGGCTTCAAGCTTGAGTTCACACCGAGCCAAATCTTAGAGGTTCTACGTGAGTCGGATGTTCATGTACTGCCAATAGAAAATCCGAAGAGAGCTATAGTTGTCAGTCAGATGGAAACGTCATTGATGGATGCGATCATCAGGTTAGCCCGTTTAGTGGATCGTCCCCAAGATATCCCCGTTCTGGCTCCATTATTTACGAAGGAGATCATCTACAAAGTACTTCAAGGAGAGAACGGCGGGATGCTGGGGCAAATTGCTATGGAAGGCAGCTCAACCCTACAAATTAAAGCGGTTATTGATCAGATTATGAACCAATATGATCGTGCTTTCCGGATTGAGGAGCTTGCGGAAATCGCGAATATGAGTATTTCATCGTTCCATCGGCATTTCAAAGAAGTAACCGCCCTGAGCCCGATTCAATTTCAGAAACATCTCAGGCTTCAAGAAGCCCGCCGACTCCTGTTAACCGAATCGGAAGATGCTACTGACGTGGCATTTCGAGTGGGCTACGAGAGCCCCTCGCAATTCAGCCGCGAATACTCCCGCATGTTCGGTTTTCCTCCAAGACAAGATATTAAACGTCTGAAAACATAAATGGGCATAAATCGAGACCTTCCATGTGATGATGGAAGGTTTTTCTGTGATGAAGTTGACTCCAAGGTGAAAGGATTAGGCAAGGATTCGAGACGAATGGGATAACGGTCGGTAGCTCATTGCTTCATAATAAGTAGAGGTTAACGGGATAATGAAGGAGGATCACTTCGCCTTGTACACACGACTCAGAAATTTACATGCAATCAAGGGATATGGTTTATTCGTCATTTGTGTGCTGATGGTCGGCATTGGGATATCCATAACGCTGCCATACTTAGCGCTGTATTGTACGGAAGAATTGGGTATGAGCGCGGGATTATTCGGCGTGTTGACGGCGGTAAGTTCATTAAGCGGCGTGGTAGCGAATTCGTTTATCGGTAAACATTCGGATCAAAGGCTGGACCGCAAATGGATTATCATCTTTGCCGCGGTTTCATCTGCTCTGGGGTACTCGTCCTACTTACTGTTCGATAACTATATGATTCTGCTTATTATCGTTAGTTTCTTCAGTGGCTTGGGGGCAGCTGCGATGCCGCAAATGTATGCTTACGCTCAGGAATCGGCCAATGAGAGCAGCTTCGACGATAAGACTTTTGCAATGTCTACGTTACGTTCGCTGGTATCACTGGGATTCCTGATTGGACCCTTAGTCGGAACTGTAATTTTAGGCGTTGTCGGATATAAAGGACTCTTCCTGGGGACATCGACCATTTTCTTTGCAATTGCTTCATTAGTGTTTCTCTTTCTGCCGAATAAGAGCGTCATTTCCCCTAAGAGATCCCATGCAGACGCAGCTCCGCTTGGCCGCAGGCAGCTCTGGATTCCGCTCCTTGCTTTCATTTTACTATTTGCGGTTAATGCCATAAATGGGATTGTTACACCATTGTTTATCGTAAACGAGCTACATGGCACTCATGCAAATGTGGGAGTAGTCGTAAGCATTTGTGCGGGCTTGGAGATTCCCATCATGCTTGCGCTTGGCGCATTGGGGAGTAAGATTTCGAACCATTCCTTAATGATTATCGCCTGCTTTATTGCAATCCTGTACTACAGCATATTGAGTGTTTCTAACGATACCTGGCAGCTCATTGCGGCACAGCTATTACAAGCGTCATTCGTGGCTATCGTAATGGGCAACGGACTAAGCTATTTCTCGGAGCTGCTTCCGAATTCACCGGGAATGTCCACTACTTTGTATTACAACGGGTCCATTCTGGGAAGGCTGCTCGGAAATTTAGGCGGCGGAATCATTGCTCAGTATGCTGGGTTTCGCGACGTATACTTGGTCTGTCTGGCCGTATTGATTGTCTCGCTCTTTATCTTAATGAGAAGCCGGAGAAGTTTGGTGTAACGCTGTTCGCAAATATGTAATAATGTTACAGTTTAACTCCTAATGTGATAATATCGGATAAATGCAGCCGGAGCACAATTGGAGTAAACTACATGTGATGAATCCCAAATTTCAGGGAAGTGGTGAATAAGATGGAATATGTGAAACTTGGCAATACGGGACTCGATGTTTCTCGGCTTTGTCTTGGTTGTATGAGCTTTGGCGTTGCTGAGCGATGGACGCATCCGTGGATTCTTGATGAAGAGAACAGTCGTCCCATTATTAAGAAAGCGCTCGAGCTTGGTATTAATTTCTTCGATACGGCGAATGTTTATGCAGATGGAACAAGCGAGGAAATTGTGGGACGGGCACTTAAGGAATATGCCAATCGCGATGAAATTGTGCTGGCGACGAAGGTTCATTTTCGCATGCATGAAGGACCCAATGGTGCCGGACTTTCGCGCAAGGCTATTATGAGTGAAATTGATAAGAGTCTGAAGCGATTGGGAACCGACTATGTGGACCTGTACCAGATTCACCGTTGGGACTACAATACGCCTATTGAAGAGACGATGGAAGCTCTGCATGACGTTGTAAAAGCGGGAAAGGCAAGATACATCGGAGCTTCTGCGATGTATGCCTGGCAATTTCTTAAGGCGTTACATGTAGCGGAGACCAACCGATGGACCCGGTTTGTGTCGATGCAGAATCATTTGAACCTTCTGTACCGTGAAGAGGAGCGGGAGATGCTGCCGCTTTGCAGAGCAGAGAAAATCGGTGTCATTCCGTATAGCCCGCTTGCATCAGGACGATTGACGCGTGATTGGTCGGAAACGACTCATCGCTCCGAAACCGATCAAGTTCAGAAATGGAAATACGATGCAACTGCAGATGCAGATCGATTGATAGTCGATCGCGTTGCGGCAATTGCAGAACAACGAGGCGTACCTCGTGCACAGATCGCACTGGCCTGGTTATTGCAGAAACAGCCGGTAGCTGCACCGATTATCGGAGCAACGAAGTTAGCTCATCTCGAAGATCCGGTAGCCGCTCTGTCAATTGTGCTGACAAGTGAAGAAATCGCTTCGCTGGAGGAGCCGTATGTTCCCCATCCGGTGGTAGGCGCAGTTTAGGAATTCGATCGATCTTCGACACGAAAAGGAGCCGCAGCGGGCTCCTTTTTTTGCAACCCATGATATTTATTTAAATCGCCGGCTTTGGAGAGATTTGGCTTTGTTATTTGATAGGAAGAAATGGTTAAACTAATAAAGGTATGAGTCCTGTTAGTTTTTACCTCTAACGGCCAGCATAGTGGAATAAAGGATATGTTAGGTGTAATTGGTACACGAATTTGTAAAGGATTATTGGTCCCAATTATTTTAATCTCTAAATAATAGTGATACACTAGGAGAGAGAAAAATGACCGGAAAAGATGTGTGATAAGGTTTTACCCTGGCTTGCTGTGGCGCTTTAGCAGGAACGCTCACATCCTTTCTGCAAATCGTAGAGTAGAAGGACGGTAAACATGAGCAACAGACAAACGAATACAGACGTTATCTTAATCGGTGCCGGAATCATGAGTGCTACCTTAGGTTCGCTGCTTAAAGAATTGATGCCGGATTGGAACATTACGGTGCTCGAGCGACGCGCAACCGCTGGTGAGGAAAGCTCAAACGAATGGAATAATGCAGGAACAGGACATTCTTCACTTTGCGAACTTAACTACACTGTCGAGAAACCGGACGGGTCCATAGATATCAGCAAAGCTATTAAAGTGAATGAAGAATACCAGCTTTCGAGACAGTTCTGGTCTTATCTGGTGAACAGCAATTTGATTCGTAATCCACAGGACTTTATCGTACCCGTGCCTCATATGAGTTTTGTTCAAGGGGAACAAGACGTAAACTTTCTGAGGAAACGGTTTAAAGCATTGGAGCACAATCCACTGTTTGACGGGATGGAATATTCCGAAGATCCGGCGAAGCTGAAGGAATGGATTCCGCTGATGATGAAAGACCGGAATGTCAATCAACCTATCGCAGCTACAAGAATCGAATCGGGTACAGATGTTAACTTTGGCGCTTTAACGCGCATCTTGTTTAATCACCTGAAGAGCGAGAACGTCGATATTAAATTCAACCATAACGTGGATGATATCAAACGTGCGTCAGACGGCACTTGGGAGCTGAAAGTGCGCGATGTTGAGTCCGGTAAGGTAGAACGTCAATCAGCGAAGTTCGTCTTCATCGGCGGTGGCGGCGGAAGTCTGCATTTGCTGCAGAAATCCGGTATTCCGGAAGGAAAAGGGATTGGCGGATTCCCGGTAAGCGGACTCTTCATGGTGTGTCAGAACCCGGAAGTCGTCGCGCAGCATCGCGCGAAAGTCTACGGACAAGCTCCGGTCGGCGCGCCTCCGATGTCGGTTCCGCATCTGGATACACGGGTCATCGAGAAGAAAGAGTCTCTGTTCTTCGGACCGTTTGCCGGGTTCTCACCGAAGTTCTTGAAATTCGGTTCGATGTTCGATTTGTCGTCTTCCGTTAAAGGGCATAACCTCGTTACCATGATGGCAGCTGGCGTGAAGAACGTTTCCTTGACCACCTACCTGATTAAGCAAGTTATGCTATCCAAAGAAAAACGCATGGAAGCATTGCGGGAATTCGTTCCGAATGCAAACAGCGCGGATTGGGAATTACTAGTAGCAGGCCAGCGCGTACAAATTATTAAAGATACTGCGGCCGGCAAAGGAACGCTTCAATTCGGTACGGAAGTAATCAGCGCCGCTGACGGCTCCATTGCAGCATTGCTTGGTGCATCTCCGGGTGCTTCCACGGCAGTCTCCGTTATGCTTGAAGTCATCAAGAAATGCTTCCCTACACATATCAACGAGTGGGAGCCGAAGATCAAAGAAATGATTCCTTCTTACGGCGTGTCCCTGCTGAAGAACCCGGAGTTGATCCGTCAACATCAGCTTTCAACAGCGCGGGCGCTTGGACTGAGCGAGAAGGTATCGCTGCAGGCAACGCACTAAAAGGATAGATATGAAGCAGCCGAGATAGTTCGGCTGCTTTTTTCATTAGTATTCGCGGTTAGTGAAATGCGAGTGGCTGCAGTGGAATGCAGAGCTGAGTGTAAATAAGAAATTGCAGAAGAGCATCTTTCTCTTTTTTAGGATATAAATGTAAAGTATCATTGCCTATATGAATGGTAATTTACATCCACTATCACAGTGGTGCTCCCGGAGGTATATATGATCGAGCGAAATTCTACTTACCATATTGAGAAGGCAGTGCTGGGTTACACAGATGAGCTGGCTCGTTTACAGGTACAAGTATTGATGGGGTGGGAGAAAGAGTTTCGTAACTTGCAATGGTTTGGCTTACGGGACGGAATGCGGATACTGGAAGTGGGCAGCGGCCCTGGTTTCTATACGGAACAGCTAGTCGGACAGTTGCCCCACAGTGTAATTACCGCTTTGGAGGTTGACCCGGCACTCTTGAACGAAGCCCGTAATCGAATAGATCCACAATTTGCAACGCAATTGGAGTTTGTCCGTGCCTCTGTCTATGATACTGGGCTGCCGGACAATTCCTATGATTTCGTTATTGCAAGACTGCTCTTCCTCCATTTGAAAGATCCACTGGCAGCGGCCAGAGAAATCTCTCGTGTGCTGAAGCCGGGGGGAAAGCTTGCCATCATTGATGTCGATGATGGGATATTTGGCGCGCTGCATCCCAACTTACCTATGCTGCCGTCCGTATTGCAGAAGGTTGCAGACTATGTGGCTTCCAATGGCGGGAATCGGTTGATCGGCAGAAGCCTGCCGAGGCTATTGAAACAAGCCGATTTTACGGATGTGGATATGGATTCGATTCTCCAGCATAGCGATCTACTTGGTATAGACGGCTTCCGGTATCAGTTTGATAGCAGACGATTCATGGGTTTGTACCAGAATGGCGTTATTACTCAGGAAGAACTGGACCACATGAAACATGCCTCTGAGAAGCTGAATACTTCGTCTGAGGCTTATGCTATGCTGAACTTTGTGATGGCTTGCGGCACCAAGGCGCGTATCTAGTTTCATTCCACTTAGGAGGCAACGAATGATGATTACGTTCAAACAAATGAAACTCGAAGATGCAACGTCCATACGAGACATTGACCGTTCGGAAACCATCCATGTGATCTATACATGCAAGGACGGCACGCTTGATGAGATTAGATCGGAACATGAATGTCCCAATTGGGGAGAAGACGATTACTTAGCAATCATTTCTCGCTATGAATATGAACTTCTAAGCGGCGGAGCAGCATTTGGCGCGTATGATCAAGATAAACTCGTTGGATTCGGTGTCTTAGCTCATCCATTCAGAGGTCCGGACAACAAGCAGCTGCAGGTCGATCTGATGTATGTTACACGGAACTACCGGAGGCAAGGCATCGGCAGGCGTATCTTGGATTTACTAAGTAATGAAGCCATCGCAAGAGGGGCCGAGTTTCTCTATATATCATCGACCGAAACGGAGTCCGCGGTAAAGTTCTATTCCAGCTGCGGCTCGCTTCTTACGTTAGAGGTGGATAAGGAACTGTTTGAAAAAGAACCTCATGATATCCATATGGTTAAGAAGCTTTAGCACTCATAATCGCGAGCAAGGGGAATTCTAATGGAGGCTGCCGGACGGTTGTTGGCGGCCTTTTTATTTTCGGTAAAACAACATAAATAGTGTGTTTAACGATTTAAATTTATTGCAAAACGATAAATTATGTGATAAATTCAAGTGGAGAATAACGAAAATGAGGTGCATGTCATGGAACGAGGTTCAACCCTCTTCTTAAAGGTAACTGTTTTTCTGATTGGCATTCCGGTTCTGGCTATGTGCATATTTGTAATCCCTGAGATCGCGAATTATCTTGCAGAATTATATCCGGATCATACGTATCTGAAATATTTTGTGTGTATTGATCTGTATGCAACGGTGATTCCCTTCTATATTGCGCTGTATCAAGCTTTCAAACTTTTAGGTTACATTGACAAGAACGAGGCTTTCTCGGATTTCGCTGTTACTGCTTTGAAGAATATCAAAACTTGCGCGCTCGTGATCAGTGCCTTGTTTGTACTAGGTATGCCTCTTTTCTACCTCTTGGCAGAGAGAGACGATTCCCCGGGTGTTATTCTAATCGGGCTGGTGTTTATCTTTGCTTCGCTCGTCATTGCGGTCTTCGCGGCGGTTCTTCAGAAGCTGCTGAGAAATGCCATAGATATCAAATCAGAAAACGACCTAACGGTCTGAGGTGAATAACATGGCGATCATTATTAATATCGATGTGATGTTGGCGAAGCGAAAAATGAGCGTAACGGAGCTTTCGGAGAGGGTCGGAATTACGATGGCGAACCTGTCCATTTTGAAGAACGGGAAGGCTAAAGCGATTCGGATCTCCACATTAGAGGCGATTTGTAAAGCGTTGGATTGTCAGCCGGGAGATGTCTTAGAATACAAAATGGACGAATAATGAGAAGAGTGTTGCTGCAGCTCGTTCGTTTCGGCTGGGAGCAGGCATGGTCTTGTCTGTTTCCCGTTGTGATTTTCGCTTCGCTGGCTTTAACGCAGCTTATTCAGATTCCTTGGCTTCCGAGATACGACTTGCTGCTGCTCATTTGCCTTACGATGCAGTGGTGGATGGTTCGTTCCGGTCTTGAATCACGTGATGAGCTTAAGGTCATTACTTTGTTTCACATCATAGGCTTGTCACTTGAAATCTTCAAGGTGCATATGGGTTCATGGTCGTACCCCGGGGAGGGGTACACGAAGGTGTTTGGCGTTCCGTTATACAGTGGCTTTATGTATGCCAGTGTTGCGAGTTATCTCTGCCAGGCTTGGCGGCGGATGGATGTTGAGCTGGTTAGATGGCCGCCGTTCCCGGTGGTGGTGCTGCTAGCTGCTATGATTTATTTGAACTTCTTCACCCATCATTATTGGATCGATGCTCGTTGGTGGTTGTCAGCACTCGTTCTCATCGTATTTTGGCGGACTTGGGTCACCTTCATGGTTGGCGGTACAAGATACCGAATGCCGCTTGCGCCTTCATTCCTGTTAATTGGATTCTTTATCTGGATCGCCGAGAATGTCGCCACTTTCTTCGGAGCATGGGAATATCCGGATCAAGCCGATTCATGGCGGATCGTACATGTTGGTAAAGTGAGCTCATGGCTGCTGCTCGTCATTGTCAGTTTCCTGTTTGTGGCGACTTTGAAGCTGGTGAAAGAAAGGCAAGTCCCGGGTGGGACCAAATGATAGAAGGCCAGGTTGAGCATTCGCTCTTCCTGGCCTTTGTGTTAACGCCGGATGTATCTCCGTACCCCGATGCTCGCACCTACTGCATGCAGGTTTGGCCATCTCGTTGTATTGTAGTACATGCGAATATCAGCCGGTGCGTATTGGGACAAATGATAGAAATCCGGATAAATGAACCGATCCTCCAGGTAAGCTGATTTCGTTGCATCTTCGATGCGTCGTTTGTTAAGCGATGCAATGATGCCTTCTCCACTCTTGATGCCAATGCCGTGCCCGAAATACAGGTCGTCGCTAAGCTTCACGACATTCTCGCCTTGCCATTCCATTTTCTCCGGATTGACATCCGGGTTCTTGAAGTATAATACGTCACCGGGCTGCGATTGTTCGCTTGGAGCATCTTCACTGATTAGCCCGAGGTCGCTGTCTGCTTGCCAGGAGTGCAGGTATAGCCTCTGAAATAACCGATTAAACGGGCTTTCTCCGAGCGTATCCAGAACGGCTTTGTACAACACGATGATGATAGCCGTTGCACACTCGAAGCCGTATTTTTTCCCGTTCGAGAAAATATCTTGGATGGCGTCGGCCGGCATCACGTCCTCCTTGAGTTGAAATCCGCCTTCGTCCGTCAACGTCCAATACTTCTCATTGCAAAACGACTTCTTAAACGTAGCAAATCCAGCTGGGCTGCTCTGCAACTCCCTGGCTGCCGCGATAATATTCGACCGTAAGGTCGGTTCGAACTGCATGTCGCCTCTGCCTCCTCAACATTCTCCAAAATGCCTATTTCATTGTATGGGCAAAGGAGGCAATCGGTCTCCGGATTCAGAAGAAAATACAGCTCTGCGCCAGCTTTATTCGATATGATGGGAACCATCTTCCAACCTGTAACGGTTGATTGGATAAAGAACCAGTTCCAACCTGTAACGGTTGTCACAGTGCTTATATAGCCCATAAAACCCGTTTTCATTTTCTAACGGTTGCCAGCGAGCTTATTTGGGCATTTTTCGATTGAAATCAACCATTATGGAGGGAATAACGATGCTCACAACCGTTAAAATTTTAAAAGGTGTTCATTTCATGAAATAGCCACGCTGACAACCGTTACAGAATCAATTGGCATATGTTATTTTCGGCTGGCAGTGATGGCTCCGATAAGTTTTCCGAGCAGGCCGGTGGCAGGTGGTTCAGGATCCTTAATGCCCCAGGTTACGCCAAATAGGATTGGAGGAATAAACATCGGATCCATCCATTCGTAGGTGCCATCCTCGAGCAGATCTCCGATAAGCATGCCGGTACCCGGATCATGGCGCAAGGCCCACTTGCCGCTGTAAACGATCATGCGTTTCTTCTCGATGTAAGTCATCGCGGTTGCGTAATCGAAGGTTTTCGTACGCGAGCGGTCCGATAGATCAACCATCACTTGAAAATCGGCTTCTTTTTGCTGCCAGCTGCGTTCCGAATCCCACATCTCTATTAACTGGTAGCCAGCAAGGTCGGAATCCGCTATTGCTCTCTGCAATGTATCGCCAACGAACGGGTAACGTACAAGCCTGTTTCCTTCGTGGAACCGGACTCTCTGTATATTATGCTGTGCTACGATATGCTCGTGAAAAGCATAACGATCATAGCCGGTCAACGTGTCTCCGATCCGTTCCACCTTGCAGTTCGGAGCATCAATGCCATTCACGAGATTGAGGACATGAACAAAATAATAGGTATCACCCTCATGCTCCACCGGCAGAAATTCGGCTTCTTCGGGACGAAGATGGCGCTGAAACAGCTTCATAGCCTTCTCAGTCACAAGCAGAGCGCCGTTATGTCGCTTCAGGAAATCAGAAGGTTTATCTTTCGGGTATCGCTTCAGCTTCGGTGGAATCCAGGTAGCGAGCATAGGTTCACCGTCGAAGACGAGGCGTTCATGATCCTCCATATGCTCGAATTCCCAGCGGGCATAGGAAGGATGGTAGTCTAGCAGCCATAGTTTCATTGTGGAATGGTTCTCCTTCTCACGAATAGGGGTTGGGTGGCGTTCACCTATAATCTACCATCTTATCCGAGGTTGCGTAAATCTATTAATAATAAGTAAATTAGCCTGTCATCATGCGACAGTTTTATTTTTTGCTGTGCGTTCTATAGGGAGCTGAGGGTCGCAGTTTCGAACTCTCGGATCAGTTTTGCGGTGATTTCGACGCTGAAAGTCTGATTATTGAACTCTCAGCGTCCATCGGCAGCGCAAGGAGCTTGTTTCAGAGCTGAGAGTTGCATTTTTGAACTCTCGATTTATTTCTGCAGCGTTTTTATCGCTGAGAGATTGATTTTCGAACTCTCGGCTTCCATGGATCGCACCATTAAGCCAATTCTCGGGCAAAATTGTTCCAGTATGTGGTATATTCAAGCAGGGTGAATAGCATAAGCGTAGGCAATTCAGTACTATTAATTTATATGAAGGAAGTCCAGCATGTATAAGTTAAAAGATATGATCATAGGTATCATCATTTCAGCATTGCTTGCCATTGCTCTTATCATATTTATAAAGTACAGCTCGAGCTCTGTTGACGACAATTCAGATGGTTCTGTTACTCAAACGGTTACTTGAATAAGCTTCACGTTGTCAGCCTACTTCTTTACAATGCTATATATTTTTATCTTATTCATGATCATAAGTACGACGATCAGGGTGTTGAGAAAGAAGTGGCGCTCATCGTGAATGGTTATGTTAACGGGAATTAGGCACATATGGAGGAAGACAATTAATTAATATTCGGGGGATCTAGGTATGCCATCATACAAATTTGAGTTAAATCCAAAGGAACTTCTCCGATTACTGTTCTATAAAAAGATCTGTCCGGATTGCATGAGAAAGTTGATGAAAAATAATGAAAAAACCTTTCTCGAAAGAGGTTGGTACAACATGAACGGAACTCATATGTATGGAAACCAATATCATCTGAAGTTTCGGTACTACTGTGGAAATTGTTCTAAAGACATACAATTGCTTGATCTGAGACATAGAAGATTTTTTAATGACAAGTAGTATTGAACTAAACCTGAATAAGGAGTGTAATTGACTGCATGAATGAAATGATAGCTACAATTATGTCTCTATGTGAACAACTCAATGACAAAGAAAAAACATCAATTACCAATGCCCTTTCCAGGCATTTTGAGAAGCAATTACACCTTTCAATTACAGAATTCTCAACATGTAATGAAGATGAACTAATAATAATTAGGAACGTAATAAACGGAGTTATTCTAACTAAAAATCATGTACCTGACATTGTTGAAGCTTATGAACGATTAAAGGAAACTGATGTGCCTCGAAAAGTTTCCTTTGGTCGGACCGAAGAGTAAGCGAGGAACGATAGCTGAATGATATACATAGATTTGAAAAACAACCTTAGCTCGGCGGTTCGCCGGACTAAGGTTATCTTCATGTCTCAGGCCTTGCTGTTCATAAAGATTCTCGTCGTCTTAGGGTAGGCACTGAACTGCTTCAATACACTGAAATGGTTATAACAAGGATTCATACTGCTTTGATAAGTTTATTAAACTTGACTGAAGGATAACCATAATTGCGCTAACGGAGAACAATAGTTCAATTACGAAAATGATTGAACTATCGGGGAACTATAATTCAATTATCCCCACTATGAAACTACATTTGAAATTTATTGAAATGAGGAAATAAAATGTCTAGCATCCCTTCATATAGGGAATTCATACTCCCATTCCTTCAGATATTAAATGATCGAAAACTCTACAATACAGATGAATAATAGATGATTTAGTTATTTTGTTTCGGCTATCAGAGCAAGATCTGAAGGAAATGGTGAAATGCGGAAGACAATATACTTATAGAAATCGAATAATTAATGCAAGAACTTCCCTACTGAGGAATGGATGTATTCAATACGATAGAGAAAATAACTTACTAATTACTGATAAAGGAAGTCAGTTTTTAATAAGTCAGACATCTTTGGACTAACGGGAGACGATAGCTGAATAAACAACCAATTCAATGCTGGCGTCTATGACAGAAGACAACACAATGAATGGATAGTTGAAGTTTCAAAAAGATCATATTTTACTCACAGAATAGAAAAATCTTTGACCGTTTCTCTTTATAGAGGACGGTCTCTTTAATTCTTTATGGTTACAAGCTGCCGGCACGAACGGCGGCTTCTTACGTTAACGGGCAGGAAAACGGGATTATTACGAAGAAATTAGAGGAATAAATTTCAAATGGTAGTTAATTCTACCGTTAATTGAATCTCCCAAATCCTGCAATTTCAACTAATGCTTGATAGGTTGTCATTCGCGGGTGTGCTATGCTGATTCCGACATTGCACTTCACGATGTTGCACGATTAATTATTACTACCATAAGGGGGATTTAGAGTGTCAACTGAGAAAGGAACGGTGTATTCCGCTTGGTCAAACATCAATTATGCTATGCGGTTGCACTGGCGGGCAAGGCCACTCACGCTGATTTGTTGTGTCATCTCGGTGCTAGTTGGTGTTGGTCTGCCATTTGTAAGTATCCTTATGCCCAAAATTGTCATCGACCATATTACAGCAGGTGTCACGCCAGGCAGGTTTATATTGTCAGTTGGCGCTATGGCGCTTCTTCTGGCCTTGCTGAGCAGTGCGAAGAGCTATGCCGATCTCATTACCAATGAATCTGTCGGTACAATCAGCATATTGAAACACCTTCAAACTACGATGCATAAGCATCTGCATATGGATTTCGAGGTGCTAGAGAGTCCCGGATACGCCAAGCTGGGGGAAAAAGCATGGCGTGCCATGCAAAGTAACCACTCCCCCGCCTCCAATGTACCGCGCAACATTTCACAGCTTGTTATGAACGTATTAGGCTTTCTTACATACGGGATGGTTATTGTAACGGTACATCCTCTAATTATTCTCTTTCTAGCTGTTTCAGCCGGAATCAATTGGCTTGCGCTCTCACGTGCCCGTAAGATTGAGATGGACACACGCGAGGAGCGGTCCAAGCTTCATGGGAAGCTGTGGTATATCCAGAAAGTATCGAAAGAGCCGTCAGGCGGCAAGGATATACGCCTATATGATCTAGGCAGTTTAATCAACGGTATCTTTCAAAATGTACTCGCTACAAGCAACAAGAAAGAACGGGAGGTAGCGACAGGTGATATGAAGGCTCAACTGTCGGATGCAGCGCTCAGCCTCCTGCGTGACGGTGCAGCATACGCGTTTCTCATTTATTTGCTCATAAACGACAAGATGACCTTAGGCAATTTCGTGCTCGTGTTTGCCGCCATTGGCGCGTTCGCTGGTTGGTTATCGGGCATATTGAGAAGCTCAAGCGAGCTTATGCGTGCTTTAAGCGAGATGTCAGATATTCGCGTTTATCTTGACGTCCCAGATATTACCAATACCAGCACTGGCGATGAACTGCCGTCCGGAGAAATGCTGCCTCCCGCGATTACGCTTCGAAACGTAGGATATACATATCCGGAGGCAAACGGATCGACCCTTACCGGCATAGATCTTGATATTAAGCCTGGGGAGCGCATTGCCATTGTCGGGGGAAACGGGGCAGGCAAGACGACGTTTATCAAGCTCTTATGCGGGCTCTATAAGCCGACAACCGGCGAGATTACGCTCGGAGGCGTCGATATAACTCGTTATAACAGAGATGAATTCTTTGCGCTTTTCTCGACGGTGTTTCAAGATATCCATCTGTTCTGCTGTGATATTGCCGGAAATATATCTCAACAATCGCCGGAGAAGACAGATTACGAGAAGGTGAAGAAATGTCTGGAAATGTCCGGTCTTATGGATAAAGTAAACGGGCTTGAGAAAAGGGAGTCGACGCTTCTTGTACGCCGCGTACACAACGATGCCATTGAACTCTCAGGCGGCGAGCAGCAGAAGCTGGCGCTGGCGCGCGCACTTTATAAAGACGCGCCGGTTATTATTCTGGATGAGCCGACTGCTGCGCTTGATCCTATCGCGGAGAGCGAAATCTATCAGCGTTACGCCGAGCTGACTGCCGGTAAAACCTCCATTTACATTTCCCACAGACTGGCAAGCACGCGTTTCTGCGACAGAATTCTGTTCATTGACGGCGGAGGCATCGCCGAGTGCGGGTCGCACGATGAGCTTATGAGACATGGCGGGAAATATGCGGAGATGTTTAACGTTCAGTCCCACTACTACAAGGACGGGGAGGTTTCCGAGAATGAAGACGCGCTCCATCTGGCATAACCTGCGCCGGGGATACGGGATTGTTAATCGCCTTACGCCGACCTATATTCCACTTACTTTCGTCTCTTCTTTTATTAAAGCTGTACAGCCGTTAATGATCCTTTTCCTGTCTGCACAGATCATTAACGAGTTGGCCGGCGCGCGCGACACTAGTCGCATTATCCTGTACGCCGCACTTGCAGTAGGGCTTGCATTTGTTTTGTCAGCTGCAAATGCCGTGGTCTCTCGCCGGATTACGACTTTAAACAGTACCTTGTGGGCACGTTTCTACTTCTTCCTAGGCAATCGGTACATGCAGATTAATTACGATCAAGTGGAAGATACGATGAATAATGAAATGTTAGCGGATATTGAAGCGAAGACAAACGGCAACGGACTTGGCATTCTTCGCTTGCACTACAGTTTGCCGGAACTGCTGCAGCCCTTTTTTGAACTTATCGTGTCTATCGTACTGTTCTTCGGCATGTTTACAGCGGCTGCTTCCTACGAGAAGACGTTCATAACATCACCGTTTGCCACCGTTTTGCTGATCATTCTTATCCTGCTTATCCTTCCCTTCACCTATGTTCTCAAGAAAAGGGAGGAGAGGATCCAGAAAACGGTGTTTGAGGAAAATCCGAAAGCAAACACTTATGTCCATTTCTTTAACGAGTATATGCAGGTAAAGAATGCGGCCAAGGATATTCGCCTCTATAAACAGGCTTCAGCAATCGAGGACCATTACAATAAATCAGTGGGAGCGGAGTTCTGGTACAGAATTTTCGACTTAATCGGTAAGAACAACGCATTGGCAGCGGCCGTGAACGCCGTCTTAGGCGGCTGCGTCTATCTCTTTATCGGTCTGCGTGCGTTATATGGCATGTATCCTTTAGGCAGCGTGGTTCAGTATATCGGCGCGGTTTCCGGCGCTGTTAACGCGCTGGCCAAGCTTGTCTCGGTTCTGGGCAACTTTATTACAAACAATCAGTATCTCGAACGAAGCTTCGATTATCTTGACCTGCCGGACAACATGCGAGAGAGCAAAGGAAGCAGACAAATCCCGCAAGGGGATCTGGAGTTTGAGTTCCGTGACGTGTCGTTTAAGTATCCCGGTGCCGATAACTATGCCATTAAGCAGCTTAGCATGACTTTTAATATCGGCCAGCGGGTTGCTGTTGTGGGGTTGAATGGCAGCGGCAAGACGACTATGATTAAGCTCCTTTGCCGGCTTTATGAACCAACAGAGGGTGTAATCACTTTAAACGGCATCGATATTAGGGAGTACGACTATTCGGCCTATATGGGCGTTTTCAGCGTCGTGTTTCAAGATTTTAAGCTCTATTCCTTCTCACTCGGCCATAACGTTGCTGCTTCCGAGAGCTATGACGCAGAATTGGCGGAGGAATCACTCCTTATGGCAGGGTTTGGCTCGAAGTTAAACCAAATGCCGGGAGGGCTAAATACCTTCTTGCATAAGGACTTTTCGGATGACGGTGTTGAAATTTCAGGAGGCGAAGCGCAGAAGGTCGCTCTGGCAAGGGCACTGTATAAGAATGCGCCTTTTGTGGTACTTGACGAGCCAACGGCGGCACTGGACCCCATTGCGGAGTTCGAGATCTATTCCCGTTTCAATGAGTTAATAAGCAACAAGACAGCAATCTTCGTCTCCCATCGGCTCTCGTCCTGTAAGTTCTGTCACGACATCGCCGTGTTTCACGAGGGTCGTCTAATCCAACGCAGTTCCCATGACAAACTCATAACCGACCGGGATGGGAAATACGCTGAACTGTGGAATGCACAGGCACAGTATTATGTCGGTTCGTGATTACTGTTACCGAATATCTGCATAACCGTTTATAGGCCACCATGCTGGTGGTCAGATTGTAGTGAAACCCGCCGTTTTTTAAAACGGCGGGTTTCTCAGGCTGCCCGAGAAGTCTCGGTTTCGGTGGGAATAAAGTTTAACGGTTGTCAGCGTGGCTATTTCATGAAAATAAGGCTTTTTGAAAGGCTAACGGTTGTGACAGACGTTATTTACAGCATATGGGGCTATTCCTAGTGGAAAATGTTCAAATAAGCTCGCTGGCAACCGTTAGAAAATAAAATAGGCGAATTTATGCCCAATAACCACTGTGACAACCGTTAGAGCCGGAAGCGACAAAGCATGCGCTCATCGCAGAGGGTTTCGACAGCCTGGCCACCATGCTGGTGGTCTTTTTTTATACAGATGGCTGTTTTTGTTCACTGGCAGGAAAGTTTATCACCTCGCAGAATTTGTAAATTAGCGAAGATTGGGGGCAAGTTGTTGAAACTTTCAAGATTATTGTTGCTTCTTATTGTGCTACTAACTTTAGGTGCAATAACCTATTTTACGTATCCATTGAAAATTCAAAAAATACTACCCGCGACTGATAATATTCAAACTATTCAAGTGACCTATATTACGGGTGGACAGTTTCTCGAATATGAATTTAGAAATAAGCAAGAATTAATGGAAAATAAAAATGAGTTGGTTAGCATTCTGGATTCCACTTCTTATCGAAGAAGAGTTACTAGTTTTAAAGGCGGTGCTGCTGATGTCATTATGATTAATATTATTTATAGAGATAAGGACGGTGATACTAGAAATTATATGGTTGATTATCGCGAATCCGGAACTTTTATGATTGATAATAAAGAATACCAAATATACGGAAAGTCTAAGATAACATTCGATAAACTTGTAGTATGGTTACAAAAAGAAGGAACTTTGTTGAAGGCTTCATGAGTAATGACTAAGGAAGCATTGGCTTTATACAACCCGTACCGGCTATCAGGAAGGAAGTAAAATAATGAATAGCACCTATATTGTAAATCAGCTATCAGAAAGGCATTTTCAAGATTTAATGAACTTATACAATGAAGCTTCATGGACAAAGGCAAGAACGAGTGAAGAAGTTCGATTGATGATTGATAACTCGTATATATTTGGTTTATGTGATTCTGAATCAGATCAACTAATAGGATTTACGAGAGTTGTGACTGACTACGTCTTCCGAGCAACTATCTATGATGTTATCGTTTTGAAACAATTTCAAGGTGAAGGATTTGGAAGGTTGCTAATCGAAGCGGTAGTTAATAGTGCATTAATAAGGGGAATCGAACGAGTTGATTTATTTTGCGCAGATAATAAAGTGATATTCTACGAAAAATGGGGATTTAAACAAGTTCCAATAACCACCAATTACATGAGTTTAATTAAGTGAGTAAAAGCAGCTGCAAAATTTAGAAATGAGTAGCAGGAAAATTGTGATGTTCCTCCGAGATACGCAAATACCGAGTAGAGCCTACGTAAGCCTTCAGTTCCTTATCGAAAATAGCATAAGGAAATTGCTCACCTCGCTCCCGGCCTTCAATTGCCTTAGGAATTGCCAATAATATTTTATAAATCTTTTGTTAGATTTCATAGTCGAATGGCATCAACGATAGTAGTAGCAAAAAGGAGGAATAGAACTTGGATAATGACATCATGAAATTTAAGGAAGTTCGGAACAATTCTATAGCCTTTATAGAAGGGATAAATCCAGACTTCGCCCTTATTGTTCCAGATGGATTCAATAACAATATTTGGATATTTCCGAAACTACAACAAGAGTATAGGGCTCCTCTCCACTATCATAATATATTCCGAAAGGGGACGAGCCCTAAAACATGGGAGGTTGACCCTCCGACTTTTTTTGAATTAATACCTGTATTCAAGAAACAACTACTCGAGATTCCGGAAGCATGCTTTGGTAATCTAGATAGAAAACTTCCTCGAAAAAAACTCTTAAGTGACTACCTTGTTAGATGTATCAAGGAAGAAACTCATCATTTTCTAAGGATGGTAAAAATTTATGATTCGATAACAAGAGAATACGAAGCGGGCTAACGAGGAAATAAAGTGGAAAGCAATGCCATTCTAGAAACAAGAGGTGGCTTCATGCAAGAAAAGCAATCCGAAGTAAACAGACTGGCTTGGAATACAAAGGCATATGATGCTTGGATGACTCACTTTGGTACTCCGATCGAACAGGCAGAGAAACTAAGAAGAGATCCAAAACATCCACTTCGCAGATGGTTAAAGTATCCTTGCCCCTCAGTATTTAAGCGAAAGAAATATTAGTATTAAGCCAGTGCTATTATGGTAAAAAAAGCAACTTAACTAGGAAGGAATATAGACGTGATGCAGAGGATTAAATTTATGTATAGACAATTCTTGAGGGAACCACTGTGGTTTAAAATTCTAATTTCTTCAACTTTACTTATTACAATTATATTTAGTAGTTCTTTTTTTTCGGATAATGCGTATTATCAAAGCTGTGCCAAATTAGCTGCTGCTATCTTTTTTTGTGCGTATGGCATCAAAATGCGGAGGAATCTTCAACTTTCTGTAATCTTCTATGCAGTAGCAGTTATATGTATTTATCTATCATGGCACAATTTCGAACTCGCAAATCACTAAACTATCGGAGATCGATAATTTAGAATAATCATGGGGCAGCTTGCGATCCGCAGCTGCTCTTATTTATTGCGTTAAAGGGCGAAAAAGCGTAATTTAACGAATGGTTTTATTATTCATTTCCTTCGTAAATAATTAGTGTGAAGGAGATGAGTTTCTGATGAATCGATTCTTAATAATCACATTGCTGCTTTTATTTATTACGGGCTGCGGATATGTGAGAATAGCAACCGCAACATTCCCTAATTTTGAAAATGAATATGGAACTTATATCGATGAGAGTTCCTTTAAAGGTGAGACCCTAGAATGCATACACGTTATAAATCTCCATGTGAAGTATCAGAATGAGCGTAACAATGCTGCTCATGATGAGCTGTTTACAACCAATTTTATCAAGTACCATGGAAAGAGTCATTACACGTCCAGTGACGTAACATATTTATCTGCTACGCTAAGATCAATTAACAAGAATGAGTATGGTCAGTATTTTGCAATTGTCTCAGAAAAGACTGACCTTCCAGGGATAAATGGAGAAGCATCTGATGCTTTTTATGTGCTGAAGATGGAGAATGGAAAGTGGCTTATTGACTCATGGGATTAAAGTAATGGACATGATTGTTCAACCCTGAAATCCCCTGTATTATCCAATCGCAATCGCTGATATGATGGCTTAGTACCGCACTGACAGGAGGAGACATTTTATTATTCGATATGTAATCGTTGCAGCAATAAGTCTAGCAATAATATTAATTGCAGTTAATCTTCCCCCTAAGAAAACAGAAGTGTCAGAGGACTTGCCTGCTCTTCCTCATAAGAAAGCAGAAGTGTCTGACGACTTGGATCCTAAGATTGGTGCTTATAAGGAAAAGTACGATGCGGGTATGTACGATGTAATCAAAGAAGTATATCCTAACAATGCTGACTTTGATAAAGCTGGTTTTTACTGGTTGAACAGCATAAATAGGGAGAATATCCACTATGAGTTTGTGTTTGAAGTAAATAATGCACAGACTAAAAAGCTGTCTGCTAAGTTGAAAGATTACTTCAAGGGTAAAGAAGTTGTAATCAAGAAAACTCAGGTATTATTAAAAAAAGAACTCGAACAAAAGCAACAAGAGATCCATGCTAAGGTAAGTGTTAAACACAAGGACGTAGCTACCGACATCAATCAATATGAACAGATTGTAGTAAAAGCTGATCTATCGGATGCTGAAAAACATGAACTTATTGCCGAATACGGTGAGGGCAGTATAGAATTCCAAAAAGCAGTTCACGCAAGTATGTTTTAGACCATCTTGGACACTGACCTACAGGAGGAGGCAATCCATGCTTGATATTGAAAGAATAAAAAAGGTTATTCCTCATCGATATCCATTTCTATTGGTTGATAGAATCTTAGAAATAGATGAGGGCAAGAAAGCGGTTGGAATCAAAAATGTGACAATCAATGAACCTTATTACTTGGTCATTTTCCCGACTATCCAGTTATGCCTGGAGTCTTGATTGTCGAAGCATTGGCGCAGGTCGGTGGTATCGTTATGTCCAAAGGAGAAAGCAGTCAAACAATAGGCTTATTGACCGGTATCGATAATTGTCGATTCAGACAGCAAGTTAAACCAGGAGACCAACTCCTCCTTACGTTTGAAGTAACGCGAATCAAGGGACAGATAGTCAAAGGAAAAGGCCTTGCCATGGTTAACAATGAAATGGTTTGTGAAGCAGAAATCATGTTTGCATTCAGTTCGATTTAGGTTTAAGCTATCTGGGATTTCGGAGCACGGCACTTCTGGGAGGATGAAAGTTACAATGAAGGAATCCTTAGTTAGTTTGGCAGCACAAATTGCAGGCGATTTTCTCCAGGAGCAGGTAATAGCTTCTTATCAGATAATAGATAAAGGCATCACAAATCAGGTTTACGTAGTCGAAATGAAGACGCATAAAGTTGTTGTTCGTATGAACAATGAAGACGCATTCCCAAGCTTTATTAAAGAGAAATGGTGTATTGAGCAAGCAGTCGAAGCAGGAGTACCGGGTCCTGAGGTGTTGTCCGTTGGCATAGTTGATGAGAGCGCATATATGATGCAAGTCTTTATTGAGGGAGAGAGCGGGGTTGACACTACTTTACCCAAGTCTAATGTTTGGAGAAAACTGGGTGAATATGCCAAGCTTATTCATTCTATTCCAGTGAAAGGATACGGGGAGAATCTGATTGATCCCATCCATGGTGAGTTTCAGTCACCGCCTCATGCTGGATCAGACGGTAGTTGGCAAGGGTATGTACAGCACAATATTAATAGTTTGACTGAGCAGGATCGCTTGATTGAGCTTGGAGTAATCACTAACCTGGAGTCGAAGAAAATAATAGAATGGTTTGAAGTTATGAAGAATAAACCGTTCCAATTCGGCTTAAACCACGGAGATCTCTCTTTAAAGAATACCATTGTCAATCAGGCAAACCAAGTTGTATTGCTGGATTGGAATGCGAAAGTAAGTGTGGTACCTCATGCGACTGTTGCTCAATTAATGCACTACCAGATTCTAGGGCTGGAAGAGAGCCCAAATGCCGAAGAATTCGAAGCGTTTATAGACGGGTATGGAATGAGTGGAAAAGACCTTTCTGACATCAGGCATTATTTGTTATTAAGGGCTTTCGATAACCTCAGATGGGCTATTAATCGTAGGCCTGATCTGATTGAACCGTTTGCTGCATTCGCGAAACAAGTAGTAGATATTAGTATGAATGCAGCAAAGCATGATGTGTGACCACACGAATGGAATATTGGCAGAATATGATTGTGTAAAGGCGGATGCAGCGTGTGATCGTGTGATGTCAGCCTAAAATAGAGGGAAGTGATGGAGTGGAGCAGAGTTTGAACCTGCATGCCAGCCGCATGCGGTCGCGTTCCCGTCAATTCCGGCATTTTATCAAGAAGCTCGGCTGCAAAAGAGGCCAAACCTTACATTTTACGCTCGTCCACGATACGATGGCCCGCAAGCCAACACTACCCACCTCGCAGAGCAAGACGAGGGCGATGACGCTGCATAAGCCATTGAATCAGCTAGAGAGCCGGCTGTCCCGGATTACGCTGCTGACTCCCGCAAAGCGTACCGTTCCGCTGCTCCGCAAAAACAAGGAAGGTTATGCGGTGTTCATGACCGTGAATTATCGGGAGCAGGCCCGAGGCCGTTTCAAGGAGGTTCGCGCTCACTTCATCGACGTCGACCTCAACAAGATCTCCGAATTGTTGGATACGAGAGAAGAGGCGGAGCGCCGCATGCAGGAGCTGAAAACGGACCGGCTGGAACAGATCGAATCCATTAGCGTGACACCCACCAAGCAAGGGCTTTATCAGCTGCTCGGACAGCGAGGCAAGCGAAGAGTGCGGCAGCTCAAACAGAAGTTTCTTGCCAAGCACCGAAAGCTCATTCGCGGTGCAATGATCGTCGAAACCAAGAACGGCTACCACATCTACTGGGCAATCCGTCAAGGCTCGATTGGCTGGTTTGTTCCCATTCAGCGAGCACTGGCCCGTAAGTTCAACTCCGATCCCAAAATCACAGACCTCGCTCGCGTCATGCGCGTTCCCGGTTTCTACCACCGGAAGAACCCGGCAAGTCCTTACCTCGTTAGCGTGAAAAGCTGGGGGAGGAAACAACCCTTCACGCAGGCTGAGCTCATTCGGAGCTTAGCATTATCCTTATAAGCCCTGTACGATTCGTTAGAGTTATCAAGAGGGCTATGCACTGTCAGTTCGACGAATGGACAAAAAGGAAAGCGTTTGTAATGGCGCCACAGATCGGAGAACTGTGACGCCATTTTTTTGTCCTAAGAAAATAATTTCTTAATGAAGAGTCCTCTTTTGGGACAACTCCAAGGCTGGAAAATAAGTGCAACTTTAATGACCGTATTTCGTTTTAACCTAAGTGGAAAAGTTTTCTTGATTTAAGATGAATAGCTAATACGGGTGTCAAGAAACAACGTGATCGCGGAGGAGGCTGTTAATGGATTACATTAGGGACTACGCCATGTATGCATCGGTATTTGGCATGTTTAGTTTTGCATGGTTTGGCTGGGCACAAGAGAATCCCAGAGCTAGCTGGCGAATATATCTGGGCATTGCATCGGGGATTGCGTTAGTAGTGTGCTTAACAGGAGTATATTTGAGCGTTACGAACTGGGATGCACCATCCGCTTTGAATGAGGTGTCCGCTTTCCGTAACTATTTGATTTCGTTTTATGGCGAATTTGTCCTGGCTGGCGTGGGTGCGTATATGTTGATCCGATCGAAGCGCAAGGCTTATGTCGCTCCATGGATCGCTTTTATCGTAGGCATTCATTTTATTAGCTTGAAAAGTGTCTTTGATGATCCCAGCTTATGGCTGCTGGCAGCGCTTATGGTTATCGTCTCGATTGTAGCCGTACTTGTAGCCCCTAGGCTCCAAGTGGCCAACAGCGCGATTACGGGTATTGGGGCCGGCACGGTATTATTCGCTTTTGCAATAGTAGGATTAATCCGATTTATTGCCTTGTAGCAATAAACGTAAACAACAAAGGAAGGCTGCCGAGCACAATTGCTCCGGCAGCCTTCCTTCGTATAATAGGATTTACACCCGTTTAATTGAATCCCGTACAATCAACGTGCTTTGCAGATACGTCGTCTTGCTCTGCGCGCTGTCATGCTTGATACGCCACAACATGCGGTGAACGGCTTCGGTCGCAAAATCATGTTTGCTGATATTCATCGAAGTCAGCGCAGGAGTAACACTCTGGCTCAGGTCCGTGTTGTCGAAACTGATGAGAGATACTTCGTCAGGCACGGAAATGCCTTCCTTTTGCAGCTTGAGCAGCAGCTTATAGGCAGCCATGTCACAGTGACATACGAATGCGGTGGGGAGCTCAGCCGGAAGCTGAAAGTCCATGACATAGGAATTGTTAATATCATTATTCACGATTCTCCAGCTCGGATTAATCTCAAGCTGATGATAGGTAAGGGCTTTAATATATCCACAGTAGCGGTCCATTACGCTGGTTGTGAATTGAGGATTGCCAACGAAGCCGATCCGCGTATGTCCGTTCTGGATCAGGTAATTCGTTACGGTATAACCGGCTTGATAGTTATCGGCCAGAATGCAGTCCAGTGTCATACCCGCCTTGTAGAAATCAATGACTACAATGGGAAATGGGCAGTCCAGCAGCACCTTCATGTAGTCTGCTTCTACCTCTCCTGCAACGAAAAGGCCGTCGAGCTCACTCTGGTCCTGAATGAGGGAGAGCGGAAGCGAGCCGTTCTGCTCCTGCTCGGGATCAAGAACATATAAGGATAGGCTGATATCCTTCCTAGCACATTCCTGATTGGTATAATAATAGATCTTCGTATAGAAGTTATCCGATTCCAGAAAGAATCGTTTAGGTACAATAAGTCCCAGTTTGGAGACGGCAGTAGAAGGTTTGACGTTCCCCTTCTTAATATATCCAAGCTCACGAGCAGATTGAACGATACGTTTCTTTAACTCATCGCTGACACCCGGCTGGTTATTTAGAGCTTTAGATACGCTCACTTTCGTAATGCCGAGCTGCGCGGCAATGGTATCTAGCGTAACTTTACCCACCTGCATGCGAATTTCCCCTAATAATGTCATTTTGACTGCTAACTAAATACTATAAAAAGTTACTTAACAAGTCAATTGTAAAGTTATAAGTTTCCAAGTGTCTTTCCTGTGTTTCGGCATAAAGTTACGATAAAGTAGGTTTTGAAGGTCACTTAACTTCAATAAAACCCGCACTATTACTAGGTTTAATGGCTGTTTCCAACAATTTACTGTTAAAATCGCCTCGAGAAAAATAACTTTATTTTAACCGTTGACAGGAAATAATAACCTAATTTATAATCGCTTACATAAGGTAATAAATTCCCCCTGAAACAACAGAGAAGTAATGGACAGGAGAGAGTGCCCTTGACGAAACCGAGGCGATCACCGAGTAACCCTATTATTCAACCTCAAAATGTTAACGCTTCCAATTCGGATATGGAGGTCATCGGGGTATTCAATGCAGGAGTTACCCGCTATCAAGATGAAACGATCCTGCTGCTCCGTGTTGCTGAACGTCCGATTAACGATAATCCCGAGGTTTACGTAGTACCCCTGTATCGTCCTTCCGAAGACCGCATCGAGCTGCATACGCTTGAACGCAAGCCGGAATATGATTTCTCCGATGTAAGAGTCATCCGCACGCCTGAACGAAATTATCTAACGTCTATCTCTCATTTAAGACTGGCGAGGAGCACAGACGGCATTCAGTTCACAATCGATTCTGAACCAACCCTTCTGCCCAGCAATTCCTATGAGAGCTATGGCATCGAAGACCCCCGCATTACTTTAATAGAAGACATCTATTACATAACCTACTCTGCAATCTCTGAATATGGCATCTGCACCTCCATGATCACAACCGAAGACTTCATTACCTTTACTAGACAAGGGAACATTTTTCACCCCGATAACAAAGACGTTGCGATCTTCCCGGCTTCGATTGGAGGCAGCTACTATGCGCTTCACCGTCCATCTTGCTCCCACTACGGACAACCGGAGATGTGGATTGCAGAATCCAGCGATCTCAAGCAATGGGGCAACCATCGTCACCTCATTGGCGTAAGGCAGGGCTTCTGGGATGACGGCCGAATTGGAGCCAGCGCAGTCCCGTTCGAAATCGAAGAGGGTTGGCTCGAAATCTATCACGGTGCGGACAAGTCCAATCGCTACTGCATCGGGGCGCTGCTGCTGGATAAGCATGAGCCATGGAAAGTCATTGCACGAAGTGTGGAGCCGATCATGGAGCCGGAGACGGACTATGAGCGGGAAGGATTTTTCGGGAATGTCATCTTCCCTTGCGGCGCTCTGCATGAGAATGGCCTGGTGAAGATCTACTACGGGGCAAGCGATACCTCGATCGGTTATGTAGAAATCTCAATAGAAGCAATTAGAGCCAACCTTGGGCTCAAGCAGCTGAATAATCAACTTTGAGTGTACACAAATGATAGACCAGAGGAGGAACAACCATGCCAGCTCCCATAACGCTTGAGCGGCAAACGCAGTCGAAGCCACCGACTGAGAGGAAGAAGAAAGACACGTTCTTACGAGAGATTATGAAGAACCGGTATCTGTACTTGCTCACTTTACCCGGTATTCTGTTCCTCATAGTGTTCAACTACTTACCCATGGCCGGGCTGTACATGTCATTCGTGGATTACAATCCGATGGCAGGACTGTATGGACTGAAGAGTGACTTCGTAGGGCTGATGAACTTCAAGTTCTTCTTTACCTCCAACGATTGGATAACGGTCACGATCAATACGATCTATCTGAACATCTTGTTCATCATTACCGGGCTTGCTGTCCAAATGTTTATGGCGATTGGTCTTAACGAGATTGGCAGCAAGACGGTGAAGAAGATCGCGCAATCCTTTATGTTTCTGCCGAACTTTATCTCATGGACGGTTATCTCGATCTTCTCGATCGCGCTATTCTCCACCGATGCGGGAGTTATCAATCATGTACTCGGTATTTTCGGACTAGAGCCTATCAATTATTATCAGGATGCTTCTTGGTGGCCGTTCATTCTCGTCATGCTTCGTCTGTGGAAGGGCGTTGGATTCGGTACCGTCATCTACTTGGCAACGATTAGCGGTTTGGATCAAGAGATGTACGAAGCGGCTCGCATTGACGGAGCCAACCGGTTCCAATCGATTACTCGCATTACACTGCCAATGCTGAAGACAACGACACTGATGCTGTTCATCTTGTCGATCGGCGGCATTTTCTACGGAGACTTCGGCATGATCTATGCACTTGTAGGCGATAATCCGGTACTTCGACCGACGACGGATGTCATTGATACGTACGTGTACCGCGCTCTTCGCATGAACAATGATATTGGAATGTCATCGGCAGTCGGCCTGTTCCAAGCCGTCGTCGGCTTCATCCTCGTACTCTCAGCTAATGGCATCACACGCAAGTTATCGAAGGATTCGGCACTGTTCTAAGGTCCGGCCTTGAAAGGAGGAATCGCCATGCACCACAAGACGATGGGGGACCGGACGCTGCTAACCGTCTTCTACGTAACCATCATCGGATTCGCGCTCATCTGTATGCTGCCACTGTGGATTGCGCTTGCCGCATCGTTCACCAATGAACTGGCACTGATTCGCAATGGCTACAGCTTATGGATATCGCAGTTCGATCTGACCGCATACAAGCTGATCTTCACAGGGACGCAGAGTGTTTACCGCGCTTATTCCGTTACAATCATCACGACCATCGGCGGCGTTATACTGACGCTCTTCCTTACGAGCTCGCTGGCCTACCCGCTGACGGTCAGCACCTTGAAGTACCGGAATCGCATCACATTCTTCACCTATGTGACGATGGTATTTAACGGTGGTTTGGTCCCGACGTACATTCTAACGACTCGCATGCTGCATTTGCATAACAACATCTGGGTACTGATTATCCCTGGTGCGTTGAATGGCTTTAACGTATTCCTAATGAAGAATTACTTCGCATCTTTGCCGGAGGCATTGTCCGAGTCAGCGAAGATCGACGGAGCAAGCGATATCTATATCTACTTCAAAATCATCCTGCCTCTGTCAGCGCCAATTCTTGCAACCATCGGTTTATTCTCGGCCATGGGGTATTGGAACGAATGGTTCCGAGTTCTCCTCTTCATCGATGATCAGAAGCTGTTTACGCTTCAATACTTGATCATGCGGCTGCAGCAGCAGGCTGAGTTTCTGAACTCCTCATTAAGCTCAGCGGCAAGGGCAGCGCTTGGCGGTGCAACGGTGCCGACCATCGGCATTCGAGTAGCGACAGCGATGGTATCGATCGGTCCGATTGTTTTGCTCTATCCGTTCCTTCAGAAGTATTTTATCAAGGGCTTAACGGTCGGAGCCGTTAAAGGATGAGAGAAGCTTGACCAGATTCATAGAGCGTTCGTTCAGGCTATTACCGGAAAGCCGGTTAGCATATAGCGTTCCAATCAGATCGAGAGGGGTATACAAATGAGAAAAAAGTTGCATAAAAACGCGGCGCTACTTGTTGCAGCGACATTGTCTCTTTCAGCATTAGCAGGTTGTTCAGGTAATTCAGAGGATAACGCCAATACGGCGAACACCACAAACAAGGCAGCCGAGACGAATACGGCGGCAACCAACAACACTTCAAACGCAGCTGAAACAACAGAGAGCACGGCTCCTGAAGAAGTGACGCTTGAATTCTACATGCCTTCTCCAACTGCGAACGTCAACGATCTGGAAGCCGTGCTCGACAAGTTCTACGAAGAAACGAAAGATACGCTCAATACGAAGATCCATTTCAACTTCACGACATTTGATGACATCGGCCAAAAGGTTTCCTTGAAGCTGGCAGCCGGCGAGCAAGTGGACAGCGTATTTACGGCGCAGTGGACGAATCCGAACATCAGCGCGATGATTTCGAAGGATCAGCTCGTCAATTTGGACTCTTACTTCAATAATGATAAATACCCGGGTCTGAAGAAAGCTTTCACACCGGAATATCTCAAGAACAACAGCTTCGCAGACAAAACAGGCAGCTCGCATGTCTATGGCATTCCGTTTACGCATGCGTTCAGTGGCGGCGCAACCATTTATTACCGCAAAGACATGGCTGAGAAGTACGGCATCGGCGAGATTAAATCACTGGCTGATCTGGAGAAGTTCTACGATGCAGTGCTTGCCAATGACAAAGGGATCGTTCCATTTACGTTCAATGGCAGCACCGATTACGTCTCCGATTTGCTGCTCACGATGACACAGCCGCTCACAGCAAAACATAACTACATGGTGAACATGGGCGGTACAAGCGTCAGCGTCGCCATTAAGCCGGACGGAACGGCTTATGCAGCGAAAACAATCGATGGCTACAGCGATCCGGAATTCCTGAAGCTGCTTCCTGAGCCGATGAATACAATGGATCCGCTTAAAGGGTTCAATATGGTTCGCGAATGGTACACGAAAGGTTACCTAGAGAAGGATATCTTGGCACAGAAGGATCCGGATGGCCAATTTATGTCCGGTAAGGCAGCATCCGTGTTCCGTACGCTTGATATTTACTCTTCGGAAAGCCAACAGCTGGAGACATCCATTCCAGGTGCGAAGATCGGTGCTTACGTCATTACACCGGGCCTTATGGATGGAACAGCAAAAGCAGTAGGAAGCGACTTTAAAGCGTGGAACTTTGCAGCTATTCCTGCAAATTCCAAGAACGTTGATCGCACGCTTGCTTTCTTTGACTGGTTGTTCGCGAGTCCAGAGAATCATGACCTGTTCGAGTTCGGTATTGCAGGCAAGCACTGGCAGGCGGAAGGGGATACGAAATACTCCTACCCGGCAACAGTTGATGCAGCAACGAACTACAACTTCCCGGGCTTCACGCTTACTTGGAACCCTACGATGGTTCGTTACGACAACAAAACACCGGATAATATTGTAACGATGCTCAACAACATGGGGGATACAAACTTCTTCTACAAGATGCCGAATGCCGGCTTCAGCTTCGTGCCTGACAGCGTGAAGACAGAAGTTGCGAAAGTAAGCGAGGTTCGCTCGCAGATGTACACCATTGGTCACGGCGTAGTGGACAATGCCGCAGGTAATCTAACTAAGATTCAGAAAGCACTCGATAAAGCAGGGTACCAGAAGGTAGTCGCTGAAGTTGAGAAACAATTTAATGAGTTCTTGAAAACAAATCCATACGAAGGTCAATAACATAAGCAAATCGCATGAAAAGGCGAATAGGCTCTCAGATTCTTGGGAGCCTGTTTGTTATTAATGAAGGGAAGCTGGGAGCTTCCCGAAGGAGGAGATTGATATGCTGAATCCGATCGTCAAACCAGGCGAATTTACGGAGCTTGACCGATTCATGTTTGAATCATGGGGGTATTTTGTCATTCCGAACGTCCTAAGTCCGGAGGAGATCGCGGCATGTCTGGAAGCTTCGCAGCGTCTGCATGCCGATCAGCCGAAGAAGGTTTCCCATCAGGTCGGCGAAGGTTATGCAAGCGAACCTGCATTGGAGCGGCTGATCGATCACCCGGCAGCGATGCCCAAGGTGCGCGGTCTATACGGCTCCGATAACATCATTCTGCAATCCGCATGGTGCACCGTTCAGCCTGCCGGCGGTAAGCATGGCGGCTGGCATCAGGATGGATCGAGCGCATTCGACTTTAAGCTGCTGGGGCATCCGATTCCGCTTCTTCAGCTTAGAGTCTCGTATTTGCTGACGGACCAAAGCGAGCCAGGTAAAGGAAACATGGAAATGATTCCGGGCAGTCATCGCAGCCGTGTGCCAATGCCGGATAGTGTCCGGAAGGGAACAGAGGAATGTCCGCTTCGGCATGTGGTCTGTGCACCCGCAGGTTCAGCATTGGTGTTTCATAACGCGGTTTGGCATCGTTCGCATGAGCATAACCACGACTATGACCGGTACACGATGCATTATATTTACAGCCCGCCTTGGCTCCGGTATTCCGACCGATTCGAGAATGATAGCGAACTTATGGAGCGAACAACGCCTCTGCGTCGCGGCCTCCTAGGTGATTTCGCCAAACCGGATTCGACTTATGCCGGCGGTTACAAGACGCCTCCCTACGAGGAGTAGCACTTTGCTTTACAGATAGAGGAGGTAAGTACGAATGGTAATGTTACACAAACATACAGCGCCGCAGAGCTGCGCGGAATTGCTGGAGCAGTTCGAACAGCAGTCCAGCGCCGGTGTTCAACCCGGGGTGCTGATTCAATTTGTAGGCGTCGGCCCTCGGGACGTCTACAATATTTCTGCGCCTTTCTTAGATAAAGGGGAACCCATTATCGCGGGACGTGTCGAGAGCCGTGAAACCGAACTGTCCGAAGTCGTCTTCTTCCATCAGCGTGGCGATTCGTGGATTCCGCATCCTTCGCATGCGCCATACGAACTGCAGGATCCGTTCTTCACCCGTATTAAGGGTGAGCTGATTTTCGGCGGCGTGAAGCTCGTCATGGATCCGGCCAACCCGGACAAAATCATCTCGTGGGTAACGGAGTTCTACCGGGGACAGGATATCGCAAGCTTGGCGCTGTTCTTGACGGGACCGAGTCATATGAAGGATGTGCGCCTTATTGAATTGGCGACCGGTGAAATCGGCGTCCTAACCAGACCGCAAGGCGAGAAGGGAGGCCGAGGCAAGATTGGTTTCTTCAAATGCGCCGGACTGGAAGACATTACGGCAGATCGAATTGCGGATGCGCCTGTATTTCAAGATCAATTCTTAGAATTGGAGTGGGGCGGAGCGAATGAACCACATCTGCTTTCCAATGGTCTGGTAGGCGTGCTGGGACATATTGCTTCCTTTGAAGGCGAGGACAGACATTATCAAGCGATGACGTTCGCCATTCATCCGGATACGTTCGAGAAAACACCGATGAAAATTATCGCAAGACGGTCCAGCTTTCCGAAGGGGGCAGCCAAACGGCCTGATCTGACGGATGTTATTTTTAGCGGGGGGATTGTGAGGAGGCCGAATGGTCTTGCTGATCTCTATGTAGGGGCGAGTGACGCCGAAGCTTATCGGATCGAGATCGGCGATCCTTTTCTGGAGTACGAACAGGTATAACTTGCGATAACTCTAAAGGTGAAAGGGGGCTCCATTTAATAGAAGGGGAAGTAGAGTGGGAGTTGGTTAGTAGGTGTGCAGGCATCCAAATCGGGAGGGTTATGTAAATGCTAAAGCGTGTGATTAGCTGTTCTCTGGTTGCTTCAATGGTTTGCTCCGTCTCCTTAACGGTCTTTCCGGATACGACTCATGCCGCACCGATTGGACAGGCGAGTATCGGTTACGTCGATTCACTGCCGAATCAGCCTGTGAATTACAGTATGATCGATTGGAATCAGCGGGCAAGGGATTTTGACTCCGTTGTCTTCGATTTCGCCTCTACCGGGACTTATAAGCCACTTGCATTATGGGATGCCACGCATCTGAATATGACGACGACAACCTTTAAGCTTCCTGCTTATGTCGGACCGACTAGCGTCATACCTGATGGCAAACAAGAGGCAATTGCAGGGATGGCAGCCGTTCTCGGCGGTGCACTTACGGGCATTAATAAGAGCAATCAGACCGGCAATGGCTACTCCAACGTCAATTTCGCAGATATGACAAGGACCTACTTCACTGCGGAAGGCATCATCAACAATAACCCGAATGCGGTCACGGCAGGCGAGGAGTTCTGGTATGTGCTCCTTCCTACGCTAACTTTTGCCGGCTTGGATTATCTGTATCCCTCTACTGCAATGGACGCCGCTTTACAGGGTACAGCGAATAAGTGGTATAACGCGATTGTGAACATGGGTGGAAGCAACGTAAATTATAATTACTTGGGTTATGATTTTGCGGCGAATGCTCCCTTTACCGGTAATCGCACGGAGCCGGATGCGGCAATAGGAGCGGGTTTGCTGCAATATTGGGCTTACAAGAAATTCGGAACGGCGAACTACTTGAACGCGGCCAAATGGAGCATGAACTTCCTGCAAAATCAAACGAGCAATCCATCCTACGAAGCGCTCGAATATTGGGGGCCGCTGCTGGCATCGCGGTTAAATGCGGAGCAAGGTGGAAGCTACGATGTGACCAAGATGATGAACTGGGCATTTGATGCGAATTCCAGCCATCGTCCTACTTGGGGAGGGCTCAAAGGAAGCTTCGGCAGTTATGCTATGGATGGACTGATGGGCTCCAATAATGACAATGGCGGCAATTATGCGTTTGCTATGAACACATTTGCAGCGGCGATGGGAATTGTTCCGGTAGCCAGATATGACCAGAGGTATGCGCGTGCAATCGGCAAATGGATGCTCAATGCGGCGAGTAATGCCAGACTCTATTATGGCGATCAAGTGGGATCGACCCTGCAGGACAGCGCATTTTGGACAGGCGACCCTAATCATGGCA
This sequence comes from Paenibacillus sp. J22R3, assembly GCF_056269305.1. Taxonomy (NCBI): domain Bacteria; kingdom Bacillati; phylum Bacillota; class Bacilli; order Caryophanales; family Paenibacillaceae; genus Paenibacillus; species Paenibacillus sp. J22R3. The sequence goes on along the minus strand of NZ_JBWDNS010000011.1, from coordinate 14,344 downwards.
TTCCGTATGAAGGCTTGCGTTACCGCAAAATCGGAGACAGCACGAAGGCGCCGTTTGCTACCGGAGATCCTTTAACGTATGGCTGGCCTTATAATACGAACTTCGGGATTTACTCCGGTGCGCTCTCAGGTGTGTTTGGCGGGATCATTAAGACGACGAATATAAGCCAAATCCTGCAGCTCGATCTGCTGAAAACGGACTTCTTCCATGATTCGGCTTATGCTTCCTATCTGTACTATAATCCGTATACGACCAGCCAGACGGTATCGATTAACGTTGGGAGTACTGCTGTCGATATTTATGATGCGGTCAGCGATTCAATCCTCCAAACGAACGTTACCGGATCAAGATCGATAACGCTCCCAGCCGATTCGGCTGCTGTAATCGTATTGTCGCCGGCGAACGGAACCAAGACCTATAGCGGGAACAAAATTCTCATTAATAATGTGTTTGTGGGATACAGACCGTCCGCGAACTTAGCATTGGGAATGACAGCTACGGCAAGCTCGGTTCAGAACAATAACTTGGCTAACTATGTAACCGATGGAACGACGGCAACAAGATGGGAATCCGCTACGAGTGACCCGCAAACGATCTATGTGGATTTAGGTGCACCGAAGACGGTTGGCAGCGTCAAGCTGAATTGGGAGGCCGCTTACGCAAGCAGCTTCAAAATTCAAGTGTCGACGGATGCCACGAATTGGACGGATGTTTATACGACTACAACCGGTACCGGTGGAATCCAGAACATCACGTTCAACCCTGTGAACGCCAGGTATGTACGAATGAATGGAACGGCGCGGGGGACGACGTACGCCTATTCGATCTATGAGTTCGAGGTCTATGCGCCAACTAATCTGGCATTAGGGAAGACGGCAACGGCAAGCTCTGTACAGAATGGCAATGCAGCAAGCTATGTTACGGACGGAACGACGGCCACCAGATGGGAATCCGCAACAAGTGATCCGCAGTGGATCTACGTGGATCTTGGCTCATCGCAATCGGTAGCGAGGGCCATCATTAGATGGGAAGCCGCCTATGCCAGCAGCTTCAAAATCCAAACCTCCCCCGACGGCAACACGTGGACAGATAAGTATTCGACGACTACCGGAACAGGCGGCGTATCGAACGTTACCTTTGCCGCAACGAATGCCAAATTCGTGAGGATGTCCGGCACCGTGCGAGGAACCACCTATGCGTACTCCATTTATGATTTTGAAGTCTACGGCAACTAGGTCACGGCTTCATTGGCTTCGTTCATTTGGTAGCTGAGAATAGCAGCACTTCGCGTTTATGCGGAGTGCTGTTCTCGTTATTAGGTATTAAATTAATTTGGTCCTTGCAATTCTACGAAAATCCCAAACATCCTCCGGTGCACTTGAATAGAGTAATAGAGTAGTCAAGCTGTTGAGAGGGAGGAATGACGAATGGCTGTCAGCAAACAACAGATTTCAAAGTATTACGGTAAGAAGATCTATGTGGTCAAGAAGGACGGGACAGTAGTTACAGGAACACTGTCGTCAATTCAAGGTAACCGTGTGATTCTTACACAGGAAAAAGGCAAAACAGTTAAAGTGAAATTTCTTCTTCCATTGTTACTGTTCGATTTACTCGCAATTGGACTATTCACAGGGTTTGGCGGTTACGGCGGTTATTATGACGGATATGGCGGATACGGTGGATACGATTATTTCTATTAATGCATGAGTGGAGGCTCATCTTTCCGTGTTGTAGCGGAAAGGTGGGCTTTTCTTTTTAGCCTATCGTGCAAAATTGACGACCCTTCTACATAAAAGCCATCTACCAAGCTGTAACGGTTGTGACAGTGGCTATTTGGCTGGAAAAGCCCGTTTTTATTTTCTAACGGTTGCAAACGGGCCTATTTGGGCATTTTTCGATTGAAATCAAAGCTTATCCCGTGAATAACGATGCTCGCAACCGTTAGAATTTTAATAGGTGTTCCTTTCATAAAATAGCCACGCTGGCAACCGTTAAAGAATTCGACAGTCTCCCTCATATTTATATAAATACCACATAATGGTTGTTCGAGGAGTTGTTATATTGTATACTTCGCCAAAGGGGAGGGGATCGGTAATGAAGATTAGTTTGATTAGTCAGGAGATTGGTGAAGAATACAGAAGTTATTCTATTGAAGTGAAGAACACCGGTGTATTGGAGATTAGTGATCTACACTTTTATATGTATGATCCGATTATTACGACGAACGGTTCTAAAGGGAATCCTTTTAAAATTGAGGGGAATACTGATAGTAGTAGACCCATAAATCTGAAATCAGGAGAAAAGATTACATACTTAAATATGAAATAGAAGGAGAAGATCGTGATGGCTGCAGACTGGAGTCAAGTTGAGGAAGTGTTGAGGGATATTGAGGTCGTGGGACATGAAAATAATAAGCCTGTTTCCGTCATCGGTTTCGCCGAAGACTTGCGCTGCATTGGTATCGGTACGGATGCTGCGGTCTTTTATTACCCGAACACCCCAAATTACGCCTATAAAGTGTATTCCGCTCAGTCATTAGAGAAGAAGGAAGCGGAGGCCGAAATATACAAACGCTTAGAAGGATCACCGTACTTCGCTCAATGTTACGGTGCAGGACCTAACTATTTGGTATTAAGTTTTGAACAAGGTGTCACCCTATACGATTGTCTTCTGCAAGGTGTCCGTGTTCCGGAGCAAGTCATAGAAGACGTTGAACATGCCAGAGAGTTTGTCCGCAGTCTGGGACTGAACCCGAGGGATATTCATCTGAAAAATGTTCTTCTGCATGAAGGCAGGGGCAAAGTGCTTGATGTATCGGAATATATCAAGGAAGGTAACGATAGTCGGTGGGAGCACTTGGTGTGGACATATAAACATTTTTATCCCCTGATAAGTGAGGTACAGGTACCTCTATGGATCTTGGAGACCATAACGAACTGGTATAACCGGATTGATTCAGCAAGTTTTGGAATAGAAGACTTCTCTAAACGTGTGAGCCAGCTTTTCTTTGGGAAACGCAAGTGAGAGGGGACACCAACTGTCGGGGCACGCTAGCTCAAAAATGTAACACGATTGAAATGCTAACTTCATCTTGCTTTAATGAAGTCCGTCTATAATAAGTCTCAACCCCCTTTTAAAAATATACTTTAGACCCGCGGCCCGTTGCTGCGGGTCTCTTTTTTGCGCTTGGATGTAGAATAAGTGAAATTCTAGTGAGGTGAAGAACGAACGGGCAGTATTGTTCAATAAAAGGTGCAATGTTACACTGATTTAAGTGGGTTAAAATACCATAAATGGAGCGTGGAAACATGAAAATAAACCCTTTTGGATCAATAGGATCGCCTCTGCGCCAGGTGGTACCGGCTATTTACGAGAGTATTCGGTATTACCTGGAATAGAGATTATGACACCTATTGAAGGATAAGCATCATCGCTCATGAACGGGGGATTCGGCATATGGTTCTATCAAAGAAATACATCATAGTATATGGTTTTATTGGAGTTGTTTTAATTGCAATGATTGCTATTTATTTGTCTAATCGTACCAATAAACTTTATGGGAATGATATCGAATCCATACAGAAAGTGATTAAGACTTTTAAAGGTTATGAAGATAAATCAGTTGAGATTTTGGAGATAAAAGACATCAATGATGTACGGATCGTTGGCTTCTTATCCAATAATAATCCAGCCTATATTCGATTTACTAAAAACCATAAAGGCAATTATGAGTCGACAAATACCGAAGAACATACAGGTCAATCGTTTACTGCATTCTTAATCAACCTATCGAATGATGAGACCCGTAATTCAAAATTTATGATGATTACGAATCAGGAAAATGAAATTGCGAAAATGGAATTAGAGGTAAATAAACAAGTAATTGAACAAGCATTTCGTGTAAATCAAAAGTCTGTTACTTGGATTGATTTACCTAAAGATGATACCCTTGCATTCAAATATAAATATTACGATAAGGACGGGAAGCTTCTTAGCGATAATTAACTACAAAGGCTACGCGACAATTCCGCTAAATGCTAGCATAAATTTCACAGTGAGGTTGGAGGAGGGTTATGGCTATATTTATATTTATTGTGTGCATAATTCTAGTTTTAGGCGCGCTTAGAACAGACGTCATGATGAAGGAACAATTAAAGAATGATAAACGCATCATTGAAAGGCTTGATAGGTTAATTAATCTACAAAAAGATAAAAAAGAATGAACGATAACCTATCCGAAAAATATAGTCGTAAATAGCGGGGTATGATGATGAACAAACATTGGATTTGGCTGCTTGCCTTGGCGGTCGCTGCTTCATGGGTGGGCAACCTATGGTTTTATGAGAGTCAAAAAATAGATAAGCCGCTTTTCTTGAAACATTATTATGAGATGCCTGAATCACTGCTCCAACAAATGCGGTTCTATTATCTTACGAATAAGGACTCTTCACGCGAACCTTATCAGATCGAGCTAGCCGATGGCATTATGCTTCATGTTGAGCATATCGAAACAAGAGATGAGAAGGGAAGATTGCAGCTGCGGGAAGCAGTTTTGTCGCCTTCGTCGATCACAATCGGACAGCTTAAAGAACAGCTTATTATCGATCAACTTCGTGTCTATTACAACGACGGATTTGAAGATACGGTAGAGATCGGTAAATTGATTATTCATCCTGATAAACAAGCCCTCCCGCTGGAGTCAAATTTCACGAGAGGTTCCTCAGACGGCACTGGAGGAGACGGATACATAGCGCGCAGAGACGTTGAAATCACAGCCGTTTCGAATAGCTATACCGATTTGCTTGGAAGTGGGTTTGAATTGATGCTAAATAACGGCAGCGTAAAGGCGAGTGATTCCGGCGCTTTTCCTATTCAACTTCGCAAAGGTGACTCCTTCTCAATGAACTATCGCTTTCTGTTGCCAAAGGGGGATATACGTCAATTCGATGTTTTTCAACTCATGGTTGTTGCGGAAGACAAGAATGGCAATCCTGCAGGTGTTATGTACATCAACAAGCAGCCGGATTTATATGAGAAAGATCTATCTAAATACGTCCGTTTGAGAAAGGAGGAAGCATCGCTTTGAAAAACGCTTTTCTCCGTTTCTCTTGGGGTGTGGTAATCGTACTCATAGATTTTCGAATCGGTATGTTCGACATCCTTCCCGACATTGTCGGGTATGCGCTGATGTGGAATGCTGTAATCGGCCTGGGTCATTTTCGCAGCAATTATCTGAAAGCTCAGTGGCCCGCTGCTCTTCTTACTTTGTTCTCTGTTGCGGAAGTGGTGCCGTTCTTTGGCCAATCCGTTCACTCATTTGACGTCTCTCCTCCATGGTTGGCATATGGCAGCATGATGTTGTTTCTTCAATTGCTCTTGGTAAACTGGTTCCTTCTGGCACTATTCCAACACGCGATCGATACCGCAAATCACACCTTCGCTGAATCTGTTAACCGATGCCGTATGTTTGTTATCTTCGTTAATGTCGTATCGTTGATTAGTTTCCCATTTAGTATCAACTGGTCTCAAACTACAGTCATGCTGTGGTCTATCTTGATCCTAGGATTGGGCATTTTATCAGAACTGGCTCTGGTCTACATTTGCAGGCGCGCCGCTGCTTCGGTAGGTAAGTCTGATTAGAAGGCGAACTTGATGAATAAGGCGATGGCGAATGAATGATATTGTATGTTCATTGGATTCATAACTGCATACCAGAGATGGACGTACAGAAATAATAGAGGTGGTTAGAACAGTCTAGTAATTGAAAATGGAAGGAGCACGTAATATGAACACACAAGAACAAATAGAAAAGTATATTACCAGCCAACCTGAACCAAAACGTAGTGATATGCAAGCGTTGCACCGAATCATTCTGCAAATAATGCCAGAATGTAATTTATGGTTCTTGGATGGTAAAAACAATGAAAATAAAACGGTTTCCAATCCTAATATCGGATATGGAATTCACACCATAAAATATGCTGATGGAAAAACCAGAGAATTTTATCAAATTGGCATCAGTGCAAACAAAACCGGAATCTCTGTCTATATCCTTGGTATTGAAGATAAGAAATATTTAACCCTTACATACGGGGAAAAACTCGGCAAGGCGAGTGTGAGCGGATATTGTATTAAGTTCAAAACGCTAAAAGATATAAACATTAGTATACTTGAAGAGGCAATACGATTTGGGGTTGAGGCGACACGATAAAGTAACTCCAATATCCTGTATAAGGACTTTTTCATTAGATGTAAGAAGCCACTCCTGTTGAGGAGTGGCTTCTTTTTAACAGATTAGTTGTGCAGCTCAGACAACGAGACTACGCGTTTCTCAGCCACAGAAAGATAAGCGGCTTCCATGACTCTTGTCAAATCGGTTGCGAACTCGTTATTCTCATCAGGATGAGTATCATTCATTATATGGCCGACCCATTGCTCGATTGCAGTAGGCAAGTCAGAAAGATGGTCAATCGTTACCCACTCCTGTTGTTCCAGCTTGTTGCTGCGAACGCGAATCACGTCATCCGGTAATCCGTATAGAAGCGACCCTTCCGTGCCGTGAATTTCAATACAGAACGGGGAGTGAGGAGTGAGGTAGCCTGTTTCAAGAATACCGACAGCACCATTCTCATAACGAAGCGTTACGGTTGCATTGTCTTCTACTTCTTTGCCAGTTACGTAGCCGAAGCTGGCGGTAACACTTTGCGGCAACCCAAGAAGATAGCGTGTCAGATATACAGGGTGGCATCCCAGATCGATTAGGGCGCCGCCTTGGCATTGCTCAAGATTATAGAAATGATCAGGAAGCCAATTTCCAGTCGTTCCGTTGTGTGCGTTACGAACGCGGACTTGGGTCAGCTGGCCGAAGAGGCCTTTATCAATCAGCCCTTTAATCGTTGGTGTATAACGTTCGTTCAGTCGGAACATCGAAACCGTGAATTTGACTCCGGCTTCTCGTACAGCAGCTTTAATTTCATTAACTTCTTTCAGCGTAGCTGCAACCACTTTCTCTGTGAAAATATGTTTGCCTGCGCGAGCCGCCTTCACCATCACATCGCGATGCATATTTGTTGGCGCATCTACGACGACGGCATCGATATCTGTACGGGCAAGCAGCTCATCTAGATTAGCGATAAACGGTACGCCCAGTTGGTCTGCGATCTCCTGACCACGATCAGGAAGCTCGTCCCAAATAGCGGCTACCTCAAGGTTCGGATTGGCCTGCACTTGATTGGTGTAATCCCAGGCATGTACATGCCAATAGCTGAGCATGGCTACGCGAATCATTTTTAAATTCCTCCTAAGGGTTTGGATGATAAATTATTCTCCAGAAAGTGAAGCTGCTCAGGCGTTAGCAAGAAGTCTCCTGCCGCACAGCTGTCACGCACATACTCTTGTGTTTTCGATCCGATGATCGGAAAAACAGGGAAGGGCTGGGATGTCAAATAAGAGAGCGCGATAACGGTTCCGGTTGTCCCGAGCTCGCCGGCCAGCTGCTGTACGCGATCCAGAAGATCGAAACAGCGATCGTTGAAGAAGGTTCTCTCTACATGTTCTGCACTTCCTTGCGTTCCTGCTGCTTTCCCTCGCGCATACCGACCGCTGAAGAAACCGTTCGCCTGTGAGGAAAATGGGATAACGGCCATTCCGGATTCCTGATAATAGCTTCTATCTGAGTCAAGATCATCCTTCGCCGAGCCGGTATAATAACCAGCTAAATTCCAATAGGGCTGATTAGCTGCGAAGGGGGTAAGCCCATTAGCAGCTGCATAGCTTTGAGCTTGCTTAATCCGCTCCACTGTCCAGTGCGAGCAGCCGATCTGACGGATTTTACCTGCCTGCACTTGGCTGTGCAGAGTTTCCATAATTTCTTCAACGGGCCTGGTTGGCTCATCGCGATGCAGCCAGTATAGGTCGATATAGTCGATTTGGAGCAGCTTTAGACTCTCATCAATCTCTTCCAGAAGATCGTGTCGTCCAAGTCTTGCTTGATGAGGCGTTTCATCCTCGGGATGCCCACCTTTGGTGGCCAAAACAAGCTTGTCTCGGTTTCCCCGTTCCTGCATCCATTCGCCAAGCCGGATTTCGGTTAAGCTTCTTCCGACGCCTAGCCAGTTATCGTAATAATGCGCCGTATCGATAAAATTCCCGCCCAGCTCAACATACAGATCAAGCAGTCGAAATGCTTGCTCCCGAGGCATCCCTCCCCCGAAGCCGCCTGTACCCATGCAAATGACGGAAGCATTTAACCCTGTGCCTGGTATTTCCTTGTAACGCATGTCTATCCATACCTCCCCATATATACACACCTGAACAACCTTGAGATGACATGTTCCTGACGAAGTTGATTCATGTTGTAGAATGCCATGTTTTTCAAAAGATGACAATGTACAATAAAGCAATCAATTAGCGTGATGGTTATTGATAAAAAAGGATAATTGTTCCATGGAATATTTCGGTATAATGAAAACTGACAATATGGGCGAGGGTGGTGTCTAGCTATGGGGAATAATGCAACAGAATTAAGATTATCCGTAAGAAAATATAATGCCGAATCTGATTTGCAAATTAATATCGTTCCAGAAAGAACAGCATTGCTATTAGTTGATTGTGATGAATCATCGGCTGATAAACATGTTGTTGAGAACGAGATATACTCGGCACTTAGCATCGCGAGGGAATCGGGCATGAAAATTGTTTATCTATTCAACGCTATTTATGGGGTTGGGGGGCCAAATGATGTAACAACAAAGATTCATGGATTAGACTTTCTTGAAAATAGTTGGAAACCTATGATTCCTAAGTTTAATCCGGACATACAACCGCTCGATAATGAGGCAGTTATTCCAAAGTCGCATAAAGATGGATTCAATGGAACTGTGCTCGACTATTATCTAAAAACATGGAACATTGATACATTGATTACTGTTGGCTTCCATTTAAAATCGTGTTTATTCCATACTTGTGTAGGGGCTCGCCATCATAATTATCGTGTTGTGATGTTGAGAGATTGTACAAATTCAAGTGAATTCCCAGACACCATTGATGATAATAATCCCGAAGGCGGTTGGTTAAGGTTTGTATTTCTAAGAATATATGAAACCGATATTGGTTATACCTCGACCTCGTACGAATTGAAAAGTGCTTACTCTACTAAAGAGGGTCGATAGCTAAACGAACAAGGAGCAGATTGCTGGGTAGTAACTGTCCATTTGTTGAATGTTTATATAAGAATCCTGTTGCAAAACTTGAAAGGAAGAGAAAACATTGAAAAGTTTTCTTGAAAATAAAATTCAAGTATTTATTAATAAATTAATTTGGTTCACAATATTTTTTATCACATTTGATATGGCTAATTCTCAAATTACACATAGTAAATTTGAGTTTGAAGCTATAAAGATAATTAGCTTTGCAAGTTTTAAGAGGTGTTTTATGAGCCAGTCTTCGTTACAATATCATACTTTTATAAAAGAGATTTTGAATGATAAAACAGTATGGATAGTGAAAGATGAGCAGTGGACTTTCAAAACAAATGGCTAACAATTGCTCGTTCCCAACCCCTTAAAATATAAACACTTTAGACCCGCAGCCCGTTGCTGCGGGTCTAAAGTGTTTCATTGAAGTAACGGGAGGTTAGCGTAACAATTTCCAAACGTTTACGTCTAAATAGTGGAAGAAAGGAGATATAAAATGGAGCTTCTTGTTGCAATGATGATATCATCCTTCATTATATCAATAGTTGTTGTTTTAGTGCGGAGATATAAAAGAGGAATGTGGGCAGAATATAATTCTAAAAATACTGGTCTGATTGTTATCGCGATTGGTTTACTTTTTAATTTATATCTCTTATGGAGAAATTAGGACAACTCTACTAAGGATGTAAATGCGTCTTTTGTAACATTATCGACAGAAAACTTCCATCTACAGTGGAGTATGAGGATGAACAAGTCATCGTATTCCATTGTAAGGTCCACACCGCCCCTATCCACTTGTTAGCCGTCCCCAAAAAACATATTTCAACTGTGATGGACGTAGAAGAATCAGTATTCTAACGGGAAACGATAGTTTAAAAAGAAACAGTTAGCGCGAACGTGTAACAATATTTTCATTGGGCAGGAGCAGAAAATCTCGTCCCGGATCGGGGCGAGGATGAACCTATGGAACCGGAATAACACAGACTGAACGACCCATTTTTCGAAATGATCAACTTCTGTATTCCTTTGGGGAATGATATGAAACTAAGAAAGCCAACAAGAGGAAACCTGCTGCAAATGGCGGTTCCTCTTTTTTTATTGAGCTAACTGTTCATCATCTTTTTTGCTGATACAGGGTCTGTTTTACTTGCTCCAACAGGATGGGTTCTGGAGGAGAAGTTGCGTGAATCTGTTACTATACGTACTTTCATTGTTTTTGCACGTTCACTTATTCTTGTAGTTGATTCAAGTGATAATCGTATTGTAGGGATAGATATTTACGCATAGCCGATTGAACTAACGAGGAACGAAAGCTCATGGCGAAAAGAAGACAATGGAGTTCAACAAAAAGGATGGCATATCGAATGTGCCATCCTTTTTGTTTTAAAGAATGGGATGTGCCCAAATCACATCTAACAACACTTGCCTGTCTTTTGTATCTGCTCCAAACATTCTGTCCAGTTAAGACTTTTGCTGCTTATACAGTTGTCTAGAAGCTGAATCATCGAATCAACATGATTCTTTTTATCTTCTAGTTCGAATCGTTTATTCTTTGCCAATTGCTCCCACTGGTCAGAAATAGGACTATCTGCTTCATAGCCCTCTAATAGTACCGCAATTTCCTGAATGTGAAATCCTGTCTGCTGAGCGACTTTAATAAAGTTGATGCGTTCAAGCAACCTTGAGTCATACCGGCGTTGACCGTTTTTTCGATCGGGGGAGGGCAATAAACCAATTGACTCATAGTACCTCAGAGTCGATGCGGCCACATTAGCCTTTGCAGCTAATTGGCCAATACTAAGCTCATTCATCTCATTCACCCCTTGACTTAAAGTTGACTTTAAGTTTTATGATTGAAATAGTGATATTATTCGAGGCTTAAGAAAATGCATAAGTAATTATGGAGAACGAGGAGGGAGTTATATGGACAAAATCTCCATACAAGTTTATTGCTCACGTTGTCATGAAATAAGATGGATAACCGCCTATCCAGATGAATATAAATATTTCGGACCAAACACTTATCCAGCTGCAATTTGCTTGGATTGCAGAGAAGATATTGAAAGGAAATTGCAAGATTACCTGGAAAAAGAAAACAACAAAAGTTAATCTAGGGACACAAATCCACTTACATAATGTATGGAGTGAAAGCTTGATGAATCAAGCTTTTTTTTATCATCTATTTCGCACGTAGGAATCGCATCTTTTTATCCATAGCATAAGGCATCCGTATAAAGGACTCTATTTAACTACTTTTTTGGGTGCAAAGTGTCCAAGCTATAGTATGAAATATACATATAATAACTAATACCAACTTCCAAAAAAAGGATATTTATTTCTTATTAAGTCTGACGTAAAGAGGGGGGAATGAATGCCACTATTATCAACCGGTCCAATTACAAATGAACCTGTAGATGGGATGAGACCGACTCAACAAGTCACGATAAAAGTGAATAACCGCGATCCTGTTAATTATTCTATCGTTCTACTAGAGGGTTATGTTTTATACGGTACCCGGTCATTGTATGTACAGGAGTTGTTCTCCATCCAACCTAATGCAGTTATTACAAAAAACTATCCAGCAAATTATGACACATTCCAATTCGTTTTTACAACAAGTGGTCCAGCAGTAGACAGTACCGAAATTTCTTTCTGGGGAAAAAAATTATCCGGACAGTTAGTAGCAGTCCAACGTCTTGTATCAAATGAACTTCAAGACTAACGTGAAGAAGGGATGAATGAATGGCATTATTATCAACCGGTCCAATTACAAACGAACCTGTAGATGGGATGCGACCAACTCAACAAGTCACGATAAAAATGGATAATCGCGATCCTGTTAATTACTCTATCGTTCTACTAGAGGGTTTTGTTTTATACGGTACTCGGTCATTGTATGTGCAGGAATTGTTCTCCATCCAACCTGATGCAGTTGTTACAAAAAACTATTCGGCAAATTATGACGCATTCCAATTCGTTTTTACAACAAGTGGTCCGGCAGCAGACAGTACTGAAATTTCCTTTTGGGGAAAAGATCTAACCGGACAGTTAGTAACGGCTCATCGTCTTGTATCAGATGAACTTTTGGGATCAGGAACCGGAGCAACCGGTACCCTATCGGTTAATCGTATTTATGTGACTAACTTCAATAGTAATAGTGTATCCGTAATAGATGGGATAACGAATGCGGTCATTGCTACCGTTCCGGTTGGCATTAGTCCCGCGGGTATAGACGTTAATTCGTTAACCAATCGAATCTATGTTGCGAATGTAAACAGCAGTGAAGTTTCCGTTATTGATGGAAATTCCAATACTGTAATCGCCACCATACCCGCAGGGGATGGATCCGGGGATGTGACTGTCAATCCAGCTACGAACGCGATTTATACTGCGAATTTCAATAGTAATGACGTCACGGAGATTGAAGGCTTGACTAATACCGAGGTGACCACCTTTACACCTGTGGGAGGAAGCCCTTTTCCTACGGGGATAGCTGTCAATCCGTTGACCAATCTGATATATATCGCGAATTTCAATTCCGATATCGTAACTGTGGTCGATGGCACGACGAATACGGTAATCGTCAACATTCCAGTTGGGGTTAATCCATTCCGTGTAGGAGTCGATCCGGCTACAAATCTAATTTATGTTTCGAATTTCACCAGTAACTTTGTATCCGTTATTAGTGGAGCTACCAATCTCGTAGTCGCTAGTATTCCGGTCGGGATTTCTCCAGGTGAAGTAGGGGTTAATTCCTCGACGAATGCGATCTACGTCCCCAATCGAGATTCGGATAACGTATCGGTAATAAGCGGACTAACGAATACCGTTATCGACACGATTATTGTTGGAAATAATCCGAATGGGGTAGGAGTAAATCCAATAACGAATCGGATCTATGTCACTAATCAAGATGATAATAATGTGTCTGTGATCGATGGTGTAACCCAAGCGGTAATTGCTACGATCCCGACAGGGGCACGTCCATACGCGATAGGCGTAAATCCTTAGGAACTTTCGATGGGGTGGTGATTCGTATGAAGGAAGTTCAAACGATGAGTGAATTATGGGAACTGGTGTCCAATCTAACAATAGAAAATTCGGTATGCCAAGTCTTGATCCCCGGAATTGGAACATTCGCAATCGTATTGCAAGAGGTGAACAACCAATACGATTTAGTTATTTTAGATGAAGAGAAGGAACTGCTCAACATGTCGGCATCCGAACTTTCGAGAAATCCATATCTGTTAAATTGAAGAATGGGCTCATTGTTTTTCATTAAAGTAACAGGCTACAGATATCTCTATTATTCTTTGTGTCCAAGCACTTAAACTTTCTATGAATAGATTAGGATAAAAAAGAAAGCGAGCTGTGCACAGAAAATGTCTACTCAATTTTTGGATTCACGTCTATCGTTAAATAATACGTCTAGTACTGGCACTGCAATTTTAACAGCAACTCCCACTTTATTTGGTGATATTGGACTACAAACTGTTCACGCTATAGGGACCCCAAACGTAAATGATGTTCGTATTCAACTTTGGGGAATGGTTGGGGTCAATAGAAGTGCAACAAACACAGTCAACATCCTTATCGAAAGGGGAGGTACTGGTGTATTCGGTACAGGAATTCTCATCTTCTCTTCGAATATTGAATTAACTGCTGGCCCAGGCTCCAGAGACTTGACATTTGTTACTGGCGATTTCCCTCCAGTAACTGATGTTGTAACTGGTCAGATTCGGTATACAATGTATTTGTCAAGTGATGAACCAACTGCTGTAACTCTTACAGGTCCAGTAACTTTTACTGGTTCAGCTTGTGCAGGCACATCTTAAACTAAAAACGATAGTTGAGGAGCTTTGCCCACGTAGCAGCTCCTTTTTCATTTGTTGAACGATCTCTTTGATTATGGCGAGTTTATCTTCAGCAACGTATTGAATTTATAGACATGAAAAAATGCTCCCTTCCTAGCAGCAGGTTGTTATTATTTCACCTGTCTACTATTTGGGGAGCATATCAACAATCGGCAGCCTGTTGTGCTAAACCAGCTAATATCTTGTCAACATTTTTCATTAGAAGCTTGAAAAAATACTGCTATACTAGAATCTAAGCATTACAAATAACCCTCCGAATTTATATTGGAAGGTTTT